>NZ_JAGUCN010000017.1 GCF_018271975.1 Carboxylicivirga mesophila
GGCATTAACAACAAATTAGCTTACAAACTGTATGATATTCTAGGCAAGGAATTGAAAAACGGAATCATTTCACAAGGCGAAAAAATCAATGTCTCCGATTTAAACAAAGGACTCTATGTCATTAAGTTGGACAACAACAGAACCATCAATTTTATAAAAAAATAACCCAATTATAATTTGACCAGGTGCCTCTTTGTAAGGTTACAAAAGGGCTCCTGGTCAAAAAACCGGTTACTTATCTTTTATCATAATGAAAATGCTACCATCTATCGAGCTACAACTCATCAATAAAAAAGTTAAACCTACAGCCATGCGCCTGTTGGTGCTAGAGATTCTTTACAAAGACCGAAATGCGGTAAGCCTTTCTGATTTGGTTTCAAAATTTGAACGTGCTGAGAAATCAACGTTGTTCCGAACGCTGAAAACTTTTGAAGAAAAAAAAATCATTCATCGCATTGATGATGGAACAGGTAGTGTAAAGTATGCGCTATGCGCTGATGACTGCGATGACATGCACGAAGATGAGCATATTCATTTTGTGTGTACAGTATGTAAAAACACCATCTGCCTGAATAACATTAAAATACCTTCTATCAATCTGCCTAATAATTTTAAACTTAACGACCTGCAAATCATTGCAAAAGGCATATGCGACAAGTGCAACAGCTAACTTTGCAACCCGGTTGCACGAAAGAATTTCTACTTTTACCACAAAATTATTAAACTGTGAAGCGCATTCCCAACACATATAAACTAATGATGGTATTAGCTGGTTTGCTGATACTGGTGCACTTTGGAATGCCTCATAGTCATCATGCATTTAATGATCCGACCTGCCACATGGCAGATGACTATGATGATTTTGAACACAGTAACCACTCGAGTGAAGAATCAGAAACCTGTCACCTGTTGGAAGAACTTAGTTTTAATAACTACAATTTTTCCGAAACAGTTTTACCCGACATTTCATTTTTCATCAATAACTGCTTAATTCCTGCATCTGAACAAGATGTCAACAGACAAGGCACTCCACTTTATGAACCGCCTGTTATTAAGCATATATTGCTCAATCATCTTGCAACTAAATTAACTTTCAGGGGCCCTCCGCAGCCTGCGGTTGCGTGTTAAATTGATCCTCATACCTTTTTCATCCTATGATTATTGGTACCTGACAGTACTATAAAGGAAAAAAGAAGACAACATGAAGAAAAAGAAGCTAACAAAAGTAGAGCTTCTTGAGATTCAACGCCAACAAGACAAAAAATTTCGAAAATACTTATTGATCACTTTTTCAGGCTTGCTAACAATAGTAGTATGCACGCTTTTGTTTTATACCTATGGCTGCAATACTCGTCTGTGGATAAAAACATACACCAGCTATGGCAATACACTGCCTCCTGGTCAGGTATGTTTCACAGGTGAACAACTCAGTCCGCATGAAACGAAAAAAGTTCAAATTCACCAGCAAACATTCTATGTGTGCAGCGAACGCTGCCTGAATCTGCTGAAGAATCATTTTCGGGAATTTAGTCAGACAAAAGATCCGTTGACTCAGGAAACCATAAACAAAGCTAATGCGGTAATAGGACTGCAGAAACAAGGCTCAACCCATGTGCTGTTTTTTAAAAGCCAACAACACTTAAAAGCCTATTACAACTCATTGGCAACAAACAAATAACAATCATGATAAACAGTATATTATCATTCTCCATAAAGAATAAGCTGCTCATCGGTTTGATGACGATAGCACTGATATTTGGAGGTCTGTATTCAATGACGCAGATACCATTGGATGCCACCCCTGATATTACCAACAACCAGGTTCAGGTTATTACAGTGGCTCCTAATCTTAGCACCGAAGACATAGAACAGTTTGTGACCTATCAGGTAGAGCTGTCAATGTCGAACTTACCCAGTGTTACAGAAATCCGTTCGGTTTCACGTTTTGGGCTATCAGTGGTCACCATCGTATTTGAAGATGAAATGGGCACTTACCTCCCTCGCCAGCTGGTTGGTGAGGCTTTAGATGAAGTGCAGGAAAAAATACCGGCCGGCTTTGGCACGCCTGCAATGTCACCTATAAGTACCGGCCTGGGTGAAATTTACCAATATGCGTTAGAGGTTGAGCCTGGCTATGAAGACCAGTACAACAATATGGAGCTACGTTCTATACAAGACTGGATAGTCAAACGCCAGATGGCCATGCTATCGGGGGTGGTAGAAATTAATTCATTTGGTGGTGAAACCAAACAGTACGAAGTAGCCATTGAGCCCAATCAGCTTAAGAGCATGAATGTTACAATGACAGAGGTGTTCAAAGCCCTGCAGGATAACAACCAAAATACCGGGGGAGCCTACATCGAAAAAAATAACCAGATAAACTACATCCGGGGTGAGGGACTGGCCCGATCAGTTAAGGACATTGAAAACATGGTGATTAAGAGTGTTAATAATCGCCCTGTTTATATTCGTGATGTAGCCAAAGTACAGTTTGGCAGCGCCGTTCGTTATGGTGCCTTCACCCGCAATGGAAAAGGGGAAGCTGTTGGTGGCATTGTAATGATGCTGAAAGGTGAAAACTCCAACAAAGTTATTGCCAACGTGAAAGAACGCATTGAACAGATTCAAAAGTCACTCCCTGAAGGTGTCAGAATTGTTCCTTTCCTTGATAGAAGTGAGATGATTAAAAGCACCACATCAACAGTCGCTGAGAACCTGTCACTGGGAGCTTTAATCGTCATATTTGTATTGGTACTCATACTTGGCAATATGCGAGGAGGACTTATTGTGGCTACAGTCATCCCCTTATCGCTTCTGTTTGCATTTATCATGATGCATATCTTTGATGTTTGGGCCAACCTCATGAGCCTGGGTGCCATCGACTTTGGCATACTCATCGATGGTGCTGTTATACTAATAGAAGGCATGATATTTTACCTGGGCGACAAGACCTATATTGGCAGGAAACTGACACAGCTGGATAAAGACAAAATAGCGTTTAAGATTTCAAGTGGTATGATGAACTCGGTATTCTTTGGCCAAATCATCATCATGATAGTGTTCATTCCATTGTTAGCCCTGCAGGGCATCGAAGGTAAAATGTTTAAGCCCATGGCTCTCACGTTTGGATTTGCTGTTATTGGCGTCACCTTCCTTTGCCTTACATATGTGCCAATGATGATGGCCTTATTCCTTAAACCTCCCAAAAAGGAAAAACAGACTTTTGGTGACAAGTTCATCAGGCGCCTTGAAAACACTTACCAGCCAATGCTTGAGTGGACTCTGAACAACACAAAGAAGGTCATGCTCGGAGTAAGTGGTCTGTTTATTGTCTCAGCCATTCTGTTCAGTAATATGGGAGGAGAATTCGTTCCTCAGCTCGATGAAGGCAACCTGGCCATGCACATCCTTTTAAAACCAGGCACAGACCTAACAAATGTGGTGGAGAAATCAACTGCTGTTGAGAAACTATTGGTCGACCAATTCCCTGATGAAATAGAATCCATTCAAACACGCATTGGTGTGGCAGACATTCCTACCGATCCAATGCCCATTGATATTGGCGACTGCTTTATTATCCTCAAAGATAAAGACAATTGGACAGCTGCCGGCAGTAAAGAAGAACTGCTTGAATTATTTAAAGAAACCGTGAGCGTGATACCTGGTATTAATTATGAATTTTCGCAACCTGTAGAGATGCGCTTTAATGAGTTGCTCACAGGCATCCGAGAAGATCTGGCTATTAAACTATACGGCGAAGATTTGGAGATACTGGCCCAAAAGGCTGCTGAGATAGAGAAACTGGTAGCAAACATCAATGGTGTTGGTGACATACGCACCGAAGCAACTAAAGGGTTGCCCCAAATAACCGTGAATTACAACCGGGAGCAATTAGCTTACTATGGGGCCAACATCAGTGATCTTAATACCATTATTAAAACGGCTTTTAATGGCAGTGCCGCCGGAGTGGTGTATGAAGGTGAAAAACGCTTTGATTTAGTTGTGAGGTTAAACCAGGATAACAGACGTGACATAGAAGATGTTAAAACCCTGTTTATCCCGCTTCCAAACGGGCAGCAGATTCCGCTGCAGGAATTGGCAGATGTGGACTATCAGCCAGGTCCCATGCAAATAAGTCGCGACAATACCAACCGAAGCACCTATGTTGGCATCAATGTCCGAGGACGTGATGTAAAGACCCTGGTGCAGGAAATAGAAGAAAAACTGGATGCTCAATTGGATTTACCGGCTGGCTATTACATACGCTATGGTGGTGCCTTTGAAAACCTGGAACGTGCCAGCAAGCGGTTAATGATTGTTGTGCCAATCGCACTGGCGCTTATTTTTGTAATGCTCTTTATGGCCCTTAAGTCAATCCCACACACCTTGCTGGTTTATATGGCCATTCCTCTTTCGGCAATGGGTGGTATCATCAGCCTTTATATTCGCGATATGCCTTTTAGTATATCTGCTGGTGTCGGCTTCATTGTAATATTTGGAGTTGGCGTGATGGATGGCCTGGTGCTGATAGGCTCTTTTAAGGAACAAAAGGAAAATGGCATTACCAGTCTACGTGACATAATAGTTAAAGGTGCCACAAGGCGGGTTCGTCCGGTTTTCCTGCTTGCCAGTACCGATATTCTTGGTTTTATACCTATGGCCTTATCAACTTCAGCAGGCGCCGAGGTACAACGCCCATTGGCAACCGTGGTTATTGGAGGTTTATTTACCGAAACCTTGCTGACCTTGTTTATTGTGCCCCTTTTATACCAATGGCTTGAAGGCAGAAAAGAAAAAAAACAAACAACTAAAAATCTGAAGACTCCCATCTCCCTGGGCATTGGATTATGCCTATTAACATTTGGCTTTAGCCCTGCAATAGCACAAGATGGTGGTAACACATCCCTGTCGCTTTCTGAAGCAATTACTATTGCCAAGGAGAACTATCCAACGCTAAAAGCAGCCGAATTGCAGGTTAAACAAAACAAATCATTAAAAGGAAGCGCTTTCAATTTAGGCAATACCAGTTTTTCAATGGGAAAAGAGGAAGTAGGCAGTAACGCCCCGGGCGTAGCAAATCGTCTTGTTGTTGAGCAAACGGATATTGATATTTTGGGTATTGCCGCTAAACGTAAGCTTCAACAAGCAAATGTAAATGTTGCAGTTGCAGAGGTAAACCTCACTGAAGACAATCTGGAGCTGCAGGTCAGCAATGCCTTTAACACCTTACTCTACTTTGTACATACAAGAGGATTATATCAACAAATTGATAAGATATACCGGGACTTTGTTAAAGCGGCAGAATTACGTTACAAAACAGAGCAAAGCTCAAAGCTGGAATATTTGGCAGCCACAACCAAATACAATGAGCTACAGGTTAAAATTCAACAAATTGAAGGGGAGCTCATGGCTGCTCATCGAAAACTCAATCAGTTTTTGCTCCTGCCCAACGAATTTGAAGTTGCAGATGCCAATAACGAGCCTCTGAATATTGATATCTTAAACACGGAAAGTAACGCACAGTTACTGCTGGCTCGCGAACAACTCGAACGTGCTGAAAGAATCTGGAAACAAGAAAAAGCAGCCATGCTGCCCAAATTCAATCTGGCCTACAGCAATCAGTCTGTTGATGGAGTTTCAGGATACTATGGCTATTCTGCAGGTATATCAATTCCATTATTTAACGGGCAAAATGCAAAAACCAAAGCTGCCCGTACCGGTGTACTTATTGAAGAACAAAAACAATTATCTGCGCAGCTGGAAATTAAATCATTACTGGCACAGCGAATGGCACAGTACGAGAGCGCTGCAAAGGTGCAAAATTATTACCAGTCAGAAGCACTGCCATTGGCCGACGAGCAAATGAAAGCTACAACATTGGCCTATCAGCTTGGTGAAATTGACTATACCGAGTTAATTCAGAACATGGAAACAATACTTAACACCAAACAAATGTACATTGATGCCAACCTGAATTACAGGAATTTAAAGGCTGAATTAATCTACCTGACAGGCTCTAATTAATCACCTGCATAAGTAGCAATAAAAGCACAAACAGGAACATTCGAATAATTAACAAATAATACAATTATGGAATCAATAAGATATATTAGTCTATTTATTTTACTTATCAGCGGCTTGCTTATCACCAGCTGCAATTCATCACCAAGTAAAAAAGATGAACACGGACACAGCGCACAGGATGAACATGATGATGAGGCTCTTGAGGGCATGGTGGTCTTAAACGAAAAGCAACGCTCTGCACTTAATCTCAAATTGGGAGTTATTCAGGAACGTACGATGGCAGGTTTTATAAAAACCAACGGTCAACTGGAAGTTTCACCTGCCGATAAAGCAGAAATTACAGCCTTTATGGGTGGAAATGTCAAATCGATCAGTGTATTTGAAGGTGACAAAGTTCGTAAAGGACAGATACTGGCTACCCTTGAACACCCTGATTATATCAGTCTGCAACAGGAGTACATCGAAAGCTTTAACAACTTTACCTTCTTAGCAAAAGAGTATGATCGACAAAAAGCCCTGTATGACAACAATGTAGGCTCGGGCAAGAATTTTCAAAAAGTAGAAGCAGACTATAACGCTGCCAAATCATCCTACGAGGGCTTAGGTATTCGTTTACAGATGCTCAACTTAAATACAACTACGATAAAAAAAGGAGTTATCAGCCAGAGTGTCAATATCCTTTCACCGGTGGAAGGCTATGTAAGCCAGGTGGATATCAGTATTGGAGCTTATGTTGATGCGCAAACCAAACTATTCTCAGTTGTAAATAATGATAAGATACATGCCGACCTTTTGGTATATGAAAAAGATATGCCACATGTTCGAGTTGGCCAGAAAGCCCGCTTACGGATAGCCAATCAGGACAAAGAACATCCAGCTACAATATTTGCCATTGCCAAGAAATTTCAAAAAGACATAAAAGCAATTGTTGTACACGCCACCTTTGATGACTCACCAGTCAATTTAATTGCAGAAAGCTATGTAAGCGGCGAAATTTTTAACGACAAAGAGCTTATGATGGCCGTGCCCGAATCTGCAATAGTAGAAGATGAAGGGAAAAGCTATATATTTATTGTTAACCCAATGGCTACTAACGAGGCCGCACACCATGATGAGCATGAGGATCATGGACATGATGAAACCGATGATGACCACCATCAAAATGATGGACATGAAGATGGAGATCATACAGCCGATCATGATGGAGACAATATCGCGTTTCGTATGGTTGAAGTCATTCCCGGACTGATTGATAATGGCTATGTAGCGATTACAATTCCGGAAGCAATTAGTGATGATGCACAGGTAGTAATGGAAGGTGCTTTTTATCTGTTATCAGATTTGAAAAAGAGCGAAGCCGCACATAGTCACTAATACCCTTTAATTTGGATGATGGCACCTGGATCTTCCCAATCCGGGTGCCTTAATCATTACCATTCCTATTTTTTACACACTTCTACAAAATCCCATTCCAACAATAATCTTCCTGTTAAATACAAAGCCATTATGAAAAAGAAAACGAAAGAGATAATTAAGTGGCAGCTTATTTGTATATCAGCCATCAGCTTGCTTACCTTCCCCTTTTTAAGTGCGTTATTTCAATATGAGTTTAGTGCCCATAGTACATCATTTTTTCGAACATTACAATCAACTTATACCACCATATTTATTCCTAATGATATAGAAGGTGTTGTTCTTTTGTCTTTAACTATTTTCTTAGGTATTACCAATGGTCTGTTGATTGCCAGAAGGCAGCTTCGAAAAGGCATTTGTAAACTTGATGTTGAAGAAATTCATAGATTAATATCCTAAGGTGAAAATGAAGAAGTTGAGTTTAAATCATCTCTGAGATATGACTACCACCAGGTAAAAAACAATAAAAATCTGGAGCATGAAGTATTAAAAGCAGTCTGCGGATTTCTGAATGCTGAAGGTGGTAAACTACTTATCGGTGTAAGCGATTATGGAGAAATATTAGGCTTATCGAATGATTACTGGACTTTAAAAAAGATGAGTAAAGATGGTTTCGAACAAAGACTCATTCTGATTATCTCTAACATGATAGGCAAAAAGTTTTGCAAACAGGTTCATATTACATTTGCCCAGTTAGATGGTAAAGAAATATGTATCATACATATTGAAAAATCAAAACAACCAGCCTTTCTAAAAGAGAACAGCAGAACCATTTTTTACCTCAGAACCGGCAACCTCACCAATCCGTTAACAACAAAAGAGGCTGTAGAATATTTACAGAGTAACTAATGAACAAATCAAACTTAATTATGAGGCTTTTATATTCGACTATTGCCCTACTGCTTACAATACAAGCCTGTAATAAATCTACGGATTCAACTTCCTTTAAGGCGCTCTTTTTTTCGGAGGGAAGACTGGAAAATCAGGTTACTTATACATTAGGAGAAGATGGTTCGGTGGTTGTAACCTATAAGAACAATCAGTCATTAAGTGCTATTACAGGCTGCTATAAGTATTCATCAGATACTAAAAGAGGTACACTATACCTACCTGATAACTTCATTCAGGAATTTGAAATAAGAAACGACTCGTTACTGTTAATTAATAATAGTATATTTTGCAAAGGGCATCCTAATGGTCATGTCAATCAACACCATCATAACAACTAACATTTCAAGTTATGGAACACAAACATCATCACAATGAAACAAATTATAATAAGCCATTTGCTATTGGCATCATACTAAATGTCACCTTTATTGCGGTTGAGTTATTTTATGGTTTTGTAGCTAACTCATCAGCATTAATTGCCGATGCAGGGCATAACGCCAGTGATGTTTTAGGACTTATTTTTGCGTGGTTTGCCATTTGGATGGCATCAAAAAAACCAAACAGCAGATACAGCTACGGGTTTAAGAAGAGTACTATTCTGATATCATTACTAAATGCCTTGCTCCTATTTGCAGCTGTAATTTTCATAGCCTGGGATGCAATTGGCAAATTTACCAACCCCGAACCCATTGGAGGTACGCAGGTGATGGTGGTGGCAGCCATCGGAGTTATCATAAATACTTTCACAGCTCTGCTTTTTATAAGAGGACAAAAAGACGACTTAAATATAAAGGGTGCTTTCCTGCACATGGCTGCTGATGCAGGTGTTTCGTTAGGAGTTGTTATTGCCGGCTTGCTTATAAAAATAACCGGTGCGTTATGGTTTGATCCTATTATGAGTTTCATCATTATACTCGTCATTTTATGGGGCACATGGAGCTTATTTATCGAATCAATAAACCTTGCATTAGATGGTGTTCCGAGAAATGTTGACTACAACAAGGTTAAACAAAGCATTCTGGAAATTGAACAGGTGATATCCATACATGATCTACACATCTGGGCATTAAGCACCAACGAAAACGTCTTATCTGCTCATATAGTAAGCAATCAAACGAATAACGAATTGCTATTAAATAAGATCAAAACCATCCTGTCTGATAACTATAACCTTCATCATGTAACTATTCAGATTGAAAATGAAGAGACCAACATGACTTGTAATCCTTGTTAAACCAGGCCATTCCTGGCCTAAAGTTTTAAAACCATGATTTCCGATAGGACAATACAATCAATATTACAACATTACAATTACTATTTATGAAATTATTATTACTAGGCGTTTTAACTCTTAGTTTACCATTATATGCGTCTAATTCAGATACAGTACAAGTACATACCCATCGATTTAAGAACCAATCGTTATTAATTCCTGCTACTTTAATTAGCTATGGAGCAATAGAAACAATGGTCGGTGGAAAGAAGCTGTTAAATTAAAGTATTGGTCACGAAGTAAAAGTGCATATAGATAACAGTATCAGTATCGATGATTTCAGTCAATATGCCCCTATCGCTTCTGTTTATGCATTAAACCTGATGGGAATAGAAGGGCGACATAAGCTTCTTGAACAAACAATTCTCCTATCGATAGCATCAGGCATTACAGCGCTTACCGTTAACAGTTTAAAATACTCAACTAAGGTATTGCGCCCAGATGGAACCTCCTATAACTCTTTCCCATCCGGACATACAGCAATCGCATTTATGGGTGCTGAATTTCTCTGGCAGGAATATAAACACCATTCAATCTGGTATGGCATTGGAGGTTATTCAGTTGCATCCGCAACTGGCCTCTTTAGAATATACAACGACCGGCATTGGTTTGGTGATGTAATAGCTGGAGCAGGCATTGGTATGCTATCTGCTAAATTTGCTTACTGGCTTTATCCTCAGATTAGCTGATCTAAAAAAAACTCAGTATGCCTCCCCTATTACAACGGGCAACAAATGGGTATTTCAATCTCCTGTAAACTATAATTTGTGCTCTTTCATATAGACAACGCGCTTCTTCATCCTCCACTTAAGTCCATTCAACAGTTATAAAAAATTATTGAGCACCAGCTACTTATCCATATTTACTTCTGGTATTCATGCTTCGCGAGGATTCAATGCCATAAGCTCTTGTTTAAGACCGTCATTAACCGCAGATAAAAGTTAATTTTGCATACTTTATTTCATAATGTTCAAAAGTATCATTGATTAGTCTAAATAAACCTGTATATTTCTACTCGCTCAAATAAATCGCACGGAAGATTAAGGAATTTCCCTAAAACAGATTGAGCAGAAATGTATTTGACAGCGAAACAAGCAAACAATTAGAGGCGTACATGAATATCAAACATTTAGAAGAACTCTACAAATTACATTATAGAACTGTTTACAGTTATGCAGCTCATTTTGTGAATGATCATTCTTCACGTTTGGATATTGTACACGATGTTTTCACATACATAATTGAAAACAAGGAAACATTGCAGTTTAATAAATCTGCCAAATCTTATCTTTTATCTGCTTGCCATAATACATGCCTCAACTACATTAAAAAGCAAAAAGTAAGGCAACGCTATGTGAGTGAAATACTGGATGAGGATTCAAATTTTGTTAATGGATATGATACTGTTTTCGAACAAGAATTAAGAAATAAAATTGAAACAATTTTAAGTGAACTACCTAAACAATGTAGGCTAATATTTGAACTGAGCCGCCTAAAAGGCATGAAGCACAAAGAGATTGCAGACATACTTGACATCTCCCCTAAAACAGTGGAAACTCAGATATACCGTGCTTTAAAAACATTCAAAAAGGTCCTTAAAACTGATATTTTAATTTTTATTTACATTTTTTTGGAAATGTTGTAAGTGAATTTACGTGCTCAGCTGCCTATTATATTGAAAGCACCAAAATGAATAAAGATAATTACATATCAACACTGATTGTTCGGATTTTAAAGAATGATGAATTAAGTGAACAAGAACACAAGGAGCTTGTGAACTGGTTGAATAGGAGTCCGGAGAATAAACTCGAATTAAGCCAACTGAATTTAATTTGGACTTACCTCGACTCGTATAAGTATATTAATGAGGAAATTATCGAACAACAGTGGGCAAAATTACAGGAAACTGCAAGCAACAGGAATAGGATACTGACCATTTGGAGACAATACAGTCGCTTTGCAGCCGTTTTTGTAATGGGAATTATCATTGCAGGCCTGTCAATGTATACATACCAGCATACTGGTAAACAACAAGTATCACAGCATAGCATCGAAGTTCCCTATGGCAGTAAATCACACATTTACCTTCCTGACGGAACTAAAGTTGTTTTAAATGCAGGAAGTAATCTCAGCTATACGAATCAATATGGACTAAATGACAGGACTGTTTTTTTGGAAGGAGAAGCCTATTTTCATGTGAGCAAGAACCAAACAAAACCCTTTAATGTGGTAACATCTCATCTGGTAGTAAGAGCTTATGGTACCGTTTTCAATGTTGAGTCATACGCTGATGATGATGAAGTAAGAACAACCTTGGTTGAAGGCAAAATAAGTGTTCAGGAGAATATTAATGTACAAAATGAATCATCCAAAGAAATTTTTGTCAGACCAAAAGAACAAGTAATATACCACAAGTTATCTAGTACTGATGCGTTACAATTAGAGGAGAAAATAGCTATCACGTCCAACGTAGATATTGATTTATGTACCGCCTGGGTTAGCGATCGTATCTATCTTAAAAGTGAACTATTAAGTGATTTGGTTGTCAGGTTACAGCGTAAGTACAACGTAAAAATTCATTACGACGAAAAAGCATTGGGAAGCCTTCGTTTCTCAGGAGAATTAGAAAATGAAACCATCGAACAGGTGATGAAAGCCATACAACTAACAGCACCTGTAGACTTCGAAATAAAGAACAGAGATATATGGATAACTAACAGAAATGCCACTCTAGACAGCAATAACTAAACAAAATAATATGAAAAAATATTCCTCTTGTTCTGCAACATGCAGAAAAACATCCCTCGGGTTGATTAGGGCACTATACGTCCTTTTCACTATAACATTTCTACTTTTTTCAGGTACGCGTGCCATTGCTCAAAATATCAAACTAGATGATAAAACGGAAGCTATATCAGTCAAAGAATTATTTAAAACCATCCAGAAAGAAACAGGTTACAGGTTCTTTTATAACGTTGAAATAGAAGGCCTTGAGAAGATGGTAAGGATTAATATCAAAAAGAAAGAAATAGAAGAAATTCTTAATGAACTAAAAACACAAACTAACCTGCAATTCAGAAGATTAGAAAACAATTTAATTGTAGTTGCTCCGAATGACAATGTGCAGGAATCAATAACTGTAACGGGTACAATTAGATCAAAGCACGACAATAGCCCTCTTCCTGGTGTTAATGTTTATATTAAAGGTACAACATATGGAACTATATCCGATACGGAAGGTAAGTATGAACTTAAAGTCGATAATCCCTATGAAGTAATTGTGTTTTCGTTTATTGGTTACGAATTAGTTGAAGAACCAATCAATGGTCGTGAGAAAATAAACATAAAGCTAAGCGAAGATAATGCTGCATTGGGTGAGGTAGTTGTAACAGCTTTGAATATCGCGCGGGATAAAAGCTCACTGGGCTACTCCGTTACACAAATTAATAGTGATGAGGTTAATGAAGCCAAAGAAAATAACCCTATCAACTCTTTAGCAGGAAAAGTATCTGGCTTACAGATTACAAAAGCACCTACCGGAGTTGATGGTTCAACGCGGGTTGTGTTAAGGGGTATCTCTTCAATATATGGTAACAACAGGCCATTGTTTGTTATAGATGGTATACCAATGGATGCCAGTTCCGGAGGGGCAAATCGTTGGGGAGGCACCGACGGTGGTGATGCCCTGTCAGATCTTAATCCGAATGACATTGAATCAATGAGTGTGCTAAAAGGGGCTGGAGCTTCAGCCTTATATGGTTCGCGCGGTGCCAACGGGGTGGTACTAATTACTACTAAAAAAGGACTTAAACGCAAAGGAATTGGCGTGACAGTCAATTCAAGCTACAGCATGGAAACACCCATGACAACACCCAACTTTCAGAATAAATATGGACAAGGTGCATTTGGAAGCTACCCCCCTTTGAATGGCCCCAACGGCCCCAATAATGACCACCCCTGGATATGGAGCTATGGGCCTAAAATGGACGGCCAAACTGTAGTTAACTGGTATGGAGAGGAAGAAGCGATGTTGCCCCAACAGAATCCGTACGATGAGTTTTTCAGAACAGGAAGCAACATAACCAACAGCTTGTCCTTTGAAGGAGGTGATGAGAACAGTTCATTCAGAGCCTCTATAACCGATCAAAGATCTAAAGGCATTGTGCCTAATAATAACCTAAACAGACAAACACTAGCACTGAGAGGCTTCTCTAAACTTGGCAGTAAAGTAGAATTTGATGGAAAAATAACTTACATACACAGTGAGGTCGAAAACCGTCCGGCTTTAGCTGAAGATGGTGCCAATATTGTGATGTCTTTAGATGTTTTACCCCGTAATATCGGCCTGCAGTCGTTAAGGAACAACATATATGATGAAAACGGTAATGAGTTCAAGTGGACCTCTGATCAAACATTTAACAATCCATATTGGATACTAGAAAACATACATAACGAAGATGAAAAAAACAGGCTGCAAACCATGTTGTCGGTTAAATGGGAAATGATAAAAGACCTTAATTTATCCTTGCGTTCGGGTTTCGACTTCATTAATAAGCGGTATATGGCTTATGAAAATACCGGACGGGCTGATTCATACAATGGGCTTGGGTATAAAGTGCAGAGTACAAACAACAATATTGAATGGAACTCAGACTTCTTGCTTGCCTATCATAAAGCATTTAATGACACATGGACAGCTAATTTAAGCATTGGTGGTAATTACATGTATTACGAAGGACGTGGATTAAGCCAAAGTGGCATCAAAATGAAAGAACCTGATTTCTTTCATTTAAGTAACTATAGCGATATCAATTCATCGGAGTGGTTTGGACAGAAAGAGGTATACTCACTATATGGTATGACACAGATTGCCTATAAAAACTATGTTTATCTGGACTTAACCTACCGCAACGACTGGTCATCCACCCTCCCATTGGACAACAACTCATACGGCTATCATTCCGAGAATCTTAGCTTTTTATTTTCTGAAGCATTCAATATAAAAAACCATATTTTATCGAGTGGAAAACTGCGTGCTTCGTATGCCAAAGTAGGTAATGATACCGGTGCCTACCAAATCGATCAATATTATGGAATTGTACAAAGTCAGCATCCATACCCGATGGCCTACATAGGTGATGTACTCCCATTTTATAATTTGATGCCCGAGGAAACACAATCATATGAAGTGGGTACCGACTTAAAACTGCTTAACAACCGTTTAGGCATTGATGCAACCTATTACTACAGCTTATCAGATAAGCAAATAATGTCGGTGGACCTTGCCCCTACATCAGGCTATGGTGCCAAAAAAATGAATGCCGGTGAAATAGAGAATAGAGGAATAGAATTACAACTGAGTGGCCAGCCTATACAAACACACAACGGACTCAATTGGGATGTTTCATTAACCTGGTCGACTAATAAGAATGAGGTCAAACAGCTATACGGAGATATACCTTATCTGCCGCTAGGGTCTGATTTTCATGCCGAAATTAGAGCTTACCCCGGACAACCATATGGTCAAATATATACTACCGACTTTAAAAGAGATCAGTTTGGCAACAAACTCATTGATGATAATGGCTTTCCGTTTAAAGGGGATAAAAAAGTAATGGGCAATATTAACCCCGACTGGATGGCAGGCTTAAGCAACAGGTTGTCTTATAAAACTCTCTCACTAAACTTTTTAATCGATATGCAAAAGGGTGGAGATATCTACTCATGGAGTAAAGCTTACCGTGGTCTGTTTGGCACCAGCGTCGAGACCCTTGAGGGAAGAGATGAATGGTATGCAGGCACAGGTGGTTACGTTGAAAATGGCATCAATGAAAATACAGGTAAGCCCAACACAACCGCTATTTCTCCAACTTACAGGTGGTATCATGTCTACAATAAAGAAATTGGTGCTGAATGGATACAAGATGGCACCAATATTCGCTTGAGAGAAGTGGTTGTTAACTATACTCTTCCTAATAAATGGATGTCCAAAACTCCCTTTACAAATGTGAGCATCTCTCTTGTTGGCAGAAACCTATTTTTCTTCTATAAGGCCATGGAGCATGTTGATCCTGAATCGGCTTTCGGAAGTGGTAATGTATCTACTGGGTTCGAGCATTCCTCTTTGCCATCGACCCGATCATATGGTGCCAATTTAAAGGTTAATTTTTAATTATATAAAATTATTGACTATGAGAACGATATATATCATCTTGATTTTAAGCAGCTATATAATACTGGGGGCTTGTGATGATCGATTGGAAAAAATAAACACGAACCCCAATGCTCAAAACACTATCGATCCGGAATACTTGTTTTCCAGTGCGGTATTATATACTAACGGCGGATTAGCTTACATTGGTTTTGAGTGGCCTTTCGGGCTTCAGTATGGACATTACTACGTAGGTAATAATATTCCACGATTCATTGATAATTACTACGACAACTACACTGAAACTTTTTACAGTGATCCCTTTAATTATTTCTTTAAAGAACAAATCCGGCATATCAAAGAAGTAATACGCATGACCAGAAAAGGAGGAGAATATGAAAACCATGTTCGCTACTCCCTAGCCAAAATAGTAGAATCCTATAATTACATCCGGGTTGCAGATGCTTATGGAGCTGTACCGTATACCCAAGGAGGTTATGGCCAGGAAGAAATACTGTACCCCGTATACGACCAGGTAGAGGATATTTATAAAACCATCTTTAATGAACTTCAGCTAGCCATTGCGGTTTTAAAAGAGGCCAATCCTGAAGAGGCATTTCCTGGGGCAGACCCACTGTATGAAAACGATCTGGAACAATGGATTCGCTTTGCCAACTCATTGCGATTAAGAATGGCTATGCGTGTTCGGTTTGTCGAGCCCGCGTTATCAAAAACCATTGTTAATGAGTGCTTGAAAGAGCCTTTAATAGTGGAAAATGCAGATAATGCCAAACGACTATATGAAGAAAATGATCGTGCCGAATTTTACAACCCGCTAAATCATATGCTCCGAGTTTATTACACCGTAAAAGTGAGCGACAAACTTGTAGAGACCTTAAAAAGTAAAAATGACCCTCGTTTGAACATCTTCATTCGTCCGAATGATGATGGTGAATTTATAGGTTTACCCAACGGACTAAGCGATGAAGCTCTCCCCAACTGGAATATGGATAAAATGTGTATACCTACCGATACTTTAGTAGGTAAAGGTGCAACCGCCTATATGCTCACGGCTTCTGAAGTTTGTTTTCTGAGAGCCGAAGCCGCATTATTTAATCTGAGTGATGAAAATTCTGAGGCCTGGTATCAAAAAGGCATTGAACAGGCATTAAAACAATGGGAAGTCGACCCAGAGCTTATTGAAACCTACCTGACGAGCAGTGAAGCATCCTTAAGTGGCTCACAAGAAGAACAGTTTGAGCAAATAGCCACCCAGATGTGGATCGGCTTCTTGCCTGATGCCTTTGAAGGTTGGACAAATATCAGAAGAACGGGTTATCCGGTTATTGAACAACGCAGAGCCCCGGTTTATGATTTAGGCGTTACCAATGGGGTACTGCCCAAACGCTTCAGGTATGCGGCAAACGAAACTAACCTGAATAGCTCCAACTATCAGGCAGCCATTAAACTACAAGGTCCCGACGAAGTAACAACACCGCTTTGGTGGGATGTAAAAGACTGACATTCAATGTTAAATAATCCATATTAGAAATTTAAACTAAAGTTTTATGAAAAATTTATTATTAGCCTCCGCAATGTTATTTTCAATTGCTGTGGCATTGGTATCGTGTGGTAGTGACGATGCAACACCAGCTCCTATTGTAGAAGTTTATGCAGAAGCAAGTACAGAAAACCCTTATTCTTTTACATTTTCAACAATCGACAAATATGTGAAAGAGTATCATTGGGATTTTGGCGATGGTAATACCAGTATAGAAAAATCTCCGACCCATACCTATGAGCAATCGGGTGAGTATAATGTATCTGTAACAGTAAAAGGTGATGGTGGAGAAACTGTAGCAACCAAACAAATAGAAATTTTGGCCTCTATTGAAGAGTTATTATCAGGAGGAGCCGCTATGCCAAATGGGAAAACATGGGTAATGAGTACTACCGCCAATACGGGTACAGATGGCGTATCTAATAAAGTAGCTGAACCACTTACCTCTGCCGACATTGCATTTCCGCCTACAGACAACCTATTAGCCCTTATTGGACTTGGGGATGAGTATGATAACCTTTACACTTTTAAACACGATGGCAACTATTCAATTGACTTTGTTAATGGTATTTGTATTGGAGGTTATATGTATACAGCCTTGAATGGACTCGATGAGGCTTCATCTCCAGGAAATGGATTAGCTACTATCAATCACACTGAACCAACAAATGCTTCATGGACTCTTGAAAAAGGAGTTAACCTGAGCATTGAAGCTGCTAACGAGGTAGATGGTGGCATTGAGCAAGTAACTGTTAATTTCGAGAATGTAGACGTGATTACATTCAATAATGGGGGTTTCATTGGTTTATTGGATTATACACCTAAAGCCATAATTCGTGAAATATCATCAACCAGGTTAAGTCTGACTTTATTTTTACATGGGGTACTTGACCACCCAACTAAACCATCTAACTTAATTACAATTACTTTTGATGCTCAATAACTAATAATACGAGGCTGTCAGTTTACGACAGCCTCTTTTTTTATAGCAACCAATTTGCTGTTACCTCCACCCTACTTTCAATAACTTCAGCTCCTTTCAAAGACTTTTATTGACAATTGCTCACAGACTGACTTCCACAATTGAATGAATTCCTGCATATTTTCCATTTGAAAGCCTCATAAATCAAAATAACAGCTTTACAAATCCATGCATTAAGACTTCTGTCAGATAGCTATTCTCAACTATTTTATGTCATTGGTACCTTAATAGGACTATTTATCCCCAATCTGTTTTCTTTCTCAATGGCAGAATTATTTTTGACCAATAATAACAACAAATGACCTGGCTAGGCATATAAAGAGTTTCAACAGGAAAATATTATTTGTCATTCCAAAGCCACAATAGGGATGGAAAACTTGTCAACTATAAATATCTCAAAATTAGAAACATGAAAAACTTTCTATTCACACTGCTTTTTTGTATCACAGCCTCCGTTACTCACGGGCAAACAAAGCTTAACAAATACTATCCAGTCGAAGATGTGGCCGTCCAGAAAAAACTGAATGACTGGCGAACGCTTAAGTTCGGATTATTTATGCATTGGGGAACATATAGTCAGTGGGGGATTGTTGAATCCTGGGCCTTGTGTGCCGAAGATGAAAGTTGGTGCAAACGCGAAAACCCAGATTATGAAAATTTTAAACGCGATTACGTTGCTTTAAAGAAAACATTTAATCCCACGCAATTTAATCCTGAGAAATGGGCAAACGCTGCCAGTAAGGCTGGCATGCGATACATGGTTTTTACCACCAAACATCATGATGGTTTTAACATGTTTGATACCCAACTATCAAACTATAAAATAACCTCTGCCGAATGTCCGTTTCATACTCATCCGAAAGCAGATGTTACGAAGGCTATTTTTGACGAATTCAGAAAAATGGACTTCATGATTGGTGCTTATCTCTCAAAACCAGATTGGCATAATGAAAACTTTTGGTGGCCCAATTTTGCAACGCCTGACCGCAATGTGAATTACAATATAGAGCGGTATCCCGAACGCTGGCAGGCCTTTGTTGACTTCTTTCATGGGCAGGTAGATGAACTAATGACTAACTATGGCCAAATTGACATTTTGTGGATGGATGGTGGCTGGGTAAGACCACTGACTAAAGGCCAGCAGCGACTAATCAATTTTATTAATGGTCTATTTTTGAAAAGTGGATATACCCAACTACATGTACCACAAAACCAAGATTTAAGAATTGCCGAGATGTCAAAAAAGGCACGCCAAAAACAACCTGGCTTAATTGTGGTTGACCGACATATTGAAGGGCCTGACGAAAACTACCTGACCCCTGAGCAGTTTATTCCAGACCGCTACATTGAAGACCCATGGGAGTCGTGTATCACTTTAAGTGGTTCGTGGGCATATATGCCAAACGACGTCTATAAATCATCGCGGGAAGTCATCCATATGCTATGTGATGTTGTTTCAAAAAATGGCTCCCTGTTACTGAATGTTGGTCCTGATCCTGAAGGCCAGTGGGCACCAGAGGTCTATCAGCGATTCGATGAAATTGGTGAGTGGATGTCCATAAACGGTGAAGCCATTTACAATACAACAGGACGAAAGGAATTTGGTGAAGACCAAGAGCGATACACAGTCAATAAAGACGGCACTGTAAATGCATTTTATTTAATTGACGAAAACGAGACTCATCTACCCAAAACAATTATTTTTAATCAATTAAAAGTAAGAAAAGGTGATACAATTCGGCTTCTGGGCTTTAATGGAAAATTGAACTGGACTAAAAAAAGAGGTACTATTCAAATTCAGGTACCTGAGGCAGAATTCTTTAAATCAAAAACTGCGAAGTACGCATTGGTATTCAAGGTTGTAAAACAGCATAGTGTGCAGCATACTGATTACAAAATGCAGGAAGCCGAGTTGTACTAAAATGTTAACTTCAAGAGGCTGCCCTGCAACAGACAGCCTCTTAATAACTCTTATTGGATTATGACCCAATCACCTCCGGCGATGTGCCAAATAATCAATGATTTAGTATAAAAATACCAGCCTTACTAAAATCATCCAATTTAGGCGCCAACAGGTGAGTGTATATTTTATCCGCAGCACTACTTTGATTGCCAGAATAACGTAGTATATCTGTCTGATCATCCGGCAATACACCAGTAGAAGTGTATACCACCAAACCTGATAATGCGCTTACCTCAACATCCATATAGGCGGTACTTGCTTTATAAGCCAGGTTGCTCACCTTCTTATAATCGGCCGTTTCACCACCCAGATATATATCAATTGCTCCGGCACTATCTAAGGCATTAAAAAAGCGCACCCGCACTTTACCTGAGGCCGGAGGCGTCATATCTTTTTCAAGTACTTCCAACTCAGGTTCGCCACTGGTGCCAAAAACTACACCGATATATTCCTTTTGGTCAACAAACGAATGGTTATCAGTTATAACAGTAGTTTTATTCTCGGTATTCTTCACTTCCAACTTCAAACTATTACTGCCCTTTTCCCACTCCACAGTAGCTCCACTGCCATTGCCATAGGCCTGGTTACTTTTAAATGTTTCATTATTAACATGCCAGTCGAGGCCATAGGCCACCGGCAGAAAATTAAATGCAGTCAGCTCAGCCTGCTCCATCACTGGCTCAGGTTTTGGATCTGAGGTTTTATCACTTCCGCAAGAAGCTATAAATAGTCCGATTATTAATATTGTGAGAATCTTTTTCATAATTAAAGTATTAAAGTGAAAAATTAGAATAATACTATAAACAACGCTTTTGTAACTTTTGTTGAGTAACAGCACTTTAATTTGCACCTCTAAATACAATTATCTATTGCATTAAGCCCTTACTGACTCATTATTTCTGTATCTCAACAGGTGATTCCAACATTAAGAATACTTTTCTTGAGTTGTGGCATTCTCTTTATATGTAATTTTAATAACTAACCACAAATCGCTGGCTAACACTGGCTTTGTCTGACACAATATTCAGAAAATAAATGCCCCTTGTTAAGCGCCTTATATCAATTGAATGCGGCCCTTCACCATTATCAGCTGGTATGGTTGCTAGTTTTCGCCCGTTCACATCTATAATAGTCATATGGTGAAGCTTAACGGCTGCTGTGTTTTCCACATGTAACACAGTGGATGCCGGGTTGGGATATATCTTCAATCCATCCAATAAGGTTTGTTCGTCAATATTGTTGGACAAACATTCACCATCGGTAACCACACTAAAAAAGCATACCGGAGTAGCTTTGCTCTTGGCTTGCACGTAATTGGCTCCTGACAAATCGTTACTGCTCAATTGCCTTTTAGAGCTTCCCTCTCCTAAGCCATAGAACATCACGTCATTACTTTCAAGAACGTGCCCCAGTTGATGGCCATGGCCTAACTCGTGCAACACTACTGTTTCAAAATCATATTCGGTGCTGGAAGGGGCATCAGGCCCATAGTTCCAGTTTTCGGTGTCGTTAACAATCATATCCATCTCCACCACAGCATTAATCAACGGATCACCGCACTGAAAACCATAACTTATACAACGGCCTAAAACACCCAGGGGCAGCTCTTCTCCGTTATCAAAGCGAATCACATTTTCGCCATCCTGTGTGGTAACATCCGTTGAAGTAGGCAAGCCCAGGCGCCAATTCACTTTTGAGGCGCACACCCAGGTATTAAAAGCCCTGGTAAATGCCTCCTTAGCATTGTTATTCTCATCAAAATCAGTAAACATGTGCCACAGGTATCCACCTTGTCCATCCACATCAATCAGCTGAGTCATAATAGCCTGATCACTGAAGAGCAGATTAGTATGCGCAAAGGTAACCGTGATAATTTCAGTTGATTCGCCCACTTCAGCAGCAGCATTGGTTACACGGACGTTACCGGTTCCGGCATGGGAGGGAATAAACACTTCTATCCGGGTGTCACTCCAGCTTCTTATCTCCGAGGCCTGTACATTAAAATAGGTGGCACCGCCATCGTTAGCATTTTTAAATCCAACTTGCCCTGTTTCGCTACCAAAGCCAGAGCCGTTGATGACCATCACCGTTTGCGTCCCTGCCGAGGCTTGCGCCGGACTGATGGAACTGATGGTAACCGCTGCTGTAGCCTTTAAGCCCTTTGCATGAACTTGTGCTTCAACAACAAAAGGGGCAACAATTCTATAACTCAACTTTGTAAGCGATTGAATGGCCGGGTAAAACGCATCAACAATGTTTTCGTGCGATGAAAGCACATTGGCTGCCACATTAGCCTTAAAATCATACCGGTAAAAGCCCTGGGCTGCACTTACCACCTCAAAAATGCTATTATTGTTTGTTACTCCATCGGGTAATTGAATAGTGGAAGTATTGAGCATCAACACGCCGCAGTCGCCCTTTCGCAGCACTGGTTGATCACTCACCTGTTCAAATTGGTCGCCCACAAGTCCACCTGCTGTTAACACATACACCTTCGACGTTAGTAAACCTTTAAATGATTTAAACACCTCTATCTCATGCAAGGTATAAATATGCTGCCCTGCATCATCCCAAAGAGCCATTTGGTCAAGTATCCGTCCCTCAATCACCAGAGCAGATGCTTGCAGCTGCTCTGACAGGGATACCTTGTATAAACTCCCATTTTGAGCCACCAGCATAAATGGCCACAAGAGGAGCACATAATACAGAACTACTCTTTTCAATACATTTAACTTTTTCATAGTAGAATTTTTTTATTCATACACAACCAGAATATTATTAGATTTAGATGGCCATACATATAGAGGAGCATCGTAATATCAAAGCTATTGCAAATAGGTGTAAATGTAAATAACCATGAAGCTGTATCCATTATAAGATCAAACAAATACGTTATCATTGTAGTTAAGATATATTCGATCGAGCAATTAAGTTATTGTACGATAGTCTGATAACCAAAGAAGGCACATTAATATTTATGATTGTTGAAAATGAATTGCCTGAAGGTATTTGTATTATTCAATTCAAGCACAGCGTTGGCACTACTAAGTCAACCGGCTTAATTATTCAGAAATAACAACTTCCTTTGGTATAGTGCATTCAAATGCACTGTAAATATTGATAACGGGCTTTTAGCCTTACCTGAAAATGCATTCTCAAAACTTAACGACGTCAAGTGACAATATCCATATAAGCTCTATAAGTACTGCAAACATTATTTTATAAAACCATAAGCAATTTATTATCACATTGTATTAGTACTTTTATTATGGTTTAATTTCGTGGAACTGAACAGTAATTTTACTTAAATAATTCTATTAATAGACCTTTATGAAACGAATCGTTTTCTCTGTAAGCCTGATCTCCGCAATAATCGTTACAACAATAGGGATAATTTGGAAAATACTCCATCTTCCGGGAGCCAAATTCATGATAGTATTAGGTTTATTACTAATAGCTTGGGTTTTTATTTTACTTACGGCAATAGGCTTGTTTAAGAAAAAGTAAGTCTCGAAAGAGAAAGCTTCTTAATAGAATTTTATCTTACTAACATATGGCTATACATTAAATAAGAAATACCTCTTAATAACTATATTGAGGAGAACATTGGCTTGTATATGTAGAATTTTAGAGAGCCATTGGTGTAAACTTATCCCATTTAAATCCCAAATGCAATGTTACCTGGAGTCAACATTTAAAAGCTATTATGGACCAGACCTGACACCTCTTTTAGCTATAAAGAATTGTATTCGTTATGATTAAGTCATAATAAAAGGCTGTCCCATACAGAACAGCCTTCCCCCTATAAAACGGCTTAAAAAGCACAGTTTAAAAAATCTTTAAAAACAATTAATTACAAAGACTTTTGCAACTATTACAGATTCCCACTAATAACTTTTCAGCAAAGTAAGTAAATCGGGATGCGAAGGTCGCAAGGCCTGCACATCAATTATCTTCCCTTCAGGATCAATCAGCGTAAACTGCGGTATGCCCGAGATATTATATTGTTTTGCCAATGATGAATTAAAAGCATCATTAACAATGAACTGTTTCCATTGCGGCTGGTCTTCCTCAATCATTTTTTTCCAGGCTTCATGGTCCGAATCAACAGAAATACTGATCACCTCTACATTGGTATTTCCTTCCAAAGCCTCCACAACTTTAGCCAGGTAAGGAATCTCCATCTTACATGGTCCACACCAGGTAGCCCACACATCAAAATACACATACTTCCCTTTAAAATCACTCAGCATCACTTTTTCGCCATCAGCGGTGTACATATCAAAATCGGGAGCTGGCTGACCAGGCATGAGTTTAATGGCATTGGTATATAATACCTCCACGCGCTTTTTCATGGCCTCATCGGTACACAGGTTCTGATAGGTAACATACGTTTCATCTAATAATCCATTAATGCTCCACGACAAGTATCCACTAATGCTATTCGACAGCATCTTATTTTTAAGTGTTTTGCTCTTTATCTGTTGTGCAATTGTATTTAATTCAACGATGTAGGCTGTATCACCTAGATCTTTTTTAGACTTCTCGACATTGAGTGCGAACCTTACCTTTTGATCAAACACCTGGTAATACATTTCCACTGCCTCATGAGCCGTATCTTCCTCAAGACCGGCAATAAAGGCATTATAATCACTATCGGCGTCAATGGCTTTGCCTGTATGACGATTCATATACCATGGATATACCCCTTTGATGTAGTAAAAATAGTATTTCAGATAGTTCTCTTCGTCAGACATAAATTTCTCCGACACCCCCTTCAGGTTGTGCAAACGATCCATCCATACAGCTTGTATTTGGTCAATCTCTGCGGCCATATCCACAAAAGATTTAATCTCCTTATCGTTGGCATAAATTTTTTGAATCAGCTCATAGTTAATGCTCCGTTCTCTCTCAAGCTTGTAATTATTAGCCATTGCATTATCCCCAGCATAAACAATATCCAGACCGTTTTCACCCTGTGTAATGGTTACTTGCAAGCGGTCGCCATCATTGATAAATGGACTGAGCGTATTCTTCTCGTAGTTGAATCGCACATCTTTCAGCTCATTGGAAGCCAGCTCAATCTTAATTATGTTGTTGGCGTCTGCAAAAAAGGTATCTACCTTATAGGACTCCTCAACCAATTTACCCATCAGCAAAGGTGCTTCGGCATTGGCCTTTATCTCAAAACTTATGGTAGCTCCCTGTTGTTGGCATTGTGTCAGCAGGAGCAAGCCCACGAAGCTCAATAAAATTAATCTCATCTCGTTTACTTCTTAGAATTATTGTAATAGTTCATCAATCATGTTATAAAGGCCTTGGCCTTCTTTGCCTTCACCAACCCAACGGCCAATGATCTTACCGTCTTTATCCAATAAAAGCTTTGTAGGGAATCCACTCACATTGAACTTCAGCACCCAGTCCACATTTTTCTGGTCGTTATTAATCACGTTGTGCCAGTCCATCTGATGAGTTTCAATGGCTTCTTTCCATTTATTCACGTTTCTATCCTGAGCAATCCCAACAATTTCCAGCTGGTCTTTGTATTTCAGGTAGTATTCTCTCAGGTGTGGCATGCCGCTCATGCAGGGCCCACACCAGGTACCCCAGAAATCGATCACCACATACTTACCTCTCAGGCTCTTTAAGTCAAACGGCTCTCCATCGGGAGTATTAGAGCTCACCAAATCAGGAGCAATTTCGCCTACTTTGGTGGATCTGAATCCATTCAGTCGTTCGTTAACTTCGTGGTAATAGCGGGTTTGCTGATGCGTTTCAGTGAAGTTATTAAACAACACCTCAATGCGTTCCATCGGCAGTTGATTACGCAAAGCCATATCCGACAGCATCCATACCGATGCCAGCTCGTCCGGGTTATCGGTGATAAACTGCTCCTTCATAGCCAGAGATTTTTTCGATAGCTCGTCGGCTTTCTTTTCGCTGGCCACCTTTTCATCGCCTTCCTCTTTAAGGGCTTTGATGGTATGATTCACTGACTCGTTCATGACCGGATATATGGCCGTATTCAATTTGGTCAGCCCGGCATTATATTCCGCACTTTCGGGATAGGCGTTCACAAAATCACTGACTTCACCACTGACTTTAATATCGGCACCCGGATAAACGAACACGGCCAGCAACGATGACTTAACAGGAATATAGCCTTTGTCGGCCCATTTAACAACGCGATCAACGCCGGTAGAAATAGTGATATGCGTTACTTCCTTAATCGTTGAGGTAAAGTCAAAAACATTATTTTCGACCTTAATTTCCTCTCGGCGATAGCCGTTGGGAGCTTCAGCATCGTCAATAAAGACGGTCATTTCTTCAGAATCAAGCCCTTGTATGGTGCCATGAATTCTGAAACTACTTTCCTGTGCATAAATACTTGTTGCAAAAAGCATTAAAGCACAAATTAACAGATTTACAGATTTACTCATATCATTTTTTTTTGAACCTATACGTCAATTGGGCTTATCCCGCAATCAACGTTCATAAGCTAAGGTGAGAATTAAAAATTGTATCTTCTGCATCAGCTTAGACTGATGGTAGGAAAAATGCCATGGCAAGGAACAGCCATGGCATTTTAAGCTATAATTAGTTACCTGGGTATGGTCCTTCACCCCTCAGGTCTGCAGGCCAATCTTTACCATCAGCACGTGTTACGCGGGCTGTTGCCCACTCATCGTAACCAGCTGTGTAATAATAAGTATAAGTAATATCACAGGTTGGTCCATTGATATTGGTTATTTCCCACATAGTGCTATTAGATTCTTCCAGGATAATTAGGTTTGCGCAATCCTGATCGAACAATCCTGCTGGAAATTTACTACCATTCCAGGAAGTGCCAAACTGACAATCATCGATGGTATATTCACCAAAATAAGAAACACGCGTGATAGTGACTGTACCTGTTTGGCCAATCGCCCCTGTTGCACCGCTACCTTTATCGATAATTTCGTAGTTTAATACACCTGACAAGTCATTTGGACAGTCATCTCCTGCTTCAACCCCAAACATGTAATGGCAATGCGTACCAGAGCAATCGATTCGGGTATCAGTTACCCTTCCGCTGGCATCAGTTACTACCCATTTAAACTGTATTAAGTCGGTAGCCACAAGTTTGTCAGGTCTGTTGGTATTCACCAAATCTGACTCAAACAATGAATAAATATCATCAATGGAAACTGTCACCTGCAGGTCGCTATAGTCAGGAATATCGGTAAATGAGTCAAACAACTTACCAGTATCACCGCCATGAACAATGGTTTCATCCCCATCTATTTCATAAAAATAGGCAAACACTTCCAGCTTTATTACCTTGTCTGCATCAGTATCTGAAGCAGGCAGCACGGATGCTGTAAAATTGATCTCATTATTTAAGAACACTTGTGCATTATTCAGGAAAACATAATTCTTGCTTTCTCCAGGTGTCACAAAGGTCATAGGCTCCTGTCTCCACTCAAAATCACCTTTTGAGAATGACTCCTCATCACAGGAAGTAAAACCTGAAATAAGCAGGATGAACGCCATCAGTATGGTTATATATCTAGTATATTTCATCTTTTAATTTTTTTTATTGTTGCTTATAAAAGAGCTTCCCCAACACTATCTTACATCTTAAGCACAATGCATATGTCAGGAAAGTCTCTTTAACTATTTAAATAACACACAATTAATACTCATTTTGCTTGGTTTGCCCATTACTTAAATTAATAACAGCCTCATTTAACGGACGTGCAAACAAGCGTGAACCCGGCTCGATCACATAATCAATTGGTGTCGCCTCCATATTTACCTGGTTACCATCAAGCGGGTAGAACTTACGGCGGATGGTAATATTATCAATTTCAGGATCCACATTAATACGACGAATATCGTACCAACGGCTGGTAAATGGCATCTCACGACGACGCTCGTCAATAACCGTTTGAATGGCATCTTTTTTGTTGGCCGGCAAGGCCAGCGGTGCATAATCAGCAGCCGCAAAACGGTTAACTCTAACAGTTTCAATGTCATTCATAGCTCCGGCTATATCGCCCTTACGCGCTTTTGTTTCAGCAGCAATCAGATACATTTCAGAAGTTGAAGGTCCTGCAATATACTCACCAAAGTTACCACCCTGGATGTAACCCACGTGCTGATTAGTAACAAAGCCAAATCGTTTTAGGTAATTCTCAACCATAAACATCTCGTAACGTTTATCAAGTGGGTCATACAAGCTCATCAATTCCTCGCTTGGCAACGATTTCCAGTGAGCGTTTGTTAAAGAACGGTTCATATATTGTCCTTTCCAGAAGTTTAACCACTCCGGACGGAACGAATAATACGTATTTGTCATTGGGTAAGCAATTCCCAATGCATCAGTTACCGTATAAAACTCGGCATCGTAATCAATCATTTCTGAATGCTTAGCCAGTGCACTTGCAGCGTACTGTTCAGCCTTGGCAAAATCACCCAAATAGAGATAATAACGGGCAGCAAATGCTTCGACGGCAGCTTTGCTGGCACGCCAGTTGCGTTTAATATCCACATCCATTTTTAAAGCTTCCTGCAGGTCTTCCTCAATAAAACGATAAGTATCTGCCAATGAAGCACGCGACAGATTCTCTTCAAAATCGGTTGATGTTCTCAAAGGCAAACCTGGTTCAGAGGCATTAGCCTCAGTTGGGTGCAAACAATAGTTAAGTGCCAGAGCAAAATATTCAGTCGCTCTTAAGAAATGGGCCTCTGCTTTCAGTTCCATCTTCTGCCCTTCGGAACCGGTGATACTATTTTCATCCAGCACTTTAATGGCATAGTTACATAACCAGATGGTGCGGTACCTCATGTTCCAGCAATAGTCCAGCGCATTATCTAACTGAGTGTTAAATAGGTACTGCTCAATAATATTAAACGAAAAAGCTCCGGGCAATTCATCATATACCTCTAAAGGAATATCAAAGTTATCGGTACAGAAGAAGTCAGGATCCGAATAGTACGAATAAGTCACACCATTCAGCAATATATCCAACTCCTCAGCTGTTTCAAGTGTTTTTGCACTTGACTTTTCAGGCGCCTCGTCCAGAAAGCTATCACAGGCAACAAAGCTTGCTCCTACTAATAGTAATAATAATATCTTTTTCATAGTACAGTCCTTTTTTAAAATCCTAGATTAAAACCAATGGTATATGAAGCACCCGGGTTAAAACGGCTTCCTTTGATGTATTCCGGATCGATGCCCTTATCATTGGCGGTCCAGATGGTACCCAGGTCACGTGCATGGGCAAATACTGTCAGCTTGTCTAAACCAATAGAAGCGGCAATACGTTCAGGCAGTTTATAGCCTAAGTATAGCTCACGCACCCTGATATGGCTGGCATCTTCCACCAGGGTATTCAAATCTGGTGCGTACCATCCCCAACGGTAGCTGTTAAATTCATAACCCACAGGCAGGGCAGGAATACCCATTTCATTGGCTTTACCTTCCACCAGTCCGTTCAGGTCTTCGTGGTAAAACTCTTTGGTACGCGACAACATGCTGTACGAGAAGGTTGGACGACGGAACACATGGCCAAACTTACCAGTGATCAATGCTCTGAATGTGAAATCCTTAAACTGGAAGGTATTGGAAAAACCTATCACGGTTGGTGCGATAAATGTTCCCATATTTCTTAGTACATCCTGTCCTTCTTCACCATTGCTACCAATGTTCTCATTCATGGTGTAAGTCACACCATTTTCACCGATAATGGTAGGCAGGTTATCCTCATTCATGCCTCCATATACCCAAGAATAGGCAGGTGCAACAGGTTGTCCCTCAACAAACCGGTATGTAGATATGGTTCTAGGATAGATATGTGATACCTGCAGCGATAGTACTTTACTTGTATTGTATGAATAGTTAAGACCTGGATTCCAGGTTAGGCCGCCAAATTTCAGGTTACCATTCAAGCTCATTTCAAATCCCTTATTGCTAACCTCTGCCACATTAAATGTTTGCTGTGTTGAGCCATAAGTTGGAGCAACTGCCACACTGGCCAGCAGATCCTCACTTTGCTTATCATATACTTCAAACGATCCGTAAAGCATGCGGTTAAACATCGAGAAGTCAACGGCTACATTCAATTGGTTGATACGCTCCCAACGCAAGGTTGGGTTACCATAATCACTTACACGGCCCGAGCGCTCGCCGGTACGATTAGATGGTTCGGCAGATAAGCTGATCACAGGTACTGTAGAGGCCGTTGTAACGGTGTTACCCGAGATACCATAAGTGGCGCGTACCGTTAACTGGTCCAGAATATCCACATCATTCAGGAATGATTCTCTTTTGGCATTCCAGCTACCTCCAATCGACCAGAATGGCGAATATCTGAATTTTGGATCGTCCACAATCATGTTAGAGGCATCGGTACGATAACTTCCTGTGATGGTGTATTTCTGACGGTAGGTATACGCCGCATTGGCAAAAAATGAGAACAAGCGGGTGTTACTATAACTCAAAAAGTGCCCCGTAGACAGTCCACCACCATAATAACTTGGAATTAAAGTATTCCAGTTGAAAGCACTTGAGCCATAACCATATGCCGGGTGGGCATGTGTATGACTATCAGGATTGTAGCCATACAACATATTACCATGTCCTTCAGTCTGCTTCCAAATATGTTCGGTTGCTACTACCAGATTTACCTCATGATCAGTACTAAACTTCCTATCGAAATTGATTTGGTTTCTTAAGTCGTAAGTTACCGTTTCAGAGTTGCGCTGATTCAACACACCACCCTTTGGCATATACGCTTCCGATACCGTATTTGTGTTTTCATCGTACTTCACATTATCATTAGCCATATTACGAACATAGTAGGTATCTTCCCCATTGTAATTCTTTGTTTCGCTGGTAAACCTTTCGTACTGAAAACTTGGCGAGAAATGCAAACCATCCATTATTTTGAAATCCAGCCCTGTCTGAATACGAGAATTATTGTAGTTGGTAATGAGGTCTCTGTTCAACATTTCTTCAATCGGGTTATAGGCCCAATTATTGTATGGTAATCCATCAGCCGTTTTGGCAATTGGATTCATATAGTTGAAGTTTAATCCATGATCCACCTGAGCATAGGTCCCATCCGCATTAACCAGATTTTCATACGGTGAAATGCCTCTAATAGTACTCAGATTACTTCCGCTATCGTTAGCCTTTTTAATTTCAGAAGTAATGCCAAAGCGCAAGCCTAACCAATCTTTCAGCTGGTACGTGTTACGGAAATTAATCAACACTTTCTGATCACGCGACTCCTGGTAGTGACCTTTCACATCGTTATACAGTACCGACAGGTAATAAGAAGCTCTATCAGTGCTTCCGCTGATAGACACATTGTGTTGTTGTGTAACCGGCTTCCGCAGCAGGTATTTCTTCACATCATCTGTATAGTCCGTTGCCTTCAATCGTGCAATAGTCGCATTCAGGTCAGAAGCACTGATGACTCCACGCTGATGATCCCAGTAGGCCTGCACTCCTTTAGAGTATACATCACGGCCGTCCGCCAGATTATCTGGCACCCCCCAGAATGAACCATAATTATTATCAACCAGATACTTTTCGTAGGCCAGCTGATTGTCTATTGATGCACGCGCCAGGTTGTAGTCCATATCCAGCTCTTCTCCCATCTTAAGGTAGGAGCCCAACTCCACATTAAATTTACCTGAGTTTTTACCCTTACGCGTAGTAATAACAATCACACCGTTACCGGCCCGTGCTCCCCATATTGAAGCTGCTGCGGCATCTTTCAGTACCGTTACATTATCAATATCGTTAGGGTTAATGGTTGAGAAGTCGCCTTCCACCGGGAACCCGTCCACAACAATTAGTGGAGCCCGTTCACTGTTGATGGTGCCAACTCCACGAATGGTAATCTCATTTTGACCTGTTTGTGGGTTATAGCTTTCCTGCAAGCCAGTAACATTACCCTCCAGTGAACGCGCAATCTCTTCATTGGGGCTCGACTCAATATCTGCACGTGTCATAACACTGTATGAACCAGTAGCACGTTCTTTAGATATCTTGGTTAAACCGGTGGCATACACAATTACCTCATCCACCGAACTAACGGCCGGCACCATCACAATGGCAAAAGAAGATGATTCGCTAAAAGGGCGCTCCTGATCTTCATAGCCAATGTATGAAAAAGCAAGCGTGCCACTCTGCTCCTCAATATCCAGCCTGAATGCACCGCTTTCATCAGTAATGGTTCCCTGTGCAGTCCCCTTAATAGCCACATTAACGCCTAAAAGAGGTTGGTTGGTTTCAGCATCAACAATAAAACCCTGTAACACGGTTTTACTTTCCTGTTGAGTCACTTCTTCAATAAATATGGTTTTCTGTGCCGGTTTGATTACAATATACCCGTCCACCAGGCGAAACTCCATCCCGGCATCTGTCAATACCTGCTGATACAACTCTTTCAGCTCAAAAGTCCCTTCCTGCACATTCACCTCCTGGTTAATGTCCATCTCATCATTACTCAGGATGGTGATCAAACCTGTTTGTCGCTCCACCTCCTGGAAGAGTTCTCTGTAAGTTGTTTTAGTTTCCTTCATATCGACTTTTTGCGCCCATCCAGCGGCCGATACCTGTAGGAAAACCCCAAACAATAAAACAACGCTAATCCGCATAGCTAACAGCATTTTACGAGGCACTTGAATAAAGGTACAACAAGCCCTCCTTTTTTGTAAACTTTTCATAGATTTGTAGATCTAATGTTAATAATTACCGGAATTGACTTTGGCGAGACTTTCCGGTTATTGATTTTAGTATAGAGGAGGGTGCTCAAACACTCTCCTTTTTCTATTTATATAATAACGCTTTAATACAAGGTTTTTACCAGTACCGCCTTATTATTTACTTCCACTTTAACTTTTGTTGTTTCCTCAATCAGGTTAATAAAAAACCCGAAATCCGTTTCACGCTTAACAGCACCTGTAAAGCGTTTGTTTTTAACATCTTCGTTGGCAAAAAAGAAATCAACATCGTACCATCGCCCCAGCTTGTCAGCCATTTGCTGTAAGCTCATCTCTTCAAACCGGAAGATGCCATCTTTCCAGGCGGTGTAAAGTTCAACGTTTACCTCATTGATAAACACCTGATTATTAACTTTGTTTATTTGTGCCTGCTGGCCCGGATGAATGAGCGTTTCCATCCCGTCAATAATCACGGCTACACTGCCTTCTACCAAGGTTGTTTCGACTAACTTATCGCTGTCGTAGCTCATCACATTGAACTGTGTTCCATATACCTTAACATCGGATGTGGTAGTTTTCACAACAAATGGTTTTTCCTTATCAGTTGTTACATCGAAATAAGCTTCGCCCGTTAAGAAAACCTCTCTCTGATGATTGCTAAAACTTATCGGATAGGTTAAGGATGATTCTGAGTTAAGCCACACTTTAGTGCCATCAGACAATACCAGCTGATACTCACCTCCACGTGGTACACTGATGGTATTAAATGCTGTTTCATTGCTACTTGCATCATAAGTTAACACATCCATGGAATCCACTCCGATTACGATTCCTTTATCATTCATAATGGTTAACTCGTCATTGGCATCCAACTCTATGAATTCACCATTAGCCAGTTTAAGCACCGCCATTGGGTGGCCTGGCACAATCTGATGAGCCGTTTCAACGGTATGCCAGTCTCTTCCTGAGAAATGGAGTACACTGAGGGCAAGACCTAATGGTAACATCACAGCGGCAGCTACCTGCAGCCACTTCTTATACACGCTTCTCCTTCTTTTTTGTACTGACGGATCAATTTGTTGCCACGATTGTTCTATATCCTGTTGAGTAATTTTTATTGAATCATTGTCATAGTTGCGTTGCAGTTTTGAAAAGTACTCCTTGTTTTTGCTGCTGCTTTGCAACCATGCTTGAAAACTGGCAAGTTCCTCATGGCTAGCTAATCCATGAAGCTTTTTCCAAATGATTAAATAGTCTATTTCTTTTTTAATGCGCATGGTTTTATGTGTTCATTCAATTATTAAGACTCACTCACAGGAAAACTGGTTGACAACTAATTCATTTTTTTTCAAAAAACTTATCACTGTCATGGTGTGTTTCTTTGTGAGCATGCTATAAACTCCGGTTCAACGTAAAAATTTGGGATGCAGACAACACTACCAAATTTAATTAACAAGTTACCATATACGCGAAAAGTAAATCATTACCATCGACTTTAGTGCTGCCAATGGGTCGTTAAGCACTTTCACGCCCTGAATTCCCACCCCAGAATCATATTATTACACTTACACAAACCTAAGCGATTTCTCCATTAAAGAATACAACAGTAATATTACCGTAACATCAATTATCTCACAATCCTATTTACCTGCTAATTATGAGATGCTTCGAATATTTCATTTAACATATTTGCATGGTTTTTAGCTGAAATTGCCCTACCCCCATCTTTTTTGCCGTTTTTTCCTTCAAACTACCAATTTTCGAACTATTTTTAACGTTTACCGAAGGTTATTCGTCCTAGCATCGATCCATGTTCGATACTGCTTCAATCCATGTTCGGTATGCGCGTGGCGAAGGTGGAGTGAGGATGAATCGAACAACATACGAAGCAGGTATGAAGAACTATCCATACCTATGCGAAGCAGGCATACCAACCGCCCGAACCCTGATGTGTTTGTTAGAGAAAAAAAACGAGCAGCGTGCGATCAAACAGAAGGTTACGCAGTTTAATTCTGGCCCGGCCCAGCTGAGTTTTAACGGTACTAACCGAAATATCCAAATCCTCAGCAATCTCATTCATCGTAAGCCCGTGTAGATATTTAAGCCTGAAGATGCGCTTCATTTCTCTGGGCAGTTGGTTAAGCGCCTCATTAACCTCTTTAACTAATTGTGGTTCCAGCACTTCTTCTTCAGAATGCTCCAACAGGTAAGAGTCTATTAAATACACCTGATGCTTATCCTTAATTCCGATATTACGCAAGTAACTCAGACATTTATTCTTAACGGCCGTATGCAAATACCACTTCAGCGATTTTATTTCCTGGACTTCCCTTTTCTCCCAAAGGGTAATAAACACTTCCTGCACAATATCTTTACAGGCGTCTTTATCAAATAGAAAGCGATAGGCAAACTGCATCAAGGTGGGATAATAACTATCAAACAACGAATGGTATACCTGCTCATTTCCGTTACTAAGCTCTTTGAGAATTATTTTGTCACTTAATGGCATAAACGCGTACTTTAAACACTATCTCTACAAAGAAATGATATTTCAGAGCTAAACAAAACCAGATCAATCATTAATTTTAGTTTTTTTATAAACATATTGACTCGGAGATACACCATACATCCTTTTAAAACAGGTACTAAAATACTTAGGATCATTAAAGCCAACTATATTAGACACTTCAGATATGGTATGTGAATTATAATTCAGTAGTTCTTTAGCCTTTTTCATGCGAATGTGCCTGATAAACTCAATGGCAGAAAAACCTGTTAATGCCTTTAACTTCAGATAAAAAACAGTATTACTCATACCAACTTGTTTAGTCAGATCAGGCACTGAGAAATCCGGATCATCTAAATGATCAGACACGATTGACGTTACTTTGTTCAGAAAATCTGTATCCAATGCATTGGTCATCTCACCAGCCATATCGGAACAGCTGTCGGTATCAGCCTTAAACACTTGTCTTAGCTTCTGACGCGATGCAATTAAATTTTTAATTCTGGCCTCCAGGTAGAAAGGCTCAAAAGGTTTTGTTATATATGCATCAGCACCAATATCGATCCCTTGTATCTGTTGCTCAACCGAAGAGCGGGCGCTTAATAAAATCACAGGTATATGGCTGGTCCTGATATCTGTTTTAAGTTGTTTACAAAGCTCGAATCCATCCATGTGAGGCATCATAATATCAGACACAATCAAATCGGGAACACTATCAATTGCCTGCTCTAATCCTTCTGTTCCGTTTGTAGCTGATTTAATTCTATAGTTTTGCCAGAGCTGATTAATTATAAACTCCCTGACCTCATCATTATCTTCAACGACTAAAATGAGTGGTGCATCACTTCTGTTATTCAGCTCCGTTCCTTTATGATCAGGGTAATGATGTGCACTTAAGTCCGCACTCCTCTCCATAACCAACTTATTGCGGAATGCGCCTGCTTCTTTTTTAATGCCTGACTCATCAACGCGACAATCTTGTAACGGCAGGTTGACAACAAAAGTACATCCAACTTCATTATTGTGGACAGTAACTTTTCCATGGTGCATCTCAACAAACGATTTAACAATTGATAAACCAAGGCCTGTCCCGTTTATGTTCGCTTCCTTCCCTTGTTCAACCTGATAGAACCATTCAAAAATACAATTCATCTTATCTTCGGGTATCCCCTTACCCGTATCTCTGACATATATACACAGCTGCTTACCTGCATCTGATTCAATATTCACACTTATTGAGCCTTTAACAGGTGTATACTTGAAGGCATTAGATATCAGATTGTACAGAATTTTTTCCATTTTATCCTGATCGCACGCCATATTAATCTGTACTGATGGTGCATCAAATGAATACGCAATCTGCTTCTCCTGTGCAAGCAAATTGAAACAATCGAATATATCTTTTGTGAAGGGTATGATATCAGTTTGTTCGGTCTTTAGCACCATCTTCTGATTATCTATTTTCCGGATATCCAGAATCTGATTGACCAGCTTCATCATTTTTTCAGTATTCCGGTTGATAAGTGAATAATGTGCCCTGCGCTCTTGTTCTGACATACCTTCATCAGCTGCCATCAACTTTTTTAATGGTCCAACAATCAAGGTTAATGGGGTTCTGAATTCGTGCGACACATTGGTAAAAAAGCCCAGTTTCATCCTCTCGATATGAAGGTCATTCTTTAGTTTTATCCTTGATAAAGTATACCGGTATAAGACAAAAACAATGAGTAGTAGTAATATCGCATAGATTGAATAGGCCAAAGGTGTTTCATAAAAAGGGGGTTTAATAACAATATTCATCCTTTTCTCGGCGTAATCACCAGGATTCAGCTGATTGGCTACCCTAACCTTAAACACATATTTACCAGGGCTCAGATTGGTATATGGAATGAGCATTTTCTTTTCGTTTGTCTTGTTCCAGCCTCTGTCAACTCCCTGCATATGATAAGAAAACTGCAGATTAAGGCTTTCATGGTAAGCAAAAGCCGTATACTCTATCGAAAAGTTGTTTTGTTTGTAAGTCAATTCAAGGTTAAGGGTATCTACATTAATATCGGGGCATGAAAACACCGCTCTATCCTGATCCGGCGCAGCACATTCAGACATATGAAAATTAGTGAATGAAACCGATGGGACGAATAAATTATCGCTTATACTATCCGGATGAAAGGCAAAACATCCGTTATTAATGGTTCCTAAATAAAGCTTGCCCGAAGAATTTTTAAAGGAGGCATCAATGGTGTAGTCCTCATGAAAGATGCGGCTATTCTCAATAAAGCTTACAAACATTTTGGTCGAAGGATCAAAGCGATAGATGCCCCGTTGGGTATACAGCCATATTTTTCCCCGATCGTCACTTAAAACTCCACAAATAGAGTTGTGGGGCAATCCGCTCTCCATGGTGTAACTAGTGAAAAGTTCTGTTTCTATGTCAAACTTATTGAGTCCGCGAGCTGTCCCAAACCATATATCTCCATTGTTATCGTCACAAACCGAAATAATGGTATTATTAGACAACGATGTAGAATCACCTGCAATATACCTGAAATTTTGCATGGTCTTACTCTCCTTTCCTAACCTGAATAACCCATTATCACGATGTGAAAACCAGAGGTTATCCTTACTGTCTATAAAAACGATATCAACGTTTTGGGAGGATGATACGTTGGGTTCAGTATTATCACACTTGTAATATCTAATATTCAGTCTGTTTCTCACACTATCTACCCCTAGTATTCGGGCAATACCCGCAGAATGTGTAGCCAACCATAAATTATTATCCGAATCAAGAGTGATATCCGTTATACGGTCGGCAGGCACATCATTGCCCTGCTCATCCTCATAATGAAAAAACTGCTTCTTGTCATAATCATACCGGTACAATCCACTCCCGTAGGTGCCTATCCACAAGTTTCCGTCACTATCTTTGCAAAAGCAGGTAGTCTCACCAATATACTCTACCCCATTAGGACGTGTCTCATTTGCCCGGGGTACTTTATTGCTAAACCGCTCGTAACGTCCACTTGCTTTATGATACCGGTTAAGCCCCAGCCGAGTGCCAAACCATATGAACCCTTCCTTATCTTCATAAATAGCATTAACCCTGAAATGATCCAGACTATTGGCGTCATTATTATTCACAACATATTGTGTAAAACACCCCTTCCCCAGGGATAACTGATTTATGCCATTCCCCTTGGTGCCAATAAAAATGGCATTGGAACGTTCACAAAACAAATACGATACATTGTTGTCGCAAATACTGTTAGAGTTACCTGATTCAACTGTATAATACTCTATGTCGGGCTTATACTCGTATTTACCCGCTGAAGGTATAAGGGCTATCCCATTATTATTGGTACCAATAATAATGTTTCCTTCCTCATCCTCACATATCGCTGTGATGTATTTGGCTACTTCATAGGAGTTCTGATTAATCTGGAGCTGAAATGAACGACTCCAAGGCATATCCGGTTGCCAGCTTGTCACTCGATTATTGTCAGAACCAAGCCATACCACCCCATTACTATCTTCAAAAATGCAGGTAATACTTTGCTGCTGAACCCACAACCGTTCTATGCGTTCCTCTTCGGGCGTAAAACAAAACACCTGACCATCTCTTTGTGCCAAAAGAACCTTTCCCGATTGACTTTGAGTATAAGAGCTGAACCTAACCAATCCCGAAGAATTCCAGTCATTCATTAAACTATTCAGTGATAGATATGTCGCCTCATAATGATTGTCAGTTAAATTAACTGAAAGACAACCAAGCCCCTTATTAGAATAGACATACAATTTATCACCTGATGATATAAATGAAATCTTGCCAAAGTCATCAAAAGGTAGTTCGACCAGCGAAAAACGATGCGTGACCGGGTTATATAGATATATTCCTGCCTCAGTACTTAAAAGAACCAATGAATGGGCAAAATGAGCAATTGAATAAATATTATTGGCCTTCAACATAAGTTCTGAATCAATTGTATTCCAACGGAGTTCAGAGCTATACCCATCATACAGGAACAACCCTTCATTGGTTCCGAAATACATCAAGCCAATACTATCCTGATATATACAATTAACCGTACTTTGCTTTAAAGCAATATTTTCAGTCAGATGCCTAAATGAGTACGTGCGAAAGCCAGCATAGCTATTCTGCATATGGCTTCCAAATAAGATAATAATAAATAAAATGAACCGTTGCACCAGCTTTATTTTATTAGCAACAAACATTATCAGAACCAACACTTTTTAACCTTTTGAAACAAAGATAACATTCCATTGAATTATTCCTGATTTATGAGCAACTTTAATCAACAAGGAACATAGCGGCATGTTATAAATAAAATTGTAACACCTTATTTTTCAGCAACAAAAAGATTCATCAACCAAAACAGAAGAAATTTAAACCCTAAGACGCTGCGCTAAGAATATATTTGCTTACAAACAATTAAATACAATCCACCCATGACATTAATAATCAAAAAACACTGTAAATACTTTTCTTTAATGTTTTAAATAAAAAATCAAATGAAACACATTTGCTATTTATTGCTGATAATCTTTAGCAGTATATCATGCTATGCTCAGGAAGACTGGGAAAATGAAAGAATTTTTGCAATCAACCGGGAGATCCCTTATTCGACATTTTACACTTACGATTGCGAAGCTGCAGCTATCAATAATGTACCCTTAGAATCACCATTTTACCAATCATTGAACGGCATCTGGAAGTTCAACTGGGTTACTAAACCAGCTGATCGTCCACAGAATTTTTTCCAAACAGATTATGATGTGTCAAACTGGGATAACATTAAAGTACCTGCCAACTGGGAACTAAATGGCTATGGTGTGCCGATCTACATCAATACGCGGTATGAGTTTGCACCTAAAAATCCAGAACCGCCCACTGTACCAACCGACTGGAACCCTGTAGGCTCATACAAGCGGGAATTTCTATTGCCTGATAATTGGTCTGGGCGACAAGTTTTTATTCACTTTGGAGCTGTTAAGTCGGCCATGTACCTTTGGATCAATGGTCAAAAGGTTGGCTATTCGCAAGGCTCCAAAACACCGGCCGAATTTGACATCACACCCTATATCAAAAAGGGTAATAACACGGTTGCTGTAGAAGTGTATCGTTTTAGTGACGGTTCTTACCTTGAATGTCAGGATTTTTGGAGATTAAGTGGAATTGAACGTGATGTCTACCTTTATTCAACTCCACAAGTCAGAATACGCGACTTTTTCTTTAAGTGCAATTTAGATGACCAGTTCAAAAATGCAATGCCTGCAGTTGAAGTTGAACTAAAGGCACATAAGAAAACAACCGGCACTTATACACTTGAAGCTAATCTCTATGACGGAAAACAAAGAGTATGGACCTCCACAAAAAACCTTAAGGTTTCGGAATCAACAACTACATCGCTGACAGGCCTGATTAAAGAACCTAAAAAGTGGAGTGCTGAAACACCAAATTTGTACACCCTATTGCTTACGCTTAAGGATAAGGATGGTAAGATAATTCAAACCACCTCCAATAAGGTAGGATTTCGCAAAGTGGAAATCAAAAACGGGCAGCTCCTGGTTAATGGAAAGGCCGTGTTATTCAAAGGCGTTAACCGGCATGAACACGATGAATTTGAAGGTCACGTGGTTGGTGTTGAATCGATGCTGCTTGACATAAAACTGATGAAAGAAAATAACATCAATGCGGTGCGTACCTGCCACTATCCTAACGACCCTAAATGGTATGAACTATGCGATGAATACGGTCTTTACATCATTGATGAAGCTAATATTGAATCTCATGGGATGGGCTACGGAGCTAAAACCATTGCCAAAGTTCCATCTTGGTTAGATGCCCATATGGATCGTACAATCCGAATGGTTGAACGAGATAAAAACCACGCCAGTGTTATTATCTGGTCGCTTGGTAATGAAGCAGGCGATGGCCCTAACTTTGAGGCAACCTCTAAATGGATTCATGAGCGGGATAGCTCTCGCCCTGTACACTACGAACGAGCCGGTCTTAAGCCTCACACCGACATATTTTGCCCGATGTACATGGGTATTGATGCCATGGTTAAATATGCATCCAAACCACAGGAACGTCCATTGATACAATGCGAATATGCCCATGCAATGGGAAATAGCGTTGGTAACTTCCAGGATTACTGGGATGCGATAGAGAAATATGACCACCTTCAGGGAGGCTTTATCTGGGATTGGGTTGACCAGGGTATTGCTGCTTATGATAATGATGGAAAAAAATACTGGGCTTTTGGTGGAGATTTGGGTGCTGAAAAACATGCACACGATCAGAATTTTTGCATGAATGGTGTTGTGAATACCGACCGAACGCCTCATCCATCATTGTATGAAGTTAAAAAGGTGTATCAATATATAAAGATTCGACCAGCCGACGAAGCATGCAGCAAAGTAGATGTTACCAACTACCATGACTTTATATCTCTGAATAACTATAAAATTAATTGGATGGTTAAGGCTAACGGAGAGAAAGTAATGGAAGGCGAATTCTTTCCAAGGGATATACAGCCTGGCGAAACAAAATCATACGACCTTGGCTTGCAGGCGATTGATAAATTACCCGGGAAAGAATATTTCGTACATTTTTCGGTAGTCACAATGAACGATCAGCCTTTGATACCGGCTGGCTTTGAGCTGGCTACAGAACAGCTGGCACTGCCTGTAGCCACCCCAATTGCTACAACATCCACTCCTTCATATCCCAAAGTTAGCCTCAAACTGACTGCCGAGAAGGCCTCTATTATGTCAGAGCAGCTGCAGGCAGAATTTGACCTGAAGAAAGGTGAGTTGACTAAATATCAGTTTGAAGGGATTGATTACCTTATTGACGGGCCTCAACCTAATTTCTGGAAAGCACCCAATGATAATGATCTTGGCTATAACATGCCTAAGAAATATGAAGCCTGGCGCGAGGCTGGATCCAACAAGATCGTTAAAAAGGCAACCACACATAAAGGAGAGAATAGTATTGTTGTCACATTAGCATTTGAATTACCTGATGTTAATAGCCAATTAACCACGGTTTACACTGTTTATGGCAATGGCGAAATCGTAGTAGATTACTCTTTTGAAAAAGGCAAAAAGGATCTTTCTTTAATTCCGCGTGTTGGAATGATGATGGTGCTGCCTGAAAACTTCGAATATCTCGAATGGTATGGACGTGGCCCTTGGGAAAATTACCCCGATCGAAAAACAGCTGCATTTATTGACCATTATAAAAGTACAGTAACCAATCAGTACTTCCATTACGCCAGCCCTCAGGAAACAGGTTACAAAACTGACACCAGATGGGTTACGTTAACTGATAAACAAGGTCGTGGCTTATTGATAAAAAGCGATATGCATTTTGGTTTCTCTGCCCTGCACTTTACACCAGAGGATCTGAGTCAGAACCAGAGAGGTTCAAAGCATATGTCAGATATGCAACCTCGTAAGGAGACCATCCTGAATATTGACCACAAAATAATGGGTGTTGGGGGTGACAACTCGTGGGGTGCTACACCTCATGAACAATACCAGATTAAGGCAGACAATTACAAATACTCTTATGTATTAAAACCGTTCAGCTCATCTCAGCCTATTAATCAGTAATCTGATAATTAAACAGTCTTATAATATGTAAAAGGCAGGACTTGACTTTACAGACAGTGTGATTAGGTTAGAACTCCATCTTACATTTATTTTTCTTTCATTTTTTCTATCAATATCGCTCTCCACAAAGGATTAGAGTGTATTGATAGGAAAAATCATCTGACAACTTCAACATCTGTCAGATAAGTCACGCTTATCAGGTCAAGTAGTGGCAAGTACATATAATATGAAGAACGGCAGCCTTTTGAGCTGCCGTTCTGTTTTGCATGTGGGGTTGTATTTGCCACTATATTACTTGATAAAAATGACTAGTTCTGCCTTATGCCAATATGTTATATCAGGTGACTTTATCCACTGTAATCCATTGCATTGATAATATTCAATATTAGCATCATGTCAAAGACTCTTGCAATAACCAATTATTCAAATATGGCAACTACTCTTGCAGGGGCTGCCGATGCTCCCACAATTTTTAAAGGGAAAACGGCGATTTTAAACCCACAGTATGGTAAGTTACCAAGATTAACCAATTGTTCCATGTGGCAATAAGCCTTATTCCTGCCAACTAGATGTCCCTCCCAAAACAGCTCTGAATCCTTCGTCTCTCTGGCTTTCTTAAGCATATACGGCAAAGGTAAATCCCATCCCCAAGCATCAATCCCCATCACCTTTATACCTTTGTCTATCAACCATTCTGTAGCCTCTGCACTCATTCCTGTTCCTATCTTGTGAAAATTCTTTGTACCATTATACTTATCTCGCCCTGTTTTAATAAGAACAATCATCCCAGGTCTTATATTCAGATGCTCTTGGGCTAAAAAACTCTCAATATCAGAAACAGTAATAGGATCAAAATCCTCTTTATAACTCATATCGATCATTAAACCTTCGCCATAGCACCATTCCAGAGGAATTTCATCAACTGTCATTGATTTTTTTCCATTTGCACTTGGAGCATAGTGCCATGGGGCATCAATATGTGTAGTGGAATGAACCCCCATTTTTTTTATTGTATCATCAGCCCAGCCAATAAAGTCTTTTGGAAATAGTTTAAATGGCAAGCCTAAAAACCTTATTAACCATTTCGACTTCCGATGTGGCTTATGCTTGATTATCACCCTCATAAACCAAGGGTCTTCTTTATTGTATCTAATTGGCTTGGATAAATCTACGATTCTCATTTATTTACATTTTTACTAGTATCCTTGGATATTTAATGATTTAGAAGTGTCACATTATAACTATTGATAAGCCAAGAAATAATCCACCCTAGCAGACTTATCTGTGCATCCCAAAATTAAACTTTATCCGTAACCTATTCAAACAGTTAAATTAGAAACACTGAATATGAACAGCAGTAAAAATGCCCAAGAACTATTCTTTAGATATCCTTGGGCAATTGTTTATAAATTACACCTGAATTCAATACGATGTAATGACATTAAATTAGGCTATTTGAATTATGCTCACCTTACTATAAAATTTAGAAGCCTAACCATTCATTTTTTCATTCAGAATGAAAATCTATCAACATCTACGAATTCATATCACTATAAAAAACTACGTAAAGTATAGCTATTTCTTAATGCGAGTGTCCACTATGTTCATTTTTTTTAAGGGGAGCTCTGTCATACTTGCAACACCCTGGTAACTTTTTATAATCTTCATCTTTAGCTCTAATCATGTCTGTATCATGGCCTGCTCCAGCAATAGCCTTATGAACTAATTTAATATCGATTAAATGTGGATCATAAACAACTTTTATCTGTTTTGTCTTTTTATCCCAATCAGCAGCAACAACCCCTTTAATTGATTGAGCTGCACTCTCAATACGCTTTTCACACATACCGCATTTGCCGTATACTTTAAACTCCTTAGTCTCATTATGAGCTAATACTTTGACAGCACTTAACATTGATATCAATGCTACTAATACAATTACTTTTCCTTTCATAATTACTACTTTTTAAAAATTAATATATAAACATCTTTCATTTTACTTACCACAACACCCACTGGCATTAGCTTTTTTGGGCATTGTACAACCTGATTCACCTTCACCTTTGTTATGTTTCATATGCATTCCCTCCTTCTGAGAAGAAATTGCTGCACGTTCATACTTGCAACATCCAGGGAGTTTTGAGTAGGTATCGTCTTTAGCCATTTGCATACCAGTATCATGTCCTGCATTGGCAATTGCCAAATGGATATTAGTGATTTCTACTTGCTGATCATCATAGACTACTCTCATCATCTTGTTCTTTTGATCCCAATCCGCAGCACTAACTCCTTTCAATTCTTTTGCTGCACCTTCAATGCGCTTTTCACACATACCGCAATTGCCATAAACTTTAAATGTTTCACTTTTTTCTCCAGCCATTGTCAGCACAGTACTAAACACCATGGCTAATACTAAAATTTTTGTCTTCATAACTAATTGTTTATTTGTTGATTTAAAAAATTATCATACGCCTCTTTCGAATTAAAATACATCACAATACGTTTTTCGTCTGGATAGGTCTGCATTCTGTGTTCTGATTGCTTGGCCCTTACATACTGACAACATTCTTGAAGTCTAGCATAGGCATTATCACTAGCCTGGTACATATCGGTATCATGCCCTGCTTTGGCAATAGCCTTATGAATTTTGTAAATATTGGTCAGCTCATTATCAAAAGACAATGTCACCACTCTATTTTTTGGATTCCAATCAGCATTGTTTACGCCTTTCACTGCTTTTATGGCATTTTCAATGCGCTCTTTACACATTCCACAATTACCATAAACATTAGATGTATAAATCATCTCTGCGGCCATTAATAAACCAGCGCTAAACAACATGCTAAATGCTAAAATGCTTGTTTTCATATCTAACTTTTATCTATTTTTAGAAATTCATTGTAGGTTTCATTTGATTCGAAATACAAAACAGTTCGTTTATTAAACGGACTAATGTGAATGATTGCATCACATTTTTTTATCGTCTTTCCATTATAGGGATCTTTAGCATACTGAACATTACCAATGTTATAATGCAATCGATTAAGGCATCTATCGCAACACCCCCAATAAACGCCATTTTGTACCATTATTGAATTCAATGCAATCGGCTTCACCTGGTTACTAACCATACAAACTACACTGTCTGGCACTTGTAGTCCCTCATAAGCTGCACTAGCATTCTGATATTTAATTGAACGATTAATAAATAAAAAATAAGCGATAGCGATAATTAATAGGCATATCCCCCAGAAAACAAATAGAATGCGCTTCTCCTTCCTTGACCATAGCACTTGGACTTCCTTCCCGCTTTTTGCCATTAAACTTCTTTTCATATGCACACCTTAAAAATACAATTAAAGAAATACACAATAGTACCTGATGAGACAAGTAGCACACTAACTACAACCTCTTTAGGAGACATTCTACTATTCCTGAATATGTACAGCAATGAAAGTCCCAGAAATAAAACAGATATTAGTACATCAGCTTTTCCATTCATCAATTCCAACTCATTTTCTGACCATTGAACACAGTAATAGTTGCTTATAAATGAAGCCAGTAAAAGTAATGTACCCAGATAAAGATTCCATTTAAACACTTCCTTTAGCTTACCACCAATTGTTCTTATACTGAAAGCCAGAATGGCAAATAACATAGAGCTTGCAAGAATAATTGCAGCTGAGACTTTTATTAAAGAATGTATTGATAACATAATATTTAATTTTGTGACTTATGTAGTCTACCTCAAATTCTGATACCCTATTTAAAGATAAAAGGGTATTGTTGTAGAAAAATTGACAGAATGTATTTGACTTAATATTATATCACTATAATATTTCTCTGTCTATTCCCTCAATCACAATACTGAGAGTTATATAAGACCTACATTATCTTGAGCTCATATAGTCTTTAGGCTTATAAGAGTTTCAAAGCTTCTAAAGTCAATTATCTATGAAAACTGACATCTAGTTTCTCACACTGACTTATCTTGATTATTTATCTCCCCCAAACGACAAGCACCTCTTATACAGCATTGATGGTTTCATTAAAACCAGTTCCTACCATTGCATAACCAATCGTACATCATCTATATAACCGAATAAAAAGGTCAACTTAAATTAGTCCTTTTGTCCTTTAAACTTTATTTTCCCATCCGGCATAAGGAAAGTGTACTCAAATGACTGAGAATCTAGATGGAATCCCCCATAATGCTCATCACTATCCTGGTGTTCATCATCCATATGATACATCCACTCAGTTTCATCATCGTGCATATCCCCCATCATACCGCCGCTCATGTGTCCTTCTCCTTTCATATGGCCATACATATTAGTGAAATCATCGCCTGTCAGACAAACCATAATACTATCATTGTTATGATAGTAATCAAGCACAATGGTCGTATCAAAATCAGTACTGTAACAATGAACCTGGATTTGTCCATCACCCATAAGCTTAACATCAGTAGTAGCATCATCACTACCTTGCCCCTCATCCAAAGCAGATTTTAAGTTAGAGTTAGTTAAGCTACCAATGTAAGTGCCGGTAATATCATCAATTTCCAATTCATCATTTTTATCACATGCATAAAACGAGAATGCGATAACCGCTATTAATAATAATCTAGAATATTTCATCTTTTCCTGTTTTTTTAAAATTTCCTACCTGCTTATTAGAAAGAGTATACGAGTGTTTCATCCCCATGTCCGATTCGCTCAGAAGAATGTCTATATACCAATAACTTCTTCTTACCTCCTGTATCTATAAGCTTGATATCATTGCTGTTAGGCACTTTTAACAATACAGCACCTTGCTCATTGATGACGTTAATAGTAGAGTCAATCTTTCTAAATTCATCCTCAGGCGTGTCAATATCATCATGTGATGCCAAAACTGTGCATGAATAAATGATTTCCAATAAATCATCTTTATTTAGAGTGTGTAAGGAGATATGCTTAATCTCATCCAGAAAATGGTGACGAGGTAATGAAAGGTTTATTGATTTCCATAACGTTTTATCTACATTGTGAAGATTAACTGTTTGTTCCCTTTTATTATAAATTACATACTTCACACTGCCATCTTCCAATGTCACTGTTTTGTAATCAGAGTCAATCGTTCCTTCATATTTCAATTGTCCATATGATTCAATCATTAATACTTGAATCAGTCCAAAAACCATTATTGTTAGTTTCATAACTCAATACTTTAAGGTCTTGTGTTTAAATACTCCACCGTCTCGCTTGTAGAGAGAGTTGATGTCAAATTCCCTGTTCTTAAAAAGAATACGGTTGTATTATTCTCTAAAAGATAAACAGGCTGTTTAGAGGGTTCTATTAGAACAGTGCAAATCTCTTTATCTCCAATCGAATGAAAAGCTACATGAATGTTAGTGCAAATATTTTTACCAAATGCATTAGCAATTAAAGTCATCAGCTTTTTGTGATATCCATCCTTGTCTTTCTTCTTCAAGGTCCAATAATCATTGGCCAAACCTAAAACCTGACCATCTTTACTTACTCCTAATATTATAGTTCCTCCTTTCGCATTAAGAGAGCCAGCAATCGATTTCAACACTTCAAATTCAATGTTTTTGTTCGTTTTAACTTGCCGATAGTCATAACGTAACGATGGAATAAACTCAACAAATTCATTTTCACCTTTTGATATCATTGTCGGAATGCTTTGTTTTAGTAGCATTCGTTTGCTATATATCTTTACTTCTCTTTTTCTAATAGAACTGTAATACTCTCCAGATACATATCCACCAATTAATCCAAGCACTGCAAAAGCAATTGCCATAGGCATCATATGGCCTCGGAATGAATGTGCAAAACTTGTTTTTATGACAGTCCCAAGTTCAGTCCAATTAAATGGCTCCTGATTCATCTCATACCAATAAATTGTCATACTAATTGGATGAAGAACAAAATATCCGATAAGTACTCCTATAGCAGCATGGATTAACAATGTGGAATGCCTGTTACTCTTCAATAAATTAGCAATCTGCATAACCTTATGTCTTTAACCATCCGGACTAATGCCCGGATGAGATGATTAATTACTTATTACGTACATACCGGCAACATCCTGGCAATGCACTATAAACAGCATCTTCTGCTTTGTACTTTTCTGTATTATGACCAACCTTTGCTATAGCCTCCTGTATTTTTTCTGTAGTGGCTTTTTTCGATTGATAATTGACATGCAACTCTTGTTTATCAGCATTCCAATTAGCACTGGTTACCCCAGTAACCGATAAAGCCGCCGTTTCGATGCGTTCTTTGCACATATCACAGACTCCAGCCACTTGTATCATGGCGTGATCAGTATTATTGGATGATTCATTTATACTTTTATCCAATCTTTCGTACAAACAACACCCTGGCAATTTTTTGTATACGTCATCATCTGCGCTAATCATTTCTGTATCATGGCCAGCTTTGGCAATAGCTTGATGTACATTGTGAAGGCTAGTTTTTTCAGGATCAAACTGAATATTAATCTTTTTTGTATTCACGTCCCAACTAGCAGAACTTACTCCATACACAGACTTAGCCGCTTTCTCTATTCTAGACTGACACATTTCACAATTCCCGGCAACGATGAATTCTTCACCCTTTAAACTCTCTGTGTTTATAACATTCATCATACTTGGCAATCCAACCAACTGAGCTGCAGCATCAATCTTAAATACGCCATTCGTTGCAATCTCCTCGCCGGGTTTTAGCCCCTCTTTTACCACATAATAAGCACCGGCTTCAGGTCCCAGTACAATTTCACGGTATAAGAATGTCGGAGATTCACGTTCTAGAACTTTGGTGTATACCACCGCTCTTTTGCCAGTCCATAAAACAGCCGTTTTAGGTATCATTACAACCTCCTGAGCATCACCAACCACAGACTCAAGAACTCCATTAGTAAACATTTCAGGTTTTAACCGCAAATTTTTATTTTCAACATTAGCCCGCACCTTCGCTACTCTCGTTTTACCATTAATAACAGGGTCAACATAACTGACTTTGGTTTCAAAATGTTCACCTGGTAAAGCTTGTAAAGTAAAACTTACCTTATCACCAAGTTTTATCCATGGTAAATCAGTTTCATAAGCATCAAACATTGCCCATAAATTGGTTAAATCAGCCACTTTAAATAAGATAGTACCCTCTTTTACATAGTCTCCTAAAGCAATCTGTCGCATAGTAACAGTTCCTGTGATGGGAGACAATACCTCAAAATATACTTCAGGCTCACGCGAAGCTTCAATTTTATTAATCTGATTCTCGGATAAATCCCAAGCTTCCAGTTTAGCTCTCGCCGCCTTATATAAAGATGGATTGTCCTTTTTAAATTCGAAGGCCTCAATTAACTCTCTTTGCGCACTAACTAACTCCGGAGAGTATATGGTGGCTAATTTCTGTCCTTTTCGTACTTCTTGTCCTGTAAAATTGACAAACAGTTCCTCAATACGTCCACCAAAGCGGGCTGTTAATTGCGCAATCCGCCTTTCATCAATGTGTAGTTTCCCCTGAAGAAAAATAGATTTTTCCGGTTCACCAACAGTTACAATGGAAGTTTGAATTTCTGCTAATTTAGCTGCCGATTCGCTCATCACAATTTCGTTAGGATCAGCATTCTCACCACCTCCTCCCATCGATGATAATGGGATTAAATCCATAGCGCAAATAGGGCATAATCCAGGTTTATCCTGCTTAATCTGTGGATGCATAGAACATGTCCATACTGTTGCCTCTTCTACATCACTTATCTTTGCATCACCAGCTTTATTACCATCACCTGATGGTGCGATTATCCATCCAATTACTATACCTATTATTAATACACTTAGAATTAGCTTGTAATTGCTTTTTATATTTTGAATTATTGTTTTCATCATTATTGTTTTATAGTCAATACATCAAACACCTTTTATTACATTAACCTTAAGGTCTTAAGTCTTGCCATCTGATCTTAAAATTATCGCTTTTACTTTCCCATTAAATAATGGATAAACGCAATCGCAGCTTGCTTGTCGGCTCTAGCTTTTTCTAATTCAAGATTATATTTCAGCAAGCGTCTTTCCATACGCAATATTTCCTCAAAATTTTTGTTGGCGTAAGCATATTCTGTTTCTAATAATTTCAGCGATATACGTGCAATCCTCAATTGCCTTTCAAACAAGTCAATTCGGCGATGAGCATCCCGATAGTCTTTCCAGGAATTTTCAAAAATTGTTTCGAGAACATTAACCTTATCAACACGTTCATAATCCTTCGCTGCTTCAAGGTAAATAACTTCCTGCACCATGCTCTTATATTTGTTTCTATACAGAGGAATAGTTAATCCTACCATAGGAAATGCCACTGCATCCTTGCCTGATAGGTTATTCTCACCTTTCCCAATAGAAACATAGTCAATTCCAAGACTGAAAGATGGTGCACCTTGTTTTCTAGCTACCTGCTTTTTAAATGCCAATGCACTTTTTTGTAAATCAATGCTTAAAAGCTGGTGATTCTTCATTTGAATAGAATCCAGTATAGCTTCCTTCGTATACAGAATGTCTGTTGTCCACAATTCTGAAGGAAAAGTAATGGTCTTTTTATCTTTTGAATTCAGTAGATTATTGAAGGTAACCTCCAACACATCTTGTTTATCCCTCAATAATGCCAGTTGGTTTTCCAAATCATGAATCTCCATTTCAATCCTGTATTGGTCGACTGCCGATACCAATCCTGCCTCAACCTTAACTATGGCTAATTTTTTAAAAGTATTCAGTATATCAATGTTTTCCAACGTAATATTAGTTGCCTTACTGTTGAAATACAGGTTATACCAATTGGCTTTAACCTCATTAAATAATTTAGATTTAGTTTCTTCAAAAACCTCATATAAAGCTTTAGCTTCTTCTATGGCAGCACTTTCCTTAGCTTTTAATGTGCCAAACCAAGGAAACATTTGTGTCGCTGACAACTTAAATTCTTGCGGCCCATTTCTGGTTTCAACAGGTTGAATAAAATAAGCGAAAGCTAATTGCGGGTCGGGTAGTGTACCCACTTGTGGCCCTTTTTCAAGAGCCGCAAGGTATTTATTGAAAGACGCTTTTAAAGCAGGATTATTCTCCGCGGCCTCCACCAGATAGTGGTTGAGCTCATCTTGTGCCTGTGTCATACCTGACAAACCTAATAGCACAAATAGTATATAAATCTTAATGCTCCTCATGTCTTACGCTTTTTCAGGGTTAATCTTTTTTACTTTTGCTTCCTGCCACATACTGTACAATACAGGCACCACAAACATCGTCAGTACTTCAATGGTCATACCTCCAAATAGTGGAATGGCCATAGGCACCATTATATCAGATCCCTTACCTGTAGAAGTTAATACTGGTAATAGCGCAATAACAGTTGTTGCAGTTGTCATCACTGCCGGACGTACCCGCTTGGTGCCTGCTTCCAAAACCAAGGCCCTCACCTGTTTTACGGTTTTAGGCATTCGCTCATCCTGAAGTTGTTTGATGTAAGTACTGATTAATACACCATCATCAGTAGCTACACCAAACAGGGCAATAAACCCAACCCAAACCGCAACACTCAGGTTGATGGTGCTCACCTGAAATAAGTTGCGTAAATGTATTCCGGCTATTGAACCATCCATAAACCATGGTTGACCATATAACCAGAGCATAATGAAACCTCCCGATAATGCCACAATAATACCTGAAAATATCAGGCTTGTTGAAACAACCGACCTGAATTGAAAATACAGTATCAGAAAGATGATTATCAGTGAAATTGGTATCACAATCATTAAGCGTTTTGTGGCACGCAATTGATTTTCATAATTACCTGTGAATTTGTAGCTTACTCCGGCAGGCAGATTAAACTCCCCTTTTTCCATTTTTTCTTTCAGGTAAGCCTGTGCATTCTCCACCACATCTACTTCAGCATAACCTTCTTTCTTATCGAAAATCACATATCCAACCAGGAAGGTATCCTCACTTTTTATAATCTGTGGCCCTCTTACGTAATGCAGTGTAACCAATTCACCTAATGGCACCTGAGCCCCTGATGGAGTAGGGATTAATATGCGTTGTAAGTCTTCCGGATTATCTCTGAACTCACGGGCGTATCTTAAACGAACAGGAAATCGCTCACGACCTTCAACCGTTGTTGTGAGTGGCATACCACCAACAGCACTACCAATAACATCTTGTAAATTCTTAACTGTTAGTCCATATCTTGAAATGGCATCCCTTTCAATCTCCATTTCAAGATAGGGCTTACCAACTACCCGATCAGCAAAAACAGACATGCCCTGCACCCCTTCAACATTTCTTAACTGCTTTTCAAGCTCGAAACCAACCACCTCAATACTTTCTAGATCCGGACCATAAACCTTGATGCCCATAGGAGCACGCATACCTGTCTGTAACATTACCAAACGTGTAGCAATGGGTTGAAGTTTAGGGGCCGATGTTAGCCCAGGAATAGTACTTCTACTGATTATTTCATTCCAGATATCATCAGGCGTTTTGATTTCATCACGCCACTGCCTGTAATACTCACCATTCTTATCTATGATTAAATCATCAGCAACAATTAAGCGGTATTCTTCCGTTTTAGGATTATACGTAGTTTCATCCTTCAGAATAAATTCACCCTTTTTATTGGTTTTAAATCGTAACCTATGTCCTTTTTCATTCAGAATATATTCCGGTTTATAGTTTATAACATTCTCATACATTGAAGTAGGCGCAGGATCTAAGGCCGAATTAACACGTCCCCATTTACCAACAACAGACTCCACTTCGGGTATAGATGTAAGCTGTTTGTCCAGAATTTGAATCACTTCTAAATTTTCTTCAATACCAGAGTGTGGCATAGTGGTTGGCATCAATAAAAATGTACCTTCATCCAACGAGGGCATAAACTCTTTACCAATTCCAGGTAGTTTATTGTCTAAGTATACATATGTATCTGTGTTTTTTATAAACTGTGGTAAAAAACCAAATAACGAATTAAACCCTTGCCAACTTGTGACACCAAACAAAACAATAAAGATAGGCACTGATAAAAAAGTCAATTTATTGTTTAAACACCAGTGCAGGATGCGGTGATAAAAGACCACTACCAATGACATACTACCTAAAACAGCGGTGACAACAACTATGACAAACAAGAAGTTAGCAAACATACTGTTTTGTGCCCCTAGCGGCATCCACGCCTTTGTCAGAAAGAAAACAACAACGACAATCGTAATGGCAATATTAATCAGGTTTATCCATTTCTTCTGATGCTCTCTCCAGCGGTAGGCTAATAAACCATTAATACCATATGCAGAAATAGCCAAGGCTATATAATTACCTGAAACAATTGATAAGACTACACCCATGGCAACCATAATAAAGTTACCCATACGTTGATAGCGTTGCTTATCAATTTTTATTGAAAATACCAGATGTGCCAAAGTTGGTATAATTATCAAACCAATCAATAATGCCGAAATCATTGTGAAGGTTTTTGTGAAAGCCAGTGGCTTAAACAATTTACCTTCGGCAGCCTCCATGGCGAACACTGGCAAGAAACTAATAATAGTAGTTGACAAGGCCGTAATAACAGCACCCGCCACCTCTGTAGTTGCCTGATAAACTACGTTTAACAATTGCTTTCCTTTTGCCCCTTTGTTTTCAGGCAATTCTATGTGTCTTATAATATTTTCAACAAAAACGACCCCTACATCCACCATCACACCAATAGCGATAGCGATACCTGAAAGAGCTACAATATTAGCATCCACTCCGAACTGACGCATAGTAATAAATGTGATTAACACACCTATGGGCAACAAACTGGAAATAAGAAATGAGGCTCTTAAATTAAATACCAATACAATAACTACCAGAATACTAATTAGTAATTCCAGTGTAATAGCCTCCTCTAATGTACCCAAGGTCTCTTTGATCAATCCTGTGCGGTCATAAAAAGGTACAATAGTCACCTTTGATACAGTACCATCAGCGAGTGTTTTGGATGGTAACCCAGGTTCAATCTCGGCTATTTTAGCCTTCATATTTTCAATGGTTTTAAGCGGGTTGGCACCATAGCGAGCCACAACAACACCTCCTACTGCTTCAGTACCACCTTTATCTAACCCTCCTCGCCTTGTAGCCGGACCAAAATTAATCTTAGCTACATCTTTCAAACGAATTGGTACATTATCACGAACTGTTACAACACTCTTTTCGAGATCTTCCAGATTTTTTATGTAACCAAGAGCCCTTACTAAATATTCGGCGCGGTTAAACTCAATGGTTCTTGCTCCAATATCAAGGTTGCTATTCTTTACTGCCGACATGATTTGGGCAATGGTCACATTGTGAGCCTTCATAGCATTGGGATCAATATCAACCTGATATTCTTTAACAAAACCGCCAATGGAAGCTACCTCTGCAACACCTTCTGCTGAAGTTAATGAATACCGCACATAAAAATCCTGTAAAGTCCGAAGCTCATGAGGATCCCATCCTCCTGCCGGATTTCCTTTTTCATCACGCCCTTCAAGTGTGTACCAATAGATTTGTCCTAAAGCAGTAGCATCAGGTCCTAAAGCCGGGGCTACGTCAGATGGTAATGTGCCAGCTGGTAATGAATTGAGCTTTTCAAGAATACGTGTTCTGCTCCAGTAAAATTCAACATCATCTTCAAAGATGATATAAATACTAGATAGTCCGAAAATGGAGTTACTACGAATAGTTTTTACCCCAGGAATTCCTAATAGTGACGTAGTTAGAGGATATGAAATTTGATCCTCAATATCCTGAGGTGAACGACCTGGCCATTCTGTATATACAATTTGTTGATTCTCACCAATATCAGGTATGGCATCAACAGGCACCGGATCTGTTGGCAAAATACCAGTGTCCCAACCAAATGGGGATGTTATTATCCCCCAGCTTATGAAAACAAGCAATACTAAAAATGTAACCAGCTTATTCTCAAGAAAAAAGCGAATGATAGAATTAAGCATATCAATTCATTTATGATTATAATTCGTAAATAGTTATTGATTTCACACAACTAACAGCAGATTATGTCAGTCGGGTCAATTAATAATTAGATCGAAAAATCACAAACGATACACTTGTATATCAGAAAGAAAATCAAGTACCTCTTGAGGAGGTGGTGGATTAAAACTCACCAATTTAATATCAAGTCTTTCAACTTCATTGATGACGATACTATGAATAAAAGGGAACAGTAGTTCTAATGTTACCTCCTGAAGTTCGATATCATTGGCTGCGATTACAAAATTTTCATCGAGCTCAAAGTGACTAAATTCATTATCACAACACTCTGAAGTTTCGTTATCATCACAACAGGTCTTTGTTCCGCCAAAAATATTGACATCTACTAAACTCCCTTGACAAAAATGCTTGGATACAGTCAATCCCGTTGTTGCAACTAACAACAACAGAACCATTACAATATGACTGACCTTTTTTAGCATTTTAATTAATTCTGTGACAAAGTAAACGAAAAAAAACTGAAATTATTTATATAATATTGGTCTAAATTTATATTTTTTTGTTCTTATGATACTAAAAGTGTAGCCTTGTCTGATTTCAGACAAGGCTGCACTCTAACTAAACGATAGAATCATTAATAATTACGTTCCTTTCCAATACTGGCTTCCTTAAACACCTTCAATCCACTATTTGACTCTGACATATAGGTGGTTATATTTGTCAACTTCTCACCCTGAGGTAACAGAAGGTAGGTTGCTCCTTTCTGAGTTTCAAATTCAATCACTCCACCTTTCAGTTTTTCAGACTTTATTTTTCGACCATCATGTCTCAATCTTGTAACAGTTACTACTTTGTTGCTCCACGGGTTGACAACTCTACATCTATTCCCCTTCTGACTTTCAATTTCAATACCCGAAACCACACCACTTTTATTAAGTTCAGAAGCAACTAAAAATCCTCCCTGAGCCAACAGCTTAAAGGCAGGGCTCCATCCCTCCGGAACGGCAGGAAACACCCTGATTGCTCCTTCGTTACTTTGAAGCAACATTTCATTAATGGTAGACGCAAAAATACTCATTGGCTCTAACCCACACTGAATGAATGGTTCAGTTGGATGGCCCTTTTCATACTTGCACCTCTTATCATATATATAGTCGCGTTGCACCGTGATATCAGGTGTCGTCACAGAATCAGCGTATAACGATAGATAATACCAATGGTCAATGTTATAAAAAAGTCCTTGCGGGAAATGTTGCAACCTCCTAACCTGATTGGTTAATCGTTCAACAGCCACATCTCCTAATCCAAGCCTGGCTGACACAATGGGATCAGGTGAAATGGCGTTAACAAATGGTGCGTGATGCTTAACCACATTAACAGCTGCATTATATTCCCTCGAACCTTTATCCTCAATGCCTATTTGGTTAGCAGGAAAAACCAATGATGTATTAGCACTGAAATGGTTAGTCCAGCTGCCATATTCCTCCTGAGCCGGATAAATCGACCCATCCGGGTTATAACCTAATTGCATCACCTCACCAACGCCTGGCTCTTCTCTGAAAGGTATCGGCCAAAGGTGATTAATGATATGCTCCCAACCTTTCACCTTGTCGGCATCTACCTTTAATATTCCGGCCGATTCAATGCAAGCTGACATGACAGACAGCATCATATTTCGATCTGTTATGGAATTTTTAACCTCATTAGTACGCGGACTCTCGTATGGTTGAGATGGGAAGATAAAAAACTCTTGTTTTGACGCATCCCATTGTAACGTTTCAACATAGAATTCAGCCGTTTTTTTAAGAAATGGGTAGGCTTTCTGTTCTAAAAATGTCGTATCACAGGTATATTGAAAATATTGCCAGAAGAAACCGGCAATCTGGCTGGCTGGTGTGAAATTATTGATCATATCACCACGATTCCAAAAAGCCATATTACCAAAAAAATCATGGGCTTCACTCCATAAAACTGCATTATCGGCACCACGCCTTTTTGCATGTTTCTCAGCTTGAGGCATCAACCGGAAATAAGTATCTACATATGGTAACATCAGCTCACAATCATTTTGCGCAGCCAATCCCCAATATTGTTGCTGAGTGTTCCAGTGGTGCGGGGTTACCCAATTACGAACGTCATGGTTCCATGTCCATAAACCCCCATTAAAAACCACGGGATATTTTCCTCTTGAGCTACTGCCCATCAAATAACGACGCAAGTAATATATGTTTTCGAAATAATCCTCATCAATATGTACAAAAGATTTATCCCAAAAAGATTTCCACCAGTTCTGATGTGCCTGTTTATCTTGATCAACACCTACTTTCTCCACTTCATCTAACAGCCTGACAGCCTCTTTTGTAGGGGCATCTGATTCGTTTGATGTCACCAGTGCAACCATTAATGTTATCGTATGCGCTTCATTAAGTCCGGTACCTAGTTCCGCTTTATTGGAGCTTATCAATTCTGCCTGGGCCGGGGTGCCAAGCAACCGGCAAGCTACCGTAAAATCCAATCCATCAAGATGCTCTTCCAGCACAATGTCTTTACCAATTATCATGGATTCTGTATTACCAATACCTATGTCTGTATTTTTGGTGTATCCGCCATACCATCCAGGAAAAGCCCGACTGCCAATACGTTCCAGTGCTGCTTTTATTTTTGTTTGTTTATGGTTCTTATTAACTGACTTAAGCTCAACAAACCATACATTTTTATCGGCCGACACCCATGTAGTGACATCACTTTGGCCAAAAGGAGTTAACGACCGCATTGTTACTTCAGCATTTTTAAGCGATAAGCGTCCATCATAATCATCGAGATACAGCCAATCAAATACAGGCGCCCCAAAGTCGATACTTAACCTGGCACCACCCCGCAACGTAGCTCCGGCCTCTTCATTGGCCTGATCAAATAAGTCATTTTTGTTTATTTGGATCTCCAACCCATTTTTGCTGGACCAAACCATGCCTCCTAAATCGCCATTTCCTATCGGAAGGCCCTCAAAGCCCTCATAGGCGGGTGTTTTATAAACTATATCGTGTTTATCAAGGTAGGTTTTACTGTCGACTTTGAATATCAAATCAGTCTCTTGCGTACAAGCAATTGTACTGATTAAAAGACTAACTACTAAAAAACTTAATCTCATAGGAATTAATATTTTATGTGAATGAAGCATCTTTTCTCCAAAAATGATTTCCACCAATTTGTTTATCTATTGTTTAAATCACTTCACATTTAAACCCAAAATAAATTGGTGCATCTAAGTAACTAGCTACAGTTTTAACATTAGCTTTTCTGAACTATGGCTGTATGTTTTGCCATTAATCACTATCTTCTTAAACCTTTTGGGTAGATGAACTTCGATTGCCTGTTCTACTTTTGAGGTAATTTTTAAATTAACCTGCTCTTTTTTCACATCCCACTTTAGCTCTTCAACCTGCAACTGTCCGCGCAAAAGCACTTTTTCCAGGGAACCTTTTTCCCATCCTTCGGGGAGTGCCGGTAATATATCGAGCTTCCCATCCCATGCAAAAATTAACGAATTATTGATTACATCAGGGATCGTACCAACCGGGTCAAAACCATAGCCTTTGTTATCGGGCCAATAGGAAATCATAAAACTCGGGTAGACATATTTTTTACAAACCAAACGCGACAAAACCTCGTTAACCACATCGGCTCTGCGCAAACGTGCTGCGCATTGAGCCTGGTTCATTAAACCATGAGTGATGTGATTACTATCAGGATTTTTCCAATTGTTAAGGAATCCTTTTTCTTTGCCTTCAAAAGCCTTTTCAGAAGCTGCCCATAACACCGGATCACTCTCTTTGTCGAATTCACAAAACTGGTACAAGGGCAGCAGATGCGAATGATGTCGCTGGTTGTAGTTTTCCTGTGTTCCTTCATACGCCCATTCTTTCAACTCGCCTTTATCATTAATCTGATAATCTGGCAGTTTATTCAACATTGCTGTCCACTCAGGTATATTTTCCGCTTCAATGTCGAGTATTTCGCAGGCTTGAATCAGGTTGCTCAAAACTGATTTTAACACAGATATATCGAAGGTGGAGTTGGCATACAGTAAATGATCCTGCTCGGGTGAATATGAAATCCAGAAAGTATATTTTCCATTCTCGTCTTCTGTATCTTTCAGCAAATCCTCGTAGAACAATACGTTTTCTTTAAGTATTGGCACCACTCTGTTTTTCAGAAAATCCTTATCGCCGGTGAAGCGGTAATAATCGTAGAAAAAGTGAAGCATCCAGCCCATCGTGCCAATAGACTGTTCGCCGGGCCATCTTCCCCAATGTATGAACAGGTTTGTGTTTGATGCCCTCGGGTTAGACACAATTCCACGACAGCCAAATAGTTTTTGGGCATTTAAACGGCTATCAACTAACCACGATTCAATGAGCCGGAAATAGCTTTCCATCAATTCGGTCATATTGCAACTCATCAACGACTGTATCTCAAGCTGAATATTTGAATCAAGCGTATAATCACCACTCCACTCTGGCTGCCAGGTACCAGTCCATATTCCCTGCAGGTTTGCCGGATTTGTACCGGTACTGCAAATAATCAGGTAACGGCAGGCATCGTATAATTTTTCAACCAAAGCGGGCGACAAGCTGCCATCTTGAGCCGCTTTTTTCAGCATCTCCTGAGTGGTAATTTGCTTCTCTGATCCATTGTCAAGTTTTAGTCTAACCCTTGAAAACAAATCGTTATGAACCAGAGCATGGCTTGCAAACAACGAATTGTAATCTACAGCCAGTTTATCCAGGTTCTTTGCTATTGCCTCAAGTTTATTTTTTGAATAACCATTTATAAAATCGGGATGCTTGGGGGAGAAAGCCCACACTTCACTCTGTGTTTCCGGAAGTGGTGCCCGCCATGGCTCGACCTGCATTAAAATTGTGAGTTTATCGGCACCTTTAACCTTAATTGCATTGCCATCGGAACTCATGATTCCTCCCGCAGGAATTATGCGCACCAGGTTATCGTAACCACCTTTGCCATTCACATACGTCACATGTGATGCAATTTCACCATTGGATGTATGCATGTCCACATCAATCAGCTCATGACCCATTTTCATCGAAAAGCTTCCGCCAACTTTTCCTTTGGGGCCACTTATTTCCATTACAACCACGTTATCGGTACGAGAAATAAACATCTTGCGCAGCCACTTACCTTCCTCATTCTTCCACGAGGCGCACAATTCGCCGTTCGTAAAATCCTCACTGAGCTGATAATCCGTTATTGCTCCGTTCTGATTGTCGGCATCGATATGAAAAGTAAATGCCGGATGAAACGGGTCGGTCCATTTGATTTTTTGCCCTGACATTTCTCTCATCATTTCATGCACTACGGCAGGGCCATCTCTCCCGGCATCCAAGGCCGCCTTTTTTATTTCAGGCATGGCGCCCGATAAATCCTGTACAAACTCTTTTGTACCAAGGGTTAAAAACAACTGACAATGGTTGATAACAATGGTCTCGTTTACAGGGTTTCCATACATCATTGCTCCCATATTCCCATTACCGGTTAACATGGCTTCTTCCCATCGCTGGGCTGGCTGAGACGTTATTGCCCCGTTGAAATCTCTGTGATTTTGTCCGAAAACTATGACATTAAACATGACTAAAACTATAGCCATACGTACATTAAGATTCATAATAAAATATTAGTTTATGTATTATTCTTTTAACTCAGGAAGGTCCATTTCTGTATGCCACTCCATATATTTAGCCTTCATGTTATATGTAATATCCGGCAGAGAATCTGCCAAATCATTAAGCTCTCCAATATAACTACTCCAATAAAAATCTAAGCTGCAAAGCTTCCATTAATACCCCTCACCCCTTAAACCGGATGCTCCTGTGGGAATATCAAATGCATTCCTACTTTCATTTTTTATTCAACTTATCAGGCATCCTAAAATTAACACCTTGCTGATGTAGTCGGTTTAAATTGGGTTCCAGTCTTTTCATAAACGATTGCCAATCTCTATTATTCATCTCCGACCATCCGGCCTCGGCCAGTGCCATTCCGCGCGGCCAGGTCATATAAAAAGCCCTGTCGATATCCTTTATGTATTCTCCCCACAACGTGGCCTCAACACCAATGATATGCGCCTGCTCATTGGCTGGTAAGCCATAGCCAGGATCAAACTTATAAACCTGACGTAAAGGCAAGTAAGCCATCCAATCGCATGTTTCTTCACCCCTGGCCTGAGGATAATCAAAATAGGCATGCTCGCCCGGACTACAAATAAGGGGAAAACCTTCATTACGTGTTTTAGTGATGACTTCGGGGGTTAGGCCTCCCCTCCAGGCATACATTGTGCTTCCTACGGGGTATTGTGGCACATCCAACTCATACCAGAATAGCGGGCGTTTATTATGCTCCTTTAAGATTTGGTTCATCTCGCTAAAAAAGTAGCTCATAAGGCCATGCTCATCAATTAATCCTTTTTCCTTTATTTTTTCCTGGCACCTGGAACATTCTTTCCAATGATCGAGCGGAGCCTCGTCACCTCCCAGGTGAAACTTATCAGACGGAAATACTTCGGCCATTTCTGAAATTACATCTCTCAAAAATGTGAAGGTTTTATCATTTCCTGCACAAAACAGATCTTTTGAAACTCCGGGTGTAGTTCTTACTTTTAATGCTTTTGGGAAACAGGTGAATTCCGGATAAGCAGATAGTGCCGCTACACTATGTCCTGGCACATCCAGCTCTGGTACTATGGTTATGTAGCGCTCCTGAGCATAAGCAACTAACTCTTTTAGTTCATCCTTTTTGTAATACCCGGAGTGTGGTTTTCCATCACCGTCGGTCTCTTCTCTGAAAGACCCTTTTTGAACCAACAAGGGGTATTTTTCTATTTCAACTCTCCAGCCCTGATCATCAGACAAATGCAGGTGTAGGTGATTAAACTTATACATGGCCATAACATCGATATACCGCTTAATATCGTCTACTGATAAAAAATGCCTTGCCGGGTCCAGCATCAAAGCCCTGTAGGCAAAGCGGGGACGATCATGAATAAACAATCCTGGTAACGTTATATCACCTTGTTCTGTTTCCGTGTTCCATATTAGCTGAACCAAGGTTTGAATCCCGTAAAAAATCCCACGCTGGCCGCTGCCTGCTATTTCAATTCTGTCAGAATCAATTCTGATAGTATACTCTTCTGGATCTGCTAACTTATCATCATATCCCAAATAAATGCAATTCTTTTGCTGCAGGTTGCTATCCACCACCTTTGATTTAAATCCTGCTTTCATCTCTATCTGTTGTGCCAGGTAATTGGTCTCGAAAGCCAAGTCCGGATGTACTCCAATAACAAGCCCAGTTTCGCCAGTTATTTTGAAATGGCCCGATTCCGTTTTTAATTGATAAGGCTGCGGAATAAGACCCATGTCCTCATGTTGAGCCATTGTTATAAAGGGCAGCATAATAAGCCCCGCTAAGAGTATTTTTTTTAGTAACATATCACACTAATAAGTTAGAGAAATTATTTCCTGGAATAAGGCATACTTTTATGCATATTCTCCTACGTAACAAATTGATTGTCTTAGTCCTTCAAAAATGAACTAATGAATCAGGATTGGCTTAAAACTAACAAGACCACCAGAAGGTTTATTCATTTTAAATTTAAGCTGAATAACTATATCCCGATTATCAGTTATTTGAGCAGTTTGATTGATGTACACTTCATCACCTTTCATTCGAATTAGCTGTTCTATTGCTTTTTCACCATCGTAATACATTTCTGCTCCTATCAAATTAACCGACTTCTTACTATCGGGCACAAGCGTTAGCATATATTGCCCCGGAACATTGATTTTATCTTTTAGATTGATGCTTAAGCGACCTGTTTTGTTGTGGATGTCATCCTCTCTCCAGTCAGCCACCACTTTAGGTCTCGAATATACGTTCATCGATTTTTTTACAGGAGCAACAAAATCCTGTATCATATATGCAGATACCGAGCGTATTATTGGTTCACCAACGGATTTTGTAATTCGCCACCTGATTTTAGAAATTTCAATGGGTTCGAAATAGTCAATCTTTTTTCTTCCTACCGAAATTCCTTCGCATAGATTTTTCCAGCCATTAGGGGTTAAGCCTTCTACAATGTATTCGCGAATGCGCTCGCCATATTGGTATGCCTCCATAGTGACTATATGGTTGACCCGTTTCATCCCCTTCAGGTCTAACACAATCTCATGACCTCTTACTGCCTCGAGCTTAGCGATTGGGCGCTCAAACCTGCTTGAAATCTCATGACCTAACTCACGATACCTTGCCATATCACCTTCAGGTATTAATCCGGTTGTGTCGGGTGAGGCATTTAACAAGAAAACACTTCCATACCCAACTGATTGGTAATAACAATCCATTAATTCTTGAAGGGATTTTCTTGTTTTAACTTTCTTTGGCGACCAGAACCAATAATGATCATATAAGGTAGTATTGGTTTCGAGAGGCGCCCAGGTATCCCCATTAGGATTGCCATGCAACTGAGTTGCCACACCTGTTTGCAGATCCTCACGCATAACCGTATTCCAGGCCGGATAATACAGCTTTCCGGATTCTGTTCCCGGCCATCGTAATGAAGCCTGTGGCCCCTGAAAAACAACAGCATCCTTGGCATACGTTTCTAGAATATCTGAAACATCTATAATACAACTTCCATCGAACCAAACCTCTGTGATAGGACCATAATTGGATAGCACCTCGGTTAGTTGCTTCCGAAACACTTTATTGTAGGCTTCCTGTTTGGTGGGATCTTTTGTTTTGCCCCCACTTCCAATCATGGCACCCCATGTTCTGTCACCTGGATAGACATAGACCCCAAGGTTAAGCCCGTATTTTTTACAGGATACTGACAGCTCTTTTAACACATCTCCCTTCCCATTTTTATAAGGAGTGTTGCGTACGCCATACTCGGTAGTAGTTGTTTGCCACCAGCAAAAACCACCACTATGCTTGGCAACAAAAATAATCTCTTTAGCTCCAAAGGCCAGTGCAGCTTCGCACCACTGATCAGTATTCAGCATTTGAGGATTAACCCTTTCTAAAGAAACCGTATGGTCATTTTGCTCCACCTCACTCCAGGTGGTAGGCGCAAAATGTAGAAACATGATGCGCTCTTGCTCGTGCCATTGGTATTGAGCTTTGGTAGGCATTGGTATTTGCTGAGAGTAAACTAAGTCCAAGCACAAAAACACTATCAGTACAATTATAAACAGATGCTTTTTCATATGTTTCTTGTATTAAACAACTGGTTAATAGTACTCCTCCAGAAGTAACCTGTATTTATTAAAAATGCTTTCCACTATTTCAATCTCGTCCTCCTGATGCCCTAAAGGCATCTCTTTTCTACTTTTAATCCATGCTTTCTCCCAATCGTCTAAAGCTGCATAAAACCCGTTGGCCCGCAAGGCAATCCGACCATGGGTTGTTGGCAGGTCTTTTTCATTGTATTCATCACCTTGTTCAAGGTGCTGTTCCAGCATTTCGAAATATTTCAACCACCGGGGCATGTAATACCCCTTTATGAGGCCACCCCATTCGCGCCAGGAGTAATCGAAAATAGTGCCTCCCCACTGAGTAACCAACAGCGAAGCATTATACTCATACAAATCGCCTTCTTCAGCAGTGCGTCCCCACTTTCTGGCATCGGCCACCCATTTGCCAAAGTTGTACTCGTCCCTTGTGCTTACCACTCTATCTACATCCACAAGTAACTCCAGAAAACAAGCCGAATGTTTTCTGAATGCCTGCAGATCTTTATTGAAATAGGCTTCTGTAATCTTTTTGTCTATTTCTTGTGCCAGGTTGGAAAGCACCTGACGTTGCAAGTCTACAAGGTCGAACCGGTACCCGTCGGATTGTTTAATATTGCCCGATTCACTTAAAAGCAACTCTAAAGCTTGAATAACATTTTTAGGGTTATAAGGAATGTCCAGACCGGCATTGGGTCCTGATTTTTTGTGTGTTAACGATGGCCTTGCTGCTATAATAGAACTATTCTCGACCCCGTTTGTACCCGGTTTATAGGGTCCATCCAACAATAATTGCCATGCTTTGGCGGCATTTATGGATGATGCACCATACCGCCGAGTGGTATAATTCAAGAGCCAGTCGTTTAAATCAATAGCGCCATCATGAAAACTCATTTCAAATGCCAAATCGTAATACACAGGATTTTGAAATATCGCTTCCATAAACAATCCACTCCCAACGGCATTTGGTGCTGCTGTTTTCGACTGCTGATACTGGTTAGATACCAGTAATTTAAGATCGCCATGCATATTAATACGCCCGCCAAAGTTGTGCAGGTTTCCCACCACAAAGTTATACCCCCAGAAATTATTTAGTTCAGACCATCGCTCACCATTCAAATCCAGAATCAGCAACCGGTCCTTAGGCAGCACTGTAGCAATATCTTCACGTATTGTCCAAGCCTGCATGACCCATAAAGCATCAGGATCACATTCTGTCATTAAATCGTTAATGGCCCGCCCTACTTCATTCATATATTTTTTTGTATTCTTTGGTGGGTGACCTTCATGGAAAGGGTCTGCCGCATACACGCCATAAGCACCAAACAGCTTCTTCTGCTCTTGCATAAAGGCCTTACCAAACTCTTTAAAAAGAGGATCAAGAGGATCCAGCTGTGCTGTTCCTTCAATACCACACCATTCATATTCCTGGAGAATTTTTGCATCAGGATATTTATCCATAAAAGCCCGTGGAACATACCCTGTAAACCCTTGCTGAACAGGTTTCATCCCCAGTTCATGGTATCTGTCAATTATCTTTTTCCCAAGCTCTATATGCGCTTCAATCCAGCTATTAGGCAGGGGGCCTCCATGGCTTTGTATATTAGTCATCCACTGCCATGCCAGATAGGCCGGTCCAGCCAGAAAACTTCTCACCTCCTCATCATCAAATCCAAACTTCAGCAAGGTGTTGTACCACACACCTTCAAGGCCTACTATAGCAAGCGGCATATTAACACCATTCATGGCTAAATAGTCAATTTCCCATTGCCAGCGCTCCCAGTCCCACCACGATGCAGAATAGTTAAAGGTGCAATAATTGAAATGCACCCGGTATTCCGCATCTATTATTTTACGCTGTTTATGAGTTGGAAGAGGCAGCTTTTGGGCCAGGTTCATTTGAGTACCACACCATGAGACATGCACATTACAGGTATATTTCAGATACCAATGTAAAGCAGAGGCGATGGCAACCTGATTATTCCCTCTTAAAACGATCGTGTTGTTCACTGTATCAATTTCAAAAACATCCTTGCCATTTTCACTATCGATCACTTCTAAGTGAAATTGAGTGGCATAACCTGGAATGACCCGCTCGATGAGATTATTCGCCGCAGCTAATACCGAATTTGGTTCATTGGGGCTACTAAACGAGCAAAGAAAAATAAACAATAAACCTAAAACCGGTATATACTTAAACCTCCTAAAGCCTGCTTTAATAAAAGCACCTGACACATTAATAAAACTTATACATTTCATCCCCATTGATATTACTTTTTTGAAGCAAACACCCTACAAAGTCAATAAAAACATCTTTCTATTAACACAATAAAACAAAGAGTCACTAACGCATTATACAAACAGTAAGAAAAAGGTTTGCTCAGCTTTACAAAGCTAGCAAACTTTCTTTCTTACCATTTAAAACTTTAATAGTTAAACACTCAACGATTAAGACTATCTATAGTACCTGCAATGATTATCGCTTATTCAGACAAAGACCTAAGCAACTCCTGAATAGGGTTATCAAATGGAATAGTCTCATTTTCATATTCAGATTGAATCCACTGCTCCTCCCATTCCAGGACATTAAATTTTCTGTTTTCCTTCTCAGCTTCTAACCATAACTCCCAGCGTTTGGCGTAGTAGGAGCCGATTAATCCGTTCCAGGTTCGTGCAGCATATTCATTTACACCTCCTCCCCACGTCGTATTTAAACGCTTGGCATTACTTTCGTAGTATTGTTTCTCGGCAGTTGTGCTTCCAAAGCCCCTTGCCAAATCAACCCAATTTTGAAGTTTATGGTTCGGATGTGAAGCCAGTAAGCGATCAATAAAGAGCATATCGGCAATAGCTTCTTCATAGGCAGCATAGCGTTTCTCCTTTTTAAGAGTGCCAGCGCTATGAAGTTTTTCATCAACCCTAAGCCCCATCAATTGTGCCCCCAGTTCAATTGCATCGTATTTATACAGTTCGCTGCCTCCAAGTTCTTCGGCACATTGTAAAAAAAGTTGAACGGCTTGCTCAAAGGTATCAGACTGATGTACACTTCCACTCCCTCCTGGTCCCGGACGAAATTGATAGCGAAAACGCGGATGATCTGTAAAAGTACCGAAACATGATTTCCTTAGTAAATCCCACGATTGTTTCATTTTATCAGGATAGGCACCATAGCGAGCTTTGGAGTACATTTCCAGCCACTCATCAAGGTTTATTTCATCAGTACGCCACCCCCAGTCAGAAAGCAGTTCGTAGATAACCTCATTATTTTCTATACCTTCAGGTGCAAATCCAAAACCTATTAACTGTCCTTTATTTTCATACTGTAATGCTTGCTTTGGTGCTGAGGCATAGAAATCCAGCACACCATTCAATGGTACTTTGCCCCCCATATTAGGGATAAATGAGTAAATCCACTGCTTACCAAAAAAGCCTTTATACATTTCCCATGAATAATCAATTTTCCAGAATAAGGCATTGTATTCGTTAGCCATATCAAGAATCATCAGCTTATCGTCAGGTATTTTTGACATCATGGCGTTCAAGCGTTCAGGCGTCCAGAACAGCTTACCATCCTTATCACGGTGGTAAGGAAATGTCCAGCCTTGCATCACCCAAACAGCATCCGGGTTTGCTTCCTTAATTGGTTTATACACTACTTCGCCATAGGCCGCAAGTTCATTATTGGCTATTACAGGATCATCGCTCAATGGCACATCCATTTCATTAAAACTATCAGCCAAATAATATTTTCCTTTGCCAAACTCCTTTTCCCATTCCTCAATGTACATCTTGCCAATTTTTACAAACAGATCACTTTCAGGAGAGAGAATATGCACCTTCTCATCAAAACCACCCCATCCGAGTTCACGTACCTTCTCATCGGGGTATAACCGGCTGATGCCTTTGGGTACAAAACCCGCAAAAGCATGCACGATTGGCTCCATCTGCAACTCCTTCATGCGCGTTAGCATCTTGTGGTTTAATTCAATTTGTTTATCAAAGAAAGATGCAGGCGGAGGGCCATCCCAAGCTCCGATATTACCCATTCGGTTCCATGGAAAATGAGCAGGCCCTGAGAAGTAATCGAGAATTTCATTATTATTCAAGCCAAGATTTTCGAATACACGATAAAGAATAGCTTCATGGGCACCCGCAATTAATGGCATGTTCATGCCATGCATTGCCATCCAATCCAGCTCTTTCTCCCATCGTTCCCAATCCCAGTAGGGTGTGGTATACCCATGGGTAACCGTATTTAAATAATACCGGTATTTAAACGGCGACTGCACCGTTTTGTCAACAAGCGGTAAGGTTTCGGGAATATTAATATGGTTACCCGACCAGCTAACAATTGAATGACAATTGTTACGCAGGTAATCATAGGCACCACGACAAAGAGCTGTGGGTGAACTGCCCGTTACCACAACTTTTCCATCAGCTACATTAATTGAATAAGCATCATTACCTTGTCCTTCAACATATTTAAATGCAAAAACGTCGGCATTAGCTTTACCAACCACACGACTAAGCACCTGTTTTGCCACGACTTCCACAGGCTCTTCCACACTGTTTTTGGCCTTGCAGCCATTCATAACCAGCAACAATAATGCTACTGTCAAAATTTTAAAATGCATTTTCATTAATTTTAAAGTTTATCCTATATCTATTTGTTATTTATCCAAGCAATGCAATTATTAACCACTAGTAACTAATAAAAAGAGATGACCTCATTACTACATGGCCATCTCTTTAAATACACCTATATGAAAAGCTTTCAGTTAAAATCCATTAGAACAATCGAAAAAAAAATTTTAGTTCCAACCAGGGTTTTGATCTAAGTTTTCATTATTTATTAACTCCCATTCAGGTATTGGCCATAAATAATCGCGAGGTGCAGTAAACACACGATTCTCGAGAGGCACAACTCCTACTGCAGGTTGGTTCATCGTTGTTTCCAGTAATTTCCATCTATGATAATCATAGTATAAAATACCTTCTCCAACAAGTTCAATAATCCTTTCATTTCTAATAATATCTCTAAAGTTATCTTTAGTTAAACCTGCCAAAGCAATTGGTGGAACAACAATATCTGAACCATCTACAGCAGCACCTTTACCTCCACGTTCTCTAAGTTCATTAATAATGTCAACCAAATCCTGAGATGGACCGCTTAGTTCATTACTTGCTTCAACATAGTTTAAATAAACCTCTCCTAACCTGAAAATGATATGATCAACATGACTACGCTGCTCCGCCTCTTCACTTGGGTCTATAAACTTTCTAAAGTTTAACCATGTACCGCCATTAATAAACATAGCCCCTTCATATTCAACATCCTTAGTCCAATCAAAAATAGATTGGTTTAAACGAGGATCTCTGTTCTCAAATGGTTTATCAGCATCATAAATCGGACTAGAAGCTATAGGTACTCCATTAATATCAGGATATCTTTCAACCAGTGCCATTGTTGGTGAGAAAATATTCCATGATGCATGAAAGCTAATTGGCCCTAACCATTGGCCTAGAGAATGATACTGACCTTCCAGGTCTGCATTAATCCTAGCCAAGATAATTTCTTCACTGTCTTCTCCTTCAGGTCTGAACAGTTCTGTATAATTACCATGAAGAGAGAATCCCCCTTGATCTATTATCTGTTTTGCCATCTTGGCACTTTCATCTAGCATCGTGTTGTCATTGGCAAGTGTACCTTCATACAACAAGATTCTTGATTTTAATGCCATAGCAGCCCATTTGTTAATTCTACCACGCTCAGGTGTATAATCTGAAGCCGATAATTCTGAGATAGTCTTATCTAACTCAGTTAATACAAATTGCAACACCTCAGCCCTGGGTTTTTGGCTTACCTTACCTTCTGTAATAGATAAAACCTTGTCAACAATAGGCACATTTCCATATTGGTACATCAGCTTATAATGTGCCCAAGCTCTTATAAAGCGCCATTGGCCATTATATTTATCTAATTTAGATTCATCAAGTCCTGCCTTACCAACATTATCTAAAAACCAGTTGGCATTTCTGATAGAGCTATATGCACTTGTCCATAAACTATTTACCATTGATGCCCCTGGGTTTAATGCACCTGTTGATATTTCAGCATTAGGACCTGACTGACTAAACATTACCTCCGTTAAAGCATCCCATTGTAATTGACCAACATTATCCAAGTCGAAATGTGCAGCATTTGCTGCTTGTATAACTTGCTCTTCCGATGTCCAAAACTGATCATCGAATATTGCTGTTACCGGAAGCTTGGTAATATCTTCCTCTGAACAGCCTATCAGTATAATACTGAAAAGAAATACCTTAAAATATATATTAAAATTCTTTCTCATAACTACTAATATTAGAATTTAACATTTAATCCAATTACATATGTTTTAAGCGGTGGAATGCCTAAGCCCCCCGTTTCAGGATCATGCCCTGGTCGGAAATTGGATATTGTTAATAAATTAGTTCCTGTAGCATAGATTCTTACACTACTCAATATATTGTTATCAGGAATTGGTAATGTATAACCTATCTGTATGTTTTTCAACCTTAAATAACTGGCGTTAAATACCCAATAATCTGAATTTGTATAAAAGTTCTGAAAATAGGTTTGCTGGGCAAAAAGAAGTGGTCTTGGATAAGAACCATTAGTATTATTTTCGCTCCATGCATCATTTGCCTCTTCAGGGATCCAGGCGTTATTTCCAAATAAATCATTTGCCTTATACTGATCTGCACCAGCAATACCTTGAAAAAATGCTAAAAAATCAATATTCTTCCAATCAGCTTGCAACCTTAGACCCCATGTGATTTTAGGTAAAGTCTCACCTATTTTTACCTTGTCATTAAAGTCTAATATACCATCATTATTAATATCCTTGTACTTAATATCTCCAGCAGAGGTATTCGGATGTATGCCCGAAGTAACGGATGACTTATACTCCTGTGCTTCTGCATCTGTTGAAATTATACCCTCACTTACATAACCATATACAGACCCTAAAGGATCGCCAACTCGTGTATCTCCCCACTCACTAAATGCATCCGTTAACTCAAGGATTTCATTTTTATTGTACGTTCCGTTTAATGAAACGCGGTAATTAAAGTCATTTACATGTCCTTGATGTGAAAGAATCATCTCCACACCTGTATTCTGTACACTTCCTGCATTAATTGCAGGTCCACTTCGGTTAGTTCCAACAACACCTTGAACAGGACTTGCTAAAAGAATATCATCAGTTACTTTCTTATACACATCAATTTCACCACTTAATAATCCTTTTTTTAACGAAAATTCCAATCCTAAGTTTGATGTACTAGTAGTTTCCCATTTCAGATCCCTAAACGGAATGCTACCTTCAGAAGCTGTTGGAGCAACAATATCGCCCATTCCAAAATAGTAAGTATTAAATGCAATAGCAGAAAAATAACTGCCATTAACCGAATTATTACCGCTTGTTCCGTATGAGGCCCTAATTCTTAGATAATCGAAAAACTCACTATTAAAGAAGTTTTCTTCCGATAGAGCCCACTTACCTGAAACAGCTGGAAAAAAACCATATCGCGTTTCAGGAGCAAATGTAGAGGAACCATCATATCTGCCACTAATTTCAATAAAATACTTCGAGGCATAATTATAGCTAATCCTACCAACACCTGATTGCAAAGCACTTTCACCAACATTACTCGAAAGAGCTGTAATATCATCATTATCACCAGAGTTAGGGGCATCTAATTCAGTTAATAATTCATCAAACTGAAAAGCGCGTCTACCACCTCTTAAAAAGGACCTCTTGTAAAACTGCACATCCCATCCAGCAAGAGCACTGATTGAGTGAGCACCAAAGCTCTTATCATAATTTAAGAAGTTTTGAAAATTCAATTGTCTACTTGTCACATATTCTTTTGAAAGTGAATTCACATCGGAGAACCAGGCAGGTCCTTGACTATACGATCTACTATATATGTATGAAGTGTTGTTAGAATTCCCAAATACACCTGAATACCTACCGGTAAAGCTTAAGCCATCAATAATATCCCATTTAATAGCTGTATTAGCAGTAAATTCGCTCCCTTGATAGTTTGAAGAACCCGCCTGTAATTCCCACACGGCATTCCAGAATCCTCTAGGATAAGCCCCAGCCTGATTCAGATAGGCAAATCCTCCGCCATCTTCTTCAGATTGGTAAACAGGCAGAAAGGGTGCTGTTGAATTCATATGCTGATAAATGTTATCAATCCCATTATTAACACTTGGAGATGTATTGTCAATTATCGTATAATTTAAATTGGCCGAAATATTTAAACTCTTAGTTACTTGCGTTGAAAGATTTGAACGCAGAGTATACTTATTTCTCTCAATACCATTCATAATACCATCATCATTCTTATAGCCTAATGAAAACAAATAAGAAGTTTTGTCATTGTTACCTGACACACTTAAATAATGACGATTTGAGCGTTCCGTTTTAAGCACCTCATCTTTCCAATTAGTATTTGCATAATAGTGGTCTGTTCCATTTTCAAACAATTGAATTTCGTCTGGAGTAAACATCTCGGTTCCCCCTGAATTTAATGAAGCCTGATTCATTACTTTTGCCGAATTAACGGAATTCATAGACTCTTGAGTTGAAGTTAACTTCCCCCAACTAGTATAGGTCTCGTAATTAAAAACAGCTTTTCCATCTTTACTTTTCCCTGATTTGGTAGTAATCAATACGACACCAGCCGCCGCACGTGCTCCATATATTGAAGATGCTGCACCGTCTTTTAATACAGAAATACTTTCAATATCATTTGGATCAATATTATCAGAGTTTTGAGGAATACCATCTACAATAAAGAGTGGAGTATTATTCCCTATTGTAGTTGCACCTCTTACCTGATAACTTAATCCTTGGTTATAACCTGCATCGCGCACATACAATCCGGGTAATTGTCCTTGCAGTGCAGAACCGATACTAGTAGTTGTAATATTACCTAATTCTTTAGAATTTATTTGTGTTACGGCAGCAGTCACATTAACCTTTTTTTGCGTACCATAACCTACTACAATCACCTCATCGAGCCCTGTTGCCTCTTCAACCAAAACCACATCAATACTGCTGCGGTTAGCAACTTGTACAGTTTGGGTATCATAACCAATAAAAGAAAATGTGATAACCGACTCGCCCGAACTTAATTCTATAGTGTATGAACCATCGATACCTGTGATAACACCATTTGTAGGGTTAGCTGCCTCAAACACATTAACACCAGGTATTGGATCGCCATTAGGATCAGTTACAGTACCTCTTACGGTGATTTCACTTTGCTGAGCTGAATTAACATTTTTAGTATGCGTCTGCGCAAATAATAAAATCTTATCATCGATAATTTTAAAGTCCAGATGTTGTTCTGATAAAATTTGCTTCAACACATCTTCTACATCGGTATTGTTAACCTGTACCGAAACAGACTCATTTTCATCAACCACATCATGGTTGTAAATAAAATTCACATCCGTTTGCGATTCGATTTCCTTTAAAACCTGCTTGAGTGTTACGCCATTTGCCTTTAGGCTAACCTTCTGACTCTGTGCACTTGTATTGGCTTGCAAGGGCAACAGCATGGCAAATAATAACCAAATTGTTATCCGCATAATTGTCCATGTTTTTTGAAAACCACTGGCATATAGCAGCGTTCTCATTTTAGTCTTTTTTTTCATACATTTGAACTGTTTTAATTAAACTTAAGGGTGAGGGGGTGAAAAATGTTGGTAGCATTTCCCCTCATTTCTTATTCTTTACTCATTACGATTGTATTATTTTTTAAAACAAATTTAAATGGCTTTGTAATCGACAAAAACCCAAGAATTTCGAACAAATTCTCATTTCTGAAACTCCCGGAATATTTATAATTGTTTAATGCCTCGTCCTCTATTATAATCTCAACACCGAATCGTCGTTCTAATCTGGCAGCAATTTCCTTTAGAGATGTTTGCTCAAAAACCATATAACCATCCTCCCACGATTTGCTTTGCTTAAGACTATTAATAACCTCCATATGCATATCTTCTTTGCGCAAAATTGCTTTTTGACTCGGCCTCATCTCCAAGCTTTGATAATCAGCAAACTCCCCATTTAACCGAACACTACCTTCTTTAAGATAAGTCGTTATTGTTTCATCCTCCTGGTAGGCCGACAATATAAACTCGGTCCCGAGTACCTCAACCTGCAAGTGTGAAGTTTCAACTCTAAAGGGCTTATTTCTGTCTTTACTAATATCAAAGGACGCTTCTCCAACCAACACTACATCCCGGCTGTCTTTCGAAAATTTCCCTGGGTATAATATGGTGGATGCCGCATTAAGTACTACTCTGCTGCTATCAGGCAATATTATTTCCTTTGTTTCACCAAAAGCTGTTGAGTAACGTTCCATGCTTACCTGCTGAGTATCTTTTTGCAACAGATACAACAACGAGCCTGACAATAATAAGAGTACGGACGCCGCAATTTTCAAAAATAGGTTTTGTCTTTTTTTCCAAATAATGCGTTCATCGCGCATTCCTGACACCACCCTATTGTATATACGGTTCACTGCCACCGAATCATGCCTGACATGTCCCTTGCTCCAGAAACGCTTTACAACATCATACTGACGCTTCTGCTTTGAGTCTGACATCAACGCCTTCAACCGCAAGCTTTCTTCAACAGTATTTTCGTTGAGTAATTCCTGACTTATAAGTTGCAAAATTTCTTCTTCCTGTTTCATCAATTATTAGTCTTCATTATTAAAGACTCTATGAATTGGGAAAAAGCCTAGGATACTTTAATAAAAACTAAAAAAAATTAAAAAGTAAGGTCAGCAACCGCACCCCTTCTTTTGCTGAATGTCTCTTATTATTACCTACTTGATCGATTAATTTTGTAACCGCAGTCTTTAAATGATACTCTACAGTTTTTTGGGAAATATCAAGTATTTCAGCAATCTCTTTACGTTTAAAACCTTGAAGTTTAGCCATTGAGAACACCAATTTACATTTAGGTGGCAAACTCTCAATGGCCTCATTGAGACTATCTATCAATTCTGTGTTGAAACCCTCTTCTTCTGGCACTTCAATTCTTTCAATGTTATAGGAGGAAAGCTCATCCAAACTCACTTCGTTTAATCTGTTACGCTTTATTGCTGTAAGACAACTATTTCTGACTGAAATAAACAAATAGCTCTTAATATCCTCTATATCGGAAATTTTATTCCTGTTCTTCCACAACTTTAAAAATACGTCACTAACAACTTCTTCTGCTGTCTCCTTACTTCGCAGGAAGCCTCTTGCAAAACTATATAAACCTGAACTGTATTTGCTCATAAAATGAGCGAATTCTAATTCATCACCTTGGCTTATAAGTGTTTTTGAGGGGTGTCCCATGATTAAACTTTCAATTCGTAAGTACAAGTACAGTTCAAATATATGTTTTTAATCAATGATTTGCCCAAGTTTTATTATATCTTTTTAACATTAACTAATAAAGTCATTATCATTCAACCAGATGAAAAGCACCTGCAAATACTCTAACGTACCTTTAGATTTACGTCCATCACCTGTCCATTTTTCAAGCGTGATTCTTCAGCCATAAATCCCATTAAATGACTTTCCATCGATGCCTGAATAGTAGAGGTTAATCGTTTAGGATCTTGATAAGCCACTGCCCTGACAAAATCATACATCAACCAATAATCACCACCGCCATGACCATGAAAGGCCGCATTCTCATCAACACTTAACTTAGATGCATCCCATGTCCGTTTTTTTCTTGTAATAGCGTTATAATGGACGAGTTCATTCATATCACCATATACATCACCCATAGTGCCAAATATGCGTGTTCTTCGATGTCCATAATGCGTATGTGCTTCCATTGAAAATGAAAGTGTCACATCATCTTCAAATTCAAAATTACTTACCTGATGATCAACTACATTATTATCACATCGATAAACACATCGACCGTATGGTCCTGTTCGAAGTTCATTTAATATAGTCTCGTCACTCGCACTTCGTAAGTCAAAATTAAAATGCTGCCCCCAATTTCGCCATTCTTTATATATTTTAATTGCTGAAAACGGACAATTGCGTTCAACAGCACAACCATCGGTACACCGTGATGTTGATCCTTTGGGCGCATTTCTTTCCTTGAAAAGAGATAACGAACCGAATGATGACACTCTTTTACAAGACTTACCAATTAACCAACGTAGTATATCCGTATCATGGCAGGACTTGGAGAGAATCATTGGTGTTGATTTTTGAGAGTTTCCCCAATTACCCCGGACAAAAGAATGCGACATATGAATCCGTGCGACGGGCTCAAGGTGCTGCACACTTACAACATCTCCTATTTCGCCAGAATCGATAATTTGTTTCATCTTTCTGAAGTAAGGCGTATATCTTAAAACATGGCAGATGGCTACAATAGCATTCTTTTCAACTGCCAATTCCAGTATGTCATTACATTCTTCCCAAGTTTGAGCAATAGCCTTCTCCAAAAGCATATCATAGCCTTGATTCAATCCAGCCATGGCCGGTCCATAATGCAAATGATCAGGCGTTGCAATAATTAAAGCATCCGCAAATTTGGCTTGCTCAAAAACATGCTCCCAGGTTGTAAATTGCCTGTCTTTTGGAATATTAAAAGTCTTTGCCACCCTTTCGCGACGATAAGGTATTGGTTCTGCCACACCAACAATTTTTATTTCATCTTGATGTGAAGCAGCATACTGTCCATATGCTAACCACCCCCGGCTTCCAGCTCCAATAATGATGGCAGATATAGGTTTTTTAAGTTTATCTGATTTTTGCGTATCAGGGAGTTGCAAAGACATGTCATTGCCAGCTTTGGCATTTGTTGGCATTAACGGTAATGCCGCGGCCATTCCCAAAGCCTTAATCATATTACGTCTATCCCATTTTGTCATATCGTACTGTTTTAAGTTACACGTCAATAACCTGCTTTCATTTATTTTCACGCTCTATTTCCTCGAGCGATTTATTGGTAGTTTCAAACAAATATTTCTTAAAAAAGAAAAATCCGCTAAATGTCATCACTGAGAAAAAGGCAAAACTATACGCCACACCTTTTCCCTGATCAAACATGCCTGTCACAACAGGAAACAGAAAAGTAATAACCCCGCTAACCATCCAATTAGAGAACGATCCAACAGCAACACCTCTTGAGCGTATATTATTTGGAAAGACTTCGGCCAATAACACAAATACAACAGCTCCCATTGATGATGCAAAGAACGCGACGTAAACAATTAGTACAATGATTAAAATCCAACTACTGGTTTGCCCCATGTAAAAGGCCCATGAAAAAACACCTAAAGCAATAGCCATTCCTAAAGTGCCATAATAAAGTAAAGTCTTTCTGCCGATACGGTCGATAAACTTCATCGCCAGTAAGGTAAAAGTTAAATTAGTAAGACCCAGTATCACGGTTTGGCCAATGGCCGAATCTGTAGAAAACCCGGCAGCTCTGAATATATCTGTTGCATAGTAAAATACAATTGCTACCCCGGTTAGCTGACTATACAACCCAATACAAATACCTATTAAAGTAAACTTCAGGTTGGGTTTTTTAAACAGTTTCTCTTGTTGTTGTTTCTTCTCCTCAGCAATTGTCTCTCTGATTTCCCTAATAATATTTTCTGATTCATCCAAAGGGTTCACTTGCTGAATGACAAGTTGCGCCTGCTCATAGTTCCCTTTCTGAACCAGCCAGCGCGGACTTTTACCCACCCTGAATAGCAGTATCATAAAAATCAAAGATGGGATAGCCTCAGACATAAACATATACCGCCAGTTATTTTGACCACAATCTATCAGCAAATAATCAACAAAGAATGCCAGAAGAATACCAATCACCAATGCCAGCTGAAATGTGACAATCAGCCGCCCCCGATGAGTTGGCGGGGCAATTTCTGAAATATACATGGGTGAAAGGACGGATGCAGCACCAACTGCCAAACCACCTATAAAACGAAAAACGATAAAACTGGTTATTTCGGGGGCCAATCCGGTTCCCAAGGCAGAGATAAGAAACAGAAAAGCTGAAAGCTTAAGCATCTGCCGCCTTCCATACCTGTCGCCGGGTTTACCAACTCCGATGGCACCAATTATACAACCAACCAGAGCTGAGCTGACAGCCCAGCCAGTCATGATGTCATTAAGTTGAAAATGAGCTTTAAAAAATGGCAATGCACCATTAATGACTGCTGTATCGAAGCCATATAGTAACCCTCCTATGGCTGCAACTAAAGTATAAAGAATAAGTTTTCCCTTCATATCAAAATTAGTCGTGCATGTTACTGCATAATTTACAAATGTCGCTAAATAGTTAAACCAGGACTTATGCTTACCCCATAAAGGTTATCAACAGCCTGGATTAACATCGTTCTCTAATCAGTAGAAACCACTTAACTATTTAGTACTTCACCATAAGCCTCACCCAGGATATCCCACACCTTACTTGGTTCTGGCGCCGATAGCAGGGTACCCTGACCGGCTCTATATGTCCACGAAAAGATAGAGTCGACTCCTTCTTCTGCATAAATTTTCACAATATCTTTTATTGTATTCAAATTTTCGGGTGAACGAAAGAAGGATTGTATCCATCGTTGCGAAGGCTTATTGTTTTGCTTGGCTAAGGACACCGTCTTTTGGGCAATATTCCTGTGCGCAATTAAAGGATCGTTTCCATCGACAAGAATTGATGTTGAAAACACATCGTAGGCCGGATTAAACGCTATCCTTTCCCAATCGTCAAAACCTCTGGCATGTGTGCTGTAAAAATGATTATCTGCCGGCAGAGAGCACTGAGTCACCTTAAGTGCCGGGTTAATGGATTTGACGATTCGACTACCCTCTGTCAGAATTTCATTTGCCTGATCAAATCTAAACTTCAAAACAGTTTTGGTTAACGTTTTTGGCATCTCATACCCATATTTGTCCTTGAAAATACGCTGAGTAATGGGATTTCTGCACGAAAAATCAGTTGTACTCTGATAACTAACAGGATACACAGGCATAACATAGTGAGGCTCATCCCAAAAGAAACCATCGGCATCACATGTTCTGGCCAAATCTGCTAAAATATTCCAAAAATATTCACGAAATGCAGGTGAACTGGGCGAAGCTGCTGCTAAGGGCTCCCCGGTTAAAGCAGACCATTGTCGATCATGCACATGACATTCCTGTAAAAACACAGATGGTGGTTCACCACCAAAAAACTTACCAATTCCCCATGTGTTTAAATAAACTTTTAATCCAATTTTCTTAGCCTCATCAACAATTAAAGGAATTGTTGGCTTCCAAAAAAACAAATCGAACTCAGTCAATGCAAGAAGGACAGCTGTACAGTTATGCGCCTTCATCTCCTGAAAATCCTTTCTGGCATGTTCGGGATAGGAAATGCCGTAATAGCTTACTCCGGTTTCTGTTACCATTGCTTTAGAATTAAAGAAATTTCACTCTTGAGTTGTAACGCTCACGCATGGCTTTATTCTTTTCATCGCCACCAGGAATATTGGCACTCGACCAAACAGGCGGTTCAATCCCTCGTGCCACGCAGGTTTTAACACACTCCATCTCTAATCGATGAGCAATATAAAAATCAATAGTACTAGAAATCCCTGTTATAGGTTGCTCAAAGCCTTCTACTTGAATAACAGTATCGCCAAAAGGCACATAGTTTTCGATGTAAATATCAACCACATCAGAAAGGTGATTTCCGCTTTTATGTCGGATTGGAAAGTCCTTTGGTATGTTATTATCCCAATCTTTGGAGGAAACACCAATAACTGTAGCACCTCTTCTTTTTGCCTCCATGGCACAATCTATTGTTGGCGGATTGAATCCATAACTATGAAATACAATAACTAAATCATTTTCTTTTACGCCATAATAATCAACCGTTCCATCACCAATGCCATGCATTCTTTCGTGATTTAGATACATATAAGCTGGTGTTACCGGATGAATCGCGAAATCAATCATTGGACAAATATTGGCCAGTCCTCCAGCTCTCCAAAATAATTCCTGCATCACTAATGCCGTGTGTCCTCCACCTCCATAAATATAAATCAGGCGATCATTTTCAATGGCATCTGCCATGGCCGATGCGGCCTTTTGCAAAGGTTCTTTCTGTTCCTTCTCAAATTTATTTGCCAGCGAGTTAAACGTCTCCAGCAATCTCAAATCAGTTTGTGCTTCCATTTTTTATAATTTTTTGAATTTGATTACGGTAAATTTATAGTTACTTTGATTAAATGTTATTCTATAAAATACCATAGCACAAAATCAAACATGGTAACACTTGATATAAAATCAACCAACGACAGGAAAATTATAAATTTTCGTGAACTTGGTTTTAAGAACGTTTTAGTTTTAGGCCATTATAACTACAAGAGTGCAAAAGAAAATTTAGAAACACACTCACATCCTGGCATCATAGAAATATGCTTTTTTGAAAAAGGCTCCCAAAACTATATGATCAATCATCAAAACTATCTGCTTAAAGGTGGTGATCTATTAGTTACCTACCCTGACGAGCCCCATGGGACCAGCAGTTACCCTGAAGAAAAAGGCAGTTTATACTGGATGCTCATCAATAAGCCTGGTAAAAATGACAGATTACTCAATTTATCGCCCAAGAATTCTCAAATATTAATCAACCGCTTACTTAGTTTAAAATCAAGGCATTTTAAAGCCATTCCTGGCATTAAGAATATATTAACCAATATCTTTCAAGCCTATAATAAAATTAATGATCCATTAAGACTGGTGGAAATAAACAGTTACATACTTACCTTTTTAATCAATGTCATTCATTCGGGTGAAGATGACGGCATTAAGCAAATGTCAGGAGAAATTGAGTTCATATGCAATCATATTAAGAGCCATATCGAAGATGATTTTGACCTTGAAACACTTGCTTCAATGATACACCTTTCTGTGTCGCGATTTAAACACCGGTTTAAAGAGGAAACAGGTATTCCACCGAAAGAATTCGTGCTACGCCAGAAAATTGAAAAAGCAAAGCAAATATTATTGGCTGATTCTGCCCCGGTCAATGAAACGGCCTACTCACTTGGCTTTACATCCTCGTCCTACTTTGCAACCGTTTTTAAGCGATTTACCAGGCTAAAACCAAGTGAATTTATAATAAAAAACACATCACACGCCAACACTTTTTAATTCAATTAATATGAAACCGATACACGCTGCCGCCAAAATCAGATAATATAAAACCCTTATTGCAAGGTGCAACCGGCGAAAGAATCGGCGCTCCTATATTTATCTTTTGAATAACCGTTCCATTATGGGGCTGAATCCGGTATAAATAGCCGTCTGAAGCTCCAAAGTAAATTTCCTCGTTAATAAGTTCCGGAGCCGACTCGACTGTAGCACTTGATAGTGAAGAATACGGTGCTGTATAAAACAATGCCTCGCTGCACTTAACTTTCCAAACCTCCTGACCGTTCTTCATATCGAATGCCACTAATCCATCCTTTGATGTACCAACTATTATGAGTCCTTTATAGATTATTGGTTTTGTGGCCACCTGTAAATCATACGGCGTTTCAATGTATTGGTATAGGTTTCCGGTATATAAGTTAAATAAACCAATACCTTTTTCAGATGCGACAAAAAGTGTATCATTCTGGCAGGTGGCAGAACTGCTTCTAAATCGAAAGCCTAATTCGCTCATTTGCCATAAGACTTCTCCAGCTGCAGCATGGTGCACAAATAAACCTTTCCAGTTGGAACCTGTAACAAGCACATCCTTAACTACCGACATTGTTGCCGTATTTCCTTCTCCACCAGACCATGCATTGTTCTCCCAGATTATGTCTCCTGATTCCACATCTATGGCTTTCAGGTAGTTGCCAAAACCCGTATAGTATATACCATCCTTAACTACACTGCCTGACACAAAGGCACCTAACCCTCTTTGACCTAACTGTTTTTCCCATACCAACTGACCATCAGATGCATCCAATGCATAAGCTGTTCCAAAATGGTCGGTGCAAAGTATCATACCCTTTGAATAACAAATACTGTTTTTAACAGAACCGTGGCTTTTAAAACTCCACAATTTCTTTCCAGAGTTCGCATCCAAGGCATGAACACCACTCTTTTCCATCCCAAAGTCATCGATGGTAGTAACATACACTTTATTATCCACCATTAATGGCCTGGCCATCCAGGTATTGGACTGTAGGTTGGATAACCATTTAATGGATAATCCCTGATTAGTGTGAGCAGTTACCACATCTGTTCCAATACATGTAGTATCATCAAAAGTAGCTGCCACATACAATGAGTGCTCCTTACCTAAACGAATGCTATCCGAGACAACAGCGCTCCAATTCCAGTCGGTATTTTGCTGAAAGCTAATTGTTGAACGATTACCCTGGCTATCCGTAATTACGCCTTCAACCGAACGCACGTGAGCTTTTGAACAATAGGAATTTACAGATACATTACGAGATAAACCTTCAGAAGCTAATAATGCATTTGACATGACAACCGAAAATTGCTGATTAACAAAGGTATACCTCGGTGTTACATTTATATCTCCAACATGATTAATATCGTAAACCAGAAAATTTGATGGAGAGTGATCAATTCCGCCTTTATCGGGCGTAGATGCACAAACGCTCACCGGCCCGGCCTCTCCATGTTTTTTCATAAAGTTTATATGCCAGTGCCCATATATCCAGGCTTTCAGGTGATGCTCGCTTAAATTTATTCTTTGCTTATTTTTACCTTTTAAGATGAACTCATTTCCAAAGGTAAGCAGGTCGTGATTAAATACCACCAGGTTTTTATCAGGAGCCGCCTGCGCCAAATCATTTTTCATCCACTCAAATATCTGATGTGCAGTATATGAAGGCTTCGCATCTCCGCCTGCCATAGGCGTAACAATAAAATGAGTATTGCCAGCATCGAAGGAATAATAAGGGGGCCCAAACAGATTTTCGAATAATTGCTCACCATAATCGCCTTTTACAAGGTCATGATTGCCAACACAATAATAAACAGGCACTCCCATGCTATCCGAGTTAACGTTTTCAGCATGAAAGTTTAACCCATCTTCGTAACAAACATCACCGGTATGCACAATGAAACCCACATCGTAATTGGCAGCATACGCCTTTACGTCCGTTATCCATTCGCTATATTTCCCTGTTTCAGTATCTGCCAATTGAATAAACCTGGCGTTATGCAGAGTTCTCTTATAAGGTTGTAAGGTAAAATCATAGGTCCTTTTCTCCTCTGCTACCAGGATATAATGTGTTCCCACAACCTTGTAGCCCGATGGCACAGTGATATAAATAAATCTGGATATTTTAGCACCTGGTAAAGTATAGTAACCATCTGCATCGGATTTAACTACATGTAAGCCATCCGATACGCAAACGCCCTCAAGACCTGTGTGCATTTTATCGATGTGTGCATCCTCACTAATATCCAAAAGCACACGCCCGGTATAGGAAGCCTCTGACGTTATGGCAGACAACACCAATACGACCAGCACAAATAGTTTCTTAACAAATAGCATCTTAAGCACCAATAGTATTCTTTTCACATCGCTAATATGTATAGGGGTAATATTCATATATGTGGCGTTTTTGATTATCGTTTATATCTAATGCACTGAATTAATTATTTATATACTGTCAAAACTACTACTCTTCATAATTGATTAAGGCATGCATCAGTACTAACTTTAATCAACATGCAGGAATCCATATTGAGTACGAATTCCTGCATGATTAAAATTAACAAGACTTGCCTATAGCAGACATTCCTGTTGTGATTTCCAAGTTATGCTTAATGCATTTCGTCTTCTTGATTGGCAGTAATTACAAACTGCACCTCGCGAACCTGCTCAAGACCTTGAGGTTTAATTACCAGATATCCTCCTTTTCCCGTGGCATTCTTAACAAACTTAAAATCATCAGAGGCAGGCAAAATCTTCACCGTATTGGCAGATACATTATTAAACACAGGTACATAGATGCGCGTAGGTGCTTTAACCTCTGCTTTCTCGTGCCATTTACATGAGAATGAATTCGCTTCTATATTATATTCATAGGATAATAGTGTACCAGCAATTTCAGAAGGGAAAGGACGAATCACCCCATATTTAAAGTAAGAATACCGATCAGTCCCCTTATGATAAGCCCAGTAGGTGTTATTAAATAAAAACTTTTCAAACAGATGTAAGTTACGATGTGCCAGCTCTGTTCTTCCGGGCGTTTCATGCCCTAATGCTCCCCACTCACCTATCAGAACAGGCACATTCATACGCTGTCCACTCTCATTAATACGTCCAAAAATTAATTCGAGACGTTCATCACTTGAATCCGACAAGTTATCAGTATCGACCAAGAGGTCGTATCCATGCGCTGCATATACCACATTTTTGTCAACTTCTCCGTTTGACAACTTAAAGGGTTCAAGAGCTGTATAAACCCCGCTATTACAAAAGTAGCTATGGTTAAAAAACAGCATTTTATCGAGCGTAACCTCACGAACCGCATCAGCAACTTTTTGATAAAAGCTTTGAAGGGCTCCTTTTTCAAAGGTACTATTTAGCTCATACACTGCATCCATAACTTTTGCGAAGCTTTCCTTATCATTAACCATTTGCAGGGCTTCATACCGGTTGCCGGTATTTTCCCACATTTTTGCAACATCCATCGCTGTTACTTCTTTATTTGTTTTTTCAGAAACTACTTTTGCGTAGGCACTAAATAAAACAGGCATAAACATCTTAGCATCTGTACCTGCGAATGGCTCATTCATAATATCGAAGCCTATCACTGTCTGATTATCTGCATATCGACTGGCCAAATGTTGCACTGCATTTGCATAATAATCTTGTACCCCCATGCCTCCATCTACTGGTTTATTGGCCCAAAAATTATCCCATGATTTCTGTACCGCAGGACTTATCAGGTAAGAATCACTCCAAACTGCACCTGTGATATGTTCTTGGCCTTCATCTAATGTAGCCCACTCAGGAGCACCGTCACTAAATTTAACACTGAATAAATCCTGATGCATATCCAGAAAGACAAACAGATTGTTATCCTTTGCCCATTCAATCTGCTCATCTATTTTTTTCAGGTAAGCCTCATCATACACTCCAGGTTGTGGTTCCAGCCCGTCCCATATAACACCCAAACGAATCACATTGAAGCCCCACTTCCTAAAGTTTCTGAACTCTTCAACTCCCTCAGGTCCGATATAACCTTTCTCTGGCTCTTTATTGACAAGATTAACACCATTCAAAAGTACTTGTCTTCCATGCTCATCAACAAATATCCTACCTTCAATGCGCAGGCTTGTTGCATTAACATCAATGGCGTTGTCCTTTTCTGTTTTCTGACAAGCGCCTATAATGAATCCGAGAGCAATAAAAATTAATAGATAAATTCGTTCCATAACTATTTGTATTACGTTTATTATTGATTCAACAATCGGCACAAACATAACCTTTAAGAGTACACTTAGCTGATTTTAGGGATATTTACAACCATTGTGGGATAAATGTGCTATACCTGATAACAATCAATAAAGGACTCAAAGATGCTCTGCCTGTGGTTAGCTGACAATCACTCCATTCTCATCCCACAGGTCTTTCCAATCATTGGCTCCCTCCCATAAAAACACTTGCCCCTTCACCAGGCGCGAACCACATTCACATGTATTTATTGAGGCATATTCATCATCAGTAAGTGGATTATCAAATGAAGCCTTAAGGTTGTTATAAAACTTATCCTTATTAGTCGAAAATGGTATAGTAATGTGTCCGTTTTTAATGGCCCATTTGATACAAATAACGGCCGGATGTACTCCGTGTTTTTCAGCAACGGCTTTTATTTGGGGCATTTCAATATCGATCGAATCTCCTTCTGCTTTATCCCTCAAAGGACGATTTGGTGAGCCAATAGGCATATAACCGATGGGTTGTATTCCCTTCTTCAAACAGTACTCAAAAAGTTCTCTCTGTTGAAAGCATGGATGAATCTCCATTTCATTTACGGCAGGCAATATCTTCATTAATGGAAGTACTTTCTCAAATTTAGCCACAGTCATATTGGAAGTTCCAATATTTTTCACCTTCTGCGTTGCAACAAGACTTTCCATTTGTTTCCAAGTATCTAAGAATTCCTGAACAGAAAAAGGTTTTGAATCTGGATTTCTTGAATCCCCATCACAACCTGGGGCATGATAATTGGGAAATGGCCAATGAACCAGATACATATCTAAATAATCAAGCTGAAGATTATCAAGACTTTCCTGACACGCCAGCACCACTTCACCATGACGATTATTCCACACTTTTCCAGTTATAAACAGTTCTTCTCGTTTACATATTCCTTCATCAAAAACTTCTTTTAATGCTTTTCCTATCTCCTTTTCATTACCATAAACCTCAGCACAGTCAATGTGCCTATAGCCTATACTTATTGCCTCTTTTACAGCATTAGCAATTTGTTCACTGGTAAAACGATCTGAACCGAATGTACCTAATCCTATTACAGGTATTTCATCTCCTGTTTTCAGCCTCTTTACCGGTACACTATTGGTATTTATTGGTGAATAATCCTTCTCTATTTCTAACATAGCATTTAAATTCTTGCTTATTTGATTTATAATTCAATCCGCATCCAATCCTTTTCACTTAACTCTTTAACTACACAATCATTTGCATATGTCCTTTCAGGCAGGTTAATAAGAATATTAGCCGGTTTATCATTTACTGTAAAAGGACCCCAGTGCCATACATCGGGTCTAAGGGTAACAACAGTACCTTGAGGAACATAAAAAACTCTTATTCTGTCATAAGGTATTTCATCACCATTTACAGTTGCAGGTCCAACTTGCAGTAAAATATCGTTATCCAGAGGAAGAACTGCTTCACAACATGAAGTATGATACTCAAGAATATTTATCACATATTCACGTTTTTCTACACGACAACAAGAATAACTTAAAGGTAACGCTCCATTTACATCAAGTTGAAGTTGATCTCTAAAAAACTCCACCGGTTTTGCACCTAGTCTTTCCCCTGCTGGATTTATCAGGTTAGCATATGTACCAAATGATTTAAATGCTTCCTGTGAAAGTGACTCTACTTGAATGGTTTTCATTGTAATTAATACCTTAATAAACAAATACATTATCAGTAATAGTTTATCAATTAAATGATAAACTACTTTACTTCCTCATCGTATACAACGGCCACTTTTCCACATCGGCCACCATCCATTAATTGATAAGCTTTATCAACATCCTTTAATTCAAATCGATGCTGTACCAGATTCTCGGGATGCAAATTCCAACGAACCAACAACTCTATTAATTCTTCCATTCTCCATGAATTGGTGACCCATGAACCATGAATTGAAATCTGATCATGGATAATATCAGGTGATGGATTAAACTCAACAGTACCTCCTTCACCTATCATCACATTTTTTCCCCACTTCCGGGTAGCCCTAATGGCTAACTGTCTGCCATGAGTATTACCTGAGCAATCAACTGTTTTCTCGAAGCCTTCGCCAGTGTGCGTTTCCGATAAAACCTTTTGCAAGATATCACTACCAGCTACGTACACCGCATCGGCTAATCCTAACTCTTTTGCTATATCGCAACGTTCCTGAACAGTATCGACACCTACCACTTTATTAGCTCCTAAGGCTTTAGCCAGCATCAATGCCGCCAGACCAACAGGACCAAGTCCTACCACCAGCACTGCATCTTTACCTGAAATACCTATTTTTTCAAGACCTTCATATACAGTACCAAATCCGCAAGCAACCTGAGCTCCATCTACGTAACTTAATTCATCCGGCAAGAAAACACAGTCCTTTTCCTCTGCCAGAATATATTCAGCCATACCACCATCGCGTTGCCACCCATAGGCAGCCCGTTGCGAACTGGTACATGAAATCATATAACCCCGCCGGCAATCGTTACACACACCGCACCCTGAAATATGGTAAAGAATCACTCTATCGCCCTCTTTAAACCGTTTCATTCCTTCACCACATTTCACAATCTGACCACAGGGTTCATGTCCGGCAATTTTATTTTGATAGGCTTCAGGCCCTTTACCAAGATGCTCGCGGTAAATAGCTCTTATATCACTGCCACAGATTGTTGACGCCTTGGTTTTTACCAAAACCTGCCCGGGACCAGGCGTAGGCACGGGCACTTGCTTCATTTCAACACTGCTATTACCAGGCAGGTAAGCTGCTAACATTGTTTTCATATTTCTATCCTTTAGAAAGTTTGTATTACCAATTCACATTAATTGATGCCATGAACTGCTGAATTATCACACACGACCTGATTGGATTGCATTATAGCTCCACATGGCAATTAAGGTTTAACAAGGGGTGACCCCTTTTTTTAATATAATATTACCATACTTTGCCACTTCACCAGTCATAACAACAGCAAAGGCATTTTTAGCCCTTTCGTAAAAATCAAATCTCCCAATCCGTTCAACTGGTGCCACCTCAGGATTCGTTTTATGAATAGCGGACAGGTATCTGCTTTCCACAGAAGGATCGAGCACATCACCTTCCACTGCGGCCATCATTATCAATGGTGAAACCGCGTATGAATCCAATTCAAAGAGCGGCAAAATGGCTTCCAACAGATCTTTAATGGCTAAACCGTCAGCCCTGATAACCCGGTTATTAAAACTCTCTCCCGGGAAGTGAGCATCAGCAAGAACGATTTCATCTCCATGCCCCATTCGGGCTATAATCTCTAATAGCTGGGGACTGATTAATGGTGATATTCCTTTTAGCATAGCTTATTTTTACTTTTTAATGTTTAGAAACTATATCGATAAACACCTGATTATTCTCTCAGGTTTAATACTTCATTTAAGATTAAAGAAACCGCTCCTATCACGGCTGCTTCATTACTTAGTTTACTCTGAACTATTTCAATACGACGAGATGACTGTTGAATCACCTCACGTTGAAATACCGAACGGACACGTTCAGTAAAAAAAGAGCCGGCATTCGAAACTTTCCCACCCAGAACAATAACTTGCGGATTTAATAAATTAGCAACAGCAGCAATTGACATCCCTAAATAATCAGCAGCCTGATTAAATAAATACAATGCCAGTTCATCGCCTTTTTTAGCCTCTTCAGCAATATGTTGAGTGGATAATTCACTCAATCCATTCAGGCTTGAATGAGGGTAGTATTTTAGTTTATTTTCAGCTAAACTCGAAATCCCCCTGCCCGAAGCATAACACTCCAGGCAATCCAGCTTTCCACAGGCACATATCAATCCAGCTGCTGCATCAGAGTGAATTCGGGTATGGCCGATCTCACCGGCAATCCCTTCAAAACCAAAGAAAGCCTGTCCCTTATGAATAATACCAGACCCAATACCGTAGCCAATGTTGATAAAGACAAAATCCTTAAACTTATCCCCCACACCATACATTAATTCTCCTCGCGCCATCACTCGTGATACATTATCAACAATCACAGGTACTTGAAACAGCTCAGCAAGTGGCTTTCTGATATCTACATTTTCCCAGTTAAAATTAGGCGAATATTCAATAACATCGGTTTTGTTGTTGACAAAACCTGCAGCAGCAACGCCTATCCCTCGTAACTTTCGTTTATCAATCCCTGATTTGAATATGAGTTTCTCTGTAATTTTTGAAACTAGTTTTAAGTCGGATTCAAATCCATCGGTCTGATTTGTTTTGATATCCTGAGCGAACAAAGTATTGCCATTTAAGTCGGATAGAATACCATAAATATGGGTGCGCCCCCAATCTATCCCAATAACATAGCTATCCTCACCTTTGAATCGAACAATCATTGGCGGTCTTCCCCCCTTCGATTCACCTATACCGATCTGTTCGGCCAATTGTTCCGTTTTGATCAAACTATCAACAATACGGGTGATTGTAGGAGCACTAAGACCTGTTTTTTTAACAATTTCGGCACGTGAAATTTCGCCGCTTTCACGGATAAGATTTAGCACCTTAATCTTATTTAATCGATTAATGTACTCTGCACTGCCTTTGGGATGATCAGATTTCATAGATGTAAAAGTAAGCTTTCTTTAGCTACGAAAATAACTAGTCCGGCAATAATGTCCAAACTGTATGGTATTCATCCGAACTATTTTATAGTCTGGCTTGAAAAAATACATAGTAATGCAAGACCTAACTTATTTAATGCCTGTCACCTTACCGTCTAGATTCCAGTCTTCTTTAATTTTTACACCTAAATGATGTAATGCTGTTACAGCCACGTCAACAACATAAACATCTGCTTCAATGTGGCCTTCATTAACACTGTTGCCGTTCGCAATATAGAATATAGTTGTATGCTCCATGATGTTTTTACCATGTTCATATCCACTACCACCATGATCGGTTGTAATGATAACCAACCAGTCTTCAGTATCATAATGCTTTCGTTGCTTAAGGGCTTTAATAATCTTCCCCACATGTTTATCAGCCTTTTCAATAGTTTTAAGGTATTTTATCGAATCAGGTGAAAACCCATTTACATGGCCGGAGTGATCGACTTCATCGAGTTGAATAAAAATAGCATCAGCGTCATTACGTTTGACCATTCGCTTAGCAGCTCTTGCCACTGCGCCATCAAATAACCTTGAAATTTCAAGATCAGAATCGCCGGATTGAAGAATTTTGTGTATGGGCTTCCAGTTGACAACTGAATATGTACTGGCCATCGAATCATGTTCTTTTAATCGCCTGAAAAAATGCGGATACTCCTCAATATTAGGCTGTTTATATTCATTGGTTACGACCTTGTGCTTCTCATGCCATACACCGGTTAGCATACCTGTCCAGCATATACCACTACTACTTATCGGATCTGTTTGGGCTGAAAATGTATAAGCGCCTTCTTTCCATAATTTATCAATATTTGGGGTATTGGCCTTCTGTAATGCATCCGGCCTGCAGCCATCGATTCCGATGATTAATACTTTCTTATTTCCGGCATAAGCGTTATACCAGCTAAGAGTGATAAGTAAAGAAAGTACATATAAAAGTTTACCATTCATACTTTAATATTTTAAATTATAATCCCTACAATGTAATACCCTGAATCCGGTTTAAATATAACGATTCAGATTATAATTATAGTAAGGTCATTATCTCACCTGCATTCAAAAACACGTTCTAATATAGCATATTACAACAATAACACTACAAAAACTCCTGAGCTTGTTACTTCTAATATAAACACCATTTAGGTGTAGGACAAAACAACAAAAGCGAACAAGGTATTCCATCTATTGCTCGCTTATGTATGTTAATAATATGAAGAAGCTGCCTATTTAGCTTTTGTCATTGCTAGAGGAATATCACCTTCGGGTGTTATTGCTTTGCCCACCAACTTACCATCCTTTAACTCTAATTGAATTTCAATCTCTTCGTATTGCACTTCAACTTTAAAGCTCAGCTTTTTTTCTTCACAAGTCAGTGCAACACCATTCACATCTTCGTATTCAAACTCCAGCTTAACTTTGAGTTCGTTATTATCATTGAAAAAAATTGCTTTTCCCACTTGGTATTCATAAGGGGCATGCTCAACGTCAAACTCCCAGCTACCTATCACTTCCTTTTTGATTTCTTCCGCCTTTAAATTCGCTGCACTCATTAATACCAGCGAAATAAAGATAAACATCGCTCTTTTCATTCTACTAAGCTTTAAATTATTAATACAATTCTTTTTAAGTACATGACAACCTTGTATAATATATCCATATTCGCGCCGTACTTTGATGACAAATGTAAATGGCTGAGAAGAATGAAAAAAACTAAAGGGATAAACGGAACATAACAGGGATGAATGGTACTACTTATCTAAGATGTCAATAAACTGTGGGGTGTAACTACGAGATACGGGAAGTAAGGTATCAACCTCCTTAACTTTTATTTTATAACCACGCCCGACTTTTCTTATCCAATCCACATTCTCAATATTAATCACAAATGAGCGATGGCAGCGTAACAGTCCCTGAGATTGGAAATCGGTTTGAATAGTTTTTAATGAACCTCTAACCATCTCTGATTTTACAACTCCCTTCTCAAAATAAAATATGGTTATATAATTATCTGTTGATTCTAAATACAACACTTTATCCCGGCGTATACTCACTTTTACCTGCCCCCTCTCGTCTTTAAAATTAAACAAATCAACACGCGGAACTTCTGTGAAATTTTCTACATGTTTTTGGGTTAATGCAAATAATATGAGTAAAGAAAATACATAAGGAAAAATAACAACTAAAAAAACGTACTTAAAACTGTTTATCCATTCAGTAAGGTACGAATATTCGGCTTCGCCGTAAATTATTGATAACGCAAAAGTGATTATAATCATCTCAAGAAAAAGCCAGGCAGACAGACTCCAGATTTTGAATGTGTGCGACCTGACAAAGAAATACATCCCAATTTGCGAAAGACTCATTACAATGGCACCTATCAATATAAAGCCATTAACACCTAAAAAGGATATCCAATAAGGAAAGACAATCCATTCTGACATATTAAATGCCTTGAGACCAAGCAAAATAAATATGCATAGGCCAAGGGTGACCAACACATGTACTAATCTATATGATAATTGATTAAAGAATGGGAGTTCCGTATGTATCAGATTGCCTTTATTCATTTGAATAATTTTATTCTTACAAAAATATTTAAGGTCATCGAAAATCAAGCGTCATTTTAAGATTTTTTATTTACGCACCTGGTCTCCCTGTTTAACGTCAAGTTTAAATTGGTATTTTGACGAACATTTCTTTTTTTCCATAAAAGTTCTATCTGCAATAAACCCATCACAGCACACCACTCAAACAACTACATACGCATTTAAATAAAAACAAAAAAGTAACCCACAGCACGATTTCTGCAGGTTACTCTTTAACAGGCCCTTTTATAAAATCTATCGTTTAATACTAAAACTACCAACCTTTGGCACTTCAAAAGCATAGATTTGGCCATCTACCATGTACTTGCCTTTTTGGCCAGGTCTACCCTTAATAGTTGCGTTAACAACTTTACCATCCTCCCATTTTATAGCAACCTCATAATTACCCCGTGCTTTAAGTCCTTTTACAGAACCACTTAACCACTTATCAGGCAAGGCAGGCAGCAACTCAATAACCCCTGTATGAGATTGCAGTAACATTTCAGCCATACCTGCGCAGCCTCCCATATTGCCATCCAGCTGAAATGGCGGGTGTGCACATAAAAGATTTGAATAGCTGCCACCACCAAGCAACATATCATACCCTTCATTTTGGGTTGGCTTCAATAAGCGACGAAACAATTGATAGGCCCTGTTACCATCTTTTAGTCGTGCCCAAAAATTGACCTTCCAGGCCAATGACCAACCAGTGCCGTTATCACCCCTTGCATTTAGACTAACTTTAGCTGCCTCTGCTAATTCGGGGGTTTCTTCAATTGTGATTTGCTTACCTGGGTAGAGGGCATAGAGATGCGATACATGCCGATGCTTACTATCCGGATCATCAACATCCTCCTTCCACTCCTGTAGTTGATTCCATCTGCCTATTTTTGGTGAACAGATTCGCTTCCGAGCGGTTATTGCCTCATTCTTAAATTCATCATCAATATTAAGTACTTCACAGGCTGCTATGCAATTATTTAGTAAGTCCCATGCAATTTGATGGTCCATTGATGCTCCTGTTGAAATGCCACCATGCTCGGGCGAATACGATGGCATTGATACCAGCTCCTTATTTTCATCCTCTACCAGATAATCCATCCAAAACAAAGCGGCTTCTTTCATAATTGGATAACCAAGCTCCTTTAAGAACACCTCATCTTGTGTGAATTCATAGTGCTCCCAAATATGCTGACACAACCAGGCCGCTCCGGCAGGAAAAAAGCCCCATGGCAGCCCCCATCCCTGGGCTGTATAACCAAAAGGATTGTTCATTGTGTTGACAACCCATCCTCTGGCATCAAAATAACTTCTGGCAGTTACCTGACCTGGTTCAACCAGGCTTTCCATATAAGAAAACAGAGGCAAATGGCACTCATTAAGATTGGTAATTTCGGCAGGCCAATACAACATCTGCTGGTTAATATTCATATGATAATCGCATGCCCATGGTGGGTTTGTGCTATTATTCCACTTACCCTGAAGATTCAAAGGCATGGTTCCAGGGCGAGAAGCGTTAATCATTAAATAACGGCTGTATTGAAAATACAAAGATTCAAAACCAGGATCGTTCACTCCCTCACTGTATTCCAACAGCCTTTTATCTGTTGGCAGGCTACTGCGTTCATCCTTACCAAGTTCAATCGTCACTCGGTTAAATAAGGACTGGTAATCCTTGATATGTGCCTGACGGACATCTTCAAAGGACTTATCTTGTATGCTTTTAACAACAGCTGTATTTTGCTCTGTGAATTGCTTACCCTTATAAAGCGGATACACCATCTGATAGTCGGTTACAGCGATGTGATAAATAGTTAGTTCGCTTGCATTGGCCACTTTAATCTGACCATCAATATATGCCGTTACACCATCCGTTTTAATTACCATGCATGTTTCAAACCCCATCTGGTTATCCTCAACAACACCCTGGTAGCGAAACAGGTTTCCATCAAATGTTTCCTTAACTTTTTTATGTGGATTTATATACTCAATGGAATAATCTGTGGCAGCATTATTACTGAAGTGATAAACCAGGGCCTTATCGACATAAGAGCCAAAAAAGGTTCGTTGGTGCCTGACATCACCTGCTTTATAATTAACATGTGCCAAACCGGTTGATAAATCCAGTTCCCGCCTGTAGTTACTCACCTCTTCGCTCTGTTGCACCTGTACAAAAACATCACCCATTGTTTGCTGGGCACCGTAATCACCAAAATCAGCTCCTTTTTTTTCGTGGATAACCCCGGTTAAATGCTTTGAGGCCAAACGATGAGCTTCTCTGTTCTTACCTTGTTTAAGTAAATCACGTATCTCTGACAAATAGGCTGATGCACCAGTTTGGTTCCCATAATTGTAATCGGGATGAGAACCGGGTCCACCCGACCACAATGACTCTTCAGTGAATTGAATCTGCTCGGTAGCAAGCCCACCAAAAAACATGGCTCCCATATATCCATTACCAAATGGTAAGGCCTCCGTCATCCAGTTCTGTGCCGGTTGTGAATACCAAAGCATCAGAGCATCAACTTTTTTATTTTTACACCCTCCGCTTAATATTGGTAAAAGCAGAAAAAGACCTATAAATACCAGTTGCTTCATTATTTAACTTTTAATCTAAATACAATATTACTCAGCAATAATGATCATCCAGCCTTTTTTGGCTTCCACGGATATGGTTTCATTAGCACTAAATGATTTAGCTGCCTGAAAATCTTTTACTAAAGGAGCCTGCAGACTGACTTTTTCCTTAGACAAGCCCAGACTATTCCAATCAATAATCAGCTGACATTGCTCAGTCTTCTCTGAGAAATTACCTAAAGCCACTAATGTTTTGCCGTCCTTTTTATATACTGTGGCTTTCACATTGGGATTAGTAGTGGTTACATATGGTTTACTTTCCCAAAAACCTACCATCTGTGCCGTATGAATACCAAAATCATCCCATACTTTCCATATCGGACGAGGATCACACAGCACCCCATCCGTTACCCAAGGGTGTCGCACGGTCATGCCATACAGCATACCCAGCCATCTGTTACCGCCTCTATGCAGCATATCACCCATCAATCCGAATGGGATACCAGAAACCTCTACCAACCAATTTTCAGGCGACATTTTATCGTAATGAAAACTCTCGCCAAACCATAACTTGTCAAGGTAAGGAAAATACTCAGTATACTGTGTTGCCGGTCCTTTGGAGAAACCTGTATTAGAATGTAAATCAAGAATGCATCCTGGTTTTTCTTTATCAAGCACTTTGCGCATACGTTTTACAATACGACGGTCATAGGACACATCATCCAAATATAATCCGTCGATATCAATATTACGCACCAGCCAGGCCAATCCTTCTATGTAGTAATTGTACCAGCGTGAGTCAGACGGCGTGTTTACGATAGACGCGTCTGCACTCTTTTCAGGAAAATATTGATACCACTGAGGGTGATACCCATCAATCAGGTGCTCGCGCAACCACGGGTAGCCCCCACCTTTTCCATCTCCAAGTATCTCATTTCCCAAACTACGTAAGGCCCATAACTCCGTTGTATAGTTTGTCAGTTCTCTTACTGTATTGTAAATCTTTACTTTCTGACCTTTTTCATGCATGTCGTTGATAAATCCCTTCATCTCATCTACCGCGATAAAAGGATAGTTAATGTGTGGATTATATTCATTGGCATGATGAACATTAATAATTTTAACGCCTGCATCAAAATCCTCCTGCGTAGGCATTGGTGCACCACCATTGTGATAATAACGGTCTACAAACTGACTTTCATAATTTATATGCTTAACTGGCGTTATTAGCATGGCCCATTCAAAGTCAATTTGTTCTCCTTTTTTCAGAGTTCTTTTACCACTGTAACAGATAGCTTTCACCTGCGTTGATTGCGTGTCGATTTTAAAGCCACCTTTGCCATCATTATGCCAGCTTACCGGATAGTCGGGCTGATAAAGATTTAATAGAGGTCCATTGTAATCACTTCCACGCAATTCGCACCAGATGCCTCCATTGGTATCACCCACCCAGAAACTATCGTGCGGCCCTTTCCATTTAGCATTATGATTTTGAGGCACCTTACAGCCTTCTAATCCCATGCCCATCATATAGCGTGCAACAGACTTTTCAAGAGGAATCTCCAATCGAATGTCATCCACCTTGATGTCTTCAGAGGCTGACAGGTTTATTTTATAATGCATATACCCATCTGACTCCAATGACCCTTCGGCCAACACATTAATGGTTCCCACTCTATCTTCCCATCTGCCAGTCATGACACCTGCACTATTATTAAGCAACTCTATATCGGACATGCCACTCAAGCCTGCTTCCTGCCCTTTTGTTTTGATAGTGAAAGCAATAGGACCAGCTAGAATTTCGGTTCCGAACGCCTTCATACTCTCAGGCATCCCATTCGCATTCAGGCGCACAACTTTACCTGTACAGTCGTATGTATAATCATTAATAGCCTTAATCGGATCGTAACCAGCAGTAGGCTCATCATCGATACCTAAAGTTGAATTAAGCCATCTTAACCTTGAATGTCTCCATGGCTCACTATCACCTCTATCGGCAATTACTTTATCCTCAACCTTTAGTTTAACCTTTGCTACCTGAGGTGCAGAATTGTCGGCAGTAATAATCACTTCACCTTTGTAAACACCAGCTTTTGCGCTTTCGGGTATATCAACACCAATCCATAAGGGTTGAACCTTTCCTGCTTCAACATCTACCTTTTTGGTAAATGGTTTTCCAAAAGGATCAATACCTCCGGTATTAAAACAGGTTAACTGCTCTTTACTCAAACTATACTTACCATTTTTCAGATCAGAGAATTGTACCTGTATGTTTTGTACATCCTTAGCCGATGCATATACACCAAGTTGAAAAGCATAATACTCATTGCGCATCGCTTTTCCTTCAAAGTCTTTCCCTTTATCTTCAATGATCCATTTTACAGGTATCTCATCCCGCATTCTGATCGGATCTTTTCGGTCTTCAGAAAAAATAAGAAAGTCACCACTCTTTTCCGCCAGAAATTTTGATTTCTCTTCTTGAGTAGGGATAAGTTCCATCGGATAGAAACTATCAAACTGAGTGCGAGATTGAATGGCTTTTGCTTTGGCATGCGGCAGCTGTTGAAGCACGCTCTCATCCGTAAGCTTATAGTTTTGTACCCAGTCCGAAGAAGCTTTCTCAGGTCTCAGGTAGCCCTTGTTATAAAACCCGTATTCCTCTTGAATCTTAAATGGAGCATAGTAAAAATAGTAGGTGCCGGTTTGAACGGGCCCGAATGCTAGCTTACAATGCTCATTATTAACCTCTATTCTGTGAATATTTTTAATAGTATCGCCTGTTTCAGCGTTCACAATCACAAACAGTTTCTTCTCAGGAGCAGTATCATGCCGACGCCATAATAAATCGAGCTTTACAACATCAGCCGGGGCATCCACTTGTATAACAGCACGATGATGCCCATAAAAATCGGGCCAGGGAGTTTCAGGCACAGAATACGTAAGCTCATCCACCTGACTAGAGATTGTACATTGTGTCAGTACAATCAATGATATCAATAAAATTAGTTGTCTCATTTTGTTTATTTTATATTTACTATAACTTCATTCTTTGTCGATATACACTTGAAACTTACTATTTGTAAGCTTGAGGCGTTCAAAATTTCAGGTCGAACTCAGATAGTTCACCCTATTTACTTACCAGTACCTCTCCTTTAATTACTTCTACCGTTTCATTACCGTTTTTAATCTGTACCGTTAGGTGTCTTATCCCATTGTCTATTTTATTATCTACCGGGAGATCAATGACAATTTTCTCATAAGGTTCCATAGGGTTAATTATTCCTGAAGCAAGTTCCACGGATCCACTCTTGCTGTCTTCAAGAACTACCAGTTTTGCTTCACATGACCTTTGTTGTCCAAAATTTTGCACTTCTACCGATAAACTTACTTTACCATTATTCATATTTACCTGGGGCATGCGGGCTGACAAAGCAGATGGCAGATAATTAACCCAAGGTAACCGAGCATAGGCAAATAACAGATCCCCCCGGGTGGTCTCACCCAAAAGCTTAATCGCAAAATTATCTTCTGTAATTCCATTATCCTGAGCATCAAAAGTTAGGATCAAATCATCACCATCGATGCGAGAGTCGATTAACTGGCTCCCGCCCCCATAATTAACTTTTTCTGCAGCCCCTAAACGCAGGCTTTCCAATTTTATGTCAGTATGAGGATTAAACCCATCCTCGCCTTTGATCTTTACCTGTATTGTTTTGGTATAATCATTAATCTTACTGTTATCCACGACCGTCATCAAACGACCTACGGTTAAAGGGATACAAATATGCTTTGAACTATGGTTATCATTGGCCAAATCATTCCATTTGATGGTATCTATCACCGCAAAATGTGCCTGCGTAGCTCTCCCGTACTCATCCTGTAGCATTTTGATGCGTTCATATTTAAACCAATCCTCTTTAGTTCCATCGGTGTACTTCACAATACCTGGCATATAAGCTTCTCCTGGTTCTACCTTCCAATTAATCCCATCCTTTGAACGAAGGTAGTAGGCAATCCTGCCATACCAGTCATTAACAATCATATGGTATTGCACATTTGTTTTCCATACAACAGGGTCTTCAAATCGCCCTTCGACAGGAGGATAAGCACTATTTTGAGTGATTTGGTACCACGGAGATAGACCCGTTTGACTTACCCAAACACCTCCTCCTCTGCAAATCATCAGGTAAGAGCCATTTTCCCGCTTCGCGAATGTTAAATTAGATAATCCGTCATGTACATTCCTGCCGCGACGGTCAAACTTAAACCGGCTAAATACCCATGGTCCGTTTATGGAATCAGAGATGTAATACCCTTTATAGACATATATAACGTAACGTCCATCATTTAGCTTAAACAATTCAGGATTATGACCTTTCCCAATTGTTTGCTGCACAGTGTAGGGGCCTAATGAGTTGGTGGCTGTAGCATGAACCACTTCCGAATCAGGCCATGCCATATGACCTTTTTCGGCACTTTCGGGCCAACGGCAAACAAATAAATGGTAGATGCCCTTATTATCTTTTATCGCATTCCCCCCCCAATAGGACCATTCATTATCCTCCAATCCATTATCTATATAGCGGGGGATAACTTCTTTAGCTCCCCAGGTATCGGATGTCAGTGGCCCATTTACAGGGATAGGCAAGAACCGATCCATAAAACGACCTCCTTTTACCAGCCCGTTCCATTCAACAGGTCGTGTTCGTTCAATTATCTGTGCATCAACGGCTAATCCAACCAAAGTAAACAATAGCGGTATCCACCAATTTCTTTTAAATGCCATCATTTTATCTCTCTGTTTAATATTTTTATTATCATACAAATAGCTCAACATCAGTTTAACTATTTACAATCAATCATTTGCACCGGATTTAATGATAAACCCAAATTGATATTCCTGATTTCCATCGACCCAAAATTCTTTATGAGTTCTTGCTCCCCACGAGTCATCTCCACCTACTCCATGTATCTTATAATCGATATTAACATTAATAAAATCCCGTTCCTTTACTTCAAAATGATGCTCAACGCCTTCAATATCTTCTTCCAGGCAGGTCCATGCTCTAACATTCAAGGGTTGCAAACCACTAATTTTCAATGCTGAACCTTTAACATCATCATTAAAACACATCCACCTCACATCACACCGGTTGCTGTTATCCTGTGGCGAAATGTAAGAAACCCAATAGTCCTTTACATCCATTTCGTATAAGCCAATGAAAGCGCTTTCTTTCCTATCGGGATAATTCTCGTGTGGCCCACAGCCATACCATTCCATTTGTTTGTATGTTCTGGGAATCGCCATGCGGAAGCCAATTTTTGGCATGCTACTTTGTTTCCCCTTTGGCAGGTAATGCATATTGACTTGCAAATCACCATGTGAATTAAGCACATATGAAAGTTTAATTCGCACATCGACTTTATGGGGATCAAGGGTATAATTAATGGTCACTTTTCGCTTATCACTATCCGTCAGTATTTGTTCATTTACTACTTCAGCACCCTCCATCAACTCTTTCCATTCGGCCATCCGCCGTTCATAATTATTGCGTTGCTGATTATCATTGGGAGGTTTCCAAAAATATGGTTCCAGTGGCCGCACTAATAATTGCTGATTATCAACAACTAAACTATTAACCGAGCCATTTAGCCTACTTATCACACAATTGAAATGTGATCCTGCAATAACAATTCGCCCTGCTTCCTGGTGCAATTTCAACTGTCCTTCGCTCCCTTCATTCAGTTCATCTGCAAACGGATATGGATGCAAGACATACTGTTCTTTAGCAACCACAAACCCCTTTGGTGCCCAGGCATTATCGGCCTTTAATGCGGCCTGAAATACCACCGTATATTCAGCCTTATCGTCCTCAATATCGGGCCATTCAAAAGCACCTTCCCATTGTGTACCAGGCGAAGCCGTAACATTCTCAAGCAACCTTTTATCTGCCAATTGGCCATTGCGGAACAGCAGCTGATAAAAACTAAGATCTTCAAGATTGGTAAAGTGATAATTATTGATTATGGTAATGGTTTTCTCCCGAATAGCGTTGAGATCAAACCTAATATATTGATGCACTTTCTGAGCCTCGAAGTAATGCGGATTGGGCACCCTGTCCGGGCCAACCAGCCCGTTTATACAAAACTCCTTATCGTTCGGGTAATCTCCAAAATCACCTCCAATGGCCCAATATTCATCCTCATTAAGCGACAGTTGAGAAGGTACCGGTAAGTATCTAAGCGCACTCCCGTCCTGCTTTCGGGCAATTCCCTGATCAACCCAATCCCAGATTGCCCCACCTGTCATATGCTCAAAGTCGTCTATTACCTGCCAATATTTTGAAAAGTTGCCCAATGAGTTGCCCATTGCGTGGGCATATTCTCTCATAAATATCGGGCGATCCTTCTTTTTCATGGCTATACTTCTCACCTTATCGGGATGCACATAGGAAACATCCAACATATCAGACACATCCAAATCACTATCGCAAAAGACAATGGCATCAGGCAACACCTTATGTATCGTATCTGCCATGGCCTTCAGGTTTTGTCCTTTCCCGCCTTCATTGCCCAATGACCAGATTATTACTGAAGGGTGATTTTTATCGCGCTGGACCATTGCTGCGGCTCTATTGACATGTGCCTTGGTCCAATCAGGACTATTGCCTAGTTCCAAATTGCCTATATTAAAACCATGTGATTCCTGATTGGCTTCATTCATCAGATAAAGGCCATACTCATCGCACAACTGATGATACAAAGGAGCATTTGGATAGTGACTGGTGCGAACCATATTGATATTACATTGCTTGATTAATTCAATATCACGGCGCATAGTTGCCTCATCCACATAACGACCTGTGCGAGGATGGTGCTCATGGCGATTGACACCTTTAAGCTTCACTGCCTTGCCATTAATTTTAAAAATACCATCCACAATCTTTACTTCGCGCACCCCAACTTTGAAAGGAATTACTTCTTCGATTTGCCCATTTGCATTCACATATTCAATTAAAAGAGTATACAAATAGGGTGATTCGGCACTCCATAAATTGGGCGATTCAATGGCTAACGTCAATGTTTCACGGCTCACCTTGTCCTTTTGAATTGCGTTTATTTGCTGGCCTGCACAACTACCAACCAAATTGCCTTCTGTATTGTAAACCGAGACGTTCAGAGAGCCCTTCTTTGCGGTATATTCACCTTTATTAATGAGTTCAGCACCTACCTCAAGTATAGCTTTTGAGTAATTATCGACCAATTTGCTGGTTACCTTAACATCCCGCACATGGACTTTTGAGCGCGCAATTATTTTAACATCTCTGAAAATCCCACTCAGGCGCCACATATCCTGGTCTTCGAGGTAACTACCGTCGGACCATCTGTACACTTCAACAGCAATACTGTTACGACCTGTATGTACATATTCTGTTATATCAAAAACAGCGGGAGTAAAACTACCCTGACTATAACCTACCCGTTGTCCATTAATCCATACGTAGAAAGCCGATTTAACTCCTTCAAAATTCAGCAATAATCGCTTATCATCCCAGGCCTCCTGGTATTCAAAAAAATGCTTGTAGGAACCAACCGGATTTCTCATTTTAAATGCACTAAACTTCTCATCAGGTGCCTCCGTTACCTTTGGCAAATTCCTTTTAAACGGATAAACAATATTGGTGTATATGGGGATGCCGTATCCCTGCGTTTGCCAATTACCTGGCACTTCAATCTTGTTCCAGTCTTTTGTACATTCATCGGATTTATAAAAATCTTCAGGACGGCTCTGAGGATCTGGTGACCAGTTAAACAACCACCGCCCATTGAGCATTAACTCATTGGTACATTCACTATTCTGAAGCGCTGCTTCGATAGTACCATAAGGCAAATAAGTTGCGTAAACTGCTTCTTTATTTATATCAATAACCTGAGGATTCTCCCAGTCGGGCACCTGAGCTAACAAATAATAATTCGTAATGACTAATGATAGTATAATGACAATAATTCTCATTTTTTTATGTGCTTTCATTCATAAAACTAATACTGGACAACCTCTGATTATTTTGTCTTTTCACCTAAAGAAGTAAATGCATTGGCATTTTTTAAAACATCCTTACTTTTTAAATTGATGAAGTTCAACCGGTAGACGGTATGCTACACTCTTACTATCGAAGTAGTTAAAGTGCACATCCAATTTGTTCGTAAAAGTTCCCCAATTCTTCTTATTCTCTCCTGCCCAACCTGCCTCGGACAAAGCCATTCCTCTTGGCCATGTCATATAAAATGCCCGATCAATATCTTTGATATATTCACCCCATAAGGTAGCCTCCACACCAATAATGTGTTCCCTCTTTTTTTCTCCCATTGCCGGATCAAACTTATACACCTGTTCCAATGTAAGAACAGGCATCCAGTCACAGGTCTCTTCTCCTTTAAACTGTGGATAGTCAAAATAGGCGTGCTCACCGGGACAAGAAATTAACTTATAGCCTAATTGGGCAGATTTTTTAATCACTTTTGATGATAAACCCATTCGCCATGTATACATGGTACTATTTTGGGGATATTGCGGCACATCCAGTTCATACCATATCAATGGTTGCTTATTATGCTTTTGAAGTGATTGGTTTACCCGCTTAAAAAAATAACTCATTAAATCCTGAGGCGTATCCTTTTTAAGTTCTTTTAGCCTTCCCTGACACTTCGGACATTCTATCCAATGGTCAAGCGGCGCTTCATCCCCACCAATGTGAAATTCATTCCCTGGAAACACTTCAGCCATTTCACCAATAACATCATCCAGAAAGGTAAAAACATCATCGTTACCAGCACACAACAGATTTTTAGAAACACCTGGTGTAGTCCTAACTTCCAATGCCTCATTGAAACATGTCAACTCAGGGTAAGCCACAATGGCGGCTACACTATGTCCTGGCACGTCAATCTCTGGTATGATGGATACGTGTCTTTGTGCAGCATAGACAACCAGGTCTTTCATCTGCTGCTGGGAATAAAAGCCAGAATGAGGTTGCCCGTCTCCTTTCGTTTCTTTTCTAACTGAACCCACTTCTGTTAATAAGGGATATTTCTGAATCTCAATCCGCCATCCCTGATCATCGCTTAAATGCAAGTGTAACCTGTTAAACTTATATTTTGCCATTACATCCACATATTGCTTTAAGCCTTCGATGGGCAAAAAGTGACGTGCAGGGTCAAGCATCAGAGCCCGGTATTCATACTGTGGACTATCATCAATGGCAACAGCTTGTACTACACCTTTGTGCGCATCAAAATGTTCCCACATCCATTGCTGCAGACTTTGAATTCCATAAAAAATGCCAGCAGCACTCCCCCCTTTTATTTCAACCTTTTGACCAGTGATGGTCAGAGCATAAGCTTCTGCATCAGGTAGTTTACTATCCAGTACCAGGTCGATGGTATGTTCAGTCATCGCATTTGGTACAATGGCTGCCGATAAACCAAAATCATTATTAAGCATCGCTAACAAATAAGCAGCTTCAAAATCCACACTATCCTGAGGCGCAAATGAGATGGTTGGAGATGAGATATCAAAAACATCATTCATTGCACGAACCTCAGAAGGTTCAGGGATAATTTTATGCTGCTGTGCAAAAATGCTAACCGAAATAAGAATGAAGGTAAGCAATGATAATTTTTTCATAGACCTTGTATTAAGAATATAGTTAATATAATGGCAACCATTAGATTATCACGCATTAATTAAAGTATTTCATACCTAAATAGTACACAACATCAAGTTCACATTCCTGTGTTTCATTAGGGTATTCATCGTTACTCAACACCCACTGCTCCTCGAAACTATAAAAATCAGGAGCATTCGGTTCCTTACCTTCAAGAATGCCCCGTGCATATTCAATAAACATGTGCCAACGCTCTTTGTAATAATCGTTCAGCAGACCCGAATATTCTCTGTAAGCATAGTCATTAACAACATGTTTTTCGTTGGTCCAAACAGTTATCAATCGACGTGCATTTTCTTCGAAATTCTTCATCTCACTCTGGGAGGGTGCTCTTTTCTTGGCTTCATTCAACCACGTACCAAGTAAAAATTCTTTTCTTGAGCTCATCAATAAGTCCATATCAGAAATTAAGTCGAGCATATTGTTAGCCAATATATTGAATTGATCAACGTCCTTATTTTCGAATGCAGACTGAAGGTTCTGGTACACTTCCCTTCCATGATTTGCCATAACCTGACGGGTTAGATTAACCAGATCAAAACGAAAACAATCAGATTCAGCAAACTCATGCCTGTTTTTGAAAAACATTTTCCAGGCAAGCAACAATTTCTCTGGAGAATAATCGAGGTCGCCATACCCCCAGGTTGATACCTTTGTTACATTCCATGCCGGACGAGCACATAATACCGACTCGAATGGTGGGCTACCATGATCACCACTGGCATGCCTGTATTTTGAGTTGTACACTGTCTTTCTCATGATTTGCCATGCCTCTAATACATCACTATTGGCTTTTCCATAGCGGCTGCTTACATACATCTCTAGCCAATCATCCATATCAACAGTATCGTTTTCCCATACCAGATCAAATAACAGATCATAGATAACAGCATCCTGCTCAATCCCCTCTGGCGTGGCACCCAAACCCTTCATCTTAATGCCCTTGGGGTGCTTTAGTGCCTGCATCACATCTGAGTTTGTCTGATCTAACTTTGCTGTCATCCCGGTTTGTCCACCAAAATTTGGAATCTCACTCCAAACCCAGTTATGGCCTTCAAAACTGCTTTCGCGAGCCCATTCCGATGCTTTGCCTCCCCATTGAGGCAGTGCTTCAGCGTACAAATCAACCACTAGCGCTTTACCCTTAGGTATTCCTTTAAGCAACTTCCTGGTTGGATTTTCACCCCAGGCCTGCAACACCCACGTGCTTTTAGGGTTATTAGCTTTCATTGCTTCATAAATCCCTTTAGCGGCATTTGTTACATTAACTCCCTCTGAGGTTCCCCCTTCATGAAAAGGGTCACCCTGATAATAATCAGAGATACCATACAGTAACCTTTGTTCTTCGTAATAAATGGCTGCTACCTCATTAAATAGAGGATCCTCCGGCAATAAAAAACCAGGACGATTGAAGTTTAACCATTTACCAGGATTATGAATTTTAGCCGTAGGGTGTTTTATCTTTAACGAGTTAGGTACCATTCCATAAAAACCTTGAAAAACAGGCTGCATACCCAACTCTTTCATTCTACTTACAATCTTCTTTTGCAACTCACATTGCTTATCAATCCATTCTTGTGATACCGGGCCACCCCAGCTTTCCAGATTACCTAATAACCACCAACCGGTGTACGATGGTCCTGGTAAAAAAGCGGTGATTTCGTCTTCTGTATAATTCAAACGCCTTAACGTATTCTGCCACACTGCCTCCTGACCAACTAATGCCAGTGGCAGATTAATACCATGCAACGCCATCCAGTCAATTTCCTTTTCCCAACGCTGCCAATCCCAAAAAGACATCGAGTAATTAAATGTACAATAGTTTAAATAATAACGCTGATCAAAGGTTGCTATCTTCCTAACCTTTTGCTCAATAACAGGCAATGGTTCACCAGACTGCTGCAACTGATGCCCGTTCCACGAAAAGCTTGAGTTACAGAAATGTCTTAAATAATAATGCAAGCCATAGGCCATTACAAGGGCTGAATTCCCTCTTACAACCAGCTTCTCATTTACTGTTTGCAATTCAAAAACATCTTTCCCATTATCATCCGGAATTATTTGAAATTCGAACTCCTCTGTCCGTTCCGGCATTAATCGCTTTAATAAAGCATATGCGGCATCTACTTCACTTGATAAAACAGGATGAATGCTCAGCGTCATTAAAACAGCTATGAATAATTTTTTCATGATACTATCATTGTTATGTCATTATTAAATAATCTCATTCCTGATTTTTTCGAATCACAATACGTTGTGCTTGTGATTTATTATTTGGGGTATAGTACAACATATCAGCATTGTCATTAAACATGAGTGTTCCCCCCGTAGCGTATACTTCAAATCCATTTTGATAATGCCACTCCGGTAAAAACACTTCTGTAGGCAATACATTGGTGCTATCAGGAATAAACTCAAGCTCCATTTCACCAATTTCACTCGAAAAGGAGTATTTGGTAATCTGACCGCTGACGCGATATGGATAAGGACGTACTGCAGCATCAAGCGCACGACCTCCTGAATTAAGATCATGGCTATTATTTACCTGAGACAGGCTAAATACCGATAAATCCTCTCCATTCCATTGATCGCCCCTCTCGTTTGTATTGTCAGCAGTGTAGTTCCATAAGGTATAGTGTAACAGGTTTTCTTCAATAGCCGAAAAGCAACGTTCCAGCGCACGGTTCTGAATAGTAAAATCACCCGTTTCAAAAGCTTTCCGATCATTCATGTCAAAAGGTATCCCAAACTCACCCAGCAAGGTTACAGCTTCTTTTCCATAGCGTTCTTTGGTACCTTCTTGCATCTCCCGTAAGAATTCAACAAATGCTTTGTACACTTGCCGTTTACCTAGTATAATTTCATCATCCAGCAAACCAATCCATGGCCAATATCTTTTAGTTACCAATGTTGCATCATCATACCAATGCGAGCCATCGACTAAATAATCAATGCCCAGTCCCCGTAAATCAGGCAGCTTATGTGGCACCGGAAACAATACATTATCAACGCATAAAAACCAAGCCGAATCAACAGCTTGTATCGCCTGGTGGTAAGCCTTGATAAAAGGGATATAATAATCTTCATTAAAATCAACGGTTTTACCTTTAACCTTATTAAAATAATCGGGTTTCAACAACCGAGACTGTCCCATGTCGTTTCGCTCCCAGACACCAGCCTCCTTCCAGACACAGCCTTCTGCTCTACTCCAGGCTGATTTACCTTCGCCGTTAACCAATACCACGCCTGCATCCTTTAACGATGCTTTACCCAGTTCATTCTTCTGCACCTCCTGAGGTATTCCTTGTCCCAATAACATGCCCTGATAAGGTGTTGGTGCCAGACCAACAATACTGGTCGGAAAGGGAGATGATAAATCTGCAATGCCCACATAACCAGAAGATGGTTCATTCATTAATTCAAAACCAACAACGTTAGGCAAATCCTTAAGCTCATTGGCCAGGTACACCATGGACTGGATATAATGGCTTTGTAAAAAGTCCTGAATAGGAATGGAATCATTCACCATTACCTGAGGTGCAAAATCATTACCTGCAAAAAATAACGTGAACATTGTACAGGAAGCCAATTTATAATAGTTTGAAAACCAAACCATCTGAGGATACGGATCGCCAAATGCATTATGAACAAAGGCAGCGTCAGTTTCTAAAAAATTCTCCACATTAAAACCAGCTGCTTCAAATGTCCATAAAGGAGCACCATCTCCACCACTAAACCTACTCCATAGATCCTGGTGCGGATCAATAAACACATTGATATCATACTCAGCTGCCTTTTTAATGATATCTCTTACATATTGAACGTATTCCTTATCATACATCCCCGGTCCATCATGCTCAATGGCCTCCCAAGTAACTATGAATCGAATAAAATGAAATCCCCATTTTTTCAACCTCTCAAAATGCATATCAGCTTCAGAAAGTGGGAAAGGCCTTCCTACAAAAGAGATATCTTTACCATTATAAAAACCATCTTTAACATGGCTGCCCATATTGGGCGTAAATGGCACCTTACTGCTTCCACCTAAATTGATGCCCCTTAAAAAAAGGCTTCTTCCATCGTTGGAACAAAAATTACCATTTTTGACTAGAATATTTTTACCTGCAACATCTACCGTATCTGCTGCTAAATATTCAGGTATATTATCAGATGCTGTTAAGAGTAAACCCGAAACATCTTTTGCCTTTTTGTTATCTCCGCCCGTAAATATGTACCAATACAAAATACCTGTGGCTAACATCACAATACCAACAAATAACTTAATACTCAATCGAACCTTCATTTTTCACTTGATTTATTATTGTTTTCGTTGTTCAAAAATATTGTTTGTCAGTTACTGTATATTGTGTCCGGTATATATAGCCATATAATGGGATGAATGGCATCTTAACGAAACACCATTTTTAGCTTGAAGAGACAACGAACGCTCAAATTCAATTTTTACCATACCAATAAAAGTCACTAAACCTATTTTGTAAGTTTTCCTCCTTAAACAAGCAGTAGATAAAATTCGAATTTGAGCGTTAGAATACATTAATTATTTGTTAGTAAAATAACATCCCCTTTGTTCATCTTAAAGCTTAAGATGCCATCCTGGGTAGTGAATTCATGGTTGCATTTAAAACCAGTACCACCAAAAGGATTTTCCAATTGAATAACACCATCAGCATTGGCCAATACCTCAACAGTTGTCACATTTCCCATCTCCATTCTTGCCGAAACTAAAAATGCGCCATAGGTTCTTAACTTATTAAAACTGGCATCGGTCCAATCGGCGGGCAAGGCTGGAAAAAGTTTTACAATACCTGTATGGCTTTGTATAAGCATATCCTGAATGGCAGACGCAAATGCAAAATTTCCTTCCAAGGTAAATGGACGATACGTCATATTTGAGTGTCCTGCTTTACACTGATCGCCATTGACATGAAATGAGTTCTTCAAACAGAAACATTCTGCAAAAATGCGAAGTACACGGGCAGCATTATCGCCATCAAATGCACGCGCATACAAATTTCCCTGCCAGCTAAATGAATAGCCCGTCCAACCACCAGTGCCTTGTGCCTCCAGGTTACTAAGCGTATTCTTTATCACCTGCTGTTCTTCAAGGCCGTTCGACACATCAAGCAAGCCAAGCGGGTGAAAGCCCAGTAAATGTGAAAAATGTCGATGCGATTCATTATAAGGCATTTCAGGAGCAAACATCAGCCCTGTCTCTCCGTCTATAGCCAATTCTGGCCATTCTGATAGAATCTGTGTCCATTTTAATGCATCTTCTTTCAACCCAAGCTCTGTGGCCAGTTCTGCAGCTTTCTCATAATTCCAGCGAATCAGAGCCAGTTCAAAGTTTGTTGTTTGCGAAAACCAGGCTTTTGCAGAGTTATTATATATTTCAGGACTAGAACTAATTAACAACTTCCTTTTACCTGTTTCATCCTTCACTGAAATTTCGTCCAGATAAACAGATACATCCTTCAACCAGGGATATGCTTTTTCCTCCAGAAAATTACGGTCCATTGAATACTTCCAATGTAAATAAAAATGATGCCCAAGCCATGCTGCAACAGTCTGTCCAAATGAATATTGAATCCAACCACCCATGGGCTCTCCATCCAATGTGCTAACACCAGGCACATTCATGCCATTCACATTAAAATAATCTTGAGTGTACTTTTTGAATACTTCACGGTTCTTCCACAACCAGTTAATAAAACCTTCTTCCAGGTTTAGATAGTTACCCGTATAAGCCGGCCAGTAACTCAATTGTGTATTTAAATCATGGTGAAAATCACCTTTCCAGGGCGGTAGCTTGCCGTGGTCAGCCGTCCATACTGCCTGCAACGAAATTGGAGGCGCATCGGCACGTGCAGCTGAACCAAATTTGTACATTTCTAAATAATACTGCCTTTCCAGCAGTTTATCCGGAATACTGATGGAAGACTGCATCCAGTGGTTGTGCCACCATTGCAGATGGCCTTCGATAGCTGTCTGATATCCATTAGCCAATGCATTCGATACAAAGGCTTCGGCCTTTACGCTGTTATCGGAGGCAACTTTCTCCGATGAGACAGACCAGCATCCAGTAAGGGACTGCTCTTCTCGATACCATTGTGTAAAAATCTGATATTTGAAATCTTTCCAGCCATTTTGGTTATAACAAATATTCTCATCTCCTTTTGTAATGGTTCCTTGTCCATAACCCAATTGGTTAAGATCCGTTTTTGCCTGACTGGTATATCCTTCTTCATTAGGGCGATCGTACGAAGGTGCAATCAGTTCGATAGGTAGTTCCTGAGGTACATTTTCAAAGCGATACCACCCTACAGGCTCACTGGCATGTACAAAAGTTGTTAATTTAGCTCCGTTTATCCACTCAACAGTACAAATAGCAGTCGCTACATCCAGATCCACCTTTTTAACTTCACCCAAAGCGTCGATGTTAAACTCTAAAGCCCCTGCCGGAATTTTTGATGGTGCTGGTAACTGATCATACGGCACATCAAATGCTTCCTGAACTTTTTTATAGGTACCCGCTTTCCAGTGATCATAGACATCTTTAAACGTCCATTTATTAAAATCAATATTTTCCATTGGTCGCAAATCCCAAAGATCAGCCCTATCCAATGAAAATCTTAATCGTCCTTTTTTTTGCCAAACCAGGTTACCAACAGTAGCATTGCCCAAAGGGATTGCTTCATCCCAAACAGTGGCCAGCTCATCAAACTCAAGTCCGTGCTTCGTATAACTATTAGGTGCTGATTTATCCGTTACACGGCATGAGATAAGCACACCAATGGGTATCAGTAACATTAAAACAATACTTCTTAATCTTTTCATTTTATTCTTAGATTTTTATTAAACTGATATGTTCGTTTCCATGTAAAAGATTGTCCATTGTCGATACTAAACTCGACCATTGGTTCTGCACACACAGATGTCCTGGACATATAAATGTAAAACGGACCTAAATCCTTATCTTCAATAACTTTAATTGAGGTTCTGGTTTTGGAGTTAATCACTGTGTACTCTTTGGAGGTTCCGGCATTGATATGGCCTCCTATCCAATCGTTACGTAAATCATCCTCATTAATTTTAATTTCATTGCCTTCGAAGGTTATTCTTGAATCAAATTGATCAACAGGGCATACATCATTTGGAAAAACCATTTTATAATTCTGCCCACCGGGGTAGTTATCGAAACTGAAGAAATTATGACAATATGGGTTGGCAAAAATCGGTTTAGCGCCACAATTTTTCAGCATATGTATAATTTCCAATTCTGCTTTATTATCAATTAGTCTGATTTGTTTTTCATAGTCATATGCATACCCAAAATCGGTTACCATACTTTGCTTAAATACAATTGAACTCTTATTAATTTGTATATCCCATTTACCAGATTGAATGATTTTATATGGATAATCCCAGAAATACGGGTCTTGACTTGCTCTTTGTAAAACACCTACACCAATCTTCACAAAAGGCTCCCCCACATTTGCTTCCTCATACCCCAGAGGATTACGAAATTCTTCGGCTGTTCCTGTTCCTGTCCCTGGCGTCAACGGGTCATGCACCCCTCCATGCACCGTTCCATCATACATCTCCCAAGCCTGTAGAAATTCATGGTCCCCATAATTGATTTGTGCAATCATACCTGACCAATCAAAACGTGTACTTCTGTAATAGCCATTAAGTTCGTCGGGCATGAGTACGGTAACACGTATTGAATCATTTTGAATAACAGAAACGGGGTAATCGTGCTTTACGACTTGCTCAGAAGCAAGCAACAAAAAACCTGAAATCACACAAACTACTATGAATACTATTGATACAATTCGATGCATTATTAAAACTTTAGTCACCACAACTTACCATTCACTTATCATCAGCATATCACAATCTTATGCTTATAAAATCCTAATGGGGTAACACGTTCCTTTCAGATTAAATCCATTTACGACCCGGATAAGCACTACTGCAATTCATCCAAATACCCTGGCAATTAATTTTAGCACCAACACCTGTCAACTTATAAATATTCAATATGTATCATGAACTGCCTGTGCAACAAAAGTTTTAGCTAATGCCCCGTTAGGAAATGACTTTGTATAACTTTAAAGACACAAAAAATAAGAAAAACCCTAGGTTTAGGCGGTAAAACTTTTTAATCATCTGAAAGTAAGTGACAATAGGAAGTACCCCGGAACTGATTCATATCAGTTATAATAAACCTTCCAAGTTACTTCCTACTGTACTTGTACAATTCTATACTTAAGGATTGATTTATTATGATGCTCCAATTGAATCTTGCCATGTACTATTTGAAAAGGTACATTCCCCATTGGCCTGTCATTAATATCAAGCCCTTGAATTAATACCTTTGTTGTGCAACCAATAACAGCCGGATTAAAAGCTATGTATTCGAAGTCGTTCGCTGGAATGATTTCCCAACCAAAATTCTCGTTTTTAAAATACACCCTGCCATTGCATTTAAAATCATCAGTCTCGAATTCGGTTCCATGAGAATCTATATAGATTTGGTTGTCAGTCATATTAAACTCAGCATTTCCATTTGACTTCCAATCACTTACCTTTCCAAAGACTGAAATTACATTGTTTTGTGGCTGATAGGCCATAAAACCAAATTTTGGTAATATGTATTGTTTGCCTTCAGCTTCAAGAGTCCAATCTGTATCTGCAAAATTCACAAATACTTTAAAGCCCGATTCATATTCAAGTGCTAGTTGAGCATTACCAAGCAACTCATTCTTAATTGCTTCGGAAGAGTTAACAAACTTCTCCCCATCAAAGTACTGAATTTTTCTGATTGGAATCATGGAATAAAATGGCTGCAATGGCTGAAGCATGGCATAACGCTTTATTCGTTCAGCTATATCACCATTGACTAGTCCAATATGACCATATGCTAAAGTATAAGCCAGATACTCGGCTCCTTCAGTATAAACGTTTCCTGCATCCATCTCAAGCGGATGTATCTTTAATAACTGAAAGTCAGGAAAAACGTCTATCTTATTAAGTTTCGGATTGAAATTTGCATAATTTCCATCCACTAATCCTGCATACCACCAGTGATAGTTGCCTTCGGAATATACCGGCCCATGATAGGCTTTTTTCTCATTCATCAACACCAGGCCATAACATTCGTATGAGCGACGGAAAGTAGCAGCTCCAGGAACCCGGTAATCATAATCTACTCTTGAAATTGGAGACACTGCAGTATGCACATCGCAATAGCTATGATTGGTACCAAACGCTTTATGTATCTGAGGGGCCAGTTTTTCTTGCTGTTCAACGGCAATCATGGGTTTTGGCGAATAACAACGTGACCAACTAACTTCCCATCCGCCATTTGGCTCTCGCTTCACCCAATCCGGATCCCAATTTGCATTAACAGGTGCAAAATCGGTATAATTAGAATATAAACCGACTAACCATCCTTTACTTTTAATATTTTCAACTAATCTTTGAACGGCTGCATTACCACCTCTTCCGGGTGCTGTTTCTGTTCTGAAAGTATAGCTTTCGCCCCCATCACGCCAGATACCCTCGTGATACCGAACCGCGACTTCTTTTAAACCTAAAGCTCTCAATTCTTTGGCCTGCTGCTTAAGGTAATCGTGGTCTGGCGTTCCTTCAACCATCCAAAGACGATGGGCCATAACCGAACGCATTGGTGATTTCGGATTATCTACCGTAGGAAGCACCTCCTGCACATCGGTTGACACATTAATAAATATCTTCTCCTTTACCGGATTTCTAATCCCATTTGTTTTAGGAATATATCTGATACCATTGCTATACGATGCCCAACCATCTTTAATCTTATGACGCCCGGGAATAAAATCAGACGCATCTGAATAATACCAGTCTAATTGCTTAAAGAAAAATAAATCGTGACTATATAACACTTGAGGCATTCGATTTTCACCATATGTCAAAAAGGGTACTGTCACCAATTTAGCTGACTCATCAGCTTTGGTACTGCCAAGATTAATAGAACTAACTTGGCCTTCTTGGCCTTCTTCATGTATACCAACAATTAGAGACTTCTGTTTTATCGTATACCAGACACTGAACTTCACCTCTTTTTGCATGAAAGATGCTACGGCATTTACAAAAACAGTATCGTTCTTAATTTTAGATTTTCTGATATCCCAATTGACTATATCTACTCCTTCAAAATAAATCTCTGCTCCTTCATTAATAGGTACCTTCAGGTTTTCCTTTTTAACAGTTATCCCACTTAAAAGACCTTTTTCAATATTAAGTTCATATTGTAACTTCTGATCGTCTCCTTCATAAGTAAACAGGTAGTTCTTGCCCGTTTTTTTTATTGTATTTGTATACGCGCTTTTATTCAATGGTAGAATAGTTACATCTCTGACCGGGAATGGCAGTTTTTCGGGCCATTCATTGAAAGTAATCGGTTTTAGCTGTTCCTGATAAACATAAATTGGGCCTAAAAAATAATCTAACTCTAAATCTGGGATATTTCTTCTTCCTTTAAAGCGCACACCAATAAGCTTTGCCGGCATTTTAATATCCTCATTAACTTTTATATGACTCAAGTGCCAGTATTTATGTATCATGCCAGGATATCCTGCTTGTGTAAAGTCAAGTTCATGAGTTTGTCCATCGGCACCTTCAATAATAGCAAAATGCCTCATAGCTGTTTCCCATTTGGGTTCGCCCCACAGCCAATGCGCTCCATAATTCCAGAAATCAATGCAGTCCCATGGATTATTTATTACAATTGGCTTTTTAAGTCTTACTGTGATAGATGCTTTCTTATCTGTAGCTTTAAAACTTAGTTTACCACAATATTTACGATACAGCTGTTGTTCTTGCGTCTTGGTTAATGTAGCAATGCTATTTTCCGTTTCTAACTCCCAAATCTTATCATCTTCAAAAGTAACTAATGGCACTCTGGCCTCATTACGATTAGCCATTTCGTAAGGGGTCTTGGCCTGATGCCTGAATGGCTTGTCGTCATCTTGTATAACACCTTGAGCACTAGTCAAATTAGAACTTAAGAAATATATATTCAACAAAAAAAGAGCATTGATAAAACTAAACTGTTTGAGCAAAATCATAGCAACTGATATATTAACACTTTACATCCAAGAAGCAGCCTTTAATTCTTTTAACTGTAGATATAAAGTGGGATTATTGAAATTTATTACATCAAAAAAAATGTTAATCAAACTCACTACCAGAAGTAGTGAGTTTGATTTAATAATGTAACTTAAATACTATCAGAAATTTTAATAGTCACTTAAATTATTACTTATTCTGGTTGGGTAGCTATAACCTACTTGTCCATCTGTATTAATCGCATACATTCGAATTATGTACGCAGTATCTTTAACAGCAAATCCTTCTATAAGAGCTGTAGCAGCACCAACACCTGTTTTCTCAATCTCCCCAATCACCTTTACTGCATCACCTTCTAATTCAGGGAATTGCATTTCCAACACTGATTTAGTGGTCTTCAACTGCCACAAAACACCAACCTCCTTAATGGGCGATCCACCATCAGTATAAACACGACATCCAACTTCAGCAGAAGTTTCGGTTATAATAGGGCTTTTGCTTTCATCAAGTAATATATTAGGCCTTGATAATGTTGGCGTTTCAGCATCTTCATCACAACTACTAACCGTAAGTTGGAGGAGGAATACAGTAATAAATGTTAATATATATTTATACATAGTATTATTTTTTAATTAATTATAACCAGGATTCTGCTTCATATTTGAATTTGAATTCATTTCTTCACGAGGAATTGGCCAAACATAATCACGAGAAGTATTGAACGAACGAATGTCTAATACTTTTGTTTTATATTGCCATTTGTCTGTCGTTCCCATTCCATCTCCCGGATAGGACATATCTTGCAAATAGGTTGCATCATATCCATGAACATCCTTCATTACATCTTCCATAATCCCCCAACGTCTGATATCATTTAGGCGATGACCTTCAAAAACAAGCTCTATACGTCTTTCATTTCTAATTACTTCACGCATATCATCTTTGCTTAAACCGGGCATCGCATCAGAAAGTTTTGCCATACCTGCTCTCACTCTCAAATCATCAATCGCAGCATATACACTCATATCAGGACCTGCAGATTCATTTTGCGCTTCTGCAAAATTTAATAGAACCTCTGCATATCGAATAAAGAGTTTATTAGTACCTTCACTTTTTGTTCTATCAAGAGCTTTACCGTTATTAATCCATTTCTTTGGTTTAAAACCAGAACCACCTAAAATCCAATTTTCTTCAAAACGTTGATCTATACGTCCCCAAAATTCAATTGTCCAGGGAGCACCCGGATAATAAAGCGATGCCTCCAAACGTGGATCTCTATTCATATATGGATTTTCTGGATCATAACCTGAATTAGGATCTGTTATAGGCAGTCCGTTAGCCATATAATAAGATTCAGCTAACTCTAATGTCGGTAGGAAAGATGGCCACCATTCCATTAAAGGCATTTGAAAAAAAGATGGATTAATCTGAGGTGTATAATGCACTTCGAAAATCGCTTCTGTATTAGAGACTTCTACTTCATTATCTTCTATAAATAGTCCTTCATAATCCTTATACAGGCTGTATTTTCCAAGATCCATACAGTCCTTTGCTGCTTTTGCAGCATTAGCCCATTGTTTTTCATATAGGTAAACTCTTGACAAGAATGAATAGGCTGCACCGCGCGTTATTCGCCCTTGATCATCAGGCCTATCATAACTTTCAGGTAAAATTGGAATAATATCATTAAGATCTTGAATTATTTGAGCAATTATATCTGATTTTGCAGTTCTTGCAGGTTCCTTGTTTTCTAAATCAGGAGCATCCAGAATTAACGGTACATCGCCGAAAAAATTCACTAAGTCATGATAATACCAAGCACGTAAAAACTTTACTTCTGCAATGTAACGCGGAATATTATCAGATATAAGTGTTGAATTTTCAATCGCTTCTAAAAAGGCATTGGCTCGTGCGATACCTGAATAATTACGCTTCCAATGAGCTTCAACCCTAAAATTCTCAGCGGTCACTGTTCCTCTGGCAAAATCTGTTGCACCTTCCCAAGGTGAACGGTTAAAAGCATTATCTGTCATTACATCGTAATACATTGGATAAACTCTCAACCACAAATTATCATCACTGCTAAAGTCAATATTATTGTAAACACCGTTTACTACAGTTTCAACTTGCTTCTCCGTATTCATAAAATCTTCTGGACGACTAAAGTCTTTCGGATCAGTATCCAGGTAGTCCGCACATGCGCTCATTACAAGAGCGATGACTAATATATTTAGTTTACTAATAATCGTTCTCATCATCTAAAATTTAATGTTTACACCCATTGAAAATATTCTCGTCTGTGGATATTGCAGAGTATTTGTTGTTGTACTTGGCTTCTCAGGATCGAAACCATAGCGCATTTTTGTCCATGTCAGTGCATTCTGAATATTTCCATATACACGAACATGAGAAACCCCAATACCTTCAAGCAAACGTTTTGGTATAGTATAACCAATAGTAACATTTTTCAAACGCAGATAAGAAGCATCCTCCATGTAATAATCAGATACAATATTAAACCTGTTTGGCTCGCTGTATAATCTTTGGATATTACTATCTGGATTATCTTCTGACCATGCATCCCGATACCAAGCACCAGTTGCAGCAGCTCCTCCATGAAAAGGTGCAGTTATCATTCCCTGGTTAAGAGAATTAACTCCAAAAACTCCTTGGAAAAATAGACCTAAATCCCAATTACGCCATCCTAAGTCAAGATTACTCGAAAATACCCAATCTGGATAAGGCTTTCCTAAAATAGTCCTATCATCAGCTGTTATGACACCATCCCCATTCAAATCTGCAAATCGAATATCACCAGGTTGAGCAACCATACCTGCATAAGCAGTCCCAATCTCTGAATTAAGGTGATTATCTATCTCATCTTGTGATCTATAAAGTCCTTCTGTTTTAAATCCATAAAATGAGTTAAACGGTTTTCCAACTTCCCACATCAAGTTATTGTCAAAAATTATAAAATCCTGACCACCAAGATCTGTGATCTCATTTGTCGTACTTGATGCCGTAATACTTGCTTTAATATCAAGCTCCTTATACTTTCCAACATAAGTGGCCATCATTTCTACCCCTCTATTCTCCATTGCTGCGGCATTTACAAATGGAGCCTCTGATAGTCCTAAGGTACCTGATACAGGAAGTTGCATCAGAATATCCTTATTTGTCTTAACAAAGTAATCAAATGTTGCAGTAATCTTATTTCTAATTAAACCGATATCAAAACCTAAATTTAACTGTTCGGATGTTTCCCATGAAGTCGATCGATCAGCAAGCCTGGTAATTGCTGCAGCAGAATATAAAGTGTTATTAAAGTTATATGTCAGATTTGAACTCATCCTATTACTTGCCGCATAATAATCACCAATTGCCTCGTTTCCTAATTGCCCCCATGAAGCCCTTAGCTTCAAATTGGCCAGCCAGTCCGCAGATTCTAGAAATGATTCTTCAGACACGCGCCATCCAATTGAAGTTGATGGAAATGTTCCCCACTTATCTTCAAACCTGGAACTTCCATCTTTACGTAATGTCGCCTCTAGCATATATTTATTTAGTATATTAAAATTAAGACGACCATAATATGACAACCAAGAGCCCTCATAAGCTGAAGAACCATTCTTTTGTGTGGCTGGATCTCCAATGCCCATACTTGGAACATTAACAGGGAAATTAGTTCTACTCATGGAATACTGCTTATAACTTAATTCGCGTGCTTCAAAACCAGCTAAAGCATTAAAATCAATACTCTCGCCAATTTTACTGGAGTAATTAATCTGCGAATCAGCCATTTTTGTTAAAGATGTTTCTCTATAGTTTTCTAAGATTGCTTGAGTAGGCGTGTTCTCCAACAACTGACCATTATCTTGTAATGCGTAAAAAGTCAAAGAAGGATTCCATATTTCCAACTCGTTTGATGAACTATACAAGTTGTATGATGCATCAATTTTTAAGCCTTTTACAACTTCAAGACTGGCAGCCATTCTAACATTTATTGGTGTTGATTTCGTCTGTCTATATCCACCTTCTTCTTTTGCGGCCCAATTACTTCCGTAACCAGTGTAACCTACTGTTGGTATATATTTTCGAACAGTTGATGGAGCCACATAAACGTTATAAATTGCATTATCCATACCTGCAACCACATCATTTGTTATTTGATCATAACCCGACAAATTGAGATCTAAGCGTAACTTATCCTTGAAAAAATAAGAACTAAAATTAGATCGAATAGTCAGTTTTTTAGTATCATTCCCATCTACAATACCATCCTGATTAAGATAGCCTACAGAAACAGAATACAAGAGGTTATCTGAACCTCCAGATATATTAACGTGATTATCATATATTGCTGCAGATCTAAATGTATCGGAAATCCAATCATAATCAGTTGGATACATCATTGGATCAACATTATTTCTGTAATTATACATGTATTCATCATTGTACCATGTAGGGTACTGACCATTATTCGAATTGGCTTCGGCTTGTGCTCGTAACTCAAGGTACTCGACACCTTTAAGAATATCAGGCATTTCTGTCACTTGCTGAACACCAGCATATCCTTTATAATCAACTTTCATTTGGCCAGATTTGCCCTTTTTTGTCGTAATTAATATAACACCGTTAGACGCCCTGTTTCCATATATGGCAGTTGACGCAGCATCTTTAAGTATTGATATATTCTCTAAATCCTTCGGGTTTACATCTGCAAGATCACCGACCATACCATCAATAATAACCAAAGGTTTACTATTACCAAAGGTTCCAATACCACGAATTAGTATCTGGGCATCATCATTTCCAGGCTGACCAGAAGTTTGCGAAATAAATGCACCTGCAACCTGCCCTTGAAGGGCTGCACTTGTATTTGTTAAAGGTCTACTTTGCAGGCCTTCAGGCATTACAGACTCAACTGCACCAGTAAGATTTGCCTTTTTCTGAGTTCCATAACCAACTACAACAACTTCATCTAAACCCGTTGCTTCCTCCACTAAAGTAACATTGATTGTCTTTCTATTGGCTACCTGAACAGTTTGCGTATTAAATCCTATAAATGAAAACGTTAAAGCAGTTTCTCCTGAACTAATTTCAATCGAATAGCTACCATCAAATCCTGTAATGACTCCATTCATTCGATTTGCTTGTTCAAAAATATTAGCACCAGGAATTGGTTCTCCATTAGAATCGGTAACAATACCTTTTACTGTAACCGAAACCTGTTGAGCATTGATTATAATTTCATTATTTTCTTTAGGTAAGAAAATAATGAAATCATCTTGTATCCGATAAATAAACTCAGAGCCTTTAAGAACCTCATCCAATACATTCATCATCTCTTCCTGATGAATATTCATTGTTACTTTCCGGCTTAAATCTCCTAAATCAGAACTAAAAACGAAGCGAAAGCTGCTTTGACTTTCAATGTCTTCAAGAACATCAACAATTGAAGCATTGTTGACCTTGAGACTGATTTTATTTCCTTGTGCACTAACCCCTGCTGTCAGATGCAAACTAAATGCGAGTAATAAAATGGATAAAATTTTCATAACCCTCAATAATTTACGAGCCTCTCTGTCTATAGGAGGCTTAATAATTCGCCAATTTTTCATACATTTGATAATTAAAGTTAATTAAACTGATAGTGGTTTAACAGGGAAGTGTGTTGCAGACATTTCCCTGCTTTTTTTATTTCTTATATCGTACGTTATCTAGTTTCACTTCATAACAATTGCTTTTATTCGCTATCCTAATTGGAACTGAAAGCTGTATAATTTCGAGTACCTTATTTAGTGGATCATCTTTAATTGTCAGTGAAATTTTTAAATCCTTCAGTGCACTCTCGTCGTCTAAGTCAAACTTTACTCCATATCTTTTCCCCAACTGTTTGAAGAAGTTTTCTAGAGTTTCATCTCGAATTATCAGATCATCTTTTGACCAAACTATTTGCTCGAGTGAGTTTATCTCACTAACATCAATGTCTTTAGTGGATAATTGATAAGTAGCTTGCTGACCTGGTTTTAGAATCTTTTGACAGCTACTATTATTATCAACTGTAAGCATCACACTTCCACTCTCTAAATAAACATCAACTTTATTGGCAGCCATGTCATGATTAATATTAAAGCGCGTACCTAATACCTCAACATTTAATGGACCACTATTCACATTAAACTTCAAACCACTGTGCTGAACATCGAAAAAAGCTTCTCCGTTGAGATATACTTCCCGTTTAAATATGAATTGAAGAGCATTATAAGAAAGTGATGAATTTTCATTCATAATGACTTTGCTACTATCAGGTAATACAACTTCAAAACGTTGTCCTAATTTTGTTTGAACTAAAACATCCTGTTCAATTGCAGCTTGGTACAACATTATCGCAGCAATACATAGAAATGCAACTACAACAGATGCAATTGAAAGCAAAACGACCTTTAACTTTGATTTAGGTTGAGATTTTTTAGTAAGTTTATTTTTAACTGCTTGCCAGTCTGCCTCTGTTCTAAAGTGAAATACCTTTTTTGTATTCGACTTCCACAGCTCTTTTTGTTGTTCAAAGTACTTCTTATTACCATCAGAGGCTCTGATATAATCCAATAATTCAATGAGTTCAGCATTGGATGCCGTTCCATTTAAATATTTGACAATTAATTTATCCATATGCACTTTGTTCGTTACAGACTTAAATACACATAGTGATCGCAAAACCCTACTTTTTTCGGAATAAAACTTTTCACATAGTTGATAAAAGGATAGCGTGAGTAATTTTCACAAAGAAACACAAGGCTATAACAGAGGGCGATTTAGGTGGTTAATTACTATAATAGCAACAATTGTCAATTCAGGATATTTATTTTCAATATGAATACGAATTTGCCTTTTTGCGTTGGAAATGTGCTTTTCAACGGCCTTAACCGATAAGTTCAGTTCCATTGCTACATCTTTCTGTCTTTTTCCTTCAAACTTACACAATTCAAATATCCTTCTGCACTTCGGAGATAATTGTTTACATGCTTCTTTTAGCTCTTTATGAAGTAATTCTTCTAAAGGCTCTTCTTCATGACCTATAAAATCAATTTCACTTAAAAACTGAAGATCTTGTATTTCCTGAGAATAGAGTTTTAAATGTCGACTATGAATTGCTTTGTCCCGCAGATAATTGATACAACGATTTCGCACTAATTTAAAAACAAAAGACTCTATCGACATATCAGTCTTCAGTTCTTGCTTCATATTCCATACGCTAATGAAAGCCTCTTGAACGATATCCTTTACCTCCTCCTCTTCATTAACAAATAATGAAGTATAATTAAAAAGTCTCATATAGGAGTTTCGAAAGAAGTACTCAAAGGCATCTTCATCTCCTTTTTTAATCAATTCGAACAATAAGTTATCGGTAGACATGCAAATCTATATACTTTATGAAGCGTTCATTAATACCAATTATTAAAGATAACATCTAATTCTGAAAACATATTATAAAGTATTCCTTCCGCTATGATTAAACTTGCTTATATAACCCAGCTGCACTAAGGAATCGTAAATATTTTTACTAATAATAAACTCCACATCAATAAATTTTGTATCGTAAGCCTGAACCTCTTGGTTACTGTTTGCAATTTGATCTAAAAGTTCACTGGTTGCTTCACCCAAGTATAATTCATTTACCCATTTGACATACAGGTTATCAGGTTCATTATTTAATGCTTGCTGTATAATAGATGTAGCTTCTGCCTTCTGATCGTGTTGGTTTAGTACTAATACCTGCCACAATAATTTGGAACTTTCATTAAGATATTTTGGGGTACGATGATTAATAATCTTATTATAATACTTTCTCGCTTCATCCTCCTTACCTAGTTGAGCATATGCTAATGCTATAAGATAATCATCCAGTCGTTCATCTACATCGTAATGTTTTCCAACACCCAGATTTAACGGCCACTCCTTAGCTCTTTTAGCGTACTCAATAACATCTCTATAGCTCTTATCCTCAAATGAGCGAAACGCTAATCTTAAACATACCTCATGGTAGATATTTCGTCCTTCTGTTGCTCCTTCGTAAGGCATCACTTCAAATTTTTCGAGAAACGAAAGACATTGCTCGTATTTCTTTTGCCTAAGCAGGCTATTGGCATATAACATCCCAAACTTGGAGTTCTCCGGATATAACCGATGATACTTGCCAGACAACTTTTCAGCCTTTTGAAGCTCATTACTATTGATATAATTCTGTATCAAACACAAATTTAAGCGCCAATCATTTTTATCAATTTCAAAAGCACGCTTTAAACAGTTGTCGGCAACCTTCTGATTGTTGTCAAATAAATTCATTTTAGACAGGTAAAAAGCTACAAAATCGGGCTGTTCACCGCATTTTTCAAAATAGCTTTTGGCATCATCCAGGCATCCTATGTGCCAACTTATAATCCCGGAAAAATAGGGTAGCCTCCAATCTGAACTGTCCTGCATTAACCGGCTCAGTATTCTTAAAGTTTCTTTCCGGTGGGGAAAAGTGTTTTTTGCTGACATGTCTGTTAATTGTGCCAAATGCGTTGCCCTATTTTCAGCATCTAGAAAAGCCAACCATGCCATGATAATAGGATGCTCAAAGTGTTTGCCTGATTCTAAAACCATTATCGCTTCATCATTTAAGCCCATTTTATGGTACTTAACAGCCAAATCGAGTATTGTTTCATGGGGTAGTTCGTTAGTAATCTGTTTCAGCCATTCTTTGTTAACAATTCCATCTTTATAATTATTTTCAAAAGCAACAAAGGCATTACAGGGATCGAGTTCAAACAAACCGGTTAAGGCCTCTTCTTTCAATACATCTTGCTGGTTTAACCTATAAGCAATGACTAATATTTCAAAGGCTCTCAAATTCTTTTGATTATACAAAAGGGCTTTCTTGGCATATTTTATTGCCTCATCAACCTTTTGCATATCAATGGAAAGCTCGGCCAGTTTTACCAATGACGCTGATCGAAATGCTATTGATTGAGATGCTATAGAGAAAGCACTCATGGCGTCATCTATTTCATCCAATTCACTTTTAATCAATCCCTGTACATAATTGGCTAATGGATCATAGGTATCGATTGCCAATGCTTGCAAACTATACCCTAAAGCGCTCTCAAATTTGGCTTTTCGATAGTTAAGTAATGCCAGCCTGCCAATAACAGGCATGAAAGTTGATTCAATTTCATATGCCAATGTATAGGCGTGCTCCGCTTCTGCATATCGCCGCTGTTTCTCCAGTTCCAATCCTTCTGTATATTTACCATAGGCTGTGCTCCAGTTAAAATCTTGTGCTGAAGTCACGGGTCGGTCCAAATAGTCCTCCGACGATTTTGAATCAAAACCGATTAATTGCTTGCCTATTTCAATTTTATAGGCCTTTCCCTGTTTCAAACCAATCTTTTGCTTATACAATTGAAGTGGCCGCAGATCAATAGTTTCATTCAATACAATTTCGTCATTGCATGTGACTACAAGTGATGATTGCAAAGGTTGCAAGGGACTTAAGAATATTTCCAGGCTATCTTCACGGTGGCTTGTGTTTAAGATTCCGTATTCAGAGGCGGCCACCATGCCTTCTGTATCCTTTAAGGGGAACCAAAGTTCTCGCATCACATCAGAATCAAATGGTAAAAATTCCCTGTGCTTAAAAGGAGTAAATGTACTGCTGTGAGCAGCCTGATTAAATAGCTTTCCTGCCTGATATTCTATATACTGGCCATCTCCATCAGATAACAAATCTTCCCATATCATTCCTTGATCCGAAAGCCCCCATATCCAAATCTTTCGTCCTGGTTTATCATCATAATCAGCATAATGCCCAAAACCAAACTTATCTTTATGCCAATAGCCACCAAAAAAGTTAGAATACTTATTGATGATATGATATGATTTATAGATTCCAAAATTATTCTCTTCATACATGGCAATATGCCTGCCATTATCAAACGGCCATTCTCCAACCTCACCCCCATGCCCAATTCTTTTATTGCCTGGATAAATAAACTCAAGATCACCAGCCGCTTTAGCGGCTGCATTCATCCAGTGATAATAAGTAACAGGTACGTCCGACGTATTATGCCATGAGGCAATCGTTTCAAAAAACGCTTTATCCTTTTCCAGCTTTATTTCAACATTCCACCTCGAACCCGAAGGTAGATCTATTGCTCCTACCACACAGGCAACACTACCATCTTCATTCTCCTTAATCATGTAATCAACCGGAGTAGCACAGGTGGGTATATGACCAATATCTCCAAAGTTATATTCCAATCCGCCTGAAGACCAGGCTCCCCGCATGGCCACATCCCTAAATTTCACACTGTGGTTATAATACAAAAACTCCTTACCTGTGGATTTCTCTATCGCCCCCCAAACCTTTCCGCCAATATCGGGACATACAAAAACTTTTATGAATTCATTTTCAAGCACAACCATTTTCCATGCTTGCATAACCCCATGTCTTTTATACCCGTCAAACCTAAAGTATGGATAAATCCGATCAGGATTTACAACTGGATTTGGATCATAGAATGAATATGTATTCATTTCTACCCACTGCTCACTTATGGTTGCCTTTTGAGCTTGACTAAATGATGCTACACTTAACATGGCTATGAGAACAATTAATGGTTTCATAATATTTGAATTTTTTTTACGTAATATGCTTAAGATTTAACTCCCCGAATTAAACAACTACTAGTTTTTTGAACATCTCTAATCATCATTCGTTTCCCAACTTTTAAGATATCATGCATAAATTATGGTTCAATTCCTTCACATATACACCGAAGTTGAAGATTAAGAGTTAGACTTGTTCCGTTAAGTTTCGAAATCTTATTTTTTAAACGTCCGAAATTAAGTCTTAATATTTAATTGGCAAAAATTTATATGGTCTTAATTATTGAAATTCAGAGTCTCGTTAATACGGTGGAATATTGAATTATACCGCATAGGATGATTGATGCCTCTTACCTCTCCCCCTGCCTTGAGGTAGAATATTGACAACTATTGAGTTACAAAAAAGAGGCTCCTTTAACGAGCCTCTTTCCAGTTTGAAGAACTATTCTACTGCATATGTGCAGTCAAAAATCAATATCGTATAGGCCATCTGCATCTTTTTCAAACCATTCCACACTCATATCAGTCATTGGATGGCTGCGTAAGCGCTCTAATATTTCAAAATTTACTGTGGCTGCCTGACTTCCCATCATACTTACCCGATGCACCTGGTCAACTGTCTTAAAGCTTGCAGCCAGCACCTTTGTTGGCAAGTTGAAGCGCTCAATATTTTCGACAATATTCCCCACCACTTCGATACCATGTGATGAGATGTTATCCAATCGGTTAACATAGGGCGCTACCCAATCGGCTCCTGCTCTGGCTGCCACCAACGCCTGTTGCTGTGTGAAAATAGCTGTTGCTGTCACATTTATACCAGCCTCTTTAATCATCGGCATGGCTTTGTACCCTTCTTCAGTCACAGGGATTTTAGCATAGTAATTATCGCCCAAGCCATATTTTGCTTTATAGGCTTTTGCCTCACGCAGCATATCTTCTGCCCTGCTGCTAATCATCTGCACATGCAGCATTTTATCCTGAACAACTTCAATCAGCTCAGGCATAATAACAGACAGTTTTTTGCCTGCCTGAGCAATAATTGTTGGATTGGTCGTTATACCTTCTAAGGGAAAGTAATAAAACAGTTTTTTTAACTCATCAATATCAGCTGTATCCGCTAAATAAATCATTCTATTCAGTTTAATTGTTTAAGCCTTCAAAGTTAGCCAATAAGTAGGTTTCCGCCTCCACATTCCATAATCCATTGTGCCTGTCACATATTTCGGCCAATCCTGCATAAACAGGATTTATTTTCCCCTTCTCTTTAAAATCAGAAATGGCTGTCAATGGCATTTCCACATGCGGATAAATCAATTTCTTACCACCAGGAATATTAGGCAGATCAAGAGTGGCTTCAGGCACCACATTTAAGCCCCCAATGTGCGTTACCAGTCCGGCAGGGTCAAGCCCTTTGGTCATTATCTCCAATGCCTCCTTCATATCATAGGTATTTCCACCGGATGTACCAACCACATGCGTATAGGCATAATGAACATTATAAAAATTCATCTTAGCTGAGAAATCGGCCTTGGAGGGCCCGGCAAAAAAGTTCAGACAGCCATCAAAACCAAGGATGGCATCTCCCTGTTCAATTACCTGTGGTACGGGCGCAAACACAAACACATCATTAAACCCTTCACCATCAGCAATCTTGCGCAATCCCTCAACAGCATTATCCATGAACAATGTATTCACATAACGCAGATCGATACCGCGCGATGCGGCAAACTCAACCGTATACAAGCTGGCAGCTCTGTCCAATCGTTCCTGATCAATATCCGTCACCACTAAAAGAGATGGTTTTCTATCTTCGCGACGTAACGCATAATTGATGGCTGCCAGCCCCATTGGACCTACACCTGCCAGGATGGCCATTTTACCTCCTTCCACTATCTCCATATCATGCACATAACTGCCTGCTTTGGTATGATAGTTGGCATGCATGGCACCTATGACGCAACTTAAAGGCTCAGCCAATGAAGCCGGATAAAAACCAGGACCTTCGTAAACCAGCAGGCAATCCTGAACCAACACATCTTTGGGAATGATTACATAAGTAGCATCTCCGCCAATGTACTGATACGAGTAGCCCGGCGCACTTAATACACCTACAGGCCCCTCTTCGTAATAGATAGCCGGTTGAATGGAGAACTTCTGACCAGGCTTGAACCGATGCGTCCAGCTGGCTCCCACTTCCATAATCTCACCTGCAAACTCATGCCCGATTATGATTGGACTATCCGCAATATTATCGGGCACTCGCTTATGGTCAGCTGCCTGATTAGCGGCTTTATAACTTGACATACATAAGCTATCGGTCACTACCTTAGCCAGAATCTCATCATTTGATATCGGTGGTAAATCAAATTCTTCAATGCGAAGATCCTGCTTACCATATAATCGTACTGCTTTTGTTTTCATATTTATTTGTATAAAGAAGCAAGAGTTTGGTAAAACACTTTAAATTAAAGGCGATGTTTATACCGTCACATCCAACATCAATTATCACACATCTACTATTTCAGCATTTCCTGTCCACCAGTTACCGGAATGGCCTGCCCTGTTTCATACAGCTGATCAATCGCATACAATATGGCTTTGGTCACATCTCCGACCCGGCACCCGCGTTTAGCCGGCACCTGCATCTCATAGTGCGCCTGCACATCCTCAATGGTTTTAGCACCAGGCACTTTACCCGCTTTCAGGTATTGTATAAAGAGTCCATTCTCAGGATCACTCCATAAGGGGCCATCAAAGAAGTTACCTGGACAGATGGAATTTACCTTAATATTGTAGGGCATCAGTTCCAATGCAAACGACTGGGTTAGTCCAATACCACCGAACTTTCCTCCGGCATATGCAAAATTGCGGTTGCTGCCTTTTAGGCCTGACTTTGAGTTAATCTGAATAATATCCATAAAGTGATGCGGTGCCACAGATGCCTGAAGTTTCATCACGTGCGAAGCATGCTTGGCGCAATAAAAATAACCACTGTAATTCACTTTTGTCATTAGCTCAAAAGTTTCAGGAGTCATCTCGTCCAATCCGCCGGCACGGAGTATACCTGCATTGCTGATAATAACATCTATGCCACCGAGTGCCATCACCGTTTGATCAATCATCTCTTTCACCGAATGCGGATCACTTACATTAACTTTTACATACAGGGCCTTATTACTCTGTCCGCGGGCATTTAGTTTGCTGACCATGGCATCTCCGGCTTCCTCATTCAGGTCAGTCACAACAATGTGTGCACCTTTGGCAAACAGTTCTTCAGCCACACCTCCACCAAAGCCTTGCGCACCACCTGTAATAATAACAATCCGATTTTTAATTATTTCATTAAACCCGGCCTCATCCCTGGGAGCATCAATCGAAATTCGCCCTTTTCCTTTGACAAGAACAGTTTTAACAGGCTGAGCAGCCTGAGAAAGCTGAGCCTGTAAAGCAGTTATCAAGCTTGCTTTATCACCACTTTGGTCGATGCTGATGCATGCGGTTTCTGAATCTGACACATCCGTTTTAGCCTCCGTCTTACAACAGACCAAGCCATCATCCGATAACAGCATACGCACCACAGGTATTATATCAATCAACTTCATGAAGTTCTTTTTTACAGGTTACATATTTAATCAGGGCATTGCCCAATTGGTAAAATTCGTTTCTTCTTTCCTGAATCAACACGCCATGTTCATCTAAAATACCATGGCCATTGCTGGCGTATAAATATTGATGGGCAGCCAAAATGCAAGCACCTTCGTAATTTATCTCCATCAATTCATTATCAAGTGGCACACCTCCTTTAGCCATCACTTCAAGAGGCTGATGTCCAGGACTATTATGCTCTGTTCCGAAGCTGACTACAAAACCTTGATTTCTTAAGTAAGTGGCATACTCTTTCAGGACCTGGAGAGAATTTCGTGCAGGTATAAGTTCAACAGAATAAATGTTGCGCCGCTTCAGTTCGGCCGCTACTTTATGCAGTTCACGTTCAAAATCGGTATATCCCTTAACCGCATCAGCCAAAAACGGATATGTTGGTACCCCCCCGGCTTTGAGAATAATTTCTTTGATTACACTACTGTCTGCAAAAGCCTCCGGGCTTTCTTCCACATAGGCAGGCTTGCCTGATTTTAATAAAGCACTTCGGATTTCATTTTCCATCCCAGAGGATGAATGAAGGTGACTTTCAAAACACTTGTCACCAAATAACAGTAAATAAAAACCTAACAAGCGCTCGGTAGAATAATAGTGTCGTTCGGCCAACATGCGGATAGCTAATGCCAAATGTCGTTCACGCACATGCCCGTTGGTCAGGTTCTTTTTAATGGATTCAAAATTCAACTCATAACCAAAGCCAACCGTCTTAAACCAGTTATTCATCTTTTTTATCATCTCTTCGGAGCGCTTATTATTCACAGTCATGATATCGTCCAGAATACTTTGGTCATTGGCAGACAATACCGACGGATAGGCCAATGCTTTACCACTGATATAGATTCGGCCCGGATTAGATGGATCATTGATCAGGAGGCCGCTTTTCTTATCCTCACGATTTATACCAATAAACTCAACATTTAATAAGGGAAACAGCCCTCTTTTAATAGCGCCATCACACCATTGCGGATAAGCTTCGAAGGTATAAAAATCATTAACCCCCACCACCTGCACATTTTCTTCCACAGCCTGATCTAAAGCCTCATCAATACTGCCAAACGCACTAAATGAAAAAGGTGTGTGAATATGATTATTGACTTTTAATGGTTTTATCTCCCCCGAAGCTCCTTCGGGAGAGAAATCCTTAAAGTATTCGATATAACTCATGAGCCACCTGTTAGATTCCCAACTTAGAACGACGAATCATCTCGGCATTGGTGAAATTATTAGCTACACTATGGCCTTTAAGTGGCACAATCTTCTCATGAATGGCATCAATCATCCAGTCTTTTGTTGGGAAGAAATAATCCTCCAACTCATAGGCCGGAGTAATCCAGTTACGCGATCCAACTACTACCGGCGGTGCATCCAGCTCATCAAAGGCCAGTTCGGTAATGCGTTGTGCCATATCTTTCAGGAATGAACCACGCTCATTGGCATCACTGGTCAATAAAATACGGCCTGTTTTTTTAAGGCTTTCAATAACCGGCTCGTAGTTGAATGGTACAATCGAACGGGCATCAATTACTTCGGCCGACATGCCATACTTTTCCTCAAGCTCTTTGGCTGCTTCGAGGGCGCGGTACACCGTTGCTCCAATAGTTAAGATAGTAATGTCTTTACCTTCTTTTTTTACATCCGGCTCACCAAATGGTATTTCATAGTATTCCTCAGGCACACCGCCTTTATGAAACTGCTCACCAATATCATAAATGCGCTGACTCTCAAAGAATATTACCGGATCGGTTCCCTGCAGGGCTGCATTCATCAACCCCTTGGCATCGTATGGCGTAGCCGGGAAACATACTTTTAAACCCGGAATATGTGCCACCAAAGAGGACCAGTCCTGCGAGTGTTGTGCTCCGTATTTAGACCCCACTGACACACGAACGACCACCGGCATCTTAATCACATTACCCGACATGGCCTGCCATTTCGGCAACTGGTTAAACACTTCATCACCACAACGCCCTAAGAAATCGCAATACATAATTTCAGGAATAACACGACCACCACACATGGCATAACCAATGGCAGTACCAATAATAGAAGCCTCCGAAATAGGCGAATTAAATAAACGCTGGTATGGCAAAGCTTCTGTTAAACCCCTGTACACCGCAAAGGCACCTCCCCAGTCACGATTCTCCTCACCGTAAGCTACTAAAGTTGGGTCTTTATAGAATCGATCAACAATGGCTTCGAACAAGCCATCGCGTAATTGGTATTGCTTAATTTTAGAGAACGGCTTACCATTGGCATCGAAAGCAAAACGCTCTTTATTGGCAATCTGCTTTACTCGTGGATTCTCTTCTATTGGGTGGTTGACCTCCACCGGGCGATCTTCCATCTTATCGATGCTTCCTTCGGAAAACATCATTTCCCCTATCAATTCAGGATGCTTCACCAGATCCATGCGTGGTGACACCTCTTCGTCGATAGCCAACTTCATCGAGTATTTCATTAGCTCAGCAACATCCGCTTTGATAGCGTCCAGTTCATCCTGTGAAACAACACCAGCTTTCACCAACTCTGTCCCATAGGAAGTAATACAATCCTGTTTTTCCCAGGCTTCAATCTCTTCTTTGCTGCGATAGGATGATGCATCAGAAGGTGAGTGACCACTGTAGCGATAAGTCAGCACATCCAACAGAACGGGGCCCTTTTTATCTTTCAGTAACTCCAGTTTACGCTGATAAGCATCAATAACGGCCAACGGGTTATAGCCATCAACACGCTCGGCATGCATGCTGTCACGGTTTACCCCTGCACCAATACGAGCGGCTATGTCATAACCCATAGTCTCACCACAGGTTTGTCCTCCCATACCATATTGGTTATTCATGATGTTAAAGATGATTGGCAAACCGCCTTTGTAAGCGCCTTCCCAAAGCTGCTCAAACTGGTCCATAGAGGCAAAAGCCAGACCTTCCCAAACAGGCCCGCAAGCCATGGAGGCATCGCCAATATTGGCCACTACCACACCCTCTTTCTGGTTGACTTTCTTAAATAAAGCTGCACCTACAGCAATATCGCCTGAGCCACCTACGATGGCATTGTTTGGGTACACGCCAAAAGGCGTGAAGAAAGCATGCATAGAGCCACCTAAGCCTTTATTGAAACCGGTTTCTCGGGCAAAAACTTCGGCCAGGGTGCCATATACCAAAAAGCGGCGTGCCAGTGCCTTTAAATCACCCTGATGATTTTCAGAAACAATTTTTAAAATGGTTCCATCGAAGAAATTCTTCATCACCTCCATCAAGGCATTATCATCCATTTTATGGATGGCCGACATCCCTTTTGCTAATATCTCGCCATGCGAACGGTGCGAACCAAAGATGAAGTCCTGCGCATTCAGATGATAGGCCATGCCCACTGCAGCTGATTCCTGACCAATTGAGAGGTGTGCCGGTCCAGGGTGATTATAAGCGATTCCCTGGTATTCGCCTTTGATCTTAATCTCATTAAGCATTGTTTCGAACTCACGGATTAAAACCATATCGTGATAGATCCCAATAAATTGCTCTTTTGAAAAGTTTACTTTCTCCTCTTCTACACTTTTATCGTACTGGTTTACCGGAATATCTTTAAATTCTATCTTACCTGCTTGTCTGACCTTAATAGGATCTATAAACTGTGATTTTGGCATTATTACTGATTTTAGGAATTTACAATTGGATTAATGAGTATGAGCAAATACCGTTTCCCTGAATATTTCAGATACAGTTGGATGTGGAAACACTACCTGCTCCATTTCTTTAAGCGTCATTTCGTTTTCGATGGCCATGCTAGCACCGTATATCATTTCGCTGGATGGATTACCCAACATATGCACCCCAAGTACCTGGCCGTATTTGGCTCCCACCAGCACTTTGCATAAGCCTGAACCACCCTCGTTCTCCGCGATAAACCGACCGGCATAAGCCATGGGCAATGTTGCTACTCTTACGTCAATGCCCTTTGCTTTGGCTGCTTCCTCGGTCAATCCTACGCCTGAAAACTCAGGATTAGTATAGACAACGCCCGGAATAGCATTGTAGCGCATCTGGTCATTAACACCACATAGGTTATTAACAACCACCTCGCCTTCGCGACTGGCAGTATGAGCCAGCAGAGAAAACCCGGTAACATCGCCGGCGGCAAATACATTTGGGATATTGGTGCGCATTTTTACATCTACCTTAATGCCACCTTTAAACAGCTCTACACCCAGGTTTTCGAGGCCAAAGCCATTTACCACAGGACGACGACCAACACTCATCAGTATTTTATCGCCTTTGATGTCTGATACTTTACCGCCTTTCTCAAATACTACGGTTTGACCATCAATCTTCGTAACTTTTGAACTCAGATTGAATGTAATGCCTTTTTTAGCATATTGCTGGCGCAACATGGCGCTCATCTCCGCGTCCATTCCGGTCAGGATTTCGTCCATCATTTCAATTATGGTCACTTTGGTGCCAAGGCTATTGAAGAAACTGGCAAACTCCATCCCAATTACACCGCCTCCAATGATTACCAACTCTTTGGGCAGCTCCTGTAGCTGAAGTATTTCCCGATTGGTTAATATGACTTTGCTACCATCCACACCGGGTATTGGAGGTATAAATGCCTCAGATCCGGTACATATCAACAGGTTCGAAGCTAATATCGTTTCTTCAGAAAATGCTAATTCGATACCTCTTTGGGTACGTCCTTTTATAAAGGCAGACTCATTCATAACCTCTACCTTAAATTGTTTCATCTTGGCACCAACGCCTCCGACGAGTTTCTTCACTACTTTCTGCTTGCAAGCCATCATTTTATCAAAGCTGAATGATAAATCACCGGATTCAACACCATACTTTGCACCTGCTTTTGCCTGATCATACAGCTTGGCACTGTAGAGTAAGGTTTTTGTAGGCATGCAGCCTTCATTCAGACAAACACCACCTAATTCCTTCTTTTCTAAAAGAATCACTCTCAATCCTTTTGCTCCGGCTCTTTCAGCAGCTACATAGCCTGCCGGACCGCCTCCTATTATTGCTAAATCATATATCTTTTCCATAGCTTAGAAGTCAATTGAAAGGTTTTCAATTTCGATGGCTATCTGCTTCAGGAAACGTGTGGCCAGGCCACCATCCAGGGCCTGGTGGTCGTAGGTAAGACTCAATCCCATATAAGGCACAAAGCCATAGGCCCCACCTCCCAGATCGGCCGGACGCGGTACAATGGTGTTGACACCCAAAATAGCTACCTGCGGCAGGTTAATCACAGGCGTAAACATTTCAACACCATAGTTGCCCAAATTTGATACAGTAAACGAAGCCGCCTCTGAAGACAGTAACTCCGGATCGATATTTCCTTTGCGACATGATTCAGCCACTTCCTTAAACTGGCTGGATAAACCTGCTATTGACAAGTCATCTGCATTTTTAATAGCTGGCACCATCAGGCCGCGGTCGGTATCAACGGCCAATCCTAAATGTACTTTATTAAAATACTTCACACTGTCTCCCATGAAGTGAGCGTTGGCATCAGGAAACAGCTTCAAGGCTCTGATAACAGCAAAGCAAACCATATCATTGATGGTGATATTGGGTGCGCCTTCAGTGGCTTTCACTAGCTTTCGCAGCTCCAACAAGCGACGAGCATCAGCTCCCAAATGATGGGTTAACTGAGCTGAATTCTGCAATGAGGCATGCATAGCTTTCGCAATAAGCCTGCGGATATTTGATAATTTCTTAACCTCAAAATCGTTTGAGTAAACAGGATTGGTGGATAAATCAGTCGCTCTTACCATGCCATCTAAACCACTTCCTTGTTCTACCACCTGAAGTCCTTCTTCTTTTATGACTTCTTTAGCCAATGGGGTTATTTTTGGCACCGAGGCCAAATAGGCTTCAATATCCCTGACGATAATCCTTCCTTGAGGCCCTGAACCTTCGATTTTCTCGAAGGGCACCACCTCAGCCTCAGCTAGCTTTTTAGCACGTGGGGATATTTTCACTTTATCGCCATTGACAGCTTCTTTAAGTACCACCTGAACAGGCTCATTAGCTTCTACCTCAGGATTTTCTTCTGCAGTAGTACTTTCTTCCATTGACTCATCTCTTCCTTCGGCCTGAAATGCACTTATATCTTCTCCCGCCTGACCTAATACACCAATGTTGTGGAGCACTGGTATTTCATCACCAGCTTCACAAAAGGTTGCCAATAATATGCCATCCTCCTCTGCTTCCTGTTCAAAAGATGCCTTATCGGTTTCATAAGCAAATAGTATATCTCCTTGTTTGATTTCATCTCCTACCTGTTTATACCAATCGGTAAAAATGCAGGATTCAACTGATTGCCCCTGTCGAGGCATAATAATTGCGTTAGCCATGATTCAATTCGTTTGAAACAAAGCTATTTACTACTACATGTATATACAAGTTAATTTTTACATTTCTTACTAACGCTTGTATACCTGATATTTACACATATTTACAAGTCACTTGTATATACACCTAAATCAACTTATCTTTACAGAAAATTAAAACATGACAAAGAAAACAACACTCCCTCCATATAAGAGACTATACGAACAGTTGCGTCAACACATTACTGGAGGACATTACAACAAAGGTGACATCCTACCTTCTGAAAATGAACTATGCACAACGCACCAGGTAACACGTCCAACGGTTAGAAAAGCACTGGACAGACTGGTTCATGAGGGGTATATACGCAAAAAACAAGGCAAAGGCAGTATTGTGCAAGGACAGCCACAAGGGGTAGGCATTTTATCACTTTCAGGCACCACTTCAGCCATCGGCAGGGATAACCTGGAAACCAAACTAATAATCAGGCCTTTTTTAGTCCAATGCGAAGATGCCTTTGGCTTCCCATTATTAGACTTTGAGAAACAAGTTGGTTGCTATCAACTGGAGCGATTGCGTATCATGAACAAACAACCCATCTTTTATGACATTACCTTAGTTCCGAATATTAACCTGCCTCGCTTTACCAGTCGTAACTTTGAGAATCGCTCACTCTTTGAGATCATGCGTACATCCTATCAGTTAGAAGTGACCGGTGGCGAGCAAAAACTGATGGCAATAACAGCCGATGAAAAATTACAGCAATATTTCAATGTTAAGCCCGGGCATCCCATACTTCAACTAGCCAGAAAAATGGAAACAAATAAAGAAGGTTTTAATTTTTACAGCCAGGTATATTGTAATACAGAGAGCTATGGCCTTTATGGCACATTCTAAAAACTCATTGCATAGTCTTCACGACAATTACAAATGCCCTAATTATAAATACAAAAGGAGAAGGGTTTAAAATCCTTCTCCCTACATTCAGAACTCAAACTAAGGAAACTTAATAAGCTGCCCTATAAATATCTATCGCATCTTCAACTTCTACGATTCGCGGATTACCGCCGGTACAAACATCCAATAAAGCATTATGAGCCATCAATTCAAAGTCCTCAGGGTTAGCACCCAATTCTTTGAGACCAGATGGAATACCAACATCTTTTGACAATTGCGCAATAGCCTCCAATGCAGCTTCTGCAGCTTCCTGAATGTTCATTCCTGAAATATCAACACCCATTGCCTGGGCTATTTTAGCAAATTTTTCAGGGCAGGCCGATAGATTAAAGCGCTCTACATGTGGCAGCAAAACCGCATTAGCAACACCATGAGGCGTGTTATATAAACCACCTAACTGGTGAGCTGCAGAGTGAACAAAGCCCAGGCCACAGTTAGAGAATGCTTGGCCGGCAATAAACTGTGCCCAGGCCATTTTACTGCGTGCTTCCAAATTAGAGCCATCGTTAACCACCTCCCTTAAGCTTTCACTAATTAACTGAATGGCATAAAGGGCCATATGATCAGACCAGTGAAATGCACCAACAGTTACATATGCCTCAATTGCATGTGTCAAAGCATCCATGCCGGTAGCTGCTGTCAGAGGAGCTGGTTTATTCAGCATTAACTCAGGATCGTTAACTGCAATCGAAACCAAACAATTCTTATCTACCATCACCATTTTCACCTTACGCTCCTCATCGGTAATAACGTAATTGATGGTTACCTCACTTGCAGTGCCAGCAGTTGTATTAATAGCTGCAATAGGAGCTGACTTATGTTTTGACAAGTGAATCCCTTCGTAGTCTTTGATATCACCCCCATTAGTTGCCAGAATGCCTATAGCTTTGCCACAATCCTGTGGTGAGCCTCCTCCAATTGTTAGGATAAAATCACATCCATTGCTCTTAAAAATAGCCAATCCATTATGGACATTCTCACAAGTTGGATTAGGCTGCACCTCATCAAAAACTGTATAGCTTATAAACTGTTCTTCCATTAAATCAGTCACCTTTTTAACCACACCCAACTCATTCAGAACCTTATCTGTAACAATGAGAATCTTTTTATAATTCTGGGTTTGTATTTCTTCAACTAAATCACATATTACTCCTGGTCCAACCAAGCTTAACGGTGGCAAATAAATTCGTCTTTTTTCTAACATGGAAAATGAATATTCAAATCCTCCTGTGTTGGAGGATTTGATTAATTAAAAAAATGCTTTACGCAACTCATCTATCTCTTCATCACTCATTGGCGCAAAATCACCCAGGGATGTACCCATTACTAAGGATTTGGCGCTAAACTCAGCTACTTCAAGGCGATCAAATGCCTGCAATAATGTATTACCTGTCATTAAAACAGAATCATTTTCAATAATCGCCCCAGGATTATCTTTTGAAATCAACTCTGACAGTGTATTATTATTGGCAAAATGGCTACCAAAAGGAACATTGGCCATATCCTGTAAGAAAATCCAACTTTCAGGAATAGTTCTTACATCCAACTTTTTGTGCGTTACACCATAGGCCATTAGATATTCTGGCTGAGTTAAAATAATAGCATTAATATCAGGATGCATCTCATAAATCTTTTGATGCAACCAGGTTGAACGGCTTGGCACCTTATCAGCCTCACATTGGCCATCTTTTACTTGCACAATGTCACTCTCCTGGATATCCCAGCGTGTTGCATCAGTTGGTGTAATCAAAAAATCATTGCCTTTCCAACGCACAGAGATCGTTCCGTAGGTACTCATCATCAAACCTTGATCGCAAGCCCGACGTACCATATCCTTAATCTCATGACGAATACCTTTCTCATCGGACGTATGTGAAATATTCCTCATCTTTGGATAGTCAGTTGGCACTTGATTATTGAATGAATAGATCTGTTCCTCAGTAAGAAACTTTGGCTCACCAATAATCTTAGAATTAATTAGCGTCCGACAGGCAAACTCAAGAGTTTCAAAACGTTCATAGGCTTTAATCACGTTCTTTCCGCCAACAACAGCCCCATGATTTTCCATGATTACCGAATCAAACCCTTTTTTAAATTGCTCTGAAATGGAATCGCCCAGTGCACTACTTCCCGGTATATGATATTTAGCATAGCCAATTGGCCCACAAACAGATTTAACTTGGGGAATGACATTGGTATTTGGTATCTGGCGAACAATACTAAAAGCAACCAATGCCGGTGGATGGGCATGCACCACAGATTTTAAATCTGGACGTTCTACATATATCGCCTTATGAAACGGATATTCCATCGATGGTTTGTGGGGTCCAACAATTGTGCCGTCAGCCTTTACACACATGATGTCACTTGGTTTTAACGAACCTTTATCAACACCAGATGGTGTTACCCACATATCTCCGCCCTCATCCATTATTGAGATATTGCCACCTGAAGTAGTGGTTAATCCTTTTTTGTATATCCGATTGATAATCATGATGATTTGATCGCGCGGATGTAACAAATTCAAATTTCTAACTGACATAGTCTTTTGTTGTTTATTTAAATTAGTTGATATCAAAAATTATTGTATTGTTGCCCTATAAGAACGGTAGCCATAGGCCGCAATGATGATAAAACAAATAAATGGCAATATAAATGACACATTAACCGCTGGTAAAAAACCAACTTGACCCATATCAATAATGGTCCCTTGTAACGGAGGCATTAGCGCACCTCCTACAATCGCCATTACCAATCCTGCTGCACCTAATGTGGCATCTTCTCCAATACCTTCCAGGGCAATACCATAGATAGTGGGGAACATTAACGACATGAAGGCTGATGTAGCTACCAAACAATAGAGGCCAGCCAAACCTTCGATGAAAATAGCACCACTGATGGTGATTAGTGCACCAATAGCAAACAGCATTAACAACTTACGTGAATTAACATACTTCATTAAGAAAGTACTGATAAATCGACTGCCTAAAAATATACCCATTGCTACAATATTATACATTTGGGCAGTAGCCTTATCAATACCAAGGTTATCGGCATATTGTATGATGAATGTCCAGCACATGATTTGTGCAGCTACATAAAACACCTGTGCAATAACCCCTTCGCGATAGACTTTATTATTGACCAATCGCCTGAATGATTGCATCGGATGGATAGCAGTGGAATGACCAGATTGAGGCATCTTGACCAGCGCAATAACCACCAGCATGGCAATTACAACTATACCTAGAATCACATAAGGATCGCGGATAATCATTAAATCCGATGCACGGATAGCGGCTTTGACAGCTTCATCCAACGTGGGAAATAGCAATTCGCCGGCCGCATTGCGTTTATCTGATTCTAACGCAGCCAATACAATTCGGGAGGCGACAAACATACCCAATAACGAACCCATCGGATTGAAAGACTGTGCCAGATTTAATCGCCTAGTCGAGGTCTCTTCGCTACCTAATGCCAGGATATATGGGTTAGCTGTGGTTTCTAAAAATGCGAGACCAAATGTAAGGATATAAAGCGACACCAAAAAAAAGCCAAACGCCTGATATTGAGCTGCTGGCCAAAACAATAATGCACCGATTGCATATAATGCCAGCCCCAACAGAATACCTTTCTTATAACTGAACTTTTGTACAAATAGTGCAGCCGGAATAGCCATGGTAGCATAGCCCCCATAGAAAGCAAACTGCACCAGCGATGCCTTGGCATTAGAAATCTCCATGACTGTTTTAAAGGCAGCCACCATGGGGTTCGTAATGTCATTTGCAAAGCCCCACAAAGCAAATAAGCTTGTTATGAGGATAAAGGGAACCATGTATTTTTTTTCAACAATTTTTGGATTTTTCGTCATGATTAAAGAGTTATTTTTCATAAACAATGTGGCTGATTCTAACGCCTTTTAAAGGCAATGTATTTTCCATAAAGTGACTCATAAATAGCAGTGTTGCCGGAAGGATAAATCACCTGTTCATTGTAATCGATCTGTTTTCGGGCTGCTTCAACCGATTTATAATTTCCGGCACCGGCAAACACAAACATTGAAGCGCCCAATACGGTCGTTTCTTTTTGCTCAATAAACTGGATGGGTGTGTTACAGATATCCGCACGTAATTGGTTCCACAAACGGTTTTTAGAACCACCACCAACACAAATAATCCGTTCAGCTTTAAACCCCCCGGCCCCTTCCAGTGCCTCCAATGCCTCACGTAAGCGAAAGGCCATGCTTTCAAGGAATGCGCGGTAAATCTGACTTCGTTTTGTTCCGATAGTTAAACCGGTAATAATACCACCATTGGTGCTGGTTCCATCATCATAAAAAGCCGGATCAACCATAACACCATTAGCCCCAGGAAGCTCCTGCTCTGCTTCACTTATCATGGTCTCATACAATTCGTCACCCTTTATTTCTGGATAATAACTTTTTGAGAACCACTCCAGAACACCTGATCCCAACCAGTTCTGACCAATATTAAACACCCCTTTGGTAGCATCAAGCTCCGTTGTCAGATGCTTTTCCAGTTCTTTTTCGGTGGTACGATACCCTTGGCTACGTGTCATCAATATCTCCCAGGTACCTGAGCTCAATACGGGTTGATTTAACTCAGCCCCTGAGCCAAAAATGGCAAACTGTGTATCATGACCAGCCACAAAAACTGGTGTTCCTTGTGGAAGTCCTGTTAATTCTGCCGCGGGTTGGCTCACAACACCAGCTTGTTCACCAGGCTCAGCCAGTCTGCCAAATAAACTACGGTCAATATCAATATCGCTTAAAACTTCCTCAGAAAAATCACGCTTCTCTAAATCACTCATCATAGCTGTTCCCATCATGGTTGTGTCATTAAGCATCGCACCCGATAGTCTATGAATCAGCAAAGAGGGAATAAAAAGGAATTTATGCGCCTTATCCAGCACATCCGGCCTATGTTCCTTAAACCAAATCATTTTATTAATAGTATTGAAGGCATAGGGGTAAACACCTGACTTTTGGTAGAGCCTTTCTAACGGAATGTATTTACCAATGCTATCCATGATTGGAGCAGTGCGTTGACATTGCCAGGAAATGACCGGATAAAGTAAGTTTCCTTGCTTATCAACAAAGGCACCATCTACACCAAAAGTTGTGACTGTTGCACC
>NZ_JAGUCN010000018.1 GCF_018271975.1 Carboxylicivirga mesophila
TTGGTCGTGCAGATTCCCGCATCGATAGTCTCGTCCTCTCGGACGGACAATCTCAACGCAGAATCTGCTACAGCGCCATGCGGCCAACCGTTGGCATTCATTAAAACATCGAACCAAGTAAATAAGAATTATATTAACCTATATGAGTAACGAATTAAGGATTAAACTACAAAACAAGTCAGATAAAGAAATCCAACAGTTATCCAATGAACTTAATTATTACTTTGGCGACGAAAAGCAGTTAATTATAGAAGAAATAAACCGGCGGAATTCATTAAAAATAAGCGAAGCGAAGAAAGAAAAATCTGTCTATACTTCTAAAATAGAACTATTGATAGTGCTAATAGTTGGTTTTGGTTTTTTTGCATTTAGTTCGACTTATAAACTGATTTTCGGACAAACAGCAAATGATATACAAGTATCAAATTATGGCACATATTTTAATACTCTTTATCAAATTATAGTATTGACTATAATTGGAACCTTCTTGAAATTCCGTGGTTGGAAATTATTGGACTTTAATTTGAGGTTTAAATTTAGAATGATATTCATTGCAATATTGCTTCTTTTAACTACAGCTCTCTTTATCAATATTATATTGGTAATCATAGATGTAATAGGTTTGGATATTATTAATACAGAAAATAAGCCAAACTTTACAATTGAGGCCAATTGGCTGAGTTTGGTAATGATTATTGTTATAAACTCAATTTACGAGGAATCACTTCTTATTGGTTATTTATTTAAACGCTTTGAGAAAATGAGCCCTATCATAGTAATTGTATTTAGTATGTTGATTAGGTTATCTTTTCATACTTATCAAGGCTGGTTTTCACTTATTAGCATTCCTATAATCTCTCTAGTATTTGGAATTTATTACATAAAGTATAGAAAGCTATGGCCGTTAATTATTGCTCATGGATTAAACAATTCACTGTTGTTTTTAAGTATATTTTTACGACCCAGCTGATTTGTTTAAATTTTCTCTGAATAAATAACGAAATGCCAACAATGGCTCATAAAGCATAGGCTTGCCGCAGGCGCAACACAAGCCAACGCTTCATAGCCTGACCGTTGGCACCCATTTATATACAGCTTAAAATTTAAATCAATAAATAATGATAACCTGGACTGAAATTTTTAAACTATTTACTGCAATGTTGGGCTCAATTGGAGGAGCAGCTGCATTGATTTTTGGTCTCTCTAAATATTTTGGGGGAATATTAACCAAGCGGTTGGAGCAAAAATTTCGAGCTGAATTTCAGAATGAAATCAATGAATATCAATCTAAATTGGATGTATTAAAGCAGACTACATTAAGATATTCAGATAGGCAATTTGAGCTTTATTCAGTACTATGGACTAGTCTTCATGATTTAAAAATTTCAGCAGACAATCTTTGGAGTCGTGCAAACTCAATGAACCTAAATAATTTCGCAAAACAAATTAAAAAGACGAAAATTGAAATCGAAAGAGCATCTCTATTTATTGAAGATGACCACTACAGACAACTTATGGAAATAATCAAATCTTTTAGTGAGTTCGAAATTGGAAAGGAAAGACTTATTGACCTAAGGCAAACAAGTAATTTGGAAGGACACCTCATTGAAAGGCAGATGATAGCAGGAAATCAACGAGTAAAACAGTGGTATGACGAACTTATTGTATTAATAAAGGCAGATTTAAAAAGACAATTAAAAGGAAAATAAAACGGGTGCCAATCGAGTAGGCTGCCGATAGGCCAATAGCCTATCGGAGAACCTCTCTCACCACCGTACGTACGGGTCTCGTATACGGCGGTTCGTTAAGTCATCAGGAAGAGCGAATCACGCTTATTGGGCGTGATTTGTTGATAGATTTCATTTAGAGGGACATAGCCCCTTTGCTTCAAGCGTTTTAGTGCAATGGTAGTTCCAAGTATCGGGCTCTGAGCTACTGCCCAACCACCCATACGTGTGCGGCTCCATGCATAGGCCATACCGGGCTCAATACCCAAGCGAATCAGGCTGCGCCTTTTCTTCTCAGGTTTCTTCCAATGATGCCAAATGCAATAGCGGAGACGGTTACGCAGCCAGCCATCGAGTTCTTCGAGCTTAATTTGTATGCTTGCCATGCGGTAAGCGTTCACCCATCCCCAGCTGACTTCATGCAGCTTTTGGAGGCGCTCATCGAAACTCATGGGTGTGGTTTTACGGGTAATCCTCTTGAGCTTTTGCTTCAGATTTTGCCAACTCTTGTCGCTTGCAACTAACTGGTATTTGCCCTTTTCGCCTTTACGGTAGGTAGGCACAAAACCAAAACCCAGACACGTAAAGTGAACAGGGCGACGAATCCCGCTTTTGGCTCGGTTGATGGGTAACTTGAGCTTGTCCTTTAAGAACCTATAAATGCGATTACCTACCCGACGAGCCATCCACTTTGATTTCAGATATATACTGAAATCATCAGCCTGTAAAGGATGTGCAAGCAGAGCCCGGTGCACCAGCGCCAAAGTCAATGGGCGTATTATTCGCCACCATGCTGAAAATATATATGTGACCGCCAATAAAGAACGAATTGAGGCTAACCCAAAGCTCTACAAATGCCAGCAGGCCATTGTGGAGCATCCCTATGGCACCATCAAACGCCAATGGGGTTTTGACCATATCATCACAAAACAGTCGCTAAATAGAGCCAGTGCCGATGTAGGACTAATGATGACTGCTTATAACCTCCGGCGCATTATCAATCCTCTGGGTATCGATGGCTTATTGAGCACATTAATGCTCTTTATTTCGTTTTTTAAAGGTAAAAATGATCTTGCATTCACCATCATTCCCTTGAATACACTGTGTGCTTATTTGACCAGAAACCTGAACTATTTTTCTGTTCACGGAAAATAAACCTAGCTTTAATAATGAACATGGTAGTCGTCTAGGTTTTTAGACAGACTGCCGTTGGGTGTACTTTGAGCAAAACCATTAGATTTGGCATTTTTACCAATTATTGGTAAATTTGATTAAAACTTTGAAAATGAAGAATACATCAATATCACTTGGTCATTATTTTGACCAGTTTGTTCAGACACAAGTTTCTGCCGGTCGATATAAAAATGTTAGCGAAGTTATTCGAGCAGGTTTAAGACTTCTGGAAAATGAAGAAAGTAAAGCGACTGCCCTAAGAAATGCAATACAAGAAGGGATTGATAGTGGAATTGCTCACGACTTTAACCCCAAAAGGAATCTTGAGGAATTGAAAGCCAAAAGAAAGCAGAATGGCTAGTTATGAGTTGACTAACAAAGCTGTTGAAGATTTAAATAGAATTTGGGAGTATACATATGATACTTGGTCTGAATACCAAGCTGATAAGTATTATGATTTGCTACTAAATAGCTGCCAGGACATTGCAAATAATCCAGATTTAGGAAAAAACTATGTTGGAATAAACATCAAGTTGTTCGGACTAAAAGTTAATAGACACATTATATTCTATCGCAAGTCAAATAATAATCCTATTGAGATAACAAGAATTCTTCATGAGCAGATGGACTTAAAAAATAGAATAGCAGAATAAAAACTACACCCAACAATCTGAAAATGACGCATGGCTCGGTCGGCTCGTCCAGCAAACGTTGGACGCAAGCGATAAGAGATTTGATAATTCAATAACTTAATGAAAAGAATACTTATTAAATTCATAGTTACTCTGATTTCCTTATTGGTAGTATTCTTTGCCACCTATGCCATACTGTTTTTTAATCCCAGTCTTTCCTATTCCAATAAAACCCAATTAGGTCAGGTGACTATATATCACAATCTCGAATTAGAGGAAAAAACAAGTGACATTATTAACGCTGCCATAGAATTAACAAAAAGCTCAGAATTATATGATGAGAGTATGCCTATTAAGTTGTGTTTTAATGACGATAATATCTACCCTCATCTTTATCCGATGGATTCAACACCAGCCTTTGCTTTATCCAACGCCGTTATTTTAAAGAAGGGTGATTACCAATTTAACAAAAACCTTGTGGTGGTGTATTATGAAGAAAATGATTTCTATCAACACCTGGATTTGACATGGTTACTTGCACATGAATTTACACATAGCTTGCAATTCAATGCCGACCTGGACTATATGAAGAAAACAACCCGGGGAAAGATTAACTGGAAAGTAGAAGGATATGCTGAGTACATTTCAAGAAATTATAAGGGTGATGGCCGGTTAAAAGAGAAAATTGACGATTATCTGGTAAAGAGCAAAAATGGACAAGACCCTGTGAAGATAATTGTAGATAATGACGGCACCAAACAAGTTCATTCCTATAACAAATACGGATTAATGGTACAATACCTTATGGAAGTAAAGGATATGGATTATTTTAAAATCTGTGAATTTGAAATAAGCCGTGACCAGGTATTTTTAGAAATGATGGAATGGAGGAATAAATATTAACGCCAGCGCCCAATAAACAGCAATAAAGCATATGGAGTTCGACTTATTTTGGAAGTTTTGTGGCTTCGGCAACCAGCGCCAAAACTGCCGATTGCCTATTTGGTTGGTGGCAAATTTGGCTACTTGGTTCAACGGACTGAAATCGCTCGTGTTTCGCTACTTTTTATTTACTAACCGTCAGACTGTCTAAAAACCTCCTGCACATAGAATCACGAAATCAAATATTTCCTATCTGCAAGTATGAAATACATCCAAGGCCAAGCTATAAATCAGCCAGGTTATTATCTACCTTTGTCAGTATAATTTTAGAGTTGATGGCCGACGTTACTGCGTTCATAAAGCGCTTTAATTCCTTGTAGGTATCTGCCGGATACGTCTGCTTCTTAAAATTATAACTGGCTATCATCTGCACCTGCTTAGCATTCGTTTGGGCTATAAAGGAGAATGACACATTTTCGGAGTTAATCTTTTGAGGGCTTGGCAAAGCTTCTACCTTGTAGCCTTCCGGTATCTGAATGGTGGTGATAAAACGATTACCGCGCAAATACACCAAGTCTACAGGCAGGCTCCTGTCTTCCTGCTTAAAGGGATTTTCCTTTTCCACCAGGTTGGCAAAAGGCGACAGTATTAACTGGTTATCGATGCGGTCAATCGCCTGCGAAAACTTGAAACTATACTTAAAGGGCTGCGAGCTATCGGACAAATTAACGGCTTCCATATTCTCAACCTTCAAGCCCTTGCTGCTTATTTTCTTCTCAAATTTCTCGCGGCTGTTATAATACGCTTTACGCTCCGACACAGCCGAGTAGCCTGTGCACTTTGCCAGGCACAAACCTTCCAGCGCCCCTTCTTCAACATTAACCGATATGGCCATGTTCAGCTCCTCCAGCGAAGTAGCTGCATTGGATATGGTCACCCATTTCTCACTATCCTCTTCTACTATAAAACCTTTACCATTGATGCAGCGCGATGGAATCAGGTGATTGGGGCACATATCCTGGGTGGCGTCCACCAGGCGCATGGTCTTATCCACCTCAACCAATATCAGCACATAGTTAAACAGGTTGGAGTATGGAAACGAATCGGTAACCTTACCATTATCCCTGGTACTGATAATAACCGGTGAAGCCTGCAGGCCAAGGGCGCGCATCACACCTATGGCACTCAGGTTGATATTACCAATATTACCCGATAGCTTTTCGTTAAACTCCTTGAAGCTATATTGAGCCCTTTTGCCGGTATAATGGTTCCAGGTAAAATGCTGCTTCATGTAGGTAAGAATCTTATCAAGTTGCTCTTCCTCGGGCATATTACTAAGATGTGTAAAGGTCTTGCTCCCCCACTTTTCGGCTTTCTTTATGTATTTTCCAAAATCAGGATGGTCCAGCAGCTCTTTGGCCATGGATGGCCAGGTGTTCATGTACTTACGGCTGTAGCCCGAGGTAGAATTGATTTCCGACAATTGAAAGTCTATCTTTTTAATGTAATCATTGCGCGAGGATATAAAGCTTTCATCCTTGAACGATGGTACATTTTCGAAGCCAAACTCATACACAACATCCTTAAACGGTATACCGGCATAGGTTCTCTCCAGGCCTTTTTTGTCGTATTTTTTATAATGGTCGAAGGTAGTAGCCCCCTGCAGCCGATAGCGATACGAGAAAAACGGAATCATATTCACCTTGTACTCACTGTACAAAACTGGTATATCCATTTGAAATTCCCAGTCTCTGAAATGCTCGAAATAGTGCGAATAAACAGTGTATTTCACATCAATAATTGAACCTTCTTTCACCTGTGGCATGGCAAACTTTTTCATGTACCAGTATTCATTAATGTCTTCACGGTACACATTTTTCTTATCCAGCTCTACCTTTACCATTCGCCCGCCTTCGATATTAAAGGTGATGCCTTCTATCTCCTTAACCTCTTCATTCCGTTCGCCTCCCTTATACAATGGTATCTCAAACTCCCCCTTATTAAAGGCTGCTTCATTAAATATTTTGATACGAACATGCCTGTCAAAGCGAAGGACAAATCCACCATCATCCTGCACAAACCACGAATCTCCCTTATCAAACAACACAACAGCCGGCGCATCTTTCTCATAGGCACAGGCCTGTATCTCGGCATCGCAAGGTCGCAAACTTCCAAACTCTATCTCCTGCGCCATGCCCTTGTTAAACATCCAGGAGGTAAACAGCAAAATGGTGAATAAAAGTGTTTTCATAGTGTGGTGTTGGATTTAGTTAGAAATATTCGACAATACCTTTCTGTAATTCGGCGTTGGTACACGCTTGCATAAACTCATAAAAGCCCTCGTACTCTTCAACCGGGTAGCTGCCGGCTTTAATGCTGATATGTCGGGTAATGATTAGCTGATATTCATTAAACTGCACGTCTTTTGTATAGTATCCAAAATCCGTATCTAGCTGCTGGTGTTGTAATCCGCTTACGCGCTTAATAGGTCGAGGCAGATTGTATATCAGCGTATCGCTCACATTAAAAGGATAGCTAAAACGCAGCTCCTGTGTTCGTTGCTCTGGCTCATCAAGCTTAAAATAGAAAGGACGGATGGGTTTTATTAAGGATCGCTCACCAATGGGCTCAATGGCATTATTAAGCTTCGAGTGCAGCGTCAGATTAATATAAGAGGAGTCGGCATGGGTTCTCTCCAACGAAAAATGGGCTATATCGGCGTGCTCTACTATTCCCAACTCCTCAATATAGTCCAGCTTATCTTGTTGCGGCAAGGCATCATTCAAGCTCTTTAGATAGTCAAAAGCTCTGCCTCGCAAGGTGGCTTGTGTTTCCATCTGCAAAGTGCCATCGGCCGCCATGTTAATCGTCGATACATAACTATCGGCCACCTCTTCATGATTTAATGCAGGCGTAAGGGTCAAACGGCTGTTTTCGCCATCCACCAATAACACCGTACGATTTTGAGTAAAAGTACCCAGATAGCCAAATGGAGCCGTTTTATCGGTACACTCCAGCCAAATGGTATCATTGGCTTGCGGCACGCATAAAATCACATGATTAAACTGTTGCGATGGATAAGTGGTATTTATCTTAACCGGATACTGCCCGGCGTGCACAATGGTATAAACAGAAGCAATACCAACCTCATTTAATAAAGCTTGCATGTAATTGGTCAGCGCTTTACAATCGCCATATCTATTGGCACAAACGTATTCAGCGGTCTCTGGCAGCAAGCCTCCAATATCCAGAGCCACATTTACGTAGCGGGTATTATTCTGGAGGTATTTATACAGTGTATTTATCTTCTCTAACTCACTGTTGCAATCCTTCGTTAACTGGCGCACCCGTTCTTTTTCACTTTCTGGCAGATTATGGCAGTTGGCCTTTAGCGCACTCAGCCATTCGCCAAAACTTTGCCAGCTGGCCGCATTACCTTTCACGCCATAGTTGAACAGTTCCGGCATAACCATCACCTGGGCTTGCAGCTCCTGGCTTTGCGGACCAAACTTCTGTCGTTCAACAAATTCTACATCGTCAATGGTCCAGCTATATGTTTTTTTACCGTTTAATGATACTTCCTGAGCCTCACCTACACCCCGTTGAAAGATACGTACAGCACATTGCTGAGGCACTTCTACTGACAGGCTTGCCTCTTTAACCGGCACATATTTGCTGCTGCGGGGCATCCACCAGGCCAGATACAGGTAATCAGTGGCATCTGTTTTATAACTGTACTTAATAATATACGGATAACGATTGTGTAATAGCTTAAAGGACATTGTCATGTTATCACTATGGAACGAATTATCAGAATAGGCATTGGCTCGCACAATGTCTTTTTTCTTCAGCATCCGTATTTGGTTACCTGACAAATCGTAAATACCCGCTTGCAAATCCTTAATGCTATTGCCTTTGGAGTAAGGTATTTCAATATCAGCATAACTTAAGCCTTTGGCAGTATTAATCTGTATCTCCAGTTCGGTATATTCAACTACCCTGGAGCCAGAGTAACTCACCACTTTATTGTAGCGATTGATCTGACAGTCGTTCAGCTGGGCAGAAACTGGTATACATATTAACAGACTAAAAAAGAAGATGAGGGGTAGGCGCATTCTTTTTTTTTCTAAAATAGTATTTTTAGTTAAGCAACTAAAATTTTGCTGCTTATATGCATCACATAATAAAAGCCACACCCTAACGGATGTGGCTTTCATGATTGTTATTTATTTCTTCTTTTTTAGCGCTGGCTAATATCACCGGCCCCCGATTCGTTCAGTTGCTTAATCTCAGGATTTCCGTAGAAAACGATATCACTGCCACCGCTGGCATTGGCAATAATTTCTTTATTGGCCCACACAATGGCATCCGAGCCACCTGATGAAGTGACTTTTACTGTTTCAGCTTTTAAGTCGCGTGCGTTAATATCCGAGCCGCCACTCGATGTGGCTATTAATTGTCCCACTACCCCTTTGATTTTTATATCTGAACCGCCTGATGTGGTTAATTTCAACTCATCTGATTTCACCTCAATATACACATCAGAGCCACCACTGCTGCTTAACTTCAATACTGACTGCTCCAATACGTTTTGACCGTATACATCAGAACCTCCGCTGGCCGAAAGTGCTTCTAACTGCTTAACAGACACATACACCTTAGGCGTTGTTTTTGTACTCCAGTTCCAACTAAAGTTGCCCTTCATATATATCTTAAGTGTATTCCCTTCCACTTCGGTAATCAGTCGGTGCAAATCATCTTTTTTACACTCTACTTCCACGCCATTGGCATCTGCCTGTGACAGATATAAATCAATACCCGATGAAACAGTGATGCGAGTAAAATCACCAACAGAACGTTTTTCTTTTTCCTGCGCAAAGACAACGGTTGCCATCAGCATCAACATTGTCAACATCATTATTTTTCTCATATGCTAAAGATTAAGTATTTAAAAAGTAGGACGCTCAAACCGACACTTAAGTTACAGACAAATCAAGTTTTCTTCCGTTCGGCCTTTAAACGTGAAAAATAGCTGACAGTTGCCCGCTTGACATGGGGAGCAAGAATAATGGCAGCAATCATATTAGGGAACGCCATTAATGCATAAGCCGAATCAATAAAAGCAATAACCACATCGATTGAAACAACCGCGGCAACTACCGCACTAATAACACTTAGTGTATTGTAGATATTCTTTGAACGGGTACCAAATAGGTACGACGCACATTTATTGCCATAATAAGGAAAAGTGAATAGCGTTGATAAGGCAAAAAACAACACACACAGAATTAAAATGTAAGGCCCATAAACCGGAATAGCCTTTTCAAATGCCAGTGCTGTTAGGGTAATGCCATCTGCATCGCTGGTTTGCCATACGCCTGTCACCAGTATAGCCAATGCTGTCATGGTACATACTATTAAAGTATCAACAATAGGCCCCAGCATAGCCACCAGACCTTCTCTAACAGGTTCATTTGTTTTAGCGGCACCATGCGCCAATGGGGCCGTTCCGATTCCGGCTTCATTGGAGAAAGCAGCCCGCTTTATACCGGTAATAATGATAATACCTACTGCCCCGCCCAACACAGCTTCTGCCTCAAAAGCATCGGTGAATATAAGAACAATGGCATCCCACAGCTGATCTGTATGAGAAAAGATAATATACAGCACAACCAGCACATACAGAAGTACCATAAACGGCACAATACCGGCTGTTACCTTACCAATACGCTTTATCCCTCCAAAAATAACGACTGACATACAGATGGCTATAACAATACCGGTTACTAAATCGCTGGTAAACCCGGTATGAATGCCATTGGGCGACAATACAATATCACGAAACACCTGCGTCAGCTGGTTACTCTGAAAAACAGGGAACACAGCAAACATAGCCGCCACAGCAAAAAATACCGCCATAGGCTTCCATCGCTTCCCTAAACCTTCGGTAATAATATACATCGGACCGCCCTGCACCTCTCCCCGGTCATCCTTACCTCTGAACATAACAGCCAGTGTACCGGTAAAGAACTTGGTGGAGACACCCAGTGCGGCACTCACCCACATCCAGAAGATGGCTCCCGGACCACCTGCCGTGATAGCCACAGCCACCCCACTGATATTACCCATACCAACCGTAGCTGCCAAAGCGGTTGACAAAGCTTGAAAATGGTTGATTTGTCCTGCTTCATCAGGATCATCGTATTTACCCCTTAAAATATCAACTGCATGCGCAATATACCTGAACGGCATGAGCCGGCTATACATCATAAAGAAAAATCCGCCACCTAAAAGTAGAATGAGAAGTGGCGTACCCCAAATAAAGTCACTAAATTCGATGATTAGGTTTTCAATTCTTTTCATCTTTGAAAGATAGAAAAACTGCCATGGCATTCAAAACATAAGGCTTATTGCTTTATATTTTTTTAACGGTAATTATTGCACAATTTCTTTAATTGATTTTGAATTAAGTTTTAGATTTGCACGTCAGCGGCATAAACCTGATATAATTTATAACTGATAATATAAAAACTGCTTAAGTCTGGAGTCTGCAGCCAAACAACAAATTGGAGAAGACCAAAGACTTCTGCCTAATAACCAATTTCTATTATGGCTGATTTTAAATATCAAAAACCGTTTCCGATACAAAAGGACGAAACCCCTTACAGGTTGATCACAAAAGATTATGTCTCTACCATTGAGGTAGATGGCCGAAAAATTTTAAAAGTAGATCCTAAAGGATTAGAGCTGCTTTCAAAAGAAGCTTTTTCGGATGTTTCATTCTACCTGCGTCCAACCCACCTGCAAAAGCTGGCCAACATACTGCAGGATGAAGAATCGTCAGACAACGATCGCTTTGTAGCTCACACCATGCTAATGAACCAGGTGGTAACTGCCGAAGGCGAATTACCAACTTGCCAGGATACCGGTACAGCCATTGTCATTGGTAAAAAAGGTGAAAACGTATTTACTGGTGCCAATGATGCTGAACACCTTTCGAAAGGCGTATTTGAGACCTATCGCGATCGCAACCTGCGCTATTCACAGGTAGTTCCTTTCTCAATGTTTGAAGAGAAAAACACAGGCACAAACCTGCCAGCGCAAATTGATATTTACGCAGAACAAGGTAATCAGTACGATTTCTTATTTATGACCAAAGGTGGCGGCTCAGGTAATAAAACCTTTTTGTATCAGCAGACCAAAGCATTACTAACTGAGGAAAATCTGACCAAATTTATCCAGGACAAAATTAAAGATCTGGGAACTTCGGCCTGTCCTCCTTATCACCTGGCATTAGTTATAGGTGGTACATCTGCCGAAGCAACCCTGGCTACCGTTAAAAAAGCATCCGCTGGCTACTTCGATCATTTACCAACTGAAGGTAATGAGGGTGGACAAGCATTCCGCGATTTAGAGTGGGAAGCAAAAGTGCAGAAGATATGCCAGGAAAGCACTGTTGGCGCCCAGTTTGGTGGTAAGTATTTTGTGCATGATGTACGTGTGATTCGTTTGCCACGTCATGCAGCTTCTTGTCCTGTTGGCCTGGGTGTAAGCTGTAGTGCCGACCGCAATATCAAAGCAAAAATAACTGAAGAAGGTATTTTTGTGGAAGAACTGGAGAAGAATCCGTCACGATTCGTTCCTAAAGAAGCTCCACACATGGCACCTGCTGTCGACATTGATTTGGATCAGCCAATGGAAGATGTATTGAAGGAGCTCACTAAGTACCCAATTAAAACACGCTTAAATTTATCAGGTACTTTAATTGTGGCACGTGATATTGCACACGCTCGTATCAAGCAGATGCTGGACGAAGGCCAGCCAATGCCTGAGTATTTTAAAAATCACCCCGTTTATTATGCGGGACCTGCCAAGACACCTAAAGGCATGGCTTCTGGTAGCTTTGGACCTACAACAGCGGGCCGTATGGACCCATACGTTGATTTTTTCCAGAAACATGGCGGGTCTATGATTATGGTAGCTAAAGGTAACCGTTCACAAGCAGTAACTGATGCTTGTAAGAACAATGGCGGTTTCTATCTTGGTTCTATTGGAGGGCCAGCTGCTATCCTCGCCAAAAATAGTATAAAATCAGTAGAAGTAGTTGATTTTGAAGAACTGGGTATGGAAGCAGTTCGCAAAATCAGAGTCGAAAATTTCCCGGCATTTATTATTGTAGATGATAAGGGGAATGACTTCTTTGCTAAACTATAGACAGCTATAATAGCATAAACAATAGCAAGCTGCGGTGGCCATTTGTCCATCGCAGTTTTTGTTTTATTATATTGCCAACTCAAACCGTCAGCCATCTGTTATGGACTTCATCGCTATTCAATACTTTAAAAGTGCTTTTGGAGAACTCATCATAGGCTCCTACGATAATAAACTTTGCCTGTGCGACTGGCGATACAGAAAAATGCGCACCAATATTGACAAACGCATCCAAAAAGCTTTAAACGCTGACTATAAAGAAGCAGCAACTCCTATAATCGAAGCTACCATTGCGCAACTAAAAGCCTATACTACTGGAGAGTTAGACAAATTTACACTACCCCTATTATTAGTTGGCACTGATTTTCAGAAAAGTGTATGGCAGGCCCTATTAGAAATACCCTACGGTGAAACAAGAAGTTACCTGGAACTCTCCATTCAATTGGGTGACAAAAATGCCATAAGAGCTGTTGCCTCTGCCAATGGTGCCAATGCCATTTCCATCATCGTCCCTTGTCATCGCATTATTGGTAAAAATGGCAAATTGATAGGTTATGCAGGTGGTTTAATGGCTAAAAAAAGACTTTTAGAGCTGGAAAGCCCACAAAAATGCACTCCACAGCTAAAGCTTTTTGAAAAGGAATATTTTGCTGTTGTAACACCTAAATACTTACAATAACATAAAAAATACCAAATTCAACACCTTACTTAACAGCAATAACTTACGCTAACTACTTTTGGCATTAAAAGAAATTATTCCTTATAAATAGGGCCACCAATTACGATTCATAAGCACTATTAGCTTTATTTTTCTTTAAATATTTTTTTAATCCTCTATATCAGTCCTTTACAGGCCTTTCAAAAACAAAGTTGCCAAATAATTTGTTTATTTTATAACAAATTACAAATCTTAGCATATCAATTCACAATCCATACTGATATACTTCTTAATTATCTGATAATAAAGAACTATTTCAGTATTTTTATTTGTATTAATTTGTACTTATTTGTTTATTTTAGTTAATTTTTTAAAGATAATCGCATATTAATATCACAATCAAATCACACTACAACCACTATTAATTACAATTTGTAAGAACCCAATTAACAACACCAAAATGGAAGCAGTAAAATCTACGGTAAACCTTAGTAAATATGGTATTTTAGATACATCATCTATCATTTACAATCCTTCGTATGAAGATTTATATCTCGATGAACTAAATCCCGAATTGGAAGGCTATGAGAAAGGACAGCTAACCGAAACAGGCGCTATCAATGTGATGACTGGAAAATTCACCGGCCGTTCACCTAAAGATAAATACATCGTTGAGGATGACATAACTAAAGACACCATTTGGTGGACTTCAGACTTTGCTAAAAACGATAACAAACCTGTATCTCCCGAAACATGGTCTGTTATTAAAAGTGATGCCTGCGCACAACTATCTGGAAAAAAACTATATGTAATTGATACTTTTTGTGGTGCCAATGCCAATAGCCGCCTAAAAGTACGATTCATTACAGAAGTTGCCTGGCAGGCTCATTTTGTAAAAAACATGTTCATCCGCCCAACAGAAGCAGAGTTAACCACCTATGGCGAACCCGATTTTGTTGTGCTTAACGCATCGAAAACAACCAATAAAAACTGGAAAGAACAGGGATTGAACTCAGAAGTATTTACGATTTTCAATTTAACCGAAAGGATGCAAATCATTGGCGGCACCTGGTATGGTGGCGAGATGAAAAAGGGCATGTTTGCCATGATGAACTATTACCTGCCATTGAACGGCATGGCCTCTATGCACTGCTCGGCCAATAAAGGAAAAAATGGTGATGTAGCTATTTTCTTTGGCCTTTCCGGCACTGGAAAAACAACGCTTTCTACCGATCCTAAACGTGAACTGATTGGAGATGATGAGCATGGCTGGGATGACGAAGGCGTATTTAACTTTGAAGGAGGTTGCTATGCTAAAACCATCAATCTGGACAAAGAAAGCGAACCAGATATCTTCAACGCCATCAGAAAAGATGCTTTACTTGAAAACGTAACCGTTGATGCCAATGGTAAAATTGATTTTAGTGACAATTCAGTTACAGAAAACACAAGGGTTTCTTACCCCATATATCACATCAACAACATTGTTAAGCCTGTTTCTAAAGCCGGCCATGCCAATAAAGTCATATTCCTGACGGCCGATGCCTTTGGCGTAATGCCGCCCGTTTCGAAACTTAGCCCAGAACAGACACAATACCACTTCCTTTCGGGCTTTACAGCTAAACTGGCTGGCACCGAACTTGGTGTAACCGAGCCACGCCCCACTTTTTCTGCCTGTTTTGGCGAAGCTTTCCTTTCGCTTCATCCAACAAAATACAGTGCCGAACTGGTGAAGAAAATGGAGCAACACGGAGCAAAAGCCTACCTGGTTAATACTGGCTGGAATGGCACAGGCAAACGGATTTCGATAAAAGACACACGCGCCATCATTGATGCCATATTAGATGGCTCTATTGAGGAAGCAGAAACAACCACCATCCCGGTCTTCAATCTGGAGATTCCAAAACAGCTGCACGATGTCGATCCGAACATTATGGATCCACGCAACACCTATAGTAATCCAAAAGATTGGGAAACTAAGGCAAATGATTTGGCCAGCAGGTTTATTACAAACTTCAGAAAGTACACTGATACACCACAAGGCCAAGAACTGGTAAAAGCCGGACCGACAACTACAAACTCCTAATATCTACTCAAAGAGGTGTTAACCAAAGGGTTAACACCTCTTAATTTTTAAGCCAAACAGCCAATTTGGCACTTACCCACTTTGGCATACATTTTGACGTATTACCTTTATGAATAGGTAGTCAACCGATTAAACAATTACAAACTTACAAGGTTTCACTTTTGAGGAACGTTATTAATTGTTAAAATCGGAACCTTCATCAATAAAGAGAGTATATAAATCAAAACATCAACTTAAAAATGTGTGCTATGAATCTTCGTATAACATCAAACGCCAAGAATAAGCAGATTTCATTTTTAATTGCCCTGGATAATTTCATTACCAGAAGGAATAACAACAAGGCATCCATTCTAATGCAACGCCTTAATCAATTCCTTGAAAAAAAGCATCCGGAATTTAGCCTTAACGTAAAAGAAGGAACAAACAACAGCATTGAAATGTATACAGGTAAAAACCTGATCGCTTATTACGCATAGATAAAACTCTTTTGCAGGGTACAATTACTTGCAATCAGAATAAATGAATGGCCTTTTCTAAAAAGAGGCCATTTTTGTTTTTAGTACTTTTCACCATCTTTGCACTTGCAAACCGGAAGATGTTTATGAAATTTAAAAAAATATTACCCCAACTTGTGACGGCCATTAAGGAAGCTGGTTTCGATACACATCCAAAAGAATTACAATCACTGAGTATTCCTAAAATAAAATCTGGCGCTGACCTGTTTTGCCTGGCACCTGAAAAAGAAGGCAAATCAACCACCATTATTATGGGTGTTATCCAGCAACTCAAGGAGGCTTTTGAAGAAGCACCACGCGCCATTATCATCACCTCAACAAAAGAAAAGGCGTTTGAGTTGGAGGAGCAATTCAATACGCTTGGTAAATATACTAACTTAAGAACATTTGTTGCTTTTGACCAAGGCATCTTGCAATACCAGAAAGATGAAATATACGATGGGCTGGATGTATTAATCTGCACGCCCAAACGCCTGATGGAGCTGGTGAATATTAATGGCGTTCCGATGACAAAGATAAAGATGTTGATTGTGGACAATGCCGAAACAGTTATCAGCAATACCCACCACGCCATTATTTACCGCATTGCTGATGGTATTAAAAATCCGCAAATACTGTTTTTTGCAAGCCGCTGGCACAAAAGCTTTGAAACAGTGGATGAGCGCATCATGAAAAATCCTTTAATATTCGAAATAGAAGCAAGCAATGAACTGTAACTGCGGCTCTAACAGAGCATACGGCACATGTTGCATGCCACTTATTGAAGGACACCATCAGGCTCAGACAGCAGAGAGCCTGATGCGTTCGAGGTACACCGCCTTTACATTAGCTAATATTGATTATCTGATGAAAACCCACCATGTAAGTACGAGGCCGATAAAAGACAAACTGGAAATACTTAATTGGGCAAAATCAGTACAATGGATGGAGCTTACCATCCTCAATACCCAAAAAGGAAAAGCTCACGACAAGGATGGCATTGTTGAATTCAAGGCTCTCTATCTTGAAAATGGCACATTACAGGCCATTCACGAAAAATCCCTTTTCCGAAACGAAAAAGGGATTTGGTACTATGTGTCTGGTCAGCATTATTAGTCCTCAAACTTGTAAAAGATTTTACTAACCAACTTCCAACCTTCCTCAAACTTATATAGCGATAAGTAATCAACATATTTCAGTTCCTTACCTACATAAAACTCAAATTTAGCAACAGCAGCAGTACCTGTCACATCAACAGATAAAAACTTTACGCTAATCAGATTATCCTTATCCCGGGGCAATTGTCCGTTCTTTTTTCTTTCAATCACTTTTTCTTTCCACTCTGCAATTGGCAACTTCCAGATGGTGCCATTCTCACCAATTCCAAGCAAGTTAAAATCCGGATGAATACCAGCATCTATTTTCTCAATATTACCTTCATTCTGAATACCGTCAACATAGGCCGACTGAATAACTTCTTTTATCGCTTTTACCTCAGCGTCATCCGATTGCGCTGAAGCACTAAGCACAAAACACATTAAGAGGGCTACAAACTGTAATTTTCTCATATTAATAAAATTGGGTTGTTAATAATCTCATTAAAGATACAACTATTCCGTTTTATCTTCATCTACTGATTATTTTAAGCTATTTTTGCACCACAAATCAAAACAGCATGTCACTAAAAGAATACGAAAAACTAAAAGAGTTACTGGCTCAAAACAAAAAGTGGCCATTACTATATATGTTTAAATTTATTGTACCCAATGCAGATGGCAAAGTACAAAGAGTAGTTGATCTATTGCCTAAACATGGAAAAGTCAGCTATAAACACACTAAAAATCTTAAGTACGTTTCAGTTACCTGTACGGCCAGCATGAAAAGTCCGGAAGCCATTATTGAAGTAACAAATAATATCTCATCCATCAATGGGGTGATGAGCCTGTAATAAAGGACCATACCAAACCTCAACACCCTCCCTTGCGCTGGCTGATTTCTCAGGCCAATAACCATTACCAGAATACGATTTTTCTGAAAAATCTTTTATAGAGCTCATTGCCTTTTATCAGATAATGAGGTATTTTTATACTTTATCACACCAATATCGCCATTATGAAGTATTTAATACCCTTTATCTGTTGGGCATTGATAACAGCATCATGCCTGGCTGATGACACACAAAAAATTGGTATCAATGAACACCTTAACGAATATCTCCCCAAACAAATTGAGGTCATCAATATTAATGGAGATACGGTAAATCTGTCATCCGTTATTAACAACAAACCAACTGTTCTGAATTTTGTATACTATCGGTGCCCTGGCATTTGCACACCACTGATGGATGGTCTGGCCGAGGTTATTAATCTTTCAGACATGCAACTTGGACAAGATTACCAGGTGGTGACCATCAGTTTTGACTACACTGAATCAACAGAACTGGCCGCCAAGAAACGCAACAATTATTCACTCGTTGTGAAAAAAGATGGCATGGAAAAAGGCTGGTTGTTCTTTACGGCTGATAGCAGTAATGTGGCTCAACTCACCCAAGCTACCGGATTCAGCTACAAAAAAACAGGTAATGACTATATCCATACGGCCGGACTAATACTCCTTAGTCCGGATGGTAAAATCACACGCTACCTGAATGGCACATATTTTCTGCCCTTTGAATTTAAATTGGCCGTTATCGAAGCATCAAAAGGCATTCCGGGACCAACAGTCAATAAGATATTGCAATTCTGCTACAGCTACGATCCTGTTGGGCAAGCCTATGTACTTAATATTACCAAAGTAGCTGGCATCCTTATCATCATTATCGCCGGCCTTGTTTGGCTGGTTTTAACCATTAAACCAAAAAGACGAAGTATTAAATCCTAAACCGCCATTATATGTCAAATCTAAACGCTGTTAGTTTTAGAGAAGAACAGGGTCGATACAAAGGTATCTTCGCATGGATATTCTCTACAGATCACAAACGCATCGGACTCCTTTACCTGTATTCCATTGTCAGTTTCTTTTTAATCGGTGTTCTGCTGGGCGCTGCTATGAAATTGGAGCTGCTGGCTCCAGGCAAAACAGTAATGGATCCGGCCACCTACAATGCTATTTTCACGCTCCACGGGGTTATCATGATATTCCTTGTGGTCGTACCTGGTTTACCAGCCGTCTTTGGCAATTTTATGCTACCCATTATGATTGGTGCTAAAGACGTAGCCTTTCCCAAACTCAACCTCCTATCCTGGTGGATTTATGTTTTTGGAGCAATCATCGCCCTGTCATCGCTATTTATGGGCGGCGGACCACCTGACACTGGATGGACTTTTTATGCGCCTTATGCCTTTAAGACGAATACCAACATGCTGCCGGCTGTGCTTGGTGCCTTTATCCTGGGATTTTCATCGATTCTGACCGGCATCAACTTTATTGTGACCATTCACCGCCTGCGGGCGCCGGGTATGACCTGGTTTAAGATGCCCCTGTTTCCCTGGACTTTATATGGAACTGGCTGGATACAGATTCTGGCCACACCAATCGTGGGCATCACCTTATTAATGATAGTTGGTGAACGGGTGCTTAATATCGGCTTTTTTGATCCGGCACTGGGGGGCGATCCCATTTTATACCAGCACCTGTTCTGGATATATTCCCACCCGGCCGTTTACATCATGATACTACCAGCCATGGGCGCTATCTCAGAAATCATCCCAACATTTGCCAATAAATCCATCTTTGGCTACAAGGCCATTGTTATCTCCACGTTAGCCATTGCCTTTGTAGGTTATTTTGTGTGGGGCCACCATATGTTTACTTCGGGCATGAGCGGAACAGCCTTATATACATTCTCGCTACTCACTTTTATTGTAGCTATTCCAAGTGCCATCAAAGTATTTAACTGGGTTGGCACCCTTCATAAAGCGTCCATTCAGTTGGAAACACCTTTCTTTTGGGCCGCTTCCTTTCTATTTGTTTTTATGATTGGAGGCCTTTCCGGATTGGCATTAGGAGCGTTAGCCACCAATGTTCATTTGCATGACACAGCTTTTGTTGTGGCGCATTTTCATTTTATTGTATTTGGAGGTGTGGGCTTTGCATTTATGGGGGCTATTCATTACTGGTTTCCTAAAATATGGGGGCGCATGTATAATACACGCATCGCCACAAGTGGATGGATTATCTTTTTCATCGGCTTCTGTACACTATACCTGCCCATGTTCTTTTTAGGCGTAACAGGTATGCCCCGGCGCTACTACGATTATGTAGAGAATTTTCATGGACCTAATATCGTATCAACCATTGGCTCCTGGGTGCTAATCCTCGGACTAGTTATTATCCTTACGAATCTTATCCGTTCGGCCTATAAGGGCGAGAAAGCAAGTAAGAACCCATGGGGCGGAAGAACACTGGAATGGACTGTTGACTCACCTCCGACCCTTGAAAATTTTGAAGAAATACCAGTCATTGACCGAGGACCATATGATTACCGTAAAAATCCTGAATAATGAGTACAATGCATTTACATCGCGATGACGAGGCCTCTAAACTAGGCATGTGGCTGTTCATATTTACCGAACTCCTGTTGTTTGCAGGTTTGTTTATAGTATATGGAGTATACCGCTATCTCAATCCGGTAGCATTTCATCTCGCAGCAGAAGAGCTTAGCGTGACAGTTGGCACAGTAAATACTATTATTTTGCTGGTAAGCAGTGCTACTATAGCTATGGCCACTACAGCCATCCGACTAAAAAACAAACAACTAACAATTCTACTACTACTTGCTACACTCTTTTTGGCATTTATGTTTATGACCAATAAATACTTTGAGTGGAAAGGTAAGTTTGAACATGGCATTTTTCCAGGCAGTGAAGACTTGTTGAGACTTGGACATGGAGACACCCTCTTTTTCAGTCTTTACTTCTTTATGACAGGCTTACATGCCCTGCACATAATTGTAGGATTTGTATTAATCAGTATTGTTTGTTACCGGGTCAATAATAATTCGCTCACAGCCAATAATCCGGTTTTATTGGATAACTCAGGGCTTTACTGGCACTTAGTGGATTTAATCTGGATCTTCCTTTTCCCTTTGTTTTATTTAATCACATAAATCATGAATAAGCATTCTGACAATCATATCGTCCCATACAGGCTATACATACAAGTATTGGCCGGATTAATTGTAATGACTATCCTCTCTGTGGCTATTACCAAAATCAACCTGGACACGCTCACTGTATTTGCAGCTATTCTATTGGCTTCCATAAAGTCTGCTCTGGTATTGACATTTTTCATGCATCTGAAATTTGACAATAAACTACTTCAAATTCTGGTCATATCAGTATTTGTATTGGTTGCACTGGTTCTGTTTATCACTTTTCTTGACTATAACTTCCGATAGCTATGAATGAAGATACTACTCAAAATGCTTCCAGTTTTGTTTCGCAAGTAGACTCGGCCTTCGTGTTTATTTTTGGCATTTCATTGTTTTTCCTGGTCGGCATAACAGCATTTTTGGTTTATTACATAATCAAATACCGCAAAAGCAAAAATGCTGAAGCCACACATATAGAAGGAAGCAATACATTGGAAATCATCTGGACTATCATTCCCACCATCTTGGTTTTGTCCATGTTTTACTATGGATGGTCGGGCTGGAAATTTCAACGCGACATACCAGAAGATGCCATTCCCATAAAAACCATTGCCCGCATGTGGAGCTTTACGTTTCAGTATGAAAACGGGTTGATAACAGACACACTTTATGTGCCCAAGGGCAAGGCTGTCAACCTCGACCTGGTAGCGCTGGACGTACTGCACAGCTTTTACATTCCGGCCTTTAGAGTAAAGCAGGACATGGTACCTGGCAAACAAACCAACATATGGTTTGAATCTGAAAAAGAAGGTGAATACGAGATATACTGTGCCGAATACTGTGGACTCCGGCACTCTTACATGCGTTCCCTGGTAAAAGTGATACCTGCCAATGAGTTTGAAGCCATGACCAAAATAGACTCCAGCGCCTTGGCCATAAATAATGAGGTGGTAGATTCAAGGCAGGCCGGCATCAGCATCACTAGAAAGTATGGATGCAATGCGTGCCACACAGCCGATGGCACCAAATTAGTCGGACCATCCTATAAGAATATAATGGGTCGTACAAGAGTGGTACTAATAGATGGTAAAGAACACGAGGTAGAGGCCGATGAAGCCTACATACGACGCTCTATCTATGAACCTAACGCGGAAATTGTAAAGGGCTTCGAAAAAGGACTCATGCTTTCTTATAAAGATCAGGTGACAGAAGAAGAGTTCAAGCAGCTTTTAGAGTACTTTTATTATTTGTCAGAACAATGAAACCAGCCATAAAGAACATAGCCACACTCGGAAAATTCACTATCTCCCTACCTGTGGCCTTTACTGCCTACATAGGCTATACTTTATTTAACGAGCAACTGAGCACCGAGGGTCTCTTAGCCGGATTAGGCATATTCTTTATGTCAGCAGGGGCATCTGGCATTAATCAGATGCAGGAAGTATCGCGCGACAGGCTTATGTCCCGCACAAGTCATCGTCCCTTACCTAAAGAGCACTTCACCTTTGGTACTGCCGCCGCCATCATCGGCCTATTTTTGATAATAGGCACCATTCTGCTGTCATTATTTAATATTCAGGCGGTGTTTTGGGGATGGATGGGTTTGTTATGGTACAACCTTGTTTACACACCTCTCAAGACCAGAACAGCCTTCTCTGTTTTTCCTGGTGCTATTGTCGGTGCCATACCGCCTATAGCAGGATGGGTAGCGGCCGGAGGCTCAATCATTGACGTCAGAATCCATTTTTTGGCTTTTTTCTTTTTCCTGGGACAAATGCCTCATTTTTGGCTATTGGTATTGAAGTACAAGCAACAATATAAGAAGGCCGGTTTCCCGGTTATCACCGATCACTTGAATAACAGACAACTGTTTCGCATTAACATGATTTGGTCGATAGCTACCCTCGTATCTGTTTTATTCCTGCCCATACTTAATATCATCACATCACAGCTGATTGAGATTATCATATCTCTATCGGTGATTACCATGAGTATCTGGGTGATTGCCAGCACGTATTCGCTTCATCAGGTTCAAATGAAATCCCTCCTGAAAAAGCAATTCATCTTTTTTAATTCATTTTACTTATGGATCATGATACTATTACTGATTGAACAGATATAATCAAGAGTACATAAAACAAGAAAGCCAGCACCTAATAATCAAGTGCTGGCTTTCTATATCTTATTCGAGTTATGCTTATCCTAGTAATTGTTTTACAACTGCTGAGATATCTTTTCCATCAGCTTTACCAGCCAGTTCTTTTGAGGCAACGCCCATCACTTTGCCCATCTCTTTCATAGATGTGGCACCCACTTTTTCAATGATAGTTTTCACCACAGGCACCAACTCTTCTTGTGTTAACTGAGCAGGCAAATAAACAGAGATAGCCTCTACTTCGGCCAATTCCTTTTCAGCCAGGTCTTCGCGATTTTGAGAAGCAAACAACTCAGCTGCATCCTTACGCTGCTTCACCATCTTTTGAACAATCTTCATCACATCAGCATCTGAAATCTCTTCAGCAGCACCTTTGGCTGTCTTAGCTTCCAACACTTCTTTTTTTACTCCCCTCAAAGCCTCCAGACGAATCCGATCTTTCGCCTTCATGGCCTCCTTAATATCGTTGTTAATTTGTAGTTCTAAGCTCATAATTCTATCTATTCAATTCATTTTGTACATTCACATCAATCAACATTATCATGCAGATAAGGATTGTCTTTACTGATTTGTGGCCCATTTTTAGGATCATCAGACAAAGAGAAACGGCTCACTTTGCGCTCCTGACTAATGCGCTTATTTGGCTGATTATCCAATGCCATTTTACGCCGCTTATAGGCTGGTATATTTTCTATTTGTTCAATAAAGCGCTCATCCTCCATCTCCTCCTGACTCAATTGCGCCTTGTAATAACTGGCTCCGGCAGTACTGAATCCTTCATCTATGAAATTATCATTGGCCGGATTGTAGTGCTCTACTTCAGACTTCCTGTTTTGAGGAACAACCGGCTGATAAAACGAATCGATACGCTCCTGTTTCTTGCGCTCTTCGACCTCAAAATCTATAATTCGTCCCTTTTCTTCGCCCCCTTCTAAATTAATCTCCATTGACTGATCGGCTTCAGAAACAGGCATCACCTGCCCTTCTTCATCCAGCGAGAAACGGGTGACTTTATCTTCAATCTTTTTAACACGATGTTCAATTAACTGCTCCGAAACAAAACCCGTGGCAATAATAGTGACACAAACTTGCTTACCCAGCGACACATCACTTCCTGTCCCCCAGATAATGGATGCATCTTCTCCCACAACATCCTGCACATAATCAGTGATCTCACCCACTTCATCCATAGTAATTTCTTCGGTGCCAGATGTAATATTTAATAGGATGTTGCGGGCTCCTCGTATCTCATTATTATTGAGCAATGGCGATTCCAATGAAGCTTGTATAGCATCAATTGCTCGGTTATCACCATCTGCATAGGCTGAGCCCATGATGGCAACACCGCTATCCTTCATCACTGTCTCAACATCGGCAAAGTCCACGTTAATATAGCCATGAACAGTAATAATTTCAGCTATTCCCTTCGCTGCAGTTGCCAATACATCATCGGCCTTGGAGAAGGCATTGGACAATTTAAGATCGCCAAACATCTCGCGCAGTCGTTCATTATTAATGATTAATAACGAATCAACATTTTTCTCCATTTCAGCAATCCCGTCGAGGGCCTGATTAATACGTAACTTACCTTCGAAGCGAAATGGAATAGTTACAATACCAACCGTCAGAATCCCCATTTCCTTGGCAGTTTTGGCAATGATTGGGGCGGCACCCGTTCCTGTTCCACCACCCATACCTGCTGTTACAAACACCATTTTGGTATTTTGCTTGAGCACGCTTACCACGTCCTCCAGGTTCTCAATAGCCGACTCACGGCCTTTATCCGGACGGTTACCTGCGCCTCGTCCTTCGGTGAGAGACTCACCTAATTGTATTTTAACCGGGACCGGACTGCTTGCCAGTGCCTGAGCATCAGTATTACAAACAACAAAGTTCACATCCTTGATGCCTAAGCCATACATGTAGTTGACGGCATTACTTCCACCTCCTCCTACTCCAATCACTTTAATAATTGACGATTCGGATTGTGGTATTTCGAAACTCATCAAATCTTCACTCATTTCCGTCCTGTTTTACCTTCTACATTTCAACATCCTTCTCATCGAAGATGTTAACTAACCCATTTTTTATACCACTGAACAGATTGCCTGTTTTATAAATGGATTTTTCTTTCTTGGTTTTCTCGCGTTTAACAGAATTCCTACGCTGATCTTCCCATTTAGGCTCAACCTCGCCAAATAATTCAGGCTCTACAATAGCACGCTTAGGTCGCTCCATAGCGCTAAGCACCAAACCTATACTTGTTGAATAGTTTGGTAAGTGTGCTTCTGCAGGCACGTCACCAACCAGACACATATCCGGCAGACCAATACGCACATCCAAACCTGTGCGATATTTAATAAGCTGAGGAAGGTTTTTCAATAACGCACCACCTCCTGTCAATACAATGCCAGCCCCTACCTTATCGTAACAACCAGAATTCTCAATTTGATACATGACGTAATCAATAATCTCTTCCATACGGGCCTGAATAATATAGGCCAAACTTTTGAAAGATATCTCTTTGGGCTCCCATCCTGACATACCAGGAATGGTGACAACCATATCCTCACGGGCCATATCGCCCATTGCAGAACCAAACTGCACCTTCAACGATTCGGCCTGCTTATATAGCACTGAGCATCCTTCTTTTATATCTGAAGTCACCACGTTTCCTCCAAAAGGAATAACAGCTGTATGACGAATAATCCCATCGTAGAAAACAGCTACATCAGTGGTTCCACCACCAATATCCACCAAAACAACACCGGCTTCTTTCTCCTCCTCTGTTAGTACACTCTTTGAAGATGCCAGTGGTTCAAGGATCAAATCATTTAACTGCAATGCCACGCGCCTGATACATTTCTCAATGTTTTTTACAGAAGCTATTCGCCCTAACACAATATGAAAGTTACCTTCCAGGCGACGACCTGACATGCCAACAGGGTTTTTAACCCCCATCTCATTGTCAACAATATAATCCTGCGGTATAACGTGCATGATTTTCTCGCCAGCCTCAACAGGTATCTTATAATTGTCGTCAAATAGGTTATCAACATCTTCCTGGGTGATTTCCAAACCACTCTCAATGAAACGATATCCTCTGTTACGTAAGCTCTTGATGTGCTGACCGGCAATACCAACATACACATCTGTTAACCGGATATCAAGCTTATCCTCGATACGGGAAATAGCCTGCTTAATAGAAGCAACTGTTTCATCAATATTTAATACAACACCTCTCTTCACACCTATTGAAGGCACCTGCTCCATGCCCAGCAGCTGCAGTTTACCATTGTCCATTTTACGACCTACAATGGCAACTATTTTTGTAGTTCCAATATCAATGGCGGCAATTAGATTGGGTTCGTTGTTCATAACACTTATCCTTTTGTGCAAACGACTTGTCCTTTATACTTTAAACTTACTTTTTTATACAAATTCCATTCCCGGGCATCCCACCCGTTCTTGTAAAGTGCCTTTAAATTGCGGAATTTCGATTCCACATCGTCCACTTTACCAAATTCAATAAGATGGTCACCCACCCGCGGCACCATCGTAATTTCACCATCCTGGTCAACATACACCTGCTCAATCTGCGCCTGCCAGAATGCATCGTTGCGAATAACACTTGCCAACTTCACCAAATCATCCGGCGATTTAAGCCGCTTTATAAATCCTCCGGCCACTAATACATGAGCCGAATGATTCTTGAATAATGGCATTTGTCGCCCATTCAAATCCAGATAGTAAGATGCATCACCATCAAACACGCGAACCAAAGGCTCTCGCTGAGTGATATCAATATGCAAAGCACCACCGTATGTTAAGTACACCTCACAACTCTCAATGGCGGGATGCCTCCTGAAAAAAGCCTCCATTTCATCGCAATTCAATTCATTAATTTGACGTCCTAAAATACCCGTGTATTTTTCCAGTACAATATCTCTTATCTCACCTGATGAAATAAATTTATTATCAACGCTATCACAGATAGTCGGCAGTATTTCACCACAAACAACCTTATCTTTATTAACAGCTACAAATGAGAAAATTACAGGAAAATAAACACCTACAACTAACCCGAACACTATGTTTTTCCACCGTTTCATTTGTAACAATTAACCTTTTAATCTGCTTAAATATAACTTTTTCAATCTACTAACTAATGTGTATTTATCATTATTTATTAACAATTTGCTAAACGTTTAATAATTGCTGATAAACTCCCTTAATTTGGCCTCTAAAAGTGGCACTTCCTTATCTATATCGCCGGCCCCAAGTGTTAATATCACTTCATTTTGTTCGCTTGTTAGTACACTAAACAACTCGTCTCTCCCTACCAACTGCACATGCTTATTATGCATTAGTAGCCTAATCATGTCAGCATTCACGCCCTCTATTGGCAACTCGCGCGCCGGATAAATATCCATTAACAAAACACGATCGCACTTATCCAGTGCTTCGGCAAAACCACTGGCAAAATCGCGGGTACGCGTGTAGAGATGTGGCTGAAATATCGTCGTAATATGCTTATCAGGATATAAAGCCCTTACTGATTTAACAGTAGCATTAATCTCTTGTGGATGGTGCGCATAATCATCAATAAAGACGAGCTTATCCTCTTTGATGCGGTATTGAAAACGACGACGTATCCCCTCAAATAATGGTAAGGCCGCTTTTATTTCTTCAGGCTCAACACCACCCAACAGGGCTAAACCAATGGCTCCAACAGCATTTTCAACATTAACCAAACCAGGTACCCCCATTTCAAGGCCTTTTACAACTCCAAACGGCGACCTCATATCAAATTGATACATGCCATTCACAAGCCTTATATTCATAGCTGAAAAATCCGCCTTCTCCTCAATCGAATAGGTGAACACCTCTATTTCATCGTTAACATCATCAATCATCAGACCTGCCTTATGCAGCAGCACGCCCCCTGGCTCAATCTTTTCAACGAAGGCATGAAAGGCATCACTCACACTTTCTTCATCCCCATATATATCCAGATGATCGGCATCTACGGCAGAAATAAGTGCAAAATGAGGATGCAAATGCAAAAAGGAACGGTCAAATTCGTCAGCCTCAAGCACAACATAAGGCGATTGTCCATCATGTAGAAAATTCGTCTTGTAATTGTTAATAATACCACCTAAGAAGGCATTACAACCAACAGAAGACTGCTTGTAAAGGTGAGCTGTCATGGATGAAATGGTGGTTTTCCCGTGTGTACCGGCTACACAAACACTATTCATCCCTGAAGAAATCAATCCAAGCACTGCAGCCCGTTTTCTGACATCAAACCCTTTGCTGTTGAAATAGCATAACTCTGAGTGGTCGGCCGGAATTGCAGGCGTATAAACAACTAAGGTTGAACTCTTATCATGATAATTTAAAGCAACTTGTTTAATATCATCCTCATAATGTATATCAATCCCTTCTGCTTCCAGTTCTTTGGTAAGCACGGTTGACACACGGTCGTAACCAGCCACATGCAAACCCTCATACTTAAAGAAGCGCGCAATAGCACTCATACCAATACCACCTACACCAATGAAGTAAACACTTTTTATATCTTTCAACTGCAACATACTATTTATTTTGTGCGAGCTTTAACACTTCCTGAGCAATATCACGAGCTGCGTCAGGCTTGGCAAATTTTCGAATATTAGCTGCCAACAATTCAAGTTTTTGAACATCAGCCAGCAGCTTTACCGCTTCATCTATAAGACAATTAACCTGGGCATCTCCCACTAACATCGCCGCATCTTTATCAACCAAGGCCATCGCATTTTTAGTCTGATGATCTTCAGATACATTTGGCGACGGCACAAAAACAGTGGGCTTACCTAAAATGGCCAGCTCGGATATGGAGCTAGCTCCAGCCCTGGAAACCACTAAATCAGCTGCCGCAAAGGCCATGTCCATCCGACTGATAAAATCCGTTACTATCACGCAGCTGCTTACCTCCTCAGGTAATCGCTCTTTCATCTCCTGATAATAGAGCTTACCCGTTTGCCAGATCACCTGTATATCAGCCGGCAAATTAGCGATGGTTTCAATAATACCATTGTTAATCGAGCGAGCTCCGAGACTTCCGCCAATTATCAGGATGGTTTTCTTATTCTTATCAAGTCCCCAAAATTCAAGGGCCGAATGCTTGTCAATATCATTTAAAAGATCGTTACGAACCGGATTACCAGTCAGCAGTATTTTTTCTTTGGCAAAAAAACGTTCCATGCCTTCATAAGCCACACAGATTCTCTCTGCCTTCTTTGCCAGAATACGATTGGTGACTCCCGGAAAAGAATTCTGCTCCTGCAACAAGCTTGGCACGCCAGATTGTGAAGCAACTCGCAGCACAGGCCCACTGGCATAACCTCCAACACCAACTGCTACATCAGGTTTAAACTGCCTGATAACTTTTCGCGCCTTAAGCATACTGCTCATCAACTTGAAAGGAAAGGCCAGATTTCGCAACGTCAGTTTGCGATGAAAACCTGCCACTGGCAAACCTACAATTTTGTAGCCGGCAGCCGGCACCTTTTCCATCTCCATCTTACCTAAAGCTCCAACAAACAGTATTTCAGCTTCAGGCTCAAGTTTTTTCACCGTATTGGCTATTGATATAGCCGGAAAAATATGTCCGCCCGTACCTCCACCACTTATTATTACCTTTATTGCGCTCATATTCTATTCATTTTCTTCCTGTGTAGCTAGTTCCTTTTCTTCCATGTTATTGCGGCTAACACTCAATATTGCCCCAAAGGCTAAACAAGTAAATAAAGTAGATGTACCACCCATACTTACCAATGGCAAGGGCTGGCCCGTCACTGGCATTACACCCACAGCAACACCCATATTAATAAAAGCCTGCACCACCAATAACGTAGATAAGCCAATAACCAGAAATGCCGGAAATGTGCGACTACTGGCACGAACAATCACACCGGCACGAAATAACAAAATGAGGTAGGCAAACATAATAAGAAAGCCTCCTATCAATATACCCCATTCTTCAATGATAATGGCATACACAAAATCACTATAAGGGTGAGGTAAGAAATACCGCTGCTGACTATTACCAGGTCCACGCCCCATGAAAACTCCACCTGTAGCAATGGCTATCTGCGATCGCTCCGATTGATAATCGGCACTTGAACCACTTGCCTCCATCGTTTCCGGCTCATCATCAACAAACCGCTCGATACGAGCCTTCCAGGTGCTGGCACGATGCAGTATTGGCACATAATCAGATAGCCACAGAACAATCATCACAAACAACAGCACGGCAGCCACCGTACTGAATAAATATTTTAACGAAACACGACCAATCATCATTACCAACCAACTGGTAAAACCAATTAGGGCGGCTGTTGAAAAGTCATCTTTAAAAATCAGACCGCAAACAATGGCCACATGTATCATGATGGGTTTAAATGCTTCATCAGCCGTACGATCATTGGCCTGATACTGCGCCAACACCTTGGCAATAAATATCATCAAAGCCAGCTTTGCCAATTCTGAAGGCTGAAAGGAAATACCCACCACAGGCACAGTAAGCCAGCGACTGGCCTGGTTCAGACTCACACCGGAGACAGCCGTTATAACAAGCAAAACAATTGAAAAATAAAGAAATACGGTAGCAAACCTGGCAAACCACTTATAGTCGATATGATGCACCGCAATAATTATCCCTATACCCAACAACAAAAACTTGGCATGCCTGAACAGGTAATATACCGAATTACCATCCTGATGCTTATAAGCCAGGTTACCCGTTGCACTGTATACCACCAGGCACGAAAACACCGACAACAGCAGTATGACATACCAGATAATCCGATCGCCCTTAATATATTTTTTCAACAACTCATTCATGCCCGTTCTCTATAAATTACGCACACTCTCTTTAAATAAATCCCCACGCTGTATATAATTATCAAACAAATCGAAGCTGGCACAGGCCGGCGATAGCAATACTACATCATTCTTACTGGCAGAACGATAAGCCAGTTTAACCGCCTCATCCATCGATTGTGTTTCTTTAATGACAGGCACCTTACCCTTGAAAGCGTCCAAAAGCTTGCCATTATCAGTCCCAAGACAAATCAACACCTTCACCTTCTTCTCCACCAGCTCCATTAACTCATTGTAGTCATTACCCTTATCAACACCACCGGCAATCCATATCACGGGATTGTTCATGCACTCCAGCGCATACCAGGTGGAGTTAATATTAGTTGCTTTTGAATCATTGATGAACTCAATACCCCTCACAGCCGCAACACGTTCGAGCCGATGAGCTGCACCCTTAAAACTAGAAAGACTTTCGCGAATCAGCTTCTTTCTGATTTTTAACACCTTGGCCACAATACCGGCCGCCATAGAATTATACAAATTATGACGCCCTTGCAACGACAGTTCTTGAGAGATAATGCGCATGGTTTCATCGTTATAATTAATAATTAACTCATCAAAGGTAGAATACGCCCCTTGCTTCAGGATGCCTTTTTGTGTAAACGGCAGCAACTCGGACTTTAAGAGTCGATTTTGCAGTTCCCTGGCAATAATCTCATCATCCTGACAGTATACAAAAACATCTTTTTCTGTTTGATTCTGCACAATACGAAACTTACTATCGATGTATTTCTGCATGCTGTAATCATACCGATCAAGATGATCAGGCGTAATATTTAACAGGATGGCTATATCGGCCTTAAACTGATACATCCCATCCAGCTGAAAGCTACTTAACTCAAGCACAAACCACTCCGGCCTTTTTCCTTCGGCTATTTGACGCGCCAGGCTGGTACCCACATTGCCGGCCATCTCTACTTTTACCCCCGCCTGTTTCAGCAGATGATGAATAAGCATAGTCGTCGTTGTCTTGCCGTTGCTACCAGTTATACAGATGGTTTTTGCTTCGGTATAGCGACCCGCAAATTCAATTTCCGATATCACTGGTATCTCACGTGCATGCAACTGCTGTATCATTGGAATAGTATCTGGAATACCAGGACTTTTGACCACCTCATTGGCAGCAAAAATAACATCGAGTGAATGCGCTCCTTCCTCCCAGTCAATGCCGGCATCATCAAGCTCCTGCTGATAGCGCTCAGCTATCTTACCACTGTCAGACACAAACACATCCCAGCCTTGCTGCTTTGCCAATAAAGCTGCACCAACTCCACTCTCGCCTGCTCCTAATACAACCAGTTTTTGCATGCTGTCTATCGTACTTTAAGGGTTACTATTGTTAATACGGCCAGAATAATGCCGATAATCCAAAATCGCGTTACAATCTTCGACTCAGTATAGCCGATTTTCTGATAATGATGATGCAAAGGCGCCATTTTAAAGACACGACGTCCTTCTCCGTATTTCTTTTTCGTGTATTTAAACCACGACACCTGTATCATTACAGACAGGTTTTCCACGAGGAAAACTCCGCATAGTATAGGTATTAACAATTCGATGCGTAAAAGAATCGCAAATACAGCAATAATACCTCCAAGTGTCAGACTCCCGGTGTCGCCCATAAATACCTGCGCCGGGAAAGAATTATACCACAGGAACCCCACTGTAGCACCAATAAAAGCAGCCATAAATACCACCAGTTCCTCAGAGTGTGGGATATACATGATATTCAGGTAATCGGCATAGATAACGTTACTGGACAGATAGGCAAAAATGCCCAAAGTAACTCCAATGATGGCCGAGGTACCGGTTGCCAGCCCATCGAGTCCATCGGTGATATTGGCCCCATTAGATACCGCCGTAATGATAAAAATAACAGCCGCCGCAAATATTAACCAGCCCCATTTTTTGGCCTGGTCGCCTAAAAACCAGAGCACTGATGAATAATCAAACTGGTGGTTCTTGAGGAAAGGTACATTCGTTACCGTAGACTTAACCTCTTGTGTAGCCGGGCGCTCAACCTGTTCGCCATTATCCAGTTGCACAATAACGGTTTCCCCGGCAATTTTCTCACGCACCACCACATCACCACTCGAAAACAGCGTGATAGCCACAATTAATCCAATACCAATCTGACCAGCTATCTTAAAACGACCGGCCAAACCCTCCTTATCTTTTTTAAATACCTTTATATAATCATCAATAAAACCAATAGCTCCCAACCAAAGCGTTGAGACAATCATTAAGATGATATAAATATTATCAAGTTTGGTAAACAACAAAACCGGAATCAGGATGGAACCAATAATAATAACACCCCCCATGGTAGGTGTACCTTTTTTGGCGTACTGACCTTCCAGCCCCAAATCGCGCACTACCTCCCCAATCTGCTGTCGCTGAAGCATCCCGATGGCCAATTTACCAAAGATAGTTCCGGTAAGCAAAGCGACAATCACCGCCATACCAGCTCTAAAGGTAATGTACTGAAACACGCCGGCTCCAGGCACATTCATTTTTTCCAAATACTCGAAAAGATAATACAACATGCTTTTGGTTTTATTCTTCGTTAAATACTTCTCTTACAATTTCTCTGTCATCAAAATGACTACGCACTCCTTTAATCTCCTGGTAGGTTTCATGCCCCTTACCGGCTATCAGAATAATATCTCCCGGTCCGGCCACCATACAGGCCGTGCGAATCGCTTCACGCCTATTCACAATAGATAGTACCTTGATACGCTCCTTAAAACTCACCCCTTCCATCATCTGCTCAATAATCGATTCGGGCTCTTCACTTCTTGGATTATCAGAAGTCAAAATCACCTTGGAGCTACCTCCAACCGCCTCTTTAGCCATCTCAGGGCGTTTCATTGGGTCGCGATCACCGCCGGCTCCTACCACAGTTACCAGCTGCTGACTGGGCTGACGCACCAGGTTAATGGTTTCAATTACATTCTTCAGAGCATCAGGCGTATGGGCATAATCCACAATAGCCGTTTTGCCAGACTTGGAACGCATGGTTTCAAAACGACCGTCCACAGGCTTGAGCTGACTGATAGCCACTTGCACATCTTCCTTATCAAAACCTAACAAACAAGCAGCACCATACACCAACAGCAGGTTTTGCGCATTAAAATGCCCCACAAACTGCGTCCATATTTCCTGCCCGTCAATTTCCAGCTGCATGCCTTCAAACATACTCTCAATGATGCGTCCTTTGTATGTACCCATGCCCTTCAGTGAATAAGTATAGGTTTGAGCCGCTGTATTTTGCAACATTACCTGCCCATTTTTATCATCGGCATTAGTTAAGGCAAAGGCCCGCTTACTCAAGCCATCAAAAAATGACTTTTTAGCAGCTATATACTCCTTGAAGGTTCCATGATAATCCAGGTGATCATGAGTGATATTGGTAAACAAACCACCGGCAAACTTCAAGCCGGCAACACGATTCTGCACCAGTGCATGTGAGCTAACCTCCATAAAACAATATTCGCAGCCCGCATCCACCATTTCAGCCATGGTTTTATTCAGCGTTACTGCATCAGGCGTGGTATGCGTGGCATCTAAGCGGGCTTTACCAATAAAATTGGCCACAGTAGAAAACAAACCGGCTTTATAACCCATGTTCATCACCAGGTGATACAAGAGCGTAGCTGTGGTTGTTTTACCATTGGTACCTGTTACCCCCACCAGCTTTAACTTATCAGAAGGATTATCATAGAAGTTAGCCGCCATTTGCCCCAGGGCCATAGAGCTATCGTCCACCTTTACAATCATTGCGTCTTCAGGATACTCCACAGGAATTACCTCACACACAATACATTTACAACCCGCCTCCAATACCTGTGGTATAAACTGATGCCCATCAACCACTGTGCCTTTCATGGCGACAAACAAGGCATTGGCATTCGCCTTTCGGGAGTCAAACACAATCTGCTCCACTTCACAATCTGTGGCGTTAATTTGTTCGATAACGCCAACCCCTTTTAATATATCCGACAGTTTCTGTTTCATTTATCCTAATCGTAAATAGATGGTTGCTCCTTTTCTAAAATTCTGACCCGCCGTCATCGACTGATCCCGAACAGCCCCTACTCCTTTAATAATTACTTTCAATCCCATATTTTCGAGCAGCATGACCGCATCCTTAGCACCCATGCCTCTCACATTTGGCACAATGCCATCAGGAAAACTTTTAGCCTTCACATTCACTTCGTGTTCCCTGGCGGATGCCGAAATCCATTGGGAATTAACCTCCTGGCCATTCACCATCACACCCAGCTCATTAAAAACCGTCAGCAACTCTTCCTTTTTACCGCCTTTGGAATATGGCTGATGCTGAGCCAGCTGCACCTGATGCTCCGTTTCAATATCGGCATGATGATAACTTTGTGCATATACCCGATCGGCAATCTCCTTAAACACTGAACCAGCTACCACATTGGCATAATACACATTGTTAGAGGGCGCATTAACCACCACAATACAAGTATACAAAGGCTTATCAGCCGGGAAATAGCCTACAAACGAGGCCTGATGCTTTTTATCACTATATGAAGTGGTTTCGTTCGATATCTGTGCGGTTCCCGTTTTGCCGGCAATCTGATAGCGGTCACTTCTGATGTTACGTGCCGTTCCTCGCTCAACTACACCCACCAGCATTTCATGCACCTTATCAATGGTTTCAAGGGAGCAAATGGATGGATTGAGTACCACCGGCTTCATTTCTTTAATCACCTCGCCATGGTGCTGAATGGACTCCACAAACATGGGCTTCACCATCTTACCATTATTGGCCACCGCATTATAAAACGTCAACACCTGCAGAGGCGTTTGCTGAATTTCATAACCTATGGACATCCAGGGAAGTGTTACACCCGACCAGGTTTTCTCGCCGGGATACTTAATCATTGGCAGTCCTTCTCCCTTAACCTCAATACCCAATGGCTCCTTCAAATTCATTGAATACAAACGATCGACATATCGACGCGGGTTATCGCGATAGTTATCAAATATGATTTTGGAAATACCCACGTTGGACGATTTCTCAAACACCTCTTTTACCGAAAGTGTGCCGTAACCACCATGATGACTGTCGGTCATTTTACGATCGTAAAAGTAACAATAGCCTTTACCAGTCTTTATACTATCTGTCAGTTTCACCACACCATCTTCCAAGGCCACAATCATTGACGCCAGCTTGAATGTTGAGCCAGGCTCCGTCGCTTCGCCAATAGCGTAGTTATAATCTTCTATGTATTTACCTGTTGATGTTTGTCCCAGATTGGCAATGGCCCGAATTTTACCCGTTGCTACTTCCATGAGCACTGCGCAGCCATGGTCGGCCTGGTGCGCCTGCAACTGCTGCAGCAAAGCACTCTCGGCCACGTCCTGCAAACCGATATCAATGGTCGTCACCACATCATGTCCATCCACCGGCTCCACCTGCTCTTCGACCACCCAGTTACCGCTTACACGCGTGCGCGTACTCACACCGGCCACACCGCGCAGAATACTGTTATAGGCCATTTCCAGACCAAAGCGTCCGCCCAGGTCCTTTTCGGCATATAAACTTCCAACGGTACGAGCTGCCAGTTCACCAAATGGCAATTTGCGGTTTTCATACTTTCGCGGAATAAAACCACCTTTATTTGATCCCAATCGGAAAATTGGAAATTCCTTCAGCCTTTTCAGCTCGGTAAAAGAGATACGACGAGGATGCACCATGTAGTAGCGCTTGCCTTCGGCCCGGGCTTTTTTAAGCGCCGATTTAAAAGATGCCTTGGAACGATCGCCATAAAAACGCGACAATAATAAGGAGAGACTATCAATATTGGCATTAAACACCTCATCGGTAAGGCCGTGCGCCCGCATATCCATATGTATGCGATAGGTTGGCACCGAGCAGGCCAGCTTTCGATAATCCGAAGCCAGAATATCGCCCCGGTTCGCGTCAATCACAATATCCTTATTGGTATGCTCCTCCACCAGATCTTCATACTTATCCCCCTCCACAATGCGCAAATACAGCGCCTTGCCTAATATCACCACAGCCAAAGCAGCTATGCCAATATACAGCAAACCAAAACGCAATATGATACTTTTCTTTATCTGCATTTACTTCTTCACCTTTAGGCGCCTTGGAGGCTCAGTTAATTCTTCCAGTTCCAGGTTTTTCGCTCTTATCTTTTTTAATACCTCACTCTGCTTACTCATAAACATCAGCTCCGAAGAGGTGGTAATGGCCTCGTAGCGCAGTGATTTCAGCTCACCATTGAGTCTGGCCACTTCGCGCATCTGCTCCTCCATGCGGTAATGATTACCGATATAGAGAAAAGCAAAAAAAGCCAGGAACAAAGCAAAAGGCAATTGCTTGGCCACCAGTGAGCGCGTAAATAACCGGCCGTTAATCACATCACGTACCGAGATGTTTTTTAACTCATCCACCTCCTCTTTGGAAAGCATGAACTCCGGTATCTTATTCATTCGCCACTTCATACCCGCTCTGCAATTCTCAGTTTGGCACTACGTGCCCGGTTATTACGTTCAATTTCTTCGTCCGATGGCAGTATCAGCTTGCGGTTAACCGCTTTAAACGGCACATCGGCATGTCCATATATATCTTTGTCGGGCTGGTTTTTATCGCAATCACCCGAACGAATAAAGTTCTTCACCAAACGGTCTTCCAAACTATGATAAGAGATAACCGACAAACGGCCACCCTGCTTAATGGCATCGGTTGACTGCATCAGCACCGACTTCAGCACGTCCATCTCCTTATTTACCTCAATGCGCAAAGCCTGAAACACCTGCGCCAGAAATTTCGACTGCTCCTTTTTTGGCCCTACCTTTTCGGCCAGCTCTTTTAAGTCAGTAGTGGTTTCGAACGGACGTGAAGCCCTGGCTTTGATGATCTCTGATGCCAGTTTGTACGATGATTTGATTTCGCCATACTGCCAGAAGATGCGTTTCAGATCATCCAGCTCATAGGTATTGACCAAATCGGCTGCCGTCATCTGCAAGCCCTGGCCCATACGCATATCCAGCTTGCCCTCGAAGCGAAAGGAGAATCCCCGCTCGGCCGCATCAAAATGGTGCGACGACACACCTAAATCACCCAATATACCGTCCACTTTATCGATATTGAGGTAACGCAAAAAATGCGAAAGATACTGGAAGTTATGACGTACAAACAGTAAACGCTCATCATCGGGCCGGTTGTTGTAGGCATCTTCATCCTGATCAAACACCACCAAGCGACCATTATCACCTAAACGCGAGAGTATTTCGCGCGAATGACCACCGCCGCCAAATGTCAGATCGACGTAAACACCATCGGGCCGGATGTTTAAGCCATCCACCGATTCCTTGAGTAAAACTGGTATATGATACCCCTGCTCCATAACAATTACTTTTCTTCTTCGGCCGCAAAGTTACCACCTAGTAACTCTTCTGCCAACTCTCCTAACTCATCTCCACTCAATCCATCCTCATCAAGCTGCTGTCGGCTCCATAATTCGATGGTACTTCCAACACCCAACAACACCACCTCGCCATTCACACCCACCATCTCCATCAGGCGCTTAGGCACCAGAAAACGACCATTGCCATCGAGATTAACTTCAGCTGTGGAGCGATACAAAGCCCGCTTCAGCCTTTTATCTTTTTGTCGAAAACTGTTTAATTTGCTTTCCAGAAGCTGCACTTCTTTCTGCCATTCGTCCTGAGGGATTAGAACAAGGCAGTTATCAAAGAGGTCTTTCCTGACCACAAACGACGATTGATTGGCTTCACTCATCACTTTCTTGAAGAGCGAAGGCAATACAACGCGCCCTTTAGCATCGGGCTTACAAACAAAATCGCCTATAAATGTGATCATTACTAAATACGTATTTCACTGGTAAAAGTATAAAACTTTAATACCACATGCAACCACTTTAAACCACTTTATGACACCTGTTGATAACTTTTTCGAGAAAAAATTCACACAAATCAGCTGCAGGCCGCAGCTGGCAAGAAACGCAAATCAAAATGAAAATTCCGACAATACATATCGGGACTTAGCATACTCGTTTTAATACTTTTAATTTGTTCGCTGTTAGCACGCCATGGAGAAGATTGATACTAATTTGTAAAAGAAGAAAAAGGCTAAAGAAGAACTATCGCATTAAACCAGTCAGGATTTAAAATCCTGACTGATTTGCCTAATATACCCTATTAATTCATAACAAAAGCCACGCTATTAACAACGCGGCTTTTGTGTTACTACACAGGCCTGAGGCCTTATTGATTATGACGTAGCGAGACGCTACGCCAAACGTTTTACATTATTTAGTTCCTACGTGGAACGGGGCGGAGGAGCTAGCGAAATTTTATTTTAAACGGCAATTTCTCACCGTTACTTTTATATAAATAGAGTGTATCACTATAAGGTGCTCTTGCTATTAAATCATTAATTTCAACAAAGTTAAATAATGTCAGATGATAATAACCAGGATTCGGATTGAACTCTCTTGAGAAAACACTAAACTTATTTCCCTTTGTATCCGTTATCAGTGTATAGCCCTTAAATACTTTAACAACTTGAACTCTGGAAGCTATCTGTTGTTTATCCTGAACTTCAGGATAAACAACTAAAGCATTGAACATATCAAATTCTTTTTCAGCATTAATAGGATCAAAATCGGATTTTAAATAGACAATGCCAATTATAGTTCCTACAACTAAGTATACTATCCAAAATATGTTTCTTATATTTTTCATTGTCATTATTAATAATAAAACCTTCCCCCTCGCTGGCGAGGATTTACAATCCGTGCCAGTGTTTTATAAGCAAAACATCCAGGAAGCCTTTTTATTCCATAGCACAGATTACAAATCTGCGCTAGCTAAGGGATTATGACGTAGCGACGCTACACCAAACGTATTTACATTATTTTGTTCCTAAGAGGAACGGAGGTTTTAAAATATAATTTCCATATCTATTGATGAAATCATTACTATTACAAATAAAAATAAACTAATTACCAATAATATGGGGCCACATATTCTCATCCAATAAATATTTCGTTTACTTAATAAGAACCTACAAAATCTTGAATTCTCCTTCATTTTTGATAGAGAAATAATTTTGGACAATGTTTTTTTAGTATTAAAAGAAAAACCATATCCATAAATTAAAAAAACAATAGCGTACAATAATAATATTACAATTTCAGCCATATTTATTTTCTAAAAAAGATAAATGATTCTGGTGTATAATTATAACCACCTCCAATTTGATGAGTATGTACCCCTCGCTAGCGCGGAGTTACAAACTAAACCATTAGTTCAAACGAAGTCACAGACTTCGCTCGGTTGAGGAACTAATTTTCAATATCCTCATAATTTATTGATGACTTTAAATACGTTAATTATAAAAATGCCAAATGCAATTAAATATAAACTCAATATTAGGACATAAGATATCCTCCGTAAGATAGATAATTTAGTAAAAACTAATTTTAAAATATTAATTGAGTCTTTATGGTGATCATTAAATAAACTAATCTGATAACCATGCTTCTTTAGTGCCAATTTCATTAAATAATTACTAATGATAATTGCAGGAATTGGCATTAAAAATAATAGTTCATTCATATCTTAATAATTTGCCCCCTCGCTGGCACTAATTTGCCATCCACACCTTTGTTTTATAGACAAAACACCCAAGAAGCCTGTTTATTCCATAGCACAGATTACAAAACCAGCACTACGAAGAATTAAATAAACACTAGCTCAAAATAAAATCTTCTGGATCATTCTCATTGTAAACTACATCTACACGTTGACCAATCCGATATTTTTTGACATTCATCTTTTCTACAACAATAAGATTTCCATTCTTAGTTTCAAATTCTATTATGGCAATCGTAATTTCAGCATTGGTTGAACCTCGGTACACTGATTCAAACTTTCTCACCAAACCAGTAGTTTTAACCCCTTCTTTGAGTAACCTTCTTTTTTGATTCCTTCTAGATATTAAGACTATCATTCCAATAACCAAAACAACACCTAGCACTAAAAACTCAATCATATAATTTATAAAATAGTTGTTCATTCTTGAAAAACAGACTTTTTGTTCGCTTTAACCCACCATTAATATTACACAACGCTGGCACTAATTTGCCATCCGCGCCTTTGTTTTATAAGCAAAACATCCTGGAAGCCTTTTTATTCCATAGCACAGATTACAAATCAGCACTAGCTATGGATTTCACTCAATGAGGGATTTGTTTCCACCCTTCTGATGGACTATTCCAAAACTTAGATAAAGCAGGTTTTTCTAGCATTATGAAATTATGCCTAGGATACTCAGGATTATACTTAACAAAGAATCGGTGTTTAATTACGTTGTCATATTCAGTAGAAACATGCATTCTTTGCTCATACAAAATACCTGAAACAGTAAACTCATAATAAACCGTATAACCGTTCCTAAAATTCGCTTTAAAATCTGTGACAGTTCCTACAGTATAACGTCCATCCTTTTTGATCTTATTATGTGCAATCTGAGAATAAAACATATATCCTACATAACCAAGGATTATTATTAAAACAATTACAACTTTTTTTGGCTTGTTATTCATAAGCTACATATTTTCCATTCATAACCGTCACTTCCAACAATCCTTTCTCTCCCCTTGCTGGCACTAATTTGCAATCCGTGCCTTTGTTTTATAAGCAAAACATCCTGGAAGCCTTTTATTTCCATAGCACAGATTACAAATCTGCGCTAGCTAAAGGCTTTCAATTAGGCTAAACGAATCTAAAAATAATACACTACTCCCCAAAATTTTAATCATATCATATTAAACACAATTCGCATGCTATAATGACATATTCATTTATCAATAATGCTGCTGAAAGCATTGCGCACTGCTTTGGAGCCATTGGGAAGCGCTTTTGCCTGCCATATTGTCACTTTGAGCCACTGTATACCCGGCTGGAACCACCGGGAAGGCGGCTGGTGCCATTGCGCAGCGGTTGTAAGGCGTTGGGAAGTGGTCGCGAGGCTTTGGGAAGCGGATGAGCGCAGCAAGTAGCCCGTTGGTTGACCCGAACCAGCTACCATTAACCACCAAATAACACTCCGCAACCCACGTCTCATCACTCTCTAAAATAACTCCGTGTCTTTGCGACTCTGCGTTTATAAACAGTAGGTGCAAGACGAAACACCACACCCCTATCTCCCGTCATCCAGCTCATTCAACTTTCAACTCCTCAACTTTCAACTCTTCAGCCCTAAACCCTAACCCCTAAAATCCAAACCCTATACTCCCAACTACTGACCACTGACTATTGACTACTGACTAACCACTATTCTCCCAGAAAAACCCGTTAATTACCACATCTTTCTAAAATATTTCCTAAAATTGAACTCGATTAGTTATTGAAGCATGGAAAAGAGACAAGGAGACGACAAGTTTATTGATATCGATAAGGTATTTCACGATAAGAACCCGCGGCTTAAAAAATTCATTCCTAAATTCCTGGTTAACTATCTGAAGCGCATCACTCACCAGGATGAGATCAACGAATTTATCGCCGATAACCGCGATGTATATGGTATCGAATATGCTGAAGCCATTATTGCCAATTTCCAATCGCGCTACGAGATTAAAGGTGCAGAAAACATTCCCAAAGAAGGGCGTTATGTGTTTGTAGCCAATCATCCGCTGGGAGGATTAGATGGCATGGTGTTCGTAGCAGCTGTGGGACGTTATTTTAGAAACCTAAAGTTTCCGGTCAACGACATACTGATGAACCTCACCAACCTGCGCGACATCTTTTTGCCCATCAACAAACACGGTGGTCACAGTCGCGATGCAGCTAAAGTGATTGACGAAGCCTATGCCAGCGACAACCAGATGTTGATGTTTCCGGCCGGACTGGTATCACGCAAAGGTAAAAACGGCATCATCAAAGACCTGGACTGGAAACCTAATTTCATTAAAAAGGCCAAAACGCACAAGCGCGATATCGTACCGGTTCATATATCAGGTGAAAACACCAAACGCTTCTACAACCTGGCCAACTGGCGTAAGAAACTGGGCATTAAAGCCAACATTGAGATGCTTTACCTGGTGGATGAACTTTATTTACAACGCAATAAAACAATCACCATCACATTTGGGCAACCAATTAACATTTCAGACGTAGAAGTGGGCAAAGCCAGTAAAGACTGGGCTCAAAAAATTAAAGACGAAGTCTACGCCTTAGCGAAAATAAATTAATTTTGTAGTCTACTGTAAGAAATCACCGAATGAGAGTAAAAGAAATAATACCTCCTGTGCCGCGAGAAGAGCTGGAAGCTGAATTGAATCAGGAGACATTTGTTCGTAACACCAACAAAGGCGATAACAAGATATACGACTTTACAGCCCATCAGGCACCTGCGTTGATGCGCGAGGTAGGTCGTTTGCGCGAAATCACTTTTCGAATGGCTGGTGGCGGAACCGGTAAAGAAACCGACATTGACGACTACGATACAGCCGAGGTACCCTATCGCCAGCTTATAGTTTGGGATCCTCAGCAAAAAGAGGTATTAGGCGGCTACCGTTACCTCTTGGGCAGCGACATACCCGTTGATAAAGACGGCAATGTGAAGCTGGCCACCTCAAGGCTTTTTCACTTTTCTGAGCAATTTGTAAAAGATTATCTGCCTTATATGATTGAGTTGGGACGCTCGTTTGTGCAGCCCACCTATCAATCGTCCAAAGCAGGCACCAAAAGCCTGTTTGCGCTGGATAACCTGTGGGACGGCTTAGGTTCATTAATTGTGAGCCACCCCGAAATGAAATATTTCTTTGGTAAGGTAACCATGTACACGCATTTTAACCGGTTTGCACGCGACCTGATTCTGGGCTTCATGCAGAAGTATTTTGGTGATCCGGATAAGCTGCTGTATCCACACAAACCGGTGGAAATCGATCTGACATCTCAGGATTTGAAAGAGATTTTCTGTGGCCAGAACTACCAGGAGGATTACAAGATATTGACCAAACGCGTGCGAGAGTTTGGCGAAAATATACCACCACTCATCAACGCCTATATGAACCTGTCGCCATCGATGAAAACATTTGGCACCGCCATCAACGACCGCTTTGGCGATGTAGAGGAAACAGGTATTATACTAACGATAAACGAATTATACAGGCAAAAAATCAATCGCCATGTTGATACGTTTACGCCTAATGAGCCGCACGAATAACAAAATATTGACGGAGATATAAATAAAGAAGAGTTGCCAATAAACAATTGCGACTCTTTTTTTTTATATGGATATAAGTTTTTATACGATGACAAACACTTACGACCTGGTAGTTATTGGCAGTGGTCCTGCCGGATTCTCTTCCGCCATTCGCGCTTTAGATTACGGATTAAATGTATGTATTATTGAAGGCAAACACCTGGGTGGAGCCGGCATCATGAATGGAGCCCTCACCTCTAAAACCATGTATGAGCTTTCAATGGATTATGCCATTGCAGCACGCATCGACCGTGGCTACCGCGTCAGCTCACTAAGTGTTAATTTCGAAAAGGTGAAGAAAACGGTTATACAGGCCGCCAAGGAAAAACAGTACCAGATGCTGAGCCAGATAGAAACCTTTTCACCAGCCCAAAACAAAAAAGGAGCACTGACCATCGAATATGGCTGGGCCAGCTTTGTAGATGCCGATCACATTGAAGTAAGAGGCAAGGAAGGTACGAAGCTAATCAAAGGCACCAACTTTGTTATTGCTACCGGTTCGCGACCGCGCCTGTATGATGGCCTGCAGATTGATGGCGAGCGCATCATTACCTCCGACGGCATTCTGCATTTGAAAGAGTTTCCTGAACGCATGCTCATCATTGGTTCGGGTATTATTGGATGTGAGTTTGCCACCATCTTCTCCAACTTTGGTCAAACCGAAGTACACCTGCTCGACCGTTCCAACAGGGTGCTACCCTACGAAGATGATGATGTGAGCAGCTTTGTGTCGCGCAACCTCGAAAACAACGGCGTAAACATACACCACACGGCTACGCTTCGCCATATACGTAAGCATCCTGAGCATCTGGAAGTAGTGCTTGATTATCATGATGGACACAGTAAAGTAATTGAAGTAGATGTTGCCCTGGTGGCCATTGGGCGCGTCCCTAATACCGAAGGCCTTAACCTCGAAAAAATAGGTATTGAATTACACAAGAACGGCACCATTCCCATCCAGGACGATTGCCTGCTGAGAGATGGCAAAGGTACTTGCCATGTATATGCCGCCGGTGATGTAACAGGTCATAGCCAGTTGTATAGTGTCGCCGAGTTTCAGGGGCGTCTGGCAGCTGAGAAAATCGGGGATATCCCACAGTATCCATTAGACTACTCACACATGAGTACGCTCATGTTCTTCAAACCCGAAGTGGCTGCTGTAGGTGCCAATGAAAAGATGCTGCAACAAAGACAGATACCTTATAAAGCTGCCTATTACTCAAACAAACTGGTAAACCGGGCCATTGCCATGCGCAACACCAACGGTTTTGTGAAGATCCTGGTCAGCAACGATGATGAGCAACGCATTTTAGGGATGCGTGCTGCCGGTCCACAGGCATCGGCCTTTATTGTATCAGTAGCCCACCTCATTAACCAGGGCAATAGCCTGCACGAAGTATTAAAAATCTTCTACCCCCACCCTAGCATTCCAGAAGGTATTCAGGAATGCCTGCGCACACTGAGTGGCAAATCTATTTATAAACCCGAAGCTTTCCCCGATTTAATCAATATAAGGGAATGGACACCCGATAAAGAGTAATCACTACTTGTATTTAGATTAAATTCAAATTACACCAAAGCGCATGTTTTGATAAAATTCATGCGCTTTATCATGTTGTATTTTTAACATTCATCTTACTTTTGTGTATATTTTAACACTAAAAACAACTAGCGTTACTATACAACAATGATTTGGGTGCATAAATTGATACAAGACGCAATAGAAAGAATAGAAGTAACAGACTTCTAGAGCACCTCCTGTGGCAATATTTCTCCTGCCACCAACTGATACTATCCTTAACCATACTGGTTCACCGAATAGTTACATCTCGCATTAGTCCAAAAAAACATATAGCTATGGAAGCAAAAAAGCTACACTTAGAAAATTCATTAAATGAATTAGAGAAAGGTAAATCCTTAATTCCTGGCGGAGTACTTGGTATTCGTCGCCCATATAACTTTGTGGAGGGTGAATTCCCTGTATATTTCGATCATGGTAAAGGTGGCCGTGTGACCGATATCGATGGCAATGAATACATCGACTACCTATGCGCCTATGGGCCTATGATATTAGGCAATCGCGAAAAAGAAGTAGATGATGCAGTGATTGATCAAATCCAGAATAAAGGCTTCTGCTTCTCGCTGACTCAGAAATACCAGAACATGCTGGCTGAGAAGATGAATGAACTGATTCCATGTGCTGAAATGAGCCTCTTCGTTTGTACCGGTTCTGATGCCACTTCCACAGCTATCCGCCTGGCTCGCTCTTATACCAAGCGCACAAAAGTAATGCGCTGCGGCTACCATGGCTGGCACGACTGGTGTGTGGAAGTAAAAGGTGGTATCCCTGAAAAGCTGTACGAAGATGTATTTGAGTTCAGATATAACAACCTTGAGTCTTTAGAAAATTTACTGAAAGAGCACGGTGATGACACAGCAGCAGTTATTATTACACCACTGGGCCACCCATTGGCAGCTCCTATCACAGAACCTAAAGAAGGCTTCCTGGAAGGCGTAAAAGAATTGTGTAAAAAATATGGTGTAGTACTTATCTTCGATGAAATTCGTACCGGCTTCAGAGCAAGCATTGGTGGTGCTCAAAAACTATATAAAGTAACACCTGATTTAGCTGTATTTGGTAAAGCCATGGCCAACGGTTACCCTATTGGGGCTGTAACCGGTAAAGCTGAAATCATGAAAGAAGGCGAATCAAACGTATTTATATCTTCTACCTTCTTCCCCAACAGCCTGAGTTATGTGGCCGCTCTAAAAACAATTGAAATCCTGGAGCGCGACAAAGTGCTGGATAAAATCTGGGAAAAAGGCGAAGAGTTCAATAATAAGATTGACGCCCTCTTGAAGAAATATCCGGTTGGCGCACGCATCAGTGGTATTGCACCGATGATGTTCATCACCTTCGATAAAAATGAAGATGGCAGCTATAAAAAGAAACGTAACGACTTTTACACGCAGCTGATTCGCCGAGGCGTCTTCCTGCAGCCATACCACCACGGCTACATCTGCCACCGTCATACACAGGAGGACCTGGATTACACCGTGAAATCCATCGAAGAAGCATTGCAATACCTAACTGAAAAGTATTAATACTTGATTTTCGCCTGCAGATGGCGCAGAATGACGCTGAAAAAACCTGTGAAAATCAGCGAAATCTGCGGGAAACATTAATAAGCACCATGCATAATGCTAACAGCTTAAAAAGAAAAACAATGAACGATACAAAATTAAATACAGGTATTGGCGAGCTGTTTATGTCGCCCAATGCCGATGAAATGAGAGGCTTTCTTCGCAACAAGAAAAAACAGATGAAGAATAAGCTTACCACTGTTGCAGAGGCCATTGACACCTATGTAAATGATGGTGACTACCTGGCCATCGGCGGCTTTGGTGGGGTACGTATTCCAACAGCTCTCATCCATGAAATTATCCGTAAAGAGAAGAAAAACCTGGGCTTTGCAGGACACGTATCTACACACGATTGTCAGCTGCTGAGTGCCGGTAAGTCCTTTAACCGTTGTGACGCTGCTTACATAGTCGGACTGGAGGCTCGAGGCTTATCCAAGAACTCACGACGCATGTTTGAGTCGGGCAACGTAAAAGTAACCGAATGGTCGAACGGAGCACTCTCGTGGCGCTTTAAAGCGGCTGCAATGGGTTTACCTTACCTACCATCGCGCGTAATGCTGGGCACCGACACATTTAAGCACTCTGCTGCCAAAGAGGTAGAATGTCCGTTTACCGGTCAGAAACTGGCGGCTTTACCAGCGCTTTACCCTGATGTAGCCATCTTACACGTGCACCGCGCTGATGTATACGGCAACTGCCAGATTGATGGCATCCTGGTGGCTGATGACGACATCGCCAAAGCATCTAAGCGGGTAATTGTAACCACCGAGAAAATCATTTCTAACGAAGAAATCAGGCGTGAACCAGGTAAAACAGTGATTCCATACTGGTGCGTGGATGCCGTGATTGAAATGCCATTTGGTTCTTACCCAGGTAATATGCCGGGCGAATACTTCTCCGATGAAGAACACCTGAAAGACTGGTTAGTAGCTGAAAAAGATGAAATGCAATTGGAAGAGTTCGTTGGCCATCACATCCTATCGTCAAAAGATTTCTATGAGTATCTGGAGAAAAACGGTGGCATGAACAAGATGAAGCAACTGATGCAAGCCGAACATTTGTACTAACCCTGAAAAATCAAGACAAAATGGAAACAACATATAATCCAATGGAGTTAATGATAACCGTTGCAGCCCGCAACCTTGAAGACGGTGCAATGGTAGTGGTAGGCACCGGTGTTCCTGTGGCGGCAGCTATGTTGGCACAGATGACCCAATCACCCAACCTGACCATCATGTTTGAAGCAGGTGGTATTGCTCCTCTTTTACCAACCATGCCCATCTCGGTAGGCGACTCACGCACCACTCACAAAGGGCTTAAGGCCACTTCAATGGCTGAGATCATGGAACTTTGTCAGGCCGGCGTAGTGGATTACTGCTTCTTAGGCGGTGCCCAGATTGACAAATACGGTAACCTGAACTCCACAATGATTGGAGACGATTACAATAAACCAAAAACACGATTCCCGGGAAGTGGTGGCGCCAATGACCTCGCTTCTCTCTGCTGGAGAACCATGGTGGTAACTCCGCAAAACCAAAAACGATTTGCCAATAAAGTGGATTTTATCACCACTCCGGGATTCATAGAAGGTGGCACCTCGCGCGTAGAAGCAGGTTTACCAGCCAATACCGGACCTTACAAGGTGATTACCGACATTGGCGTTTATGGCTATCAAGAGGAGTCGAAGGCTATGATGCTGCTATCACTCCACCCGGGCAAAACACTAGAAGATGTGAAAGCCAATGCTGAATTCGACATCATCATCCCTGAAAACTATGAAACAACTGTTGAGCCGAGTGCCGAGGAGCTGCGCATACTGCGTGAGAAAGTCGATCCATCAGGCGTTATCATTGGCCGCGGATAAACCCTTCTTCAACAATTAAACCTTAAGCAATCAGTAACTACCAAAAAGAAAGAAAAATGAAAAAAATGATAATAACCTGTGCAGTTTGTGGAGCTGAAACCACTCGCGAGCACAATCCCAATTTACCATTAACACCGCTTGAAATAGCTGATGCTACCTATGACGCCTATAAAGCGGGTGCTTCAATTGTTCACCTGCATGTACGTGACGAAAATGGCGGTCCTACGCAAGACCCTGAAGTATTTAAAGAAGCCATCCGCCTGATCCGTGAACGTTGCGACATCGTGATTGAAATTACTACAGGTGGTGCTGTAGGCATGACAGACGATGAGCGTGTAGCCGTTATTGAAGAGTTACAGCCGGAAATGGCTTCGCTTGACTGTGGAACAGTTAATTTCGGTGACGATTACATCGTGAATACCTTGCCAACCATGCGTCGCTTTGCAAAAGAAATGATTAAGTATAATGTTCGTCCAACATTAGAATGCTTTGACATTTCACATGTGGCAGCAGCCGACATCCTTATTAAGGAAGGATTGCTTAAACCACCTTACCACTATGGATTTGTGATGAACGTGCCGGCTGCCATTCCTTACGACATAGAGCTGTTAAATCTGCTAGTGAGCCGTATTCCTGAAGGTGCACACTGGACAGTTATGGGCGTAGGGCGTGCCTGTGTTCCTGCTCACTACGGTGCATTTGCCATAGGCAATGGCTTTATTCGCGTTGGATTTGAAGACAATGTATATTACTCAAAAGGAGTATTGGCCGACAGTAATGCACAGCTGGTAGAGCGCACTGCCAAGCTATCGCGTGATGCCGGCTATGAAATAGCCACACCAGCCGATGTGCGTGAGATGTTGCAACTGAAAGGCATATAAAGAGAGGTAAGAATCAAGACTTTTAATGACAAAAGAACAAAGGCTAATAGCTGTTAGCTGATGGCTATTAGCTTATTTATCTACGACCAAAATGAAGACGGGAAATAAATACGGTACACACAGGGTAATAGAACCTAAAGGAGTTTTGCCACAACCAGCTACTGTTGTTGATAACAACATGAGTGAGATATATGACAACGAGATACTCATCGATGTTGATGTATTAAATATCGACTCGGCCAGTTTCACACAGATTAAAGATCAGGCAAAGGGAAATATTGAAGAAATTAAATCAATCATTCTGGATATTGTTGCCAAACAAGGCAAGATGAAGAATCCGGTGACTGGTTCGGGAGGCATGCTGATTGGTTCCATTGAGAAGGTTGGCAGCGCACTGGAAGGGAAGATTAATCTGCAAAAAGGTGATCGCATTGCAACGCTGGTATCGTTATCGTTGACACCATTATATATTGAGGAAATACTGGACATCAAACCAGAAATTGACCAGGTGAAAATCAAAGGAAAAGCCATCTTGTTTGAAAGTGGCATCTATGCCAAGCTGCCCACTGACCTATCTGAAACACTCGCTTTGGCTGTTTTGGATGTTTGTGGTGCGCCGGCTCAGACTGAACGCCTGGTAAAAGAAGGTGACACGGTGGTAGTGCTGGGAGCAGGTGGCAAGTCAGGCATCCTGTGTTGCGCTGTTGCCAAAGAACTGGTTGGAGAGAATGGAATGGTCATTGGAGCTGATTACAGCGATGAGAACATCGAACGCCTGAAACAGGTAGAAGTTTGTCATCACGCCATTAAACTGAATGCGACCGATGCGCTTCAGTGCTACGAAACCATTGACAAGCTAACAAATGGGCAACTGGCCGATGTGGTTATCAACAACGTCAACATCACCAACACCGAAATGGGCTCTATCCTCATGTGTAAAGATCGTGGAACAGTCTATTTCTTCAGCATGGCAACCTCCTTTACTAAAGCAGCTTTGGGAGCCGAAGGAGTTGGCAAAGATGTGGATATGCTGATTGGCAACGGTTATGCTATGGGACATGCTGATATGTCTATTGATATCCTGCGGAAGAGTGAGAAAATCAGAAAATTATACGAAGAGTTGTATACATAAATAGTGCACAGTGCACAGTGCACTAAGCACTAAGCACCGACAACAAAAAATCTACATAAATGAAACGACAATATTCAAACGTTGACTATAAGAGTATCCCTCTTTTTAAAGATGTGAAGGAGGAGGACTGGAACAATTGGAAGTGGCAAATGCGTAACGCAATCCGCGACATCCCCAGTCTGGAGAAGGTATTGCCATTGAGCGATGAAGAGCATGAACACCTGGCCAAAACCCTTAAGAAGTTTAAAATGGCCATCACGCCATACTATGCGGCTCTGATGAGCAAAGATGATGTGAATTGCCCGGTGCGAAAGATGGCGGTGCCAATTTTACAAGAATTACACATTGATGAGTCAGACTTAAGCGACCCGTTGCACGAAGATGTGGATTCACCGGTTCCGGGTTTAACACACCGCTACCCCGACAGAGCCCTTCTGCTGGTGACACATGAGTGTTCGATGTATTGCCGCCATTGTACACGCCGTCGTATAGTTGGCGAAACGGATGAAGACATGGCACGTGGCCATCTGGAAAAAGCATTTGAATACATTGCTAAAACACCAGAAATAAGAGATATTGTCATTTCTGGTGGCGACCCGCTTATTCTGAGTGATAGCCGCATTGATTATATCCTTACCGAACTGCGCAAGATTGACCATGTGGAAATTATTCGCATAGGCAGCCGCATGCCAGTGGTATTGCCACAGCGCATTACCGATGATTTGTGCGATATCATTAAAAAACACCATCCGGTATATGTGAATACGCACTTTAATCATCCTAAAGAAATTACAGAAGAGGCACGTCAGGCATGCGAAAAATTGGCTAATGCCGGTGTGCAGATGGGCAACCAGTCGGTATTACTGAAAGGGATTAACGACTGCTCTAACATTATGAAAGCTATGATGCATGACTTGCTGCGCATCCGTGTTAAGCCTTACTATATCTATCAGTGCGACTTGTCTGAGGGTATTTCTCACTTCAGAACCACCATTTCAAAAGGTATCGAAATCATTGAGAACCTGAGAGGACATACAACAGGAATGGCAGTGCCCACCTTTGTTGTGGATGCACCAGGTGGCGGTGGTAAGATTCCGGTGATGCCTGATTACCTGATTTCGCAAACTGAAAAACGTGTGGTACTGCGTAACTATGAAGGTATGATAACCAGTTATACGCAACCATCGGACTACCAGGGGCACAAAACATCAGACTGTTCATTCTGTAGTGACGAATCCTTAGTGGCCAAAGACGGTGTGGCAAAACTGCTGAACGAAGGTGGTACCATCATTCCTCAATCGTTACGTCGCGAATCGCGCACCAATGGAAAGCATTAATGAAGGCAGAAGTTTTCCAGGCAGTAGGCAGTGGTAAACAAACAATAATGATTGAAGCTTAGCATTAGGGAGATTGAATAAGTTCCTGAACAACAAAATGAACACAACTAACGCAACATATCGCTTTATTAACAACACCAGCTTTGTGATGGGTAATCGCAAAAACGCGGGTAAAACCACATTTATGAATTGGGCACTTAACCAAATCAGGAAAGTGGAAGCACCCGCCTTTGCGACCATTGGCATCGATGGCGAGAGTCATGACCAGATTGATGGCCGTGACAAGCCATCGATCAAAACAGAGCCTGGTGACGTGTTCATTACCAGCTACCCCATGTTGCGTAAAAGTTCAGGATTGTTTAAAGTTGAGAAGGCTTTTCAGATTAAAACACCTCTGGGCCAATTGGTGGTTGCCAAAACTTTGCGAAGCGGCACCGTCGAACTGGTTGGACCGGAATACAATGAGCAGCTAAAACACCTGATTGATTTTATCAGACAAGAACTTAACTATCGCTCTATTATCATTGACGGAGCAGCCAGCCGCCTGACACCAGTGAGCGCAATTGCCAATAGTGGTTTCTATTATGTGGTTAATATCGACCGTCGTAATATGAAAAAAGCACTGGAACAAATGCAGCTACTATCTGTGTCAGCTGGTTTTGAAATGGCCTCGCAGGATGATAATGCTTTTGTTATTGAAGGAGCCCTGACTCCTGGTAAGCTCAGCAGCATACCGCGCAATTGCCAGACAGTGGTCATTAATGACCTGACGGCCATATTTCTGAATTATGAGCAGCTTCAACATTTGCAAAAGCGTGTCATCATTAAGGTAATCAATCGTCCCATATTAAAAGGCTATGTGGCAGTACTAAAAGATATTGCCCAGGAAGCATTTTCGCAATTATACATGAGTAAAGGCATTCGAACAGAATTAATTCTTAACCCTTATGTGCATCAGTAAAGTCATAGTTTTCACTGCGTTTGACAGCTTTTACGAAAAGTACAGGCCCTTGACTCCCTATGGCAAAGCGCATAAGGAAGCTCTGCATTTTTACACGGAAAGCCGTGAGCTGGATGCCATTCACCTCATCACCGATGCGCTGATAGCTTATCTAAACGAGCAAGATCATCAGGCACTCAAGGTTGAAAACCATCTGAGTCGTATCGATCGCCTTAACACCCTAGATAAAAACGAGTACGATGCCGTTGACATCCAGCTCATCAAAAAGTTCCTGCTCCAGTTAAGAGCTATTGACAACGAACTCAATGATACAACTAAGCAGTTGTTGAATTTTGAGTACGAACTGAATGAACTGCTGGAGAAACTGATGCCAGACAATGATCAGAGCGAATCTTTTTACCTGTCTTCGGCCTTTGACGATGCATTAAAAACTGTCAGAGATACCATCCGCCTGCGGGATGATGAGCTTGCAGCCATACGCATTGATAAATGCTGTGAGATTAAGGAAAAATACCTGATAGATATGGATGGGCGTGAGTTTGTGCTGATTGACAAACAACGCGCCGAGTTATTGGAAGTGAGTGATCTTAATTGCGAGTTTTACGATTCGAACCTGATTAAGGTAAAGCCCTATTTTGGCAAAAGCTATCTGGAAGCACTGCAGGTAAAGGAAAACTTGCTGACAAAAGAGTCGGAGTTAGAGAAGAAAGTACTGATTGATTTGTCTGAGGCCATCAAACAAAACAAAGAGAAGCTTAAGAGAGCAATTGACACCGTCTGTCTTCTGGATATCAGTCTGGCACGGGCACGTTTTAGTTTACAACTTAAGCTGAACAAGCCCGATTACAACGCAAAATTAATTGAGGTATGCGAGGGCGTTTTTTACCCGCTTTGGGAAAAACACCAGCGAAAACAACTTGAATACACGCCTTTAAATGCAGATTTTGACAGCAATGCCATTCTGCTTTCGGGTTCCAATATGGGTGGTAAGACAGTTTTGTTTAAAACGCTGGCCTTTTTACAACTGCTGACACAGTTGGGTTTCAGAGTACCAGCCAGACGTTTCTCAACACGCCTTTTCGACAGCATTCATGTGCTGGGCAACGGGCAATCGGGCAATGTGGAAGGCCTCAGTTCCTTTGGTCAGGAGATACACCAGCTAACCGAAGCCATTGAAGCAAGTGATGAGCGCCTGATTTTTGTTGACGAACTGGCACGCACCACCAATGCCAAGGAGGCCAAAGCCATACTATTTGCCGTTCTGAAATTTGTAACGCAGCATGTTAATATTACCGGCTTCTTCTCAACGCATTTTATCAATATGCCCGCCATTAAGCTTGTTGCCAAATACAGGATGAAAGGACTCAACCGGCAAGCTTATGAGCAACACTGCCATAAGCAACCTGATGACATCAACGAAAAAATAAGGCTTATCAATGCCTTTATGCAATATGAGGTAGTGACCGATGATGGTCAACAATCAAAAGATGCCCTATCCATAGCAGGCATGCTTGGCCTGCCAACAGAAATAATCAATTATGCTAACGACTATTTAGACCAATAAAATGACGCAATCGAAACTAAATCTGGATAGAAAAAAAATAGACAGGGCCAGGGAGCTGTCAAAGCAAATCACCCGGCCGGTAAACGACTACATTGAGCAACACACCACCGTTGCCATTGAGCGCGCCACACTCCGCATGCTGGGTGCCGACGGCGTAACGGCCGATGATGTGCCGGTACCCAATGCCATTGTGAATGCACTGGGCGATAACATTCAGTACGGTGCTTCTACTTACTACGTGAATGCACTGTTGCGAAAAAACATGACTGTAGAACAGCTGAATGGGGCCATTGCTGATGGCTTGGACATCTCGCAACTGGGGCTGACAGACATGGAACTGATTCGCCAAAAGGCTGAAGAGCTGGTAGCTGCTTTCTCGCATCGTGTCAAAGGCAATGTGGCTTACCGGACTTCTAAAGTTACCGAATACAAAGAGAAAGAAAACGCGCCTCTCCTCTACCTGATTGTGGCCACCGGTAACATTTTTGAAGATGTGAAGCAGGCACAGGCGGCTGCTCGCCAGGGAGCTGATATTATCGCGGTGATTCGTACCACCGGCCAAAGCCTGCTGGACTTTGTACCTTACGGAGCCACCACAGAAGGGTTTGGCGGCACCTATGCCACGCAGGAGAACTTCAAAATCATGCGTAAGGCACTGGATGAAGTAGGTAACGAGATTGGTAAGTACATCCGCCTGGTAAACTACTGCTCGGGTTTGTGTATGCCGGAGATAGCGGCTATGGGTGCCATTGAGCGGCTGGATATGATGCTGAATGACTCCATGTATGGGGTGCTGTTCCGCGACATTAACATGTACCGCACCTTTGTGGACCAGAAGTTTTCGCGCATGATTAATGCCTTTGCCGAGATTGTGATTAACTCGGGCGAAGATAACTACCTGACTACCTCGGATGCCTACGAAAAGGCCTACACCGTAACAGCTTCCCAGTTTATCAATGAGCAATTTGCTTATGACTCGGGCCTGCCTGCCAAGTTGATGGGATTGGGTCATGCCTTTGAGATGAATCCGCAGATTGAAAACGGATTCCTGTATGAGATGGCACAGGCGCAGATGGCTCGCGAAATCTTCCCCGAGGCACCATTGAAATACATGCCACCCACTAAGTACATGACCGGTGATGTGTTCAAAGGCTACATCATGAATGCCATGTTCAACTTCATTGCCAAGTCAACCAACCAGGGCATCCTGCTGCTGGGTATGCTTACCGAGGCCATTCACACGCCATTTATGCAAGACCGTTTCCTGGCAGTTGAAAATGCCCGTTACATCCTGAACAATACCAAGGATTTTGCCAACGACATTGAGTTTAAGAAAGATGGTATTATGCAAACGCGCGCGCAAAACGTGTTGGATGAAACCATTGAGTTCCTGGAACAGATTAACGAAAAAGGACTGTTTGATTCAATTGAACAGAAACTGTTTGCCGAAGTAAGTCGCCCTAAGCATGGCGGTAAAGGCTTCGACGGGGTGAAGGAAAAAGCAGACAACTACTTTAACCCGGTTTACGATTATTTGGAAGTTGAACTTGGATTAAAAAAGTAAGGAAATGGATAACATGATACGTCCCTATGGAGATACAATGAACGACGGCGCCGTGCAGTTGTCGTTTACCCTGCCTGTGCCCCACTCAGCCAAAGCTGACGAAGCGGCCAAACAATATGCCCACAAACTAGGCTTTGAAGAAGTGGAAGTGGTTCACTCCAACCCGCTGTCGGAAGACTTCTCCTTTTTTGTGGTGTATGGCAAATCGCAGCTGCAACTCGATTACGACAAGATTGAGGTGGAAGCTGTTGAAAAGTCGATGGACTTTTACGAGGTCAATAACTTCATCAAAGAAAACATCAAACGAAAAGTAGTGGTGGTGGGTGCCTGCACCGGTACTGATGCTCACACGGTGGGTATCGATGCCATTATGAACATGAAAGGCTTCGACCAGCACTACGGCCTGGAGCGCTATCCAATGATGGAAGCTTATAACCTGGGCGCACAAGTACCCAACGAAGAACTGATTCGCAAAGCCGTGGAGCTCAATGCCGATGCCATACTGGTATCGCAGGTAGTGACCCAAAAGGAAGTGCACATCCAGAATATGACCGATCTGATTGAACTGCTGGAAGCCGAAGGCTTGCGCTCAAAGCTGATTGTGTGTGCCGGCGGTCCGCGCATCAGCAACAAACTGGCGCTGGAACTGGGCTACGATGTGGGCTTTGGTCGAGGCACCTATCCTGAGAACGTTGCTTCTTTTATTGTTGAAAAGATGGTGGAACGAAAGTAGCTGATAGCCATTTCCATGATGGCTAAAAACCTAAAGAAGAAATCCTCAAGCTCTTACAACATCTTCCCCTTGGGGAAGTGCCTGAAAGGCGAAGGGGGGAATAATAAAGTAAAGATGACATCAAGCTATTAAGCAGTTCACCCTAGCGCTGATGTATAATCTGTGCTAAGGTTAAAAGCAATAGGACACGGATTATAAATCCGCACCGGCAATAGAGCCTAAAAGAAAACAAAAGTGCGCAGTGCATTGTGCGCTGCACCCGAACAAAAATTAATATACAAACTGAGCACCGTGCACTTGGCACTATGCACTAAAAACAAATAGTATGAAAGAAATCTATATCATTGACGCTGCCCGCACAGCTGTAGGAAATTTTGGCGGAACACTAGCTAACGTATCACCTGCTCAGATGGGCGCCACTGTTGTTAAGTCACTTTTGGAACGTAACAAACTGGAAGGCGAACAAGTGGATGAAGTAATTATGGGTAGTGTACTGCAAGCCGGACACGGACAGAACGTAGCACGTCAGATTGCGATGCAGGCTGGTATCCCTAAAGAGAAAACAGCTTTGACCATTAACATGGTATGTGGTTCGGGTCTTCGTACCGTTGCTTTGGCTGCTCAGGCCATTAAGGCTGGTGATGCCGAGCTGATTATTGCAGGTGGTGCCGAAAATATGTCACAAGCCCCTTACCTGCTGCCTAAAGCACGTACCGGTTACCGCATGGGCGATGGTACTTTGGTAGACTCAATGATTGCTGACGGCTTAACCGATGTGTTTAACAACTACCACATGGGTATTACCGCCGAAAATCTGGCCAATAAATACAACCTGACACGTGAAGAGCAGGATGCCTTTGCTGCTCAATCACAGAATAAGGCTGAACAGGCCATCAATAGCAATCGCTTTGCTGACGAGATAGTGCCTGTAGAAATCCCTCAGCGCAAAAAAGACCCAATCATCTTTGCACAGGATGAGTTTGTGCGCTTTGGTGTAACAGCCGACTCACTGGCTAAGCTACGCCCGGCCTTTGTAAAAGAAGGTACTGTAACAGCTGCCAACGCATCGGGTATTAACGATGGCGCAGCTGCGGTTATCGTCGCCAGCAAAGAGGCTGTTGAAAAATACGGTCTGAAGCCAATGGCTAAAATTGTATCCTATGCCTGGCATGGTACCGAGCCGTCCATAATGGGTATCGGACCGGTTGAAGCTGTGCGCAAAGCATTGGATAAAGCACAGTGGAGCAAAGACGAACTGGAGCTGATTGAAGCCAATGAGGCCTTTGCTGCCCAGTCCCTGGCCGTTATGAAGGAGCTGGAATTGAATCCTGAGATCACCAACGTTAACGGTGGTGCTATCGCCATTGGTCACCCCATTGGAGCGAGTGGTACCCGCATTTTAACAACCCTGGTACACGAAATGAAAAAACGCGAAGTAAACAAAGGACTCGCTACATTGTGCATTGGCGGCGGTATGGGCATTGCCATGTGTGTGGAACGCATCTAAACCAATATTATATAAGTCCTATTTATTAATTTAAACCTTTAGTCTATTGAGAAAGAGTCGGCCTGCCTGGGTCGGCTCTTTTTTTTGCCGGTAAGTGATGTAGCAACCAGAAAACATCAACTTATTCCCTATCTAAAACTTACATTAGAAAATAGTTGTTGCCTTATGTGACCAATAATAAAAATTCACACATAACATTTACTTAACCATAATGCTACTTATTAAACTAAAAATTCTATTTTAGTTGTCGCTAATCGGAATAGCCGCCTCCCTGACCAGGGATAAATGTGAGTGATGTGGGGCGGAAAGAAGGTGTAGCAGAACTTTTATCATAGAATAGACAATAAATACAACCCTTTATATAATATATGAGCTAACCCCAATCCTCAATAAATACAATCAAACCAAACTATTATGAAAAGAAATCTAACTCTATTTATCTTACTTCTGTTCTTTTACAATATTCAGGCACAGGCACCGCAATGGATCAGCATTACTGCTTCGTATGAAGTGGTTGACATTAAAGAAGAAGGCGACCTCTTATGGCTGGCAACCCAAGGAGGAGTCATTAAATTTCATAAGGAAACAGGTGAGCAGGAACTCTTCACCAGTACTAATTCAGGACTCTGTGACAATCGAGTGCAATCTATTGTCATTGAAGAAAGTGGAAAAAAATGGTTTGGGACAGCAAATGGAGTGAGTTCATTTGATGATACCAATTGGATTGTATACCGAAACGAACTTCCTGATAATTTCGTTAATTCTGTGGCCATAGACCAACAAGGGAATAAATGGTTCGGAACCCAAAGTAACGGTTGTGCTATGTACGATGATTCTCAGTGGAAAATATATAATAATAAATCAAGCGGACACCCAACAACTATTGTTGATATTGTTATAGATAATGAGAATGCAATCTGGTTTGCAACTTTTGGTATGGGCATCTGTAAATTTCATAACAATCAATGGACTCAGTATAATACATCCAACTCTAACCTGCCATATGATTATGTAACTGATTTGATGGTTGATACTGACAACAGTATCTGGTTTAATGTAAATACAGGTGTCTACAAAATTGAGCAGAATACCGTAAGTATGATTTCATCTGACATCCCTGACTGCCTGACAATTGATCCGGCTGGCAACAAGTGGTTTGGCTTCAGAAATGGAGGTATTAGCAAATACAATGAAACCGGCAATTCCACTTATCCTTATATCCCGGCTTTGGGCAATAGGGAAGTAAGAACTATAGAAGTGGTTAGTAATGGGGATTTTTGGATTGGCACCAATGACGGGATAGTTTTGTTTGACCATACGAGCTCGGAGTATTATTCTACTGCCACATCAGGGCTGCCCAGTGCTCTGGTTTACAATATTCACATTGATAAAAACGGAAACAAATGGTTCGGAACAAATCAAGGGGCTGCCAGGTTTGATGGTTCTGATTGGCTCACTTTTAAAGACAAAGACTCAGACTTTTACCTAACACAGGTATTCAAAATAATATCCGACCTGGATGGTAATATCTGGATGGCAACCAATGCAGGAGTTGCCCGGTTTGCTGATGGACAAATGAAGATGCTGAACCACATGAACTCACCTTTACCTAACACCATATTTTCTGATGTTGATGTGGATCCAATCAGCGGCGATGTTTGGGTTACTTCCGCAGAAGGGGTACTAAGCTACGATGGCACTAACTGGTTAGCCTATAATGCTACCAACTCTGATTTACCATCGAATAATGTCAGCTGCGTTGCCATCGATGCCACAGGCATAAAATGGTTTGGAACCCAAGGTAGTGGCATTGCTAAATTTGACAATACCAATTGGGAACTTTTTAACGGGTCTAATTCTCCTGTTGACATTGATTACATTAATTCGATTTCCATTGATAAAGACCAGAAAAAGTGGATATACACTAGCCAAAGGGTTATCGAATACAATGAAGAATCCTGGATAACCCATTGGCATCTTGATTATCAATGGAGGGGTAAAATGCATGAAGGCATTGAAAGTAACAAATGGTTCACTGGTTATAGCGGACTCACTAAGTTTACAGGTGCCTATTATGAACACTTCACAATGGAAAATTCAGGCCTTCCGGCCAATTGGTGTTATTCTTTTGTTGTTGATGACAAATTGAATAAATGGATTGCTACAATTGGTGGTGTTGGCGTTTATAATGAAAATGGTGTTGATATTTCACCAACGCCAACTTCAGTCAATATATCGCCGGTCTCTACAAACCTGAAATTTAAAGTATCACCTAATCCTGCTTCAAGCCATATCAACATTAAATTCAACCCGGTATCTGAACAAGAAAAGATTAATACAATAGAAGTATTTATTTATGATGCATCGGGTAGATTGAATAAACAAGTATCTAAGGCTTTTACCTCCCAAACGACTATCAATGTAGGTGACATCAGTAGTGGTATTTACTTTGTAAAAATCAAATACGGAGAGCAGATTGGACAAACTAAGTTTGTCAAGCTATAGAAAAGTACTTAACCAGATGCTATGGAAGTAAGAGGCTTACTGGTTGTTTTAACTATAAGCAATGGCACGGATTGCAAATCCACACCAGCAATGGGCGGAAAGCAAACAAGGATATAAGAATACATTGGCACTTTAGTGCAGGTAGCGTAAAATATAGAATCTGCATCGGGCATCGATGTGGTGATATAAACTAGTTAGCATTAATTAAAAATTACAAACATTAAATCTTCAAATATATGTTTGGATTATTTAAAAAGAGAAATAGACCAATTCATGAATTGCCAATTTCTAAAGCCCTTGTAGAATATAGGAAAAAAGGATTCGTCATTTTGGGAATTAATTTCTACATCGATGACCAAATTCTTTTTCAAGTATTACTCGCTAAACATTTTAAAGAAAAAGGACTTGAAGTAATCAATGAAGATGATATGGCCATTTATCATTTTTTCAATAAAACTAAAACCCTCACAAATGAAACTTGGGAGATATTTAAAAACGAAGAAATCAATAGCTCTTTTCTTCACTTTGAAGAACTTAAAGGAGTTTTTGGATATGTGAGAAATATCGGAAAGAAACCTACTGAAATTGAAGAAGCTATCTATAATGACATGAAACTGTACAATTTATCCAAAGAAAAAAAAGTTGTTATAGAATATGTAGGGTAAATAACTAATGTAACAAACCGCAATATCACACGCTACATAACTGTTTTCTGTGAAGTTAAAAACCAATCCTATATGAGAAAGTTCTTTATCCTGATGTTCTTGGTTAGCTGTTGGAATGACACCTCACAAGCCAATACCAAGAGATTTGTATTTACTCCCCATCAACCTGCCTACATCAATTTCGTTGTAGAAAACATCAACGACACACATGCCTATTCGCTCATAATTAATGAAATGCTTCCCTACAGTCAGCAAAGTTTAAATGTTGATTTTAATGAGCCTGCCAGTCTTACAAAAGCACTTAGTATAAACACGCCTGTTTATATCAATATGGTCAGCGGTAATAACATGCTGAAGCTTTTTGTGATTCCAAATGACACACTAACGGTTAAACTGGATTATTCTAAAGGCCCACAACTAAACGAGATGGCCTCTTTTAGTGGCACAACTGGCAGCATCTGCAACTACTTAAACAATGTGCGCCAGCACTATTACAAAGGGCCACGAAAAGAACAAAGCATTGAGGATTTTAATCAGCAGGTAGAAGTGTTTTATAATAACCAGCAACACAAATTAGACTCCGTGCAGAAAGCGAATGAAATACCCGCTTGGTTCTATCAGCTAGAAGCTTTCAACATAAATATGGAAGCTGAGTTTAACAAGGCGAACCAGTTTTTGCAACGCGGCTGGATGCATAATCAATACGTCAACCGGGATGTCAGCTTCACGGAGCATGTAAATTTCAACAACCAGCACATGTGCTGGCTCGAAAACAGCATCGAATACCTGGGCAGTCTAAAGCCGGTAAAATTCGACTCGCTGTTGCAGTACGGCAAAGCTACCGATGAGATATTTTTTGAATACCTGCAAAGCAATATTGACATCGTATCATCAAAAATCAAAGGATATGGACTTGCTTACTATGTAGCATCCAGATTGTCGGTCACCTTCTGTGGCAACAAACTGCTTAAGCTCTCCCCCGCTGAATTTAACACCTACACCCAACAGGTTGATGAACTGATTTTAAACAACAAGCATTTAATAACCGACTCAACTGTCTATCATTTCCTGATAGCTGAAAAAGAAAGAAAATATTCAGAGTACCTCAACCAGAACCAACTCACTAAAGGTGACGATGCCCCTAACTTTTATTTACGCAATGTTGATGGTGGAATGAAAAACCTGGAGGACTTTAAAGGGAAAGTGATATTTATAAATTTCTGGGCAACCTATTGCGTACCCTGCATTAATTCGATACCTCAGAAAAATGAGTTGGCTGAGGAGTTTAAGGAGAGTGATTTTATACTGATTAATATTTGCCTGGATACCGACTTTGAACAATGGAATAAAATCATTGAAACAAAAAATTTTAAAGGAGAGCATCTCATCTGCAAAGGCCAATGGAAAGAAAACCTGACGGCTAAATATAATATCTATGGAATTCCTCACTACACAATCATTGGAAAGGATGGTAAAGTTCTGGCCAATAAGATCAACAATGAGATGCATGATATAATTAAAAAAGCAGTTGAAGACAATTACTCAATAACTAAGCAATAAGCTAAAATGTATACTCCCCTCATAACAATACTGATTATAGCCATTCTCCTTTTTATCCTTTATTATGTACCTATATTGCTTTGGTTTGTGGCACGATTATCCGGCGCAAAAATTAACCTGTTGACACTAACCTTCATGCGGTTTAGGAACGTACCTCCAGCAGTAATTGTAAAATCGTTGATTGAAGTCAACAAAGCTGGCTTAAAGGGCATCGATAGAAAGGTACTAGAAGCCCATTATCTGGCTGGTGGAAATATTGAGAATTTAGTTCATGGTATTATTATAGCAAATAAAGCGGGAAGAACGTTAACTGTGGAGAAGACATGTAAAGATGACCTTGCCGCTATTGATTTAACGGAGGCATTTAATGACGTAAAGCATGCTGGCGATGATGAAGTGATCTAATAACCTAAGAGCGAAATAAATTACCTGTAATATAACAGCTTATTAACACCTACCCCATGTCAATAGAAAGCATCATCGAACAATGGCAGCCCATACTGGCCAGCATTCCCCGGGAAGATATTAAAAAGCCCAAAATACCTGTTAAGCACCTTTGTGTTGAGGCCGAAGCACTGGCCGTTACCTGTCTTAAGGACAAAGAGCAGCTGGTAAAAGCAGGGCTTAACTGGCAACACGCCATGGACCTGAAGCCCTTGAGTGAGCTGCTGCGGCACTATCAGTCCCAATGGCAAAGCACAAGAGGTCAATCACCTCAAACAAAACAATGGCTCGCCATGAAACAGGAAGCTATTGCCTTAAAAAAAGAGTTGCTCCGCCACTACTATTATGCCTTTCATCATCATCCGGCTATTTTAAAACAGCTGAAGCCCATCAGCCACAGTAATAAAAACAACCAACTAAACATCCACCTGCTGGAACTGGCTAATATTGCTGATAAGCATGGCACGGTGCTGTCAGGCATTAACTTCGACACGAACCAAAGCACGAGGGCCCGGGAGTTGGCGAACCAACTGGCAGAACATCTGGCCAAAAACCACAATGCTTCCCCCTCGGGCAAAGACGCTTTGCTATGGCGCAACAGAACCTATACCCTTTTATACAATAAAATGACCGGGATTCGCACCTGTGGCAAGTATGCCTTTTACCATAACAGCCGAAAACGCAAACTTTATATGTCCAGCTACTTTGCGAAGAGCAAAAAGAACGGAAGGCCCACGTAAATATGATATTTTTTAGAGCCTTCCCATATTTTCTATGGCCTTCCGGAAAAACACGACGCCCTTCCCGTATTTTCATCATCCTGCTAAAGAAATAGCAGGGCCTTCCCATATTTTTAACGCCCTGCCAGTAAATGATGGCTCCAATCGGCTTGCTGATGCCCTTAATACCTGTTATATACATCTCAACTAATTAGATTAAATGTTGCCAGCTTACGTTGTGTAATACCGATTATACATTAAAATGAGTCTTATTTCACTTCGTTTATAAATCTCAATTAATGTTATATCGACATTGACCATTGTAAATAGCAAAATAGCTAAAGGTGCATTTATAATACAATTGGTATATCAGCCAGAATTGCCGTAAATTTTAATGGTGTCATTTAATTATCTGCAACATGATTCAAAACATCTCAAACAGCGTGCATGATAAATATGCTCCGTATTGGGCCGCTACTCTGGTTCTGCTGCTGATAGCAGGTCTCTCAACACTTTGGTTTGATTGGGGCCGCTTTGCGAATGGGTATGTGCTGGATATGGTGGGGCCGGCATGGGTATACATCTTATTCAGGGGGCTGTATACCGCCAAAGCCAACAATACATGGACACGCTTTTTCACACCTGTCCGCACATTGATGATACTAATAACAGCCTGCTTTGGCATTGAATTCATGCAGTATTTAAACCTGTATAGCTCCACTTTCGACCTCTGGGACTTCCTTGCTTACCCAAGCGTACTTGTACCCCTATTTTTAATCGATACTCAACTTTTGCATAAAGTGTCAAAGATGACTCGCCCAAGGCAGACAGCTAGTAACGCTAAAACATCTAACTATGGTTCCTAGAATCAAAAAATCGCGTTTAGAAGGGATTCCGGCATGGGCGCTGTCCTTGATGGTTGCCTTTGCCTCATGGCTATTTCTGATATTACTGTTCGACGAGACAGGGGTCCGGAACTTGTCGTCACTTTACCTGCTATCCATTTCACTGCTGTTGGTGGTATTTTTTGCGGTGGCCTGTTTTTTTATTTGTAAAACCTACCCCGGGAGCGTTTGGTATACACCTTTAATCTGCAACACCTTTATCATTACCTCATTTATCTTTGACATGCCATTCTGGACTCGCTCACAGCTGGTATGGATAATGCTTGGCATAGGTTTTTTGCTTTCGTTTGTAGGGGCCATAGCTGGTGCCAGCAAGGGAAAGATTCACGCATAGTAACTCCATATCGAATTACGATGGATAGCTCGTTCCCCCGACAAGGTTTACTTTCTAATTCGCCGAAAACTCTTCTCCAGGAAGTTAGGTGCTTCAAAGCGCATACCCAGAAACAGATGATAAAACACCCTTGTATCGAAATTATGAACGGTCGTATGTTCCTGCTTATACCTGGCGCCCGACACATTGGTATATAAACCGGCATAAAAACGGTCGCCGTTATAGCCAATGCCAGCTCTTCCATCCCAGCGCCATATGAAATTATCCTGCCAGGTGGTGACATCGCCATCAGGTAAGCGGGTGAGCAGCTTAGTGTTTAAATAGCCAAAGGTGGTAAAACCCGCCAAAGACATGTAAAATTGCTCGTTTACCACAAAGGTATAGGCATAACCGGGCCCAATATTAGTCTCAACATTAGTTGATTTCTGGGTATTATATTGAGCCGAGCGATCATTAACTACCAGATAATTGAATGATAAAACGGGCATAAAACTGCCAACACTCTTCAACTGACGTTCCGTCTGTGTGGTCAGGCTCTTAAACGAGAACCTTGAATTGGAGAGGTAACCTGTCCGAACCACAAAACTTTGATAATCCAAATCTGGAAATTGAATGTATGGCTGGCCTTCCTGCCACATGATATCATAATCAGCCGTGTTCTTCAGGTAAAAGCCTTTAATCCGTGCATAAAGCAGTTCGGCAAACCAGTGTTTAAAGAGTAAGCCGGTGCCTATTTCTAAAGATCTGGTATCTCCTTTTAAATCTCTATCACCATTACCAGGCAGGAAATCAGGGGCAAACTGAATACCCAATGAAATAAATTCATAGTTCAGCTTAAGCCGCAGGTGATTGGGGGTATTGGGATAAAGGATGATATCATTGGCAGCGGTATGCACCTTCAAAATATTATAAGAATTATTGAAGGATAACTCAAAGGACACTTTATTGCTCATCTTTTCAATCCATCCATCTTCAACAATAACACGACTGGTATCGGAAGTTTGCGAACAGAGCGGCCAGCCAACAGCAAACAGGCAGACCAGCCAAATTGGTATTTTTATCAACAAAGACATGAAACGCATTAATATTTAGAATAAAACAAACAGAAGGTAAAACGATTCACTGTTGATTTCAAGCTTGCAGGTTAAAGATTACTTCAATGAAACAAAAGCTATGACCAGAAAGATGCTCATACCACCTCCGTCATCCGGGCATTGTTAATTACCTCTATGCTCAGAAGGTAATGATACAATCAAAACCAATTCTGCCAAATACACGCGGAATTATATCTCTTTCCTAACAATTGTTATTGAATAGTTCAAAAGCATGCTATTACTTTGCCGCCCGGCAAACAAGTTAAAGTAAATCAAAAAATGAAACGAGTAATTATTGGTGCATGGCTGCTCATGGCCTTGTCTTTTTGTGCAATGAGCCAAAGCATGCAACGTGTGAAAAAAGTAGTTGAGGAACTGAGTTCTCCGGCCTACTACGGAAGGGGCTATACTAATAAAGGCGATAGCCTGGCGGCTGATTATATAGCCAGATGCTTGGAAAAGATGCGGATTAACGCTGTTGGTGATGCCTATTACCAGCACTTTCCGATGGATATAAATACCTATGTGGGTAATCCGGTTCTATCAATAGACGGCCATCAGTTACAAAATGGGATTGATTGGGTAGCATATCCCAACTCACCGGGTGCAAAAGGCACCTATCCTGTACAATGGGTTAGCTCCAACATGCTTACCAGCAAGCGACAGCTCAATGCATTGCTGGCATCAGATCTCGAAAATACCTTCATATGCTTCGATACAACTATAACAGCCAATGAGCAACTGCATTACTTTGCGCGCAACCTTTTTACATCCAACAGAATAATGGTAAAAGGGATAATCGACTGCGTTGAATCACCTAAATATTCAGCCCGTCGATATGTTAATGAGTATGCTACTCTGCGTGTCAGGGAAGAGTGGTTGAAACCATCAACTGATTCTATCACTATTGATTTGGAGAATCAGTTTATCCCCAAATACCAGACTCAAAATGTTAGCGGTTTCATTCAGGGACAAACGGATACCTGCGTGGCGCTAATTGCCCATTACGATCACCTGGGTACATTTGGAGAAGCAGTTTATGCAGGTGCCAATGATAATGCCAGCGGGGTGGCCATGATGCTCGAACTGGCCAGGTACTTTAAGCAGCATCCTCCCCATTACAGCATTCAGCTCATCTTTTTTGCTGCTGAAGAGGCCAGTTTTTACGGCTCAGAGTATTACGTGGCTAATCCTCTTTATCCGCTCGAAAAAACCAAACTGGTTATTAACTTCGACATGGTGGCATCGGGCACTGACTGGACCGAACTGATACATGCAGAGCTATACCCTTCGATTAAAAAGCAGTTTATAACATTAAACACGGCAGGTGAATACATTGAATATCTAAAACCCACCGGCTACGAGGCCACTTCTGATCACTACCATTTTCATGATGCAGGTATCCCGGCATTATTCTTCTGGACAGCGGGCGGTAATGACTATTACCACGAGCCACTTGATACACCCGAAAAACTAGAATATCCGGTTTTTGAAGGCATCTACAAGCTGGTAGTTGATTTTATAGAACAGTATCATTGATAACAAAACCACTTTAGATACAGCGGATAACGGGAAGGGATTTAAGTTTATTGAATCCCTTTTCATTTGGTTTTCCTGATTATAATTTGAGGATAGCGCTTCAGGTTGGTGACTAAAAATCATTATATTGCGCCCACTTAATCATGGAAAATTTCGGAAAACAATCAGACGATTTGCTCATCAGGCAAATATTGGATGATAGTCAGTATGCTTTTAATCAACTGTTTGATAAATACTATGACTATGCATTTGATGTGGCCTGCCTTTACTGCAGCTTTCAGGATGCTGAAGAAGTAATTAGTGATGTGTTTGCGAAATTGTGGATAAACCGGCAAAAGCTGGAAGGCATATCTAATTTTAAAAGTTACCTGTTTATTTCGCTCAAAAATCAGTGTCTCAACTACCTTCGTAAAAAGAAAATTGATACCCTTTCGATAGAAAACAGTTTTAACCAGATTGCAAACAGAGAAAATGACCCCCATTTTCAGATTGAAATAGATGAACTGACCACTAAAGTGGAAGATGTGATAGCAGAGTTACCTCCTAAATGCAAGGAAGCTTTTCTGCTAGTTCGCGAAGAAGGATTAAAATACAAAGAAGCGGCTAAAAAATTATCCATCTCTGAAAACACGCTCGATGTCCATCTCAAGAAGGCTACTAAACGCATTTTAGAGGTGATCAGAAATTATGGATTGAAGCTTTTAATACTTTTTTTACACCTCTAAAGAGCTATCTATAAGACTGAAAGATTTTTTTTCAAAAAAAAACAACCAAACCAGTAACGGAACACTCAGCTTAATGAGTCTTTATAACCAGATAGAAGAAAATGACACTGAACAAAGCAAACATAGAACAACTAATCAGCCGAAAATTAGCCGGTGAACTGACACCAGCCGAAACGCAACAGTTATTCGACTGGATTGCTGAAAGTGAGGAAAATGCCATCGTCTATCGCCAGACAATACATATTCTGGGACGCCAACAGAAGTTACTCAGAAAAAGCAGTGTATGGAATAAGGTGAAGGACAAATCTTCTTTGGCAAGGTCAGCAAGCAGTGCTTCATTTACTATTGGTAGACTTATCAAGGTAGCAGCTGTATTGGTGTTAATTGTTTTAATTCCGCTGGCTCTTGGCAAACTTGGTGAAGATGAATTGGGCAATGGCTTTGTACATACTGTTAAAGGTAATGATGTTGTAACATCTTTTTACCTGCCTGATGGTAGTAAAGTATTTCTGTCGAGAGGAAGTGAAATAAGCTATAACGATGGATATAGCCAGAGCAACCGTGAGTTACTGTTAAATGGTAAAGCATATATTGAAATCAATGATCAGGTAAATAATATGCCGGTTATTGTTAATGCCGGTAAACGATGTGCGATAGCAAGCAAGGGCAAACTGGCCGTGAATGGCAAAAATGATCAGTTTGATGTGGCTGTTGAAGAAGGCGAAGCAACCATTGTAGATACAGTGTACAAAAAGGTTATAATTCCAATGTTTAAATTAACGCCTGCCGCTAAAATTGGCGAGAAAAGTACTACTCCTTTTGCCGAGAGCACCAAAGTATCAGGTGGGCAACGTGCCACCTATTCATCAGCTGATGAGGTAGCCAAAACGAAAGTAAACAGCTATTGCGAGGTGTTTAGCTGGAAGGATAAGGTATTTTGTTTCAGCAACCTGAAACAACATGAGTTAGCCTTTAAAATCTCGGAATGGTATGGTAAAAGTGTTGAATTTAAAGGGGAAATGAATCCTTATCAAAACTATTCGGGGAGTTTTAATAACCCCTCAGCAAAGGATTTAATAAATACAATTTTTAGCAACCAGGTTAAAGACATAAAGGAAACAAAGCGAAAGATAACAGTCATATTTTCATAAGTAACTAAATCTCAATAAATAATTCACCTCCACTTATTGACTGGCCAACTGTAGGTGTTGATGAAGTAAATGATTAACAATGTTAGTCGTAATGGGATAAATGTATCCCTGCATGAAGTGAACAATCCGTAATTATTTAATGCTAACGGATGGTAATTGGCAGACAACAGTCCCTTAATCACTCTGCTTATTACTTCCATAATTTATTAAAACTTAATTGTATGAAAACAAATCTTCTCAAATTTGTAATGGGATTCGTATTGCCTGTTGCCTTGGTGTTTACCGCATGCGAAGACGATGCACCAAAATCATCATTAACAGGATTAACAGCCTTTAGTTTCATGGCTGACAGTAACATTCCCGGACTCGAAAATATTGAATTTAATATTGACCAGACCAATTATACGATTACCAATGTCGATGAACTACCATACATGGCAGATGTATCAGCATTAGTAGCCGAATTCGACGCTATTGAAAAAACAGTAGTAACGGTTGCCGGCAACGAACAAAATAGTGGTACAACAGCTAATGACTTCAGCTCACCGGTAAACTATGTTGTAACAGCTGAAGATGGCGTAACACAACTTACTTACCAGGTAACAGTAAACGTATCACAGGTGAATCCTGAAGGCGTTAGCTGGGTAAAAGAAAACCCTGCTATTACAGACATGGGTTATAACGCCTCTCAAGCTATCTATTATAAAGACAAGCACCTGGCTGTATTTAGTAACGGTGGCTATTCCAGTACATCAAAACTGTTTAAATCAGCCGATGGAAAGAGCTGGACAGAAATAACATTGGACACGAACTTCCCGGGTGGAGCAAACGGGGCCTACTATACATTTTCTGTATTTAATGACAAGCTTTATATTACAGGTTATACTGCTCTTGCAGATGGAGGCTGGGCTCCTGAGGATTTAGCCGAAGTTTGGGAAAGTACCGATGGTGAAATATTTACTAAATTAGAGAACGGCTATACCTCCGCCGCTGTCACAACAGAGAACTTTGTTCATAACAATGCTCTATGGGTAGTTGGAGGACAAACCACATTCTATGGCTCCATTTCAGGAACAAAAGGCGAAGGTTCTGATTTCTTTGGTCCGCAATCTTTATCAACTAAAGTGAGAACAACCACAGACCTGACCACCTGGACTGAAACAGATCTTCCAGAAGAAGCGCCTCGCCGTTACGCTGCTAACATTGTGCACGAAGGTACCATGTTTATGATTGGCGGACAATTGCAGGGTGGTTACATATCAAGTGATGTTTGGAGCAGTACAGATGGAACAACATGGACAAAAAGTACGCCTGTTGGCTTAACACCTCGAATGGGTGCAGCAGCTATTTCATATGATGGTAAAATTTGGCTATTTGGCGGACAGACTGCTTTAGGTGTATGCTCTAACGAGGTATTAGTATCTACAGATGGTATCAACTGGACAACTCCTGATGAAGATGCATTACTGCCAGCTGAATTTACAGCCCGTGCCGGACACTCGGCTTACCTTGATGCAGACAACAAAGTATGGATTGTTGGTGGATACACATCAACTCCAACCACATCTGAAGGTGCCAGCGAGCCTGATGGAGAAACAATCACACAATTACTGGATGTTTGGAGTGGTAAATTAAATAAACTATAGCAGGTATGGAGTGCCTGGTTAGAAAAGCAGGCACTCTTTACTTTATTAATTTTTTTGCATAACTAAACTAAAAAATCAACTGCCTATCAAGCTATTGCCAGGTAAAAAATCAACTGCCATGCACAAAGCAATATATATAATTGGCCTATGGCTATTAACAATCTCCTCCCTGGTTGCCCAGGATAAAATTAAGGCTTCGAGCTTGCAACCGGCAACCGTGAAAGGACTCATTGTTGACGCTAAAACGGGCGAACCAATTCCGGGAGCTAATGTCTATGTAAAAGAAACCATGCGAGGCGATGTATCCAATATGGATGGCGAGTTTAATATGCTCCAGGTAGTTGAAGGACAAACCATCTGCATCACTTGTATTGGCTGCAAAGACATCAATATTATTTATGAAGGACAAGAATTTATCAAAGCAGAACTAATAGAAGATGTAGTGGCGCTGGGTGAGGTGGTTACAGTTGGTTACGGTGTTCAGGAAAGACGCGATTTGACTGGTGCTGTTGCGAAGGTGTCTGCTGAAGACATAGCAGGAGTGGCACCCAGCTTTGACAATGCACTGGTAGGTAAAGTGGCCGGGGTAAACGTCAACTTGAGTAGCGGAGCGCCTGGTAGTGCAACCTCTATTACCATCAGGGGCTTATCATCTCTTAATGCCGATAGTAACCCATTGATTGTTATAGATGGTGTACCTGTCTATGGAACCGGTAAAACGGTGAATAATATTGATTTTGGCAATGGCTCTATATCCGGAGGTATGATTGGTGGCAATTCGGTTGCAAATGGTTATAGCCAGCAGCCCGAGTTTGAGCGCAACCCACTGGCTGCTCTTAATCCGGATGATATTGAATCCATTGAGATTCTAAAAGACGCCTTCTCTACCGCTATTTATGGCTCAAGAGGCGCCGCAGGGGTTATATTGGTAACCACCAAAAAAGGGAAAAAAGGAAAACCTCAGATAAACATTGGCTACTCCGTTGAGATGAGCCAGCCCATTGCTACGCCGGACCTACTGGATGCGGATGAGTTCAGTGATATTTACACACGCTTCAATCGCTCACAAGGTTATACCGATCAGTTTCCAACAACCTACAATACCAACTGGCTTGATGAAGTACTGCGCACAGGAGTAACACAAGAAACACGGGCATCAGTTTCCGGGGGAACGGATAATACGTCTTACTACATTAGCTTTAACAATTTCGATCAGAAAGGTTACATCATCAACCAGGACTTTATCCGTAACAGTGTACGAACCAACTTTGACTTCAGCCCGGCTGAGTGGATTAACTTCGGCACCAACTCTTCATTTGCACTGGTTAATAATGCCGCACTTAACAGTCAAAGCGTTTACCGCGATGCGATTATGATGTCGCCGAACATTCCGGTGTACAAACAGGATGGCAGCTATTTTTACCACACGCCTTTAAACTTCGATTCGGAGAATAACATTAATACAATAACCGGCCACCTGGGTAATCCGGTAGCAACAGCCAACGAGGATAATTACGTAAAAGATACGCGTGTCATCTCCAATTTCTATGCTGAATTAAAGCCATTACCATGGTTACGTTTTAAATCAGAGATTGGTCTTGATATATACAATACCAAGTCTTATAACCGTAACTGGGCTACACCACAAAACACTGGTGGAACAGGAACAAGTGCTTCCAACCAGAACCTGAAATACGTTGTTAACAACGTATTGACCTTAAGAAAAATCACAGACGATCATACGATAAATGCCATTCTTGGCCAAAGTTTTGAAACCTCAGAAGAAAGCCGCACCCGCGTTACAGGCACCGGTTTCTTCGATGATAACGAAAAAAGTATTCAGTCTGCAACCGACAAACGGGTACTGGATGCCATCACACAGGAATGGGCGGTTGTATCCTACTTTACCCGTTTGAACTACCGCTATAAGAATCGGTACCTGGCCGGTTTCACCTACCGCATCGATGGCTCATCGCGCTTTAGCAAGAATGAGCGTTATCGTGGCTTCCCTTCAGTCTCGGCAGGCTGGATTATGTCAGAAGAGCGTTTTATGGCTGGCACAAAAGGCTGGTTAGACGACCTTAAGCTTCGAGCCAGCTACGGTTTAACAGGCTTAGACGGGTCCTTTGGTGGCTACTATGGTAACCAAGGGCAGTGGACACGCGACAACCGCACAGTAAATGGTGGTACCCTCATGTACAATGGTGTTCCGCTGTTATTTAACTCACAATCTGTAAACCCTAACCTGGAGTGGGAAACAACCACCTCGTTGGACTTAGGAATTGATGCAAGCCTGTTTAATGGCAAACTGGATATTACACTTGACTATTTCTATAAGCGCACTAATAACTTATTGGCAAGCGATTTGGTGCCTTTGTACATGGGATGGAGTGCACAGCAACAAAATGTAGGCGACATGAAGAATGAAGGCCTGGAACTACTGGTAAATGGCACTATTCTTCAGACAAATGACTGGTTATGGACGGGCTCCTTTAACATCTCCCGCATCAAGGATAAACTACTTCGATTGAATGAAGCCGGTTATCAAATGGCTTCCAATCAAGGTCTGGAACGCAAGGTATTTGTCGTTGGCGAAAGCCTGAACCAATTCTATATGTACGACTGGGTGGGCGTAAATCCAATGAACGGTAACCCCCAATGGCGATATGATGACGGTTCTATAAGTGAAGTACCTCCTCAGGGTGTATATGATAGTGATAATCCTTTGGCTAACCGCTATGCAGCCGGCAGCAGCATGCCTGACTTTTACGGAGGTTTCAGCAACCGGATTCAATATAAGAATTGGGAACTTAATTTTGCGTTCTCTTATTCTATCGGTCAAAAGCTTTACAATGGCACACAGGCTACCTTAATGACCTATACACTAACAGATGCCAATAACTTGTCTGAAGATATGCTTGATTACTGGAAAATACCAGGTCATCAGACAGATGTTCCCAAACTGGATAACGCTACCACGGTGTATAAAGATCCGCGGTGGACGAATAGCGGCTTGAGTGGTTATGATGTCAGCCGCCTTAACGATCGCTTCCTGGAAGATGCGTCCTACTTGCGCTTAAGAAACATCACCCTGGCCTACTCATTTAAAAACAATTGGGTTAAAAAACTATACATGGAACGTATCCGTCTGTATGTGCAGGGAACTAACCTGCTAACTATCACCGGATACAGTGGCATCGATCCTGAAGTGAGTGCCTACGGTTCCAGTGCCTTGTTAAGTGGCTATGACGAGTTAACCATGCCGCAGGCGAAAAGTGTAAAATTTGGTGTTGACATCAGCTTTTAATAACAAGCAATAAGAATAGTTAATATGAAGACAAGATATTTTTTCCAGACACTGGTAATCGCGGCTATATTTCTGACGGCTTGTGATAAACAACTGAACCTGGCTCCTGAAGATACTATTATAGAGGATAAAGTTTTTGAGAAATTCACAAGTACAGAATCGGCAGTGGCCGGTACTTACCATATGCTTTTTGCAGCGGCCACTAAGGATTATATCATGGCTGAGGCCACTTCGCCAACCTGTAATTACAGTTCGGGAGCCGGCCGTACCTACGATGAGATAAATAATGGAGCCGTATTACCTGAAAACACACAACTACAGGGAATATACGAAGCCTATTATGCAGCTTTGGTACAGGCAAATCTACTATTATACAAGATACCTGAATTAGGAAAGTACGATCAGGAGCAAATGCTACAGCACATGGCAGAAGCTAAATTTATCAGAGCATACGCCTACCTGCGTTTACTTGGCTGGTATGGTGATGGTGCACTCATGAATGAACCACAAAAAGATGGTGTGGTACTTTACCTTGAGCACTACGATGGCTTTAACCGTGATACGGATATTCGTCCACGTAACAGCAACCAGGAAGTATTTAATCAGATTATAGCTGATTTGGAGGATGCAATTATCGACCTCCCCGAACCTGGTGACCTGACTGCAGTTGAAACACGCGTGAGCCGTGCCAATAAAGCTACTTGCGAAGCATTATTAGTGCGTACCTATATGTACAAACGCGATTACACCAATGCGCTTATCTGGGCCACTAAAGTATTAGCACGCTCCGAATACCAATTGGAAGATGATTTACTAAAAGTGTTTCCTTTGAATCCCAATGATGCTGTTATTCCATTCTCAACTGAACATATTTTCGGATTCCCTGTAAGTTCAAATGGCGGAAACTGGCAGTTTGGCGGTAACAATATTTATTACACCTATAACAACTACTGGTACAGCCAGTCAATTATAAGCTCCTTTGCAGATACCGATCTGAGAAAAACAGACTTAATGCGGGAAATAGTGTATCAGGAAAATCCGGTATATGTAACGAACAAATACCCTAATACAAATGGGCGGGATAATCTGACAATAATGCGCTTGCCCGAAGTTGTCTTATACAAGGCGGAGGCATTAGGTCGCACCTCCAATACGGTGACACAGGAAATGATCGATTTATTGAATGAGGTTCATCTAAGAGCTAATCCAACTGAGTCAGGATATACCATCGAGGACTTCGAATCAAACGATGCATTCATCGACCGTGTACTGTTGGAAAGTAATAAAGAACTGGCTTTTGAAGGTTGTTCACGTTTTGACCAGTTACGTACCGACAGACCATTGTACAATCCGGAATTACCTGATAACAAAAAGGTATTCCCCATACCATTGCGTGAAGTCCAAATCAGTAATGGTGTTGTAAAACAAAACGAAGGCTATAACTAGATTTTATCCTGTAAATAATGAAATTAAAATGTATCAGATTATACCTGATAGTGGCAGTTATTGCCTTTTCATCAGGTCTGCAGCTAATGGCGCAAATGCAACCCGCAAAACGCATAGCTCCTAAAGTCATTAAAGGTGTAACCTTAAAGGCATCAACTCTTGACGTGTGGGCTTACATTTCATCACCCGGTGATTTTTATGCCTCAATCGAAGAAGTAAAAGACCTAAAATGTTCAGGTAACAAACAAGGTGCACAGATAAGTTTCACTATACCTGGCGACAAACGCAGGGTGCAGGAAATTAGCGTTCTTGATAACCAGGAACGAATGATGGCCTATTACATAACCCAATCGGACTATTACAACCAGCCTTTGGTGTATCGCATTCTGGTTGGCAGAGATGAAGACAATGCCTATGTACAATTCGAAGGCATATTCAGCACTGACGATACTACTAAGGATAAGAAAATTGAAAAGCTGATTATTAGCGAATGGTTGCTGATGCAAAAGAACCTGGAGAAGAAATTTAATTAGTACCTAAAAAACAAACACATATGAAAGTTAGATTAACACTGGCCTCAATGGTAATTATCCTTTTGAGTGCGTGCAATACACAACCTAAAGACACAATTACCATCTCAGGAAAAGTAAAGTTTCCTGATAATAAATTCAAGATGTACATCTCGCAATACAGGGATGGTGAAAAAGTAGTGACTGATTCATTTCAGGTGGCTGAGGATGGCAGTTATAGTTACAACATGAATACTAGCCAACCGGGTGAATACAACCTGGACTGTCAAAAGTGGCAATCGGTTCGTTTCTGGGCCGAAGATGAAGATCTCAATATTGATTTCCGAGGCCAGGACACTGCCAAGATTAAAATTAAGAATCCTCCTTACGTATACATCAATGGCGGCCCTAAAAATGAGGTGATGAACCACCTTAACTTTGTGAATTACCGTTCGTACCAGTTAATTATCGGGCTGTCGCAAACCGTTTATAAAGCTACCAAAGATGTTCCTGAAAAGTATGGCGAGATTGCTGGTCAGTTGTACGGTGTTGCCAGTGATGATGACAGGGCCCGCTTTCGCTTTCTGGCTCAGGAGTATGCCGACCGAAACAGCGTGTTGGCAGTCATCAGTCGCCTGCGCGATAAAACCGATAAAGATTTAATCGATCAAACCCTTGCAACCCTAAAGAAGACAAATCCTGCTTATCCTCCACTGCTCAAATACATCAAAGACAAGGAGGAAGCCCGGGCAGCTGCTGAAAAGGTGAAACTGGGAAAAGTGGCCCCACACTTCTCTTACCCAACTCCTGAAGGTGTTATGGTGTCTCCTGAAGATTACAAAGGGAAAATTGTTGTTATCGACTTTTGGGCATCATGGTGTGGTCCGTGCCGAAGCGAAATTCCTCATCTGAAAGAAGTGTACGAAAAATACCACTCTAAAGGCGTAGAAATGCTGAGCGTTTCCATTGACAAGAAAGAGGCCGACTGGCATAAAGCCCTGGCTGAAGAAAACATGGCGTGGGCTCAGGTGTTGGCTCCCAATGCCGGAAAGCAAACCATGAAAGACTACCAGTTCAGCGGCATTCCATTTATTATCATTCTGAATAAAGATGGTAAGATAGTTGCCAAGCAGCTAAGAGGTAAAAAGATAGATGAGAAACTGGACGAACTATTATCTAAATAATCAACAAATAATAAATTCAAGATGAAGAAAGTATTAACAATCATAACAGTGTACCTAATCTTCCTTAGTCAGGTACAATCAGCTAAAGCTGTTAATGATGGTAATGAAGGCATTCAATTTACTCATGCCACATGGAAGGAGGTTATAGCAAAAGCAAAGAGTGAAAACAAGATTATTTTTGCAGATTGCTATACAACCTGGTGTGGCCCTTGCAAAATGCTGTCAAAACAGGTTTTTCCACAAAAGGAGGTAGGCGATTATTTTAATGCCAATTTTATTAATGTGAAAATTGATTGTGAAAAAGGCGAAGGCGTTGATTTAAAAAACAAGTTTGGCGTTTCTGCTTTCCCTACAATGCTATTCATTGATCCTAGCAACGAGAAAGTTTTGCACCGCGTGGTTGGTTTCCGCCCGGCAGAAGAACTGATTAAAGAAGCAAAAGGAGCTCCTGCTGAAGCTAAGCGAGCCGAAGCATTAGCCGCTGCCTACCAGAAGAATAAGAAAGACCTGAAGACAACAGAAGATTACCTGAGCTACCTGGTAAAAGTAAGTGACCCGAAAGCTGAAGAAGTGGCTCTGCACTACCTGAAGATGATTCCAAAAACGGATTGGCACAAAAAAGAATATTTCTGGTTGATGAGCCGCTATGTTAAAGATCCATTCAGCAAAGAAGCTGCATACTTTTATAAGAACAAAGAAAAGTTTATTGAAGGCAATGGCTTTCAGGGTGAGTATTTCGAATCGGGTATGTACTACAGCTATGCAGGTAAACTGGCCGAGGTCGATAGCAAAGGCGAATTTGATCAGAAGAAGTTTGATAAGCTGATTACATTAATGGAATCAAATGGCTATGACGGAATCGAAGGCATTAAAGACTATACCAACCGTGCCCTATTAATTAATGTAAAAGATTATAGCACTTACATGGATGTGGTTGAAGAGAAATTTAATAAGGGATTGGCAACGAATTCCAAATACTACTCCGAATCCGGTTTCAACTTATTGAATCGCCTGAAGGATTGTCAAGATAAAACATGTCTTGAACGCGCCGCCAAACTGGTGGATGATGTTGTGGCCACACAAATGGCTGCGGAAGAACTGGATATGTTCAGTCTATCAATTGCTTATCGCGACAGTTACGATTTCATTAAGAAAGCTGGCATCACAGGTGAGCGCCTGACTGTGGCAAAAGCTATGAGTGACTTATTTGATAACATTGTGCCAAAACACCGTGCATTGCTTGACAAAACATACAAGGAGGCACAAAAAGCTAAGGATGGTGGACGCTCTATTCCCGCAATGAAAATGGGTGGTTTCTAGTGATAATTTAACATTTGGTTTTAGTAAACAAACGCTTTGAATAACCATTCAAGGCGTTTGCTGTAAAAGATATAATATGAAGACAATTCTCAGCTTACTATTCAGTCTGGCAGTTGCAGTTGCATGTGCTCAATCCAACAACGGTGTCCACTTTAATCACGGCACCTGGAAAGAAGTAAAACAACTCGCCAAGGAACAGAATAAATCCATCTTTATTGATTGTTATACGTCCTGGTGTGGTCCTTGTAAAATGCTTTCAAAAAATGTTTTTCCTCAGGCAGCAGTTGGTGAGCTTTTTAATGCCCATTTCATTAACTACAAAGTTGATATGGAAAAAGATGAAGGCCCGCTATTAAAAAAGCAATTTAATGTATCTGCCTATCCGACCCTTATTTGGGTTGATTCAGATGGAAATGAACTGCATAAATCAGTTGGTGCGCCAAATGCTGATGAGCTAATAAGCATAGCTCAACAGGTTATCGATGGTAAAGGTCTGGCAGCTCTTGAACGCAATTACACCACTCATCCCAACGATTTCAGTGTAATGCTAAGCTACATTGAAGGACTGAGCAATGCCTATGAACAACAAAAAATACAAGTGGTGCTTGCCAACTATTTTAAATCGGTAAAAGGAAGCGAACTCCTGGAAGAAAAAAACTACTCGCTAATTAAAAACTACCTGGAAGACATCTACTCTCCTGCCTTTGAATGGTTCCATAAGCACCAGGCTGATTTTAAAAAAAGATACGCTGCCGAAGAGGTTGAACAAAAGCTCTACCGCACTTATTTGAGTTATGGCCATTCTTTAGTCAGGAAAGATAAAATTGATTACAAAGGCTATAAGCAATATTGCAAAATCCTCAAAAAACGAAAGGTTAATAACAGGGAAAAGATAGTTGCTTATATTGACGAAAGTATCTGTCGCGCTGAACAAAACTGGGATGCCTATATCCAGAAAGTAAATGAAAACATGAAACTTGGCTACCACGAAAGCACAAACTCTTTCCTTTACTACAATTGGGCCAAAGCCATTGATAACAGTAATCAAGCACAAAGCAAGCATTACATGCAAGCAGCACAGTGGATGGAAAAGGCTTTTGAAGTAAGTCAATGGCCACTTGCTAATAACATCGTTTACCTGGAAGAAAAACTTAAAATACTTGTAAAAGCAGATAACACCCGAGATAAAATTAAACAACTGGAAGAGCGTATAACTACTTTGAGAAACCAGGTAAAAATCGATACTCATTAATTATCTGATTTCATCCTGCCTAAGGCGATTAAAAGAAACGGGGCAATACACACTATTACTTCGTTTCTTATAAATCCCATTACTAGCTATAGCGTCTTAAGAAGTTGCTTCTCAATTCTTGCAGCTTTATAAGTTCTTAAGTATTTTGCCCCGAACTTTATCCGACAGAAGTAACTTATGGCAGATTTATTTAAGAACCTTTACTCACAAAACTTTTTTGAAGCCCTAACAGATGCCTTACAGAATGTATTAAAACGCTTTAACAGGCAGCAATTCCTTCAAGAAATCTATGATACGGAGTGGGAAGAGTTGGAATTAAAGCAGCGCATGCATCACATCACCACTATTCTTACCAACTATTTATCGAGCAACTATCCCAAAAGCATTGAACAAATAGAACAAGTAATAACCTGGTTACAACAAAATCGTGTAGAAGATAAAGTAAAATACCCCGACCTGGTATTTATGATCTTCCCGCACTATATCGAACTAACCGGACTTCATGATTTTAATACATCCATCAGGGCATTTGAATCCATCACACCTTTTTCTACCTGTGAATTAGCAGTCAGGCCGTTCATCATCAAGTATGAAGATAAAATGATGAATGTGATTCAGAAATGGACTGCACACCCCAATGAACATGTCCGGCGGCTGGCATCGGAAGGTTGTCGACCACGCCTGCCATGGGGCATGGCATTAAGACGTTTTAAGCATGATCCTACACCGGTAATACCTGTTTTAGAAGCCTTAAAGAAAGACGACTCAGCCTACGTAAGAAAAAGTGTCGCCAACAATCTAAACGACATTTCCATGGACAATCCCCAGGTAACAATAGACATAGCACACATGTGGAAGGGACTCTCAATGAATACCGACTGGATTGTTAAACATGCTTGCCGAACATTATTAAAAGCAGGCAACAGAGAAGTACTTGAATTATTTGGTTTTGGTGTACCAGAACATATGGAAGTGCGCAATTTTTCTATTTTAAACGATAGGATTAGTGTGGGTGATGATCTGGAATTTAGCTTCAAGCTGTATAACCATTCTAATGAAAGCATACTGGTCCGCTTGGAATATGCCATATATTTTCTGAAACAAAAGGGCCACCACACCAGAAAGGTATTTAAGATAAGTGAAAAAAATTATGCCCCTGGATCATGTACAGTCATTAACAGGCGACAATCATTCAAGCTTGTTTCTTCCCGCAAGTATCATTCAGGCGAGCATTATGTGAGTTTAATTATCAACGGTTCTGAATTTGAAGAAGCGGCATTTACTTTGCAAACCTGATAAAGAGTCTCCATAAAAAAATAGGATGCTAAACCGTTGTTTACCATCCTATTTTTAACCTAACCCAAATCTATGAAAAAAATCTACAAGACAATTTGCAAGTGCTATGCCAGAAATTAAAACTGGCCTGTTAGCGTTTGTTAAATGATATTAATAAGTAATGCTTCTTCAACCGCTTTAAATATGATCATCTTTTGGGGCATCCTATACACGATGGCCGTGTCAGATATATATAATGACAGCATACGAAATTAATGGCACAAAAAAATGGGATATAAACCGTTGTTTATCATCCCATTTACTAACCTAACCCAAATCTATGAAAAAAATCTACAAGACAAATAGCAAGTGTTATGCCAGAAATTTAAACCAACCTGTTAGTGTTTGTTAAATGATATTAATAAGTAATACTTCTACAACCGATTTAGATACTATCATTTTACTGGCATGCATTTTTGGGGAACTGCCGTGATAAAATTATCAGCAAGCAATAAGGCAGTGGCACAAAAAAATGGGACATAAACCGTTGTTTATCATCCCATTTACTAACCTAACCCAAATCTATGAAAAAAATCTACTAAGTAATTAACAATCGCTGTGCCACATTTTGCTACAACGTGTTAGCAAACATTAAACTATGTAATTAAATGTACATATATGCATTATTAAATATCCTTTATATAAAAAACCCGCCACCTGAATTTTTGTTCAATGTGACGGGTATATTTTTAGACTAATTTATTTCCTAGTAGGCTCTGCCGGTATTCCCTTCAACAAAATTAATAAATGAAGTATTAACCACTTTGTTACCTCCTGGTGTAGGATAGTCACCTGTGAAATACCAGTCACCATTATCGTCGGGACAAGCAACATGCAGGTTTTGAACCGACTGATACACCAGTTCCACCTCAGCCTCAATATCTTCGGGACGCAGCATTTCAGCTATTTTAGCCGAAACCTGTTCTGCAGTAAACGGACGATATATTTCCTTTACATGATTGACAATTTCTTCTTTTGGTAAGAATTGCTGCTCCTTACATTTTTTGTATACTTCGTCAATAATATGCGTACGCCCAGATTCATTCAATAGTTCAATAGCTGCAGCAAAAGCACAAAAGTCTTTCAGCTTAGCCATATCAATACCATAACAATCGGGATAGCGTATTTGCGGAGCCGATGAAACAACAATGATCTTTTTAGGATGTAAGCGGTCTAAAATACGGAGTATACTCTTTTTAAGGGTGGTGCCACGCACAATTGAATCATCGATAATCACCAGCGTATCCACCCCGTTTTTAACAATACCGTATGTTACATCGTAAACATGTGCCACCATATCATCACGACTGTCATCATCTGCAATGAAAGTACGCATCTTAACGTCTTTAATGGCTATTTTTTCAACCCGTGGCTCCAGGCTCAGTATTTTATCCAGCTTATCTGCATCTATATCAGAACCCATATCTAATATCTGCTGCTTCTTCACCTGATCCATCTCACGACGAACGCCTTCCATCATGCCATAAAAAGCCGTTTCAGCTGTATTAGGAATGTATGAGAACACGGTGTTCTCAATGTCATAGTCCACTTTCTCAAGAATGGTTTTAGCCAGCAATCGTCCCAGCTCTTTTCGCTCTTCATATATTTTTCGATCGCTGCCGCGCGAGAAATAAATACGCTCAAATGAACAAGAACGACGCGTTTGTGGAACACGAACCAGTTCTTCAGTCACTTTACCATTTTTCTTAATGATTAAAGCATGCCCTGGCTTAAGTTCCTTCACTTGCACCGAACGTACATTCATTGCGGTTTGTATCACCGGACGTTCCGAAGCTACCACCACAATCTCATCATCAGCATAATAACAAGCCGGGCGAATACCCCATGGATCACGGGTTACAAAAGCATCACCATGACCTACTACACCGGCAATGGCATACCCTCCATCCCAACGGCGGCTTGAGCGCTCAAGTATTTCACGGATGTTTAGCTCATCTTCGATGCATTGAGAAATTTCACGGTTTGATTTACCCTCATTCTTATATTTTCTAAACAACAGCTGATTCTCTTCATCAAGAAAATGACCAACGTTCTCAAGAATTGTTACCGTATCCGTATAATCTTTCGGGTGCTGACCTAACTCGGTTAACGACTGAAAAATTTCATCAACATTGGTAAGGTTAAAGTTACCAGCCAATGTTAGGTTACGCGAACGCCAGTTATTCTCTCTTAGCACAGGGTGTACATAGTCAATGCTGTGGTTTCCGAAAGTTCCATAACGTAAGTGCCCCAAGTATAGTTCACCGGCAAATGGCAAGTGCTCCTTGGCATAGATGGGATCATTCAGCAGTTCAGGATTTTTCTCTTGCTGCTTAATAAATGGCTCATTAATCTTCTCAAACACATCCTTAATCGGATTGGCCTTATTTGACCTGTGTCGCGAAAAGTATTTCTGTCCGGCCGGCTGATCTATTTTCAGGTTAACAGCACCAGCTCCATCTTGTCCCCGGTTATGCTGTTTTTCCATCAAAAGATAGAGCTTATTCAGGCCATAACGCCACGTCCCATACTTCTCCTGATAATACTCAAGTGGTTTTAGCAAGCGGATAAGAACAATCCCACACTCGTGCTTAATTTGGTCACTCATGATTTTTCCCTCTAAAAAATAAAGCGCAAATTTATTTCTATTTTTCTAATCGCCAACACGACTTTTCAAAAAAGAAAAAGCCGGAAATTTTCCGGCTTTGCATATTATATCACAACTAAAATTTATTCATTTTAACATTCCCATCCTTCACAATGTAGCAGTGAGGAAACAACTCCCGCAATTCGTTCAATAGCGGTAAGGCCTCGTGCTTATGTCGATAATTCCCTACACGCACTCTCCAATTCGGCGATGTAAAAGATAAATCAACATCCTGGTCTGGAAATTTATTCAATAACTTACTTTTAACTTGCAAGGCATTTCGCTTGCCAGTTGGCCCCTGCCCTGAAAACAACTGAATACGCCAACCTTCTACACCTTCCATACGCCTGTTAGCCTCCACTTGTATATTCACCAACTCCTCTACCCCCTCTTCATCATGAATAGTGATTACGCCCTCTCCTGCAACATGCTCCTGCAAGCTATTTACCAGAGTATTGTCTGTTTGCCCAAAGGCAAATACCGGACCTAACAGTAGAATAAGTACAATAAAGTTCTTCATTATTATCATTCTTGTTGCCCGGCAAAGATAATCATTAGATTAATCTTTTGTAGGAATTACCAGCACAGGTTTTAAAGATTTATTGATTAAATCGTTAGTAAACGATTGAAACACTCGGACAAATGGATTATTAGCATGGTGCACATGGGTTGTTATTAAATCAATTGCGTTCTCCTCTGCATAGTTCATCAGGTTTTCGGAGAAGTCCCTGCCTGTTAGCTGTGAATGTTTAACCTCCACCCTGGCTCTTTCAACAACAAATTTCTCTACCTGCTTTACAAATGCTTTCATTTGCTCATTCATCCAATCCAAATCTGAAGTTTTCAATCCAACTACATGAACCTTAGCATCAAACAACCTGGCCACACCGGCAATAGCAGGAACTTTCTTTCGGCTGGCAATACTATAATCTACAGGTAGTGCAATGCTTTTAATCGCATGCTTAAGCTTCATACGTTTATTAACAACCAATACCGGACAAGGAGCATGTGCTACCAACCGATAGGCAGGGCTTCCAACCCACCTTGAAGTGATGCTCTTATCTTCGTGAGAACCTAACACAATAATAGTTGTATCACCATACCTGGCCTGATTAGCTATTTCTTTCACAATATTCCCCTCTCTTATTTTGTAATCGAAAACGCCACAACTAACCTTATATTTATGTATGAACCGTCGGTGTAATTGTTCTGCCCAGGCTTCTACATCCTGATTTAGCCTATCATCAGCTTCATTTGCCGAGAAGAAAGGGATAATGACTGAATCTGTCTTAACATGAATAACACGTATGTTGGCATTTAAATGATTGGCTAAGTCAATACCAAAATCAAGGGCAATGATAGATTCTTCAGAAAAATCAACGGGTACAAGTACTTCTTTCATGACGTGGTGATTTAAGTTAACAGTGTTGCTTAAAGGTAATAAATAGTGTTTTAAATTGCTAGAAATGAAAGTATACGAATCGTTTCCAAAATTTGGAATTTAAAATGTCATCTTGCATCATTTAACACAATTATACTTGCCAATAAGCCAACAAGCATTAACTTTGCAGCTCCTAAAAAAATGACAATCAAGAAGTAAAAAAATAATCCCGGACAAATGATGGAGTTTAGTGCAGTAAAGCCTTTAATTAGCAGTAAGAGCGGAAAAAAACTCTTTATTGAAACATACGGCTGCCAGATGAATGTTGCTGACAGTGAAGTAGTAGCATCGGTAATGGAGATGGATGGTTATGGAGTTAGTTATGACATTAATGATGCTGATGCCATTTTTATTAATACTTGCTCAATAAGAGATAATGCTGAACAGCGTGTGATGGGACGCTTAAAGCAGCTAACAGCCATGCGAAAGCAAAAGCCGAATCTTATCATAGGCATTATTGGCTGTATGGCTGAACGTGTTAAGGAAACTTTATTTGAACAAGGTGCCAATATAGTTGTCGGGCCTGATGCATATATGGACTTGCCAAACCTTATTGGTATGGCAGAAAGAGGTGACAAAGCCATAAATGTTGAATTATCAACCAGTGAAACCTATGCTGAGGTGATTCCTTCACGATTGAGCAAGAATAAAATCTCTGGTTTTGTGTCAATTATGCGTGGGTGTAATAATTTCTGCTCATACTGCATTGTGCCATATACACGCGGACGTGAAAGAAGCCGTCAGCCTGAAAGTATTAAGAAAGAAATTCAGGATCTTTACGACAAGGGCTTTAAAGAAGTGACCCTGCTTGGGCAAAATGTCAATTCCTACCATTATGAAGCTGAAGGTTGTAATCCTATGAGCTTCTCCGGATTATTAAACTTTGTAGCCGGTAATTTTCCTCAAATGCGTATCCGTTTTACCACCTCACATCCTAAAGATATGAGTGATGAAACACTTGAGGTAATGGCGAAGCATCATAATATTTGTAAGTTTATTCACCTGCCGTTACAATCAGGTAGCTCCCGCATCCTTAAGCTTATGAACCGCAAATACGATCGGGAATGGTACATGGATCGAATTGAAGCTATTCGCCGAATATTGCCTGGTTGCGGCATTTCAACAGATGTATTCTGTGGTTTCCACAGCGAAACAGAAGAGGATCACCAGCAAACACTGAGTTTGATGAAGTGGGCTGGCTATGATTCAGCGTTTATGTTTAAATACTCTGAACGCCCTGGCACCTATGCTGCCCAACACCTGGAAGATAACGTACCGGAAGAAGTAAAAGGCCGTCGCTTGCAGGAAATCATAGATTTACAAAATCAGCTATCATTTGAAAGTAACCAAAGCGACATTGGCAAAACCTATGAAGTACTAGTCGAAGGCACTTCTAAAAAATCAAAAGAAGAGCTGTATGGACGCACTTCACAGAATAAAGTAGTGGTGTTCCCTAAAAAAGATTACCAGACAGGTGATTTGGTTCAAGTGGTCATTAAAGAAGCCACACAAGCTACCCTTAAAGGTGAAGCCCTGTAATTGAATTAATAAACCCTGCTATAAGCATCAGCTTTAGCATTTAACCAACAACGAACATGAACGAAAAGGTTAAAGAATTTCGCGAGTACAGAGCTGCTATGAATGAAAAAATACTGGCGGCCGATAATAAAGTGATGAAGCGTATCTTTAATTTGGATACCAATACCTACATGGAAGGCGCTTTATCAACCAAAGTAAAAGAAATGCTTGGTTTAGTCAGCTCCATGGTGCTGCGCTGTGACGATTGCATTAAGTACCATTTGGAGAAATGCCATGAACAGGGTGTGACAACTGACGAAATGATGGAAATATTTGCCGTAGCAAACCTGGTTGGTGGAACTATTGTTATTCCACACACACGCAGGGCTATCGAATATTGGGAAATTATAAACCAGGAGGCCTAAGCCTCCTGGAATCCTTAACTTCAAACCATTAACAGGTCATCAGAAAAGGGCTTTGGACGGTCACAAAAAAAGAAGTAATTGTCGAGGTCATACTTTTTCATTGACTTAAGCACTCCCTCCTTCACGTTAAACAAGCTCAGCTGACTTTGATTCATTTCCGACAAACGCTGACCTGCCATTAAAGTATTCAACCCCTCTGCATCAACATGCTCTACCTTTTCTAAATCCACAAACAGATTAGTAAAAGGCCTCTTTAATATATCCATCATTTGATTTTTGAAGTCTTTAGAAGTATTTAAATCTAAATTCTCCTTTCTTTCAAAGGATATTAACGTGGTGTTCTTAAAAACTTTTACTCGTATCATAATCTTGGGCGTTTACACCTCATATTCCAACAGATGTGCCACAATTTACTTTCTGCTGATTATCTGCATATTAGCATTTTAGATATTGCATAATTATCCATCTGAAAGAATTTATTCCATATTTTGGATTTAATCCATAATTTGAATGGCCTGCAATTGAGTTAACGCAGATTTAATTTCGTAAACAGGAATGTTTGCCGTAATTTTGCTGCAAACATTATTAAACAGAAATGGTAAACGAATTAAACTTTGACTCTATTCGTCCTTACAATGATGATGAGATTCATGAAGTGTTTGAGCGACTAGTTAATGAAGTCAATTTTTTAGGATTAATCAATTTCCTGTACCCTAATTTCTCTACTAAAGATTTTCTGAATAAGCTACTGAGTATTCAATCTATTAAAGAATTCCAGACTGAAGTTATTTACCCGTATGTGAAGGAAGTTCTAAGGACCACCACTAAAGGTATTACTCACTCAGGCTTTGAAAATCTGGATCCGAACGGTCATTATCTTTTTATATCAAACCATCGTGACATTGTGTTAGACTCAGCCATCTTAAACATCCTGATGGTTGAAAACGGTTTTAACACAACAGAAATAGCCATTGGCGACAATCTGTTAATTTACCCGTGGATTACTGATTTGGTGAAGCTCAATAAATCATTTATCGTACAGCGCAATTTACCAGTGCGACAGATGATGGAGAGTACAAAACGCCTGTCAGCCTACATCAGGCAAACACTCGCAGATCGCAACCAAAGCATTTGGATCGCTCAACGTGAGGGTCGTTCAAAAGATGGTGATGACAGAACACAAGTTAGCCTTTTAAAAATGCTCAACATGAGTGGCAATGGTAGCTTCACTAAGAATTTTGAGGAGATAAACATTGTACCACTATCCATATCGTACGAATACGATCCTTGTGATTACCTTAAGGCACATGAATTCCTGATGAAGCGGGACAACCCAGATTTCAAGAAAACCCAGGATGACGACCTGAAGCATATGGGAGCCGGCTTGCGGGGCCGTAAAGGAAGAGTACATTTTGGATTTGGAACGCCAATTAAAAAAGAATTGAGTGAGCTCGAAGCATTGGCTAAAAACGATCAGTTACAGGCTTTAGCCGAGCTTATTGATAATCAAATCCACAGCAACTATAAATTCTATCCTGGTAATTTCATAGCCGATGATTTATTTACCAATCATCAGCGCCACATCAACAAATATACCGATGAGGATAAAAGCACCTTTTTGGCATACCTGGACGAACACTTGTCGCGAATAGATGGTGATAAAGACTTTTTATTCAACACACTGCTTGAAATGTATGCCAACCCGGTTAAAAATTTCTACACCTGCGAAGATAAATAGCATATTATTATCGTATAAATCAGAGCCTGCCTTGATATAAGCGCAGGCTTTTTTATGCCAAATAAAAAGCAACTTGTATAGCCACATTACTTTTCTTCACTGGTAAATTAGCCACATTATCTTACCTTTGTGCCCACGCAAAAAAGGGTTATGATTAATTATCTTTCTGTCGAGAATCTGACACAACATTGGGGCGATGTTCGCCTGTTTAATAATATCTCATTTGGACTAAATGAAGGCCAGAAAGTGGCATTAATCGCCCGTAATGGTGCAGGTAAAACCACCTTATTAAACATTCTGGCAGGTATAATGCCGGCAAATGAAGGCCGAATAACACTTCGAAACGGCTTAACCATGGGCTACCTGCCCCAAGATCCATACCTGAACAAGAGTCACACGGTGATAGAAGAGGTGTTTAATGCTGAAAGTGAAACGGTGCAAACCATCAAAGCCTATGAGCAAGCCTTGGAAAGTAATGAGCAGGAAGCACTTGGAGCACTCATTGAAAAGATGGATGCTTTGCAGGCCTGGGATTACGAACAGCGCATCAAGCAAATTCTTTCGCAGCTAAAAATCACCCGATTCGACCAACCTGTTGCTGAGCTTTCTGGCGGTCAACAAAAACGCGTTGCGCTGGCTAGCATACTAATCAGTGAACCTGACTTATTGATACTTGACGAACCTACCAACCACCTCGATTTAGAAATGGTTGACTGGCTGGAGCAATACCTTTCCAAATCAAAAGCCACGTTACTAATGGTAACACACGATCGCTATTTTCTGGATCGTGTTTGCAATGAAATCATTGAGTTGGACGATGAAACCATTTACAGATATCAGGGCAACTACTCCTATTTCCTGCGTAAAAGACAAGAGCGACTGGCCAATAAAAAAGCAGAAATAGAAAAAGCACGTAACCTGCTTAAAACGGAACAGGAATGGATGAACCGAATGCCCCAGGCCAGAGCAACCAAAGCTAAATATCGCATTGATGCCTTCTATGATTTAAAGGACAAAGCACACCAGAATATTAATGAACAAAATCTAGAGATTGGCATCGCCCAAGCGCGCTTGGGTAAAAAAGTGATTAACCTGCACAGTATCTCCAAGTCATTTGACCAGTTGCAGCTAATCAAAGATTTCTCATACAAATTTGCTCCATTCGAAAAGGTAGGTATTGTTGGTAAAAACGGAACTGGTAAATCAACCTTTCTGAATATACTAACCGGAGCCCTTCTGCCCGATGCCGGTGAAGTTGAAAAGGGTGAAACAGTAGTATTTGGCTATTATCGTCAGGAAGGCATTAATATTGACGACAACAAAAAGGTAATTGAGGTTATCTCCGATATTGCTGATGACATTTCTCTTGGCGAAGGCAAGCAGATGTCTGCCGCTCAGTTTCTGCGCTACTTCCTCTTCCCGAACGAAATGCACTATGTACAGGTCAATAAATTAAGTGGAGGAGAAAAAAAGCGCTTACTACTGATGACGGTATTGATTAAGAATCCAAACTTCTTAATTCTGGATGAGCCAACCAACGACCTGGATATATTTACTTTAAATGTATTGGAAGATTACCTGGCCAACTTTAAGGGCTGTGTGATAGTGGTGTCTCACGACCGTTACTTCCTTGATAAAGTGACCGATCATCTCTTTGTATTTGAAGGCAACTGTTCCATTAAAGATTTTGTTGGTAGCTACAGCGACTATAACCAGCAGAAAAAAACACTTGAGCGCAACCTGAGCAAAACTGAGAAAAAAGCCAAACCTCAGGAAAAACCTAAAACTGAAACTAAAGCAAAAAAGCTTAGCTATAAAGAAAAACGTGAACTGGAGCAACTAGAAGCAGACATTGAGAACCTTGAACACCAAAAAGATACACTGCAAAACGAACTGAATTCCGGATCACTCAACACTGACGTGCTGATTGAGAAATCAAAAGAACTTTCGGAAGTAATGGAGCAATTGGATGAGAAAGAATTACGCTGGCTCGAACTTAAAGAGATAGAAGAACAATAGGGCTTGATATAAATAGCTGTAAATTACTATATTTGTGCAGCTTTTGTGAAAATGACCCAAAAAACACTCATCATACTCAGCTTTTTAATAGGTAGTTATATCCCTGCTATAACTGCCGTGAATAAAAAAAGTATAAAAGTTGGTGTGCACCACAATCCTCCTTTATCCAGTATCGACTCCAGCCATCAGGCAAAAGGCATCTTCATTGATATCATTAATGATGTTGCGACCATTAACAATTGGGAGATTGAATACATACCGACAACAATAGCTACAGGATTTGACGACATACAGTATGGCAAAATTGATCTACTGACTTCGGTAGCTAAAACCAAAGAGCGAGAGCAATTAGCCTTATTCAATAACGAAACCATATATACCAACTGGGGTGTTATTTATTCCAATAAGCAAACTAATATTGAAAACATCATTGACCTTAATGGAAAAACAATCGCACTTGAGAAAGGAGATATCCATGCTAAGGCATTGCTTAAATTGCTCAGCGACTTTAATCTGAATGCCCAGATTATATGGTGTAACAGCCTGGATGAAGTATTTGATAAAATAATCCGAAACGAAGCTCACGCCGGAACCGTCAATAAACTATATGGCTATCAACAAAATAGAGATCAGCAACTAAAAGCTACATCCATTTTTTTCAACCCGGTTAATCTTCAAATGGCCGGTGGGCCATTAGCTGGCATTTTACTCAATGACTTTGACGAGGCATTGCTTCATATAAAAGAGAGCCAACCCGATTTTTTTGAGCAAACCATCAACAGATGGCTACTGGAAGAAGAAACAACCAACAAGCCTCTGTACAAAATCCTCCTGATCGTATTTTTCTCGCTCATTCTCATCTTGCTAATCATCCTGTTTTTTCAGAGAAGAACTGTAAAACTGAAAACCCACAGGCTAAATGAAGCGCAAAAAGTAGGGGCACAAAGAGCGAAAACCATTAAGCAGCTTGAAAAGGAAAAAACGCTTATTCTTAATAGTCTGGACGAACAGGTCATATTTATGGACAATGACTACAACCTGGTTTGGGCCAATGATGCTTTCAAGAAATCATCAGCTATTCCTTTTGAACAAGCTGTGGGCCGAAAATGCTACCAGGTCTATTTTGATCAGAATAAACCATGCGACTTTTGCCTATACAATACATGCCTTAAAACCAACCGAACAGAAGTACGAGAGCATGTGAACTCGCGCACCGGAAAAATATATACTCACAAAACTCACCCTGTATTTGATGAAGAGCAGCGTCCCATTGGATTTGTCGAAATCCTGTCAGATATCTCAGACAAGAAGAAGCATGAAGAGGAACTAATTGCCGCCAAGGAAAAGGCCGAACAATCGGATTATTTAAAATCAGCCTTTCTGGCCAATATGTCGCACGAAATCAGGACACCGATGAATGCAATCATAGGCTTTTCGGAACTACTGGAAGACAACACCTTGACACATGACGAGAAAAAAACCTACCTCAATATTATCCAGTCAAACGGCAATCAACTTCTCAAACTCATCTCTGATATTCTTATTTTCTCGCAGATAGAATCAGGACATGTCAAGTTACAATATGGCTCCATTAATATCATAGACTTTCTAAATGATACGTTTAAACAATTTGAAAGTGAAGTCAGCAAATCCAACAAACCATTATCCATTGAATTAAATGCTCAAGTTGATAATGATTTAAAACTTGAAACTGACGTTGTAAGATTCAAACAAATCGTTTTTAACCTGCTAACCAACGCCATTAAATTTACCAATGAAGGTACCATTACCATTGGTGCCTATTACAGCGAACCTGATAAACTAACCGTATACGTTAAAGATACCGGCATCGGTATCCCCAAAGAAAAACACAAAGACGTTTTTAAACGTTTCTCTCAGGTACAGGATAACAATATGCGAAAAGCATCAGGCACAGGTTTGGGCCTAACTATTGCTAATGATTTAATCAAACAATTAGGGGGCTCATTATGGCTCGAATCGGAACCTCAGAACGGCAGTACATTTTTTATCACCCACCCCTTAAATCGTTATAAACTAGCAAAAGGAGGAGCTGTTATAGAGCCACAATTACTAAATAGCAAGCGAGAGTCTTAGTACGGTTTAATATCTCACATTATTCAACCAACTTACAACCTCTAAGTATTCAACTCCCAATAGCGTCAAATTATTTTTTTTACATTTTATCTGGTCACAATTTTGCGTTTGCGAATATATTTATACATTTGCATCGTATAATGAACAAAGCAATGATAGCACACTCTTTCTTTTATAACTTTTATTATTTCTTTTTTAGCAACAGTTAAAGAGGTGGGCTTTCTATGATTTAAACGAAACAAAATAAAATATTTAAAACCCGCCTCTTACAGGCGGGTTTTTTTATATCCATTATTCAGCCATGAGCAAAACAGCAAAACGAATAGCCATACAGGGGTGGCCGGGAGCCAACCACGAAATAGCTGCAAAAGCCTATTTCGAAGATGAAAACATTGAAGTAGTTCCTTGTCTTACCTTCCCCGATTTGTTTGATACCCTTAAACAAGACCGGGACTGCTATGGCATCATTGCCATCGAAAACACTTTGGTAGGCAGTCTACTTCCCAACTACACCATGCTGAAAGACAGCGATCTGGTGATTATTGGTGAATATAAACTTCGTATAAAACACCAGTTTCTGGCCTTACCTGGGCAATCTATTGAGGAAATTAAAGAGGTGTACTCACATCCGATGGCCATAGCTCAATGCGAAGCGTTCTTTAAGAATTACCCACATATTAAGCTTATTGAATCAGAAGATACAGCACTTAGCGCCAAGCGTATTGCCGACGAGCAACTCAAAGGTATTGGAGCTATTGCATCTGAACTAGCTGCTGAAATGTATGAACTGGAGACCCTGGCCAAAAACATTGAAACCAACAAAAAGAATTTCACCCGCTTCCTGATTATCTCTGACAGAGGCAAAACGGAAAACGATGAATTGCTGGAACAAAACAAAATCAATAAGTCGTCCATCGTTTTCTCATTGCCACACGAAGAGGGCAGCCTGTCGAAGATCCTCACTATTCTGGCCTTTTACAACATCAACCTGACCAAAATTCAGTCACTACCAATTGTTGGGCAAGAATGGGAATACCTGTTTTATGTGGATTTGACCTTTACCGACTATAAACGCTACCTGCAATCGCTGGATGCCATCAGGCCATTGACCAAGAAATTGAAATCATTGGGCGAATATGCAAGTGGCAAACAATCGTACCCGGTTCATAACGGACATATTGAAACAGCACATTCAAATTAAGTATATGCAAAACGAATTAAACATACAGCCAGCCAACCGAATAGGCACCGTCGAAGAATACTACTTCTCCATTAAACTAAAGGAGTTGGATAAACTTCGTAAAGAGGGTAAATCCATTATTAACATGGGCATTGGAAATCCCGATTTACCTCCGGCACCACAGGTATTAGCTGAGCTGAATAAGCAAAGTTCGGCCGAAAACAACCACGGCTACCAAAGCTATGTAGGCATCCCTGAACTAAGAGAAGCCATGAGCCGCTGGTATCAGAAGCACTATGATGTGGCTATTAACCCGGCGAACGAGGTCCTTCCGCTGATGGGCTCTAAAGAAGGTATCATGCACATCACACTGGCCTTTGTTAATCCAGGCGACAGTGTATTAGTCCCCAATCCGGGCTATCCCACCTATGCATCGGCCAGTAAAATTGCTGAAGCCAGGCTGATTCACTACGACCTGGATGAGAACAATAACTGGCAACCCAACCTGGAGGCTTTAGAGCAACAGGATTTGAGCAAGGTAAAGCTAATGTGGATCAACTATCCCAACATGCCAACCGGAGCCAATGCCAATACAAAATTCTTTGAACGCATCATTGCCTTTGGTAAAAAGCACAACATCGTCATTGTAAATGATAATCCATACAGTTTTATCTTAAACAATGCCCCGCAAAGCATAATGGAGATAAATGGTGCCAAAGACATTGCTATTGAACTGAATTCGTTGAGTAAATCACACAACATGGCAGGCTGGCGTGTAGGTATGGCCGTTTCCAATGCCGAAATTATCCAGTACATCCTGCGGGTAAAAAGCAACATGGATTCAGGCATGTTTAAGCCACTTCAGTTGGCAGCTGCCAAAGCCCTTGAACTGGGCACTGAATGGTACGAAACTGTTAATGCCGAATATAAAAAACGCCGTGTATTAGTGCACGAAATAATGGACTTATTAGAGTGCAAATACGATATTGAGCAAACAGGCATGTTCATTTGGGCACGCATCCCCGAACGCTATCAGGACAGCGGCCAGCTATCTGACGAGATACTTTATGGCTGTGATGTGTTTATCACACCTGGCTTTATTTTTGGAGATAAGGGAAAACGCTACATCCGTATCAGTCTGTGCACCAATCAAACAACATTAGAGGGAGCAAAACAACGCATAAAAACATTAAAAAAATAAATAACCATGGAACATAAATTAGACTTACAACCATTAGCACTACCAGGCTTAGAACTAAAGCGTCCGATCATTATTGCGGGACCATGTAGTGCCGAAACAGAAGAACAAACACTTGAAACAGCCCGTCAACTAGCGGCTCAAGGGGTGAAGATATTCAGAGCGGGTATCTGGAAACCAAGGACTCGTCCCGGAGCCTTCGAAGGTGTTGGTACCGTTGGCCTGCCCTGGCTGAAAAAAGTAAAGGAAGAAACCGGCATGTTTGTGAGCGTGGAAGTAGCCAATGCCCATCACGTGTACGAAGCACTTAAGTTTGGGGTGGACATGCTTTGGATTGGTGCCCGCACTACGGCCAACCCATTTGCTGTGCAAGAAGTTGCTGATGCACTAACAGGCGTCGATAAGCCGGTGCTGATTAAAAATCCGGTTAACCCTGATTTGGAGTTGTGGATTGGAGCCATTGAGCGTGTGAACCGTGCCGGTGTGAAGATGATTGGAGCCATCCACCGCGGTTTCAGCACCTACGACAAAACTAAATACCGCAACAATCCGGAGTGGCAGATTCCAATTGAGTTGCGCCGTCGTATTCCTGAGCTGCCCATCATCACCGACCCTAGTCACATCAGCGGTAAGAGTGAGATGATTGCCGAGATATCACAGGAAGCAATGGACCTTAACTTTAACGGATTAATTATTGAATCGCACATGTGCCCTGAGAAAGCCTGGAGTGATGCCAGTCAGCAGGTGACACCACAGCATCTGGGCGAAATCAAACAAAACCTGGTGGTACGTCGTTCGGCCATTGGTGATACCCCACGCGTGACACTGGATGAATTGCGTCAGAAGATTGACTCCATCGATAAGCAACTGCTTGAAACACTTAAGTCGCGTATGAAAATATCGGAAGCCATTGGTAAATACAAATACGAGAATAACATTACTATCCTGCAAACACGACGCTACGATGAAGTCATGAATAACCGTCGCAAGCAGGCTGAAGAGGTTGGTTTAAGTCCTGAATTTGTCGTGAAGGTGTATGAGCACATCCACGAAGAATCCATCAATCGCCAGAACAAGGTGATGAATAAAGAATTAGCCAAGAAATAAAAAAGCGATATGAGATGAGAGGAAAGTGATTCATCACTGTCTTCTCAACTCTCACTACTCGATACTATCTATTATGAAAATTTGTATTCTGGGAGCCGGAAAAATGGGCACATGGTTAACCGATGCTTTGTGCCTGCAACATGAGGTAGCCATATTTGACAAGGATATCTCCCGACTTCGATACGTTTTTAACACGCAGCGACTAACCAAACTTGACGAAATAACAGAGTTTGGCCCCGAACTGCTTATCAATGCTGTGAGCCTCAAGTACACCCTGGCTTCCTTTGAAGAGGTATTACCCTATTTACCCAAAGACTGTATCATATCTGATATAGCATCGGTAAAAACAGGCCTGCAGGATTTTTATGAGCAAAGTGGTATGCGCTATGTTTCTACGCACCCCATGTTTGGCCCTACATTCGCTAACCTGAAAGATTTGAGCATGCATCATGCCATCATCATCAGCCAAAGTGACCATCTGGGCAAGGCTTTCTTTAAAGATTTCTATGCTTCGCTGGGCCTTAATATTCATGAGTATACATTTGATACCCATGACGAAACCATCGCCTATTCATTGTCAATACCATTTTCATCATCGTTGGTCTTTGCTGCATGCATGAAGCACCAAAAAGCGCCTGGTACGACATTTACCAAGCACATGAACATTGCCAAAGGGCTTTTATCGGAAGAAGACCATCTGCTTACGGAAATTTTATTTAACCCGTATACATATGAACAGGTGGAGAACATCCGCTTTCAGCTGAAGCACCTGCTTGAATTGATCGATAAAAAAGATTCAAAGGGCATGCAGACCTTTTTAAATAATGTAAGAAAGAACATTGAAGAATAGTACCTAGATAATGGTGATAACGAATGCCCATTGGCTCTTATGGTTGATGGGCATTTTTTTATGATTCTAAAACTCTTGGCCGAGAATGATGACTCACCTTTGCCTTTGCTCAACAACAAGTCCAATGGCGGTTAAAGGATTATTACTACTTTCGCACCAAGAACAAAACAACAATGGCACAAGAGCGGGTATTATTGGGAATGAGTGGCGGCATGGACAGTTCTATGTCGGCTGTACTGCTGCAACAGCAGGGGTATGAAGTGATTGGGGCAACGCTATTAACACATACTAACGAACAGGATGCCAGCATTATTGCCGCCCAAAACCTGGCAAAGGAACGGCAGATAGAACACCATCTGATAGACTGCCGCGAGCAATTTAAATCCACCGTTATACAATATTTCGCTGATGAATATACAGCTGGCCGAACGCCGAACCCCTGTATCAAATGCAACGAAACTATTAAATGGAAATTACTGCTTGAACAAGCTGACCAACTCAATTGTAAATACATAGCTACGGGCCATTATGTACAGAAAGCGCTCGTCAATGATCGATATTATATACAAAAGGGGCTCGATCCCGCCAAAGACCAATCCTATTTTCTATGGAACCTAAATCAGGCAACTATCGAAAGAGCTCTATTTCCTCTGGGACTGCTGCACAAGCAAGAAGTACGGAAACTGGCACGCCAACTGGGATACACCGAAATTGCCGATAAAAAAGAAAGCATGGGCGTTTGCTTTTTAGCAGGTACTGATTATCGTCATTACCTTACCCAACTATTAGGTGAAGCACACCCGGCTTTGAACCGTGGCCAGGTGGTGGATGAGAATGGAACTCTGCTGGGCCACCACGAAGGCTACCCTTTTTATACCATTGGGCAACGACGAGGCATTGAAGGCATAGCCAATGGTAAGTGCGTTATTGCCATTGATGCCGAAAACAAGCAGCTGATAGCTGGTAATCGCGATAATCTATTTACTAATCGGATAATCCTGAATGATTTTTCACTCACCAATGACCAAACACTATGGAAGAACCAGAATATATTTATCCGCATCAGGGGTTTGGATAGTGTACCAGGTTATTGGGGAAGCCTGGAATTAATCGATGATTCACTAATAGTACAATTTGAAAACAATGTATGGGCCGTTACGCCCGGCCAGTCTATTGTATTTTATAAAAATCATAAAGTCATTGGTGGCGGCATCTATTAAAACCTACTTCTATCACATCTCATACTCAATCTAATTGTTATTTTCACTATTACATTTACACTTTAGATGTGATGATTTACATATCAGATAGCTTCATTAATCAATTAGCTAATTGATTTTTTTAATTAGAATTATACATTTATATATAGCTTAATACATTTAACATTCAGCTAATAGCATACATTTAAGAACTAAATTCAATTACACCTAATAACTCTGTTAGGTCATACGAAAACCATTCACAATTGACATAAGCTGTGGTTGAGCAATGTTACCAACCGGATTATGACTTAATTAATTATCTTAGCAACGAAAACAACCTGAAGAATGAAAAATACAATAGTTGCTATACTTATCTTATTAGCCATTAATACATCTATAAATGGGCAAGGACTAAAAGTGGGCGACCAAGCTCCTGAAATCATTCAACAGTCCATCAATGGCGAATCCTTATCTTTATCATCACTAAAAGGCTATGTGGTGCTGGTTGATTTCTGGGCATCGTGGTGCGCTCCATGCCGAAAAGAGAATCCAGTGCTGGTTGAAGCTTACAAGCAATACAAGAATGCGTCCTTTTCAGGAGCTAAGGGCTTTGTGATTCTTAGCGTATCGCTCGATATGAAAGAGACAGCCTGGAAGAAAGCCATTGCAGATGACGGCCTTATTTGGCCCCATCACATTAGCGACCTGAAAGGCTGGCGCAACGAAGCGGCTAAAACCTATGGTGTTCGCAGCATTCCCGCCAACTATTTAATTGATACAGACGGCGGAATTGTGGCCATTAATCTCCGTGGTGATGAATTGGGCAAAAAGCTCAGAAAACTCCAACGCAAAGGCTGGTATCGCTTTTGGGAGTGAATAATATTATAATACACAAAGGCCTGACAAGTTGCGTATACAAGTCAGGCCTTTTATGTTGATATCAATTGTTTTATTGACAGATGGCAGCAGCGCGGGCTTCGTTTAGAAGTCTCATTGCCACAGCATCAAACTGCATATGAATCATCTTTGCCTCTTCAAAAGCAGCACCTGGAGCACATGCATTAACCAAGTCACTCACCTCATAATATTCAGTACCATTAAAAATAAAATAAGTATCATCACCAGTACAAACAGTAATATCGGCATCAACACATTGAGCAGGTTTGTCATTCTGAGTTAATTCATCACATGTTTCTTTGTCATCATCATCACTGCAACTACTCAACAATGCAACCCCCAATAAAAATGGCAATACCTTTAATAGCTTTTTCATAACATTTAATTATTAAGTTTCTTAATCAATTCTTCATAACTCATAAAACCTTCAATCACCATACCTTTAATTACAAATGTAGGTGTTCCTTTACTTTTTAACTCCTGAAATTGATAAATATTGTGGATAATACCAGAGTAATTCTCATCCAAAATACACTCTCCTAACGACTCGTTTGCTACTATATACTCTTCAATCAATTGATTGAATTCGCTGGTATAAATTACTCTACTTTCATATAACAAAAGTTGGTGCAATTTCTCAAATTCGCCATAATTATTAATACAAATAACGGTTTGGTTAGCACGAAGCGCCATTTTATCTGTCAGCCCACATACCAATTTTAAAACAAGATTAACTTTCCCTGTTTTGATGTATTTTTCCTTAAACTTTGGAAAAACGTCTTGAAAAAACTTTCTACAAAAAGCACAATTATAATCGAAATAGAGAATAACACTTTGGTCTGCATCAATATGACCTAATACAATATCACTAAACTGAGGCTTGGATATTTCTGTCATTAGCTTATCCTTTCCTTTATTCCCCAAATAGATATAAACAACAAATACTGCTAAAAGAGCAACACCTGCAATAATTAACTTCTGTCTCATCATTATTTGCTATAAACGCCGGTATTATAATTCATCAGTCTCGGATCAAAATAGAACTCATATATTGCTCTTTTATTCTTAATACTCTGCTCCATTGTTACCCTTTCACTTGAATTTTTGCCTTCCAAGGTGCTCTTGACTGTTTTACCGTTTTTAACTTTATAAATGGCAAACATAGATGACAAACCTTTCACCCCACCCCCTCTTTTAGTTTCGTCTGCCGCTTGTTTCTTTTCAATCCGGTCTGTTTTTCCTCGTAATATCTCTTTCAGATAAAATCGTAAGTGATATTGGCAGTCCAGATTAAATTCCTGTTTCCCTAACAGCGCCACATCGTAAGCACTTGTTTTTATTTCTGTTTGAGGAATATATATGGCTCCTTGATACGAAAACAACTCTGTATCTATAGTTTTAAATTCAATATCCTTTAATTCTGGACGCTTATAGTCTCTTGCCATCTCTTCAGTTATCGGATAATCTTTTAAACGACCATCCTCTAATCGAAGACGAGTTGTTAACTTAATTGTATTCAGGTCTAATGAATCACCATAAAAAGTTACCTGTCCATTCAGGTTATCCGTACTAAATGTACCACTCAACTGTTCGCTACTAATATACACCTCATCTGTATAGTCCATAAAGTCATCAAAATCATACAATAGCTGATTGACATCAAGCCCACTGGTGCTGTTTTTAAAATTAATCTTCATTACATCATCAGGCAGCATTTCCACTTTCACCGAGCTGTTAGTTGTCCCCTTAAAAGCATCAAACTTCACCTGGTCGGCTATATAGAGGCTATCCGACACGTTGTACAGGGCACTGAGGTTTTCAAACAGCGCATTGCCATACCAAAAGCTTTTGGCAGTAACTTTTCCTTTAGCCGCAAAGCGATAATTAGCCGGTTCGGCATTTGCCTCTGGTTCATTTATCTTGTCCGGTTCTTCAGCCATCAAAGGTTCAAACACTACATAATCAATATCTCCAAAATTGAAATAGCCATCAACCTTAACAGTATCAGGTTGATTGAGCCAATAGGCCTTGTAGAAGTTTCTGATAAGAGTTGAATCGGAATCAAAGGTGATGCCCGCCAACTCGCCCGACACCTTATTAATACCAATGGAGTCATCAACAAGCTTAATGGTTCCATTGAGGGCCTGCAGCTGCATCACTTCATCGTTGGTAGCTACCTGCACATCTTCAAAGCGAGTTGTTACACGGCTGGATGTAAAAAGCAGCCTCATCAGATCATCGGCAATGGAATCAAGATGTATGTTCCCGGCCGAATGCAAATTCGTATAAATAGCTCCACTCATATTGGTTATCAACGAATCGGGAGCAAAAGGCTTCATCTCCGCTAAATCAATTGCCGCATCGGCATCTATAGCGCAGGCAGGTCTTTCGGGATTATTAAAGCTCATATGCCCCTTCACATGGCTCTTAGCTGTTTGCACATCCAAGCCTTCTATTCTCAGTCCCAGTGAAGCAATATTAGTAAGTTCACCACTGTATTCGGCCAGCAAGTTTGCATTTGTAAGCTTTAGCTTATAATCCGGCAGTTGCAGTTTCAGGCTATCCACCTTCAGCGATTTTGGTTGATAACTTAAATGACCGCTCAGCTTAGAAAGGTTCAGAAGAGAATCCATCCCTATGTTCAAATCCTGCAGCTGCATTTGACAATTTGTGCGCGCCAGCAGGTAATCGACATAGGCAACATCAAAGCTGTCGGGCATAATGCCATTGGTTGCCATCTGCATCCTTACTTGCCCCTCCAGGCAATTCACCATTGAGTCGGGAACAAAAGTCACCACATCACTCAGGTTCAACAGCACATCCGACTGAACACTAAACTTGATTCTATCGAGGTTAGCGAGTTGCCCTTTTACATTAGCCCAACTGCCTCCCGACGCCAGATAAAACTTATCAATCACCAGTTGTGTTGTGGCATTATTCTGTTCTTCCCCATTGGTATAGCTCCCTGCCAGCTGTACTGATTGCATTTCAGGCAGCTCCCCCATGACAAGTTGCCCGTTACTTAAATTAAACCGCGCATCAATCCGCGGCATGATACTATCATTGTATTCCCCTTTTACATCTGCAGAAAAGGAAGCCACACCCTTTAACTGTCTCACTTCATAGGCCTGAAATAAGCTGTCAGGGATATATTTTTTTAGTTCGGCTAAATCGAGCTTTGACGATGAAAGGTGAATATCGCTATATAAAGATGATTGATTCTTAATTTCGCCATCCAAACTAAGCTGCAGGCCATCCGATGTAATATTGAGTGCATTTATGGTTACCAATTCATTGAAATAGGCCACATCGGCCTCCACAATAATCTCGTCCATCAAGTGCAAATTAGTTGCGGGATAGCGACAGTTATTGGCCCGCAACTGCCCCTTAAAGGATGCCTTGGTGTTATCCTCATCGATATAAATAACTGACAAGCCATTATCAATGTAGAGACAAGCATTAATATTATTGGGCACATCGGTATACGAGCAGAAAAGATTAGTCAACTCCAGATGCTTCAATGATAAGAGCAAGGTTGATGCGGTGCTATCCTGTTCCTCTGTCTGTTCAGAAGGCACCAGGAACACATCGAAGTTGGTTTTACCTAAACTATCGATTTTATAGTAGGCCATCCCCCCTTCCACCGCCACTTCGGTAATATTAAATTCGCTATTAAACAAAGGACGCATCTCCACCGATATAAACGCGCGTTCTACCTGCGCCATGGTGTCGGTACTTGTGAAAATACTCACATCATTAAACTCAACCATTGCATCAGGAAACCCTTTAATCAGCGAAAAATCGACTTCACCAACACTGATGGTAGCATCAATATTAGCATTAATTTGCTTTAGAGCCAATTTGGTCACATGCGTTTCAGCCAGCTCTGCAATCAGAATAAGGGATAGAATTAATCCCAACAGAACCAATAGCAGGTAGGCCAATATGTGTTTTAATCGCTTCATAACAGGTCTTGAGGTAAGTTGTTTTTAGATGACAATACGATGTATCATCAACAAATTTATGATTTATACACCACCTCTCTATCTTTTCAGCTAAAAAGTTGATTATTTTAGTCGTTTGATGAAAAAATGTAACAATTCGATTGACACCCTCATGTGCTTCCCTTAAATTAGTAAATGTCTCAGGGATGAGATTTCGAATTCAGTTATGGAGCCGAAAGCTGTAGCACCTCGCTATAATAAGGGTACGAGGATCCTGGTAAAAGTTTTGCCATTAAAGGATAACGAGAGTTGAAACGGCTTTTAGCTCTTTTTTATTAAGGGTCGCATCTTTATTAAACATCTGACAATAAAGGTGCGATCCTTATTTTTTCATTGTTATCCCAACATGTTACATTCAAGAATTTTAGTATTCATAAGGTGCATAGATGCCTTTCATGTTGTATATTCGTTGCAAAAAGCTTCAATATCTATGATTAAAAGATACCTCACCCTGGTGACCGCACTTATTCTTGTGCAATTTCTGACAGCACAATCGGTCAGTCATTACGAAGACCCATACTACTCTCCTTTTGAACGTTACATATATCAACCTGGCACTAATTTTCATACGTCAATCCGTCAATATCGAATGGACCAGCTTAATGAAGTTGTCAATACCGACTCTGTATTGTATGATGGTCTGAGAGTGCCTGAGGGCCGGCTAAATATCTGGCAGCGTTTTTTACACGATGATCTGATTTCATTGGATAAAGAGGATATTAACATAGTGGTTAACCCCATATTTGCCTTTGAGGGCGGACGCGAAAGCAATGAAGGCATAAGCACCTGGACCAATACACGTGGTTTGTTTATTAAAGGTAATATAGGGAAACTATATTTCTATACTGATTTTGTAGAAAACCAGGCTGTTGTTCCTAATTACATCAACGAGTTTGCCAACAAAACCAATATGATGCCCGGACAAGGACAACGTAAGACCTTTGGCAGCAATGGACATGATTATGCACAGGCCACCGGCTATATTGGTTTTAATTTTGCCAAGTATTTCAACTTCCAGCTTGGCAATGGTAAGCATTTTATTGGCGATGGCCATCGCTCTCTGCTATTATCCGACGGTGCTTTTAGCTACCCTTATGTGAAACTTACAGCTGATTTCTGGAATATCAAATACATGGTGATGTGGAATAAGATGTTGAATTACGATGCGGTGGCTGACCAGCATGATTTTCGCTACCCGGGAAAATATGGTGTGCATCAGTACCTCGACTGGAATATTAATAAACGCCTGAGTCTGGGATTTTATGCTAATGTGGTGTATGCAGAAAAAGATACCACCGGACATAGAGGTTTTGACATCCACTACCTGAATCCTGTCAACTTCTTCAGGCCAGTTGAATACAATCTTGGCTCTCCGGATAATGTAACCATGGGATTTAATGCGAAGTACATTGCCTCCAAATGGCTAACATTCTATGGCCAATTTGTAATGGGTGAGTTTAAGTTTGATGAAGTTTTTAGTGGTAATAAATGGTGGGCCAACAAGCATGGTTTTCAGCTGGGTGCCAAAACCTACGATCTGTTTGGCATTGACAAGCTGGATTTACAGCTTGAATACAACCAGGTAAGACCTTACACATACTCGCATTATACAAGCATTTATTCCTACTCGCATTTGAATCAGCCCATGGCACATATACTAGGCGCCAACTTCAGGGAAGGGCTTGCCATTTTGAAATACCGCAAAAATCGCTGGCTTTTTAAAGCAGAATTAATGGCCACTATGTATGGCGATGATTATGGCGATGAAATTAGCTGGGGAAAAGATGTATTGATGCCCAATACCCAAAGACCACTTGATGCAGATGGTCGTCCAAGAGAGCATGGCTACTCTATTGGCGACGGACTTAAAACCAATGTTTATAATGCCGATGTGAATGTTTCCTTTCTGGTGAATCCGCGCAATATGTTTAATATTGTTGCAGGTGCCAGAATCAGAAAAATGAGCAATGATTTAGAGACTATGGACACCCAGCATGTATATTTTGGCATCCGCACCTCACTCAAAAGCCTTTACTACAACTTCTAAATACAATGAAATCGTCAGAACGTCCATTACACTAACTCACTTAGAACACTGTAAATCAAGCGTCTCAAAGTATCATTCTGACATTTACACACACGATATACCTTACAAAAAATGGGGCACATAAAAAATGTGCCCCACTGATATATTGTTATATTCGTTTTATTCCTTAACAGTTAAGGCAATCTTCAGTTCATCGAGCTGTTCTTTTGCTACCGGCGATGGAGAGTCAATCATCACATCACGGCCTGAATTATTTTTAGGGAAGGCAATTACATCGCGAATAGAGTCCAGTCCAGCAAATAATGATACCAAACGGTCGAAGCCAAAGGCCACACCACCATGAGGAGGAGCACCGTATTTAAAAGCATTCATCAGGAAGCCAAACTGATTCTCGGCCTCTTCCTCTGTAAAGCCAAGCAGTTTAAACATTTTCTGTTGTAACTCATCATTGAAGATACGTACAGAACCACCGCCAATCTCAACACCATTAATAACTAAATCGTAGGCATTAGCACGCACATCACCTGGGTTACTATCCAGCATATCCATATCTTCGGCTTTAGGTGATGTAAATGGGTGATGCATCGCATAGAAGCGCTTAGTATCTTCATCCCACTCCAACAATGGGAAGTCAACTACCCATAATGGCGAGAACTTATTCTTATCACGCAAGCCCATTTGATTACCCATCTCCAGACGTAATTCGCAAAGCGCATTCAGTGTTTTATTAAGCGCACCGGCCAGAATCAATACCAAATCACCATCCTTAGCATTGAACTTAGCACCTATCTCCTTCAGTTGCTCAACTGTGAAGAATTTGTCGACAGATGACTTAACTGTACCATCGGCATTGAATTTGATATAAATCAATCCACCAGCACCAATCTGTGGTTTCTTAACAAAATCAGTCAATTTATCCAGCTGCTTGCGTGTATATGAAGCACAAGCATCGGCACATATACCACCTACATACTCAGCTTCGTTGAAGAGTTTGAATTCTGAGTCTTTGACGTCCTCTGTTAAATCCACAAACTTCATTTCGAAACGGGTATCTGGCTTATCTGAGCCATAATATTTAATAGCATCGGCGTACGATAAACGTGGGAAAGTATAATCAATATCCACATTTTTTATCGTCTTAAACAGATGCTTGGTCATTCCTTCAAACGTATTCAGGATATCTTCCTGCTCAACAAACGACATCTCACAGTCAATTTGTGTAAACTCAGGCTGGCGATCAGCACGCAAATCCTCATCGCGGAAGCATTTCACAATCTGAAAATAACGGTCGAAACCACTCACCATCAACAACTGCTTAAATACCTGAGGCGACTGCGGCAATGCATAAAACTGCCCTTCATTCATGCGAGAAGGCACAATAAAATCGCGCGCACCTTCGGGTGTCGATTTGATTAGAACAGGTGTTTCTGTCTCAATAAAATTTTCACCATTCAGGTAGTTACGAACCTCAAAACCGATTTTATGACGCAACACCAAATTCTCACGCACAGGATTACGACGCAAATCCAGGTAGCGATATTTCATACGCAGTTCATCACCTCCATCAGTATCATCTTCGATGGTAAATGGTGGCAATTCTGATGAATTAAGAATAGTTAATTCTTCCACTAATATCTCGATGTCTCCGGTGGCAATTTTGCTATTTTTATTGCTTCTCTCAGCCACCTGGCCTTTCACCTGGATCACGAACTCACGTCCGAGCTCTTCTGTTTGTTCACAAAGGGCCTTGTGGGTTTCTTCATTAAAAACCAACTGAGTAATACCATAACGATCTCGTAAATCGATAAAAGTCATACCACCCAGATTTCTTATCTTTTGCACCCAACCACTTAGTGTAACTGACTGATTGATGTGCTCAATTCTTAATTCTCCGCACGTATGTGTCCTGTACATTGTAATTACTTATTTATCGTTGCCAGTTGGCAAATGTATGCAACGATCTTGACGTTTAAAATTATCTTTGCGAAAATAGTAAGAAAATAGATACAAAAAAGCCGTTGATGCTTTTAGACAGTAGTTTTTTAGGCAGGTGCATTCAATCCATGATTTTTATCATGCCAGCAGTCTAAAATCTTTAATTTTCCAAATATGAACGAAATCAACTTCTCCGATCAATACTTTATGAAACAGGCTTTTATTGAAGCCCAGAAAGCCAAAGAAAAAGATGAAGTACCAGTGGGTGCCGTAGTGGTTTGCAACAACCAGATAATTGCCAGAACCCACAACCTGACCGAAACATTAAACGACGTGACAGCACATGCCGAGATGCTGGCCATTACCTCTGCAGCCGAATTTTTGGGCGGCAAATACCTGCACGATTGCACTCTTTATGTCACTTTGGAACCTTGCGTGATGTGTGCCGGAGCGCTTAACTGGTCACAACTAAAACGCATTGTATATGGGGCAGCTGATGAGAAACGTGGCTTTTTACGCTGTCAACCATCATTAGTACATCCTAAGACAACCATTACTTCAGGTGTTATGAATGACGAATGCCAGAAGATAATTCAGGACTTTTTCAGGCAAAAACGATAAGACAAAGAAAAAGCCGGAACAGTATCGTATCCGGCTTCTTCATATTTGTAAACTAAAACTTAGTCGATATATAACTTTTGCTCGTATGCATCATCTCGCCCGATGACCTTAACAACGTAAACTCCTGGTCTCAGACTCAAATCCTTAGTAAAAGTATCACCTTTAAATTCTTCTGAAGCTACCAGTCTGCCTTCAATTGTATAAAGCAACACCTGCTTTTCACCATTCCACTGACAATCAACGGTTAATACCGAACCTTTTTGCACGTAGGCTCTGACAGCATCACTTTCATCGGTATCGACATCATCAATATCCGTTGGCACTTCTGTTTTTGGTTCTTTAAAGTGCAGTGCAAAGCGGTCATTGATAGTTCCTTCAATGGCTGTAAATTCATACACAGTGGTGCTGGTCATCTTTGTCATAGTTGACGGATTAGTTCCCTTATCTTCGAGCAGCACCTCATAATCATCAACAAGCGAATTCAAACCTGAGATACTCAGAGCATTTAGCCCTTCAAACTTGGTTCGCAGTCCCAAATGAACTGATTCATCATATATGTCGGCAGGCAGTACATTAATTACAGCCGACTTATTATCAACCACTGAATACACAAATGAATAATTGCTGGTTGTTGTAAATTTCTGTTCAGAGTCGATGCGTGAAAAACCTAAATCACCATTCTCGCGCAGAGCAATTACTGCTTCATCTGTTAATTCTCCATTATTTAGTTTTACCCTCAGCACATTCTCCTCTTTAACTGCTGTCTTCAAGGAGACTTTATTAACATCATGAATGCGATTGCTGGCACGCATAGTTACCTGGCCAGTTTGCAAGGGTTCTGTTTGCACATAGAAAGCCTGACTCGGAGCAATGACCCCAGTAAATGTTTCCGGAGAACTTAATCCTGTCAAGGTATTATATGTTTCAAATGTTTTGTCGCTGTTGCGCGTTGAAACCGTTACATATACAGTACCTGTTGTGTTAGCAAAATCGGCAGTTGGACCGGTTTCCTTTGGCAACTGATAATATGCTGGGTATGGATTACCTATAATCTGCCAATCTGTTAATAATGATGTTGAGTAGCTTGAGGCAGCATTAATGGCTCCTGTGTGGATCACTTCAGCTCCAGCCTCCTTAACCTTAAACATATACCCCTTAATTTCGTCTTGGGCAGTGAAATTATAAGCTGTCTTTGAAATACGGTTTATCCCACCATCCAGGTACTCATACATTACATAGTCATTTGGCGCAATAATGGCATCATAACTTGTCATTACCGGATTAGTAATTGGATGCGCGATAAACCACCAACGCAGGTTGTCATAGGTCCATTTAAATGACACATCACCTGTAACATTTCCATGCGTAATTAAAGAAGCTGGCTGCGTATTTGTGTTCTCAACAAACAACAAATCATTGGTTATCAATGCACCATTAATAGTCATCTGAGCTCCTGGCTGTATCGTTAATCCACTTGTATGACTAATCGTCAAATCATTCACCTGAGCCACTTCACTGATATTCTTTACAAATGGTGCTGTACCTGTATTGGTAATGGTTACATTAGAACTAGCCACTGGCACCTGGTTATCACTCCAGTTTAATGGATCAAACCAATCCCCTGATAATCCGCCTTCCCAATCAAACGCAGGTATTACTACTGAACCGAATGTGAGATAATGCTCCAATGAACTGAATAATAAATTACCACTCAGATTAACCGTTCCACTTGTAGTAGTTCCCGATTTAGTACCAATATTAACTTGTTCCCAAGCTGTTGTATTCCATTTAACAACTCTAAAATCATTATCAGGTGTTACTCCACTTCCACTATCCCATCTTAGCAGCAAGTTTGCCTGAGCAGAGGTATTAGGAGCTGTAATATGCCAGAATTCATTATGGCTAACATACTCCACAGGTGCAATTAGGCTCTCTGGGGAGCGTGAAACACTGGAAGGATTTGTGTTATAATACCTAACACTCCACTCTCCACCTGAAACACCATCAACTGTTACTTCAACATTTCCATACCTTGAGGCATTCCCAACCGGGAAATCAAATTTACCACCTGATAGTATCTCTTTCTTTAACAAGCCATCAACGTAAGAGGAAACACTTGCCCCTACTACTGCATTTTCATCAGAATCAGTCAATTTTACAGCTGATGATGCATCAACCACAATAATACCATTTGTCAACAACAACTGCTTGTCAACATCCAGATCATTGGATACCTGGATTCCAACCGGATTATTAACTTCCAGGCTGTATAGAGCTCCCCCTTCAGCAGAAGTAAAACTTAATGCCCCGTTTACATATTGATTAACTATTCCATTAAATCCGAGTGTTGAAGTGCCGATTCCTGCATCAAACGTTCCTGCGGCAAAGCTCAAATCACCTTTTAAATATAAATTACTATTATGGGTATTAATTACATCAGGGCCGTCAATTGTCCAATCTCCATAAAGCTGAACATTAACATTAGGCAGGCGTCTTTCCCCGGTGCCACTTACAATTAAATTATTTAATAATGGCAGCTCACTTAAAATATCATAATTACCTGTTCCACTATATTCTAAAGTACCTCCAGTTTCAGAGAAAAACTCATCGTATGCACCTGCAGGCAAATCCCCTCTTTCAACCCTCACCTTACCAACACCATATACATCGCCCAGACGGTGACCAAATGAATTTCCAATATTTGCTGTGCCCGTAGCATTGATAAATGTCCTGTAGGCTGCCTCAAAGTTATCAGGGAATGACAAGTAGTGATTAATATAAATAAGACTGCCTCGAGGACCTCCTGCGGGTATACCAACACCAGCAGCACCTGTTACACCTGTATCTGGATCGTATGTTGCCCATGTTGACACATCTGAATAATTGCCATCTACAACGGTTATATAAGATGGGACCTGATCTGGTATAGCGGTTGAAACACCGGCGGTATAATCACCATCAATACCAGCATCATCAGTGTTAGAAAAGTAGAACAGGGAAATATCATCAGCATTTGCTTTTCCCTGGAACTCATCCGTTGTAAATTTATTCCAATCAGTACTGCCTAGTAAGATACGAGCCGTAATGTATTGTGATGTATCACCCAAAGCATCTCCATCATTTGAATACATCCTCGCCAATCCACTAAAACCCTGAATACCTTCTGCATCTAATGTCCAGTTATACTGAAGCACATTAGCCTGATCGGCCAAAGGAATTGAAATATGTGGCTCATCAGCTGCTTTAACCCGAATTGCTCCGGTGCTTCCTCCATTCGATGTGATATCAAATATTACCGGTGTATATTTACCCAGAGAACCAATAGGGTATGTAAATGATTCTTCAGCTGAAATAACAGGGAAATACTTTTTAATTCCATTATCGGTAAATGATAAATTTGTTTGGATCATGTTTGAGCTGGAAAACGGATTAACAGGCTCAATTGATGCACCATTATTGAAAATGAGGAGGTTCCTACCAATATCAAATACACCATTTACAAGCCGTAATTGATTTGTAAATGTTAAAGCGCCGGACTGGGTAGGTAATGCTACACCATTAGCATTATTGATGGTTAATCGATAATATTGTCCTGTTCCACCTAATTCTTGTATATCAGAACCAGCCATAATTATACCTTGTCCTCCCGTACCTGTTGTGGTCACCTCATTTACCAAATCTCCATACAAGGTCAAGTCATTATCTCCGGTATTAAGGGTACCACTTAGTAATTCCATATTACCTGTTACCAGAACAGGCGATGAAGCATCTAAGGTAAGTGTTCCGGTTCCTGTCTGCCTAATAAGATTTGCAAAGGTTAAGTCACCAGTTATTGTTTGGTCCACTCCTTCGAAATAGGTTGTATTATTATTTGGATTATAGGTTGCAGCGGCATCTTTAAACAAATTACCTTTTAAAATTACATCTAAGCCATTAGCATCAAATTCACCAGAATTAATTACCAGATTACCATTGATAGTAGCTGGCACCACATTTAGAACTGCACTAGGGGCATTGGTTCCTTCAATGGTTAAGTCTCCCAGTTCGCTGCCTGCATAAATAGCCATAATTTGCCCTGCGGGTGTTGTATTATCACCAATAATAAAGCCTGCTCCGGAACCAATAGTTACCGACTCCGGCTCAAATAAGAGTGCCTTATTAGTGGCACCATGGCCCCTAATGATTGTTAGTTTAGAATTAGCAGCCTGTGTAAATGAACTTCCAGCTCCTGTAATTTCGAATAATCCCCTCGAAGTTGCTCCAGCTTCATTAACACCCACCTTAACAGTACTTGACTCACCTGCTTGATTAAATGTAAGTACACCTACATCTGTATTTAATGAACGGCGTAGTTGGGAACCTATAGTTAACTGTGCCGTTCCATTAAGGGTAATAGTGGCATCACCTGAAGATGAATATTCAATATAGTTGTCGGTAAAACCATTGGAACCGTAAGCGCAATTGACAATTCCACCATCTTCGATAATAAGATCTCCGTCGAGCCACATTCCAGTATTGGATGAAGAGCCTCCTAACCTAACAACCGTTCCATTATCAACCCTTAAGGTAGCTCCGGAAGGTATTTTAAAATCAGCACCTCCAGAGGATATTACATGCGTACCTGTGCTGCCAAGATGACATTCACCTGACAAAAGATTAATTGGTTTAGTTGCTTGTGAAGCATCTCCCGACAAGGTAAAATTATTCGTAAAATGTACCTTTTTATCAGATGGTTTATCAATCTCCAATCGGTAAAAATCTGTTGCTTCACTGGCCGTTTTTGAGACTGTTGCTGACTGACTACCATTAAAAGTAATGATAGCATTATTATCAGTGGCTCCTGAATTGGCCAAATCAATAACTCCTGCACCCTGAATGATATCACCCTCCAGGTATATCTGATGCTTAAGGTTATTAGGTGTTGTATTCAGAACCCTCAGCTGCCTTGCATTAGTTGGAGCGGTAACACTTGATGTAAAATCAATATTTCCTTCAATGGTTAAAACCCGTTCGGTGCCATCATCATCAAATTCTAAAACACCATCTTGCCAATCTCCTAACAGCAAATCTCCCCCAATATTAATATCTCCATCAGCACCATTATTCATTCGAATTATAGAGTTGCCCCTTGGATTTAGGTGACGATTAATTACGATGTCATTGGTAAAAGTTAATACTCGACCACTACCTTCTGTCATCACATTGGGGTAAAGGGCAATTGTTTCAGGAATATCAACCTGAGCCGCACTCGCTACAAATAAAAACCAGCTATATTTATTATTGACAAAATCACCCAAATCACCTGTTATTACAGGATCGCGACTATTATCAATCCACTGGGTGATAACACCTGTTCCACTAACACGATTAAGGTTCATTGTGTTACCTCGTTCAATTTGTAAACGAGGGAAATCTTCCAGATTTGTAGACACTGTTGTGTCATGAGCAAATATAATCTCACCGACATTTTCTGTATTATATGGATCAGTACCATCATAAGCGACACTTACTCGGTGTCCATTACCTATAATTACGCGATCCCCATTTTGTGGCAAAAAGGAGTCTCGAGGTATCGCATCGCCTGTATGAGAATCAAGCGACCATGTTGACAGTGTATTCCAATCACCACTTTGACGACTGTAAAGAGTTACTACCCAATTATAGTCATTGGCTTTACCTAGCGTAAAGTCTTTGCTTAGTTCTGCTGCGTATGGAAACTTGAACGTTAAATCATTATTATCTCTAACGCCTGAAAACTCAGACCATGTAGCGCCTGTTAATACAGAACCGTTTTTTTCAAACGAATTAGACAAATACTTGTCATATGTAAAATAATAAGCAAGATTATCCTTTGTAATACCCGTCAATCCCGAATATTTAACTGACCAATAAAATGGTAGTACCGTGGCAGTTGGATCTGTCGTTGGATGCTTTCCATTAACGGGTATGATCGTAATTGAACCATTGTCATTCAAGCTTGTACCATTTGCAAAGACCTCGAAAGGCGTAAAACGGTTGACTGGTGAGTTTGAGGCATCATATAGTCCTATAGGAAAGTATTGGACTGAATTATCTGAATAGTTCCCAGATAATACGATTGGTAATGTTAGTCCTCCATCTGAACTTAATCCTGTAGTTCTGAACATACATTCATTGTAATTCCAACTTAATCCGGCTTCTTTAGATAAGCTTGACAATATTTCAAGATTGTATTTATCCAAATCAACAATTTGATTTCTATCAAAGCGTAAAGCATTGATATCAACATCACTAAGCAGAATAATTTGAGGAGAAGTGACATTTACATTATTAAGTCTTAAATTACCAAACGCTGGTGTTTGCCCTACTTTCCCTTTTAATGTCTGTGTTGAAGCTGAACTATTTAACACCAGATATCCACTCCCGGTAATATCTCCATAAGTAATATCGATATTACCAGAAAGGTTACGATCACTGGTTCCTACATCCAGTGTTCCTTTATTTATGGTTAAATCTTTTGTAATAGAAATAGTTCCTGTACCCAATGTAACAGTTGTCGCTTGACTATCTTTATTTAACTCTAAATAATCAAAACTCACTGTTCCGCCATTAACAACTGACGGATTGCCACCAATAAACCTTGTAACATGATTACTACCTGTACTGTAGGAACCACTATTCGTTAGGTCTCCTCCAATCTCAAGCAGATTATTAGCCGTACTTAAAGTAGAGCTGGCACTTCCAATGGTAAGATTATTCTTGACGGTTAAAGACGTGTTTAGATTAATGGCTTGAGCATTTACACTGTTAATCTCCAGATTGTACAATGGAGCTGTACTTGATATATTAAAAGTCGCCCCTGCCGATGCAGAACGATTAATGATGATGGTTCCACCTGTCACTCCATAATTACCTTCTCCCGACTCAATGCCTATTGCTAACTGAGATGGGGTAGCTGCATCAAACAACTCAATGGTACCACCACTCATCATAAACACGTTTTCGCTTCCTTTGATGTGAAAAGTAGGCGAACCACTACCTGATAAATCACTATTAATATCACCGTAGAGCTGCACTAATCCACCCGATTGGTTATAACTCCATTTACCGGTTTGACCACCCGCACTTCTAAAACCTGGAGTAATAACTGTTCCTCCTTCGATTATTACACTAGCATTACCAGAGTCCCATGCTACAAAACCATGAGTTTTTGTCTCAAAAAGACCAGCGGAAATCTTGAACTTACCCAAAACCGAAAAGGACTTTGAACCCGATGCTGCACCATCAACTCCAGTTCCTGTAACTCCCCCAACTGTTGTCTCTGCATCGGATCGGGCTGTGCTATAAACTTTAACACCAGCACCATTTATGTGCAAACCAGAAGTGGCCCCTATAAAGAAATCAGAACCACCTTCTGTAAGTGTTGGAATGAAAACTGAGCCACTAAGCACCAGTGTACCATTTTTAAGATATAATGCTTTGGTATCTACTCCATTTTGATTATTACAACCATATAACCTGAAATTACCTTCAGAAGATGCTGATAGATTTAATTTGTATGACTGGTCAAATCCCTTATCCAGAATTAAGCGATATAAATTAGTAACTCCATTACAAATAAGGTTGGCATCCGAAGAGCCTGTCATTGTTAATAGTGCAGCAGCAACTCCATCACCTGTTAAGCGCGTATTATAATCCGGTTGATTCTGGGTAGTCAAGTCAATTATACCAGCGTTAACAACATTACCATAACAGATAATCTGGTGATAGTCTGTTTCTGTGTCACCAAATGAATCACCAGTCCTAACAGTTAATTCACCATCAGCCTGTATGGTCACATCACCTTTTATTGTCACAGTGTACCGAACACTTGATGCTTCTCCTAAACGTACCTGACCACTCTTAATTAGCAGGTCACCATTTAAAAGATAATTGTCACTCAGTGTAACTTCATTACTACTATTGAGATTTATCTCCAGATTATAGAACGTGGAAGCAGTTTGAATACTGAAGTTTGAATCACCATAATAAACAGCAGTACCCTCATCTCCACCTTCTGCAACGAAATAGGAATCATCGGTCACTGTCGGATAATTATCTGCAGCCATTAACAAACGACCGTTGCCTTTGAGTTGCGCAAAGGAATGGCCACCTGATTTTCTTAAATCCAACTGACCTGAAACTTTCACACTTCCAAGGCTTAGTGTTATATTTCGTTCCACGCCACCATTACTAGCTGCATCAAAAGGTATAATACCATCTGGCACTACTACTGTTTTACCTGTTAAGATAACTACATTATCTCCTGCTGCAGGCACTGCACTGCCAACTGGCACAGCACCTGCAGGGTCCAGGGTCCAGATATCAGGGTTATCCCAGTCACCACTTGCTAATGTATACCATGTTTGCTGTGCATTTACCAAATTAAATAATCCAACAAAAAGGATCAGTAAGAAAATCCGAATGCTCGATTTATATTTCATAATCTTAGGTTTATCTTATTATAACGCCCTTAACAATATAGGTTTGACGATTCTCTGTTGTCAACTATTTAACTGCAAAAGTACAATTATTCCGTATTCTATTACTTAGATAACGTATATAGAATAATAGTCTAACATTCAGCACTCAGCAACAATACACCATTAAGCACTATATTACAGTACGTTACAGTTCTGGCTGATTTTTCATCGACTATATTTTTTTGATTAATTGTTGGTTTTACTAGATTAATGTTCAACCTTTTCAGGACTATAAATATACTTTTTAATAAATCAGCTATTTAACTAACTTAGGAGACATCTAATACGCACTCAAACCAACAAGCAGTCTACAGTAAAGGCCAAAAAAAGCCTCCGAAACACATCGGAGGCTTGTGCATAATATTATTAACTAATTTACTTAATCATCACTTTTTGCTCAAATGTGTGCTCTCGCCCTATCAGCTTTACAATATACATTCCTGTACTCAAAACTAATGACTTAACCGTTTTGCGGCCCACAACACCCTCTTGAAATACCAGCTCACCGCTTATGCCATAAATCATTACTGTAACCTGAGGCTCATCCCAATCATGTTCAATCACCAGTTCGCTATTATTCTGAAGATACACCTTAGCATCATAAGCTTTCCAATCAGCTATATCAATATCGGTTGCAACAGCCGGGATATTTAAATGCAACACAAAGCGTTCATCAAAACTTCCTTCTTCTGTTGAAAACTCATATACTGTCTGACCATCCAAGTTAGTGAATTCCTTCTTATTTTTATCTTCTAATAACACTTCCAATTCTGTAGTCAGAGTTTCTAATCCTTCAAGATAAACCTTATGCAAGCCTTGTTTTGAATTAATACCAATTGTTTGCTGCCAATCTTCTTCTATACGCGGTAAAACATTTATAACAGCCTTATTGCCTTCAATAACCGAATAAACATATGACAAGCTATTGGTAGTAAAACGCTGTTCCGAATCTAACCGACTGAATCCACACTGCCCATCTTGTCTGAAAGCCAACACTGCTTCATCTACACCACCACTTTCATTTTCGATTTTAATCCGCAACACATCAGTCTCTTTAGGTCTAGTGGTAGATTTCAGTTGCGTACCAACAGCGTGAACTCGATTAGCTGAACGCATTTTAATATTACCAGCAGTGCTGGTTTTTACATAAAATGCCTGACCTGGTGCAATAATACCATTAACCAATGTGTTAGATGGGGAACTAATACCTGTTAATGTATTGTAAGTACTATAAGTCTTATCACTATTACGAGTTGATTCCGTTACATATACCGTTCCGGTTGTATGGTAAAAATCTGCATTGATATCAGCCGCATCCTCTAATGGCAATTGGTAATAGCTAGGATATGGATTAGCAATAACCTGCCATTCAGTTTGTAAAGCTTTCGAATATTCTGCATCGTTATTTACCTGACCTGTCATTTCCAAAAGTGTGTTATCATCTTTCACCTTAAACAGGTACCCTTTTATCGAACTCTCTCCTGAAAAATCCTTGTTGGTTTTCGATATTTTAGATAGCACATCAGGATCCTGATAGTCATATAATACATAATCGTTCGTACCACCATTGGTCAACAAGATATTATCGTAACTGATGGTCATCAATGCATTGGAGATAGGGTGACCTATGAACCACCAATTGCCACTATTGTATGTCCATCGAAAAGTGATATCTGCAGGTGTTATACCATCTCCCTGCAACACATCCCCATAAACGATGAATGAAGATGGAGCGCTATTCGAATTTTCAACAACTAAATTAGCTCCTGCACCAATGGTAATATCACCTAAAACAGTAACTTTACTACCTTGCGGAATGGTTAATTCAGTTCCCGCTTCTAACTCCAAATTCCACATAAAATACTCAGAACCAGCACAAAATTGCGGATAAAAAGTTTTCCCCGATTCTATAAGCACATTATCTCCCGTTGTTGGTGTATCTGTATTGGTCCAGTTACTATCTAAATCCCACTGTGAACTACCACCATTCCATGTGGCAGTTGTAAATAATGTTTCATCTACATTATCAATAAAGGTGTCTTCTATATCCGGAGGTAATACTCCCGCTTCGATTAAATCCCCAAGATCACCAGAACCATTACCAGAACCAGTAAAATCATCAGGATCACTTAAAAACAGCTGACCTGCATTATCTTCGGTTGCACCACCATTCTTACCTGTATAGTCATATGAGCCTCCAACCGCTAAAACACCCGTTGTTTCAATATTAAGTTCGAGGGAGTTTTTGCCCCTGACATCTAAACTACCACTGACAACAAGCGTACCATACACCTGAAAATCAACATTATTCTGATTCACATCACCTATAACCAAATCTCCTTTGACAACCATTATAGTATTAACCTCAACGGTTAACTCCATACATGTAAAATCACCTTCAACGATATATATAACAGTATCATTAGGATTGCCATTATCAACAACTGTAACCAACTCATTATAAGTCAAAGGCCCCGAAACAGTCTGACTTGTTGTAATATCCAAGGCCGTTACCTCACAAAGAACAGTTTGCATCAGCCAAATTACCCCAAGGAATACCATTTTTTTAATGAAGTAGTTATTTCTCATATCTCAAATTTTATCTTTTCCAGACTTTAAATCACTCGTTTTACGTTAATTACACAAAAGGTTTCAACCTTCGTAATGTTTATACGCAAAATTTATTCGCGGTTAACGAAACTATTGTGAATAACGCCTATTCTTAGATGATTGTTTAGATACCGGTGACGAGTAACCTTTATGTACTATGAGTAATTAACTTTCTTTATATAAAAAAAATGCCCCAACAATCATTGAGGCATCAATTGTATTATACTTGAGTAAACAACTTACTCCACTTTGCGAAGCGCTTTCCAATCAGCCACGCAACATATTTTCCCTTTCAGGGCCGGACATTTTTCTTCAAGTACCTTTTCAACGTCTGCCGGACGCTCAAGACCATTGAACAGTTCCAATGGAAAATCAGCCTCTGACAATTCCAGTTCTGTATCTACATTGCGTAATCCAAAAGTCCGCACATCAATCTCCTCAAAACCAGGCATAATCTGCTCACAACCTTTAACGTAACTAAAAGCGCCAACTCGATCTTCTGCTACTACCGGCACCACATGAAAAGCACGTTCGACCTGAGGCAACAATAATTGACGAAACTCGCGCCCCGATATGCCCAATACCATTGAGAGCACAATACCACCTGAAATAATAATCTCCCCTGGTTTATAGCGCTGATAATTAAAGTGGATAGGGTGTGTATTTTTAAAGTAAGTCGCCCAAAACAGGTTCTCACTTTTTCCTACCGGTCTAACAAAGGGATGCAATAGTAAATCACCCTCATGAAAATCATCAATCTTATTCTCTATGGCTATTCCTCTTACCCGGGCCAATATCTTTTCTTTGAAGTGGTGGTTCTTATGCGGTTCCACCAAGTCAGAGTTTTCACTTGACAGCATGTTAATCTTAGGGAATAATGTCACACGTTCAAGAGAAAAGACAGGCTCACCCTTTTGATTGGATAATATATGCTCCGAGACTACAGTTGAATAGTTCCCGTTAGAAGTTTCTTTAATTTCTTTAACGACAATAACACAGGAGAATGTATCACCGGCAAATGCCGGATTTAAATACAATGCATCCCGCACTTCGAGGTGCAGCAGGCTTGAATGAGCAAAACTTTCCACCCCGAGGCTCAAGGTTAGGTTGAGCAAAAAACCATAAGGTAAAAACATCTCATGAAATCCAAGAATACCGGCAAACTCACGACTATTCTCGGGGTATGATGACGTTGGCATTAGTCCACTCCATAAGCTGTGAACTGATTCATCAACTGTGATATTGAAATGACTAACGATTTCCTGACCAATTGATACACGATTCAGATCAAGACCGTAGCTTACTTTTCTGTTTGGTTTAATAAATCCTTGCATGGTTAATGATTGAGAAGGACAAAAATAAAGCTTTTAACCATACAAATCTCACTCATATCAAGCCCTCTGGACATAAAATGCACTTCAACTTTCAATCACAATTAGATTTAATTTAAATTGCTTTCATATTTAAAGGATGTTAGCCATTCATCGTAAAATCATTAAGCAATAAAATGAAAAAAATATAGGACTGTATCCTCTAATCATGTGATATTCATTTACATTTTATAACAGTGAGTGCTTAAAAAGTTAAATTATTAACGTTATTTGGTAATACATGGTTAATGCCAAATACCTGGAATTACAGAATTACAATTGGGACAGTTACCTACTTCATCAACCAACATCTCAGTATTATAGTAGCTACGCTTCATAGCTTCAGTCTTACAGTCAGAACAATATGTATTTTGATATCTATTCTTACCAACATTACCAACATACACATATCGCATTCCTTTTTCCTGAGCCATTTCAGCTATTTTGAACAACAACTCTCTGGGCGTTGCATTCAAATGTTCTAATTTATAAGCAGGTACAAACCTGTTAAAGTGTATGGGCACAGTCTGAAAGTCATTGTCAACCAGCCAATCAATCATTAGGTTAATCATCTGCCAATCATCTGTCATTTGTGGAATAACCAGGTTGGTAATTTCTAACCATACACCTGCTCTTTTTATAGTTTGTAATGATTTCAAAACCGGCTTAAGACGAATGCCACAAAGTCGCTGATACAGGGCATCATCGAAACACTTCAGGTCGATATTGGCTCCATCTATGTATTTTAACAACTCATCCAAAGGCCTGGAGTTAATATACCCGGCCGACACCATAATATTCAATAATCCCTCTCTTTTAGCGACCTTAGAAGTTTCAAGCATATATTCGTAATATACGGTAGGATCGGTATAGGTATAGGAAATGGACTTACACTTATATGAAATGGCAGCCTCAACCACCTGCTCTGCGGCAAGTTCTGTACTTGAGGCCTCATTGGGCGACACTTGTGAGATACTGCTGTTCTGGCAGTTTAAGCAGGCCAGATTACATCCGGCTGTAGCAATAGAGAATGTTTTTGTACCCGGTAAAAAATGGTACAATGGTTTCTTCTCCACCGGATCGACATGAATGGCGCAGGGGTTGGCATAAGCCAAGGTATGCAATCGCTGTTGCTGACAAACGCGAACTCTGCACTTCCCTACTTCACCTTCTTTTAATTGACACATATGCGGACACAATTCACAGATGACTGTGTCAGCAGTCTGCCGGTAATACATTGCTTCATACATTGCTACATTGTTGTCAGTTGCTCGTTAACTCCTGTCGATTCCAAAATCCTTGATGCGGCACGGCGATACCCTTGAATAATTATTTGTTGGTCGGGCGTCAGCCTAACGATGGAATAGCTATTATTGGTCATTCCCGAAAAATCCACTAAAGCCTTTTGAGTGATGTAATGAATACCATTAAGCAGATTATAACCACCTTCATGACGATGCCCCTGAAAAACAGCCAGCACTTTATTACTTGATTCCAGAACTTGTCGTACCTGCTGCGCATTATTCACATACAAATTGCCTTCTCCATCGAGCGGTTGATGAACAAAGACACAAACTGGCTGCGGGCTATTAGTTAATTCCTGCTCCAGCCAATTGATTTGTTCCTGAGGAATCGCTGTATCATACCACTCAAAATTATTGGAGTCATAAGGCACTCCATCTCCTCTGAAGCAGGCATCAAGAACAATAAAACGCCATTTATTTTGAACAAATGAATAATAGGTTTTATCAGGAGCTATTCCTGTATTCTCAATGGCGTCCAAAAAGTCCTGCTTAGAAATAGTATCAACATCATGATTGCCAAGCACATGGTAACGAGGCCCTTTAAAATATGAGTATACATCTTCAATGGCATGGAGGTATTGCAACGTTTTCTGCTTGTCCGGTTCGGGATCTTCATCTTTAAAGTCTCCTGTTTCAATGGCAAAATCCAGCTTCTTTTCGTTGTATAATAAAACGGCTTCAATGAGTTTCTCACGGCTTTCTGTAAAATACCTGTCCCACTTCATTACTGCCTGGGCATAATGCACATCAGTTACCCAACCAAAAGTTACATATCCGGGCTTACAGCCGTAAAGGAGTGGCGATAAAGCCATTCCTCCAATGATCCATGAGCTTGTTTGTATAAATTGTCGTCTGCTAATCATCTTTATCGGAAATAATTATTGCTTCATAGGTATAAACCTCAGCCTCACACCAACCATCCCAGCCAATGAGGGCTTTATCACGGGCACACCTACCCAGATACTCCTCAACCGTCCAGTTATTTCGCGCTCCTACTTGTGGCAAGAAAGTACCATGAGCCCCGCCTTTTTTTATGTAAATCCCATGTCGCCCCATTTCAATATCCTGAATATCTGCTATAAGCCTCATAGGAGTTAAAACTGATATTTCAATAGTAAGGTCTGCCAGCTCATCCATGGTTAATGCTTCAAAACGCGAGTCAAAGAAAGCCGCATTTACTGCCTGTTCCCTGATTAGCTCTTCCAATGGTGCATTACTAAACCGTCCGATACAACCCCGCAATTCGTCATTGACATACACCGAAACAAAGACACCGGCTGACTGGCATTCAATAGGCTGAACTGCATCTACAGCAGCACCAGGTAAACCTAAATGATTGATAATCGCATCGCGGGCAACACCTAGTAAATACATCGATTCGCGATGGCTTATTTTTTCCTTCTCCTTTTCATTACACACGGCAATGGCATGATAGCCTACTACCCGGCTGTTATCTTTATACAGCTTCATACCTGAATGTTCGTAGGCGAGCTGATGGTATTTAACTGACAAACCTTCTGTTATGGCCAATAAAGTAAGTACTGCACTCCATCCACAAAGCCCGGTTAATAAATTATCTGCCCCGGTTTTTCTTTGCTGCTCCAAATAATTAAGCAAATGGTGGTAGCTATTAGTACATATGGCGTCTGCCGTATTTTTATCTTCTTCTTCAGCAACAATCGAAGGTGGATAATGAGCAAAATCTGTACTGATAATGAATAGGTTTGAAGGCTCCCAATAGGGTTTTAGCAGCCGGGCCAGGCGCTGTAACTCCTTTTCATCATTCCCGATAATGATAGGCACAATCCCCTTAAAACCACCAAGAGTCTGCTGAATAAAGGGCAATTGCACTTCCAGGGTATGTTCCCCATTATGCACCTCATCATCGCAAAAAACAATTGAGCTAGCACTAGTCAATTCATTGATAATATCCTGATTAACTGTCACATCACCAATGGGTGTTTCAAAAGCAGAGAAACTGGTAGTAGCTGCTCCTTTAAAGCTGGCTTTGTGACTGGCTCCTATCAGGAAAATAGTATCGTAGCTCTTTCCCTGCAATTGCTTATAGCTAGCGGCAGCTACACTTCCGGAATACACATAACCCGCATGTGGGACAATAACTGCTCTTATATCGACTAATTCTCCGTGCAGGGGTGCATCATCCAGAAAAAATTCCACCTGCTTTTTTAGCTGATTAGGATTCTCTGGATAAAAACTTCCGGCAACCGCTGCTTTTCTTTTCATTTTTCTAAAAAATCTCCCATAAAGTTAAGCATCTTTTACACCATCTGAAAATCAATAAAAAGAGCCGGTGACGCACGCCTCTATGCTCTTTATCCGGAATATTTTTTCAACTTTTTTACATACAAAATTTGCAATAAAAAGAAAAGCACCTATCTTTGCACCGCAATTGAGAAAAACAAGGATGACTCAGTAGCTCAGCTGGTAGAGCAACGCCCTTTTAAGGCGTGGGTCCAGGGTTCGAATCCCTGCTGAGTCACCACCTTTAGACCTCCAAAAATAAGAGGTCTTTTTTATGAAAGCCGATACATTCGGTATAAGGATGACTCAGTAGCTCAGCTGGTAGAGCAACGCCCTTTTAAGGCGTGGGTCCAGGGTTCGAATCCCTGCTGAGTCACCACTTTTAGACCTTTAAACGAAAGGTCTCTTTTTTTGAAACCGATACATCCGGTATAGGATGACTCAGTAGCTCAGCTGGTAGAGCAACGCCCTTTTAAGGCGTGGGTCCAGGGTTCGAATCCCTGCTGAGTCACCACTTCATAAGCTCCGTACTACGGGGCTTTTTTTATATCCTTTTTTTATAAACAGCTTACTTATAAACATACGCTGCCCTATAGCTGTAAATGGCAACAACACACAGGCATATTAGCGGCAGTATATATGAGAAATTAACTTCAGGCACTCCTAATAACAATACATCACTAAAGCCCGGTCCTCCGATATCCAGAATTAGCCCTTGCAGAGGCGGCAATAAAGCGCCACCTACAATAGCCATTACCAAGCCTGCCGAAGCCAGTTTAGCCTCATCGCCCATGCCTTTGAGTGCCAGTCCATAGATGGTAGGAAACATGATGGACATGGTAATTGATATGCCCACCAATGAAATAAGACCGGCTAATCCCTGAATAAAAATAGCACTAAGAGTAAAGCCAATGCCTCCAATGGCAAATACAAGCATTAGCATGGCTGGTTTGATATACTTCAGTAAAAAGGTGCCGGCTGAACGCCCAACAAAGAATGCAACCATGGCCGCCATATTATACCAGGTGGCAGTCAGCTGATTATCTGGAAACCGGCTTTCGTTCAGGTTATCCACATACTGATAGATAAATGTCCAGCACATAATTTGCGCTCCAACATAAAACATTTGTGCTACCACGCCCTCATAATAACGCTGGTTGCTGAACAGCAGCTTGTAAGTCTGCCCAATTGTTTGCTTATCCTTATCTGTTTTATCAGGCATTTTAACAATGGCAATTAACACCAGGATGGTCAATACAATAAAGCCCAGTATAACATAGGGTGTACTAATAATAGCCAGATCGTTGGTTTTGACTGCCGCCTGTTCTGCCACTGGCAAAGCACTGTAGGCATCAGTGCTAAAATCATCTGAACGTAGAGCCTTAAGTACTAATATTTGTGCCCCGAAAATACCCAGCAACGAGCCTAAAGGATTAAATGTTTGTGCCAGGTTGAGCCGACGTGTAGCTGTGGCAGCTACTCCCATTGACAACACATAAGGATTAGAGGTGGTTTCAAGAAAAGCCAGGCCAAAAGTGAGGATATAAAGCGAGGCCAGAAAGAACCCAAATACTTCGAACTTAGCAGCAGGAATAAACAAAAAGGCTCCGGCAGCATACAAGGTAAGTCCGACAAGAATACCTGATTTGTAGGAATACTTCCGGATAAACAGTGAAGCCGGAATGGCCATAGTGGCATAGCCTCCATAGAAAGCCAGCTGAACCAGTGCTGCTTCCATGTTTGACAATTCGGGCATCACTTTCTTAAAGGCTGATACCATCGGGTTAGTAAGGTCATTGGCAATGCCCCACAAAAAAAACAGGCTTGTTAAAAGAATAAATGGAATAATGTTTCTTCTTTCAACAACTTTGGCTGTTAATGAACTCATACGGGAGATTTTCGAATACTTACAATCAAAATTAATTAACGGGAGTTACCCCTTTTTTGAGGAGGATATTTCCATACTTGGCAGTTTCACCTGTCATCACCACAGCAAAGGCCTTACGTGCCCGTTCATAAAAATCAAATCGTTCTATACGTTCAACAGGCGCTGCGTGTGGGTTGGTTTGATGAATAGCCTCCAGGTAAGCTGTTTCAACAGATACATCCAACTCATCACCTTCAACAGGCGCCATCATTACTATGGGTGCCGGCACGTATGCATCCAATTCAAACAAGGGTAAAATAGCCGCTAACAAATCTGCAATATGCAAGCCATCAGCTCTCAATAAATTAGGATTAAGGCTTTCGCCCGGGAAATGTGCATCGGCAAAAACTATTTCATCGCCATGCCCCATCCGGGCCAATACAGCCAGTAATTCGGGACTTATGAGGGGGGATATTCCTTTTAACATGAGATTTTGATTTAGCTATTGGGGAACTAAAGATAAGTTTTTATTTCAACCAATAAAGTAGCTAATAGGATTGTAACGTTTCACCGCTGAGTAAAAGGAGAATGCGGAGGGAAAGAAAACTAAAGTTTAACACCTCTCCTCAGCCCTCTCCTAAAGGAGAGGAAGCCGTGAACCTATACACGAGCCTAAAACCATACCTTTTCGGTATTGTCACCTTCTCCTTTAGGAGAAGGCCGGGATGAGGCGGAGTGCCAATAGAATAAAGTAAAAAGGTTATATATTATCACTAATCCATTTACAACGATCTTTTATCAGCTCATGCCCCAACAAACACTGACCAGACAACAAATGATGCCTTATACGCTCCAGTAAGAACCGTCCAAGCATTTGGGGAAGACATGCAAGCTCTAGTAAGAGCTGCATAAGCATTTAGGGAAGACGTGCAAACCCTAGTACGAGCCGCCAAAGCATTTGAGGAAGACGTGCAAGCTCCAGTAAGAACCGTCCAAGCATTTGGGGAAGACGTGCAAGATCTAGTAAGAGCCGCCAAAGCATTTAGGGAAGACGTGCAAGATCTAGTACGAGCTGCCAAACAAAAAGGGTGGTGTGTGCGCTTACGCAGTTCAGTCCCCCTACAGTCCTGCGGACAGCTCCCCAAGGGGAGCATGGTTGTGCATGATACTGAAAATCAACATCTCTAAATCTTCCCCTTGGTGAAGTGGCTGCAAGCCGAAGGGGGATTGTTGCGGAATTTACAGCCAATTTCGGGTTTTAATGATTTCCCGGGTAGTTTTTTGCTCCCCCACTCCCTTCGGGTGTCTCCCCATGGGGAGAATTTTCCACAGGGAAGTGCCTGAGGTGATGGGCATGTTACTGTATTTAGCTGTTAATCTGCTGTCCCATAAATAAATCTTGTCCTCTCAGTGGGTAGCTTTTTCACCACAGATCAAAAAAGGTTGACGCCTGCGGTACGTCAACCTTTTCACTTTGTTATAAACCTGAGTTCGATTAAAATTACAAAACTCAAAATTTCTTAAATAACTGATTTACAATGCGAATTTCAGAAGCGTAGCGAGCTACGGTGATGAAATTTAAAGCAGTAAATCGATTATTTAAGGAAAAGCTTAGAGTTTCACTTATAAATATTCATTTTCAT
>NZ_JAGUCN010000019.1 GCF_018271975.1 Carboxylicivirga mesophila
TTGCTTATGAAATAATATGAGCACTTTATTCGTTCATTATCAATCCTTTATATAAAATCATTCCGCTTAACAATAAAGCGTATAAAGGGTAGTTCACCAAGGGGGAAATCCATTAGGCATTTAATATTGCACGATGCCGCCTGGGGTAATAAGTTCAAGGTAAAATCTTGAAATCAGGTTGTTATAATGCAACAACAAGTTCTTAATTAATCACCTCATCGATGCTCACCGTACGTTTGGTATGGTCGGTATCGTAGTCGAACACCATTTCACCGTTAGGTGCTAATGCAATAGAGTTTAAATCGTACCACACAATAGCTTTACCCACCTGTACACCATTCAGGCATTTCACCAAATAAGCGTTTTCTTCCGGCCTGGTAATTTGCAGGTTACTATTGTTTTTAATCTTCATAGAAAACAGCGACACATTACGTCCTTTGTAGGTTTCTACCTTCACAACACCTCCATCATTAATCACAAACTGCATACTCAGGAGACTTTTATACACATCCGGGTTATTCTTATAAAACTCGGGATTGTGCTTATTCATCAAGTTGCGCACGGTGATGCCCGATATGCGTCCGCCGTTTTGCGATAATAATTGCAAGGTGGAGAACAATGCCACCATGTGCCGGTTGACATCCTGCTGGCGGTAGTTATTCATGTAGCTTTCTATCTGGTCTTCGGCACTAAAAGTGGCACTCGACAACATGATAGGCACATCTTTGGTGAGGCCTTCAATCTCGCCAACCACACCACGCACGACCACTTCATTACGCGAGTCAACCGTAATTTTAGGTTCAAAATTCACTTTATCAGTCGGGAACGACAACAGATCTATCTTAGTACCATCGGCTTTGTACTTACCATAGAAGGCCAGCTTCTTACCCTCAGGCGCTTCAAAGGTGAGATTTTCGCTCAGGATGGGTTGCGCCCGATTGGACAAGCCCAGTATCAGGTGAGCTGCTTTGTCACTGCGAGCTACCTCACGCCGGTTGATATTAACCGAACCAGTGTAGTTAATCAAGGCATATACATTGCCCTCCTTGCCTACGTTAAAAGCCTGGGTAAACAGGTTATCCGTACAGCTCACCGGCTGAAACCATTCGAGTGATCCACCCTGATCGAAGGTGGCAAACCACAGGTCGCGGGTACCACCATAGGCCGCATAATCACGATTACCAACGGTTACCGTATTACTGAACCATCCCGACACCATGAACTTGCCATTCTCAGCCACTGTACGATCCGCTATGAAAATATTGCCTTCATTGCCCTGCTCCACCGAACGGGCAATCATCTGCCAGATATTATTCAGTCGGCTATCATTATTTATTTTAATGGCCAGCGGCGTGTACTTTTCATACTCAGGCATTACCGAGCCAATAGGCGCATTAATATAGGTTGGATCAGCAATGGTATAACGGCGGCCATCCACTAATATGGAATAGCCTTCAACCGGCTCGCTAAAAGCAACAGCTGCTGCCATATGGCTGAAATAGGTTAATGCAACCGCATCGAGTCCTAAGAGCTCATTCACCAAACGGGTAAACAGCACAGTGCGATCTTCACAGTCGGAGTATGGGTAATAAAACAGCTCATCGGGGAAAAACATTTTCTCCCGGTTAAACTGATCCCGGTCGGTTTTATATTCGAACGCATGCAGGTAGTTGAGCAGGTAGGTAACAGCCTGTATTTTGCTCTTGCCCTGCAGGCGTGGCGCCATATAATCATACAGCGTCTCCTTAACTGATACCGACATGGCTGCATTCAAATAGACGGTATTCACCGTTTGAGGGTAGCTGTTCAGAAAAGCCATTACGGTTTTATCCATCTTCAGTTGCAGAGGCTCAGTCTCATTGGGCAAAGTAGTCTTTCGCACCACTGTATTCGATTCATCGGTGTAGTTGAGGGCAAAAGGCAAGTGCAGATCAATCTTTTTGGTAGCACCACCAAAGTCTTCAGTGTAGGTCATCATATTACTAATACCCTTCTTGTTACTCATCAGGTAAAAGTTGCTGCCATCAATGCTATAATAGGGTTTTTCATACACTTCCTGCATAAACGGCAATAACAGGTACACTGAGGAACCTGAATAGCCAATTTTAGCCTGATAACCGGCCTGATTAAGTATGGCCCAGCTCCACATCACCCGGCTATTGGCCGATGAATAAATTTGAGCTGCAGTCTTATCAACCAGCTGATAGATCCCCCAATCATTCAGGTTTTTCTCTTCGGCGTAGTTCACCAATGATTCGATGTACACCTGGTAGTAGGTCGCTGTAAAATCATCCCAGTATGCAGCAAAAGCATTTGGTTTCACCGACGAAAGAGATAAGTTGTGCATGCGCTTATCAATGACCAGGGGCGCCGCACTACCAAAAAAGTCAACGCTAATAGTACTTGCATAAGTCTCCGTACCTTCGGGTATGCGATAAATGGGACTGATGGAATAGGCGGCTGCTTCGGCAATCACCACTTCCGGTTTCACGGGCGGTGGGGCAACTACCGGCTCCAGCTTATCAGCCGGCTTTACTTCCGCCACATCGGGTTCATATTTGGGTTGTTCTATGGGCTTGGGCACCTCCACAGGTTTTACCTCGGGTGGAGTTTGCACTACCTCCTCAAAACCTTTTCGCAGGTAACGCTTAAAGGCCACATTCATCTGCTTCAGGTGGGCATCATACTCCTCCTGCATGCGCTTGAGCGTAGCTTCATAATCCTGATTCATTTGATTGAGGCGGGCATTGTATTTATCATCCATTTTCTTAAACGGATCATCCTTATCAATTTGCCCCTCTGCCACAAACAGCAGACCTGTGAGTACACACAATAACACTAATAATCGTTTCATAGCTTTGCTTTTGATGGTTAGCAATGACCCTTCGCCGGGTCACACAAAGTTACGTTATTCAAAAACTGTTCCAAGAACTAATTTTATATCATACCCCATATTCCGGTTTCATTCATCATTTTTCTTCCTTCATTGTTACAATGATAAACAGTATTATAAAGATACCTCATCTTTGCATGGTTGAAACGTAAAAAACCAACTTAAAATACAATCACAGTTATGAAGAAAAAAGGAGTGTCTCTGGTTATTGCTATCGTAATTATTATAGTAGCAATTGTATTTGTAAAGGCCATTACATCATCCAAAGACAGTAAAACGAAAGCCATCAGTGAAAATGCGGGTATGCTGGTTAATGTGATGTACCCACAGCCTGAAACCATTGAACAATACTACAAAGGCACAGGCAAGCTACGGGCTGTTGACCGCTTTGAAATTGTTGCCCAGGTAGAGGGACAGCTGCTGGCTTCGGCACGTACCTTTAAAGAAGGTAACAGCTACCAAAAGGGCGAGCTGATGCTGGAAATCGATCACCAGGAGTTTTACATGAACCTGCTGGCACAGAAAAGTGAGTTTATCACCCAGGCCACGTCCATTCTGCCCGACCTTAAATCAGACTATCCGGATGCATACCCTCTCTGGAGAAAGTATGTTTCTTCCATTGATGTAAATACCCCTTTGGCTGAAATGCCCAAAGCACAAAGCGAACAGGAACATTTTTACCTCTCGGGCAAAGGCATCCTAAGCAAATATTACTCGGTAAAATCGGCCGAAGAAAAACTGTCTAAATACATTATACGCGCGCCGTTTACAGGCGTTGTAACGGCTGTGAATGCAGAAGCCGGTAAGGCTGTTCGCCCAGGATCTGAAATGGGTACCATGATTAGCACCGCCCATTACGACCTGGAAATAACCATACCGCTTGGCAGTATGCAGCAGATAAAAGTAGGGACTGAAGCTCAACTTAGCTCATCGGATATAGCAGGCAACTGGCTTGGCAAAGTGGTGCGCATCAGCGGTGATATTGATGAGCAGTCGCAAAGCGTGAAAGTATTTATACGCACCCGGGGCGCAGAGCTAAAAGAAGGTATGTACCTGAATGCTGAGATAGCGCAGAAACCGTTGGAAAAAGCCATTAAGATTCCACGTAAAATGGTAGACGATAACAACCGCCTCTTCATAGTTGAAAATAATGCTCTGAAGAGTATTGAAGTAGAGGTTATCAGCCGTCAGAGTGATTATGCCATTGTTAAAGGACTACCTGCTGGCACCCCTGTTCTGACCACGGTAGTAAAAAGTGCCTATGATGGCATGCCGGTACGTGTGAATGAATAAGCAAGACATATACAGTAAGCTTTAACGGTAATCAATCATTGCTACCGCCCTTTATACGCTTAATTTTTACAACAATCATCCAGTAGCTTGATAGATATTTTACAGGCACATCAAATGAATATCTACTGACTACTGACCAATAAATAATACACATGAAAAACCTTATAGCCTACTTTATGAAATTTCCGGTGGCAGTCAACCTCATTATGGTGATGGTACTGCTATTTGGTACATTCTCATTAATTGGCATCCAAAAGAATTTTTTCCCCAATATCGCACAGCGGTACATCTATGTGGATATTGTTTATCCGGGTGCTTCTCCCGAAGAGGTGGAAGAAGGCGCCATTCTGAAAATAGAAGAAAATGTTAAAGGCCTTGAAGGGATGGAACGCATCACCTCCGTATCGCGCGAAAACAGTGGTACCGTAACCATTGAGATGCTGAAAGGCACCGACATGGACGAAGCACTGATTAAAGTAAAGAATGAGGTCGAACGTATTGCTTCCTTTCCGGTAGGTATCGAGTCGGTGGTGACTTACAAACATGATGATGTAAATTTCTCCATCAACTTTGTGATAACACCCAATGAAGGCAAGCATGCCAGCCTGAAACAGCTCAAATCCACAGCCCGGCAGATGGAACACGATCTCCTGCGTAAAGAGGGTATCTCAAAGATCTCCATTGGGGGCTATCCCGACGAAGAAATTGCCATCCTCTTAAAAGAAGATGCGCTTGAAGCCTACAACATTACGTTTACTGAGATTGCGCGTGCTATAGCCAAAACCAACCTGCTGATGACTGGCGGTAGTATTAAGGATGGCCAGGAAGAGCTGTTTATTCGTGTTCGCAATCGTGAGTATGAAGGAGAAGGACTGGAAGATATTGTTATTCGAAACACACCTGGAGGCGGTATTATCCGTCTTAAGGATGTAGCTACCATAAAAGACCAGTGGGCCGATTCACCTTCAGAAGTGTATTTCAATGCCAGGCAAAGTGTGGTCATCACCATACAAAGCACCTTCAGCGAAGATGTGATTACCGCTACCGATGCTGTTAAAGAATACATTGAAGAATTCAACAACAGCCAGGATTTATATACCGCCACCGTCATACGCGATTCCAGCGATCTCCTGAACCAACGCATCAATCTGCTGGTTAAAAATGGCATCATCGGTATTGTTCTGGTATTACTATTCCTATCCTTATTCTTAAATCCACGAATAGCTTTTTGGGTAGCAATAGGTATCCCCTTTTCCATGCTGGGTATGTTTATTATCATACCGGGCACGCCTGTTACCATTAATATGCTGTCCCTTTTCGGGCTAATACTGGTACTCGGTATATTAGTAGATGATGCCATTGTAGTCGCCGAAAACATCTACCGCCACTGGCAGATGGGGAAAACTCCTATACGGGCAGCCGTGGACGGCACACTGGAGGTAACGCCTGCTGTTGTTTCAGGTATTCTAACTACCATGATGGCCTTTTCTGCCTTCATCTTCCTGGACGGGCGCATGGGCGATATGTTTAAAGAAATCTCCATTGTTGTGATTGCCATCCTGTTTGTATCGCTTATTGAAGGATTGATTATTCTGCCGGCTCACGTGGCACACTCCAAAGCTCTTAAAAAAGGCTATAAGAGCCAATGGGTTAAGTACATGGGCTGGGCCGAGACAGGTCTGCTCAAATTGCGCGACATTACCTATAAACCATTGGTAGAAAAAGCCATTCAATACAAAACCATCACCTTTGCGGTGTTTACGGCCCTGTTTATTATTTCAATCGGTATGGTATCTGCCCGCTGGGTCAACGTCACATTCTTTCCTCAGGTGGATGGCGATAACATCACCGTGAGCTTAACTATGCCATCGGGTACTGATGAAACGGTTACGCAAAAGCAGGTTGATAAAATCACCAAGGCCATATGGGAGGTTAACGAGGATATGCGCGTGCTGCAACCCGACAACCAGAGCATCATCAAACAAACCTTTCAGCAGTTTCAGGGCATGGGTAGCAAAGCCACTGTTCAGATAACCCTGCTGGATGGCGAATCGCGCAACTCTACTACCGACGATGTGGTGCTGCGTCTGCGCGAAAAGGTGGGCGATGTGCCTGGTGCCGAAGCCTTACTCTACGAAGGCTTTAACCCCTTTGGCAAAGCATTGGTTATCTCATTATTGGGAGATGACAACGACGTTTTACGCGCTGCCAAAGAAGAATTGAAGCGTGGATTGAATGAAATGCCTGAGGTCACCGATGTTTCGGACAACACACCCATTGGTTACCGTGAAGTAGAGTTGCAACTGAAAGAGAAAGCACACCATCTGGGCATCAGCCTGCAGGACGTTATCGGGCAAGTGCGCGAAGCCTTCTGGGGCAATGAGGCACAGCGCCTGCAGCGCGGAAAGGACGAAGTGAAAGTGTGGGTGAAATATTCGGAAGATAACCGCCGCTCAATTGGGCAACTGGAGGATATGAAGATCAGGCTGAGCAATGGCACTGCCTATCCTTTATCTGAACTGGTCACTCTGAAAACAGTTAATGGCTTCTCAAATATTCAGCACCTCGATTTTGAGCGCGAAGTGCAGATTGAAGCCAACCAGTCGGATCCCAACGCTTCCTTACCTGATGTTATCAAAAAAATTGAGAAGGAAATTCTACAACCTATTTACGCGAAATACCCGGGTGTAAAAGCCGATTACGAAGGTCAGAAACGTGAAAGTGGAAAAGTAGCCAACTCAATGCAACAAGTGATGCCAATTATTCTGTTACTGATGTTCTGCGTGGTGATACTGACCCTTCGCTCTGTTACGCAATCCATACTGGTTTATATGATGATTCCTTTAAGTTTGGTCGGTGTCATCATTGGACACTGGATACACGGCATGTCACTAAGTTTGATGTCGGGTATGGGCGTTATAGCCTTGATTGGGGTAATGATCAACGATTCGCTGGTGCTAATCAACGCCTTGAACATTAACCTCAAGGAAGGTATGAAATACGAAAAAGCGTTATTGGATGCAGCCATTTCCCGCTTCCGCCCAATTCTATTAACCACCTTGACTACTATTGCGGGTATGGCACCTATGCTGCTGGAGACGAGCATGCAGGCCCGTTTCCTTATACCTATGGCTATTTCGGTGAGTTACGGCATGGCCATGGCCACCACTACAACTCTGGTGCTGTTACCAGTAATGCTACTCATTGCCAATGGCACTAAACTTAAATGGCAACAATTACGCAGTAGAGAAGTCACTCGTGAAGAATTAGAACCCGCAATTAAAGAAATGAAATACATCGAAGAATATGAAAACTAAATATATCTCAACACTTCTGCTAGCATGGATATGCCTGTCCGCTAATTCGCAGGAGGCATTACCTGATTCCAGCGAGCAACTGACACTGCAAAAAGCAGTGGAAATTGCCATGGTTAATAACTATGACATAAAAATAGCCAGTGGTGAGTTGCAAAAGGCTCAAAACCTGAACTCAGCCGGTAATGCCGGGCTTCTGCCTTCAGTGAGTCTTAGTGGTGGAGCCGACTACTCCAACAAAGACACCGAGATGGAACTGCTTAGCCAGGGAAGCGACGGCTCTGCATCGAGTGTAATTATTGAGCAGGACAATGCCGCATCAACCACTTACAATGCTAATGCTCGCATTGATTACACCCTGTTTGATGGATTTGGCAATATTTACACCTATAAAAAATTACAGAGTGCCGATGCTTTGCAGGAAACTATCTTCAGGCAGCAGACCGAAGCCACAATTGTGCAGGTAGCCCAGGAATACTACCAGGTATGTCGCTCGCAACAGAACCTGCATCTGGCCAAAGAATCGATGCGCATCTCACGGGAGCGCTGGCAAAAAGCCATTGACCAAAAGGCATATGGCCAGGCCACTCAACTCGACGTGCTCAATGCCGAGGTGGACATGAATAATGACAGTACAACTGTGCTACAAACCGAGCAGGCCTTTATTCAGAGTCTCAAAAACCTCAATCTGGTTCTGGGTATTCCCATACAAAGCTCCTATGAAGTTGATAATTCCATCAGCTATCGCGATGATTTAACGGCCGATAATGTAATTGCAGGTGCCCTGATGAACAACGCCAGACTGGTAGCACAACAACAGCAGGAACAAATAAGTGAGTTTGATGTTAAAATTGCCAATGCCGGCAAATACCCAACTCTTTCGGCCTATGGACAATATGGCTATTACAGGCAGGATAATGATGCCGGTCAGTTGCTGTATAACCAAAACCTTGGCACAACAGCGGGTGTTTCGCTGAAGTTTAATGTGTTCAATGGCAGCCAGCAGCGAACTCGTGAAAAAAATGCCAAACTAGATTTCATCAATCAACAGGAACGCACCTATCAGGTTAAATCAGAAATTGAACGTGATGCTTCTAATGCTTATACTGACTATATTTACAAACGGCGAATTGTAGAATTGCAAAAGAGCAGCCTGGAGCAGGCCCGGCTTAACTTTGAACAAACGCAAGAGTTGTTTCAACTTGGACGTGTGACATCTATAGAGTTCAGAACGGCACAGCAAAACCTGCTAAAAGTAGCCGCTAACTATAACGATGCGCAATTTCAGGCCAAAACAGCTGAATTCTACTTGTTACAGTTAACCGGTCAATTAGTACAATAAGTAATGACTAACAATATTATTTTCAGAAACAAGCGACTAAAGCTATTGCTGACGCCATTTATATTATTTGGCATCATACTGATAGCAATGGCACTTACTGTTGTATTTCAGTACCGAACCATTGAGGAAATAAGCCATATGCCACTCGAAAGAATGGCTATTGGCTTCCTCGAAGCCTTGGGCCTTGTATTTTTATACAATTACCTGGTTCGCAAGCTAAATGTCAGCTATCCATGGAAGCGCAACTGGCTTATTCGCTCCATTATCGACTTTGGCATAACCATTATTATCCCAACCATTTTAATTGGGACGATTAATTTTGCCATTAATGCCGGCTGGATGCCCGAACACCAGAATGAAGAACAATTCCGAATTATTGTTTTCATTATGCCACTAATGGTTAGTGCCCTGTTAATGGTTGTGGTTGAAATGATAGTGGCCACTGAGGAACGCAACCAACTGGAACTGAAAATAACGCAACTCGAAAAAGAGCAAATTAATACCAAATACACTGCCCTGAAGGAGCAATTGGATCATCACTTCTTATTTAACAACCTTAGCGTTCTATCGTCACTGATATACGAGAGTACAGAGAAAGCCGATAAGTTTATTCAGGACTTTGCGGCCATCTATCGTTATGTGCTTTCTATTAACAAGCAAGACCTGGTGACAGTAGAAGAGGAAATGGAATTTATTAAAACCTACCTCAACCTGTATAAGTATCGATATGAGGATCGCTTCGATTACCAATGCAACATCGAACGAGAACTTGCCGACTACCTCATCCCGCCCCTCTCATTGCAGGTTGTGATTGAAAACGTTTTAAAGCACAATGTGGTTTCACAGCAACATCCTTTAACCATCACTATTGAAACAACAGATGGCAAACTTATCATCAAGAACAACCTGCAGCTTAAAACGGATAAGTTTGTATCAACACAAACAGGCCAGGCCAACCTCATTGAAAAGTTTAAATTACTAAATTGCGAAGAACCGCTGTTTTACAGTCAGGATAATCATTACATCTCATTAATCCCACTTATTCCCCCGAGCCATGACTAATGTATTGATTGTAGAAGACGAGATGCCCTCAGCACGCAAACTCAAAAGTATGCTTGAATTGGTTGCACCTGATTTAAAGGTGCGTGAGATAACTGATTCGGTGCAATCTACCATTGCGTTTTTAAGCAATAATACGGTCGACCTCATTTTTTTGGACATCCATCTGGCTGACGGCAACAGCTTCCAGCTTTTTGAGCAATTAAACATTGAGACACCGGTTATTTTCACCACTGCTTACGATCAATATGCCATCCAGGCATTTAACCACAACAGCATTGGCTACCTGCTGAAACCTTTTGGCAGCGATAAATTAAAAGCCGTTGTTGATAAATACCGTCTCAATACAAAATCACCCATAGAACATTCCATTGATTATCAGCTATTGGGCAAGATGATTGCTCAACAACAGGTACAGCCCGAATACCGCGAACGCTTTCTGGTGCATTACAGAGGTAAATTAAAACCTGTTCCGGTTAACGACGTGGCCTACATCTATGCTGAAAACCGCGGGGTTTTTATATGCACGCACGAAGGCCGCATCTATGATATTAACCAAACACTTGAGCAGCTGACTGAGGAGTTAAATCCCCGACAGTTCTTTCGGGCCAATCGTAAATTCATCGTCAGTGTATTAGCCATTGTGGAGGCACACCTTTACTCAAAAAGCAAGCTGAAACTGGAGCTTAAGCCAGCTGCCAATACTGAGGTTATCATCTCAAGTGATAAAGCCAGTAAATTCAAGCAGTGGCTGGCCCGATAGGCAAACATTTTCATCCCAATATTTGTTAATATTAAGAAGGCTCACCTTACCGAAGCCTTCTTTTTTTTAATAATAAAACACGCATCATATATGGGATTTTTCAGCGCTCTGCTTAAAAAGAAAGATAAACCACTTAACCTCAACATTAAGGCTGACATTAAATGTCCGCCAATCACTATTTTATATGGCACTAAAACAGGTAATGCACAGCTGGTGGCCCAACAAGCCCACAAATATTATCATCAGTGCGGCATTGAAAGCGAATGCTACAACATGGAGAAATATGATGTGGGGCGCTTACCCGCAGAGCATAAACTATTAGTGGTTGTCAGTACAGATGGTGAAGGCGAATTACCACCGAATGCACGTAAGTTTTTTACCCTTTTGCAACATGAAGAAATGCCCATGCTGCCCAATCTGCAATACGCGGTTTGTGCCTTGGGCGATTCAAGCTACGACAATTTTTGTGGCGCTGGCAAAACCATTGAAAAACAACTTCAAAAACTAGGAGCACAAGCCATCATGAGTCGCGTCGATTGTGATTTAGACTTTAAAAAACCAGCACTTCAATGGATTCAGAACAGTTACGATACCATTACCGGTATTAAGAAGGAGGCACCCATAGCTGAACCTGAGATTACTGAGCCAGACTTTATTTCAACAACATTAACCAAACGACAACAGCTCACAAAAGGAGAAACCCCACAAGCTGTATATCATATCGAACTGGATAACACCACAAATAAGGTAGATTATGCAGCGGGTGATTGCATAGAAATCATCCCAAGTAACCCGATAAAACTGGTTGATCAGATTATTGATACACTTAACCTGGATCAGTCGCAGCAGTTGATTTCCAATAGCCATACACTTGAATACGCATTACTGCACCAGTTTGAGATTACTAAGTTAACACGTCCTGTCATCAGGCGATACATGAAAATTAATACCAATGAAAGGCTGAAAAGACTTTACAATGATAAAGAAGCACTACGAGATTACCTGGTATCATCTGATGTGCTGGACTTAATTAAAGACTATCCGTGCCAAATGGATGCAGATGAGTTTATTAGTATTTTGCAACCACTGCACTCGCGCTACTATTCAATTGCATCAGGTGCTAAAGCTAAAGCCAATCAAATTGATCTGACAGTTAAAACCATTCGCTTTCAACAGAAAGAACGGGAATATGAAGGCGCTGGCTCAACCTATGTTAATGAAAGTCTGGAGGAAGGAGCCGAAATTCATTTCAGGCTGGTTGCCAATCCCTCCTTTCACTTACCTGACGATGCGGCAACACCGGTTATTATGATTGGTGTTGGAACCGGCATTGCTCCCTACAGAGCATTCCTGCAGGATTTAGAGGCTCAAGGCATCAAAAATAAAGCCTGGCTCATTTGGGGCGATAAACACCAAACCTCCGACTTTTTATACGAAGATGAGCTGATTGATTACTACAAGAATAATACCCTGGCCTTTATCAATACGGCATTCTCACGTGATCAGGAGCAGAAAGAGTATGTACAACAACGCCTAATCGATTATCAGGATCGCCTACTAGAATGGCTGGATGATGGCGCTATGATTTATCTTTGCGGGCACAATAAGATGGGTGACCAGGTGAAGCAAACATTGGTACACATATACATGAATGCTAAAGGCATGAGTGAACAGGAGGCCAGAGCCTATCTGCGTGAGCAACGCAATAATAATATAATCCGCGAAGATTTATATTAATCTATATCTGAAGCAATAAATCAACTACAGCTTAAAAAGGCACATCACTATTAAAGCCCGGGCCATCAGGAAACTCGGGTAATTGTTGCCCACCCGGTTGCGATACAGCATCTGACTCGGCATTTTGATTCATTTTAGAACCAAATGTCTGAGAGGGCGCACTCTGCCCAAAACCGCCATCATCAAATTCAGCATCTTCCACATCCTGGAAGCGTGCCAGTTCGGCGCGGAATCGTAAGCGCACATCAGCTGTTGGTCCAGCACGGTGCTTGGCTATAATTATCTCAGCCATACCAATTAATGAGTTACCCTGCTCATCCTCAGTAATACGATAATATTCAGGACGGTGAATGAAACACACCATATCGGCATCCTGCTCAATCGCACCCGATTCACGAAGGTCGGACAGCTGCGGACGCTTTCCTTCGGCTCCGGCACGGCCTTCCACACCACGGTTAAGCTGTGACAGGGCAATAATTGGCACATCCAGTTCTTTAGCCAAACCTTTTAGGTTACGTGATATCAAACTCACCTCTTCCTGACGAGAGCCAGGATTCATACCACTGGCATTCATCAGCTGCAGGTAGTCAATAATCACACATTGTATATCGTGCTGCTTTTTTAGTCGACGACATTTGGCACGTAACTCAAACACCGATAAGCCGGCTGTGTCATCCACAAAAATAGGAGCATCAATCAGGTTCTGTATTTTATGGTCAAGCTGTTCCCATTCATATGGAGCCAGATTACCTTTCTTGATTTTATCTGCCGAGAGCTCTGTTTCCGATACAATCAATCGGTTCACCAATTCGACATTAGACATCTCCAGCGAGAAGATGGCCACCGGAATCTTATGATTCAGCGACATCTGACGGGTCATGGATAACACAAAAGCTGTTTTACCCATCGCCGGACGTGCCGCAATAATAATCAAAGCCGAGCCCTGCCATCCGGATGTTATACGGTCCAAAGCTGTAAATCCTGATGCCACACCACTTAAACCATCCGAACGCTCAGATGCGGCCTTAATACGATCAATTGCATCCTGAATAACCGGGTTAATCTGCGTAGCATCGCGCTTCATGCTTCCCTGAGAAAGCATAAAGAATGTGCTTTCTGCCTCTTCCAGCAGGTCATTTACATCAATACCATCGTCGTAAGCTTTACTCTGCAGATCGCTTGAGATGTGAATCATCTGACGCTGCAAGTATTTCTGCCAGATGATACGCGCATGGTATTCGATGTGGGCAGCCGACGCCACTTTACTGGTCAATTGCGTGATGTAGAAAGCACCTCCGCACTCCTCCAGCTTACCCATTTTCTTAAGCTGTTGTGTCACCGTCAACATATCTACCGGCTGTTCATGCGCCTCCAAATCCATAATGGCTTTATAGATATGCTGATGGGCTTCCTTATAAAAATGCTCTGGTTTCAGTAGTTCCGACACATTTAGGAAAGCCTCTTTTTCCAGCAATAAAGCACCCAAAACCGCTTCCTCCAGGTCAGTTACCTGTGGTGGTAGTTTACCCATTTCTAAGCCCGCAACAGGCTTCTTGCGATTTGAATATCTATTATCTGCCATATATCTAACTTGGAAAAATTCGGAGAGGCAAAGATACAAAAAGCACACAAAGATATGTCTGTTTACATTTATTTTAATCCACGATTATTACCTAAGCAGAATTCATTTACTCTTTAAAAACTTATATTTGCCTTACAACACTAATTATCTATGAACCCAGAAATTCGCTATCTACAGCTCGTATTAAGTCTTCTTTTTTCCACCTGTCTATATGCTCAATCTACATTAGATAAAAACATGCTGGGGTGTAATAGTAGAGTTGTACTAGAAGTTGAATCGGCGTTGGAAGCAACATCAGGTATTGAAAAAGGTATTGATACTTTTATTCCGACATGTACTGATTATAACTGTTTAGAAAGAATTTTTAAAATACTATCAAGAAAATTTGAACAAGCCCCCAATTCGCATTTCATCATAATCAATCAGCATCATAGTGATGATGTATGGAATAAAGCCATTGAAAAAAGCGCTCTTGATAAATTACTTATTGAAACTAAACAAAGACTCAGTAAACAACTATACACATGCACATTAGACTCAAGCACTCTCATTTCTTTCTCAAATAAAACAACTCGTTATAGTTTTAATTTCAATGATTATATAACTAACAGTGGTGATCGTATTTCATTCCATGAAAGAGCTAATGACTTCCTACTAACAAAATTAAACCTTGATTCTTCAGACACAATTATTAATGAACCATTAAACACCTGGGTTAACAGTTTAAATACCGATTATAGCCAACCAGTTATTAACCTGTTAAAGCTTTGGGATAACACTGGTAAACGACCGCATTTTATTGTCTGTAAAAGTCATGAAGCGGAACAAGGCATAAGCATCACCAATATCATTAATCAAACGGCCTTTAGAACGGTTAAATTCACTATGGATAACAAGGTGTTTGCGCCGGTAAAAATCAGTGAGAAACCAGATTTCTTAAGCGGAGGTCGTGTTAGCTTCCCCATTGCGCCAGAGCAACAGTACAAATTCGAAATTACACCTAAAGCAAAAGGCTACAGATTCTCTCCGGATATTTTCAGATTTACGGCAGAACATGAAATGATTGAAGTACCTATAACTGCTATTCCTTTACCACTTAATCACAAGCAAATAATACTATTTAACTTTGATAATTCTGAGGCGCCAGGTGCTAATCATGTCGATAACGTATATGCATCGTCAAATGCTATGTTGCAAAAAGACGATGAGCGAGGCAAGGTGTTTTATTTTGATGGCCATGGAGATTATATTGATTGTGGTTCTCATTTAAACATTGATTTTAAAAAACCTATTACCATAAGCATCTGGGTGAAACCAGAAAAGATGGATCAAGACCATAGTCTGGTCGGTTTGGCAAATATCTTTTCAATGAAGATTAGAAATAATCGATTAACCTTTACACATACGGATGTTTTAGATATAAACTTTAAAGACTACCCAATTGAACCCAACAAATGGCATCATCTGGCAATTGTTAACGAACCAAATAATCAGCTCACATTTTTTCAAAACGGTGAAAAGATTGGAATATCCAAAATAGGTGAGATAGAAAATACAGACCATGCCCTTTTAATTGGCACAAACATCTGGGGTGAATACTACCAGGGATTTATGGATGATTTAATTATCTGGAACCGGGCACTTTCTGACAACGAAATTATTCAGCTTAGCCAACTTGAAACCAGTCATAAAAACCATAATCTAATTATTGTTTTAATTGCACTTGCTTTAGCAGCTCTGACATCTACTATTTGGTGGCTCAGAAAACGATCGCCAAAATCAATAAATCAGCCTGATAAAGTCAGTAATACGACAAACTCCCCGGCAATTAATACAGAGCAGACTCGCCAGGTGAATTCTTGCATATCAACATTCGGCGAATTTCGGATCATCACCAGCGATGGTCATAACCTGGCTACGGAATTATCGCCAAAGGAAAAACAATTGCTGATTTATCTGCTGTGGCACACCTATCGAAACAACAAAGAAGGTGTTTCATCCAGACAGCTATCAGAAGACCTCTGGCCCGGTATTTCTAAAGACAGGGCAAAGAACAACAGGAGTACCTACATGCAACGATTAAGGAAATTATTAAATGATTCAACAGGTATACAAATCACCTACTCATCCAATAAAAAATGGATTTTAGAGCTACCGCCTTCTTATACATGCGATTTAGTCACCTACGAAAAGGTTAAACAACAACTGAGCAAAGAACGTAACATCGACAACCTTCAGATGTTTCTTAACACTTTGCTTGATGGTAATTTTCTATCGCAAACCCGAAATGAGTTAATCGACACCTTTAAAAGTGAAATTGAAAATGAAATCATTTTACTTTTAACTGATCCTGATATTATTGAAATAGCTAAAAACTCCAATCGAATTATTCCAATAATTACTGCCGCGATCAGGAAGTACGATCCCTTAAGTGAAACAGCCTTATCACTAGAAATTAATTGGCTATCTAACATCGGGCACCATGGGCGGGCACTTGAAACTTACCAAAAATTCTGCAACGATTATGAAGCTTTATATGGTGAAGTTTTTAATCGAAAAATGGATAAACTGCTCACTTAATTAAGGAATTACCCTATTCATTACTCCTTCCTTTTATCCTTCAAACCTCATCTTAGTCAATATTTAATAGTATTAAGATGAGGAATAATAAATCAGAGAAAATTGCTTTAACCTTATTAAGAATAGCTATTGGCTGGTTATTTTTTCATGAGGGCATCAACAAACTTATCACTGAGGGATGGACAGCAAAAATGTACCTCTTGCAGTCAAATGGTCCGCTACAATCCCTTTATCATTGGATAGTCTCCAACGAGTCTATTCTGCAATTCACCAATTACAGTTTAATCGTTGCTCTAACGCTAATCGGGCTGGCTCTGATAATTGGTTTATATGAACGATTTTTCACAATCGCCGGCATCATTATTCTGGCTTTGTTTTACTTTGCTTACCCACCCTGGGGCGAATTAATCAATAACCATACTGAAGGTAATTACCTGCTGGTAGATAAAAATATGATTACCGCCTGTGCTTTACTGGCGCTATTTCACTTTAACATTGCTAAGGAATTTGGTCTCGATCGATTCCGTTTCAAACCTAATAATTAATCCGGTTCAAGCTGAAACGAACCTGTAAATCGGATTCTAATTGCTCAGTTAAAAATCGATTTACGAGTTCTGCTTGAACTTAAAAAAAATTCAAATCATGAAGAGACGAGATTTACTTAAAGGGCTGGCAGGAGTTCCTTTTTTAGGAGCTTATGGCTATCTGCTCTTAGATAAGATAAAACATACTCCAGATATAAATGACAATCCATTTATTCATTTTTTAGAAAAGAAACTACCATTACCGGCAGAACAAACACCGTATTCTAGCGATGGTAAAAAATTAAGAATCGGAATTATTGGAACAGGCAGCAGAGGCAGCTATTTAATGAAAGCTTTAGGCTTTTTGCCACCTGAAAGCATTGATCAGATGAATGAAAAACAGCAACTGCTTTTTAGTGAACAGCCCGATCTTAATGTTGAAATTGTTGCCATTTGCGATCTTTATCAACCTCGCGCCGAGAAAGCAGCACTGGCAGCAGCAAACATTGACAGGCATGGCACACTAAAATTCAATAGGCCAGCTGTTAGAATCTATGCATCATATATGCAATTAATTGCTGACAATACTGTAGATGCCGTTGTGATTGCAACAAGTGACCAATGGCACGCCCCCATTACAATTGAAGCTGCCAAAGCCGGTAAACATGTTTATTGCGAAAAAGCCCTCACGCATAATCTGGAAGATGTTTTTAAGGTAAGGGATGCGGTGCTTAGCAACAGAATTACCTTTCAATTGGGACATCAAAACAGGCAAACTGAAAATTATATCCGTTCTAAACAAATTGTAGATGCCGGCCTGCTTGGAAAGGTTAATCTGGTTGAAACATCAACTAACCGTAACTCAGAAAATGGTGCGTGGCTTTACAATATACCTGAATCAGCCAACGAGCAAAATGTGGACTGGAAACAATTTCTACGCAATGGAAATAGACACTTCAATAAAGAACACTTTTTCAGATGGCGTTTATTTTGGGAATACAGCACCGGTCTTGCCGGCGACTTATTAACTCACGAATTTGACTGTATTAACCAAATCCTTGGAATGGGTATACCCGAAAAAGTAAGCGCTTCGGGAGGTATATACCATTGGAAAGACAACCGTGAAGTACCTGACGTTTTTCAGGTCATGATGGAATATCCAAGTAAGAACATGTCTCTGATGTACTCAGCATCTCAGGCCAACAGCGCCAACCGGCCACGCCTGATTATGGGAACCGATGCATCACTTGAAATAGGCGGAAAAATTAATTTAAACGTCGATCCGGGCTCCAGACTCTATCAAAAATATTTAAAAAATAACCTGGTACAGCCAAACAATGCTGTCTGCTTAAACAATGCTGAATCATTGAAACTTGATGGTATTAGTTCGGCTACTGAAAAATATTTTGCTTCACGAGGATTATTATATACAACGCATAATGGTAAAATGATGGATACTACCCACCTGCATTTGGCTGAATGGTTACATGCCATCAGAACGGGTTCAAGCACCAGTTGCAACATTGATCGCGCATTTGAAGAAGGCATTACAGCACAAATGGCCACTTTAGCCTACCGCGAAGAAAAAGTCAAAAAGTGGGATGGTGACAGAGTCATTTAACCTGAGTTTGATTTAGATATTAAGATGCCGATTAAAATAAACACTTGAAACCACGACGAAAAGAGATGCAACGGAAGAGAAAACATACTTTACCAGCGTCAAGGTGCGTTTCGCTCCGGTTTGGTGATTTTCGCTCACATTTGGAGCAGTTCGCTCGCATTTAGAGCAGTTCGCTGCTGACGAGTAAATGTTTTCCTTTGGCGTGAAGTATATTTATTGCCTTCCATAGGTGTTCGCTCTAATGTGGCGTCCTTCGCCTTGCATTAACACAGAATGTATAAAAAAGCCTCGCAGAAACTATCATCTACGAGGCTTTCTTATTTCTCTTTAATTCTACAACTCCTTAATTCTAATGTTTCTAAAAAAGACCTCAGAACCATGGCCTAAAAAGCCAATATGCCCTTTTGTACGCTTAAGTCCCGGATGATCTTTCCCATCCAAAGTACCATTGGATGATGCTTCAGCAATATCACCATCCACAATTACTTCACCGTTCAATATTACTTTTACTTTGTTACCTTTTACAATCACTTCTTCAGTATTCCATTCTCCAACGGGCTTTAAGTAACCTCTTTTGGCAGCTATAACACCATAAACCGAACCATGATACTGGTAAGGCTGCAGCTTAGCATAGACAGGAGCCGTATTATCCAGAATCTGCAACTCCATCCCCACATAGGCTGCATCTCCTTCCAATGGTGCCCTGATACCCAATCCATTATTAGCCCCAGGTGTTAGTTTAAATTCAAAGCGGTAAATAAAATCAGCATATTCCTTTTCGGTGTATAAATTACCATGGCCTCCATTCTTTGGTTTTATTACAATCTCGCTATTCTCAACCAGGTAATCCGTTTTATTACCAACCCAGCCATTCAGGTCGGTCCCATTGAATAAGGCTACAAACCCATCAGCTTTTTCTTCTTCAGTCAGGTTAAAACCGGCCACATCCAGCTCCCTAATGTACACATCCCGAAAGGCCAGGTCGGTACCATGAGCCTGCAACTCAATTGGACCGGAGGCAAAAATAGGTAGTGAACGATCCCAGTAGTTTTCCATCACCACATTATCAACTACCAGCTGTCCATTCAGGTATACCGTTACGCGTTCGCCAACCATGCGAATCCTAAAGGTATTCCATTCACCAATTGGATTATCTGCCACTAATAATGGCTTGCTTTCATGCTTCTGGTTATTGTACAGTCCACCAGAGCCAACCTGTGCCCCAACATCAACCCGTGAAGTATCCCATACCTGCACCTGAGGCGTTCCTCGCAGATAAATACCACTGTCGCCATGCTTCGTTATTCGCCAATCAACTATCATTTCAAAGTCACTGTACTCTTTCACCGAACACAAATTATGACCTTTACCATTAAACACGATATGCCCATTCTTCACCGACCAGTTCTGAGCCATCTTCTTATCGGCTTCCTTTTGTAACTGACTAAGTTTATAAGGAGATAACTTCTTAAGCTTAATCGGATTGTCAACAAACCCTTGCCAGCCACTCAGGTCTGTGCCATTAAACATTGACACATAGCCTTTATCAGTCGTCATAGAAGCCAGATAAGTCTCAATATCAATTTTTAAATACTGGCTATCAGGACCTGTTATCAGTGGAAGAGCTTTCATTAAACCATCCCTGATGATGTTACCATCCAAGCCATTTCGTTTCCCTGCATCATGCATAGCCACTTTCACCAAAGCATTGGCTGCTTCATTTTTCAAGGCACTATCATCAAGATAAGTTGACAAGTAGATGAACGTCAGATAGGTCTTAACTGATGACAAGGCATTCAGCACCTCTTTTTTCTCTGCATTTCCTTTTGCCAGAGGCATTACCTTGCGCATTAACAACAGTTTTTGATCATCGGGCAATTGCGATGATGCAACTTTACTAACATAGCCACTGAATGCCTTTTTGTATGTTTTGTCAGATGACGCCCCTTCGACAATGGAGTACAAAGCAGGCAATGCAGCTGTTCCGCTCCATTGTACCAAAGCCTCCAATGCTGCTGGTGAGTGTTCATTTTGATAAGCCTTATACACCAATTGAACAGCTTCCTTGCCACCTATCGCGCTGTACACCGGAATAAACTTATTGAACTCATCATACTTAGCCGCCTCAAATATTTTATTCTTTGCTACCTCTTTCTTTTCCGTTTGCTCGTAAGCAGCAACAATGGCTTTAGCAATTAGCTCACTATCCTCAGATGCTTTTACGCCTTGAAATAATGCTAATAAAGCTTCCAGATCCTTTTCTCCCGAAACTGAGGCCAAATTTTGCAATGCCACACTGCTTTGCTCACCTCCCTCTTTGACTATATCCATCATCTTATCAAATGCACCTTTATACTGTTTGGCACCCCAAATGTCCATTAACACAGCTTGCCCCACTACCGGAACCTGATTAAAAATGTTTAAAGTCTGCTCAACATTGTTTTTACTAACACTTAATAACAGCGCCTGTCTGGCTGCCTCCACATCCGCCTTAGCCGTATGGTTTGCCAGAAAATCAAGAATTACAGTAATACCTTCTTCCCCGTTGAGAATTGCATAACAAATGAGTGCCTCCTGACGAACACCGCCATCCTTTGAATTTACCAACACCTCAACAGATGTAGCATCAGTTGCCTTTCCAGTCTGTGATACCAGGTAGAGAATTTCTTTTTGCACTTCCGGTGATTTTCTGCGTTGCATTTGCTTAACCCATGGTTCCAAAGGTGTCTTCTGTCGAATAGATTCTTCAATAGCTGCTCCTCTATAAACCTTATCCTTACTCTTTAATGCTCCTAACAGGAGAGCATTCGTTTGAGCCATATCGCTCAGCTCGCACATCAGTATCAACGCACCGGTTTTAACCTGCACGGTCGATGTTTTTTTATTAATTGTTGTAGCTATCTGCATAGCTTTTACAGGATCTGTTGATGCTATTTGCTCAACATAGTCAAGTAATGCAAAAACAGCCTGGTTAGCTGAAGGATTGTAACTTGCTACTTTGGCTTCCTGCATTATCAATTCTTCTGAAGCTTCGCACGGCATACTTGCCAAAGCACGTAAAACATCTGCTTTAAGCTCGGTTGTTCCATTCGGATATAAACCAGCTAATTGACTGGCATAGCTAACATCATTACATTGCCCCAGAGCTTTAACCAAACTAAGTTGAGCGGAACTTCCTGCATTTCTTAAAGCCTCAGAAAAGTACTGAGCCGACTTAGAAGCATCTGATAATAGCATGCTTTTAACGGCTGGCTCCCTCAGCACATCATCACTTAAATAGCTGCTTAAAGCTTGTACACATTCCGAAGAACCAACAAATTCCAGTTGACGAATAAAAAAGGCTTTCACCTCATTGGTTGTTGACTGTTCAATCATTTTCAATAACTGATGTTCCCATTCTTTGGACGCGTTCTTCTCCAATGATTGGCTGATATACTTAGAGTAACTCTCAACAGCAAAGCGGGCTTTGGTATCATCACCGGTGCCCGGTTCCACTATTTGCAGACAAATTAACTCACGAACATCAGGTCCCAACTGCAACATGTCTTTCATTAGCTTATCGCGATAAGCCATATTATTGACTGGCATCTGCACCAGCAGGTCGGCCACCTTGGTATCAACAGTTCGATTTATTTGAGATTGCGCTGATGTTATCACCAATAACATCAACAAAAGATTAAGTATTCTTTTATATAAGTACATAAAATTCATTGTTTAAGGTTGATTAGATGCTCCAGTTGCCACGCATAGGTTGATTCAACAGACGATTTGCTCCATCGTCATTAATGAACTCCTGCTTTACCGGATCAAAGTGTAAAGTTCGTCCAAGTCGTAATGCCACTATTCCCATGTTTACAATGGTACAAGAGCGATGACCGTTTTCTTCGTTAAGTGCGAACTTTTTACGCGTGCGCACCGACTCATGGAACGATGTAATCTGTGGCTCCGGATCCGGCATGGAATCAATGATACCTTTCAAATTCGGAATGGTTGAACGGAAACCTTTGTATATCTTACCTTTGGGTCCTTCAATATATGCAGCATCCTGATCTTTGTTTTCGCCATCCAGAATTATCTGGCAACCATCTGCATAGGTATAGGTAATTTTTCGCCAGGTACCTACTGCATCCGGGTGTTGCTGGGGAGCATCCACCTCTACCTTAACCGGACTGGTGTCATCTTTACCCAGAATGTATTGCACCGGATCGATATAATGCTGGCCCATATCACCCAAACCACCACCATCATAATCCCAATAACCACGGAACTTTGTATGTACCCGGCGAGAATTATAAGGTTTAGCCGGAGCTGGTCCTAACCACATATTATAATCCAATGTCTCCGGCACTGGTTGCGGAGGCAAATTATGCTCACCTTGCCAATAGAACTTCCAGTTATATCCGGTTACGCCACTGATGGTTACTTTTAACGGCCATCCTAATACACCACTATCAATAGCCTTCTTAAGGGGTTTAACAGTGGTTCCTAATCCATAGAAATTATCTTTAAACCGAAACCATGTATTTAGTCGAAACATACTGCCGCTCTTCCTCACAGCCTCAACTACTTTTATCCCCTCCCCAATGGTACGGGTCATGGGTTTCTCACACCATATATCTTTACCTGCCTCTGCTGCCATAACCGACATAATACCATGCCAGTGAGGAGGCGTGGCAATATGAACAACATCAACATCTTTTTGCTGTAACAAATCCCTAAAATCGGTATAAGCTGGTATACCTTTACCAACTTTATCAATTGCTCTTTTAAGATGATTCTGATCAACATCACAAATAGCAACCAAGCGGCCTTCCCTTGTAAGGTGATGACCATAACCAATACCTCCCATTCCAATGATGGCCTTGGTAATTTGATCACTCGGAGCCGTGTAACCTGGTCCGCCTAACACATGTCGCGGAACAATCGTAAGAGCAGTCAATCCAAGCAATCCTTTTTTTAGAAAATCTCTCCTTTGAATTCCATTTTTATCACCCTGCTGTTCTTCAGAACAACAAGTGATTTCTTTTTTATTTTCCTTCATTAGATCTGAATTATGATATAATTTCCAATTATTCAATGATATGACTTCAGATCAAAACTACTTAGCTACAGGGTATTTAGAGGGGTAACAAGCTGAGTAACGCCCTTTATTAACCGTCAGAAATATTTCGATTATTAACTTTTTCTCAAACAAAGAGAAATAGTTACTTTGCAATCAAAGAACAACAATATGATTTGCTATCCCAACGCTAAAATAAATATAGGGCTTAATGTGGTTGAAAAAAGGCCTGATGGCTACCACAACCTTGAAACCGTATTTTTCCCTATTCCATTAAGCGATGCTCTTGAGGCTGTCCGTAACACAGAAAGTAGTGAACAATACCAATTTAGTTCCTCTGGGATTGAAGTTGACGCTGCTCCAGAGGATAATATTTGCATAAAAGCTTATGAATTACTAAGAGCAAGATACGAACTGCCAGCATTAAAAATTCATCTGCACAAAATGATACCTTTTGGTGCTGGATTAGGAGGTGGATCGGCTGATGGCGCATTCATGCTTAATCTACTGAACAAAGAGTTTAACCTTAATGCTAAGGAAGAAGAGCTTCTTGAATTGGCTGCCCATCTAGGAGCTGACTGTGCTTTTTTTATCAAAAATAAACCTTCGTATGCCACCGGAATTGGCAATATACTACAAGACGTTGAATTGGATTTAAGCGATTATTACATTGCTCTTATAAAGCCACCTATTCACGTTTCCACGCCGGATGCTTACAGAGGTATCATTCCAACTCCTTCATCGCATTCGTTAACCGATTTAATTCAGCTCCCGGTTGAACAATGGAAACACCATATTAAAAACGACTTTGAGCAATCGGTTTTTGCCAAATATCCGGAGATTGGCAAAATAAAAATGGAACTCTATGAAGCTGGTGCCAGTTATGCCTGCATGAGCGGAAGCGGTTCCAGTGTCTTTGGATTGTTTAAGACAGAACCTTCTTTGAATATGCCGCCATCCTATTTTACCTGGATAAAAAAGCTATAAAGTAAAAGGGCTGCAAATTGCAGCCCTTTCTCTTATTCTATCACCACCATTAAGTGGTTCTTCGGAATTCTATCACCTTGTGACACTTTTATTGAAACAACCTTGCCATCGTGTGGCATGGTAATCTGGTTACGCATCTTCATGGCTTCCAGAATCAAAAGTGATTCACCTTCTTTCAATGATTGACCTTCTTTCACAAACACCTCACAAATTGTTCCAGGAATGTAGGACAATATGTGGTTTGGATTTGGCGCCTCATATTTTATACGATTTTCGAATTTCTTGGTGAGTTTTGTCTTATACTTCATGCTAAGTATAGCAAAATCAACCAATCCTTCTGTTTTCTGTGTACTCATATGCGCAACTATTAAAATGGAGGAATACCATGCTTTTTAGCAGGACGATGATCATCTTTACCGGCCGATACCTCAATGGCATGCAGCAATAAAGCACGTGTTTCGCTTGGCTCAATTACCGAGTCAATGTAACCCTTAGCAGCAGCGACATATGGATTAGCAAACTTCTCTTTGTACTCTTCCACCTTGATGGCACGCATCGCATCTTTATCCTCAGCTTCATCAATATCTTTCTTGAAGATGATGTTAGCCGCACCTTCTGGTCCCATAACAGCAATCTCAGCCATTGGCCATGCAAACATAAAGTCTGCACCCAGGTGACGTGAGTTCATGGCGATATAACCACCACCATATGCTTTACGAAGAATAACCGTTACTTTAGGTACAGTTGCCTCTGAGTATGCATACAGTACTTTCGCTCCGTGACGAATTACACCGGCATGCTCCTGGTCTACACCTGGCAAGTAACCTGGCATATCCTCAAGAGTGATAATAGGCACATTAAAGGCATCACAGAAACGGATGAATCGAGCCGCCTTATCTGAGCTGTCACAATCAAGTACACCGGCCAATACCATTGGCTGGTTGGCTACAAAACCAACTGTTTCGCCGTTTAAGCGACCAAATCCAATGACAATGTTCGCAGCCCAAAGTTCCTGAATCTCGAAGAAATCAGAATCATCAACAATAGCTTTGATAACATCACGAACATCGTAAGGTGTTTTAGGATCAGAAGGAATAATATCTTCGATCTTACCTTTGAATTTAGGTGGTTTTGGAGGGAAAGCCTTTGCTTTCTTACTGTTATTCCAAGGAATAAAGGTAATCAGTTTCTTAATCTGCTCGAAACATTCAGCTTCGCTGTTTGAGAAAAAGTGAGCATTACCAGTAGTTTCAGCGTGTACACGTGCACCACCCAAATCTTCCATCGAGATTTTTTCACCAAGCACTGATTCAATTACGCCTGGTCCGGTAATAAACATCTTAGAAATATTCTCAACTACAAAAACGAAGTCTGTCAATGCTGGAGAGTATACTGCACCACCCGCACATGGACCCAAGATAACCGACAGCTGAGGTATAACACCTGAAGCTAAAGTGTTACGGTAGAAAATCTCACCGTATCCGGCTAAAGAGTTCACACCTTCCTGAATACGAGCACCACCTGAATCGTTAATACCGATCAAAGGCACACGCATTTTGAGAGCGTGATCCATGATTTTTGTGATTTTACGGGCATGCATTAATCCTAATGATCCCCCGGCTACAGTGAAATCCTGAGCAAAGATACAGATAGGTGCACCATAAATGGTACCTGTACCGATAATTACCCCATCACCATGCAACTGCTTTTTGTCCATTCCGAAGTCACGAGCTGTGTGCTCAACAAAAAGGTCGTATTCGGTGAAAGAATCTTTATCAACGAGTGCAAGGATTCGTTCGCGAGCCGTCATTTTACCCATGGCTGCTTGCTTTTCAATGGCTTTGTCGCCACCACCCTTTTGCACTTGTTCCTTTCTTTTCCGAAGGTCAAGGATGTGTTTTTTCAATGACATAATCCAAAAATTTGATTTAACCTCTATTAATCAAAATATTAATTTAGCATCCTGATTAATAATTTTTCAGAGTGCATAATTACTAATTTATTTTTTTTAACAAAAGGAATAAAGTAAGATAGTACGCTTTTCAACAACGGAACAACCTGTGCAAATAGTCAGTTTCTTAGACTATTTAGGCGCCCTCATGTACAAATAAAATCCTATGGCAGCAAAAACAATATTGGGTAACCATACAGCCAACATTGGATTCATATTACCATTTACGGCAAAGGTGGTTGAAATTGTCATGAACAAAATATACGAAAAACTCAACGCAATACCAACTCCAATGTGCAGCCCCATACCGCCCCGCACTTTACGCGATGCCAATGACACCCCAATTAGGGTTAGAATAAAGGCGCTGAAGGGTGATGCCACCCGCTTATATTTCTCAATAAGAAACTCCTCAAGATTTCCCACGCCGCGCGCTCGCTGCTCATCAATATAATTATCCAATTCGGTATTGGTCATCATCTCAAAATACTTGCGCTCTTCCTGAAAGTCTTTAGGTGTTACATTGGCAATCAGGGTATCCATTTTGGAACCGCTGCTTATCTTATGCTCTACCCCATCGGTAAACTCGCGTAGCACATAGTTCCTAAGCTGCCATTTACCCGAAGTAGTATCGTATTTGGCATAACGGGCTGATAACTTGGATACCAATTCTTTTTCGTCGTATTTTTCCATCGAAAAGTGATCGCCATTCCCGCTATAAGCCCGGTACTTATCCAGGTAAACAAACACACCCGGTTCTATTTGCATATGAATCTTGTCTAGCCCTTTGGCTTTCCTGTTTTTAACATAGACATTTTCAAACTGTATACGAGTTTGGTTGGCCGGCGGAATTACATAGCCACCCAACAGAAAAGAGAACAACCCAATGATAGCAGCTCCCAGAAAATAGGGGAACATCATACGCCGGAAGCTAACGCCACTCGACAAAATGGCAATAATCTCTGTTTGATAGGCCATCTTTGAAGTGAAAAAGATAACCGCAATAAATACAAATAGCGGGGTAAACAGGTTGGCAAAATAGGGGATAAAATTCTTATAATAATCAAGCACAATCGCCTTTAAAGGAGCCCCGTGTTCAAAGAAATTATCAATCTTTTCGGTGACATCAAACACCACTGATATACTAATTATCAACAGTATGGCAAAAAAGAATGTCCCTAAAAATTTCCTAAGTATATAAAGATCAAGTTTTTTCAAAACTTTCTGTTTAAGTTTAGTGAAGCCTGCTACAAAAGAACGAAAAAATAGTTACAAGCTAAATAGTAAAACTTCAATCACTCCTTTGTTATAGACAACTAATAGCTCTTGCACACTCATTACCATTAAAGGCGAGTTGTCAATTTTTTAACCATCACATCTTTCCATTGCGCAAAATCGCCTTCCAATATGTGCTTACGTGCTTCGCGCACTAACCATAAATAAAAGGTCAGATTGTGCATACTGCCAATTTGCGCCGCCAACATTTCTTTAGAAACATATAAATGACGCAGGTAGGCCTTGGTATAATGATGATCAACAAATGATGTTCCATTAGGATCGACAGGTGAGAAATCGTTTTTCCACTTCTCATTGCGCATATTTAGTATGCCTTCGGAGGTAAAAAGCATGCCATTACGCCCATTGCGTGTAGGCATTACACAGTCGAACATATCTACACCCAATGCAATATTTTCAAGTAAGTTAGCAGGTGTACCCACTCCCATCAGGTAACGCGGCTTATCTTTAGGCAAAATACCATTGACCAGCTCTACCATTTCATACATCACCTCTGTTGGCTCACCAACTGCCAGTCCTCCAATGGCATTACCCTCACGATTCTGCGAAGCAATAAATTCAGCCGACTGAGTTCTTAAATCACGATAACCGGCTCCTTGCACTATCGGAAAGAATGTTTGAGAATGTCCATACAACGGTTCTGTCCGGTCAAAATGATCAACGCCTCGTTTTAACCAGCGATGCGTGAGCTCCATCGACTTTTTGGCGTAAGCATATTCAGCATCTCCCGGCGGGCACTCATCCAGAGCCATAATAATATCAGCCCCAATGACCCGCTGAATATCCACTACATTTTCGGGCGTAAATAAATGCTTTGAGCCATCCAGGTGTGAACGAAACATAGCACCTTCTTCAGTCAGTTTTCGGTTATCACTTAATGAGAATACCTGATAGCCTCCACTATCGGTCAACATTGGTTTATCCCAACCGTTGAATTTATGTAATCCGCCTGCGGCTTTTAATATATCCAATCCAGGACGCAGATACAGGTGGTATGTATTGCCGAGAATAATTTGGGCCTTCACATCATCTTCCAAATCACGAAAATGTACCCCTTTAACCGAGCCAACAGTTCCAACTGGCATAAAAATAGGCGTTTCAATTTCACCATGATCGGTTGTTATTTTCCCAACGCGCGCACTACTTTTGGCATCGGTATGTTGTAGCTCAAATTTCATTTTCCTTGTATTAATGACATTTCTAAATCTGCCTATCATTGTAAGATAAAACAGCCTGCAAATATACAACAGCCGCTTTATAAATAAAATGCAGAAAAGAGGTTCTTACACTAAAAACTGTTTCGTCGTCTTTTTTTTGAAACGATGTGCAAAAATGACTTGATAAGAACAGGCTTTTCATAAAAATATGTTGCATTTTTGACTAAAATTCAAAACTGTGGACGAATCAATACTATATACCTTAGGTGGCATTTTTATCTTTTCCTGGCTTTTTCAGCTCTTTTACCTGCTATTCTTTCTTTTAAAGCCATCGCGATTTAAACCTCTAACGTATGATAATAAACAGCGTCCTTTATCAGTGATTATTTGTGCTAAAAATGAAGCTTCAAATCTTAAAAACTTCATTCCCAAGATATGTAATCAGGATTATCCCAATTTTGAGGTCATTGTGGTAAATGATTGCTCAACGGATGACTCAGAAATGGTGTTAGCACAATTAAAGACTGAATTCAGCAACCTCTATTACACCAGCATTCCACTTAGCAAGCAACATTATCAAGGTAAAAAATTAGCGCTCACAATTGGTGTAAAAGCAGCTAATAATGAACATTTAGTGTTTACTGATGCTGATTGCTACCCAACATCCGACCAATGGCTAACAGAAGTAAGCAGTCAGTTCACCGATGAAAAACAAATAGTAATTGGCCATGGCCGCTTTGAGAAGCAAAGATCATTCTTCAACCTGTTTTTGCGCTACGAAACCTTTTTCAACGCAGTACAATACATGGGCTTTGCATTGCGTGGCAAACCATTTATGGCGGTTGGCAGAAACATGGCTTATACCAAATCTTTGTTTGAGCAAAGCGATGTTTTTAAGCCATACTTAAACATGGCTTCGGGTGACGATGATTTGTTTATCAGACGTTGCGCCAATAAACATAACACAACCGTTCAATTAAATTATGAGAGTCAAACCATATCACTGTCACCACACAATTTCAGTGAATGGATAACTCGTAAATCGAGGCATTTAACCACGGCACCTGCGTATAGGTTTGGGATAAAATGCTGGCTGATTATGGAGCCCCTGACTCGTCAAATAATGTGGCTTCTAACACTTTGTTCACTTTTTTTTCATATTTTTGTTCCTTTAACAATTGCGTTATTTGCTCTCCGCATGCTGACTTTACATATTGTATTAGCCAAAGCAGCAAATAAAATGGGAGAAAACAAGTTATTCTGGGCAACCAGTATTTTTGATTTTATAACGCCTTGGTTAGTTGGGAGTGTTTGGGTAATTAATATTTTTAGTGCAAAGAAGAAGAAATGGAAGTAAATCCGAATCTATCTGATAAGGCAAAATACGACTTAGATTTAGTGGAAGTAGCAGTTAAAGGCGATCAAAAAGCCTATGCTGAACTCATGGGCCGCTACAGAGATGCCATTTACTTTATGCTCCTGAAAATGGTGAATAACAAAAGTGATGCCGAGGACCTGACGATTGAGGCCTTTGGTAAAGCTTTTAAGAACATTCACCAATACTCACCAAACTATGCATTTAGCACATGGCTGTTCAAAATAGCCTCTAATAACTGCATTGATTTTCTTAGGAAAAAGCGCAATAACATCGTTTCTATTGATGGTGGCATTTCGGATGATAAAGAAAACGATCAGCCGATACACCTGAAGGATGAAACGCCCGACCCGGAAGAAAATCTGATAAAGCAGCAAAAGAAGATATTAATGCGGACGGTGGTAAAGAAACTTAAACCCCGCTATCGCATTTTAATTGAGCTTCGCTATTTCAAGGAGTTCTCATATGAAGAGATTGCCGAAGAGCTGGATCTTCCGCTTGGAACCGTAAAAGCCCAATTATTCAGAGCCAGGGAACTTCTCTTTAATACCCTTAAAAACTCTGATATCAAACTGGGGTAAGCTCTTAATTTCTATTCTAACATTTAGCATTCAGGATAAGTTATCCTGCACATCATATCATGGAATTAATTAAAAAGTACTTTCCGAATTTAGATCCTGCTGTTGAAGAAAAACTCAGCCGACTGGGAGATTTATATGCCGACTGGAATTCGAAAATCAATGTCATATCGCGCAAAGACATGGACCACTTCTATGAACGTCATGTTTTGCATTCATTGGGCATAGCAGCATTCATTCAATTTGAAACAGGCACTCAAATCCTGGATGTTGGCTGTGGTGGTGGTTTTCCGGGTATTCCTCTGGCTATAATGAATCCTGGCAGTCAGTTTCACCTCATCGATTCGATTGGCAAGAAAATTAAAGTGGTGAAAGGCGTTGCTGAGGCATTAGGCTTACAAAATCTTACAGCTGAACAAATAAGGGTTGAAAATCATCCAAAGCAATATGATTTTATTATCAGCCGGGCAGTAACCGCCTTTCCTGATTTCGTAAAACTTTGTCACAACAAATTCCTTCCAACGAATAAAAATGCCATTACCAACGGCATCATCTATTTAAAGGGAGGTGACTTTGAGGGTGAAATAAAGCCTTTTAAAAAGAGGGTATCCGTAACTCCATTAGCCAACTACTTTGAGGAGGAGTTTTTTGAGACGAAAAAGATCATCCATCTGTCGATGTAAGCAACAGTGGGTTTAAACTTTATACAAACCTAAAAAAGCATTCATTTTTTTTTGGAAGATAAAAAAAACATGTATTTTTGCAGTCCGAAAAGTTAAGGTAACAACATTGACTTAGCTCTTCAAAGGAGGAAGATCCCGAACGAATCCATTTGAAAAGCGACTATTACGAAGAATAAAAAAATTACATACAATGAAAAGGACATTCCAACCATCGAACAGAAAGAGAAGAAACAAGCATGGTTTCCGCGAAAGAATGGCTAGCGCAAGTGGTCGTAAAGTATTAGCTGCAAGAAGAGCTAAAGGACGTAAGAAATTAACTGTTTCTAGCGAAAAAAGACATAAAGCTTAATTAAGAGCTTTCACGATATAAAAAGTAAAGAATCCACTATGGGTTCTTTACTTTTTTTATGCCCATAACTCTGATAGCAGAAGTTTTACTATTTTTGACCATCTGTTACCAACCAGCATTTTTTTACTCTTGAAATAAAAGTAAAAAAGCGGTATACAAATCAACATGCTTATGTCAACGATCAAAGGAATAATCAATAACGTATTTGTCAAAAATATTGTCATAGCAATTGGAGTCATCACACTGGCATTAATCGCCACTTTTGTTAGCTTAAATATTTACACCAACCACGGTGAATACTATCCTGTACCCGACTTTAAAGGCCTGACTGAAGAGCAATTCAGTCAATTAATTGAAGAAAAAGGCTTTCGCTATAACATCATCGACTCGGTACATATTGATGGCTACCTGCCCGGTGCAGTCATTGAACAAATACCGGCTCCTGGTAGTATGGTAAAGGAAAATCGTAACATACACTTTACCATCAAGGCCATTGCGCCCGAAAAAGTTCAGATTCCTAATCTGGTGGATTACTCCTTACGAAATGCCAAAGTAATATTGGAGTCGTACGGACTGGTAACCGGTGAACTTATCTATGTACCAAGCGAATACCGCAACCTGGTTATTCAGCAACTTTATAAAGGCAAACCGGTTGAGCCGGGAACTGTGGTATTAAAAGGATCGGTGATCGATCTGCACATTGGTAAAGGCCTTAGTACCGAACGAACCAATGTACCGGATTTAAAAGCGCTTACGCTTGAAGAGGCTAAAAACTATTCTGCCTCTGTTTCTTTAAATATTGGTGCGGCCATATATGATGAATCTGTCATTACAGCAGAAGATTCCATAGCGGCATTTATATGGAAACAACAACCATCAGCCGAAACAGGCGAACGCATACCTCTTGGCGCTTCCATTGATGTTTGGTTAAGTGTGGATACTGCCAAAGTGAGTTATTAATGGCTGAACGGAAGACCGAGGACTGAAGTTGGCCGGTTGTGAGTGAAGAGGTATACAAATAGAAGAATTAACTAATTGATAATAGAATGACAGAGCACATACAGGACGATGAGTTGGATGAGTTGGACGAACTGGATGAAGCAAATGGTTCGGACGATGGTAATGAGTTGTATGAGCACTATCGCTTTGTAACTGATCCGGGACAAAAGCCACTGCGCATCGATAAATTTTTGGTCAACCGTATTGAGAATGCCTCGCGCAACAAAATACAGGATGCAGCGGCAGCCGGTAATATTCGCGTCAACGATAAACCCGTTAAATCCAATTATAAGATAAAAGCCAATGAGGTGATCACAATCGTGATGTCTTTTCCTCGTCGTGAACTGAAGATTATCGCACAGGATATACCTCTGGACATCCCCTACGAAGATGAACAGCTGATTATCATCAACAAGAAACCAGGAATGGTTGTACATCCGGGACACGGAAACTATACAGGTACTATGGTTAATGCTTTGGCCTGGCACCTGAAAGATCTGCCGCTTTTCAATTCAGAAGATCCTCGCCCGGGATTGGTTCACCGTATCGATAAGGATACATCAGGATTGTTGGTCGTAGCTAAAACAGAAGAAGCCAAGAACTTCCTGGCCCGTCAGTTTTTTGAAAAGACATCGACACGAACCTATGTAGCACTGGTGTGGGGACAACCGGCCGAAGATGAAGGTACCATCATTGGCAACATTGGTCGCAGCTTGCAAGACCGCAAGCAGATGGCCGTATTCCCGGATGGAGAGCGTGGTAAGCATGCCGTAACACACTATAAAGTACTGGAGCGTCTGGGTTATGTTTCGCTGGTAGAATGTAAGCTGGAAACAGGACGTACGCACCAGATTAGAGCGCATATGAAATACCTTGGTCATCCACTGTTCAACGATGAACGCTATGGTGGCGATCAAATCTTAAAGGGTACTACTTTTACCAAGTACAAGCAATTTGTGCAAAACTGTTTTAAGATTCTGCCAAGGCAAGCTCTGCATGCAAAAACCCTGGGTTTCATTCACCCGACTACCAAAGAATACATTGACTTTAACACGGATATTCCAGAAGATATGATGGAAGCCATTGAGAAGTGGAGAGGTTATATTGCAGGAAGAGAAAACGACTAATCGAATAACAATCAATCATATATTGACCACAATGAAAAACATCGGTATTATTTACGGTGGCTATTCTTCTGAAATCATAGTTTCTGAAAAAAGCAAGGAAGGCGTTATGTCCTTTATTGACGCATCGCGCTATAATCGCTACCCCATTTTGATTACCAAAGAGAAGTGGTGTGCCAAAGTAGATGACAACGAATACCCGATTGATAAAAATGATTTTTCATTTACCAAAGATGGTCAGAAAGTCAATATTGATTTCGCATACATAACCATACACGGCACACCTGGCGAAGACGGCTTGTTACAAGGCTACTTTAATATGCTGGATATTCCGCACAGCACTTGCGATGTGCAGGCTGCCTCCATCAGTTTTAACAAGTTTACCTGCAACACTTACCTCAAGGGATTTGGTGTGGCTGTGGCCGACTCGGTATTGGTGCGCAAAGGCATCGATTATGACGATAAGGCGATTATTGAACAGTTGGGATTACCCTGCTTTGTTAAGCCCAATGCAGGCGGCTCCAGCTTTGGCATTACCAAAGTACAAGAGGGCGGTCGGTTAATCGAAGCCATTGAGAAAGCCTTTACCGAAAGTAACGAGGTGATTATTGAGCAGTTTATCAGTGGTACTGAGGTGACTTGTGGTTTGTACAAAACCCGAACGAACCAGGCAGTTTTTCCAATAACAGAGGTGGTGAGCAAAAATGAATTCTTCGATTTTGAAGCCAAATACACGGCCAGCAAAGTAGAAGAAATTACACCGGCCCGCATTGAAGATAAGGTACGAGATCGCATCCAATCCATCTCGTCACTCATTTACGATATTCTGGGATGTAAAGGCATTGTACGAATCGATTACATCATTAGCGATAATAAAATATTCCTACTCGAGGTGAATACAACTCCAGGCATGACAATAACCAGTTTTATTCCGCAGCAAATAGAAGCTGCCGGATTAGATATACAAAAGGTATTCAGCGAGATAATTGAAGATGCTAGCTTGTAACTACTTCATTTAATAATTCTATCATCATTCACTGCAAATCTAATATGTTAGAGCTATACTAAGAAAGGCTACCCATATTCAGATAGCCCTTTCGATTGTTTATATTACTCAAAAAATTAGTCGACCTCTAACACATCATCCTGATTTGTCCAAGGATCCCATGTAAATGTAAACATCTGTAAGTCAGCTTGTATTGCATCTGCTTTGACTACAACATTAAGCCACTTACTAACGCCTCCAATAATTTTAGTATTTTCAATATCTAATACAATCCATTTAACAGGCACATAGTTACCTCCTTCATAAGAATATATCTCAACAGCAATCGGCAGGCATTTTCCTGCTGTTGCATCTGCATTCGACCAATAGATTGTGCCAAGGTTTTTTTCTGATGTAAAAAATCTATCCCAGTTATTTCTAATTTTAAGATATTCATAGTCAATACCAGCTTCGTACGCCGGCTCCTGATAAAATAACCTAGCGTGATAATTTTGAATATCTACACCACTTTCAAATTCAAATGTCACAATTAACTGTCCATAATTTGTTGACATGGGGATATTAATGCTTGAAGGATTAGCAGCATAGTCATCATTAATAACAACAGGAGCAGATTCGCCACTAAATTCAACAAAAGGTACAACATTTGTGCGCAACTCCTCCGCCATTTGCGCTGAAGACCAACTTCCACCCGGTCTTACATCAGTAAAGGCAACAAGACCTGGTGCAACTTCTTTAAAAACGCCACTAGGATATATTACATTACCAAAGAAAATTTTATGGTCCCCAATAGTTGGAGTTGGGGGAGTGACGGCAGTTGTAGTTGCTGTAAAAATATTTGTGCCATACCACACATTCTGAAGTACGGGCCCATCATTACCTGACCCATCATCAACAATATTATACTGATCAATCACATCCGGATGAACTGACTCAGCCTTAAGCTCCATAGCAGTAACGGTAACAGGAATATCTCCTCTGTTAACATCGCCTCCTTTTAGGCCTGTTTCATTTAAACCATCAACAACATTGAAGTGCACATCTGTGGTTTTTACATCGCTCACTTCATTATCTTTCTGACAGGCAGACAACACCATTGCTGTGACTACAGCAAATAACAATACTTTTTTCATAGTTAATAAGTTTGAAATTAAAAGTTAATAATCATGGTGGTTAAATAGCATGAGATTTAGGATTTCTTATATTTGTGTCTCCCAGACTTTAAAACCTGAAGTAAAATTATGGCTGGCTATAATAAAGTTCAATAACCCCAAAGAGGTATTTTACGGTGATTATACGAAATTTAACTAAATAAGCTTGATTTTCCAGCCATGTAAGCCAGACATGCAGTATTTTTTACACCAAGCTTATGTAGAATGTTTTTACGATGTTTCTTAGATGTATGGGTACTAATATTTAAGACCTCACCAATACACCTATCTGTTTCGCCCTTAACAATCAACTGCAATATCTCTTGTTCACGCATAGATAAGGAGCTAACTAATTTTTGGTAATATTCTACTTCTGATAATTCATGCTCCAGATTAATTTTCAATGGCGATTGCTTTAATTGTATTCCTATTCGAAAATGTTCAGTGTCATAGCCCTTAACCTCAGGCTTTGTAACCATAAAGTAATAAGGAACATATGACAAATGCTGTTTAAACCTAAGTATTCCATTTAAGAAAGAGGCATGCCCCTTTCTTTTTGCTATGCGTTCCAATACTCTAATACGGCGAGCATCATCAGGGTGGATAGCAGAAAATATGAAACGCCTCAAAACCGGTCTTTTAAATACGTGCTGATTAAGGTTATTACTTTTCACAAAACGCTCGTCAGCATAAACTATTTTATCTCTATGCGTATCAAATAAAAACACGCCTAAATTCAATGAATCAGGTATCTGTTGAAAGATATAATTGTTTCGAAGAAAAACATCGGTAATTTTCCTATATAAGCTCTCCATACTATCGAGAGTGGCAGGTACAATAGCTTGCTTCATCTGCTCGCGATCAGTTATCATTTTGTTTGATTTGTATAGTCCCTCAGTCAACACGAATAAGTCGACCAAAATTATCTCGCAGGCAAATTATAATTCATTGACATAAAAGTCAACTCAATAACAGACCATTCATCAACAACCAAAGCATCTTAATATAACTCAGAATGCAACTCATCAATACTGAAATTGGATTTATCAAATTTAAGTAACTCGCATGCATGAATATTTAAATTTTAATAATCACATTATAATACTTGATGAAGTTAGAATTGTACAAAGAACATAAACCCTTCCCTCTTCACACAGCACAACAGCCTATATATAATACATACATCGAATCTGAGCGAGATAATTGAAGATAGTATCCAAAGATAGTCCAGCCAGTGGCTTTCAGTCCACTGAATGACTGTTACAATCCATTGAGAAGTTTTTACAAGGCAGTGCGCAGCGATTACAAACCATTGCGCAGGCAAGATAATCCCTTGCACAACCGTTACAAAGCATTGCGCAAGGGTTACAATGGGGTGTACAAGCATTACAATGGTATACGCAGAACATACAAAGCGTTTCTACACTGTAACAATGACAGGTAACACTGCCTCAATGTCAGCCCGCCAGCCTGAGATTTATCTAAGTACACCGAAGAGACTATCCGGAGATCGTCATCTCTGTTTCATTGATATTAAACACATCCGCATAGATCAGACGGTCGGTTTGCTCCGACTGCTCTAGTCTGTTCTGATAAGCCTGTGGCAATCCCGGTATTTGTTTAGGCCCCCGCTCATATTCTTCTATGATAATCTGATAGGCTTCCTTTTTATATTTCGAAGGCAGTTTAAATTCTTTGGTAATGGAATAGCGATTATTTGTTACCTGCTTAGATGAAATGCGAACAATCAGTGTTTCTTCCTGTAATTGTTTGTCAACATTACCGTCGCTTACCATGCCATATATCGGGCGCGAATACTTTGTATCCTGGAAACTAATCTTTATGAAATTATAGTTGCCGTATTTGGCATAGCGCTCGTTGTAGATGGCACCTTCCACCTTAATGGTAAACTTCGAATTCACATCCGCCTTATTGAAGTGAATGGTTGTTTGCCGCTCGGGCACCAGCTGGTTAAAATTAGCCGATACAACCGACGACAGACACACATCCTCCTTATCCTTGCGGACCGAATAGGGCTGATAACGCGCCAATATCAATTTCACAAAAGGAAAGTACATGCTCTTGGGGTCAATCCGCAAATCGGAGAACCACACCTGCCGCTCTTCATCGAAATGAACCGGATAAGCTACCACCTTTGCCCGCTGATTCTTATCCGGGTATTGCAAATCACTATCAATAACCGGATTCATATAGAAATCCTCTACTGTTGGCGAATACGAGGTCGGTTGCACCGAATACAAGAGCGGATCCATACCCCAGCTGGTGTAATCGGCATTGTACCCACCTTTGCTTACGAGGCTGGCCGGGTTATAGCCTTTTTCGGGCAGGATGACTCCCAACATCTCATCATCGCCAGATGAAAACCAGGGCCGTTTGATAAAAATACGCAAACCACCACCCATGCGTTGATGGCGCATAGCGGTTTCATTTTCTGTCTTTCGCCACTCAAAAGTAGGGATGATGTAATCAATCTCCGGCGCCTTGGGGCGGGCCGAGCTTGGAATACTTACTTTCTCTTTCCATTCGCTTAGGCGTACCGTATTTAACTCCGGATGAGCAGTCAGAATCTTATCAAAGTATTCATTGTAACGTGAGGCGGCGAGCAAGCGATAATCAACCCAACGATGCCGCGTATCGCCATACTGATGTTTCAATGGTGAGAAGCGCAGGTTGAGCCGTTTATAGAAATTGAACTGGTATTCCTGTACATCAAACTTCACACGGTTCACCAGGCTGTCACGTGCTTTTGATTTATCGGTCTGAAACTTCTGAAAGGCTACGTTCTGAACCTGATAATCCTTATTAATCCTCCTGGCTTTTGGTTGCGGTTCTGCATCAAACTCAGCCTTACTCCTCAAAGGATAGGCTTTAATGGGTTGCACCTTGATGTTTTGAGTGGGCGCCAGTTCAATCTTCTCCGGCTCAGGAATCGTTCCTTTTGTCACCACATCATCGTGATAATTGATTTGAATATCAGGAATACTATTGCTGCCTTCCCTTTCCTTAATAGTTACCGAGATACCATCGTCCCACTGCTCTTTCCATCGTGCCTGCAGCTCAACTTTCTCCGTGCTTTCGCCATGGATATCAAAGCGAATATTAATATCGGCATGGTTGGTTTTGAAATCGCGGTTGGGCAACAGTTCCTCAATAACTGGAGCATCAATAGGCTGTTGAACCGCGTGCACCAGCTCCATTTCGCGCGAAGGACTCAACATCCAATGCTGTCCGCTAAAAGCGAGGTCACGCGCCTCATCAATATTGTTGGTCGCATCATCCTTCACCATTTGCCATATGGCCGACAGCTCTTTCACATCACTCTCGCGCCAGAATGTGCTGAAGCGAATGCGTGTACGAATGCCTTTGGGCAAATAAAAGGTTAACTGATGAGTTGATGGGTTCCAATGGGTATTGTACTCTCCCTCTTCCAAACGCAAGCGGATGTAACCCGACCGGTACCAGTCTTCAGGTATCTCAACTTCATCGGTCTGCCCCAGCCTTATCTCATCCTTGGAAAAGAAGCTGAAGAGACGTGGCTCAAAAGTCTGCGTATGCGTATGCTCACAGTCATCAGCTAAGAACAGAGCCACACCTGCAGCCATTGGATCGGGCAGATAGATGATTTCCACCTCCGAAGGCTGATACACTTTCTCCTTGTTCTTTTCATCCTGCTGGTACAAACCTTCATGAGCCGTTATAATCTGATAAATTTCCTTCGCTTTCTGCGCATCACCAAAGGCTTTTTCAAACATGCCGTGACACTCGGCCATTTGCTGACTGTTCTTTGGCGGCAGCAAAAACCTCAGTGAATGGTCATCCAGCTTTAAACCATTCACCTGATGCGTGGCTTCATACTCTGCAACCGATTGGTTGTAGTTGGAACGAATGACCATGCTTTCGAGAAACTCACCATCCTTTAGCTGATTGCCCACCAATACGATGGGACTGGCCAATGGTTCGTAACGAAGGTATTTAATGTTGGTGCGTTCCGAAGAGCTTTTGTCACTGGTGACGACCGTATGTGCCACACTATTACCAGCCAAATCGACGGTCCGTATCCGTAACCTGTAAGCTCTGCCAAAGCGTAATTTTGGTAAGGTGCCCACCACCGTTTTCGATTGGGCATGAATGCGAAAGTCCAGCTCACTATCGTAGGCGTACTTTTGCGCTTCCAGCGTTTTGGATTTATGCACAAAGTCCTTCTTCACCGTTTCGTCCTGCTCCAGTTCGTAGTCGTCCGACTCATTGATGGCATAGCCAGGCTTACGTACCGATAAGCTCCATCCCTCCCAGCGGGCAAGCGTTTCGGACACAAAAACATCATCCGGCTCGTCGGGATCTTCCGTTAAACCCAATTGAATATATCCTTCATCGGGCACTACTCCTTCAATCGGATGTGGATTGTTACTCTCATCAAACCACTGATAAACATCTTGTCGCCAGTGCAGTGAATACCATTTGTCGGGCTCATTTTCGTAAGCAATATCCATGCGGTAGCCTTGCACCACATCATCGGAATAGAGTGCTTTGGAAGGCAGTTTCACTAAGAAAGGTTTCACCTGAAACTGCGTATTTTTGACTTTAACACCCTTTACATCAAAAGGCTTCACACTAACGGCCTTAAACTCATTTTTCAGTTGTACATTCTGCTCAATGCGTCTGAAAAGATGTTCGGCCATGCCGTTTTTGGTGATGGCAATACCGGCCGAACGCATATAGGGTAAGCCTTCTTCCTGCGGTGGCTCCACCTCATCCAATATTTCAGGTCGTAACACCTTACTACGGGAAATCTCAGCTTTCACCTCATAGAAGCGGGCGATTTCCTGCACCTTACTCTCAGCCATATTATTGGTTTTCAGGGCAGCGCCATCAGCATCGATCTGTACCACCTCAAAATCGCCCGAGTTCACCTTCACAAAACCTTGCTTAAAGAGCGAATCGACCTTATCGCGCACAAAAAATCCGGTATCGGTCAATTCATAGGCCGTGGCAGGAATCGATAAACTGTAGTCTTCACTTAGCTCCAGATTCTGAGGTACAAGACTCAAGGTGCTATTGGCAGGCAATTCGTCGGGAGTAGCAATTGTAAAATCCAGTACAAAGGCCATTTTTCGCATGATCTGCGGATAACTATTCATGGTAGCCACCACATCGTGAAACTCAAAACGAGGCTTCTCCAATTGCAATTTAGGTGTTGTTTTAATGGCCTTATCCACCCGGTGGAACTGACGTAGCTCGGCAAAATCGCTTTGGGGATTCATTTGCGCCTCGAAGCGCTTAAAGCGATCGCTCCTGACCCTTTGCTGTATCTTCACATCCTCCTCCTGCCGACGGGCCACAAACGGTACAGGTTTGGTTGATCGAACCTGTTTTTGAGCAACAGCTCTTACCGCCTCGTCCTGCAGTTTATATTGACTGATGGCTCCCAGCTGCACCTCATCCACAAATCGTTCAGGTTTCACTTTCCGTGACGGATTAACCACGGCTTCCTCCTTCATTGTTTTAAAAATAAAATCCTGCACATGCTTCACCGGAAACGAATAAATGCGCTTCTGCATCAAATCCTCATCATCCTTAAAATCATCCACCTTAATGTCGGGGTGCAGAATACGCTTATACAGCCCGGCATTGATTTGATCAGTATTCAGTTGCGCATCGATTAAGGTGCCATCGTCTAATCGAAATGCATATTCCGTACTCATGACTTTTTCGGGCCAAGCCAATATATCGGGAAATGCGCTCAGTGTTGTGTCCTTGGGCGTATTGAGTTTCACTGAAACAAAAACGGATAGCTTCAGCCGGTTATTCTCTATATCGCGTTCGTGGGGTAATGTGGTTAATATAATTTCCATGTCTTTAAGTTTCAAGGGTTATTATCCGGCAAAAGCCAGGCAGTATTCCTGCCAATCGTCTTCATCAATCATCTCAATAAACTTAGGATCAGCATCGGCACCTTTTAGTTCACGTCGCACCGTCACCGAAACCGTTTTGCTAAAGAACAGCACTTCCACCTTTACTTTCACGGTTGCAATACCTTCCAGTTTTTCCACTTTACCATCGGCAAACACAGCAGTAAACGCCAGGTAGAACTCCATGGACAAGGAGATTATTCCAAGGATAGACAGGTGACCGTTGATGCGCAGGTAACCGGTGATGGTTGATGAACCTATTTCCTCAATGATCTCGCCATCGGGCGACGGCAGGGCTTTTTCGATCAACTCGAACTTGTAGTAGATGCCGCCCATGACAGAGACGCCACCTGAAGCAACGCCTACGTTCAGTGACATGGCAGCTCCAAATTCAAAGGCTGCTTCGATGGATTTAAGCCCTTTCAGAGTGGTGATCATCATAAAATAACCACCTCCACCAAAACAGGAAATCGTGAGCAAGAAAGGATTCTCTCGTTTGCAAAAATTAAAGCCCATCTCCAATGGTGCACCGGTAAACGGCAATGTCACATGCGCTCCCAGGCTGATGTTACTGATCATGCAGATGCCCACTTCCACATTGGGAATACTAATGGTAAAGCCAGCTGTTACTTGTGTAGGCTGCAACTTAATGTAAGGCCCGTCATCGGAAAAGCCGGTGCTTGGAATGATGTTTTGCAGGTTATTCACAAAACTCAGTGCCCCTTTAAACTCAATGGGTTTTTCGGCATCAATATCCACCTTCACATTGGTTTTCTGTGCATTGCCTGTTTTGAATTCCATGTAGTTGAAATTCACAGCCAGCAGCGGCACCAGGTCGATGCCAAACTTTTCGAAACGTGCCGAACCGGTAAATGTTGCTTCTTTACCGCTATCAAAAGGTTTCTCTATGGCCGTTGTAATAGTCAGCGCCTTGTTTGGATCATCCACCCGCACATGCAGAATGTCCTCGATCACTTTAATGGGGTTGGACTTAAACTCGGGCTGCCACTTGTACTCGGCATAAAAAGCTTCGGCCGTCACAAAGGTTTTAAAGTTCGGTATCTTGGGGATGTTACCATTGAGCAGGTCAAGCAGTTGGTTGGTTTTATCCTTTATGCTTTGCTTCAGGACATCAATTTGATCGGTCAGATCCTGCTGCAATTCTTTGGCCTGATTCTCCAGATACAATATTTCCGTCTTGATATCCTCTATCTCATTTTTTGCCGTTCCAACAGCCGACTTAACACCATCGAAGGCACTACCCATATCCATATCTCCCAGCAGCAAGTCAAAGATTTTTATCACACCAAAAATCTTGGCCACCGGAAAGCTATCCAAGGCCTTGAAGAAATCATCCGGGTTAAACGTTAAGGCTTTGCTATCATTCATATTGCCCCCCACGGGACCTTGCAACTTACTCAATGCGGTAATGCCCATATTCGGCGACAGGAAACCACCTGCCTTATCGGAACCATTGCTAAAATCGACCACCGCATCTTTCACCGAAGCGAATACCGTTCCCTCATTGGCATCATCTTCCAATTGAATAACAGCCGCCTTCCTTACGCCTGTCATCTCATTCAGTTGTTTGATAAACACTTCGGCCTGCTGAATGATGGGATGAAACTTAATATCCGCTTCGTCGGTGGCGGGATATACCTCAGCACCAAACTGAATGGATTGAGTTTCGAAGGAGGTATCGCCATCCAGCATGCATTCGGCATAGGCGATATCCTGCTCATTCAAATCCATCTTGTTGTAAATGGTATTGGGATTGTATTTTGTAATGATCTGCTGAACCAGGTTGCCGGTTCTGGCCACTTTGTTTTCGAGGAATACCAGTGGCATCCGCAAGGCATGCTCCTCCCCTTCCTTATCCGTCAGTACCAAATCAAACGGAAATCCTTTTCCATTGACGTTGATGTAAAAGTTATAAGAAGAGTTGCCACTGCCGGCAAAGCGTTTGGCCGTACCCGCAGATAGCCTCATCACCTTCACGGTATTGCCACCTGATGGCACATTGATGATGGGTTCTTCAAGAGGATTATCAATATTAGGTGTTTGCGTGGTATTGATCTGTACCGCCTGGAAAGCAAAGGGAATATACTGGTTATTGGGGTTATTGCGGGCGTAAAGCACTTCCTTCTCCAGCACCACAATGTACATTCGCTGCCTGTTGACCGCCGCTTTGGTTGACTGATCAAACTTTCGCTCGGTGACTTTTACCAAAGCAGCCCGATGACCAAAAGGAAACAGATATCCTTCTCGCACCACCTTCACATAATGGTCGCGCCCCAGTGTTGCCAGGTGCTCCCATTCGATGATGTTCAGCTCATTATCAGCAAGTGATGGCACATCAAAAAATGCATGCCAGTCGAGGTAAGCACCCAGGGCAGTCAGCATCAGATTTTTGACATTGACGGCTTTCGGATAATAATAGGGTATGGAATAATTGGACGTGGTATGCACCAAAACATGTCGGTCGTTGCCATCCAGCGAGGCCATAAACGGTTCGCCTAATGGTGGTAACTGTTTGTAATCCGTGCTGGCTTCATCTGCCCATAAGGCCCGAATGGTTTTGAAAACTGATAATTCGCGAGTGGCCTGTCCGCTTTTCAACCGAACGCCTAAAATGGTGTGCCACAACTCTGCTATCATTCCTTTATTGGTAGATAAATTACTACCTGTCAAGTTGATGTTCTGAGGTGCCATCCCTTTTAACAAAGTCAACTCCTGGTGCTCGCGCTGATTCAGGCTTTGCTGGTGAATAAAACCACTTACCTGATTGGGAGAAATATACATCAAGGCCGGGGCTTCGATGGAGGTGTCAGTTGGCGGCACCGGCCCGACATTCAATTCAATATTTTTAATCGCATAGATGTTAAATCCCGGTTTCACCGTCTGTACTTTTTCGGACGCCAACAACTGGCCCAACTGTCCATCATTATACAATGACTGTTTTGCACTTTTCTGACGCGAATTGGCGTAGAGCTTAATCGCATAATCTTTGGAGTCGCCTTGCAAATATTGACGTTTATTATTCGGCACAGCAACAGCTGCCTGCTTGTTGACAAATTCATTACGGCTGGTGGGTTTGATTTGTGGCACTTTAATCCAGGCACGTGGATTAACTCGCAGCTTCAGCTGGCTCCAGTTCAAAAGTTGCTCAATCGTCAGCGGAATGCCTTTGCTCTGAGCAGGTAACTCATACACGAGGCGACTCTTTCGCGCCCGAAGGTGTTTGGCTGGCAGAGTTACGCTATCAGAGCTTGCAATACCTGGAATCTTGTTTGACTCATAGTAAGCTTCCTCAAGCGTGTGCTGAGATGTGAAAGAGATAATGATCAGCCCCTTCTTATTGGCATTGGACAGTTCAGCCATGGAGATGGCTCCTTGACGCACCAGCGTGAAATTATGCAATTCAAACTCCAATATGAGCAAATCCTCGGGCCGAAGCACACGGAAGGTTAATGCTTTCTTGGGACGAAATACCACTTTATCCTGCTGAATGGTCAACTGATTGCCGGCGGACTTTCGCTTGACGGGTTCTTGTGGCAATATGTTTATTTGCTCATTCACCATTTGCATCGAAGTCAGCCCTACTGCTCCATCAACCAGTGGTTTAAAGCTTTTCCACTGTGGTTGAAAACGCTCACTGGTAACACCGTTCAAATCACCGAAATACTCATAGTCCGGCACTTGATTATCGGGATTAAGATGAAAAGCTCCCAAGCCGGTTGGCAACCAACAATTACCAACACTGGCGGACAGGTATACTTTTGCAGGCTGATTCCTGTAATACTCAGTAAAAACGAAGGCATTGGCAAAAGCTTTCGTTTCACCTCCAACTTTGTATTGAATTTGTCCATCCTGATCGGTTGTCCAAAAAGCTACTCCATCGGCCAGCTGCATATTTAAATCCGGTTTAACTGCGTCTGAATTGGTGATAGGATGTGCAGGCAAATGAATTGTGAGAAAGCGACGCCACTCTTCAAATTGTTTGAAATATATATGCGTAGCTGCATCGCCTGTATTTTTCAAAAACGCTTCCTCGTTCTTTTGAGGAGAAATAATCAGCTGACTTGTTGTATATCTACCTGTGCTACTTTCTAAACAAATTGCCGAATCAGCTTCTAGTGACAATTCCCATCGTGCATTTAGCGAACAGTTGGTATACCTCTTTGTTGTTAAGGATATCTGAGGTGAATGCACCAAACGCATTGGTGCGATGATACCTTTCACACCCACTGTGGCATCTAACCATGCCAAAAAATCAAACTCCTTAGTAATGTTCAGTTGAGGAATTGACATTTGACAACGCCACTCGCCATTCCTAAGAAATATATTGGCTGTAAGAGAAAAGTAAAAATCCGTATGATGGTACCTGAGATGACTTGCTTCTATTAAATACTGGTCTCGGTCTTTTTCAAATTTCAGCCTATAATCACTGGCAAATATAGTCTCAGATATTTCCCACATCTTCTGACCTTGCCGATATACTAAAATTCGCTTCTTCCGCTTGACAATCACAAAGGGTTTGCGCGATAATGCCCAAACAGACTCTGCTAATGGGCTCCATATTAATGCTCCTAAACTAATATACCTGATGAATGAGCGACGCGATGGCGCCTGTACCTGCTCACTTTTAGCTCTAACCAAGCGGTGGCTTTCCTTTACCTTTAAATACCTTAAGCCCATAATCATACATTTTGAAGTTACAGGCAAGATTAAGTTGAACCATACAAGTTAAGCGATAAATATATGAAAGGGAAGGGCATTAGTCGTCGGTACAATTTGCTAATACAAAAAAGAGGCTACCCAAACAGGACAGCCTCCGTAATTTATTTAGTTGATTCGACCGTTAATCTATGATTTGAATTAATCCCATTTGATCTTCACTCACCGAAATTAATCGCCAGCCAGTCGCTGCCTGCTTATCATCTTTGCTGGCATAAATTCTCCACCTGTATGTTTCACCTGCAACTAAATCTTCAATAGCACTGCCATCATAATTAAACTCTACAGATGTTGTTGAAGAAGGTATAACAATGTTCTTTGTTGACCAATCATTACTAAAACCTCCCCAAATCAGATTGCCATTTACATCTGTTACTTCAATTACATAATCACTTGCCGATGAATAAGGTGTCCATCGGAAAGTAATTGCGCCGGATGAAACTTCTACGGGAACAACCAATTCTACACTGTTAGTTGGCGACACAACCGAAACAGCTCCGGTAACACTATAATCCAATGTCATGTCACCACCTGAAATAGTTACCTGAGGTTGTCCGTTTTTAACGATCCAATCCGGATCCATTACCACATTATCATTCTCATAAGAGGCTCTACCCCAGTAATCACCTTCAGGTACATTTTCAATTGTATAAACACCACCCGTTGTAGTAGAATTCAAGCCCGGGATGGTTTCACCGGTAAGTGGATGAACAAGGGCAACATCCACCTCAATATTTGAAGTAGCCAGGAAGGTCACCATACCTGAAACTTTTGCTGCTGCATCATTAGTCACTATAACTGTCAAATCACTAACAGTCGCATTCTCTGTTACACTAACAATTTCAGTTGAACTATTATAGCCGGCTAACCAACCTTTCACACTGTAATCACCAGGTGTTACATTATAAATATAAAAGTAACCTTCCGAATCTGACACAGATGAAACTGCTACTCCGTTTGCCTCTGCAATGACTAAAGCACCTTTAACTCCATCATTTCCTTCTGTAACCTGTCCCACAATTACACCTCCATTGAGTATTGCACTTCTGTTCAGAGCATAATTCTGATTAATTTCGGAACCCTCTACAACATTAATTGGTATTGCATTAATACCTGTTGCAGGTATAGCATCATAGCCATTACAATAGATTTTAAAGAAATAATTTCCCGGTTCCATTTCAATGGAATAATTTCCCTTGTCATCTGTCCAGATTGCTTCACCGGTTGGTGAATTGGTGTTGGCATTAAATATAATAATTCTTGCTTCTGCAAGACCCGAACCATCGTTTTTATCGCTTACGATACCAGCAATAATTCCAGGTTTTGGACCTTCTTCTTTGTCCTTACTACATGAAAAGATAAGCAGTAAAACTGCACATAGTAAAAAAACGTTCTTAAAACTCATATTTTATATTTTGGGTGAATGGGGGGGTTACGCAGCTAACTGTTGCGTGTTACGTTTTTTCATAACGAGTTATTAACAACCAGTGAGTTTTTTTTAAGGCAGTACGCTGCCCTATAAGACATGAGTACAAAAACACCCTATCCGACAATGAAAGAACACCTGGTTTCAAAAAAAGTAATAATCCACTTATAGTTCTAATGATGCAGCGATAGTAAGCGAATTTCGCAGCACCTCTTCTTGAATGATCTTTCATTGAAGAGCATCTATGAACAAGCTATCAACCTTCAGCCTGTCTTTTAGTTATACATCAACAAAAAAGCCCCGCGTTTGCGAGGCTTTAACACTAATAATACTAGATCTGTCATTCAAACACTTCGATACAAGGAGAAGCCATTGGGGTAAATAATACCTGAATAGAATTATCCTCATGGAAAATAATTGCTATCATATCGCCAACTTCTGGTACATAATTAGGAGGTGTATTAGCAACTGCATAATCAGCAAAAGATTGTGCCTCGGCCTCCTGGCTTTCATATCCACTCACCAAAGGAACTCCAGGGTTTAGTATTTTCCATACTAAAGCCTGAACAACTTTACCGGCATGCGCAGTACCAATACTATGATCTTCATTATAATCAGCTAACATACCAGGTAATTCATTAATAATGAAATTCAATTGATTTAGCTTTTCCTGGGTTAAATGACCTCCAATACTCTCATCCCAATTAAGTGATGAATAAATTCTTACGCCTGTATAGGTATTACCAGATGTTATGTAATTTTCCAAATCACCACACCATCCTAAGTAATTTCCATTTGTTATGCTATAGCCATCTCCAATTCCAGCCAGATTAATATTGAAATACCTGTATTCACCACTGGCACTATGATTTAAGAATGTAGGGGTCATACTAACTAAATCAGTTGGCAAGTGCAAATGAGCAGGAAAAACATAATCAGCATCAAAGTGACAACCACCAATTACAAAATCCAATACATTATCTGCTCCTGCCACTGGGATATCTTCGTAACTATCAAACACCCATGTTTTGATACTTACCCAATCCAGAACATCCCCAACTGGCAATAATACTTTAAGCTCAATGGTAATCTCATCATCCAACAAATCGTAATCAGGCCAATAAATAGGCAAGCAATCATTGGCGTTATCAAGGTTATCAAATTCAGCACTCCAGTCATTCTCTGAACTTGAAACAATAATCTTCATATAGGCAATCAAGTCGTAAATGGTACCTCCGTTAACCTGATCAACATATGGGAATACATCACCATAAGGCAACCTATATGATTCGGGTTCACACACACAGATATCACCAAAGAAACACATCTGCCTTACTGTAATTGGCTGTATATTAAACCATATAAATCCAAAGTTATCATATACCAAATCATCATAACACAGAACATCAATGATAATTTCTTCTTTTGTGAACTTACCCAACGTTATTGTTCTTAATCCATTATTTGGGTTTATAAACTGATAGTACTCACTATCGATATGGGGCGTTGCCTTAACCATGATATCATCCCCTCCTTCTACCTCATGCCATACGGTAAAATCAGTTATCTCAATATCAACACTATTGACTCCCTCTCCCAAAATAATTTTAATGGGCTGGGTAACATACTTACCATTAACAACAAATATTGGTATAACAACATCGTCAGGTACACCATCTTTTTCAAACCATACGTGCGCATAATCCAAACTTAATTCCTCATCACATTCAGGAATAAAATCATCTGACAATGGTGCACTTTTTAGTGTGACAAAGTCGGCTTCGCTAATGCCTATTGAAAATTCAGCATAAGCCTGCTCAGGATCATTAACTTTTTCATTACAGCTGCTTACTATAAAAGCAAAGGCTGCCAATGCAAATAAAATTTTTTTCATAACATTATTGTTTTAGGTTATTAAAAATGGATATAGGTATTACGCGGTCAAGGATTGTCTATAATGATTCCACATTGTATTTAATCGCAATGCCCAGATCCTAAGATGCCGTTATTAAACAAGTCAAGAACCGTAGACCAATTCACCATATCAGATTTCTGCTGCTCTGTAAATGTTTGCTCCGGCACAACATCATCAACACCATCATTATCAAATAATTCAGCCGCATTATCAAAGGCTTCTTTTACATCCGGCCAGTTATTAAGATCAACAGGGCCATTTTCAACATTCAGCAGTGCAGCTATATATTGATGAGCCAGAATATAGTATGGATTACCGCCGGCTGCAGATGTCTCCAACACCTCTAAATAGGTTTGTGTGGCGTTAAACGGAGTATCGGGCTGAGTTGCACCTTGCCATGCATTCGTTTGGTTACCGGGTCCGTCACCAGTGTGATTTTTCCAGTAGCCTTGTGTAAGGGTACAACCATCGTTATCAGGCGGTATAATAATTATAAAAGGTTCGCTAAAGCAAGAGCCGATAACAAAATCTACAACCCCATCATCACCGGTATTTGGTGCCTCATTATTGTAGAAAGAGTATGAATTCTGGAACCGGTAGTCGAATTGCTTATTAATATCAGGCAGATAGACATATAGATCAAACCTGAACAGTTCATCTATGTCATCATTATCGGGCCAGGCTATAGTCATACAATCACCTTCTCCGTTTTCTCCACCGTTACCGAAGGTGCCCATATTGTTATAGCTATAAAGAAACTCCCAGTTCATGTCGGGCCCATAATCACCTAGGCCATTACCAATAAATCTCAGAACATCTATTTTCATTATAGCAGGCATGTCAATTTGAAGGCCATTCTGCTGTTGTTCATAAACCGAGCCTTCAAACAGTGTTTTGTCAGCAACACAAATATCTCCAAACCAGCATTGGCTTCGAACTGTAATAGCGTTGATATTAAACCAAACGAAGCCGAAGTTATCATACACCAGATCATCGTAACACAATACATCAATAACGATTTCTTCTTTGGTGAACTTATTTAATGTAATAGTTCTCAAACCATTGTTGGGATTGATAAACTGGAAATAGGCGCTATTGTTACTTCCGCCAAATACGCCATGCGGTGTAGCTTTAACCAGAACATCATCGGATATATCAAGGCTTAAGTCTTCATCAATTTCTCCATCATCACCCATATTATATACCAGGAACTCACTAATGGTCACCTGAATGGATTCAGCTGTTTCCATATTTATTTTAACAGGTTGTGTAACATATTTACCTGCTACCTTAAATATTGGAATGGTTACCGTTTCATCGCCTTTACCGATATCAAAGGTGACCTTAGCATAGTCAAGGCTCAAACTTTCATTGCATGTTGGGATATAATCTTCAACACCCAAGGGGGCACTTTTTAGGGTGACAAAATCGGCTTCACTTATACCAATAGAGAACTCGGCACTGTTTTCTACCGGAGAACTCACATTCTCTTTACAAGCACCTAGTACTAATACCAGAGTTGCAATCACTACTACAATTTTTCTCATGTTCGGTTGTATTAGATTAATATTAAATTCAAATCAACACTTAGTCGCAATGCTTACTACATAATACGCCATTGTTAAACAGGTCAAGGGTTTCAGCATACATTATTAAATCATCCATAACCACTGAAAGATCATCAGTGGGTAAATATTCATTAAGCAGTTCGCCGGCAGCGTCATAGTGTTGCTGCACATCAGGACACATGCTTATGTCCACTCCTCCTACTTCGAGGTTCAGCATGGCTGCTATATACTGGTGTGCAAGACTGTAATATTTACTTTCTGAAGGTTTTTTCGCATATATATCCAGATAGCTTAATCCGGTATTAAAGAACTTATCAGAGGGATTGATATGCCCCCAGTAAGCCTGGCCTGATTTTTTATTAATTCCGGTATGGTTTTTCCAGTAGCCCTGTGTAAGCGTACAAGCAATAAAAGAGTTTGTTACGCAATCGCCAATTTCAAAATCGGCGACGCCATCGGTACCTACATCGGGAGGAATCGCATCCCAAAAAGCATACGAGTTGTAATACTGATAACTAAACTCGTTATCTCCATCTGGCATTAACACATATACATCAAAACGAAACAGATCATTCCGCACATCATGATCGGGCCAAAAAACCTCCAGACATTGATCGGTGCCATAGGCTTCTGATGTGCTATTAGAGTGCGTAATAATCAGGTCCCAATTGATATCATCTTCATAATTGCCGTCGGCCGCGCCTATGTAGTTCAGAACATTTACCTTTAATATTGCTGGCATTTGCTGGCTAACTTCGCCTGGTGACAAGGTTTCGTAAAGAGAACCGTTAAGTACTTGCGGATTGTCAACACATAATGTACCCATCCAGCACTGACTGCGAATTGTCACCAAACTCATATCAAGCCACACAAAACCAAAGCTTACTATATACATTGGTTCAAAGCACAGTACATCAATTGGTACTTCGTGTTTAGCAAACTTATTGATAGTAAAAAGAGTATTCAGCTTATTGCTTACCAGCGGATAAAACTTACTGCCTTTCATTGGGGCAGCTCTCACAATTATATCTTCAGAACTAAGGTCATCAGTATGATATATAAAGAAATTGATTATACGAGCATGAGTACTATGCTCATCATTCAGCATCACTTTTACAGGCTGAGTGACATGTCTGTTATTAATCGTATAAATTGGGGCCTTAATTTGCTTCTGAGAGCTTACCTGACCGGTTTCGGTAATAAATTCAACTGTATAAAGTGCGTAGTCCATGGACAGTTCAGCACATTCGGGCACACCACCTACATCACCATTTTTTAATGAGCCAAATCCAGGATTCTCGAACGCAACAGAAATTTCAACTGAAGGAATCAGAATTTTTTGCTCAGTACGCGTACAGCTATTTACAATGAGGCATACAATGATGTAAACTACAATTGACTTTCTCATTATTAAGTTGGTTAAAAGTTCTATTGGTTCGATTGTAAATACAGGTTAGATAACCCATATCTATCAACCAACCACCTCAATAACACATTCCCTTTCAGGCACATATTGTTTTGAGACAGTAAAATTATGAGGGCTTTTAAACGAGCTCAATACCCATAAAGGGGTAAATCTGAAAGTCAATAAGGGCCATCGATTTTTAGACTAATCGATACTTTCCGATGATGAATGCTAATTTAGCCGTATTTTTAAACTCGAGTTTCTTGAGAATATTCTTACGGTGCCGCTGAGCAGTATGCGGACTGATATTTAAGTAATTGCCAATCTCTTTATCGGTGGCACCATCTACAATTAATTCTACAATTTCTTTTTCGCGTTTTGACAAACGTTTCGTTTTATCGCGATAAGTACCCCAATGAGGATCAACTGTTTCTTGCTCACTCCAGAATTCAGGCACATTTATCACAATACCTAAACGGTAATCTGATAAACTTCTATCGATGTTAGCGATACTAAAAACCAATAGGTGAAGGGGTTTGTATGATTGGTCCTTTTGACGCAATCTCACCACCCGGTTGATTGGTTTCGACTGTTTATTTTGAGAAGCATTCCACTCTAGAAAACGAATATATCGGGCATCATCTTTATGCAGTTTCATAAAAATCAATCGCCTGATAGCTGAGTTATTAAGCCGTTCAATGGATATTTGATAGGTTTGAAGAAATTGATGATTGGCACATACAATTCTATCCTTCTCTTTGGAGTAGATAAATATGCCTAGTTTATCCTCTTCAGGCAAGATTTTCATCAAGGTGCTATTTTGAACAAACCAATCAATGAACTTACCAAAAACATGGGAGTTCTTTGAACCGATTTTGTCAAAATTACAACACGCTAACTGACTCGCGTTGGGCAAATCCATAGCAATTAAACTTAAAGAAGATTCTTAATCCTTAAAGTACTGATTCTCAAAGCCCAAATTATGAATAAAAAAGATGCATTTCAAGAAATAACCTACACTACACCACACACAAACAACCGCTTATCAATCGAATAATAATATTCATCAACAATTATTATCCGTTTGTCATAAATTCCCCATTCCATTATTTAGCAAAAAAAAGCCCCGCGTTTGCGAGGCTTTGTAGTAGGTATTATTTAGTGCTTATTTATTAAAATTCATGGCGCCGGTTGTACTTATTGCCGTAATTACAATCGGTCCTTCTCCCATTTTAAGTTTCTTCTTCTTAGACTTACCATAAGCCACCATGTATGCATGCTCCGACTGACAGGCAAAGGTAAACTGCTCTTGTGGATTGATGAACTTCATCTTGATTTTTCCCTCTGTGGTATTAAACGAAGATGATTCGGTTAGCTTTACCCGGCTACCAATGATAGAGCCTTTAGTGGCCACAAGGTTAAATACACCAGTTACATCAAACAGGTTTAAGGTTCCCGATACTGATAATGAGCCAATTTTCCCTTCGGCATTTGACAGCTTCATGGCTCCTGACTTTGTTTTCAGATACACATCACCCTTGATCTCTTTAATGGTTTGTGCACCATCGGTAGATTCGGTTTTTAATGCGCCGTTAATGTTCTCTACAATCATCTCACCACTGCTTGAATATAACGAAACTGCGCCTTCTACATTACGGACCACATGTGCACCTCCTTTGGTGGAAACATTAAGCTGGCCTGTAATATTCTCGGCTTTCACCGAGGCGGAACTGGTCTTAAGCTTAAGGTTTACTTTCATGTTATTAGCCTGTATTTTACCCGATTTTGATTGAGCAAGCACATCGGCACCTGACAATCCTTCAAGTGAAATATAACCCGATGTGGTTTGTACATCCAGCATTACACCAGCCGGAATGATTACATTAACAAAACCACTGTGTGAAGTCCAACCGGATGCCGGCTTTTGAACCTCCACTTTCAGAACACCTGCTTCCTCTGTACACATAACAGCATAGCCATCCATTTCTTTGGCGGCTCGCAACTCAGCCGTTACTTCAAGTTTTGCACCCTCTTTAACGTCTACCTTACAAAATTCACCAATAACCGATACAGAGGTTATATTATCGAACGACTGATTAACACTGGCTACCTTTGGCATCTCCTGTCCCAATAGCGTTATGGGCAGCATTACTAATAACAATAAGCAAATATTCTTCATCATTTATATTTTTATTAACACCCTTTTTACTACGCATACGTCGGCTAAAAGTTTCTGCATAACACCATAAAAAAAGCCTGGTAAATCTTGACGAAATACCAGGCTTTAATAATATCAATAAACTATTAATTAGTCTTCCATGTAGCTCTCGATTGGCTCACAGGCACAAACCAGGTTACGGTCACCATAGGCATCGTCTACGCGCGCCACATCAATCCAGAATTTATTCTCGCGGATGAATGGTAACGGATAGGCTGCTTTTTCGCGTCCATATGAGTGATTCCATTCATCAGCTACAACTTTATAAGCCGGGTGTGGTGCATTTTTCAGCACATTATCCTCCTTATCAGCCGTGCCATTCTCCACCTCTTTAATTTCTGCATAAATCGATTTCATAGCAGCAATAAAGCGGTCCAGTTCCTGAAGCGACTCACTTTCGGTTGGCTCCACCATCAAGGTACCATATACCGGGAATGATAAGGTTGGTGCGTGGAAACCATAGTCCATCAATCGCTTGGCAATATCAGTTTCGGTAATGCCCGACTCTGCTTTAAAGTGGCGGCACTCCAGAATCATTTCGTGCGCAACACGACCATTTTTACCGGTGTAAAGAATGCCATAATCATCTTTCAGCTGTGATGCCATGTAGTTGGCATTTAAAATAGCAATTTTGGTTGATTCGGTCAGGCCTTCACCACCCAACATTTTGATGTATCCATAGGTAATTGGCAACACGCTGGCACTTCCCCAAGGTGCTGCTGCAACGGCCGTAATACCCTTACGTCCATTGTCAACTACCGGATGCTTTGGCAGGAACTCTACCAAGTGCTTGGCTACTCCAATTGGGCCAACACCAGGTCCGCCTCCACCGTGAGGGATGGCAAATGTTTTATGAAGGTTCAGGTGACATACGTCGGCACCAATGTGTCCGGGGCTGGTCAAACCAACCTGTGCATTCATGTTGGCTCCATCCATGTATACCTGACCACCATTATCGTGTATAATCTGACATACTTCGATGATAGACTCTTCAAATACACCATGAGTAGATGGGTAAGTCACCATCAGGTTCGACAAATTATCTTTGTGTTCTTCAGCTTTGGCACGCAAGTCATCCACATCAATGTTGCCCTTATCATCGCATTTGACCACCACTACTTTCATGCCGGCCATTACCGCACTGGCAGGGTTGGTACCGTGTGCAGATGCTGGGATGATTGATACATTACGATGCCCTTCGCCACGGCTTTCGTGGTAAGCCTGAATTACCATCAAACCAGCATATTCGCCAGCAGCACCTGAATTAGGTTGCAAGCTTACATCAGCAAAACCAGTAATTTCTGACAGGTCGCTGCGCAGTTCATCCATCATCATGTGGTAACCCAATGCCTGATTAGTTGGGATGAATGGGTGTAATCCATTAAACTCAATCCAGCTTAATGGGAACATTTCAGTCGATGCATTCAGTTTCATGGTACAAGAACCCAATGAAATCATCGAATGCGTTAATGAAATATCGCGACGCTCCAGCTTTTTGATGTAACGCACCATTTCAGCTTCTGAGCGGTATTTTTTAAATATATCTTGTGTCAGGAAAGAGCTTGTACGCGCCAATTCAGGCTTAACAGCCAAATCTTCGCTAAAATCACCAATAACAGGCACATCTTTACCAGCCGCTTTGGCGAATACTTCAACGATCCAGTTCAAATCGAATAGGTTGGTTGTTTCATCAATACTGATGCCTACCTGACCATTTTCGAAATAGCGGAAGTTCATCTCCAAATCAAGGCTGAAACGCTCAATATCCTCCACCTTCACGCCTTCTGGCAATTCAAAGCGAATAGTATCAAAATAATCAGCATTCAGCTGCTCATAGCCTAACTTCTCAACTTCACGTGTGATTTGGAATGCAATTGAATGAATACGCTCAGCAATGCGCTTGATACCTTCCTCGCCATGATACACAGCATAGAAACCTGCCATAGTAGCCAATAAAGCCTGAGCAGTACAGATATTTGACGTAGCTCGCTCACGTTTAATGTGTTGCTCGCGCGTTTGAAGCGCCATACGCAATGCGCGCTTGCCATTCACATCTTTGGTAATGCCAATGATACGACCCGGCAACTGACGCTTTAATTCTTCTTTAGTGGCGAAAAAGGCAGCATGCGGTCCGCCATAGCCCATTGGAATACCAAAGCGCTGAGTAGTACCAAATACAATATCAGCTCCCCATTCTCCAGGAGGCGTCAATAATGCTAAGGACATTAAGTCGGCAGCAACGGCAATACGGCAATCATTGGCATGTACTTTTTCGGTAAGCGCTTTGTAACATTCAACAGTACCATTGGAGTTAGGATACTGCACCATCACACCAAATACCTTGTCATTACACTCGAATGTGTGAATGTCACCAAACTGCAGTTCAATACCCAGTGGCTTGGCGCGGGTGATAAGTACCTCTTTTGTTTGAGGCCACATATTTTCGTCTGCAAAAAGCACATTCACGCCAGCTTTGGCTTGTTTTCGGCTTCTTGAGTTAAAAAGCATAATCATGGCTTCGGCTGCAGCAGTAGCCTCATCCAATAAAGACGCATTGGCTAACTCCATACCGGTCATCTCCGTTACCACAGTCTGGAAGTTTAATAATGCTTCTAAACGCCCTTGAGAAATCTCCGCCTGGTAAGGTGTATAGGATGTATACCACACCGGATTCTCCAATACATTGCGCTGAATAACGGCTGGCGTAATAACATCGTAATACCCCATACCAATGTAGGTATTGTATACCTTGTTTTGCTGAGCAATGTCGTGTATTTTTCTAAAATACTGACGCTCAGTCAACCCTTTACCGATATTCAATGGTTTCTCCAATCGGATAGAGGACGGTACAGTTTGTTCAATCAGCTCATCCAGGCTTGATGCGCCAACAGTTTTTAGCATGGTGTCTATCTCATGATCCCTAGGACCAATGTGACGAGAGACAAACTTATCGGTTCCCATATGCTTGCGTTTATGTTATCGATTTACTTTTTGGTATAATTTGAAGATTCAAATTGATTAATAAAAACTCAAAAAGACAATGATATTTGCTTGGTTAATAGAAAATAATTATCAATGAAAAAAGCTCCTTCTCCAATAAAGGGAAAGAGCTTTATGCTTTACTAAGTTAAAAATGGATTACTGGTTCTTTCGTGCCCAATTGTTGATGCGGGCCCATGACCGGGGTATACCTTCACCTCATCATCCAGCGCCAACAGCTTGTTTTTAATATTTGACACCAGCGCTTCGAAATCGCCGCCCGGCAAATCTGCCCTGCCGATACTTTCACGAAACAGCACATCGCCCACAATGGCTATCTTATCCTCTTTGCTTAAAAAAACAATACCTCCAGGTGAATGACCTGGCACATGTATCACCTCCAGTAATGAATTTCCAAAAGTAACTTTATCACCTTCGTTTAAATAGTTACCAATGGAGGGTGGATTAGCATCGAGCTCCATCCCAAAATTAGCTGCATACTCAACCGTTTGTTCACCCCAGAATTCATCATCTTTATGGGCTTCCAGCTTAAGGTTGTATTTGTCAGCTATAAACTTACTACCAAACACATGATCGAGGTGCATATGTGTTTGCAGCAATCGCACTGGCTGGTAGCCTTTCTCTTCAATAAACCGTGCAACTGCATCGCGTTCCTCAGCCGATAAACAGCCCGGATCAATAATTACGCATTCCTTTGTTTCATCTGACAGAATATAGGTGTTTTCCTGCCAAGGATTAATAGGTATTATATCTACATGTATCATTATAATTAGTCTTTAGCTCTTATTACAATTTTATTTGCCAACTACTCCATTGAGCATGGGCACAAAAGCACACTCTTCAATTTCCTCTTGCTCAAATTCATCCTCATTGATCCGTATAATGCGCATCAACACCTGCTTTGTGTCGCCAAAAGGAATAACCATCATCCCACCAACTTTCAACTGCATCAGCAGATTTCGGGGGATTATTGGCGCTCCTGCCGTAATTATTATTTTATCGAAAGGCGCCTGAGCCGGTAAGCCTTCGTAACCATCTCCCAAGTAAAATCGCCCTTGGTACCCCAGTTCCCTGAGCAAACGCACAGAACGCTGATAAAGTTCACCCTGGCGCTCAATCGAAAACAGTTTTACACCCATTTCAAGCAATACGGCTGCCTGATAGCCTGAACCAGTGCCAACTTCCAATATTTTTTCTCCCGCCTTGACTTCTAATAGCTGTGATTGCAATGCTACAGTGTATGGTTGAGAAATAGTTTGCCCTGCCCCTATTGGAAATGCCTTATCCTGGTAAGCAAACTTTATAAAACTGCTTTCGAGAAACAGATGTCTTGGCACCCGGCCAATAGCCTCTAGAACTCGCTCATCGGTGATTCTTTTGCGGCGCAACTCCTCAACAAGTCTTGCTCGCATGCCTATATGTCGGAATGAATCTTTACGCATCATGGCGCCAAAAATAATGCATTTATTCGGATTCCGCTTCTTATAAACACAAAGAGGCTTTTCACATTACCTTCTATGCCGCTGATCAAAAAAAATGCAACCCGATTGACTAAAACCGGTAAAATCAAATGGTACTATAATAAATCAAAAATGCCAACGTTATTATAGGCAGAACAATTGGGGAATGTTGAAAGACAGGGAGAGTATAATGCAAATTGCACCAGGATACACATATAGTTACGAGCGAGAACTGGATAGGCAAATTCTCGAGCATCGAAGCTCAGAGTTAGTACCTGTACCAGTTTGGAATAAAGCAAAATACGCCATCAAGCGAAGCAGTGATGTGACCATGTCACTCATAGGCCTTTTGGTCATATCACCTTTTATACCCTTAATTTATTGGAAAATAAAGAACGAATCGCCGGGGCCGTTTATTTATAAGCAGGAACGTGTAGGCGAAAATGGGAAGACCTTCCAGATACTGAAGTTCAGAACAATGTATGATGATGCTGAAAAAAACGGACCTGCCTTATCCTCAGCTACAGATGAAAGAGTTACGCCATTTGGTCGTTTTCTGCGGAAGTGGCGTATCGACGAACTCCCTCAATTCATAAACGTTATTAAGGGAGAAATGTCGGTTATCGGCCCACGACCAGAGCGGCAACACTATATTAATCAATTAATTAAAGACGAACCTGCTTTTTTAGAGTTACTTAAAACAAAGCCCGGCATCACATCATTGGGTCAGGTGCTGTTTGGTTATGCGGAGAATAAAACAGAAATGCTGCAGCGCCTTAAGCTGGAGTTGTTTTACATGAGAAAATACTCGTTACGGCTCGATATAAGGATTTTCTTTTATACACTGCGAACACTTGTAAAAGCAGAAGGAAAGTAATAAAAAATGGCCTTTAGAAATCATCTTAAGGCCATTTTTGTATTTTATTGTTTCACTAATTTTCTGACTTCGGTTTTTCCTTTACTTCTAATTCGTAACAGGTAGTGCCCCTTGGGCAAGTCACTCCAGCTTAGTGTTGCGGCCCCTCCGTTTATGCGTCCCTTCTTCACCAAAACGCCTGTTAAACTGAATAACTCGTACTCTGCTACAGACTCATCAATCTTAATAGAAACATCATCCTTAAACGGATTTGGCGACACCCCAAGTGTCAGACTATTTAAATCATCGCCAATGGAAGTGGGTTGTTCAAAACCACTCAGCTTCTTTTGACTATAAACCACATATTCGCCAGGTTGAAGGTACACCTGCATTTGCGTATCTGTTACATCAATACTATCGCGTACAAATACATTGTACCACTTGCCTTTTGTACTGAAATTAGGTGTCATACTCGCTGCTTCAACACCAAAATTAGCCACTATACGCACATCGCTGCCGTTGCTATTTAACTCAATACGCTTCGCTTCTCCGGCCACATCCATCACAAATTGATTGGTGGCAAATACCGGCTCGTTCTTTTTGTACTCAATCATTTTCTGGTACACTTTAAACAAGCGCATACGTTCTTTGCTATTCTGGTACTCCCATTTGGGAGGCTTGGCAGCCAATCGGCAGTCATTGCTAATTGTTCCGTCGGTACAGCGATTAATACTTAATTCAAAGCCTAACTCACCAAACTGCCATATCATCTTCGGTCCAGGAATGGCCATAAGCATGACTGCAGCGGCCTCAGTACGTTTTAATGCTGTTGCAAGTTCTGTTACATCATAGTCACCACTGCTATTACCATACTCTAAATTTTTATACATGATGCGCTCTTCATCATGACTTTCCATATAGTTCACTACGCCTGGTCTGTCCCATCCTCTTTTTTGATAAGATGTCCATGATAAATCAGATGGGTACCCCATTGTAGCTTCATTAAAATCATGATTAGCATTGCCCCACAACAAAATGCCGTTACCATGGTTAGATAGCTCTTTCTCTTCACTATTCTCTGACAAATGCTCAAAAATAACAATGGCATCAGGTTTCTGCTCCCAGATAGCAGAAGCCATTCGTTTTAGAATACCAATACGGGAGGCATCGTAAGCACTTGCCCAATTACCTGCCGGATATGGCGTATTCGTAAATCCTTTGGTAAAATCAAACCGAAAACCATCAATCTTGTACTCTTCCATCCAATATGAACAGATACTGTCAACCAATTGCTGCGTATGCGTGCTTTCGTGATTGAAATCGTAGCCCCATTGAGCAGCTGGTTCTGCCATGTTATGCTCTGTATTGTACCATGGATTGTTTAAGGGCTTGCCATCATCTCCCAGATACATCCTTGCAAAAGGCGACTGCCCATAGGAATGGTTCAACACCATATCCATAATAACAGCAATACCAGCCTTATGACACTCATCGATAAAGGTCTTGTAATCCCCTACCGTACCATATGCTTTGTCGGCAGCAAAATAAAACGATGGATTATACCCCCAGCTATCATTGCCTTCAAACTCATTAAACGGCATCAGTTCAATGGCATTAACCCCTAATCTCTTCAGGTAAGAAAGCGTATCGGTTATGGTCTTAATATCTTTGTTATCGGTAAAGTCGCGAATCAACACTTCATAAACCACAAGTTCTTCGGGCGATGGGGCTACAAAATCATTTACCTCCCAGATAAAAGTCTGATCGGCTGTTGTAAACACACTCACTATCTCATCTGTTTTTCCTTCGGGATAGGCTTTTAGGTTGGGATAGATATCCTCTGGTATGTATTTATCATTCCATGGATCCAGTATTTTAGTGGCATAAGGATCAGCTACTTTCAAATCGCTACCAATCCAAAACTGATAAGCGTACTCTTGTGTATCATCCAAGTCGGTTAGTGTTAACCAGAAATAATCACCATCTTTCTTCATCATGGCCGAGTTAGATGGCTCCCAATTATTAAAGTCACCCATCAGATACACATATTCTTTATTAGGGGCAAACAAAACAACTGTTGCAGTATTGGCATCAATTACATTAACGCCTCGTTTTAGCCCTAAGGGTAAAGGCTCGTTCACCACCTCTCCTTTTACAAAAAATTTAGTGGTAGCGCTTATCGAACTTGTAGCATCACTGGCTGTTGCCTCTAAAATGTACTGATCCAGCGTCACATTGGTGATGTCATGTACCAGTTCCTGGCCGGTGGTGCTGGCTACCACTTCACCATTAACCCTTAACTGAAGCTGATCATTTAACAGAGCATTGACCTGCACCTTAACAGTCGAACCACTTTCATGAATACTGTTATTAACAGGACTAGATATCGAGACTGACAGTTCTTCATCCGACACATCCACAAAAATATCTTTGTTACCTGTATCCTTGCCTTCTTTAGAGTTATCGGTACTGCGAAACACAAATGCCATTTGCTTGATGACTTCAGAGGCTGCAACGCCATAGTAATCTCTAATGTTAGGAGTAATCTCAAGCGTATACTCGTTGGTCGAAACACGCGTCATTTTGTATTTGGAACTGTTATCACCCCATGTAGGCGCGTATTTCCAGTCACTCCCACTGGTACTTTCGTTGGTAATAACACCGGTATGAGCATATACATCGCCTGTGTAATCCATGAGTCCCTGGTTACCTTTATCTGCATAAAAAGTAATTGTAACAGATTTTGATTCAACAGGAATAGCAGGTTCAGAGGTAACCACCTGTGCCTTTAGTCCAATGGAAACAAGGAACATAAAGAGCAAAAATGTGCCCCTGCTAATTAGTTTATTTAGGTAATTATCTCTCATAAGCATGTGTTTTAAAAAAAAAGCCGCCACAGTGGGCGGCTTTTTTATGCAAATATTATTAAGTGTTCTATTCAACTATTTCAAAAGTATAAGTCATATTGTTTAAATCAAATGTTACGTGGTAGTTACCAGGCGTATCGCATGAAATGTTATCACCTGAACCTACAAGATTACCATTAGAATCACCTGTAAGGTCACCGCCCCATGAACTATTCTTTCTGAATTTCCAACCTCCTGCTACGAAATCAGCAGTTGCCTCCCAGTACTTACGCTGGCCATTGTAGTGCATAATGATATCATCAGTATCACCCCAGCCACCAATGGCTTCACCAATTATTCCCCAATAATCAGTTTTAGTCAACGTTATTGTATTCGCATCCAAGTCAACTCTAAATACATATGTACCAGGAGTTACTTTGAAGTTATCTCCACCGCCAACGGTTCCTGTATAATTGTCACCATCTGCAGTTAATGTTCCACCCCAGTTTACATCCCAGCTAGGACCTTCAGTTAATTTAAACTCTCCATTATTATCAGCTGTTTCAGTAATTCTGATGATTCCCTCATAAACATTGTCGAAATTATACGAATACAACCTACCATTTTCGGCACCTGGACTCCAACCTTGGTATGCTCCAGGAACATAAATCATTGGGTAATCGATTATTGTTTCATATGGAGTAGTCGTATACTCTTTGAAAGCAGATACTATATCATCTACATTCTCATTAATCTTAGCCAAAACACGCAAATAAACTTGTGTTTCAACACCAGGATCCAATTCTAAAGCAATTAATGCATTATTAACACCACTAACTTTAATATCAACACTGGTTTCGCTAGTTTCAGCCAAAGTAGTTACAACATCAAAAATATTTGTTGTAGAAAGTTCAACTACATAATCAACCTGAACACTTACACCAGGATCTGTAGCTGACCACTCGAATGTAATTAATTCATCGGCATCATCTTTTGTAAATACTAATCCATCAGCACCTGGCAAACTAATATTTGACTCAGTTGCTAACTCAGGGTTGTATGTTAATTTATCATCTTCTGAACAAGACGAAAACAACATGGCTCCCAGTAATATAACAGCTATATATTGAAATATTTTCATTTGTCTAAAATTTATAGGTTAACGATTAATAACCTGGGTTCTGATTAAGATTTGGATTTGCAGTAATATCTGTAAATGGAATAGGCATTAGATTATACTTATCATCCACATCTTTCCCCTGCAAAGCATCACCTTTTAGAGGCCAGTTATAACCTTTTGTAAACTTACCAAAGCGCACAAGATCTGAACGACGGTGACACTCCCAATATAATTCACGAGCTCTCTCATCAAGAATCCAATCTAGATCAATTGTTCCTGGTAAAGTTGTTCCTGCTCTATCAGCAATCTCTTGCAAGTATGCCCTACTTGCACCCGAAACAGCTCCATCTAATCTTAGGTCAACCTCAGCAGCCATTAAATAAGCATCGGCCAAACGGAAAACAGGAATGTTAATATCAGTCCAGTCTGATTTACCTTCGTTAGAACCATAACCACCACTTCTTGTTCTGTTTTTATACTTAACAACCGCATAGCCGTGAGTAAATTGATCTTGTTGCTCAATTTCTAACTGCTGGCCAGTTGTAAACCAAAGTGCACGGTTATCATCAACACTAAATTTATTTACCAGGGCCTTTGTAGTGCGGTTACCACCCCAACCATTAGCCATACCATAATCATTTGGCTTCATTTCATCACCACCGATAGAAGCAGCTACCACATATGTCATACCACCATACGTTCTGGTATCATCACCATTGGAGTTAATTGAATAAATGATTTCATTATCAGCTTTATAATTATCAGCTAAGAATAGGTATTCATATGGAGAATACACATCACCCGCAACAGCATCAGCATCAGTAATCAGGCTATATCCTGCTGACGTTACTTTATTGATGTAAGTACGAGCTTTTGTATAATATGCATTGTCTAATTCTCCTCTGTAAATATTATGATTCAAATACAACTTTGCTAATACCATCCATGCTGCAGCTTTATTAGCCTGGCCTCCATAAGTTTGGCCAACATCAGCTAATACCTGTGATTTATCTTCACCTTCTCCAACTATGGCTAACAATTCACTTTCGATGTAATCGAACAGTTCTGGTCCACGTGGGTTTTCACCAGCAGGTAGAGGTAAAACAGAACCAATGGCACTATTCTCAGTTACAAATGGAACACCATTTCCAAATAAATCCAAAGCATGCCAGTATGATAAGGCTCTTAAGAAACGAGCTTCTGCCATATACTGCGGTAAGTTAGAATACTCAGGTTTTCCTAATCTGTTTGCCTGACGAATAAACTCGTTAGCTAAAGAAACCTGGTAAATAGCTCTGTAGTAAAATTGACGGATGAATCCATTGTTTGCACCCCAATCTACCTGACTTACATCTGGCAAATCACCATCAGCCCATCCATTTACGGCTTCATCGGTTGGTAATTCCTGACAAACGAAATAACCTCTCCAATACTGGCTGTGACCTTCGTCAAAACCAACTAAATCTGGATCACCTGCAGGTCCTTGTTGGCCTGAAACTGCAAAACCAGCATAAATCTTAGCCAACACTTGAGCAAATGCCTCCTCTGAATCCAAAACTTTATCTGCTGTTGCCAAGTTTGGATCAATCGGCGTAACATCTAAATCACTTGTACATGCACCTAAACCAACGATAATAGCAAGTGCAAATGCAATTTTATTTAATACTTTTATCTTCATGACTTCTTCAAATTAAAATGTAACATTTACACCAAGTAAAAATGTTCTTGGACGTGGGTAAATATTATTATCAATACCTCCACTCACCTCAGGATCAATTCCTTCATAGTCTGTAATAACAAATACGTTATTAACCGAAGTGTAAACTCTCATCTTCATATTGTTGTTCAACAAATCAGACATATCATATCCAAGGGTGATATTGTCCATTCTGAAGAAAGAGGCATTCTGCACATAGTAATCACTTAAGTATTGAGCAGTGTTAAAACCTGTATTGAATACATCTTTATTCAAATTATTCAGGTACTCACCACTAATTTGCATTCTGTTATAGAATCCACCATCAGAGGCCATGTTATTATAGACATATTGACCTAAGTTAGCGCGTCCTGCCATGCTGAAATCCCAGTTTTTATAATTGAAGTTAGTATTCAAACCAAGCATCACTTTAGGAGCTGATTGCTTATAAACTCTCAAATCACTTTCGTTGAATTGTCCGTCTCCATTAACGTCTTCATATAAACCTTCAATTGGCATGCCATTAGTACCATATATTTGCTTATAAACAAAGAATGAATTAGCTGGCTGTCCAACTTGGTGAATTTGAACCATATTACCAGTACCACCTGAAATACCACCTGTTTGAACACCCAAGTAGTTCGGATCTTCAACCCTTGTTAATTTTGTAATCTCATTTTCATTATAGGCAACATTGGCACCAATACTCCAAGAGTAATCGCTTCCTTCCAACGCAATTGCATTAACAGACAATTCAAAACCTTTATTCTCCAACGAACCAACATTTGTAACAAGTTCATTAGTTAAGTTAGCACCTGCAGGCACAGGAATCTGGTTCAACAGATCCTTTGTTTCACGTAAGTAGACATCTAAGGTACCGCTAATGCGATTATTTAAGAATCCATAGTCGAATCCAATATTATAGGTTGTTGTTTCCTCCCATTTCAAATTCTCATCATATCCGTTAGGGCGAATTGTAGTTAATGGCACACGATCATATGAACCAGTCACATTGTTGTAATAAACATACTGCGCTGTTGGCTGTCCTGATTTATAAGTTCCGAAATAACCATAGTCAGAACCAATATTTTGCTGACCAGTTACACCATAACCCAATTTCATTTTCAAGGTAGAAAGCACATCACTTCCTTCTAAGAAAGATTCTTCTTTCACATTCCATGCTAAAGCAACAGATGGGAAAAGACCCCAACGATTATCTTCTGAGAAACGTGACGATCCATCATTTCTTAAAGTAAATGTTAAGTAGTATTTATCGGATAACACATAATTTAATCTACCGAAGAATGATACCAGGTAGTTCTCATTACGGGTCAAGTTTTCTGGATCTCTCACGAAATCACCATCTTCATTTGGTAAGTTGAACCAACTACCTGATGTGTTTTCAGTCCAGAAATGTTGCCATGAGTACCCACCCATCACATCAAAACGAGAATCTATGGCATCTAGGTTTTTAGTATACTGCAAGTAGAAATCAAGTAATTTATTTTCTTTCTTTAATTTATACTTTTCATAAGAACCTCCACGCAAATATGCATCAGTATCCCATGCAGCACCAGCCATAACTTCTTTTGGATCATCCTGTGATTCCAGCATGTCCATCCCGATATTCAAATTGGCGCGAAGCTCTGGTAAAAAGTGGAATTTATAGTCGAATTGAGCATTTCCAATGAACCTATTCACTTTAGATTTATCAACTCGCTGGTCAATTAGTGCTCTTGGGTTATCAGGGGCATTACCATTAGGAGTTCCATCTCCACGGGTCCATGTAAAGTAACCTCCATAAGGCTCAAACATATCACCTGTTATCATTTGTGTTGGATCCATAGAAATTGCGGCTCCAACAGCTCCTGTATTTGAAAAGTTGTTGTTAACAAACATTCCTTTGGCAGAAAGATTCACTCTTAAGTGATCATCAAAAAATGTTGGATTAACATTAATTGACGCTGTTGTTCTTTCCATACTTGATTCATCAAGGATACCATTTGAAAGGTTGTATCCAACAGAAGCACGATATGGCATTTTGTCCGCAATCATACCTGACATTGCAAGGTTATGATCAGTACTTACTGCAGTTCTATAAACTTCTTTTTGCCAATCAGTACTTGCCTCTCCCATTAAACCTACATTATCAGGGAATTTATCTGTAAGAACCTCTCTATATTGATTAGCGCTTAAAATGTCTAACTCATTCGCTTTAGTTGCCACAGATACATTACCTGCATAATCTATCTTCATTCCAGCTCCACTACCTTTTTTAGTAGTAATTAAGATTACTCCATTAGATGCTCGTGAACCATAAATTGCGGTAGCTGATGCATCCTTTAATACAGTAAAAGTTTCAATATCATTTGGATTAACAACATTAAGCGGGTTACGCATACCTCCTACATCTCCTCCATCAAGAGGCACACCATCAATAATAATTAGAGGATCATTAGACGCTGTAAGTGAAGAACCACCGCGAATTCTAATAGTCGCACCTTCTCCAGGCGCACCACCACCATCAGTAATCTGCACACCAGCTACTTTACCATTAATTAACTGTTGTGGAGATGCAATCGCTCCCTGGTTAAAATCATCAGCATTAACGGTCTGGATAGATCCTGTTAAATCTTTCTTTTTTGTAGTACCATACCCAATAACAACCACTTCTTCCATGCCAATTATATCTTCTTCCAAGGCAACATTAATGGTTGTATTAGTAGCAACAATTTCTTGTGATTTATAGCCAATAAATGAGAAAACCAGCGTTTGCCCATTTTCAACGCTTAACGTGTAATTTCCATCAGGAGTAGTAATTGTACCGGTTGTGGTACCTTTAACTGCAACGGTTACGCCAGGTAATGGCATTCCATCAGCTGCGTCTGTTACCGTTCCTGACACTGTCATTTGTTGGGCGTATAGCGCTGAAAAGCTAAAAAGCGCCACAACAATAAGCAGTAACTTAAAAAGATTTGACTGTCTTTTCATAAAAACTAGATTTTCATGTGTTGATAAAAAATTTAATTTATCATGTTAGCCCCCTTGCAATTGGGGTGGTTTAGACCACTAATCAAAATTATACCAATTTAAACGTGGTGCTATACCGAATTAAACATCCGTTATCCGTTTTAAAGGATTTTCATTTGTGGATTAATTGAGAAGATGATTCTGTTAATACCTTTAAAACAATGCTTAATTTAACCACTAAGACCGCTACAAACATATGCAATTTTGAAGATTCTGTAAACATTTATTAACACACAAATACACAATTTTGCAGATAATTCGTCGCAACCGTTTGCGGTGTCGTTTGCGGTGTCGTTTGCGGTAAAACAACCTGCTGTAGAACATGTTTTGTTTTTTTCAGAATTATGATCCGTCAACTCATTTTTCGGCAAACTATGAGAGGTATTGATGTTTTTGCTATCTTTAATTTTTATCAGTCTAACAACAGTTCCATAGCTATAAAAATGAAATCCCAACCAATCACGATTAAAGATATTGCCAGAATACTTGGTATCTCACCATCTACTGTTTCAAGGGCTCTGAAGGACCACCCAGACATTAGCCCGAAAACCAAACAGTTGGTGCAAACATTTGCCGAAAAAGTAAACTACCGTCCCAATGCATTGGCGTTAAGTTTGAGGAGCAGTAAAACTAATACCATTGGCATTGTAATACCGGAGATTGTTCACCATTTCTTTTCTACAGTTATTAGTGGTATTGAAGATGTAGCATATGGAAGAGGTTATAATGCCATCATTTGCCAAACGAATGAAAATTACCAGAGAGAGGTGATTGACCTACAAGCGCTTGTTGACAACCGGGTGGATGGTATTTTAATATCGATGAGCAAGAACACACATGAGTTTGCCCACTTCGAAAACCTGAAGGAAAATGGTGTTCCAGTGGTGTTTTTCGACCGAATATGCGAACAAATTAGCTCCGACAGAGTAATTGCTGACGATTTTGAAGGCGCCAGAATTGCCACTCGTCATTTGATAGATAAAGGCTGTAAAAAAATTATGCACCTGGCAGCACCGCAACATTTATTAATAGGTAAAAACCGCAAAGAAGGATATTGCAGTGCTCTAAAAGAGCATAAACTCAGCTGTGACGATCGCTTAATAGTTAAGTGTGACACACGTGAAACTGTATTTGCCAGGGCTGATGATATTATCCGCTTAGCTCCTGAAGTTGATGGTATATTTGCCGTTAACGACAGTACTGCCATTGCTGCTATGCAAGTCCTTCAGCGTAACGGCTACAGCATCCCCAAAGACATTGCAGTTGTGGGCTTTGGCGACGGCCCCAATGCCAATATAGCTTACCCACCACTCACAACCGTTGAGCAAAAAGGCTATGATATAGGACAGGCCGCTATGCGCCTATTAATAGGCCATATTGAAAACAATGTGGATGAGGAAGAATATGAGACGAAAATATTTACGCCTGAACTGGTAGAACGCGCCTCATCGCAACTAGGCACTGAATACTAAGCACTACCCTTTACTTTAATAATTAACTGCATTGATGGCCATTGTTAACCATGCAGTCTATGGGCTATTGGCTATAAAGTAATACCTTCCGAAAACGTTTGCAAAAAATCCGGTTTGTTAATTTTCAGCCTATCTCTAAAAAATGCAAGGCATTTCGCAAACGATTGCAATCAGTAATAGTACTGATTTATTAGAAGATAGCCTAAAACACCGCAACAAATAAAGCTGGCATAAATATTAAGTTTATCTTAAATTTGTATTGGATTTAATTGATAAGAGACTTTCCTGTTAATGCCTTTCAATAATGCTTATACCTTTATAAGTCATTAAGGTATTGTTGTACCTCATCTAAGACTATGAATATCATTTTGCCTGCGGTTGGTTTACTAACTGTTATCAATTGGTATTCCTGTAACTAAAAACAAGTAATTATGAAACAATTACCAAAGTTATCCTTTTGGCAAATTTGGAACTTAAGCTTTGGCTTTTTAGGCGTACAATTTGGGTTTGCACTGCAAAATGCAAATGCCAGTCGTATTTTAACCAGTTTAGGTGCCGACCCACATAACCTGTCGTTTTTTTGGTTGGTTGCTCCCATTATGGGGTTAATCGTTCAACCGGTTGTAGGTGCAGCCAGTGATAAAACATGGACAAAGCTCGGTCGTCGTTCACCTTATATATTAGGTGGTGCCATTGTTTCAATGATTGCTATGTTTTTTATGCCCAATGCGCCTTTGGTAATAAAAGCCGGCGGGGCTGGTGTTTTGTTTTTCGGTGTTGCTATGCTGGCACTAATGGATGGTTCATTTAATGTGACATTTCAACCATTCAGAGCCCTTGTAGCAGATATGACGCCGGAAGAACAGCGTAACATTGGTTATTCAGTCCAAAGCTTCCTGATTAATACAGGAGCTGTTATTGGATCTGCATTACCTTTTATACTTACGGCAATAGGTATTGAAAATGAACCTGAGGCTGGAAAAGTAGCCCCATCGGTTATCTGGTCATTCTACATTGGCGGATCATTATTACTGATAAGCGTTTTGGTAACTGTATTTAAAACAAAAGAGTACCCTCCGGAGGAGTTTGAGGCATACAAAAACATTACTGAAGAAGATAAAGCCCAGAAAGAAAGTTTCTGGAAGCTTTTAATCAACATGCCAAAAACAATGCAGCAATTGTCAATTGTACAATTGTTTTCATGGTTTCCACTTTTCCTGTTGTGGGTATATTCTACTACAGCTATTTCACAACACTATTTTGGCGTACCAATAGATTTTAATGCCGAAACAGAAACAAATGAAGCCACACTAAAAGCTTTTAATGAAGCTGGTAACTGGGTGGGTATTTGTTTTGCAGTGTACAGTGCTGTGGCTGCTATCTTTTCAATTGTTATGCCTTGGTTTATTAAACTAACCAGTCGCAAAACAGTTTATGCCGGTTCATTGCTACTCGGTGGCTTAGGATATATTTCAACCTACTTCTTTGATGATCAGTACATGCTATTGATATCAATGGTTGGAATCGGAATTGCCTGGGCAGGTATTTTAGCAATGCCATATGCCATTCTTTCTGGCTCACTTCCTGCCAAACGCATGGGTATTTACATGGGACTGTTTAACCTGACAGTTGTTGTCCCTCAAATTTTGAGTGGCGTCATAGGTGGTCCTATCTTACGAATGTTTTTTGGTGGTGAAGGCATATACATCCTGATTATGGCCGGTGTAATTATGATTTTAGGTGCCTTCATGGTATCATTTGTAAAATCAGAATCAAAAACAACAGAATAAAACAAATTGGATGGGACAAATAAAAGCATGTTTGTTTGATTTAGATGGAGTGATTGTTGATACGGCAAAGTATCATTATATCGCATGGAAAGAACTGGCAAGCAACTTAGGCTTCGAGTTCACAGAGGAAGATAATGAGCGTCTGAAAGGGGTAAGTCGAATGACTTCGCTTAACATACTGCTGGAGATAGGCGGAATAACCCTGAGCGATGAAGAGAAGCACCGCCTGGCTGAAAAGAAAAATGAAAACTACAGAACATTCATTTTAAAAATGCAGCCCGATGAAATTTTAGATGGTGCAAAAGAATTTTTACAAGAGTTAAAAGCTAAAGGCATTAAAATAGCATTGGGTTCTGCCAGCAAAAATGCCATGACCATCCTGGAACGATTAGAATTAACCGAATTGTTTGAAGCCATTATTGACGGAACCAAGGTAACTGAGGCAAAACCCAATCCTGAGGTTTTCCTGAAAGGAGCTGAGGCGCTAAATGTTGCACCGTCGGAATGTGTAGTATTTGAAGATGCTGAGGCTGGTGTTGAAGCAGCTTTGGCCGGCAATATGAAATGTGTGGGTATTGGGTCACCTGATGTATTAGGCAAAGCTAACCTGGTAATTGATGGCTTGCATCAAATGACCTATGAGAAATTAATGGAACTAAACTAGAATTACGGTTTTGATGAAAAGTGGCGCTAGTCACCAACTTAAAATCTTAAAACCAAATTACAATGAAGGAGTATTTAAAACACGATGAGTGGTGCATCATAGAAGAAGGCTTTAACCCCGAAAACCACCAGTCTTCTGAAAGTATTTTCAGCCTGGGTAATGGTAAAATGGGACATAGAGCCAATTTTGAGGAAACCTATTCAGGTCCATCCTTGCAGGGAAGTTATGTAGCGGGTATTTATTATCCGGACAAAACCCGTGTTGGATGGTGGAAAAATGGTTATCCTGAATATTTTGCGAAGGTATTAAACAGTCCAAACTGGATTGGTATTGACGTGCAAATTGATGGCCATTACCTGGACCTATACACTTGCAAAACAGATAATTTCAGACGTACTCTTAACATGAAAGAGGGCTATCTGCTGCGTGAGTTTACTGCCACCATGGATGATGGTAAGAAAATACAAGTGTCGGCTAAGCGCTTCGTAAGTATGGCTGACACTGAGAATGGTGCTATCCGCTATTCGGTTACTCCGCTTAACTTTGATGGTAAAATTGCTTTCACGGCCTACCTGGATGGTGATGTGGAGAACGAAGATTCCAATTACGATGAGAAGTTCTGGAATATTATTGAGATGGAAGCACACGCCGGCGAAGCATACCTGGTAACTGAAACAAAGAAAATTGGCTTCAGAGCCGGTTTTGGTATGAAAATCGTCGCAAAAATCGGTGATTCTGAGCTCAAAACAACACCTGAAGTACTTAAAAAGGAAGCTTGGGTGGCTAACCGCATTGAAAGAACCGTAAAAGAAGGCGAATGCTTCTCAATTGATAAAATTGTTGGGGTTACCAGTTCGCTGAACTACGACAAAACAGCAGTGTTAGAAGCCACAAAAAAAGTTACTGCGTCAGGTTTTCAAAAAGGATTTGATGCTTTATTAAAGGATCATATAAAAGTTTGGGCCGACAAATGGGTGTTAAGCGATATTCACATCAAAGGCGATATAGCTGCCCAGCAAGGTATTCGCTTTAATATCTTCCACCTCAACCAAACATACACAGGTGAAGACGAACGTTTAAATGTAGGTCCTAAAGGTTTTACCGGTGAAAAATACGGCGGCTCAACTTACTGGGATACTGAAGCATACTGTGTGCCGTTCTTTATTGCAACAGCCCCTTCGGAAGTGACGCGCAATCTACTCATCTATCGATACAAACACCTTGACAGAGCCATTGAAAATGCCGAAAAACTTGGCTTTAAAAATGGAGCTGCCCTCTACCCAATGGTAACCATCAATGGTGAAGAATGTCATAACGAGTGGGAAATTACCTTTGAAGAAATACACCGGAATGGCGCTATCGCGTTTGCAATCCACAATTATATCCGTCATACTAATGATGAGGCTTACCTAAGCGAATACGGGCTGGAAGTATTATTAGGTATTTCTCGCTTTTGGAGCCAAAGAATCACCTTCTCAGAAGAACGCCAAAAGTATGTAATGCTGGGGGTTACCGGACCAAACGAATACGAAAACAACATCAATAACAACTGGTATACCAACAAAATGGCTGTATGGTGCTTAAAATACACCATTGAGTCATTGGCCAAGGTGAAGGCCATGAATGAGGCACGCTATAACGAAATTATAGCTAAAACTTCGTTCAGCTATGATGGTGAAGTACCACGATGGGAAGATATTATTGACAAAATGCATTTCCCATATAACGAAAAGCTGCAGGTATTTATGCAGCAGGATGGCTATATGGACAAAGAGCAGATATTGGTTGACCAGCTAAATCCGGCCGAACGCCCTATCAACCAATACTGGTCGTGGGATCGTATCCTACGCAGCTGTTACATTAAGCAGGCCGATACTCTGCAAGGCATCTATGTATTCGAGGAAGAATTTGATATGGAAACCATCAAACGCAACTTCGAATTCTACGAACCTCGCACAGTGCACGAATCGTCTCTTTCACCTTGCGTACACTCGGTGTTGGCCGCTAAAATTGGTGATTACGACAAGGCCTACGAAATGTATCTGCGTACATCGCGATTGGATATTGATGACTACAATCATGAGGCACACGAAGGCCTTCATATTACAAGTATGGCAGGTACATGGATGTCGATTGTTGAAGGATTTGGCGGAAAGCGCGTTCACGACGGTGAGCTCTTCCTAAATCCTATTATACCTAAACAATGGCAAGAGTATTCATTCCGCATTGCGTTTATGGGCAATGATATGGAAGTAATTGTTAATAGCCAGGAAGTAACCATTCTGTCACATGCTAAAAATCAGATTGAACTGAAAGTATATGACCAGAAAGTAAGCGTTGAACCAGGGCAATCAACAACCATTCAGACAAAATAATTTTGCTGATTATATAATGTCGAAGAGGAGCCGTTTTAAGGCTCCTTTTTGCATTTAAGCTGCTTCTTCTTGCAATAGTAAGCAGCTTTATCTATTTTGTGCAGTCACCCATACACACATCTTTATAATTCGATTAAAATGAAGATTCGCACAGTCTTAATCAGTAGCCTTTGGCTTGTATCCAGCCTTATATGTTTTGGAAAGGACATTAAAATAAGTCCTCAGAACTGGTGGATTGGGATGAGTAGCCATAACGTTATTGTCATTGCCGAAAACATACCATCAGAAGTACAAGACATCAGTATTAATCCGGCTCACATCACCTTAACAAAGCACTACCCCGCCGCCAACAGCAATTTCCACATTCTTGAAATAACTGTGCCTGACAGTGTTCAACCCCATATAGCTAATATCACATTTCATACTAAAGGTAGAAAGCCTTATACCCTGCCCTTCAGGATTGAAAAACGTAAAGAACGAGCTGAACATGTGTCGCTTCAGCCAGCAGATGTCATTTACCAGATAATACCCGATCGATTCTGCAACGGCGATGAAAAAAACGATAATATCAGCAGCTACTTTGAGAAAAAAGATCGCCTCAACCCTACCGGCATTCATGGCGGCGACCTAAAGGGTATTCTTTCAAAACTGAACTACATTTCGGATTTGGGATTTACTGCCATCGAGCTAATGCCCATACTGGAAAGTAACCTGATGATGAACTCCTATAAACGTCAGGCTCCAACTAATTTTTATAAGATTGACCAAAGGTTGGGTGATATTCAACTCTACAACAACTTATTGGAAACCTGCGAACAGCAAAACCTTAAATGCATACAGACTTTTAACCTGAATCAGTTAGGTAATCAGCACCCTTTCTTTAAAGAACTAATTGATTCAACTTTTTTTTATCCTGAAGTATTTGGAGACGATACCGATTACCCTAACCATAACATACTGACTGATCCATACAGCCCACCTCAAACACAAGAGAAAAACAGACGGTTGATTGAATATTCTAACTTCCCTACCCTGAACCAGCACAATACGCTCGTCAACAAGCTGATTATTCAGCATTGCATATGGTGGATTGAAACAACAGGTTTACAATACATTAAAATTGATCAGGCAGCCAGGAATCAACCTGTATTGATTGAGGCACTATACCAACAACTAAAGAGCAACTTTAATGATCTAACAATAGTTCTGGATAACCACTCGTATACTAATCAGCATATCTACTGGAAATCAATAGCCGGAGGATTAAATACGCTGATATACAACTACAACTATCCGAAGATTATGGCCGATGCCTTTTCGCCTTTTCAGGATTCTCAAATTGGTATTGCATCAATCTACAATTATTCGCTCAATCAATCACCTGCTCAAGCACGCCACAATATTATTATGCTTGACAATCATACGCTGAATCGCGCATACACCAATGCCGATAGTGAAATACAGCAACTATTGATGATGACTGCTCACTTGCTAACGTCACCTGGCATTCCATCAATCTATTACGGAACAGAATGGATGATTAAAGGTCTTCAAGGCAAAGGACTTAGTAATTTATCCAAGGATTTTCCGGGAGGTTGGGAAGACGATGTAGCCAATGGTTTTACAGGTGCCGGCTTGAATGCTGAGCAGCAGCAGTTTCATGACAACCTCAAAAAACTGCTCAACTGGCGGAAAGCGAATGCTTCAATACTGAATGGTCATTTTTATCACTTCTTTCCCGAGAACGATATATATGCCTATTCAAGAGGAGATGATCAACAGGCCTTGATGGTGTTTATTAATAACTCCAGCACTTCGAGCTACCGGGTTGAAACAGAAGAATACAAGGATATCTTATCGCAATACAGTTGGGGAATCGACATCATAACGGATGAATCATACAAAGATTTTAACGATGTAAATATCCCACCTAAATCAACGATTATTCTACATCTAAAAAAGTAAACATACGCATGTGTGCATAGCTTACCAAAGCTTCGGTAATTTGAGCGAATTGGGATAGCAAATGGTCTTTTCAGAGCCATTTGTTCATGTCCTTTTGGCTAATTTTATCGTCTTAATTTTTCCCTGTAAAACTATACACATGTCTAAGAGATTAAACAGCACAAGAAAACCTAACTATCAGGAGGATCAATTATTGTTTATTTTAATGTCTTATCAATTTGATGTAGACCGCACTAAGAAACTAATTGTTACTCCAGAAGATTATGCTCCACTGAACCTCAAGCAGATTGGACTGGAATTAACGGGAATCTTTCGTCATCTGAAAAAAATGGGATGGTTCATCCCCCAGGTTCTATGAAGTTTGAGCAATATTGCAGCACCTATTATTCCACTTGGATATACGTTTAAAAGTGAATGACCGAACAGACTAAATCAGGGACGGTTTCTGTCCGGCCAAATCACTTCAACCAAAAAATACTAAAAAGAACCGGTTATTACACGAATAACCATCACAATTACGGTTAGTACAACAACCCCTATCCACATTTTAGAGGATTGATAATTGTTAGCGCTATTGATTTTAAGAGAAATATTTTTCATTGCTATAGATTTAAAAGATATTTACCTCTACCCCTGTAAAAGCATTACATTAAAATAATTGAATCTGAATATAATAGGCTAGTGCACCAGCCAGATAACCCACCAAGGCAATCCAGCTTATACGTTTGAGGTACCACAGAAAATTAATTTTCTCAAGTCCCATTGCAGCTACACCCGATGCCGAACCAATAATTAACAGGCTGCCACCTGTACCGGCACAGTAAGTCAGAAACGTCCAGAAAACACCATTTTGTACAAAGTTACCGGCCATTCCAACAGCATCGGCAGCCTCAATTGAATACATGCCCATAGAAGCAGCTACCAATGGTACATTATCAACAATCGATGAGATAACACCTATCAGCAGGTTAATGGCGTAAATGTTATGGACCTTATTATCCAACCAGCGTGATAACACATCTAAATGACCGGCCGATTGAAGGGCGGCCACAGCACTTAATACGCCGAGAAAAAATAAAACAGTTGGTATATCCACAGCCTTTAGCGCTGCTGTAACTGTCAATGTTCGTTTATCAGCAGCACTGCGCTTTTTAAGGTACCTGTCGGTCATAATCCATAACACAGATAAGCCAAGCAACATCCCCAAATAAGGTGGCAAGTGCGTGATAGTTTTAAAAACAGGAACAGATATTAAGGCAAGCGTACCAACTACCAACATAAATACCCGTTCCTGATGCGTGGTAAACTCACGCATTTCATCATCTGGCAACACCGGCTTTATAGATTGTCCTTTAACTGTGAAAAGACTAAACAATGCCGTTGAAACCAACACATTAACTACACTTGGTACAATTAATGATCCTATTATATGTGCCGCTGTTATCTGGCCGCCAATCCAAAGCATTATAGTGGTAACATCACCAATTGGAGACCATGCTCCGCCTGCATTAGCTGAAATGACAACTACACTGGCAAACACCCACCTGTTTTCCTGTTTTGTTAATAATTTTCGTAAAACAGTTATCAACACAATAGTAGTGGTCAGATTATCGAGCACTGCCGACATAAAAAACGTAAGCAGACTAATAATCCAGAGGAGCCGCTTAATATTACCACTCTCAATTTTACTGGTGATTACCCTAAAACCCTGGTACTTATCAACCAGTTCGACAATCGTCATGGCCCCCACCAGGAAAAACAAAATAGATGATATCTCCGATAGGTGGTGGAAAAGCTCATGATGCGTTATGAAATAAGTTACGTCTTTTGCATGAGTCTTGGAGAATTGTAACCAGGATGCGCTGGCGCCATTGGATAAAATCCCTTCTCCTCCCAAAGCATAGATTGCCCATAATATGGTGCCAATAAATAATGCTGTTGCCGCTTTATTAATATGATTTACATGCTCAAACACAATAAATCCGTAGCCCACGACAAAGACTACAACCATTAAAAGAAACATACGATAGTTTTACTAAAAAGGAAAAAACCTCTAGTTATAATAATAAATTAGCTAAAAGAAGATAGCCCCAATAAGGCTTATTAGGCTAATGGTGGAGATGTATCTGATTCAAAAAGAATAAAAAAGCAGAAACTATGAAACAAGTGCGTTAGCGTGCCAAAATGTGGGTAAAAGATAGTTTGTTCTTGCTCACCAACAAAAACAATATGCGTTGATGCATCGGCTTCTTCCTCCCCTGTTTCAAAACTATTTTCGCTAAGGAGAACCTGTAGTAAATTGCCAGAATAACAGGCATTATCTGACCCAACCTGGTAGTTTTTATCGCAGACATAGTCATATGCAAAAGTTACTTTTGCAGAATTAAAGATGACCATTGTAATCATCACAGATATATACCAGATTTGACTCATGCGATTATTTAAGGCGGCAAATGTAGTATAAAATTTGCTGGCTTGATTCTTAAAAAAACTAAAATGTGGTGAACCAACTTCAAACACATACATCCATTCATATGTTGATTATGTTGAAAACAGATCCAACACCTTAGATAAGCCACCATTAAAACATTTGCATCATAAGCAGTTCCGGTTCTATTTTTGTAGTATGCTAAACACCTGTAAAACCATATTAACAAGAAGCGCTTTAATAGTGGTATTGCTTGTATACTCACTTGCCAATTCCAGTATTGAAAGTCAGGAATTAGCCGATTCCATCAACCTGATACTGCAACACCGAATTGTTAATCACGACACAATACCGCATGTCAACCTCAAAGAAGTGCCGGTGATACCAGCGTATGTTTTTAAAAATAAACGAGCCAAGCGCCATTATGGAAAGCTAGTCAGGAATGTAAAAAAAGTTCTTCCATATGCGCGTAGCGCAGGAGAAAAAGTGAACACCATCAATGCCGATTTAGCCCTGCTTACCAATGAAAAGGAAAAGAAAGCTTACCTCAAAAAAGCCGAAAAGGAGTTATTTGATGAATTCGAAGCACCACTCCGAAAATTAACCTTTTCGCAAGGCCGGCTGCTTATTAAACTCATCAACCGCGAAACTGGCAATACCACTTATGACTTAATCAAGCAGTTTAAAGGTGGCGTATCGGCATTCTTCTGGCAAGGTATAGCCCGCTTGTTTGGTTCCAATCTTAAATCAGAATACCATGCCGAAAGTGAAGATAAAATGATTGAACACATCATTTTGCTCATCGACAGCGGCATAATATAATGCCACAAAAGCCTGTTGCAAGATACAATCTTTACTATCTTTATGCCCCAATATAATATTCAATGTCACCATCATCATATCCATCCAAATTACTTGAAAATGCTGTTAACGAGTTTGCCAAACTACCTGGCATCGGACGAAAAACAGCATTGAGACTGGTACTGCACCTGCTTAAACAAGAAAAAGAACAGGTGTATAAATTTGCCGATACTGTTCATCATATGCGTCAGGAAATCATGTATTGTAAGAGCTGTTATAATATTTCCGACAGTGAAACCTGTAGCATCTGTGCCGATATGAACCGCGATCACAGTACAATATGCGTAGTTGAAAGCATCAGGGATGTGATGGCTATTGAAAGTACACAACAATTTTCAGGTGTATACCATGTTTTAGGCGGCGTTATTTCACCTATGGATGGCATTGGGCCCGATGACCTCACCATTGCACCGCTGGAAGAGAAGATAAAAAACGGTTCGATCAAAGAAGTTATATTTGCTCTAAGTACAACCATGGAAGGTGACACAACCAACTTCTATCTTTATAAAAAGTTTGACAAGTATAATATTACCACCACCACCATTGCCCGCGGCGTATCAATTGGTGATGAATTAGAATATACCGATGAAGTAACGCTTGGCCGTTCCTTAATTAATCGTTTACCCTTTGAAAAGACAATTTAATATGAGCTCATTGAAAACTATAAAACAAATCCGCCTCATTTACTTTATTGTAAGTATTCTGCTGGCAGTTTTCGCTGCCCTGGCATTTGTTTTTATCACTATAAACGGACGCGTATACCCGATGGATCTGGCTGCAGAAAGCAACCTCAAGTCATTGATTATTGTTTTAGCACTTGCAGGTATACCAGCCAGTTACATGTTTCACAACCGAAAAGTAAAACACATTAATCCCGACTTGAGTGCAGAAGCAAAACTGCAACAGTACCGCATGGCCTATTTCATTAAAATTATGACACTCGAAGGCATTTCATTGCTTAGCTTACTTGGCTACCTGATGACTGGCAGCCTTAATCAACTGATGATCTTCGGTCTTGTATACCTTTTTTTATTACTTAATTACCCCCGAAAAACAAGTATATTAGAAGAATTAACTATTGATCCTAACGAACTTTAATCCTCTATTTGTATGTTGATAGCTGTTGATTTTGACGGAACCATTGTAGAACATAAATACCCTGCCATTGGCAAAGAGCGAATATTTGCTTTTGAAACATTAAAATCACTGCAGGATAAAGGCCACCTGCTGATATTATGGACCATCAGAACCGGCAAAGAACTGGATGAAGCCGTTGAATATTGTCGTAAAAATGGCATCGATTTTTACGCTGTTAATCGCATGCATCCCGAAGAAGAATATACTGCTGGCATCAGCCGTAAAGTTAACGCCGACCTGTTTATAGACGATCGTAATGTGGGAGGCTTTATGGGCTGGGGAGAGATTTGGCACTGGATCAATAAGGACGCATCTGATAAAGAAAAGTCTGATTATCAGCAAAGGTATTTGAAAGCAAAGAAACGAACACTTTGCGGCTTTCTGCAGGCAATTTTCTGCAGATAATAACATTTATCTGAAATTCACGTTCATAAGTACTGAGTGAGATACATTATGAATGATTCAAATATAGAGTTATCAATAATAATTGTTGGTTATAATGCTATTGATTTTCTGAAGCTAACTCTTGATTCAGTTGCTAAAGCTATAGACAACATTAGTGCTGAAGTTTTACTGATTGATAACTCAAACAACCAAATACTACAGGCTACAACTCGAAAGCAATATCCTTTTGTAACCATTATACCAAATTCTGAGAATCTCGGGTTTGCTAAAGCCAACAACCTTGGCCTTAGAGCAGCTAAGGGGCATGTAGCCATACTGCTTAATCCTGATACTATTGTAGCTGAAGATTCGTTTAGTCAGGTATTGAAGTATTATAAAAATAATCCAAATACGGGTGGACTGGGTGTCAAAATGATCGACGGCAATGGACACTACCTCAAAGAATCCAAGAGAGGATTCCCTGATGTTAAGACATCCTTTTTTAAACTAACTGGTCTCCACAAGCTTTTCCCTCAATCTAAACTATTAGCAAATTATTACGTGGGTCACCTCAAACAAAACGCCATTCATTCAGTAGATGTTTTATCAGGTGCTTTTTTAACCATACCACGCGACAATAAAAACAGGTTCACTCTATTGGATGAATCGTACTTTATGTATGGTGAGGATATTGACTTATCGTGGCGATTAAAACAGGCACACGGCAGTAATATTTATTTCCCAAACACAACTATCATACATTTTAAAGGGCAAAGTACTTTCTTAAATAGAACAATCATCGGGCACTTCTATAATGCTATGTGGCTTTTTTACAAACAGCATATCTCCTCTAACCAATGGTGGCTAACTAATTCACTCATATGGAGTAGCATTAAGCTGGCAACCAATCTACACATAGCATCAAACTTGCTAACGCACAGCAACTACCACAGAAGCAAGCATTCTTACTTTCAGAAAGTTATCCTTTTGTCAGACAATAAAGGTTTGCAACAGTCAATCAATAATGCGCTCGGCACTATAGTTAAAATTTCATTGTCAGGCATTAGCAAGTCTGCCGATAACCAATTGACCATTTTCGACTTTGCTCATACCTCATATAAAGCAGCAATAGAGATGATTGAAAAGCAACCAGGCAACTATGCTTTTCTAACTTACGATTACAAAAGCCTGATTATATGCACACAGTCTGATGGAAAAGGACAGGTGATTCACCTTTAATTATTTACATCTAGCCAAAAAGACGATACTATTAGGGTTCTTATCCTTGCCTATCATTAATGATTTTTGCAATTTTATTCTCAATATTGAGTCACTGACAAATAACCTCATCATGATAAAGAACTTCTTAATTATCATACTGTCCTTTATTCTTATGCCAGCGATAGCATCTGAAAAGAAACCTCGTAAGAAAGACCTGGTTCCTATAGAAAACCTCATGCAAGTTGATAACTACGAAAAAGCAGCCGATCAAATTAAGCAGTTACAGAAAAAACATCCAAACAACCCATATCTCCATTTAATTAATGGCATCTGCCTCCTTAATATTGATGGAAGGATTAAAGAAGCTATACATCCCTTGCAATTGGCCAAAGCTCATTACGGTGTGTACTCAAATAAAAATGACAATGCGCTAAAAGCCAATTATCATCTCGGACAAGCCTATCATCTTACCTACAAATTTAAAGAGGCTCTGACCCTTTTCGAAACATTACAGGATAGCGTTCCCGTTAACCGTTCCAATATACATGCGCAATTGAAGCAACAAATTAACTGTTGTAAAAATGCTATTGAGCTCGAGAAACAACCGGTTGAGTTTCGCATCACCAACCTTGGTCAGGCTATTAATACTGAATATGACGAGCACAGTCCTATCATCTCCGGCGATGAAAACCTATTAATGTTTACCTCCAACAGAAAAGGGTTGAGTAAAAAAATAAAGGATGAAGCACTTTTTCCTGAAGACATTTACTCAACCAAATGGCGCGATGGACAATGGCTCCCTTCGGTAAATGCCGGCATCAGTATCAACACCAATAAATATGATGCCACCTGCAGTTTAAGCTCCGATGGTCAGTCTTTAATTATTTACAGAAACGAAGGGAGTGGAAACCTATACATCTCCCAGCAGTCTGACAACAAATGGACCGAGCCTCAAAAGCTTCCTAAGCCTATCAATTCTGCCTACGAAGAGTCGCACGCCAGTCTTTCACTTGATGGAAACAGCATTGTCTTCACCAGTTCAAGGCCCGGCGGATTGGGTGGCAAGGATATATACATATCCCATAAACTACCCAATGGAGACTGGGGTAAAGCAAGTCTGCTGAGCTCAGCTGTAAACACTCCACTCAATGAAGAGAGTCCCTTCTTATCATACGATGGTCAAACATTATTCTTTGCTTCTGAAGGCCATACCTCAATGGGTGGATATGACATCTTTAAATCGGAGAAAGACAGCAGTGGCAACTGGGGCCAGGCGATTAATATTGGCTACCCCATAAATACACCAGGTGATGATTTGTTTTACATTCCAACATTGGATGGACAACGCGTCTATTTCGCTTCTGAACGTAATGAGGGCTATGGCCGTTCCGACCTATATATCATAGAATTTCCCGAAACAGATGAACGCTCACTTGCTGTTGTTTCAGGCTATTTATTTACTGAAAACGGGCAACCTTCCTCTGAATCCGTTATTACAGTTACCAAGGCCTTATCGGGTGAAGAACAAGGCATTTTCAGGCCTCAAACCAACACCGGGAAATATACCATGATCTTGCCAACAGGGGTTGAGTATATAATGACCATTGAAACGCCCGGTATGATTACCATCTCAAAAGAATTAAAGTTGCCCTACAGAAGCAACTACAAAACCAGAACGAGCGCAACATATCTTGAGCCAATGGTATTGAAGAAATAGTTGTTTACAAATAATTAATCAGAAGATCTATCATAAAACAATGCTCATTCATAAAAAATAGAAGTATATCAAACATTACCTGCACATTTTTAGTTATTTTGCAAAGTCAATTTAAAACCAAACATTAAGTACTGAAGGCATGATACGACCAAATGCACTCTTTGTAGCCCTTTTCATTCTTATCGCCCAACTAACACTGGCTCAATCTGACAAAAAAACTGATGACAAAAAGTTTAATCAGGCTGTTAAATTAGCAGATGATAAAGATTTTGGAGAAGCCATTAAACTATTTTCCGATATCCTGGAAAATGAGCCCAATAACGTACCCGCACTCTATAACATTGGCAACTGCTACCTCAACACCTCTGACGGACCTGATACTGCTATCGTTTTTTTCCAGAAAGCATACAGCTTACTTCAGGAAGACGAAAAAATTGGTGATGTGGGTGTTGATATCCAACTATCCATAGGTAAATCTCACCAGTATCTTCTAGAGCATGAAAAGGCCATTAGCATGTATGAAGAGCTCATCACCATAATACCTGCCGAAGATGAGTTACTAAGACAGGAGGCCTTGCGTGAAATAGAAATCTGCGAAAATGCCATTGAGCTGATGCAAAAGCCGGTTCAGCTGAAAGTAAAGAACCTGGGGCCCAATATCAATTCGAAATATGACGACCATAGTCCGTTAATTACTGCTGACCAAAGTATGCTATTCTTTACATCACGCAGGGCTTCAAGTTATAGCGAACTATTATTTGATGGTCAATATGCCGAGCGTATCTATTCATCAACCAAGGAGGAAGAAGAATGGGACAAGGCCAAATCCTTAAAAGAATTATTCAGGCGCTCAGGGCATGAAGCTGGTGTTAGCTTGTCGGCCGAAGGTACAGAGCTTATTGTGTACCGTAACGATGTTGATGGTGCTAACCTCTACATTTGTCAGTATGACGGTGAAAACTGGGGAGAACCGGTAAAAATGGAAGAGCCCATCAACTCAAAATTTGAAGAAACACATGCTACCACATCAGCTGATAAGCAAACGATGTATTTTACTAGTAACCGCCCGGGTGGTTTAGGAGGGTTGGATATTTACCGTGTTCGCCGTTTACCTAATGGTGAGTGGGGCAAAGCTGAAAATATGAAAGCTTTCAATACCCAATACGATGAAGAAACACCTATTCTGCATCCCAATGGCAAAGTAATGTATTTTAGTTCCGAAGGACATAACTCAATGGGGCAATTCGATATCTTCTATTCGGTTATGGATGATGAGGGTAACTGGGGACCGGCCATTAACATGGGCTACCCGATTAACACACCCGATGATGATTTCTTTTTTGTACCAACTGCCACGCCCAATATTGCTTATTATGCATCGGCAAGGTACGATGACAATTTAGGAGGATCAGACATTTACCTTGTAGAATACGAGGAGCCTGAAATCAACCGTCTGGTAGTTATTAAAGGCTGTGTTAACTCAACCAACGAAGCGCCTATTGAGAATGTACAAATCTTAGTTAAAAAACAAGGAGAAAGTGAGTCGGCTGGTGTTTACAAACCACACCCCGGAACAGGTAAATATGTGCTAATACTGGAGGCAGAAGGTAAGTACAATATCGAATATAAAGGCACCGGTTTCGAGAGTCAGGAAAAAACCATTGATGTAACCCGGGAAATGACTTACAAAAGTACTAATCAAACATTTGACATCGATGATGTGATGCTGGTGGCCATTCCTCAGCCTGAAGTAACAGAAACAAAACTATTGGCCGATGATGCAACAGAAGCCACTTATGATACCAGCGATGGCATCCCTTACTATACTGTACAGATTCTGGCACTCAAAAAACCTATTGCTTCGTATGATATATTTGTTGATCTGGAGCAAGACTTGATTAAAGAATACAAGTGTACCGATGGATTCTATCGTTATGCATACGGCTCCTTCAAAGGCTACAAAGCCTCGCTAAAAGGCAAGGATAAAGTACTGAAAACAGGCCTGTGGAGTGATAGTTTCATCAGAGATATCAAACAATACGACCAATTGACAAAAGAGTAATGAAAACAGAAGAGTTGGTTTTAAGAGCACTCGAACCTGATGATATTGACCTGCTCTACCAATGGGAAAATAATATGGATATATGGGAGGTGAGCAATACGCTCACCCCTTTTTCTAAGTACCAGTTGCAAAAATTCATCGAACAGGCTCAACTCGATGTCTTTCAAACGAAACAACTCCGGTTAATCATTGAGCTGGAGCCATCAAAAAAAGTGGTTGGCATGATCGACCTGTTTGATTTTGACGGTTTTCATCAGCGGGCTGGCATTGGCATTATCATACATCAAAATTACCGTCAACAGGGCTTTGCCTATGAAGCACTAATAATGTTTACCGATTACTGCTTCAATAACCTGGGACTTAACCAGCTTTATGCCAACATTTCTGTCCACAACACAGGCAGCATTGCTCTGTTTGAAAAAGCCGGTTTTATGCTGGTTGGCATTAAAAAGAAATGGCGAAAAACGAAAGACGGATTTATAGATGAAGCCTTATATCAACTGCTACGCTAAGTTATTTATACACCTCAGTGGCCTCGGGTATTGATTTAAGTAACTCATAATGACCTTCTTCATTAAGCAGCCGCGCACAATAGTGCTGCATGCCATTTGTTACAATCAGATAATCAACATTTAAGCGTGTATTATAACGGGCAGCCTGGTTAAACACCTGCCTTGTAACCGGCACCTCAGGCGCCTTACACTCCACAATTATTACCGCCTGTCCTTTTTTATTGTATAGAACAACATCAGCTCGCTGACTCAAGCCATTGACCTTTACCGGCATTTCTACTGCAATTAAACCAGGGGAATAATTAAGCTGCTTAACCAGGTAGTGCACAAAATGCTGCCTTACCCACTCCTCAGGCGTTAATGCGACATATTTCTTACGCACCTCATCAAATACCTGAAACTTGCTGCCAACAGACTTTGTTTTGAGTTGTACCGCAGGAAGATTAAGTTGTTGCATGAACGTCTAATTTTTCAACAAAATAAATCAAATTCAACAGAAAAAGTTACCTTAGCGTGAAGAATAAAATTCAGCATCTCGCACTTTATTCCCATCGTGCCAGGCGAAACCGCTACCGCACTTAACCTTAAAAATTTTTTCGGATGAAAACCAAGAAAGAAATTGTTGACAATTGGCTACCCCGCTACACCGGTAGAAAACTGGAGGAATTTACGCCATATATCCTGCTCACTAATTTTAACCATTACATTGAGCTGTTTTCGGAGTGGTACGATGCCCCAATTATCGGACGTAACGGAAGTATGCCCAATTGCAGTGCCAATGGTATCACCATTATCAACTTTGGTATGGGAAGCCCCAATGCAGCTACTATGATGGACCTGTTGAGTGCCATATCACCTAAAGCCGTGTTGTTTTTGGGTAAATGTGGCGGATTGAAAAAGAAGAACGAGTTGGGTGATTTTGTACTACCTATTGCCGCCATTCGCAGCGATGGTACCTCCGATGATTATCTGCCACCCGAAATACCAGCCTTACCGGCATTTAGCCTGCAGCGTGCCGTATCAAGTGCTATCCGCGATAGTGAAATGGACTATTGGACCGGCACTGTTTTCACCACCAACAAACGGGTATGGGAATACGATGAGCGCTTTAAAAAGTATTTGGAAAAAACGCGCGCCATGGCAATAGATATGGAAACAGCAACTATTTTTACAGTCGGTTTTTATAATCAGATACCAACTGGAGCTCTGTTGTTGGTATCTGATCAACCAATGATTTCAACGGGCGTTAAAACAACGGCCAGCGACAAGGTAGTTACTGAGAATTTTGTTCAGAAACATATTCAACTGGGTATCAAGGCCCTGTCTACCATAATGAACAATGGCAAATCAGTAAAACACCTGAAATTTGACAGTTAAGAATACAGTTTGATGACTTTTGAGCAGATATTACAGGAACTAAAACAAAAAAACTATCGCCCTATTTACTTTTTAATGGGCGATGAAGGCTATTTCATTGATGAGATAACCAACTATATTGCCAATAACGTACTGACTGAAGAAGAGAAGGGTTTCAATCAGACCATTCTTTATGGAAAAGACGTGGATACAACGGATATTATCCATGCCGCCAGGCGCTTTCCTATGATGTCGCAATACCAGGTGATTATAGTAAAGGAAGCTCAAAATATTCCTAAAATTGAAGACCTGGAGGTGTATGCCAATAATCCGCTCATGTCAACCATTCTGGTGATTAACTATCGCTACAAAACACTTGATAAGCGCAAGAAGTTTTATAAAAGTGTGGCTAAAAACGGCATCCTCTTTGAAGCCAAGAAGCTATACGATAATCAAGTGCCTCAGTGGATCAGCACTTATCTGCAGTCAAAAGGAAAAACCATTGAGCCCAAAGCATCGGCATTGCTGACTGAGTTTTTGGGCAGCGACTTATCGAAAATTGCACACGAACTTGATAAGCTGGAACTGGCGATAGGCGCCGACATCACCCAAATTAACTCAGCTCACATCGAAAAGAACATTGGGGTCAGTAAGGATTACAACAATTTTGAGCTACAAAAGGCTGTACTGAATAAAGACATCGCCAAGGCCAATAAAATCATCCTGGCTTTCGGCAAAAACCCCAAGGCCTACCCCATTCAGATGACGACTGTCACGTTATTTGGCTATTTTCAAAAACTACTGGCCTATTATTACCTGCCTGATAAATCTAAAAATGCCGTGGCTGCTGCCTTGAAAATAAATCCTTTCTTTGTGGCAGATTACACTACCGGGGCACGACACTATCCGGCTCGTAAGGTGGTACAAATCATCAGTCTTATTCGCGAGTACGACATGAAATCGAAGGGATTTGGAAGTGCCACAACAGAATCGGGTGAACTGCTCAAAGAGTTAATCTTTAAAATTATGAACTAAGAGTCTGTCATACTTTCATGACGTTCAACAAGCATTTAGAATGAATATCGCAATTATTATCATCATCGTCATCAGTTTAATCAGTATTGCCGGCTTTAGTCAGCCCGAACTGATTTATAAATACCAGTTCAATGCCTGGCAAATTAAGCATCGGAAAGAATATCTACGATGGATTAGTCATGGATTTTTCCATGGCAGCTGGATGCACCTGCTCATCAACATGTTTGTGTTATGGTCATTCAGCCGTGCAGTCCTGTTCTATTTTATGCGCAGTCTGCCGGGTAACAGTAATATTGTCTTTTTGCTGTTCTTTTTTTCTGCCATTGTTGTATCCAGTATCTATTCTTATCTAAAAGAGAAGGATAACTATAACTACAACGCCATTGGAGCATCAGGGGCTGTGTCAGCAGTTGTTTTTGCCAGCATTTTGTATGATCCATTTCGCATTATTTACCTGTATTTCATTCCTGTTCCGGGTATATTACTCGGTATTGGTTATTTGATTTATTCAAGGGTAATGTCGCAACGAAATACAGACAATATTGGCCATGATGCGCACTTTTGGGGAGCCGTATATGGCTTTGTGTTTCCAATCCTGTTAAATCCTTCGTTGTTGGGCCGATTCTTCAACGAATTAATTTCTATATTTTAAATATGAGTCAAAAAGCAGTTTTTATCGATAGAGATGGTGTTATCAACAATGATGAAGGCCATTATTACATATACAAAATCAAAGACTTCAAACTGAACGAAGGCATTATTGAAGGGCTAAAACTGTTGCAGAATGCAGGCTACAAGCTGTTTGTTATCACCAACCAGGGAGGTATTGCCAAAGGCGAGTATACCGAAGATGATGTTGAAATGGTGCACGGACACTTCCTGCAGCTGATGTTTGATAACGATATTCGCATTACCGATATTTACTATTGCCCGCATCACGATAGTGTAGAACCATGTGACTGTCGTAAACCGCAACCTGGCATGATTATTCAGGCCATAGAAGAGCACCAGATAGACAAAAGCCAGTCATACCTGATAGGCGATTCGGAACGAGACATTGAGGCGGGCAAAGCAGCCGGCCTGAAGCAGTGCTTTCTGATAGATAAAAACAGTTCAATCATACCTGTTTGCCAAACAATTATTAAGCACTAATGCCACAGCCGTCCTACATTGTATTAAATGGTCATAGGTTATTAAACGACTCGCCTGTTCTAAGGTCCGACAACCGGGCCTTCAGGTACGGCGATGCCTTGTTTGAAACCATACGTTGCATGCATCAGCGCCCGCTTTGGTTTACCGATCACTATCAGCGCCTGCTGAATGGCATGAGCCTGCTAAAGATGGATGTAAAAAGCTTGCCGCCAGCTGGCGTGCTTGCAGCAGAAATCAGCACCCTGATACAAAAAAACCGCCTGTTTGGCGATGTGAGGGCCAGACTGACTGTCTTCAGAGAAGAGGGCGGATTGTATACCCCGGCCGGCAATAAGGTGAACTACCTGATTGAGGTATCGCCACTCACAAGCAATGGCTATGAGTTGAACAGCAAAGGGCTTTTGATTGATGTATATACCGCTGACCAAAAACACATCAACCATTTTAGCCATTATAAAACTGCTAATGCACTATTGTTTGTAATGGCCGGGCTATTTAAGAAAGAACAAGGTAAAGATGATGTGCTTATCCTCAACTCACACCATCACATCATTGAAGGATTGGCCTCTAACCTGTTTTGGGTGATTAACCATGAGGTATTTACGCCATTGCGTTCAACCGGCTGCGTAGATGGCATAATGCGCAAGCAGATCATTCGTTTATTGAAAGAGAAACACCAACGCGTGCATGAAGTTAGTGGTGCCGATCTTAACACCCTTTTACAGGCCGAAGAAGTATTTCTAAGCAATGCCATACAAGGCATACAATGGGTAGTAGGCTTAAAACAAAAGCGCTATTTCTGTAAGCTCAGCAAAGATATTTGTCGGTGGTTAAATGAAGATGCTGCTAATTATATGCAGGATTCTCAGGAAAGTTAGTCCAGGCTTTAAATACATCGCCAAGACCTTCCATGGCATGTGTCCAAATATGATCAATATCCTCATTCATAATCATTTCATCATCCACGTCGGCCACAATCCATGAGTTTTCATCAATCTCTCCTTCAAGCTGACCTGGTGCCCAGCCTGAGTAGCCAGCAAAGAACTTCACCTGGGTATGATCAGCCAAACCTGTATTGACCAGGTTCTTAATCGCATCAAAATCGCCCCCCCAATAGAGAGAGTCGGTTATTTTAACTGCATTAGGCACTTTATCACCTAATGTATGGATAAAATATAGGGTATTAGACGACACAGGTCCGCCAACGAACAATTCACCTTTAAAATTAAAAAGATCATCAATGACTTCATCAGGGTACAGGTCAGATGATTTATTTAATACAAAGCCAACGGCGCCATCCTCGCTATGTTCCGTTAAAATAACTATTGAACGGTTAAAATAGGGCCCTTGTAAAAATGGTTCCGCTATTAGTATGCGACCTTTAGCAGGTTTTAATCCTGGCTTTTGTGCCTTAAATATGTCAAAATCCAAACTTTTCATCTTTCCTAACACTGTTTTAATTCTCCACCACAAACGTTGGTTTAATTGCTTCGCCTATCTCTCTTGGTCAATCAGGTTGTTTAAATGTACTATTTTATATCGAAGCTCCCATGATAAAAAAGAAACATTCCTCAATAAAATATGACCGTTTACCAAAAGCTGGTGAAATATAACCACTTCATTTACTTGACATTGACATCAATTTAATACATATCTTAGGAGAATACAAGCATTTAAATGTATTTTTGCAGGTTCATAAGCCGAAGTATTTCATTCTTTGAGCTTACCGATCCCAAATTTTTAGTTTTATTAAATTAAAAATTCCAAAAATGCTAAAGCTAATTGCGAACCGACTTTTGTTAATCACTTTTATCCTGCTGGCGCCTTTATCGCTCATTAAAGCGGATGATGTTTCAACATCATACCTGGAACTTCCACCGGCTATAATGAAGCATGTACCCACAGTTATAAGGATACAGACTGCCAATGCAGATGATTTTGTGGAACCCATTCTCATGATTGATGGTGTTAAACGTGAAATTCTGTCCGATGAAGAGGGGCTGTACCTTGAATATACTTTTACCGAAGCGTCAGAAGTTCAATTAATACAACAAAGCCGGATTGAAAGTAAGCGCATTACGCCTATTCCTCTCTGGTTATCTATTCTGCCCCCATTGATAGCTATTGTCATGGCGCTTATCACCAAAGAAGTATTCTCTTCCCTTTTCATAGGCTTACTAATAGGCACCTCCGTTATCTACAAATATTCGGGCATTAGCTTTTTTGTCGCTATTTTTAAAGGGGCCTTTGCCATTATTGACACCTACCTGATGTATGCCCTGCTCAGCCATGAGCACTTATCGATCATTATCTTTAGCATGCTCATTGGCGGAATGGTGACGCTTATATCGCTCAACGGCGGAATGAAAGGCATTGTGAATATCCTATCAAAATATGCCAATAACAGACGCTCCGGTCAGTTTATCACCTACATAATGGGGATGCTGATATTTTTTGACGACTATGCCAATACGCTGGTGGTAGGTAACACAATGCGACCTGTAACTGACAAACTGAAGATATCTCGCGAAAAACTGGCTTATATTGTTGATTCAACATCGGCACCCATTGCAGCTATCGCTTTTATCACCACCTGGATTGGCGCTGAGTTAAGCTACATCCAGCAGGGTATTGCTGAAGTTGGCTTGTCATCATCGGCCTATTCTGTTTTTCTTCAATCGTTAAAATACTCTTTCTACCCTATATTAACCCTCATCTTTGTGCCCATGCTGATATGGCAAAGGCGTGATTTTGGCCCCATGCTGAAGGCCGAAAAACAGGCAAAGATGGCCACTCAAAGATCAACTGAGAAAAAGGGTCGTTCACCACAGATTATGAAAGAGCTTGAAGTAGCTGAGGATGTACAGCCTCGCTGGTTTAATGCAGTTATACCGGTTTTCATTGTGGTAGCAGGTACCATAGCCGGGTTAATATATACAGGATGGAACCCGGCCATATGGGGAAATGACCACTTAAGTTTTACCAGTAAACTCTCCACAACCATTGGCGATGCCGATGTATTCAATGCACTGATATGGTCGTCGTTAGCAGGCGTATTTGCAGCATTGCTGTTAACCACCTCGCAGCGCATTTTAAACCTGAAGGAAAGCATCGAAGGCTTAATCAATGGTTTCAAAACCATGTTTCATGCCATTTTAATACTGTCACTGGCCTGGTCATTGGCATTATTGACCGAACACCTGCACACGGCAGAATTCATCACCGGTTTGTTAACCAGCATCAATATCAGTCCTGAATTTATACCGGCTCTCACCTTTGTATTCTCTGCCGCCATTGCCTTTAGCACAGGCTCCAGCTGGGGAACCATGGCCATCATTTATCCATTGATATTGCCTGCCATATGGAAAATAGGTTTGGAAGCGGGCATGGATACTGAGGCGATATTACCCTTGTTTTATAACGCTGTATCCACCGTACTGGCTGGTTCGGTATTAGGCGATCACTGCTCGCCTATTTCGGATACAACCATATTGAGTTCCCTGGCCTGCTCGTGCCATCATATTCACCACGTGCGAACCCAAATGCCCTACGCATTAGTGGTTGGCAGCATTGCCTTAATAATAGGAACACTGCCATCAGCTTTTGGCTTTCCTGTTATTGCCTCCTATGCGCTGGCGATAGGAATACTATTTGTATTTATTCGCTTAAAAGGAAAACTGATATAGGGTTTTGATATTATTATCTTATCTGACTTCTTCGGAGGGCTGATTAATCGAATAAAAAAAGCCTGGTCGATAAACAGTTATATCGGACCAGGCTTTTAGTTGATAGACTATATTTGTTTTAATAAATAGCAGGGAAACGTTTGGGATCGCTTTCTGCCATCAGGGCATAAATCGCTTCGTACACATCCTCTGCATTGGGATTACTAAAGTAATCACCATCTGTACCATAAGCCGGACGATGATCTTTAGCAGTTACTGTTTTAGGAGCTGCATCGAGGTGATAAAAACCACCATGCTCTTCCACCACTTTATGCATCATATAAGCCGTTGCACCACCTGGTACATCTTCGTCGAAGAAAACCACACGATTGGTCTTCTTTAAGGATTCTGCAATGACTTTATTGACATCAAATGGTAGCAAGGTTTGTACATCAATCAATTCTACAAAAACACCAATATCCGCCAGTTGCTTCACCGCATCCTGTGCAATACGCACACATGAGCCATAGGTCACCAAAGTCACATCACTTCCTTCATGAATGATTTCAGGTACACCCAGCGGCACCTTGAACTCGCCTATGTTAGAAGGCTGCTTCTCGCGCAGTCGATAACCATTAAGCGGTTCAATAACTAATGCCGGATCATCGGCTGACAGAAGGGTATTATAAAAGCCTGCTGCCCGCGTCATATCACGTGGTACACATACATACACACCACGTATGGAATTAATCACCATGCTCAGTGGCGAACCACTATGCCAGATACCTTCCAGACGATGGCCACGGGTTCGCACAATCACCGGTGCTTTTTGCCCGTTTTTAGTACGGTAGCGCGTGGTTGCCAGGTCATCACTCATGGTTTGTAAAGCATACAAGAGGTAATCGAAATACTGAATCTCGGCAATGGGGCGTAATCCACGTAATGCTAAGCCGATGCCCTTACCCAATATGGTTGTCTCACGAATCCCAGTATCACGAACGCGCCAGTCACTGTATTTAGCCTGCATACCCTCCAGGGTCTGATTGACCCCTCCTAAAAAGCCGGTATCCTCACCAAAGGTGACCACTTTAGGGTTATTGCCAAAAATATAGTCAAAATTGTCCCTCAGGATCTCGCGCCCCGGAACACCTGGTGCATCATCGGCATAAGCCGGTGCAACAGGTGTTACTTTAAGAGCTGAGTTATCGTCTTCACTGTATAGCCATTTACTGTAATTTTCATGGCCTTCATCAAAGTACTTTTTTACCCATGCTTTTAACTGCGATTTCATACTATTGGGTTTTTCGCAGGCCGAGCAATAGTGGCGCAACACTTTGCGGGCCGCACTCAGTATCTCTTTCCTGTTAAGCGAAAGGCTGGACTGCAAACCAGCCACAATCCCATCTATTTTATCCTGTTTTATCTCATTACACACGCAGTTCTTTTGTGTAATGATATCCAACAGCTCTTTTCTCTCCGCCTTAAAAGCTTCCATTAGCTCTTTGAAGGCTTCCTTTTGAGCGGCTTTCACTTCCGCAGTAGCATCCTGCTCTATACCATCCAGCTCTTCATTGGTAGCCAGATTACTTTTGATCATCCACTGGCGCATTTGCACCAGGCCATCATATTCTTTTTCCCACTGCAGGCGTTCGGGCGTTTTGTAGCGCTCATGCGAACCACTGGTTGAGTGGCCAACAGGCTGTGTCAGCTCTTCCACATGAAATAAAACGGGCACATGCTCTTCGCGGCATCGCTTAATACCCTCCTCGTACATTTGGCATAAGCCTGCATAATCCCATCCTTTGGCCGTATAAATAAGCATCCCGGTTTGGTCCTTTGGTCCCTTCTCAAAGCCTTTTAATGCCTTGCTGATGCTTTCCTTGGTCGTTTGCATCTTTTTAGGCACCGATATGCCATAGCCATCGTCCCACACAGACACAGCCATTGGAATCTGCAGCACGCTTGCTGCATTGAGCGTTTCAAAAAAATGTCCTTCGGATGTACTGGCATCACCAATAGTACCGAAAGCCACCTCATTACCATTGATGCTGAATTGATCCAATTGTTTGAGAGCCGGATTATTACGGTATAATTTTGAAGCCATTGCCAGTCCTACCAAGCGAGGCATTTGACCGGCCGTTGGCGAGATATCAGACGAGGTGCATTTCATAGCGGTTTGGCTCTTCCAGTTGCCATCCTCATCAATTAGCCTTGTGCCAAAATGGTTATTAAACGAACGCCCCCCATTATCCGGGTTTAATTCGGTTCGTGTTTCTCCGTATAACTGTGCAAAAAACTCCTTGGGTGTAATCATACCCGCCGCCAGCACAAAAGTCTGATCGCGGTAATAACCCGAGCGCCAGTCGCCATTTTTATATTGTTTGGCCATAGCAATCTGGGGGATCTCTTTGCCATCACCAAAAATTCCGAATTTTGCCTTTCCTCCAAGCACTTCCTTACGAGCCAATAAACTCATATTGCGGCTCACACAGGCTATTTTATAGTCGGTAATCACTTCTTTCTTAAACTCAGCGAAGCTGAGTTCACTTCCTTCTACAGACATATAAATGATTTTTACTGTTTTTTAGTTGCTGATCACAAATCTAGCAAGAATGTTGATTTTTTATTGGGCAACTATCAAACATATGAACGAGGTCGTTTGTTTGGTTAATAGCAAATTTTAGTACTTTTGTACCGAATTTAAACAGATAGATTATGTGGCCGGTTTTATTATTGAGTGTTGTGTTGATGGGAATTGTGTTTGTGTTGATGTCCATTCGGATTTTACTGCAAAAGAATGGCAAGTTTCCTAATACACACATTGGAGGAAACAAAGCGCTGAATGACAAAGGCATTTATTGTGCCACTACACAAGATAAGCTGGCGCGTAAAGAAGCCTTTAATATTAAACCGCTTAAGCTGGATGGCGAATACGAAAGCCAGACGACAAGTTGCTAAATAAGTATTTCATATCAAGTCTATTCGCTCAAAAAAAACAAACTAAAGAGCACTTGCCAATGACACATGGTTGGTTGCCCTGATTTATTCTTACCTTAGAGCTGATATCTTTATGCCATCGCACTATAGTTACATTATGGAGGCTGTTCCTTTTTGGTGTACCATCCTATCTGCGCACCACCCGCTTAATGCTTTTTTGATAGAAGGTATACTAATATTCATTTTCTGTTTTTAAGATTATTGATGCGCATAGCTGGAAGATAATTTACGAGGAACAATTTGAAAATGAAACATGTACGTTGATTCCAAATTACTTCGCTGCAATGCACCTTGAACATTCTAATAGATCACGGTTCACTTCTCAATAAGAATGAATAAATGTTAATTTCTTTTAAATAACTTGTCTCATTAGTGTGACATTTTTACATTTGTCACACTAATGAGACATTATGAACGATACTAAAACAAAAATCATAACTGGCGCCATTGATATTTTTAGCAAAAACCCATCAGCATCGATAGAAGAAATTGGCGCATCTATTCACCTTAGTCGACGCACTTTACACCGCTATTTCAGCAGTAAATCTGATTTAATAGCAGAGATAACTGCTTATGCTAGCAACTTTTGTCTTCATAAAACTAAGTTAGCCGTTAAGTCTTCAGAAGATCCGATTGACCAGCTCAAAACGATGTTTTACAACGATATCGAAAGTGGTTCCAGATATCGCTTCTTATACACCTATAGAGATAGTATGGAAGACTTGGAAGCGACCTCAGCTGACTTTCAGGAGATGATGCATTTATTCAGAAAGTTGTTGCAAACTCTACAGAACAGGAAGCAACTGGAACCAATTTACACATTAGAATGGATAGAAAAGCTTTATTTCTCAACTATTAATGCGGCAATAGATTTGATTCAAACGAAGCAGTCAAACGAACAAGAGATTGTAAAGATGGCTTGGACATCTTACTACAATAGCATCCTGAAAAAATAAAATTAACATATAAATATTTGTAATCAACAACTATAGATTTATTTCTCGATTAAATATTAAATTATGGATAATACAATAAATTTGGAATTAGCTCTTATGGGCTTGGCCCTGCACATTTTAATATGGAGCAAGTTACCTGAATGGGGAACCTGGTTTTCAAAGCTAATCGGATTATTACCAAAACCACTTCGCCAGCTATATGAAGGTTGGCAATGTCCGTATTGCTTTGGATTTTGGGCAGCCCTGGCTCTTCATGGATTAACAGGCATTCAGACACTACCAGCTTTATTTGGCACATCCCACTTAGGACTAGCTGGGATAATCATTGCTTGGTTTCTGGATGCACTGGCAACTGCAACGTTAATATACTTTGGCAGCCACCTATTAGGTACCTTAAGCTGGGGAGCAGCAAAGGGTTATTTTGCGGCACAGGAATTCAAGGCCAGTTTTAACAACACTGATGAGGAAGAATAAGAATGAACTAAAGATAATTGCCGTAAAAAAGAGGTTTTCAGATTACCTGAAAGCCTCTTTTTTCATTCACATTCACACCCAAACCCACACCATTATCTCATTTTCTCTCCCACTTCACAATCCTGTTCTCTGTAGATTTGCCATGCCAGTTTATCAACAATCATTTTCGAAAGGTAGAGTTCTTTCATCTGTTCAAACAGATTAGAAAGGACTTCCTGGTTATCGCCAATTAATTCGGAAAGCAGCACCTCTGATTCATCATTAAACGTAATGCGTATATCTTTACTCATGTGCATAAACAGGCAATTAATACTGCCTGGCAATTCACCATTGGGCATGATCACTTCCACCAGTGCATCCTCCTGTAACTCTCCTCCCTTATACACCACATATACTATTTGCTGCTCATCATTAAAGGTTCTTACAATCTTAATATCACCAATCAGCATCTCATAAACGAATTGCAATGCAAGCTCCTCTGATGCATCAAATGGGATAAAGACCATTGTTTCATTGAATAGAATATCCTGCTCGGTATTCTCGAGGCTGTAGCTGAGTTTAATGGTATCGTTAAACTGCGCCATGATGCTGATAAAATGCTCATCGGTAAAGCCAAACTTTGAATATATTTTTGATTTAAAGAACTCCTGACGAGTTTCCTCTACCCAAAGTTCGCCGGCATATTCATCCTCCAAATCAAAACGGGAAGCCAGCTGGTAGTTGTGCCACTTCATGCTTTGATCAGTCTCAAATAAAAATTGTGTGGTCGTGATTTTAAAATTGTTATTGATGACATCCTCAGGAGTGAAATCAAACAAATCATGGGGCTTTAGTACTTTTTCGTGTGGTAAAAGTATCACAAACCACTCACTATCATCTATCCGCTTAAAATATGATTTGCAATGCCCATTGGTGGTTTTACCGCTCCCTTCTGAATCTTCAACAGGATCATAGGCGTATACACCCATCAGGTCTTCGAGGTAAATATTAAGAGCAGGTACATCATCTTCCTGTTCGCCCTTAAGCTGAGACCCCTGCTGAAATAAACCATAGGCTGTTGACAGCTCAATGGCATTTACGGCATCATCCAATTGTTGAGCCGATACATCCAAAGCTTCTTTAAGGTTTAATAATTCTGTTTTTGAAGGAGATTCATCAGTTCCATTCTCACAACTGTTGAACAGGGCAAGCAATAAAAGTCCGCCCAAAACAAAGGCCATCTTCCTCATGAGTCAATTGATTTATTTGGTTAACAAATACTGTAAGTTTTCTCATTTGAAGATGCAAGTTAAGCCGTGAATCAGGGCTTGTCAATAATGAACTTTGAAAAACCTTCTGACATTTTGATGGTGTAGTCATCCTGATGGCCATCCAGGATAAAATAAGCTTCTAAATCGGCATTGGCTTCAACTATCTTTATACTCTTTTCGTAGCCCAATACCATAAAAGCTGTTGCATAGGCATCCGCCGTCATGCAGTCCTTTGCCAGCACTGATACCCCCAATAAACTATGACTTACGGGGTAACCCGAATAAGGACTGATGGTATGGGCATACTTCTTGCCACCTTTGATGTAAAAATTGCGGTAATTGCCTGACGAAGCCAATGCAATATCCGTGATACTGATCACCTCCTGCAGTTGCCGGTTGTGCACTTCAGGATCATCAATGGGTTTATCAATGCCCACACGCCAGTTGACTGCATTTGGATTATGTCCCTTCACACGCATTTCTCCACCAATCTCCACCATGTAGTTAACAACATCATGTGCCTCTAATAAATCGGCAATAACATCAACAGCAAAGCCTTTGGCAATAGCACTGCCATCGAGCATTATCTCAGGCCTATCCTTTACCACATGCGTTCCTTCAATACGTACCATATCCATGCCCACAAAATGCCTGATGGAGTCAATAGCGGCTTCCGTAACACTATCTTTCTTGGAAAAACCAAATCCCCATAGATTAACCAGTGGCGCTACTGTCATATCAAAGGCCCCACCGGTAGCGGCCGTTATTTCTTTGGCTGAGTTAAAAACCTGGCGAAAGTACTCATCGGTTTCGTCCGACACATTCCGGTTAATTTTACTGATAACCGACTCTTCTTTATATGTAGACATGGACCAGTCGAAAGCATTTAAGGTGCTTTGAATGGTGTCAGATAAATCTTCCGATGCTTCGTAGGTCATGTGGTAGATAGTGCCGAAAATAAGCCCCTCTGTACGGACATACTCTTTTTGTGGCTGGCAGGCGATAGCGATAAGCGCTATACTTAGTATATAAAATAAACGCATAATGATAGTTTTTACCATGCAAAGGTGATAAAGCCATTAGTAATTTCCAATACTTTAAACACAAATGCCCGACACAAATACGTGCCGGGCAAATTCAAGATTTATCTGCGTATTATATAATTAGAATCCAGGTGTTGGCTCAACCTGGCTATTACGCTGTACTTCCTCAAGTGGTATTGGGAAAAATTTATGTTTAGTCTCAAAGTTTTGAGCAAAAGGCTGACCAGCATTGCTGAGCTGTTCCTTAACAATATCCCAGCGTACCAGGTCATAGTACCTTGAGTTTTCACCCACCAGCTCAATCATACGCTGCTTTCTGATCTCATCGCGCAAGCTGGTACCCGACAGGTTCACATCACCCAGACCTGCTCTCAATCGTATGTCATTTACCTTGTCAAGTGCCTCACCATCTTTGCCCAGTTCGTAATAGGCTTCGGCCTCCATCAATACCACATCGGCATAGCGCATCAGTATTAAATCAACCACGCTACGGTTGGTGCTAATGGCATTTAACGACTCCACATACTTAATGCTCATCTTAAAGTCTGGATCATCAAAATGGATCACCTCACCATCAAAAGTTTCGCCATCCTGCAATACTGAAGCAGCTTTGCGGATATCACCATCCTCAAGCTGGCTCATAAAATAATCAGAGATGCTGGCCATGAACCATCCTCCATTTAGCTCTGCCGGTGCCATGGCTACTCCCAACTGGTGATAAAGGTATAAGATGTCCATCTGGTCGGCGGTATAGCCTCTTGAGAACAGCACCTCTTCGTTTTGCTCGTAGCTGCCATCAAATAGGCCGCGGTAATCCTCTCCGCTCACCAAATCATGCCCTTTAATTTCGGCAAATGCATCAATAGCATCCTGGTATTGCTCAGCAAATAAATAGGTTTTACCCAGGAAAGCATAGGCTGCATTGCTGGTGGCACGTCCATAGTTATCATCAGACCAGCTGGTCGGCAAATATTTGGCTGCAAAGGTTAGATCCTCTTCTACCTGTGCATATACCCCTTCAACCGGAGTTACAGGAATCTGCAAATCGGCAGGCGAAGTGGCCACATCAAGCGGCATAATGATCGAGTGGAAATTCATCTGCAGATTCAGGAAATAGAAGCCGCGCAGGAATTTTGCTTCAGCCACCAGTTCGTCGCGCTGCTCTTGTGAGATCATATCCATGTCCGGCACATTGGCAATCACATCATTGGCCAGTTTTACGCCTTTGTACCAGTTTCTCCACATATAAGCCGGCACACCATCAGCCGCCGTGTTATTAAAGCCAACGATACGACCCAAATATGACCAGGATGTTGTACCTCCTTCAGGAAACATATCATCACCTCTGAAGTTTTGAGGCAGGTAATAGTACTCGTGGTAGCGCCATCCGGTAGGTGCCAGGTACGAATAGGCGGAAACCAGGTAACTTTCGGCTGCTTCATAGCTCACCCAAACCTGATCGGTGGTTGGCTTATCGGGTGACTCCTGTGTCAGGTAATCTTCGCACGACACCATCATCAGTGACGATGCAAACAGTATGATATATAATGCTATATTTTTCATGTGTTTAAATATTACTTTCATTGGACAAATGGAACTCACTGGTAAAGTCTAATCGCGTACATGCGTACATCTTTATTATTAAAACTTACCTGCTTGTTGCCTATGCCTTTAGTTTAAATAATGATTAGAATGATATCTGTACACCCGCTGTAAATGTTCTGTACATTGGGTAGTTACCATGGTCAACACCCTGTGTTAGCGCATTAACCGGAATTACTTCAGGATCATAGCCTGTGTAGTTGGTAATGGTAAACACGTTATCGGCATTCAGGTACACCCGCAGGTTATCCACTCGTATCTTCTGCGCAAAAGTTTGAGGCAGCGTGTAACCAATCTGGATGTTCTTCATACGGAAATACGAGCCATCTTCAAGGTAACGGTCCGACATCATGTAGTTGTTATTGTTATCAACAATTACATTTCGTGGCACATCGGTATTGGTATTCTCCGGTGTCCATGCATTGGTCAAACGGTTAGAAATATTGTAACCCGAGTTAGCTGCTTCCAGCTCGTAACGGTTCACATTTAAAATATCATTGCCGGTTACACCCTGGAAGAACATCGACAAATCAAATGCTTTGTAGGTTAACGCAATATTTAAACCATACTCAAGGGTTGGCAATGGGGAGCCCACTTCAGAGATATCGTTTGAGTCGATAATGCCGTCGCCGTTTACATCCACATAGATAACATCACCAGGACGGGCATTAGGCTGTATCTTATTGCCATTTTCATCAACATAGTTATCGATCTGCTCCTGCGACTGGAAGATGCCACCTGTTTTATACATGTAGAACTGAGAAGCTGCTGCGCCTACCGAAGAGTAGGTATATGAACCCGACCATGCAATGTCATCGCCAGGCAACATGCCTTCACTGTTACCCAATGATTCAACCTTGTTTTTGATGGTGGTTAAGTTACCCTTCAGGTCGTACTTAAGCTGGCCAATGGCACCGCGATAGCCCAACTCAAACTCAAATCCCTTGTTGGAAATAGTTCCTAAGTTCACAATAGGCGCTGACACACCACTTGATGGAGGTGTATTCGGCTCCTCAAGCAATAAGGACTCAGAGTTGTTTTGGTAATAGTTAATGGTACCATAAATCTTGTGCTGATACAAGCCAAAGTCTAAACCAATGTTAGTGGTTTTTGACTCTTCCCAGGCCAGCTGGTTGTTGGCCATCTCAAAAGAGCCGTTACCACCTACTGGCTTACCATTAAATACATACCACCAGCCACCGCTTACAAGGGCCTGACGTGAATAGGCTCCTAACGTGGTTTCACGACCTAAAACACCATACGATGCACGTAGCTTCAGTTCTGAGAAAATATCGGTCAACCCGTTGAAGAACGACTCGTTATTAATTTTCCAGGCTGCTGAAACAGATGGGAAAGTTCCCCAGCGGTTATCGGCACCAAACTTCGAAGAACCATCAACACGCACAGTTGCCTGTAACAGGTAACGATCGTCGTAGCTATAATTTAAACGCGACATGTAGCCAAAGCGTGTTACCGTGCTAAAACCGCCGGTTCCGATAAAATCACCAGACTCCATTCCGCCAAATGATGGCTCTAGACCGCCAAAATCGGGGAACATGGCACCACCAGTTACTTCCATACTCACATTCTGATAGTCGTAGCGGTACCCAACAATACCAGCCATTGCCGAAAAGCTGTGCTTATCAACAGTCGTCATGTAGTTAAGAGTAAAGTCATAGTTCAGGTCCGACCAGTCGGCACGGTATTCTTTCAGGTAAGGATCTTCGCGCTGCGTATCCGACGCCAACACATAGGCTGGTGAATAGTAGCGATCCTTATAAAATGTTTTGGTGTATCCAAGGTTACCGGCTGCGAAAAAGTTTTTCGTAAACTGGTAATTCAAGCCCAGGTTAGCCTGCAGCTGATCTTTTGTAGTTTCTGAATTGATGAGCTCCGATTGACCAACGGGGTTAGCTCCCGTGCGAATGCCATACTCGTTAAGGTAGCCATAACCTGACTCCTTTGATTCGTCACGCACCGATACCAGTAGCGATGACTTTTGCATATTGGCCATCCACATGGTGTTGTTATCGGTTACTGTGTGGGTGTACATGATGTTAGGCATCACTTTTAAATTACCCTTCTCAAACATCGACTTAAAGCGAAAGTTATAACGCTCTGTTCCGGTGTTAATCACAACCCCTTCTTGGTTGAAATAGTTGGTAGAGAAGTTATAGTTTGATGACTCTCCACCACCACTGATGCCTAACGAGTAGTTTTGAATAACACCAGTTTTGATGGTTTCATCCTGCCAATCGGTGTCGGCATAGTTATTCAGGTCAAAACCCGAACCTGGCTGTAGGTAAGCAGGTTTTTGATCATTGCTTAATGAGCCATCGTTTACCGAATTGGTGTAGGCCTGATCCATAATTGAATGCCACTCGGCAGCATTAGCCATTGGCAACTTATTGGTAGCACTCTGCACCCCTGTGTACATGCTGAAGTCTATTTTAGCAGGCTGGTCTTTTTTCCCCGACTTAGTAGTCACCAAAATAACACCATTAGCTGCTAATGAACCGTAAATAGCGGCTGCAGCACCATCCTTCAAAATTTCAAAAGAAGCAATATCATCAGGATTAATCATCGACAGGTCGCCACCAGGAATACCATCGATTACATACAATGGCTGCACGTCGCCAAATGACGACATACCACGAATTTTGATATAAGGAGACGAACCTGGGGCTCCTCCGTTTACCACCGATACACCTGCCGAACGACCTTGAATCATCTGACCGGGTGATGCAGCAGCAATCTTATTGGCCTCCTCTGCTTTTACAGTTGAAACGGCACTGGACAAATCACTCTTTTTCTGAACACCGTAACCAACCACAACTACCTCATCAAGCTGCTCGTTATTGGGTTGCAGACGAATACTCAAGTCCTGAGTCTGAGCTGTCACCGCCACTTCCTGAGATAAATAGCCGATAAAACGAAACTCGAGCACATCACCTTCCGATGCTGTAATTGAAAACTTCCCGTCGAAATCAGTCACCGTTCCCCCGCTGGTTCCTTTAATAACCACGTTTACGCCAGGCGTTCCGTAACCTGTTTCATCGGTTACAGTACCCGAGACTGTTTTCAGTGATTGTGCATAGGATACTGCTGATAAGCCCAACAAAAGTGCCATCAGCACAAAGCTTTTTAAGCTTCTACCCGACATCCTCATAAATAACTTTTTCATTTGTAATAATTAATTAGTACGACAATGGATTTAGCAATATATTGGCACAAGGCATCCTGATTCAGATGCCTGACAGCCTCTAATTACTTTTCATTTGATTTGATCGATTAGTTGGGATAGATTTGGTTTGCAACTAATCTATTAGCTTAGTAATATGGATTTTTACTTATAGAATTAGCGGTATTAACAATGGCACCAGCACGGTTAGAACGATGCCGCTGAACAAAGCAATAATTGCATACTCTTTGCCTGAATAGCGTGTAATAACCGGTAAGGTGGTATCCATTGAAGTGGCACCTGAACTGGCAATTGGCGCCATATTGCCAAAAGCCTTCACTAATAAAGGTGCCAAGACCAGAGACAACAGTTCTCTGGAAATATTAGAGAGTAAAGCAATCACCCCCAGTATGGTATCATAGGTACTTGAGATAATGACACTCGATAAACTGTAATAGCCAAAGCCCGCTCCTACAGCCATTCCTTCTACAAACGATTCGGCTATTAAAAAGTATGCCAGACCTGATCCGATAATGCTCCCTACTCCAATTGAGATGGGTACTAATAGTAAGCCCAGATTGGCTTTCTTAAGGATATTGATAGACGACTCGTCCATCCCCAGACTGACACCAACCAGGGCCATGAGAGCATACAAGGCATAAGTACTCAAATCATTTTCCAACAATGCCTGCGGCGTCAACCCATAGATTGAGATAAGACAACCTCCAACGAAAAACAGCAAGGTGATGAGTGTTCCCTTCATGCTTTAAAAAATTTACGATAAACGAAATATGAACAAGCAATGCTACCAGCGATGCCACCAAATGTTAATACCATGGCTTTTGTGCCAATCACATGGATATTTTCTATTACCTGCTGATTAGCTCCAATGGCAATGCCCAAAAACAAGAGTAGCAGCCATATCATAACAGTGATGCTTTTCTCAACCCCTGCCCGCAGCTCTTTCCTCTTTCGGAACAGATAACCAAGCAGTACTCCTCCGCACAAAAACAATAAGGTTTCCATTTATCTCAATCGCTTATTTGTTATATGTATATTTCACTTTATTATTTACCTCGCTAAGTTTCACCGGACTCAATCGGAAACTAAAGCTGTATTGACCAGCCGATACCCGATACTGTGGATGCGCCTGTGCACGCCAGCCCCAGGTAGTGTCGCCACCTACGCCCATATGTTTGTGATCGAGGCAAACAGAAATGGTTTCACCCGGCTCGATGTCGGTACCGTGCGCCATTTGTCTCTGGCCATTGTGCTCCAGGTCAGCAAAATCGAATTGCTGTGCATTAAACGCCATTGAACCTTCGGCTACAATCAGGATACCATTGCCAGCTTCATTTGTTAAGGTCAGCCAGTTAACATCTTCTTTAAGGCCTGTTTCCTGAGGACGCACGTAGGGATAGTACTGCTCCCACACTTTACCCTGGTAAAGCCCTTTCGGCATGCCTGTCTTCCGGTCGGCATAGCTTTCGAGCGGACCACGACCATACCATTGCAGGTTGTCAAATTCGGCTGCCATTTTAAAAGCTAAACCAACCCTTGGCAATTCGGGCAGTGTGTCATTAATGTCATAATTAACAGACACATTGACGTCTCCATTTTCATATAGTTCGTAACGGGTAGTTACAAAGGAGTTGTCCTGACTCAATGCCTGTTTGATAAGGACCTCCACCCGATTATCTTGCTTATTCACTTTTGTTTCAACAGCCTTCCACGATACATCTCTCCAGTCCCCACATTTGATATTCATGCCCCAGGCCAAATCATTCTCGGTAGGTGAGCGCCAAAAGTTGGGTTGAAGGGGTGCTTCTAACAACGATAGACCATTGCTTTCCCACGTGGTCAATTCGCCACTCTGCTTATCAAACACCAGCCTGGTCGTTTTATTAGCAACGCTGATTTGCTTGCTTGTTTCCTTTACTTTATAGCTGCTCTTTGAGGTAATCGCTTCCTTTCTATCAAACGACTTAATCACAAACTGATCCCAACCGGTTTCGTGCCCTTTGGCTATGAGCTGCGTTGAATTCTTCCGGCGGATATGAAAGGTCACCAGATACTCTCCACCAACTTGTCCATCAAGCTCGCCATAGTTAACGCTGAAACCCACTGTATCCTGCGGAGCTACCTTTGGCATCTCAATCGCTTTGGTTTGTAGAACTGTTCCGTAGTAACTGATCGTATAGCTCAGCTCATAATCATCAGTACCCACAAAATTCAAACGGTTCCACAGCTTAAATTCACCCTTGGATGCATTCACTTCCAGCACCTTTAATGGCTGATACACCTTTTTAACCTCATAGATATGTGGATTAGGCAGGCGATCGCTCGTCACCAGACCATTGGCACAGAAAGATGAATCGTTGCTGATGCCAACGTAGCCTAAATCACCACCATAAGCGTAGTAAGGCTTACCCTCAAGGTCCTTAACCGTAAAGGTTTGATCGGCCCAATCCCATATAAAGCCACCTTGCAAGCTGGGTTCGCTATCTATTAAATCCCAATAGCCTTGCAGGTTACCTACCGAATTGCCCATTGCATGCGCATATTCACACAGGATATATGGCTTCTTATAATCGCCTTCAATGTACTCACGCATCCAGTCTATAGTCGCATACATTGGGGCTGTAATGTCGGTATGGTCTTTTGAACGCGCCTGCTCATATTGCACCGGACGCGATGTATCGCGCGACTTGATCCATTCATAGGTTTTCTCAAAATTGATACCATCGCCGGCCTCATTCCCTAACGACCATGTGATAATGCTCGCATGGTTTTTTGTGCGCTCAAGCATCCTTTTGGTTCGGTTCAAATGGGTCGCCAGCCAGGCTGTATCTTTAGCTAATGACTCTTCGCCATAACCCATACCATGCGACTCAATATTTGCTTCATCCACCACGTACATGCCGTATTCGTCACATAACTCATACCAGCGCGCCATATTAGGATAGTGGGATGCCCGCACGGCATTAATATTGTGCTCCTGCATCAAGCGGATGTCCTTAATCATGTCTTCTTCGGTCAGCACATTACCATTAACAGCATGGTGCTCGTGACGATTGACGCCCCTGATGGTAACCGGTTGACCGTTGATAAGCAACTGACGGTTGATAATTTCGGATGTTCTGAAACCAATGCGACGCACCGTCGACTCCAATACATTCTTTTTACTATCGTATAAAGTCAGACGCAGACTGTAAAGATTCGGTGTTTCGGCGGTCCACTTTTTTACATTAGATATACCCTGTAGAAATGCCAGCTGAAGTTGTGTTTGTGCACCTTTAATCGCGCTTTTGGTATCGGCAATTAAGGTGTTTCCATCAAACAGTTCCATACCCAGCGCCAACTTCTCCTTATCAGCACGCTGCAATTCAATATCAACACTCAAAGTGCCATCGGTATAGTTGTTAGTTAGCCCGGCATGCACAAAGAAATCGCGCACATGATTAGGTGTACGCGCCACCAGGTACACATCACGCTCAATACCGCTCATCTTCCACATATCCTGATCTTCGAGATAGGAGCCACTGCAGAAGCGATACAACTCAACAGCCAAATCATTTTCTCCTGCCTGCAAGTATTTGGTAATATCAAATTCCATCGGCGTTTTTGAACCTTCGCCATAGCCCACTTTCTGACCATTCACCCACAAATACATCGCAGAATTAACAGCACCAAAATGGATAATCACCTGCTGGCCATCCCAACTTTGTGGCACCGTGAACTTACGCTTATAGGAACCTACCGGATTGTGATCAATAGGCACAAACGGCGGATTGGGTTCAAAGGGATAAGGCACATCAGTATATATTGGCGCAGAGTAACCTTGCAACTCAATATTCGCCGGCACTTTTATATCGTCCCAATTACTCACATCGTAATTGGACTGGTAGAAGTTTTTAGGTCGCTTGGGAGGAGCCACTGACCAGTTGAACTTCCAGGTGCCATTTAACGACTGATAGCGATCGGACTGTTGCCAGTTAATAGCCATGGCGTCCTCTGGCTTATCGAACACATAAAAAATAGCATGTGGTGCCAGCATATTAATCGCGAAAACATTCGGGTCTTCCCAATCCTGCAGTTTCTGAGCATCAATAAACTGAACCAGTGTCAGTAAAAATATTACGGATAGAAATCGAGTCATCGTTTTAAAATTGTGTCTGTTAATAATCTAGAACAACATCAAAATGTGGGCAGCACTCCAGCTAAAATGCTCAGCATTGAGTCCTTCCTTAGTTATTGGATGGTAGTTTTCACGAATTGGCTCCTGTGTGAATGCCAATCCTTTGGCACTTTCCACCATCTTCTGAGCCATTTGACGGGCTTCAGCTTCAAAGCCATAATTATTTAATCCAACAATGGCAAAATAGGCCTGATCGAGCCATACTGGCCCACGCCAGTAACCTTTTTCAGGGTTGAACTTTTCGTGTGCAGCGCTCAGAGTTGGGAATGGCATTGGCGTATTAAAACGCTCCTTATCCATTATCACCTCTTTAATTTGTTGAGCCTGCTCAGATGTAGCCACTTTATTGTAAAGCGGAGCCCAGCCTTCGGGTCCCTGTATGCGGATTTTCTCCTGGCTTTTCATCTCCACATCGTAATAGAACCCATCTTCGGAACAGTACATCACCTCCTGAATCTGATTGTTCAGTTGCTCTGCTTCACGGGCATATTTTTCAGCTGTTTCATCATCCTTAAGGATGCCGGCAATCTGTTGAATATATCTTTTCTCTTGCGCCAGATAAGCATTCAAGTCTACCGACTCCTGATTAAGCGAGAAGGCGCCCGGCTTGTTCTCCATGATGATAGCATCGTCAAAACGTACGGCATTGTCCATGCCACTTTCCCAGGCTGCCGCAATACGCGTCCCGTCGGTTGAACCATATTCACACAGGCCGTTCTGGTCATGGTCGCGGTTAATATACCACCACTCATGGTATTTCAGCAACTTAGGATATAACTCTTTAAGAAACTCCAGATCTTGGGTTTGCTCATACACTTCATAGATACACCATGCCGATAAAGGAGCCTTGGTATTGCGCCAGTTGACACCCTCAATATCCAAATCCCGAAAGAAACAGTCGGCAATCATGCCCTCTTCGTTCTGGTAATCATACATGGCACGGATCTGGTCCTTGGCCAGCTCGCCTTCGAAAGGAGCAATGGCAACAGCATGCTTCCATGAATCCCAGGCCCATAAGCCCTGGAAATAACTAGCTGCATAGGATGGGACAATTCCCTGGTGATAGATATCGCCTGCAGCACTTCTCCAGTTATGCATCAGTGTGAGCAAGGATTTTACCGCCAGTTTATCGTACTTATTCACATCGAGCAATGCCTTGTCAGAACCTTTCAATAAAGTCTTTAGATAGGCGTTCCAGCGTTGCTCGTTTTGTTCTATTGCAGGATTAACATTATCTATTGTTTTTAGAGCTTCTGCAGCGTATTGGTCTAACTCTTCCTGGTTAAAGGTGTAAGTGAAAGCAGTCGTAACAGTTGCTTTTTGTTTTGGCTTCATGCTTACAGCTGCCTCAAGGTATGAATAACAGCTATCAGTCAAGGTTATATTGCTGTCTTTAAAAATAAGTTGAGCATTTTCCTCATCCTGAATATTTATGAGTACTCTATTATCATGCTGACTCATTCCATTATTCATCACAGCAAATACTTCACCTTTCCAACCGAATTGCAGTTCTTTCGTTTCACCATTATTGATAATATCTGCTGTTACAATGGTGGTGCGTTCATTGGTATTCAACAGCGATAAGCTGATCTCCAGTTCGCCTATGCTAAATGATTGCTGAAGTATACCAGGGTAAAATGTATTTTGAACCTTTTTGGAGGCGCTTAGATCAATAAACTTATCCGCCTGCACATCCTTGATTTGAAGACCTATCAGCGATGGGCTCAGCCAGAAGCTACGTTGCTGGCGCATGAGGTATGGCCCTACAAAACTTCCGACCTTCTCAAGGTTATCGTCTTCAATTAAACTAAATGAGTGCCAGGTTCCCTTGTCAGAAAACGATGCTACATTATCCTCCTGCGGGAGTTTAATAGAACCGGCTAAGTTTAATACATTGGGATAGTTGCTGCGATCTATAACAACTTGTTTGGGTTGATGCTTTTGACATGCAACCAAAATAAGTGCCAGTACAAAAACAGAAAGTAGCTTTTTCATTGTGGATAAAATTGTCAGTTGATACTTTTTTCACACTGCTAAATAGCGCAGCAAAAATCAAAAACCCCAATATTATACCTCTATGAAATCTATACAATTCAGTTCTTCAAGCCCCTACAGCTACATCACACTATATTACAATAACATACAAATTATAACATTATCTCACAATAAAGCTATTTATCAACCTGTGTAGAGGTAAAACTCTACATCAAAACTATATTTTCATGATAAAATCTTTGAGTTGAATGCCCTTTTCAAGCTGTAGCTTCTTGCGCAAGCGGTAGCGGCTCATCTCAATGGACTTCACTTCCACGTGGTATTTATCAGCCAGTTCTTTTGAAGTAAGATCTTTGCGAATATCAATGATCAGCTGCATATCCTTATCGGTTAAGGATGGAAATTTGGTCTTCAGCCGGAACTTGAATTCCTTAATATACTCCTCTGACAGCATCGAAGACTCAGTATACTGGTCGAACTCCAATTGAAACTTTTTCCAGGCCGCTTTCAGCTCATCAGACGATGATTTACTCACATCTTCGGCTACACTCTTCACCAGATCATTTCGCTGCGATATGGTCAATGCTAGCGTCTCAATAGCTTCATCTTTATAGGCCAGCTTGTGGCTCAATTCGGCTTGTTGCTGCTCCTTTTTCTCCAGTTCCTGACTCAGCAGCTGTTGTTTGAGCAAGGCTTTCTCTGCCTTTGACCGAAACATTAAATACAGCACAACAATAATAACAAGGGTAGAAATGATGCCAACAATTATGAGTACTTGCCGATTAAATGCAATCTCCCTCGCCTGCTTTATAAGAAGCTCATCCTGCTTTATTTTTTCATCCTGAACACTCATCAGGTAATTCATTACCTCCTGAGCGTCGTTATTGTTGATTTTTTTATACAACTGAATGTATTTATTCTGATAGCGATAGGCGGCACTTAAATTGCCTGCAATGAACTCGTATTCATGCCTGATTTGGAAATACTCTATCAGGCTAAAACTATAGGAAGTAAGATAACTAAGCTCTTCTGCCGCATCTAAATAGTACTTACACTTTTTGTATTGATGCGTACTTAAATATACTTTGGCCAGTAATGAATAGGTTTCAATAAGTGCCGAGGCATGACCAGAACTATTATCAATAGCCTGAAGCAATGACTCTTCAGCTTTTCCCCAATCTTCGTATCTGACATAAACAACTCCCATATTATTCTGCACCGTTGCCAATAGTGATTTATTTACAGGGTCCATGCGCGATAACAGGAAAAGTGCTTTTTGAAACAAGCCCAATGCTTTTTGGTATTGGTTAAGATTGAGGGCATTTAAACCTAATGCGTTTGTATAAACAATTTCACTGCTTAAATCATTCCTTAACTGGGCAATATCCAGAGCTTTTTGGTGATAGGGCTCTGCCTGCTTATAGTTCCCAATATCGTAAAAAATCCAACCTGTGGTAGCTTTAATTCGTTGATGTAATATGGCCGTATCCTTATCTGCGAATAACTCTTCGCCTTTGAAAGCATATAACAGTGCTGAATGGTATTTGTGCTTATACAGGTAGGCCTGGGCCAAATTCCATAAAGCATGAGCCTTTTCGATACGTTGATTATCATTAAGCTGAGTGAAGATTTCGTATGAAATAAGGATGCAACTATCGGGATTGGTTTCCTGCAGATTACTGGCCCGGTTTAAATCTTGCTGAAGAGACTGCCCATAAACCGATAAACACAAAAACAGAAGTGAAATAATCGCCCAAATACCTTTCATACGTGCTAAGATTTGGTGTGCAATTTAATGATTTAAATGGACGATTAAGGTCCATTCTAACGTATTTATGCACTGACCTTCCTCAGGTATTCAGTAAAGACAAGAGCAAAAAAAAGCCCCAATTAAGGGGCTTATATATTTATGATCCGAAATCGTCAAAGGCAACCATCTCGTCGGGCACTCCCAAATCATACAGCATTTTATTTACCGCATCATTCATCATTGGAGGTCCACATAAGTAGTATTCGATATCTTCTGGCTCTTCATGCTTGCTCAGATACTCGTCATGAATCACCTGGTGGATAAAGCCTGTAGCGCCATCCCAGTTATCCTCTGGTAAAGGTTCAGAAAGCGCAATTGTGAACTTAAAGTTCGGGAACTCCTTCTCGATAGCGCGGAATTGATCTTCGTAGAAAATCTCTTTGCGCGAACGAGCTCCATACCAGAACGTAGCCTTGCGACCAGTTTTAACGGTGTGGAACAGGTGGAAGATGTGTGAACGCATTGGTGCCATACCTGCACCACCACCAATAAACATCATCTCACGGTCTGTTTCTTTAATAAAGAACTCACCATAAGGACCCGAAACAGTTACTTTGTCACCTGGCTTACGCGAGAAGATGAATGAAGAACATATTCCTGGGTTAACATTCATGAATTTACCGGCAACACGGTCCCACGGCGGTGTAGCAATACGGATGTTCAACATCACAATATTACCTTCGGCAGGGTGGTTAGCCATTGAGTAAGCGCGATAAGTTGCTTCCGGGTTTTTCATCTTCAGGTCGAACATACCAAACTTCTCCCATTCGCCACGATACTCGTCTTCAATATCCATGTCCTTGAAGTCAACATCAATCTTAGGCACGTCAATCTGGATGTAACCACCCGATTTAAAGTCTAAGATTTCACCTTCAGGTAACTTCACCACAAACTCCTTAATAAAGGTAGCCTGGCCGTCGTTAGATACCACTTCACATTCCCACTTCTTAATACCCATCACTTCCTGAGGGATCTGCATGGTCATGTCTTCTTTCACCTTCACCTGACAAGCTAGTCGCCAGTTGTTGGCCTGCTCTTTACGGGTAAAATAACCAGTTTCGGTAGGTAGAATTGAACCTGCACCGCTATCTACCTGACAGCGACACATAGCACATGTACCACCACCACCACAAGCTGATGGTAAAAAGATTTTATTATTACCTAATGCCGAAAGCAAGGTTTGACCCGGCTCTACCACCAACTCTTTTTCGCCATCGTTGATGTTGATGGTTACTTCGCCCGATGGCATCAGTTTTTTCTTAGCGTACAATAAGATAGATACCAAAGCCAGGATCACCAAAAGGAAAATCGCCACACTGGTAAAAATTACTGTACTATCAATTGCTAATAATGTCATTTCTAATACTTTTATTTTTTACAACTGAATTCCCATGAAACTCATAAATGCCACACCCATCAATCCGGTTACAATAAAAGTGATACCTAAACCACGCAGTGGAGCAGGCACATCAGAATATTGAATTTTCTCGCGGATAGCAGCAATACCAACAATAGCTAATAACCAACCAATACCCGAACCAACGCCGAATACAGTGGCTTCTCCAAGGTTAGCATATTCGCGCTCTTGCATAAATAACGAACCACCTAAGATGGCACAGTTTACAGCAATAAGCGGTAAGAAGATACCCAGTTGTGAGTATAGAGTCGGTGCAAACTTCTCCACCACCATTTCAACCAGCTGCACCATAGAGGCAATAACAGCGATAAACATGATGAAGCTTAAGAAGCTTAAATCATAAGTGGCAAACTTATTTTCTAATCCTAATAGGTTATCTAACCATACCAAAGCACCTTCACCCAACACATAGTCGTTAAGCAAATAGTTAACCGGCACAGTGATACTTAGTACAAATGTTACAGCCAATCCTAGTCCTAATGAGGTGTTCACGGTTTTTGATACTGCCAGGTATGAACACATACCAAAGAAGTAGGCGAATACCATGTTATCAATAAAGATTGACCGGATAAATATATTTATATAATCCATTTTTCTGCTTTTTTACAATTACGATTCTATCAAATCTTTATTACGTGAACGCTGTACCCAAATGATGATACCCACAACAACCAAAGCCATTGGAGGCAAAATCATAAAGCCATTGTTGGCATATCCCCATTGGTAAAATACATCAGGTATAATTTGAATGGCTCCCAATCCTGGTAATGTCAGGAAACCGGTTCCTAACAACTCACGGAAGAAAGCTACCACTATCAGGATAAAACCATATCCGGCACCGTTACCAATACCATCCAATACCGATGGCCATGGCTTGTTACCCAATGCAAAGGCTTCCAAACGTCCCATGATAATACAGTTGGTAATAATCAGACCAACGAATACCGACAGCTGCAAACTCACCTCATAGGCGAAGGCTTTCAGCACCTGGTCAACAATGATTACGAGCGATGCTACCACAACCAACTGCACAATAATACGAATACGTGCAGGTATGGTATTACGCAATAACGATATAATCAGGTTAGAAAATACAGTTACAAACATCACAGAGATCGACAATACGATGGCCGGCTCCAATTTAACTGTCACCGCCAAAGCAGAACAGATACCCAGTACCTGGATGGTAATGGGGTTTTGTGCTCCCAGAGGAGTTGTAATCAGCTTCAGATTCTTGGCTGAGAACAAAGGTTCTTTTTCACTACTCATCGTCACAATATTTTAGTTCTTTAAAAACTTTTCATATCCACTCAGGCAGTCTTCTAACATAGTACCAACACCAACACTGGTAATAGTACCACCAGAGATACCATCCACTTTATGCAGATCGCCCTGTGACTGTCCTTTCTTCACAACTTCAATGGAAGCAAACTGACCGTTTTCATCAAACAGTTTTTTACCTGTAAAAGGTTTCTGGAACATATCGGTTGTGATCTCAGCACCTAATCCAGGTGTTTCACCTTTGTGACCAAAGGTCGCACCAAACACAGTGTTCTTATCATCATCCAACGATACATATCCCCAGATAGGTCCCCAAAGACCTTTACCTCTTACCGGAATGATGTACTTAGTTTGTCCATTATCCAGTTTACACTCATAAATCGGGTAAGCACGCTCATCGTCGCCCTTCTTAACTTCTTTGGCTAAATCAACTGTAAAAGCTTCCAATCCTGCTTTCTTCTCCCCGTTGATGTCCAACACATAAGCATTCTCACCAATGTATTTATTGTATTTTTCTTCAGCATCAGCTGCTGTACTTTCAATCTGCACCGACTTCAGGATATCCATCTTTTTGGCCACGGCCGCATTTTTATCCTGCATTGGTTTTAACGATTGTGCTAAAAAGGCCAAGATAGCCGCTACCACAATCACCATAACAGATGCATACAGAAAAGTATAAGTATTTCCTTGTCTATCCATTTTACTAATTATTTAGGCAGCTACTTTAGCTCGTTTTAAACGACGTTTGATATTTCCTTGTACTACGTAGTGGTCAATCAATGGTGCGAATGTATTCATCAACAGGATGGCCAGCATCACTCCTTCAGGATAAGCCGGGTTAAACACGCGTACCATAATCGCCAGGAATCCAATCAGGAATCCGTAAATCCACTTACCTTTTTCGGTGCGTGTGGCTGATACAGGATCAGTTGCCATAAATACAGCACCAAAGGCGAAACCTCCTAAACACAGGTGGTGAATAGCATCAACCTGCATCAAAGCATTGGCACCCCAAAGGTTGAACAACAGCCCCATGAGGTAACCGCCTGCAAAGGTAGATACCATAATTTTCCAGCTACCAATGCCGGTATAAATCAGAATAGCTGCACCAATCAGAATAGCCAGCGTAGATGTTTCACCTATTGAACCAGGAATCATCCCTAAGAAGCTCTCGGCAATTGAGTGAGTTGGCGCCATACCCGAAGCAGCCTGTCCTAATGATGTAGCACCTGAAAAACCATCTACTACACCTTCGCCTTTGGTTAAACCAGAGATCCAAACAAGGTCACCTGACATTTTTGATGGATAGGCAAAGAAAAGGAATGCACGGGCTACTAAAGCCGGGTTCCAGATGTTCATACCTGTACCACCAAATACTTCTTTACCAATCACTACTGAGAAAGCTGTTGCTACAGCTACCATCCATAACGGAATATCAACAGGCAACACTAATGGAATCAGCATCCCTGAAACCAGGAATCCTTCCTGTACCTCGTGACCGCGAATTTGGGCAAACATAAATTCAATACCCAAACCTACGCCGTATGATACAACAACAATTGGTAATACTTTTAAGGCTCCGTGTCCAATCATCTCCCAGAATGATGCATCCTGCCCCAATGCGAGGAAATGCTGGTAACCGGTGTTCCAGATACCAAACAGCAATGCCGGAACTAATGCCAGAACGACAATTGCCATGGTACGCTTCAAATCAATCGCATCGCGCATGTGAACGCCGTTTTTGTTCGTTGTATTGGGAACAAAAAACAGGGTCTCAAGAGCATCGAAGGTTGAATGAAACTTTTCAAACTTCGCGCCCTTTTGAACGTGAGGTTTGATGTTATCTAATAAATTTCTTAACGCTTTCAATGTATATTAGTTTTATAGTTATTAGTCAGCAGGCAATGGACGAATCTCTTCTGTCTTCACACTTCTGACTACTGACTAATTTAACTCAACTCCTTAATCATTAAATCAATACCCTTACGTAAAGTGGCTTGAAGCGGCTGCTTTGAAGTACATACAAACTCACAAAGAGCGATGTCTTCTTCGGCTAACTCATAAATACCGAGTTGCTCCATTTTATCGATATCTTCTACCAATATGGCTCTGAATAAGAACTCTGGCAAAATATCCATTGGCAGCACTTTATCATACTGACCTGATACCACAAACGAACGAAGACCACCATGCATATTAGCATCCAGGCGATATTCTTTCTTTTTACACATCCAGCTGAAGAAAGAGTGTGACATACTGAATTTATTGAAACCAGGCATAGCCCATCCCATAAATTCGTAATAATCACCTTCAGGAATGACGGTTACCTGTGAATGATATGTTCCAAGGAAGCCATCTTCTTCAACTTGAGTACCTGTTAATACATTACCGCTGATATAACGCAATGTATCGTCAGTTTTTACATTGTTTTTCACTAATGTAGAGATGCTGGCGCCTAACTTGGTACGGTAATAGCCCTTCTTTTCAACTTCACTGCCAGCCAATACAACAATGCGGTTGGCATCGTAAATACCTTCGGTAAATAACTTACCAATGGCAATGATTTCCTGCGGTTGAGCTACCCATACTACCTCACCTTTACTAATAGGCATGGTGTGGTGAATTTGCACACCAACGTTACCGGCAGGGTGTGGCCCGCTGAAGGTGTGAACAGTTACCCCATTCAGGTTTTTGAACACCTTTGAAGCTGCATCATTTTGTACACCAACATGAACGTTGTCGCACAAACGCTTAATTACATCAATACCAGCTTGCAAAGCTTCCTCCTGACCAGATAGAACAAAGTCCATATCGGGTGCTAAAGGAGCACTGTCAAAACCTGAAATAAAGAATGCTTTAGGTGTTTCGTCAGCATTAGCAATTACATCATACGGACGTTTACGAATAAACGGCCATAAGCCTGCAGCTTGCATTTTCTCAACTACTTGTTCTTTTGAAAGGTCGGCAGCGTTGGCAGTTCCAAACTGCTCTTTTTCGTCTGCTCCATCAGCCTTAACGACTACTTCAAGGATTCTACGGCGTTCGCCACGGTTAACCGCAGCCAACTCTCCACTAACAGGAGACACAAATTTTATTTCCGGACGATACTTGTCAAAAAATAAAACTGTACCCGCTTTCACCTTGTCCCCAACTTTGACAGCCATTTTTGGTACCACACCGTGAAAATCGGTAGGCTTCACTGCAAAAAGCTCGGGTAATTCAGCTTGCCCGAATACCTTATCGGCTTTGCCGGCCAGCTGGATATCAAGACCTTTTTTGATTTTTATTACCTCTGACATGTTTGAAAAACGGTTTTTTTATTTTTACGCGCAAAAGTACATAAATTTATCACTAATCCATATATATTGCGTTTGTAAAAACACATATTGACATGGATTATTTTAACACTTATAAATATATAGATACTTTCCATCCTTTTTTAAGCTCATTTTCCGCAATGCTAAAACGCTTTTTGAGTAGCACCATTATCTGTGTTTTGAGTTGGACTACCAGCATGGCCAATAATCCGGTTCAAACCGCTTCGCACATACGTACCGTTCAGTTGCATAAGAAAGGTTGGAGCATGTCGCAACCTATTATCAACCTGTATCCCAGCGAACAGCTTACCCTCTCTTTTGATGATTTTGCCTACGAATCAAAAAACTATCAATACAGGATTATTCATTGCACTTCGGACTGGGAAGAGTCAAACCTGATGCAAACTGAATACATTGATGGCTTTATGCCGAACTCGGTGGATGACTACCAATATTCTTTTAACACCACCTTTGACTACATTCACTACCAGCTCGATTTTCCCAACGAGGATATCAAGCTGAAGCTATCGGGCAACTACATCATTAAAATATTTGAATTGGGCCGCGAGGATGAACCTGTGCTGATTCGTCCGTTTTATGTGACAGAATCAATGGTAAGCATCTTGCCGCGCATCAAGTTTACTTCCAACTCCAATTTTAGGGGGTCGATGCAGGAAGTTAACTTTACCATACTGCATCCCAATTTCAGAATTAATAATCCGCGCGAAGAATTAAAAGTGGTACTTCAGCAAAACGGGCGCTGGGATAACCAGATTGATAATCTGAAACCCCTGTTTATACGCAACGAAGAACTGGACTATACCTATAATCGTGAGAACCTGTTTGATGGCGGTAATGAATATCGCTGGCTGGATATAAGAAGCACCCGCTTTGCGCCTGAGCATGTTTCGGAGATTTCGTTTTTTGATCCCCACTATCACTTTACGCTGTTTCCGGATAAGTTAATGGGCCGAAAACCCTATTTCTATCGCGAAGATTTTAATGGCCGCTATTACGTTGATGTTAAAGAAAACCGCGATCCGGTTATTGAAGCTGATTATGTGTATGTACATTTCAGATTACCGGTTCAGGCACCCTTTGTAGATGGACACATATATGTAACAGGCGGCTTAAATGACTGGCAGCTGAATTCCAACAACCGCATGGAATACAATTTCAATACGCATATGTATGAATTAACCCTGCTACTGAAACAAGGTTTCTACAACTACCAGTATCATTTTCTGGAGCAAGGACACACCAAAGCAGAGGTGGAGCGATTTGAAGGTAGTTTTGTGCAAACTGAGAATGATTATATCATCTATGTATATTACAGAAGTGTGGGTGATAACTACGAGCGGTTGATTGGTGTTAACATATCCAACTCAATAAAACATAGCCTCAGCAAATAGTTGAATGACATGGCAACCCTAAAAGCTTTTCGGCAATAATTGAAGATTATCTATCTCAGCTTTTCGATGCTTCCATCTAAAAGCTCGCTAGTCCGTATGCGTGATGCACTTGGCACTTCCAACTACACCTTAGATTTAATAAAGCTGCATGTTACAGACATACCTTTAATTAAAAAAATCACACTTTTGCAATAGCCGCAAAAACGAAGCTGCCCAAAAAAAATGGACAGCCTCGTCACCTGTTTGATTGGTAAATAGTTTCAGATCAGTACGGTCAGTTACTAAGGTGCCGCCGGGCAATCATACTGCGGATCTACCGCACAAAGGTAATAGTAACGGAAACCCATTACGGCTTCAGCAAGCTCAGGAATTCCCAGCATTATATCACCCTCTGAGTAGTAGTCTCTGGAGTAATAAACGTCGCTTGTTCCTTCAACAAACTTAACTATTGACATACCGGGAGCACTAAACTCGGCGCCGTTAAACAAGCCTGTCATGGTCCAGGTTGCCATATAAATATCGTCCACCACGGTTTCGTCCTCAACAATCGTGTAAAGGTTCGATGATCCTGCAAATAAACGTGCCAGAAACTGAGCCATTGTTTCTGGTCCAACAATATCGACAATGGGGTCGTGATACTCGTAATCGTCAGCCAGGAAAGGGAGCACATCGGTCCAGTTCCCCGCATGCATTTCAATAAGCTGACGTCCGACACTTAGTTGCTCTTTTATGAGCTTTTTGCTTGATTTTAATTGGTCAACTGAACTAACCGGAGGAAATGGGCAGTCAAAGGTTGGATCCACCGCACACCGGTACTGTGCCCTGAAAACAGCCATCAATTCATCCATACCATCTATTGTTGCCATGATGTCGCCCTCGGAATAGTAGTCACGCTGGTAGTACACCTGAAAGGAGTTAGGCCGGAACTTGAAGATAGAAATACCTTTGGCTTCATAGGGAATGCCATTAAAACTGCCATCCATTATCCAGGTGGCCGAATAGATATCATCAATGAGGGTTTCATCCACAACAATTGTTCTCAAATCTGGCGAAGAATCTTCGATGAGTTGGTTAAGGAAACCGGTCATGTGGTCAATGCCGTAGATATCCACAATCGGATCGTGGTATTCAATATCGTCCGAGTAGTAAGGAAGCACATCATCAACACCACCTGATGTTACTTCCAATAAGGCACGCCCCACCTCAAGTCGTTTCTCATGAAGCTTATTGAGCAGGTCGGCCTTTCCTCCAATCTTATCAATGTATGAGCAGGCCTGAGTCATCATCACAATGCCCACAAGCATTGTGAAAGCTTTGATAATTTTTCTCATGTCTTTCGAATTAAATTTAACAAACCAGATAATACGAATCGCTTATAGATTGCAGGTTAACGCATTAGCTAAATTAAGCTAAAAAATATCCAAAGTAAAGTGCCGTCTGGCTCAAAGCACAATCTCGCATGACCATGCAGTTAGCGGACTTAGCTTTCCTCTCAATGCTTTAAATCGTAAGCTGGCAAAAAGAAAAGCTGATAAATATTATCTAAATTCATTTTAAACCCTGACATATTTCATGTACATCGGCTTTTTTATTTCATAGATTTGTTTCACTCAGATGATTTTGGATTAGAATCTATTCGTTTAAGGTCATACATTTGACTATTGTAACAACCAAAAAAATAAAATCTATGCCAAAAGGAATTTTTCAAGTACCGCCGGCTGTTAATGAGCCGATTAAAAGCTACGCTCCGGGTACACCCGAGCGCGCCGAGCTAAAAAAGATGTTGGAAGAGCTTCGCTCGCAAGAGCTTGACATCCCAATGTTTATTGGAGGTGAAGAAATCAGAACAGGTAATACAAAACGTATTCACCCACCACACGAAATCGCACATACTCTAGGTCATTATCACCAGGGAGATGAGACACATGTGCACATGGCGATTGACGCAGCATTGAAAGCGCGTAAGCAGTGGGTTAACCTGAGCTGGGAGCACCGTGCAGCTATCTTCTTAAAAGCAGCTGATTTATTAGCTGGCCCTTACCGTCAGTTAATTAATGCAGCTACCATGCTAGGTCAGTCAAAAAATGCATTCCAGGCCGAGATTGATTCAGCCTGTGAGCTGGCCGATTTCTTCCGCTTCAACGTACAATACATGACCGAAATCTATGCTGGTCAGCCAGAATCGGCGCCAGGCATCTGGGATCGTGTTGAGTACCGTCCGTTGGAAGGTTTCGTGTTTGCACTCACACCATTTAACTTTACTTCTATTGCTGGTAACCTGCAAACAGCTCCTGCTATGATGGGTAACGTAACTGTATGGAAACCATCGAAGACTGCTGTTTATTCGGCTTATTTCTTAATGAAATTGTTCAAAGAAGCAGGTGTACCTGATGGTGTTATCAACCTGGTTTATGCTTCTGGTCCTGTAGCTGCTAAAGAAATTTTCTCTCACCCTGATTTCGCAGGTTTCCACTTTACCGGTTCTACGGGTGTATTCCAAAGCACCTGGAAAGCGATTGGTGATAACATTGCCAAATACAAAACATACCCACGCATCGTAGGTGAAACAGGCGGTAAAGATTACATATTGGCACACAAATCATGTGACGCTAAAGGTGTGGCCACTGCTATTGTTCGTGGTGCTTTCGAATACCAGGGACAGAAATGTTCAGCTGCCTCTCGTGCCTATATGCCAGCCAGTCGCTGGGAAGAAATTTTTGGCTATGTAAAAGAGCAGATGGCAGAAGTAAAAATGGGGCCTCCTGAAGATTTCAGCAACTTTGTAAACGCCGTTATCGATGAGACTTCTTTTGACCTGTTAGCCGGTGCTATTGACGAAGCAAAAGAAAGTAATGAAGCTGAAGTGATTCTTGGTGGTGGCCATGATAAGTCGGTTGGTTATTTTATTGAGCCTACTATCATACTTACAACCAATCCAAAGTATCGCACGATGGAAGAAGAGTTGTTCGGCCCGGTATTAACTATTTATGTATACGACGATAGCAAGTTTGAGGAAACAATGGATATCCTTGACTCTACTTCTATCTATGCATTAACAGGTTGTATCTTTGCACAGGATCGTTACATTATTGAAAAAGCTACCAAGCGATTGGTTGACACAGCTGGTAACTTCTACATCAATGATAAGCCAACAGGCGCCGTTGTAGGTCAGCAGCCATTTGGTGGTTCTCGTGGTTCGGGTACAAATGACAAGGCAGGTTCGGCCATTAACCTGATGCGTTGGGTAAGCCCACGCACCATTAAGGAGAACTTTGTTCCGCCACACGATTTTAAATATCCTTTCTTAGCAGAATAATTCAAAAAGCCCCGGTGACGGGGCTTTTTTTTACTCCTCCCTTTAGTTACACCAGGCTCTTCTGGCAACATACTCCTGGTTACTATTCACTCATCCCCTCCTACTGAACACTGCAAAAGAATAGTACGCAATATCAAACCTTTTTGCGGTTGATTTATGATAAAAAAATGATAGTTTTGCATGCGCTGATTATTATCATAAATATAAATCAGCACGCTGATATCGCTTAATAACTCACCTGACACTCATTAGCAAATAGTGCATGCTATTGAGCATTCGTCACAATACAGTCTATATTTTCTCTAATACCAAAAAAAAGAATTATGAATTTTAAACAAAACACATTGAAGCTAATGGCATGTCTGCTATTAACTATCAGCTGCATTATGCCATTGCACGCGCAGGAACAGGCACACAAACTTTATGAAAATGTCTCCAAGGACAGCCTGATGTTTTTGACCTACTTCAACAAAGACCAATTTACATCAGAATTGCTCGCTGAGTTTTTAAGTGAATTTACTTCTAACATTAAAAGTGAACTCATCCAATCTGCAAAGGAGGTATGCCTCTACGGACACAAAGATGGAGCTTTCAACCATTATACAGTGCAGTTTAGAGGAATTGAACAAATCCAGTTAAGTCAGGTAGATGAGATACTAAAAAAAAACAACCTGACCATAGAAGAGCTGAATCCGACGTACGCTATCATCAACGGCGGTAAATACCGCAAGGGCATATTTTGGTTTAACAAGGAATATTTTGAATTAAAGATATTCGCCCAGATTGAACCCATTGACGGGACTCTAAAAAAGGAGTACAATCGACTGATAAATATACTACATACCGCCGTCAGCTATGACATGGGTTATGAGGACATAGCCTTTAAACTGGATTCGCTGGACAGACTCGACTCGGTTAACTCAGCCTTAAGCTTTAAAGCCCTTTTAGCAACTGAGAAAAATGCCTTAAGCCGTCAGGTCAAGCATCAGGTTGATTTTACTGAAGTATTTGATGAGCATACCGATGATTGTGGTGCTTTGCTGTATATCAATCCACAGCATGCTGGTGCCATCCCCTATCATGTTTACAATGTGCTTGGAAGTGAAATACCGGAACTTTATGAGCACTCATCACTCACCGCGGGTTTGATGCAGCATTATGAAGAAGTATGGCTCAAGCTATCGGCCAATGCGCAACAGATTACAGCCAGCAGCATCGCAGTCAACAAGGCAACGCTTCCATCATTCAATCAGCCAATTGATAAGCAAATAGCCAAATATCTGCCGGCTAACACGCAAGCACTATACATCTACAATGCCAACCTGGCCGCGTTCAAAAATAACCTGGCAAGCTATCTTGATTATAAAGATTTTGACCGCGAAGAACGTGCTATAGCCCGTTTAGCCCTTTTGGCATTTGATGATGAACTGGCAAAGCACCTGGGGAATGGCTTTATAGCTGTAACCGACAGCAGCCTGAATGGCCGTGACATGCCCGACTTTAAAGCAGCAATTCACATGCCCAACAGGCAAAAAGGTGCCACTTTGCTAAGTATATTACAAAACGACCTGGAGCTTATTAAAAAAGTATCGGAAGATGTCTATACCTTCCAGCCTGAGAAACTGGGGAGCGATAAACATCTTTACCTCAATACGCGTCACAGCACATGGCTTCTGGGAACCGGCACACCAGCCGGTTTGGAGCGTACATTAAGTCCAACAGAATTGAAGCAACACTATCCGGAGCTATTCACCGGCAAAACTTCGCAATTTCTGTTCTTTGATGCATCAACTTTGAGTTCATCAAAAATAGACTTTCAAAAGGTGCAGCTAAAAACACAAATACTTAAAAAGAATCGCATCAAAACGACAGTATCAATAGATTTAAAATAAATATTAACCTGAGCACCAAATTTAACATCGAACTCTGGTTATTATCCGCCTGCCGGCAAATCATTTCGATCTGGCAGGCGGTTGTCATTTACAATGGTCAATTGAATAAATCACAGTTCACCTTTATATGGTGTTGCTTAAATCATTACATTTGCAGAAACAACAAGGCAAAATGAGTCAAACGAGTTTCAGGAAATACATTAAACCACTTATCAGCAATAAGTTTTTTCTTGCTACACTGGCTTTTATTGTTTACATCACCATATTTGATCAGAATAGCCTGATTGATCGCTACAGACTTGCCCGACGCATCAACCAATTGGAAAAGCAAAAGCAGCACTATATCAACGAAATTGAGCAAAACAACCGCAAGATGGATGAACTGCAGAGTAACATTGAAAATCTTGAGAAGTTTGCCCGCGAAGAATACCTGATGAAGAAAAAAGACGAAGTTATTTTTGTTGTTGAAGAAGAGTAGCCACTGCCTGCACTGTTTAAACCAGATTATACAAGAAATTCATGAATATTTACAAGTTTTTGAGTGTCATCTACTACATTGGGATGGCGCTTGTTTTTTTAGGAATATTAATGCATATGAGTGGCTTAACTTACGGTGCCTGGTGCTTTGCCGGTGGTGCGGTTATTATGGTAGCTATTCGCTTGTACAACCGCATGGTAGGTAAGCCCGAAAACCAGCGCGTATATACCATCATGCTATACAGTGCTGTTTTATTACTACCGGCTGCGTGGGCCATGCTAACACACCGTCGTTATTGGATCATCTTTATTATTCTGACTGCTATACTGGATACTTATGCCAGCTATCGTCGCATTAAAAAGTAATTAACCTGAGTTCGATTTAAATTTTTAAACTCAGATTAAAATAAAGAGCTGATTTACAATGAATAATTTTAGAGGAATAGTGAACTATTGCGATAAAATTTGAAGCAGTAAATCAGTTATT
>NZ_JAGUCN010000001.1 GCF_018271975.1 Carboxylicivirga mesophila
GTGTTGGATAATCATTTGATGCAAATCAGTGACGCCGAGGGTACAGTTGTAAGCGAATTTACTGATTTACAAAACCTGCCTGGTCAAATAGAATTACCTGGCGGTGATTATACTGCTGAAGTACTATCGGAGATAACAACTCCCGCATTTGATCAGCCTTTATATGGCGGTACGCAAAACTTCACGGTTACTGATCAAAATACAACATCATTAAGCCTAACACTTACACAATCAAACTTTGGGGTAAAGGTGGTTTATGCCGATGATTTTAAAACTGTCAACACTAATTATTCGACAGTCATCAGTAGTGAACATGGCTCCTTAAGTTACAGTGGTTCAGAAACTCGTTTTGGTTATTTTGTAGAAGGACCAATTTCTGTGGTTCTTACCTATACCGATGCTGATGGGATTATTCAAACGGAAGAAAATGTACTGGAAGCGGGTAATCCGTCCATTGCAGCAGGTACCGCATTGACAATAAAATTTCAGACAAGTGAAGATGCTACCTATACCGGTTATTATGCCCAGGCCTCAAATAAAACAGGTCTTGAGTTAAAGGCTACTTTAGGCGATATCATTTCTGCTGGATATAACGAACGTTCATATGCTGACTTGTGGGAGATCTACAAAGTCTCGGATATAAGAACCGATGGAACTATCTGGGATATGTATTCTGATAATCCAACCGGCCCCGAAACATATGTTTACTACCCAGGAGGAGATCAGTGCGGTAACTATTCTGGCGAAGGTGATTGTTACAACCGTGAGCATTCTGTGCCTAAAAGCTGGTTTAATGATGCTGCACCAATGTACACCGACATGGTTCACCTGGTGCCTACCGATGGATATGTCAATAGTAAGCGAAGCAATTATCCTTTTGGAGAAGTAGGAAGTGTTACCTGGACATCGGATAACGGCTGTGTTGTGGGTTCTGCTCGCAACGGTTTGGGATATTCAGGAACTGTATTTGAACCCATCGATGAGTATAAAGGTGATTTTGCCCGCATCTACTTTTATTTTGTAACGCGTTATGATGATAGAGTGGCCGGATGGAATAGTGTAATGTTTAGCTCTGATGCTTATGGGTTGGACCAATGGGCTATTACTATGCTTTTGGACTGGAGTGCGAATGATCCGGTGAGTGATAAGGAAAGAGAGCGAAATGAGCACATTCAGGACTTTCAAAACAACCGTAATCCATATGTCGATCATCCGGAGTTTATAGATAAAATATGGGGACAGTTGAAGTCAATCCAAAAACTTAAAAGTGGGGTCGCAGTTCAAGCGGCTGAATTAACCTTATCAGTTAACTAAATCAGAGAAAAAATCAATCAACTTATGAAGCTACTTTCATTAATAGCTCTATGTTGTATCAGCCTTTCGTTGGCAGCGCAAAATGGTGGTTTAAAAGGAGTCATCGTTAACGCTGAAACCGGAAATGCTGTACAAGGAGCTACAATCACTCTACAACAAAGTAATGTTTCATGCACGAGTGATCAGAATGGTGCCTTTGAAATAAAAGGAACAGCTGGTGCAGAAACCTTAATTGTTTCTTCTTCAACTATACAAACCTTCACCCTTGAAGTTCAGGTTCCTTCTTCCAGCATATTTGATCTGGGCAAGATAAAAGTTGAACCAGCTACTACCTATGTCAATGCTTTCTTTATTGGCGAAGATGAGATTAATATTGAGGATGATAACGACCAGGTCATTTCTGGTCTTTTGGTCTCATCTGATGATGTATATCTCAGTAATGTAGGTTTCACATTTAGTCCTATGCGTTTTCGTGTAAGGGGATATGACCAGGAATACACTTCAACATTTATCAATGGGGTCAATTTTAATAGTGCCGAGCGTGGACGCTTCTTTTACGGAAGTGTTGGTGGCCTGAATGATGTGGTTAAAAACAAAGATGTAGTTAATGGGCTTGAAATGGGTTCATTTAGCTTTGGTAATATTGGTGGTGCAACAAATATTAATATGAAGGCACGCAACTATGCACGTGGCGGACGTATTAGTGCCAGTTACACCAATCGGTCATACAATTATAGGGTAATTGGCACCTATTCAACCGGATTGATGGATAATGGCTGGGCATTTACAGTTTCTGGCTCGCGTCGTTATGCTAAAGAAGGTTACATTGATGGAACATTCTATGATGCCTGGTCTTATATGTTGGCTGTTGAGAAAGTGCTGAATGACAGGCACAGTATTTCATTTACAACTTTTGGTGCACCCAGCCAGCGAGGTAGTTCAAGTGCTTCGTTTCAGGAAGTATATGATATAACCGGCGACAACCTGTACAATCCCAACTGGGGTTATCAGAATGGGAAGAAACGCAATGCACGCGAGACAAAGTCTTATGAACCAGTAGCTATTTTATCGCATGAGTGGAATATTGGTGAGCAAAGCAAACTGACAACCGGTGTGGCAGCTCGTTACAGTATGTATAAGAAAACAGCACTTAACTGGTACAAAGCTGAAGATCCTCGTCCTGATTATTATCGCTACCTGCCAAGTTATCAGGAAAATCCTGAGATAGTGGCGATGTACGATAGCCTTTGGAGGAATGATGTAACGATGCGTCAGATTAACTGGGATAGGATGTATGAAGTCAACCGCTTGAACAACAATGAAAATGATAGATATGGAACCGACAAAGGTGCCAGCTATATGGTTGAAGGTAGAAATAACGATTATATGGAGTTTACCTTCAACTCAACATTTTCAACAGCTATCAATGAACGTTTTAAGCTGGTTGGGGGTGTTGAAGCTCGCCGAACCATAGGGATGCACTACAAAACCGTTGAGGACCTTTTAGGTGGTTCACACTGGTTGGACATTGACCAATTTGCAGAACGTGATTTTAGTGGTGATTCATACAAATTACAGAACGACCTGAATAACCCTAATCGTAAAGTGACAGAGGACGATACCTTTGGTTACGATTATGAGATGCATGTCACTTCGGCCAATGCCTGGTTTCGCAATGACCATAGCTTCTCAAACTGGGATGTGTATTATGGAGCAAAACTAACCTATACCGGCTTTTACCGCGAAGGAAATATGCGTAACGGCCGTGCTCCTCTTAATTCATACGGTAAAGGAAAAGAACATCGGTTTGGTGATATTGCCCTTAAAGCGGGAGGTAAATACAAGCTAAGCGGACGCCATATTCTGGCATTTAATGCGGCTTATGAAACTCGAGCTCCAGTGCCTTACAATGCCTACTTGTCTCCACGCATTAAAGATAATCAGGTGCCAGGTATGGAAAACGGGATTATTCAATCAGGTGATATTGGTTATATCATGAATTTGCCACGATTTAAAGGTCGTGTGACAGGGTATTATACATTGCTTGATAACCAGATTGAGATTGATAATTATTATCACGATGCCTTTCGTACATTTATGAATGTAGCCATGACAGGGATTCAAAAAGAATATCGGGGTGTTGAATTTGGTGCAGAAGCAAAAGTGACGGACCAGATCACATTAACTGCTATAGGTAATGTGGGTGATTACCGTTACACTAATCGTCCTGAAGCAACATTTAGTTTTGATAACGGAAGCCAACCAGATATCACTGAAACGATTTACTTAAAGAACTTCCATGTGGCTGGTACACCTAGTATTGCCGGAAGTTTAGGTCTGGATTATTTCCATCCAAAAATGTGGTTTTTTAATATCAATGGTAACTTCTACGATAAAACCTATCTGGATGTGTCACCAACCAGAAGAACCGAAGCTGCTGTTCAGTTCCCAACTGATGGCATGACCGATGAAGAAATTGATGCTAAACTGAGAGAGATTACAGAACAGGAAGAGCTGGGAAGTAAATTCACATTAGACCTTTCTTTAGGAAAACTTATCTATTTTGAGAATAATAACAGTCTAAGCATTAATGTAATGGTTCAGAATGTGCTGAACAATACTGATATGCGAACAGGTGGTTTTGAACAGGGGCGCTTCGATTTTGAAGAGTATAATGTCAATAAATTTCCGCCACGTTATTATTATGCGCAAGGTTTGAACTTCTTTGTAAACCTGGGCTACCGTTTTTAATATATCCAAATCAGAACAAGAAAATACAAACATATGAAACTTAGAAATTATAGCTTATTCGCATTAGCACTGATGCTGGCAGTGTTTACAGGGTGTGATGAAAGGGATTATGATGTGCCTCCAATTACAGCTCCGGAATATAATGGGCAAGCAACTCATACAATAAAACAATTTAAAGAGCAGTTTACAGGCGACTACCAGGAAATTGATTTTCATGTAGTGATAAGTGGTATTGTTACAGCTAACGATGAGTCGGGTAATCTGTATAAGAAAATGATTATACAGGATGATGAACAAGCCATTGAATTATCAATTGACAAAAACAGTATCTATAACACCTTTCGTGTTGGGCAAAAAGTGTTTGTTGAATGTGAAGGTTTATATACTGGTAAATATGGCGATAAGCAATTGATTGGTTATAAATACCAGAGCAATGGTGAATGGACAGTTGGACGCATGCCGGCCGAAATATTTGAGCGTCATGTCTTCAGACACGATTTTCCGGGTGACAAGCCACTACCTCAGTTGGTGAATATTGCGGATCTGGAGAATACCATGAAAGATAAATTGGTGACTTTCGAGAATGTTAAGTTTTCACAAGGAGGGCAAGTAACTTTTGCTGATGAATCTCAAAACTCAACATCACGAACAATTGTTGATGCAGATGGCAAACAAATAATAGCCTACACCAGTAAGTATGCCAATTTTGCCAACAAGACTTTGCCAGTAGGGTGGGGTAGTTTAACTGGTATCATGTCAAACTATCGTGGAACCTGGCAGCTGGTCATTCGTGATACACTGGATATCGGCACATTTGTGGACGATGGAACAACTCCTACGCCCGATCCGGATACACCGGTTACCACTGTTGATGAAGATTTTGAAAGTGCTGCAGATTATGATGTGGCATCTATTAATGGTTGGTCGGTAGTTAAGGTATTGGGCGACCGCGACTGGCAGATTAGAACCTTCTCAGAAAATAATTATGCACAGGCATCGGCGCATAATGGTACAGCAGACGATTATGAATACTGGTTATTGACGCCTCCAATTGATTTTGATAACGCCACAAACAAGACGATGTCGTTTGAAACGGCAAAAGCTTATTGGAATGCTACATCTTCATTGGAAGTTTACATATTGGATAGTAAAGAGGTTGTGAATGCTAACAAGACCAAACTAGAAGTTACTGTAGCTCAGGAAGGCGATAGTGATAATGCATTTATTCCAAGTGGAGACGTTGATTTGTCAGCTCAAACTGGCATCAAATACATAGGCTTTAAATACGTGGCTAAAGGCGGAGCCAACAACTCAACTACGTTCCGCATCGATAACTTCAAATTTGGTGTAGAGTCAACACCGGTTGAAGACCCTGATCCTGTTACAACCATTAGTGAAGACTTTGAAAGTGGTACTGATTATGGTTCGGCAGCCATTAATAACTGGACAGTGGCCAAGGTGCAAGGCGACCGCGATTGGCAAATCCGTACCTATAATGATAATAACTATGCACAAGCTTCGGCTCACAATGGTGCGGCCGCAGATTATGAATATTGGTTAATCACCCCAGCCATTGATATGGATAATGCAACGAACAAAACCATGTCGTTTGAAACAGCTAAAGCTTATTGGAAAAGTACCTCATCATTAGAAGTATTTGTAATGGATAGTGCTGACCCGGCAACGGCTACAGTTGAAAAAGTAACTGCAAAAATAGCAGAAGAAAATGATGCGGATAACACCTATTACCCATCAGGAGATGTGGACTTAGCGGCACAAACAGGGATTAAATACATCGGTTTTAAGTATGTGGCCAAAGGAGGTGCGGGTAACTCTACCACGTTTAGGATTGACAATTTTAAGTTTGGAGTAACCGAATAACTAAAAACATTTTAACTAACAATTAGACCTAATGAAAATGAAAACAAAATTGCTCATGATGGCACTGGGCCTGGCGGTGTTATCGAGCTGTTCAAACATCAAGGAAGATGTATCTGAAACAGGAACACTGGAAATTAAGTGCGGATATAATTCTGCGGTCACTCTGAAATCAACAGCTGCTGTTGATCCAAATAGTTTTGTTGCGAAAATTATAAATGGACAGGATGCAGTAGTGAAGGAATACAATCCCGTATCAAGTGCTCCAGACCAAATTGAGCTGATGGCAGGGTCTTACACTGTTGAAGCCTATTCAGAAGAGTTTACCACACCAGCATTTGATAAACCTGTGTATGGAGGTAGTGTATTGGTAGATGTGGTACCAGGTCAGAACAGAGCAGCCGCCATTAATTGTACGCAAACCAATGCAGGTGTTAAGTTCTTATGGACAGATGAATTTAAAGCCTCTTTTTCGGAGTATGCAGCAAAGGTAACAATAGCTGATGCATCATTGGATTATCCTAAAACAGAAACCAGAACAGGTTATTTTGCAGCAGGTGATGTAACAATTGATATTACCATTGGAACTGCGCCAAATGCTGCAACATTCTCAAAGACCATTACACTTAATGCACGTGAATTAGTAACAATTAAACCAGTGGCATCGGATGCAGGTTCGGGCACTTTAACTGTTACAATTACTGTTGATACTGATGTGACAGAGCGTGAAGAGGTATTTGTGATTGGTACTGGTGGGGGAACAACTGCACCAGTAGGTGAGTTGACTGAGGATTGGTCAACTGGTACTGATTTGGGTAGTGCAGCCATTAATGGTTGGACTGTATATAATAGGGATAACGGAGCCGATCGTGCCTGGGTAACCAAAGTTTATAATTCTGAAACATATGCTCAGATGTCTGGCTATCAGGGTTCAGCAGGTGAATATGAATCATGGTTAATATCTCCGGCGATTGATGTAACAGCTGCAACCTATAAAAACTTAAAGTTTGAAACTGCCAAAGCTTATTGGGGTGCTTCAACTACATTGGAGGTGTTTATAATGGATGGAGCAGATCCAAGTACAGCTAATAAGGAGGTGTTAACAGCAACTTTGGCACAAGAATCAGACGCAAATCATGCCTGGATTCCTTCTGGAACAATTGATTTATCAAGCTATTCAGGAACACAGTATATTGCCTTTAAATATGTTGGTGCGGCTACTACTTTCCGTATGGATAATTTCCATTTTGGATTTAACCCAGATGGTTCAGGTGATACTGGTGGCGATACAGGTGGTGACACTGGTGGTTCTACAGGTTCAGAAGTCTTAGTTGAAGATTTTGCTACGGCATCCGGAGGAACAGCTGTAGATGCGAGTGGTACGATTTGGGATGGAGGAGTTAATTTTACTTCCACCGATAGAGTTTATCATGCGGCTGGTAGTGTTAAGCTTGGCTCAAGTTCAAGTCCGGGGTCAATGGTAACAAAAGCGTTGGATCTATCTGGGAATGGTGGTGCTTTTACTGTTTCGTTTAAAATACGTGGGTGGTACACCGAAGATAACTCTGTAATTATCGAAGTTGGTGGTGAAGAGAAAACAGTAGCATTTACCAGTACTGGTAAAACAGGAGAAATGGTTGATGCATCTGTAGATTTTACCGGTGGTCAGGCTAATTCGGTTATTACTGTTAAAACAACTACGCGTGAGTACAATGGAAATCCTGTAACTCAGCGAGTGTTTATAGATGATTTCAAAGTAACGCAATAATTATTCATTTATATCCTAAAGAGGTAATCCAGAATTTTGGGTTGCCTCTTTTAATTATATTATTCAATGAGAGCTAAGTTTATACTTCTAATACTTTTAGTCCTATACATTGGTGTTAATGCTCAGGACAAGAAATATGCTGTTTATGGTATGGCATTTTACAACGTTGAGAACTTATTCGATACGGTTAATTCTGATGATACCAATGATGAGGAATTTACACCGGATGGTGGCTATCATTGGAATGAAATGAAGTACGAGAATAAGCTGAAAAATATTTCCACTGTCCTCAATCAATTGGGGGGCAAGTATTGTCCGCAGGGACCGGCTGTTGTGGGTTTGGCTGAGGTGGAGAACCGAAAAGTGCTGGAAGATTTGGTGGCTTATGGCAACTTTGCTGATAAAAATTACCAGATAGTACATGAGGAGTCACCCGATTACCGAGGTATAGATGTGGCATTAATATATAATCCTGCCATATTTACACTTGAGTCGCATAAAACCTATCCATTTGAATTGGACGAAGATACGAAATACAAGACCCGCGATCAGCTGTTAGTTACAGGGCATATATCTGGTGAAAAAGTGCACGTGATTGTTAACCACTGGCCATCGCGCAGAGCCAAATCTATCCGGCGTGAGCAGGCTGCTGCAGTAACTCGTGCAATTGTTGATTCCTTGCTACATGATGATGCTTCGGCCAAAATATTTGTTATGGGTGATTTTAACGATGATCCGACCAATAACAGCATTAAAAAGGTGCTCAAAGGCAAACGAAAAAAGTCAGAAGTCCAGAACGATGAGATGTATAATCCATATTGGGATTTCTATGCGCAGGGAATAGGAACTCTGGGCTACAAAGGAAGCTGGAGCCTATTTGACCAGATCTTGATGAGCAAAGGCCTTATCGATGCTGATAAAAAGAAACTATTTTATTGGAAGTCGGAAATTTTTAATAAGGCTTTTCTGATTAATCAGGAAGGTCAGTTTAAAGGGTACCCTAAACGAACACACTCCAAAGGTATCTATCTGAACGGTTATAGTGACCACTTGCCGGTAATTACCTACATTGCTAAAGAACTATAAGCACATGCCTGTTGTACTCAAACCATATCTCAAATTAGTAGCGTTGGCACTGGTTTGCTCTTGTTTTCTAATGGCTTGTTCCGATGAAGAATCATCAGGCGACTTGTCCTTTGAATTGGTACCCGATGTGGGCGAAATTCCGGTTAACGGCGGGCAATACGAATTACACATTAAAACAAGCTCAGGCTGGACAGTAGAAGAAAATGCTGATTGGCTATCAAGCTCGTTGCGATATGGTGATGGAGATGCAGTTGTTACGATAACCGTAGATGCCAACAGTGGCAGTAAGCGGGGTGAGAATATTAAAATAGCAACCCGCGATGTAACGGATTATTTATACCTTGTTCAGAGTGGTGTTGATGATTCAAATACCGGTAACGGAGGAAATACTGGTTTAGGCGATATTTCAAAGCGCATCGAAATACCCGAGTTGTCAGGCGGTGATGATGCATTGTTTATAACTCATTCTACCGATTATAAAGGTAAAAATATAACCAACTTCAGCTTGGAGTACAGTAAGTCGAAGCGGCACGCCAAGTGGGTAGCTTTTACCTATTACAACGAAACGGCGGGCAATAATGTAAACCGCACAGATGCCTGGGGTGATGATCCTAAAGTGCCTCAGGAGTATCGCTCGCAACGCTCTGATTTTTATGGTTATGATCGGGGACATATTGTCGCTTCCTCAGATCGGGTATATAGCCGCGAAGCCAACGAGCAGACTTTCTACTATTCCAATATGACGCCTATGTATGGTCATTTTAACCGAAATATCTGGACAAAATTTGAAGAAGTACTTAGAAACTGGGGGCGTAGTGCATCATTCAGAGACACCTTGTATGTGGTCAAAGGAGGCACGCTTGATAAGGTGATTGGATACACTTCGGCAGGAACTTATGTGCCGGTGCCCAAATATTATTACATGGCTTTGGTGAATTATAAGAATAAGAAATATACCGGTCTGGCTTTTTGGATAGAGCACACAAAAGACCAAGATGCAGGAAGTATTATGGTTAATGATTTTGCCATTAGCATCGACGACCTTGAGAGTAAGACAGGTATTAACTTTTTTCCAAACTTGCCTGATGACATCGAAAATGATATTGAATCCAGGCTCGATAAGTCGCTTTGGGGAGGCATGTAATACCATTTAAATACAACAATGCGCTGGTATATGCCGAGAAATACTCATCGTATCTTTAAGAGTGAAACGAACTAAAGGCCGATTTTGAATAGTAATCTGTATAATCTCTTTACCAAACAATATCACAGCCACTCCAAAACAGGGTGGCTTTTTCATAAAATACTTTTTAACTTATTGGGGACAAAACAGATAAAATGCTCAATAAGAAAAACCGCCATAGTATTATCATTCAAAATCATGAACTGGTATACTACCGCATTGGTAATGGTGAACCATTACTGTTGGTGCATGGCATTACCACCTATTCATTTATTTGGCAAAGAGTGGTGCCATTTCTTGAAAATCGCTACGAACTGATTATTGTTGATTTATTGGGGTGTGGTGATTCAGCTAAATCTATTGATGTTGCGTTTTCACTTAAGAATCATGCTAAAATCCTCGCTGAGCTACTGGAAGCTCTGCATATTAACAAAGTGCATCTTGTAGGTCACGATGTGGGCGGAGGTATTTGTCAGATTATGGCGGTCAGCCACGCAGAGGTGGCATTAAGTCTGACGGTAATTAATACAGTTGCCTACGATTTTTGGCCGGTTCAGCCAATTATTTCAATGCGAACGCCGATCATCAGGCAGCTGGCCATGGCTTCACTCGATCTGGGAGCCTTTCGTTTTATAGTCAAACGAGGCCTGTATTACAGAGAAAGACTCACTAATGAACTGATGAACTATTTCTGGTATCCCATGAAAACAAGTGCTGGTCGCAAGGCTTTCCTGCACTTTGCGCATTGCCTGGATAATAGAGACTTAATAGAGATTGTTGACGACATTGAGCACCTGCAAATACCTGTTTTGATAATACGTGGTGATAAGGATGTGTACCTGAGCAAACAAATTGCAGAGAAACTGCACCAAAGTATTAAGGGAAGCCAGCTAAAGGTTGTTGCTACAGGCGGGCATTTCATTCAGGAAGATGAACCAGCTGTGATTGCCAGGTATATTGATGAATTTATATCTGTATAAATGGCAGCGGATAAGGAAATATTAAGGCGCTTAGAGCTTCGCATTAAAGAACTGGAGGAAGAGAATAATTCCCTTTCTGATCAGGTTGAAGAGATGTTGCTAATTAACCTTATCAACGAAAGCTTCGATGAGATAACCGATGAAGGAAGGCTTTTGACTGCCGTCCTGGAGAAAATATCGGTGCTTAAAGATATCCCATATTGTGCTTGCTTTGAGTTTAGTGAGACTAGCTATAATTGTTTGGCTCAATATTGCTCCTTCTATACAAATGAGCCTTGCCTCAGTACCGTTTCCATATCAGGTGAATTATTAAAAGAGCTGAATACTCAATCTATATTCCGGACAAATTTAATTCAAAACCCAGGTTTGGTGACATTCGACTCTAAAAGTGCTTTTCACCCGGGTGAGATGCTGGCCATTACCTTTCAAACACGGGCCTTGAATCATGGGGTGTTTATTTTTGTTTGCGATGGCAAGCCATCAGGGCCACTAAAGAATGATTTGTTGCCTTTTTATCAGATAATCCGGATAGTTACAGATAAATGGGACCGAATCAGTTTAATGAAAGAGCTAAGACAGCTCAATAAGGAACTGGAGAAACGCGTTGAAGAACGTACCAACTTATTTAAGCAAAGTGAGGAGAAGTACCGTCAGCTGTTTGATATGGCTACTGATGCTATTTTTTTGTGGGAAATTGATAATAAAGGAAAGGTTTTAGGCTGTAAGGAGATGAATGACGCGGTGCTGAAGATGACGGGCTACAATAAAGACGATTTACAATCCCTCAACCTGTTTTCTCTGTTAGCAGATACCTACACACCTAAAGAGCGAAAGGTATTTGAGAAAGATTTTGCCCGGCAAAGTGGTATTCTGGAAGCATCATTCAACACCAGGATAGGCCTTATTCCGCTTGAGCTGCATTTTAGGCGCATAAAACTGGATAATAAGCAAATGGTATTGGCGATTGCCCGTGACGTAAGCGAACGACAAGCCTACGAAAAACAAATAATTGAGGCCAAAAATAAAGCGGTGGAATCCGAAAAACTGAAGTCTGCCTTCTTAGCTAACATGAGTCACGAGATAAGAACGCCCATGAATGCCATTATTGGTTTCAGTGAGCTGCTCTATCAGGATGAATCCATGCCAGGTGAAGTGAAACTATATGCAGACATCATCTTTAAAAACAGTCTTCATTTACTGAATCTGATTAATGACATTGTTGATTACTCAAAAATAGAAGCCGAACAAGTTACTATTTGCAATGAAGCCATCAATGTCAATGAATTGATATCAGAACTGTCTATCAATATGATATCTATTCTCCATCAATTGTCTAAAAGTCATATTGATGTGTTAACCCATACGCCATTGATTGATAGTGAAGCGGTAATTATTAACGATAAAACACGACTTCGACAGGTGTTTACCAACCTGATTAATAATGCCATTAAGTTTACTCAACAAGGATTTATTGAAATAGGCTATCAATACAATAATCAAGATTATCTGGAGTTTTATGTACGCGATTCTGGCATTGGAATTGCCACCGAAAACCAGAAGAAGGTGTTTGAACGCTTTGTTCAGGTCAGGGATGCTAAAACAAGCAGTGCCGGTGGTACAGGATTGGGTTTGGCCATTTGCTCTAATCTGGTGGAACGTATGAATGGACAATTGTGCCTCGAATCAAGTATTGGTGAAGGATCGACCTTTTGGTTTAAGTTGCCATACAATAAAACTAATGAGTCATAATAGATTGATTGCCATATTATAGAACATGGCATTGGATTTTTTATTAGTTTTAAATGTCTGTAATCCTCTAAACAATTAGTTCTTGGGCTTAAAAACTTCGATAACAGCCATACTGATTGCTGTAGTGCTGCAATGTACTACAGCTAATGTTCGTGGCTTAAAATTTAAGCATCTGGATATTGATGAAGGCCTTTCTAATAATTATGTGACATCGGTACTTAAAGACTCCAAAGGATTTATTTGGGTGGGTACTTTTGATGGTTTAAACCGTTACGATGGCTATCAAATTCAGGCTTTTAATAGTTATGGCGAAGATGAACTGTTGTTGAGTAGCAACATCATCAACTGCCTGTTTGAAGATTCAAAGGGCAACCTGTGGATAGGCACCATGGGTGGAGGGCTTAATTGTCTTGATGCAGCGCGCAGAAACGTTAGTGTCTATGAATATGACTCGCTGCAAAACAGCATTGCCTCTAATCATATTTTTGATTTAACCGAAGACGCACTGGGAAACATATGGATAGCTACAGGAGGTGGAGTGAATAAGTATAACCCGATCACAAACCATTTTGAAATATATGCATTAGCGGAAGGATTAAGTAATGTCAATGTGGTATCGGTGACTTTGCTCAACAATAATGTTTACGCAGGTATGTATGGTGGTGGAGTAGATGTGCTGCATGCTGAAACGGGGGAAATTAAACCATTGGATGAGGAGGCCAGGATGTCGCTCGATGAACATGTTCTTAATGTATTTGTGGATAGTGATGGACTACTTTGGATTGCTTCTGAAAAGCAGGGCTTATGGTGCTTTAATCCATCTGATAATGCGCATGTGCATTATACAAGTAAGGAAGGACAATATAGCTTTCTGGAGAACAACTTTCCGGTTTGTATTACTGAAGATAAGCGTAGGCGAATATGGGTATCTACCGATAAAGGGGGACTTTACTGCTTCGATAAAGCCACACAATTATTTAGTAATCTGCAAAATAATCCTGTGATAGATGAAAGCCTTAAATCCAATGCTTTAACCAAAATATTGATTGATGACAATAACTTACTTTGGGTAGGTACCTACGATAAGGGAGTCTGCTACAGTAACCTTAATCAGGAGGGTATTGTTCATATTACGCATCAAATGAATCAACCGGGTTCGCTTTCAGATAGAAGTGTAAATTGTATCTATGAAGACAGTGACGGGGAAATATGGATTGGTACCGAAAATGGTCTTAACAGGGCAGATAACAAGTTTAATACCGAAGAGAAGTTTTATCGTACAAATGGGCTAAGTGATAATGTAGGTTTAAGTATTCTGGAAACAACTAGCGGCGAATTGTGGATAGGTACATACACTGGTGGGATAAGCATTTATAATAAACAATCCGGAGACTTTCGCTATCTGAAAAAGTCTGAGAGTAGTGAAGAGGAAGGTATTTCCAGTGATTTTGTAAGGGCTTTATTCCAGGACTCCATGGGATTGATATGGATTGGAACTGTAAGAGGTGGTTTAGATGTGTTTGATCCCCAAACAGGTACAATTACTCATTACCCCAATACACATAACGAGCGAAGATATTTGAATAGCAGTAACGTATTGTCGCTTCTTGAAGATAAACAGCATAATATATGGATAGCAACCTATGGAGGCGGAGTTAATGTTTATCATCGGGCAACAGGCACATTCTCCTATATCCAGAACGATAAAAACAATCCGCAGTCCCTTTCAAGCGACCAGGTAACTTGTCAACTGATTGATAGCAATGGTGACTATTGGGTGGGTACCAATTTTGGACTCAATAGGATGAATGCAGATAATGAAACATTTACCGTTTATTATATTGAGGATGGGTTGGCCAGTAATTCAATCGTTGGACTGGTGGAAGATGAAAATAATAATCTCTGGATCACCACGCAAAACGGATTATCAATATACAATTTAAAAACAGGCTTGTTTAGCAACTTTTTCAAGGAAGATGGTCTTCAGGAAAACGTGTTCCATTACAATGCGGTTGCCAAATTGCGGGATGGTTCCATTGTATGCGGTGGGATCAACGGATTAAATGTATTTGAGCCCAATATAAATATTGAAAGACGAAAACCTCAGCCGGTTATAATCACTGGGTTATCCATTTTTAATAATCAGGTTAGTTTTGGGACATTGGCGGATGGTCGCGAAATATTCAAGGGAAAGCTTAGCGAGGCTAAAAGAATCAACCTATCACACAAGGATAGGCTATTTGAGATAAGTTATTCGACCCTCGAATACAGGAATCCCAAGCAAACAGTTTTTCATTATAAAATAGACGAACTACATGATAACTGGATTCACCTTGGGAATGAAAATACTATATCTTTTCACAACCTTCGACCAGATGATTACACATTCAGAATAAAATCAACCACATCAAATTCAAAGCTGGAAAGCGATGAAACGGTTTTAACCATCAGTATAAAGCCACCTTTTTATGGAACTGTTTGGTTTTTCATGCTGGTGGGGATTGTTCTGCTGACATTGGTTATTGCCATTTATCTGATTAAAAACAGAAACGCACGCATCAAAAGGAAACTTCTTGAAAAAACAGTAGCAGAGAAAACCAGGGAGCTTTCAAAAGCCTATGAAAAGCTTGAGAAACAAAATGATAGTTTAGAACGAAAAGTTAACGAACGTACCAGGGACTTGCTGCTGGCAAAAGAAAAGGCTGAAAAGGCTGATGCTCTAAAAACAGCATTTTTGGCCAATATGAGTCATGAGATTCGTACACCCATGAATGCTATTTTGGGCTTTGTTGATTTACTGATTAATGTAGATGTGCCGGAAGAAGAGAGTGACTATTTCAAAGAGTTGATACAATCCAACGGTGTTACGCTAATGCGTTTGATTGATGATATAATGGATTTGGCACGTATTGAGTCTGGTGATTTTAAGATTCAAAAGACACACTTTGAAATCACTCAGGAAATTGAGAAGATTGCTTCCAATTATATTGATGGCAACAGTGAAATAAATGAGGGGGTGCGGTTCATCTATAACAAATTGGAACAGCCTCAGGAAGTGTTTACCGATAGAATCCGACTTCGCCAGATTATCACCAACCTTATTAATAATGCCATAAAGTTTACCGAGAAAGGGTGGATAAAGTTTAACTATTCCATTCAGGATGGCAGGATGTATGGCTTTGTGCAAGACACCGGAATAGGTATCCCATCGCATGAGATTGGGAATATCTTTAACCGTTTTAATAAGTTGGAAGGCTATTCTGAGAAAGTCTACCGGGGAACCGGTTTGGGACTGGCCATTACCAAAGGCCTGGCAAAGCAGCTGGGTGGTAATATTAAGGTAGAAAGCGAAAAAGGAAAAGGTTCCACCTTCTACTTTAATATTAAAATTACAGAGGACTAAGCAAATAGATATTTAAAAGCCTCTTCTATTTTATTGGCTTTAATAACCTGTATATCAAACTTTTTTAGCTCAACACCTTTCACATAGCTAGGTATAATAATGCTTTTAAACCCTAGTTTTGCAGCTTCGCCGATGCGTTGATCCAATCTGGTTACTGGCCTGATTTCACCCGAGAGTCCCACTTCTCCGGTCATACATATATCTGGCGAAATGGTCATGTCCATATTCGATGAGAGAACAGATGTAATGACAGCCAGGTCAATAGCCGGATCATTTACTTTAAGTCCTCCGGCAATATTTAAGAACACATCTTTTTGAGCCAGTTTAAACCCGGCACGTTTCTCAAGAACAGCCAGGAGCATGTTCAATCTTCTCAGGTCGAAACCAGTAACTGAGCGTTGTGGATTTTGATAAGCAGCTGTACTTGCCAGTGCCTGCACTTCAATTAAGAACGGGCGAACGCCCTCCAGTGCTGCTGAAATTGCAACGCCGCTCATCTGTTTTTGCTGAGTGGCCAATAGTAATTCAGAAGGGTTGCTCACTTCGCGAAGGCCACTGCCTAACATTTCAAAGATGCCAATCTCATTGGTGGAGCCAAAGCGGTTTTTAATGGATCGCAATATACGGTACATATGATGACGATCGCCTTCAAACTGCAACACCACATCTACCATATGCTCCAATACCTTCGGACCGGCCAGGCTGCCCTCTTTGGTAATGTGGCCAATGAGAAATACCGGGATATGTTTATCCTTGCATACGCGCAATATGGTTGCTGTACATTCACGTATCTGAGAAACACTGCCAGGAGCCGATTCGATCCTTTCTGTTTCGAGCGTTTGTACCGAGTCAATCACTAGTACGTCAGGCTGCTCATTTTCGATGTGTTTGATAATATGCTCAACTGATACTTCACTTACCACATGGCAATTATCAGCCGATGCCCCTGATATACGGTCGGCACGAAGCTTTATCTGTTGAGGGCTCTCTTCACCAGAGACATAAAGTACTTTAACATTGGGCAGGTTAAGGGCTGTTTGTAATACCAGTGTCGATTTTCCTATACCGGGTTCGCCACCAATTAATACCATGGCACCAGGCACCAATCCGCCACCTAAAACACGGTTTAGTTCCTCATTTCCTGTACTGAGGCGGGGCATTTCTTCAACCGAAACTTTTGAAACAGGCATCGGTTTTGTGCGCTCAGCCAGCACAGTACCTGGCCGACTGTTTTTGGCTTTACCGGTTATCTTGGTTTCCTCAACAAACGTATTCCATTCGCCACAGGCATAGCATTTACCTTCCCATTTGGGCGATTCATTGCCGCAGTTCTGACACACAAATACCGTTTTCGCTTTAGCCATAACTACATGGATGTTTTAATCTTTTCAACAATAGAGGTAGTAGAAAAGCCTTCGACAAAATCAATGGTTTCTACTTTTCCACCTTTGGCTTTGAGTATGTCATAGCCAACAATGTCTTCAGCTTTATAATCGCTGCCCTTGACCAAAACATCAGGCTGCAGAGCTTTAATTAGTTCATAGGGGGTATCCTCATCAAAAAAAACGACTAAATCGATGAACTGTAGGGCAGCCATTAATATGGCTCTGCTTTGTTCATCAACCACAGGGCGTTTCGGGCCCTTCAGGCGTTGAACTGATGCATCGGTATTGAGCCCAAGCACCAATTTGCTGCCTTTATCTTTTGCTTTCGACAGATAATCGATATGGCCGCGGTGCACAATGTCGAAACAGCCGTTGGTAAAAACAATGGTGTCTCCGTTAGCGCTCCAATGCGATACAATCTCCTGGGCGTCGCTGCGTTTTTTTATTTTATTGGTAATGGCATCTAGCTGAGTCATTGATTAATCTTTTATAATAACTGAAGGTATAAAAATAACAAAACCCCGACAGGTGCCGGGGTTCTAGCTTAATATTTTTAAAAACTGCTTTTAAACCAGTGCATTGGTTGCTGTATCCGGAAATACAAATGTTGGTTTAAACTGCTTGGCTTCTTCTAAAGACATGTGGCAATATGTAATAATAATAACTACATCGCCAACGGCCACTTTACGGGCTGCAGCTCCATTCAGGCAGATAACGCCTGATCCTCTTTCGCCTTTGATTACATAAGTTTCAAGGCGCTCTCCATTATTGTTGTTAACAACCTGAACTTTTTCATTTTCAATGATGTTGGCTGCGTCCATTAAGTCTTCGTCAATGGTAATGCTTCCAACATAATTCAGATTTGCTTCTGTTACAGAAACGTTGTGTAGTTTTGATTTTACAACCTCAACATTCATGATCCCTATTTTTGTATGTCACGTTATCTATCAATCTTATCTCACCGGCAAAAACAGCAATACAACCAACAATGTAGTTACTCTTTTCCCAGTTGTCAACAGGCTGCAGCGTATACCCATCTACTATTTCAAAGTACTCAACTTCCAGTCCTTCGGTCGCATTAATGGTTTCTTCCACCTGTTTTTTGACCTTTTCTACCGATAAATCAGGGGCAAAGTTACAAGATTCGAATAAAGTACGGGCAATGGCAGGTGCATTTTTTCGTTGCTTATCAGTGAGTAGCATGTTACGCGAGCTCATGGCCAGTCCATCTGCTTCACGAACAATGTCGCAAGGTACTATCTTAACTGGCAACTTTAGCTGTTTCGTCATCTCGGTTATAATAGCGAGCTGCTGAAAATCTTTCAGACCAAAAAAGGCTTTATCGGGCTTTACCATGTCAAACAAGCGACTCACTACCTGGGCCACGCCGTTAAAGTGACCTGGTCTGTAGCGTCCTTCCATCACAGTTTCGAGACTACCAAAGTTAAATTGCCTGGAATCTTCTTCGGGATAAACCTCCTCAACGGAAGGGGCAAAAACAATATCGCATTTGACAGAGGATAGTGCCTCAAGGTCGGTATTTAAGTCTCGTGGGTAGCGATCAAGATCTTTTGCGTTGTTAAACTGCGTTGGGTTAACAAAAATACTTACTACCACTATATCGGACTTTGATGCCGCATGTTCCACTAATGATAAGTGGCCATCGTGCAAGGCCCCCATCGTGGGTACAAAGCCAATACTTTTGTTTCCCTGTTTGTGGTTTTCAAGCAGAGCCTGAAGAGCAGTAACTGTATGAACTACTTGCATGCTTTATGTATTTAATTGACACACAGGTTAATGTTTGCATTTTGTCATGGTGTCTGAAAATAGCTCGGCAAAGTAATAAAATACTTATCACATTTGGTTCACGAAATCTTAAAAACCTTGTTAAAATATGCTTTTTCGTAAGATAAAAGTTTGGTTTGAGGCCCTATATCGCTATGCGTGCAAGGGTTTTAATTTGTTACGTGGTTTATTTTTCGTACTTTTGCATTTGCTAAAAATATTCTACCAGTATAATAATGGAAAAAGCAAAAGTCTTATTCATCTCTCAAGAAATAACACCTTACTTACCTGAGACAGAAATGTCAAAAATAGGTCGTTATTTACCACAAGGCATTCAGGAATTAGGTAAAGAAATCAGAACATTCATGCCACGCTTTGGCTGCATTAATGAGCGTCGCAATCAATTGCACGAAGTCATCAGGCTTTCGGGGATGAACCTTATTATAGACGACACCGACCACCCTTTGATTATTAAAGTTGCTTCAATTCAGGCCGCACGTATGCAGGTTTACTTTATCGATAATGAAGACTATTTTCAGCGTAAAGCCACTCTGGTTGATGAAAATGGGGCTGAGTTTGAGGATAACGATGAAAGAACCATCTTTTTTGCACGTGGAGTGCTAGAAACCACTAAAAAACTCAGATGGGCACCTGATGTAGTTCATTGTAATGGCTGGTTTACAGCTCTTGCGCCGTTGTACATTAAAAAAGCCATGAATGAAGATCCGCATTTTGCCAATTCAAAGGTGGTTTATACAGTTTATAATGATGATTTTACTAGTCTCTGGAGCGAAAACTTTAAGGAGAAGCTTAAGTTGGATGGAGTGGAAGATAGCGACTTAGAGGTGATGGCGGCCAATGATTATGTGAACCTTACCAAACTGGCCATCTCAATGTCTGATGGTGTTATTCAGGGAAGTGAAACTATCAATCCTGAAATTAGTGAGTTTATTAAGCAATCGGGTAAGCCATTTTTAGGATATCACGATGAAGAAAGCTATGTTAGCGCCTACAATGGTTTTTATGACTCATTGCTTGACTAATTAATGACATTTATGAAGAACTACTCTTTACGAAAGATATTTTCTATTGCAGGCCAATCATTAGCTATTGGCCTTCTTTCTTTATCGGTAGGTTGTAAAGACGAACCGGCACGTTTAACAGGCGATGTATTGCCCGACGGCGAAAAAATAAAAGGCCTCGTGTATGATGAGCATGAAATTGGTACCCGAAATATTAAAAGAGAAAGCGTACGTACAAGTGATGCTACATTTGGCATTATTGGTAAGTTCGACGATCCGGTTTTTGGAAGTTCTGAAGCTGCCTTTTTAACCGATTTCTCCATTGGTAAGCGGGTAGCTTTCTCCATTAAATATATTGATGGAGATGACGAGCAGCGAGATACCGTTTTATATCAGTTCAACAACAATAACGATGTTGATTTTCCTAATGATACATGGGAAGTGGATAGTCTTGTGTTGAACCTGCAATACCAGTTTAACAACTGGTATGGGGAAATGAAACAAGCTCAAACGGTTAATATCTATGAATTAACTGGTAGTTTAGGAACGGTTGGTAAAGAGTATTTCAGTGACCATAATGTAGATGGGATGTACGATATCAACCCGATAGCCTCAAAAGCAGTCTATCCAAACAGTGAGGTGCCTGATAGTATGCGTTCTGTCTATTTTAAAAATGACCTGTATGCGAAACCAGATAGCTTATGGAATTATCCACAGTACCTGTGGGACAATGATAAGGTTAAGGCTTCGAAAGATAGCTCATGGTTGGATTCAGATTTTAACGGCAACACAACTAAAACAAAGAGCTGGGGTTTTAAATTGCGTGATGACGTAAGAGACAGGTTCTTTGAAATGTCGGAAAGTGAATTGAAGTCAACAGCAGCATTTAAGGGTGTGTTTAGTGGAGTGTATGTGGCTCTGGCTGACATACAAGATGGGGGAAGTGGAGGAGATGGCTGGTTGGCTAAAATGAACCTGTTGAGTTCTTCGTCAATAGCTTCTAATCTAACATTGCACTTGTCAAGAGATTATAAATACCTGAATTCAGATTCAGTTATCAGCGATACCACAAGTACCTATATCTACACATTCCCTATCAACCTTGAGAACGTAAGATTTAATACCTATAAGCATGAGCTGGAGACTGCCAATATTGATACAACAGATGCTACACCAGATAGAGTGTATATCCAAGGTATGGCAGGTAGTTATATGCGCATGCAACTGCCTGATGAAGTTATTAACTGGGTGGATTCGATTGGCGATCCGGCCAATGCAGATCCTTCGAAGGAGTTAGATTACCGCCTGGTTTCCAATATTGAGTTCTTAATGGAAATTGACACGGTTTCTTCCAATATGGATTATTATCCGGCACCGTCGAAGCTCCAAATAAAATGGCTTAATGAGAAAGGAGAACTTGAAGATCCTATCTATCCAATTGAAATCAACGGTAACAATATATCAATACCTGTTTTTGGGCGCGATATTGATGGTGATGGAAGTCCGGAAGGTGTTGGTGAACGTGTGGTGCGTTACAGCAAGGAAGGGCGCCCGGAGTATGTATACCGATTTATTATGAGAGCCGAATACTTCAACTATATTATGAGGGAAGAAGACGGAGCCGGATTAAACGAGAAACAGTTCTTTGTAGGCCCGGAAAGCACAACCTCTAACTTCCAGCGAGTTGTTTTATTTGGAGGAGCCAATGAAAGCAGGCCGCTGAAGATGAATATTAAGTATTTCTTATACAGACCACGATAAGTAATAGTTGCAAGATATAATGAGAGGGTGCTTATAGCATCCTCTTTTTGTTTATATAAGAATATAAAAGCTTGTCTGTGTTTTCGTAAGCGAAAGGGCTTGCCATTGTCAGGCGAGGCCTTTCTAAACCTTTATATTGATTAGCTGAGTTTACGATTTTATTATGTTTGGCTTTCTTTTCATTCCTGCCTTGCTTCGTAATAGAATTGTTTCATACATTCGCTTTGTAAAGTTACTTCACTACTGAGAGAATGAGCATATACCGGCCTTTGTCAAAACAAGAAATTAACATCCTTGAGCAACGTAATTGTTTTTGTTCTGATTGGAGCAAGGTGCTTGTTGATAATGGATTTGATTCTGTTACTGTCAGAAATGTGTCTTTCTCCGGAGATGTTCGATTGGGTTCATTCAAAAGAACGTTTACATTCGCGGGAGGAGTTCAGAAACAAGCTGGTATCTCCAACGCTACCATCCATAATTGCATCATTGAATCTGATGCCTACATTAATCAGGTAAAGAACCACATTGCCAATTACCATATTCACTCTAATGTTGTTATCGAAAACGTTGATTCAATCATTACTGAGGGTGATAGCTGCTTTGGTAATGGCGTTCAGGTATCAGCTTTAAACGAAGCCGGCGGGCGTGAAATAGCCATTTATAACGAGCTGTCTGCGCATACTGCCTATATTATGGCTATGTACAGGCATCAGCCTGTTGTTATTGAGAGGCTGCAAAAGCTGATAGATGCATACAAAGCTGGCATATGCCGTTCAAAGGGTACAATTGAGGAGGGTGCACACCTTATTAATTGTCGTACCATAATAGATACCAACATTGGTGCATATGCACGTGTTGAAGGTATATACCGTTTGAGTAACGGAACAATTAACAGCTCAGTTGATGCACCCAGTTATTTTGGACCTGGTGTTATAGCTGAAGATTTTATTGCAGCTTCAGGTTGTCGTGTAAGTGACAGTGCACTTATTTCGAAATGTTTCGTTGGCCAGGGCTGCGAGCTGGGAAAGCACTACTCTGCAGAGAATTCAGTGTTCTTTGCCAATTGCCAGGGATTTCATGGTGAAGCTTGTTCGGTGTTTGCTGGACCATACACCGTAACCCATCATAAATCAACACTGTTGATTGCGGGGTATTTTTCGTTTATGAATGCCGGCAGTGGTTCTAACCAAAGTAACCACATGTATAAATTGGGTCCTATTCATCAGGGAGTGGTTGAACGAGGTTCTAAAACTACCAGTGATTCTTACCTGTTATGGCCAGCTCATATTGGTGCATTTTCTTTGGTGATGGGGCGTCATTACCGTAATCCGGATACATCACAGCTTCCATTTTCTTACTTAATAGAGAATAAAGATGAAAGTATACTGGCACCGGGAGTTAACCTGCGCAGTGTTGGTACAATAAGAGATGCCCGCAAATGGCCCAAGAGGGATAAGCGGACTGATAAAAAACTATTGGATTTTATCAATTTCAATTTGCTTAGTCCCTTTACCATTCAAAAAATGATTAATGGTAAAAAGGTTTTGAAAGCTTTAATCACTTCATCGGGGCAAACTTCAGACTATTACATGTATAATAGTGTGAAGATTACGAATACTTCGCTAAGGCGTGGGATTCAGTTGTATAACACCGGGATTGTAAAGTTTTTAGGGAATGCGCTTATAAAAAAGCTGGAAGATGTTATCTTTGAATCGTTAAATGAATTAAGGAGTGGCCTTTCGAAAACTTCCGATTATGGAGATGGGGAGTGGATAGATATGGCTGGTTTGTTAGTTCCCAAAGAAAGGGTGATGACCCTTTTAAATGATTTACAAAAAGATAACATATCCAATTTGGAGGAGCTGAATGAGCGATATGCTATGTTACACGATAACTATTTTGATTATGCGTGGACATGGTGTTTGAAAGTCTTCAAAGAGGAGTTTGACATTGATTTCCAGACAGCGGAAATAGATCAGATACTCAACTTTGTTGACAACTGGAAAAAATGTGTTATTGATTTGGATAATATGGTGTATGCCGATGCCCACAAGGAGTTTACATTAAACAACCAGACCGGCTTTGGCATTGATGGCTCGGAAGAAACCCGCATAATGGATTTTGAACAGGTGCGTGGTGAATTTGAGAAACACCCTTCGGTGCAAGACATCAGTAATCATATCAGGGAAAAAAGCAGACTGGCTGAAGAACTGAAAGAAAGGCTTATCCTCTTGAAGTAGAGAATAAACCTTAAATAGATTACTATGCGATTAATTATTGAGCCGGATTATCAGCAGGCATCTGCATGGACTGCAAGTTACATTGCACAAAAAATCAATCAACACAAAGGTGATAAGCCTTTTGTTCTTGGATTGCCAACGGGCTCGTCTCCATTGGGGACATACAAAGAACTTATCAGACTGAACAAGGAAGGAAAAGTATCTTTTCAGAATGTGGTAACTTTTAACATGGATGAGTACCGCGAAATTCCCCGTGAGCATCCTCAGAGCTATTACACATTTATGTGGGATAACTTTTTTAGCCATATTGATATAAAGCCTGAAAATACGAATCTGTTAGACGGACAGGCAGAAAACGCAGAGGCAGAATGCCAGCGTTACGAAAATAAAATTAAGGAGATGGGCGGCATCGATCTGTTTATGGGCGGTATTGGTCCTGATGGTCACCTGGCTTTTAATGAGCCGGCGTCGTCATTAAGCTCAAGAACAAGGGTTAAAACGTTAACCTATGATACCATTTTAGCAAATTCACGCTTTTTTGATAACGATCCAAACAAAGTGCCAAAAACCGCCTTGACAGTTGGTGTGGGTACAGTGCTTGATTCGAAAGAGGTGCTGATTATTGTAAATGGTCATAACAAAGCAAGAGCTTTGCAACATGCTGTAGAAGAGGGAGTCAATCATATGTGGACTATCAGTGCTTTACAGATGCATCCGAAAGGAGTAATTGTTTGTGATGAGGCTGCAACCTATGAACTTAAGGTTGGAACCTACAATTATTTCAAGGATATCGAAAAAGACAATTTAGCACCTGAAAGCTTGTGGACATAAGAAACAAGTCATAACAATATCACATCTGTTTGAAGAGGAATCCTATAGGTTTCCTCTTTTTTTTATCTGCAGCTCAAAAACTGAATTTGATTGTTTATAAAATTGAAAGATGCAGGTTTTGCACCTGCATGTGTTTGTTGGAGAAAGATATAAAGATTATACTATGTGTGGAATTGTTGCATATGTTGGTGGCAGAACAGCTTACCCTATTATTGTTAAAGGCCTGCAGCGTCTCGAATACCGTGGATATGACTCGGCTGGTCTGGCTTTGATCAATAGCGAGGTAAACGTGTACAAATGTAAAGGTAAGGTGAAAGACCTTGAGAATCATGCCAAAGGAAAATCTATCTCAGGTTCTATTGGTATGGGGCATACGCGTTGGGCTACTCATGGAGAGCCAAGTGATAACAATGCGCACCCGCACGTATCTCAAAATGGCAAATTCATCGTCGTACATAATGGGATTATCGAAAATTATTCGCACCTTAAAAAGGAACTGGTTAGTCGTGGATATACTTTTCAGAGTGAAACTGATACAGAAGTGCTGGCTAATCTCATAGAAAACATTTATATCAATAAAGAAGTGAATGCTGAAATGGCTGTCCGCCTGGCTTTAACAAAGGTTGTAGGAGCATACGGGTTGGTTATTACCTGTACCGATGAGAAGGACCAGTTGATTGCTGCGCGAAAAGGCAGCCCTTTGGTAATTGGTGTTGGCGATAATGAGTACTTTCTGGCATCTGATGCAACGCCAATCGTTGAATATACCGACCAGGTGATTTACATGAACGATGAGGAGGTGGCCATTATTCAAAAAGATAAACTGACCCTTAAAAGTATCCAGAATGATGCCCTCAAACCAAAAATTCAAAAGGTGGATCTCACCATTGATGAGATTGATAAGGGTAGTTTCGAGCATTTTATGCTTAAAGAAATATATGAACAGCCTATTTCCATTGAAGACACCTTCAGGGGCCGTATAGCCATGGATCATTCCAAGATATTTTTGGGAGGTATCAGTGATGTATTACCTCAACTATCTCAGGCACGGCGTATAATTATTGCGGCCTGTGGTACATCGTGGCACGCCGGTATTGTGGGTGAGTATTTGTTTGAGGAGTTTGCACGCATACCTGTAGAAGTCGAGTATGCCAGTGAATTCAGGTATCGCAATCCTATTATAAATGAGGATGATGTAATTATTGCTATCTCTCAAAGTGGAGAAACGGCAGATACGCTGGCGGCCATTAAAATGGCTAAGGAGCAGGGAGCTACCATACTAGGTATTTGTAATGTGGCAGGTTCATCCATTCCAAGAGAGACACATGCTGGTGTTTATACACACGCCGGTGTTGAAATAGGCGTTGCATCGACCAAAGCCTTTACCTCACAAGTAACAGTACTAACCATGATGGCGCTGCTGTTAGGAAAGACAAAAGGACACCTTAAAGATTCGGTGTACAAGGAATTAATTAATGAACTGACTCAGGTTCCTGATAAAATTAGAGCCATATTAAAAGCTGAAGCAGATATTGAGCAAATAGCTGATACATATAAGGATGCGAACAATGCGCTTTACCTTGGCCGAGGGTTTTTATTTCCGGTTGCCCTGGAAGGTGCTTTAAAATTGAAAGAGATTTCTTACATTCATGCCGAAGGATATCCTGCAGCCGAGATGAAGCATGGTCCTATTGCATTGATAGATGAAAACATGCCAGTTTTTGTTCTGGCGACCAAGGATAAGTCTTACGAGAAGATCGTGAGTAATATACAGGAAGTGAAAGCACGTAATGGTAAGGTCATAGCTATTGTAACAGAAGGAGATGAGGTGATTAGAAAGATGGCTGATCATGTAATTGAAGTACCCGATTGTCACGAAGCTATTGCACCATTGCTTACATGTGTGCCACTTCAGTTTATTTCATACCATATTGCGGTTATGCGTGGCTGCAATGTGGATCAACCACGTAACCTGGCTAAGTCAGTAACCGTGGAATAGAGTTGCATTACTTCGTTGTCATTCGTTCATGAATGACATTCATTGTAATATTTTAAGGTTTATCTCTCAGTTAAAGCCCGTTTGAAACGTCATACGGGCTTTGCTTTTTATTAGCAAAGCTTAGCTTTTATTATATTTGGGTCATTAACTAAAATAACCCTGATAATGAGAAGAATCTTAGTATTAAGCCTGTTGGTGGTTTTAGGCCTATCTGCTTGTGAAAAGGATGAAGTGAACTATCCGTATACTTACGTAAGTGATTTGGTTACTGATGGTACATTGCGCGTATTTACTGAAAAGGGTGAAGTACACGACCAAGAGGTAAAGGAGCGGTTTTATAAGGAGATACAAAAGGATATTGACTCTGAAGACGGAAATGGCACTAACGGAGAATTAGTAATTACATATCATAATGCTTCGGATATAACCATTGATGGATTTGGAGAAAGACATGACGGGAAAGCATATAAAAAAGGCGATGTGCTGATTTGGGAGTACCCATATACGATGCAAACCTTTGATAGAGTTCCTTACTTGAGTTTAGAACCATTGAATTTTGAGGTCTTTCCTGCACATCCTGCTACCGGTTATTCTGAGATCATTAAATATAATCCATGCATCTTCGCGAAGGTAAAGAATGGAAAAGTTTATTTGCCAATGGTAAACCGGATAGTTCTCAGTTATTACTTTAACAACAGTCAGCCAAATGTTTATATAACTCAGGATAATAATGTTTACGATTATTCTTTTCACGATCACCCCGAATTTTATATGACTGAGAATGATACCCTGGTGATTTATGAATATGCTATTGAGATGATAAAACAATGATTAGAAAAAGTCATGCCAGTGATGCTCCATTTGTAGCTGCTATTTATAATCATTATGTAACGAGCAGCATTGTAACCTTTGAATTGGAGCCGGTTACGGATGATGAAATGCGCAACAGAATGGATGCGATTGCCATAAACTATCCTTACCTGGTTTATGAAGAAGATGGAGTAGTGTTGGGATATGCTTATGCCACCCAGTGGAAAGCAAGGCAAGCCTATCAGCATTCAGTCGAGAGTTCGGTATACCTGCATCACGACGCCATAGGGAAAGGAATTGGCTCGATGCTGTATGCTATGCTGTTGGATAAGTTCAAAGAAATGTCGATTCATGCGGTTATTGGTGGTATTTCATTACCCAATGAAGCAAGTATTGCATTGCATGAGAAATTTGGTTTCGAAAAAATTGGACAGTTCAAGCAGGTGGGGCGTAAATTTAATCGATGGATTGACGTAGGTTATTGGGAGTTGATTCTTTCGAAATAGTTGTTTTTATTTTACATAATCATATTCAATGAGTTTGATATTTAAGAAAATTAAAGTTGAATTTTATTTTACCCTGTTTTTTATACTAAGTATTTGTTTTGTGCACGCACTTAGTTTTGATAAAATGCCAACACGAATCCATGCCTGGGCGCAAAGCGACCACTATGCATTGGCTTTAGGGTTTATAGATAATGGTTTTGACTTCTTTCATCCACAAACCTATTCACTTAATCATCAGTTCCCCTCAGAACAAGAAGTTGATGACCCAAAAGGAATTACAGCAGTCGATTTTCCACTGTTGCATTACATTGTTGGATTTATAATGTATTTAACAGGAATAAAAGAACCATGGATATTTCGATTAGTATCATTATTGTTTAGTTACGTTGGATTGCTTTACCTTTTCAGGATTTTATATGATTTAAAAGGTTTATGGATTTCATTGTTTGCGGTTAGTTTTGTTATGTTTCAGCCTATCTACTGTTATTATCAAAATGGTTTCCATGTATCTTCAGCTGCTTTTAGCACGCAGTTAATAGGTATTAGCTTGATGTTGAAGCATTTTTATAAGCCAAGTTCCAAGGCTTTTTACATTGGAGTTATATTTCTCACTCTTGCAGCTTTAATGAGATTTACTCAAGTAATCACTTTAATAGCCTTATTTTGTAGCTTTGTATTAAGATTCATAATTACTCGTAAGCATAATGGTAAAATTCTAGCAGTGTTTCTGGGATTACTCGTAGTTGGCGGATATTTTGTTTATAATAAGCATTTAGCATCTCTTTATGGCTCTGTTTTTCTGGGTAGTCCATTACCTGCAGAAACTTTTAGAGATTTTATGTTTCAAATATTTTACATTGCAAAGTCTTATCTAAGAGGCTTTCTTCCCTTTCTACATTTATTCGCATTTATTGTGGTATTGATAACTGTTCCGAAAGAAAAATGGAATTTGAACTCGTTTTGGCTTCAATGGCTTGGATTCTCATTATTCGGAACCTTCGTATTTAGTCTTTTAATGTCATGGAGCTTGTCAGCACATGACTACTATTCTCTGGATACATGGATGGCCCCTTTAGTAATTTGTCTTATTTGGGCATTATTGAATATTGAAACAAAAGTTTATAGTAAGAAGGGTATTAATTTGTTTGTTTTATTGTTTGTAATCGGAGCTTTTTCTATTGCATTAGAAAACCAACTGAGAAAGTATGATGAAAAAATTGAAGTTCGAGGGGTTGATCTTACAATTGAAACTTTCAAAGAAAGCTCAAACTACTTGAATTCGATAATTCCAGATGAATCAAGAGTCGTAATTATTACCGGAAGTGGTTGGAACACCCCAATGATGGGTTGGAAAAGGCCCGTTTTTAGGGTAGCTTGGAAATTTGAAGAACAAATACCTTTAGAGCTAGAAAAGACTTATGACTATATTATCACCCAAGATAGAACCTTCAATGATGAGGTAATAGGAAATTATCCTCAATTCTATAGTAAAGTAAAACTTCTAGGATCTAACGGTAAGATTAGTATTTGGACTAATAGATAAATATAAAAAGGCCCGTTCAGGGCCTTTATTCTTATTCAGGTTTTATTACTTCATTAAGGTCGATGCTCTCGGCATTGGCAAGCGAATAGAGGCCTAGATAAAGCCATTTACTCACGTCTTCCATAATTTCCGGCACCAAGGTTTCGGGTGTGTCAGCCGGGTGATGGTAATAGAGTTTTTTAACCCGATCGGTGCAATGAACACTTAATGCTCTGAAGCCATGTTGAGATAGAGCCATACCATCGGTTCTGGGACGACCTTTGTAAGACCGGTTCAGATAGTTGGTTTTCATAGTGCGGTGAATATATTGCTCGTTGGCGGCTTCGAAATGCTTGTAGATGCCGGGAAACGATTGACCACCGCCAAAGTAAAGGCCATTGCCATTACCAACCATGTCGAGGTTGATGTAGCAAATGGTTTTATCCTTGTTGAATAAAGGATCCTTTGCATACTCCAACGCGCCAAGCAAGCCTTTTTCTTCGGCCCCGATAAAAAAGAATGCAATGGTTCGCTTGGGAGCGGGGAGGTTTGATAGAGCTCTTGCCGCCGCCATGATGTCGGCTACTCCAGACGCATTATCGAGCGCACCGGGGAACAGTTCGCCCAGGTTGCCTTGTCCGTCGAGATGTGCGCCTACCATAATCACTTCATCTTTTAATAAAGGATCAGAGCCCGGGATAATACCTATAATATTGGCATAGGAGCCATCTGGATGGTGTTTGGTATCGGCCGAAAGTGTTATGTTGTGTTTGAGTTCAATGCTTTGTGGCTTATTCTTTTCTTTGAGTACTTTTCTGACTTTTTCCAGGCTTAAATGACGGGCAAAAAAGAACTCTTCAGCCACCTTATCATCAATATGGCAGTAGATGATGTCTTTGTTGTATGTAATGCCTGGACTAGCAATTTTAGAGATGAAAAGTACACCCTTAGCTCCGTGCTGAATGGCATTGTTCATTTTTTCAGAGGAACCTGCGTATGCGGCCCAATCGTCCCAGTCTTTGGCATTTTCAGGTTTGGGATGGCCCGATTCAAGCATGACAATCTTATTTTTTACATCAATGCCTTTGTAATCATCATATTGATGCTCAGGTGCTGTAATACCATAGCCCACGTACACTAAATCTCCGCTTACCTCTCCATTTCCTGAGTTAGAACCCGGATAATAGTGCTCAGGGAATGAATAACTTTTAGCGATGGTATTACCTTTCGAATCGATTAATAGTGCGGTTAAGCTCCCAACAGAATTGACGGTAGTATAGTCCAGTGGATAATGCTTAAAGTAGCTGCTGTTATAACCTGGTTGTATACCCCATTCTTTCAGATGTTCAGCCACATATTCAGCTGCTTTGGTATAGCCTGGGCTGCCGGCCAATCTGCCGTCATATTCTGGTCCTGCCAGTGTTTTAGCATAGCCAAATACTTCTTCCGAGGTAATGCTGTGGAAATACTTCAGAATTACTTCTTCATCTTGTGCCTGAAGATTTGAAGTCAAAAGCAGAAAGGTTAAGAATAGTATGTTTCTCATAGTGCGTTATAAATATGTTCAGATCTTAAAAATAGCATAAATACTGTTACTTTTTAGGTTCTTGACGCTGGCCTTGTTGTGAAACGATGACTATTTTATAGCGTTTATATGCTGATTAACATCTTTAATAAACCATATAGATATATAGATATGAAGAAATATATCTATATTTGCAGTGTATTTGAAAACCAGATAAGTTAATATGAAAATTATAGAAGTATGAAGTATTTAATTGTTGGAGGAGTTGCAGGTGGAGCCACAACGGCTGCACGTTTGCGGAGAATCGATGAACAGGCTGAAATTATAATGTTTGAGCGTGGAGAATACATTTCATACGCCAATTGCGGGTTACCATATTATATTGGAGGCACAATTAGTGAGCGTGAGAACCTGTTTGTGCAAACCCCAGAGAGCTTTGGAAAGCGTTTTAATATGGAGGTGCGCACGCAGCACGAAGTGGTTGCAATTGACAGGGCAGCGAAAGCTGTAAAAGTTAAAAAAGTTGCAACCGGCGAAGAATATACCGAAACGTACGATAAGCTAGTGTTGTCGCCTGGTGCTGAACCTGTAAAGCCGCCGCTGCCAGGTATCAATTCCGAAGGGATTTATACTTTAAGAAATGTGCCGGATACGGATGTTATCAAAGCGTATATTGAGGAGCACGATGTACAGCATGCAACTGTTGTAGGAGCCGGGTTTATTGGGCTTGAGATGGCAGAAAACCTGCATGATCTAGGTGTGCGCGTCACCATTGTGGAGATGGCCGAACAGGTAATGACGCCTTTGGATTATTCGATGGCAACCTTGGTGCACCAGCATTTAAAAACGCAGAATGTTGAGTTTTATCTGAATACTGCCGTAAGTTCTTTTTCAAAAAAAGATGGCGAACGGCTGAATGTACACTTAAATACAACACGTACCATTGAGACGGATTTGGTTATCCTGTCGATTGGAGTCAGACCGGAAAGCAAGCTGGCGAAGGAGGCCGGACTTGAAATTGGCGATACTCATGGAATTGTGGTGAATGAATACCTGCAGACTTCCGATCCGGATATCTATGCTTTGGGTGATGCCATTGAGTACGAAAACCCAATCATCGGTAAGAAGATGATTACTTATCTGGCTGGGCCAGCCAACAAGCAAGGTAGGATTGTTGCCAACAACCTGGTCCGTGGAAATGAGCATGTTTATAAAGGCGCCATCAATACGGCTATTGCCAAAGTGTTTAAACTTACTGTAGCATCGACCGGTGTATCGGGCAAGTTACTTGGTGAGCACAATATACCACACATTGATTCAATCACTCACTCATCATCGCATGCAGGTTATTATCCGGGTGCTGAACCAATGAGTATTAAAATATCATTTGATCCGAAAGATGGACGATTGTTAGGTGCTCAGATTGTGGGTTATAAAGGTGTGGATAAGCGCATTGACTTATTTGCTGAGGCAGTGCGTAATAGATATACAGTATATGACTTGACGGAGATAGAACATGCGTATGCGCCGCCATACTCATCGGCAAAAGACCCTGTTAATATCGCTGGTTTTGTGGCTGAAAACATACTGAATGGTACTACCCGAACAATCTGGTGGCGCGATTTAGTTGCAGGTAAAGCAGATGATTATTTTGTTGTAGATGTACGAACAAAGGATGAAGCTGAATTGGGCGGTATCGAAGGTTCACTGAATATACCATTGGATGACATACGTGAACGCCTGACCGAAATCCCAAGAGATAAAAAGGTAGTGCTGTATTGTGGTGTAGGTCTACGGGCGCACGTTGGATGTCGCATCCTGATGCAACACGGTTATGAACAGGTATATAATCTTTCGGGAGGTTTAAAAACTTACGAGCATGCGATTCAGAAGCAAAGCAATGAGGATATTTTTGCGAATAATTACATCGGTAACGATGACCATATTTATCGTAAAACCAGGCAGCCAGAAGAACAGCAGGTTGATGTGCAGGTAACCGTAGAAGCCGATGCTTGTGGTTTGCAATGTCCCGGACCAATCCTGAAGTTGAAGAAGACGATGGATACGGTGCAGGATGGCGAAAGCATCAGGATTAAAGCATCCGATCCTGGTTTTTTCAATGATGTTAAAAGCTGGGCGAAAATGACCGGCAACCAGATTGTTGATGTGGCGCAGGATGGTTCAATCATTACTGCGGTTGTTAAAAAGGGTACAAAGACATTGGCACCAAGTCGACCTGTACAGGCCAGTAAGAAATCTTTAATTTGCTTTAGCGATGACCTGGACAGGGCACTGGCTACCTTTGTGATTGCCAATGGTGCTTTGGCAGCCGGTCATGAAGTAAGCATATTCTTTACCTTCTGGGGATTAAATGTGATTAAGAAGACGGAAGCGCCAAAGGTGAAGAAAGATGTCATCAGCAAAATGTTTGGTAAGATGATGCCGTCATCCGCTCGCGAACTGACCCTTAGTAAAATGCATATGGGTGGGGCAGGAACCAAGATGATGAAGAACATTATGAAGAAGAAGAATATTGATTCTTTGGAGAATTTAATTCAATCGGCTATTGATGGCGGTGCTAAATTTATCGCCTGTCAGATGAGTATGGACGTGATGGGCGTGCAGAAAGAGGAGCTGCTCGATTCAGTTGAAATCGGAGGTGTTGCAACCTATCTTGAGCAGTCTGAAGAATCGAATGTGAATCTGCTTATCTAATTGATAAAGAAAGATACAAGAAGAGGCTGCTTTAAAAGGGCAGCCTCTTTTTTGATTCTTCTTTAATAATTCTTCCGTAATGCTTTTTATTTAGCTGTAGGTTTTAATAGCTCAGGGCTATATTATTTCAGCTACTGACTACTGTCTAAAAAACAAATAATTAAAGTGTCTTAAATAGCTGATTGATAAAAGCATCATCATACCCTTTAATAGCTATATAAGCAACGCTTTTCTTTTGTTTCACCAGGTAGCTTTCGTCCGCAAAGTCGTTTATTGATTTTTTATCAGCCTGAAACACCATAACCGAGACTATGGAAGCTTTCCACTTTATAATGTAGCAATTGTGGAGCTCCAGCTGTTGATAAAGCTCAGTCCACTGCGCTGCTCTGTTTTCCATAGCAAGCATGCCATTCATGTACATCACCTGATCGGCTTTCAAGCGGGTGATGCATTTAGGAAGAAGCGCATCGTGCTTTTCATGGTTATTTTCCATAAAGCTGTGCAAAATCTTTTCGGCCACTTTTTGCGCATCACTACTTCCCGTATTGTTGATGATAGAAAGGTACTTGTTTCCATAAACGGCCTGCAGTTGGTAATCAGTTGCGCACAAATACGGAAGCAGGCTGTTTTCTGCTGATTGGCATTGATACACATTAACTGAAAAGATCCCGTAGGCCAGGATTGGTGTTGCCATTTCGAAACACTCAAATTTCAGTTCCTGTCCTTCAATTTCCAGCTCCTGAACCGTTAGTTTTTGAAACTGATATTCTTTGTAAAGTTCAGAGCCTCCGTTCATGTAGCCATACAGCGCGCCGGCATCGTAGGTTTGCTCGGAGGTAACCTTTATTTGAGCGTGACAAAATGTTGCTGAAATAATGAATGATGCAATGATGAATAATCGGGTCATAGATTAGAGATTAAACTTCTTCAAGTATGATTTTATTGATGTCGGCAGCGCCCAGTTGCAGCTCCTCTGCCATTTCCATAAACTTTAAGCGCTTGGGATCGTCTTTTTCCTGAATGCCTTCGGCAATGCGCTTTTTCACGATGATATCATGCCCAATGCGGTCGATGGCTACCGGATCGGTTCCGGCCATAATGGTGTAATAGTTGCAAATGAATTGCGGATTGGCAGCCGGACCACCATTAAAGCAGCCTTTCAGTCCATCGATGATGTTAAGCACTACTTTATCGCGAATCGGCGGGAAAGCGCAAACTTCGGCGCAGGTATCCGACCAAAGTTGTTTATGTAATCTTCCAGTATTACTTATCGAACCGTAGGCCAGGTTTTTAAGGCACAAAGTTACAGTTGGGCCCGCATTTTTTAGAATAGGCACATTGATGATTTTATCAACTTGTTGGGTGCAAATCTTTGTAAAGTAGGAATGCTTGCCACCGTTGACCATGTAGGGAATGGTGTACTCATCGTATTCGCCTTCAACATCGGCATAGTAAAACCATTCTTTGTCTATCATTTTTTCACCGTAAAGCTTGCCGTCTTTATCGTAAAACCCTCCCTCAGCATCTTGTTGCTCGGTTCCGGTAATCGTAATGCCCGGATAGTTCTCTTCCGTGAAACCGGTTTCATGCAGCTGCATCAGGCGACGATCCCAAATCACAATGTTTTTACGAGGAATGCCAGCACTCTCCAGTTGCTTCACGATGGACTGAACCACCGCATGGCTGGTTGACAGGAGCTTTCCAGCGACCGGATTGACCTTAAGGCCAATAATTTCATCGTCCGACACGAACCGTTGCCAGGCTTTATCGATATCTTCTTCATTGGTTAGTTGAAGCATTGCTTTTTTAATCATTTCATTGGCAACGTCTTCCTGTGGTTGGTTATCCACAACCGAGGCTTTATTCACCACTTTAACCACTTTGCCGGGGTATTTGCCGGGTAAAGAGCGCTCATTGCGCGGATATTTTAAGGCATCAGCAATGTTGGTCGCTGGTTTGGCAGGCTTTTGGTCCTGTGGAGCCGCTGCCAAAATAGATTGTGGATGATTAACAATAGCCCCTGCGCCAACGGCAGTTGCCAGCTTAAAAAAGGAACGGCGGTTTACTTTTGATTGACTCATGGATTTTGAATTAAAGGGTATCTGTTCTGAAAAAAAAGAAGGCAGCCCATTGGCCGCCTTCCTACTAGCAATCTTCAAACTATCAATCTAACTTTGTCCGAAATAATAAATCAGATCTAAAAAACTATGATTGCTCCGATATCTGTTCCATGCCAATGTATTAGATATCGAATTTACTTGCGTCGATGCCTTCGTTTACTTTAATACTTTCAAACGTGATGTCGAATGATTGAGGACCAACCGCCTGGCTCATTTTTTTAGGAAATTTAATGCCATTCACCTCGGCATACTCGGTGTAGGTGCTGGCCATGGTACCTTGAGGACTTGTGCTTACTTCCTTTACTTTCAGGCCGGTGTTCCGACTGTAAAAAACTGTTTGCTCTTTACCAGAAGGGCTTATTACTTTTAACTTTACAACATCTTGTCCATCTACATTATCAGCGCCCAGCAACTCTAATTTATATCCCAATTCAGCATATTGTGTTTCAGGAAACATAACTGATTCGGCTTTCATATTTTCTAGCATTTCGCCTTCAATCTTCTGTTCGCCCATTGGGCTTACTACTTTACCGGCTTCACCGTTAAATACTTGTTTTGACACTAGGTTGCCCTGCATGTAAGTTTCAACGCACTGGTGGTTAGGACGACGGCTATACATCTTCATGCTTAATGGCATGCCTTGTACGTTCATTGTTCCTTCCAAGATGTAGTTGTCAACAGCCGCAATGGCCTCAGTACCTCCAATAGCATTAATGTACTTGATAATCACTTTTTCAGCAGTAAGGTCAGCTGGCAAAGGCATGGCTTTAACCACATTGCCATAGAAATCATACATCTCTACTTTACCGTCCTTAGCAAATTTCTTTAAGCTGGCTCGCATGTTTGGCACATCGCCAACGGCTAATATCAATGCATTGTCTGGCGTCAGGTATTTTTCAGCCATAGCTTTAATGTCGGCTGTGCTTACGGCATTCAGCTTTTCAAGGTAGGTTTCGTAATAATCTGCAGGCAGGTTGTACTTTTCAATGTTAAGTGCGAAACGGGCAACTGTAGCAGGATCCTCCAACGAACGCGAGAAACTACCGGTCAATGAATTCTTCACCATTTGAAGGCCTGCTTCATCAACCAGCTCAGTGCGCATACGCTCCATTTCATAAATGATTTCAGTAAAAGCACTATCGGTAACGCTTGTGCGTACATTGGCGCCAGCATTGAAAGTTCCAACCAGTTCATCTGAACTAAGTGATGAGTAAGCACCATAAGTAAAGGCCTTATCTTCTCTCAGGTTCTGGAATAATCTGGCACTGAACGATCCACCACCTAAAATACTGTTCATTACTCGTGCCTTAATAGCATCAGGATGCCCGGGCTTAAGATCAACATTGTATGATAGTGAAATGGTTGATTGGGTGGATCCATCTTTGTTGGCTACCACTACCTTAGGTGTTTCAAAACCTGCAGGGAAATCATACTTGTAAGTTGGTACCTCTTTTGACTCCCACTGAGCAAAGTATTTCTTAGCTTGCTTTTTGGCTTCTTTCACAGAAATGTCACCAACAATAACCAGGTAAGCTACATTTGGTCGGAAATAGGTGTTGTAATATGATTTTAAATCATCAACCGTAATAGCTTCAACTGAAGCTTCGGTAAGTATTTCTCCATAAGGGTGGTCTTTACCAAAACGTAAAACACTCTTAATGTTGGAGGCAATGGCTTTAGGGTCATCTTTTTGAGATTTAAGGCCTGTTAGCATTTGCTTCTGGGCTTTCTCAAGTTCTTCGGCAGGAAAAGAAGGATTGTATAAAACGTCGGTCATTAGGTTTAAAAGTTCATCGGAGTGTTTCTTCAATGAAGAAGCATACATACCCTTGGAGCTGGTGTTGAGGGTTGCACCAATAAAGTCAACGGCTTCGTCTATTTGGGCCTTACTACGCGTGCTTGTACCTGAACCCATCAGGTCGCCGGCAATACTTGAGTAACCAGCTTTTTCGCCTTCAATGAGCGGATCAATATCCAGAGATAAGGTATAAGAAACAACAGGTACTTTGTCATTTTCAACCACAAATACTTTTAAGCCATTCTTTAATTCAAATGTTTGGGCCTTTCCAATATTTACCTTTGGAGCAGGACCTGGTTTGGGAGGCGTACTTCTGTCTAATTGAGCATTTATGTTAAAAGCTACTAGCAGTGCCAATATAAATAAAACTGATTTTTTCATTCTGTTCATTTTTAAATCCATTCACACCGAATGGTATATTCTTTTTAATCAGTAATCGATCTCTTAATGGTGATTAGTTTTGTTGTGACTTAGGCAGGTAGTACAATACTACACGATTGTCTTCCACCAGATATTTATTAGCCACACGCTTAATATCTTCGCGGGTAACTGCCATGTACTTATCCAATTCTGTATTTATCAGATTGGTATTGTCGAAATACACATAGTTAGTTGCCAGATTTTCTGCTCTGCTGGCCAGTTTCACATTAGATTTTACAAATGAATTCTCAAACTGGTTGCGTAGTTTCTGAAACTCTCTTTCTGAGATGAGTTCCTCGCGTACTTTTGAAACTTCTGCATCGATGGCAGCTTCCAGGTCAGCGCAATCAACACCCATATTTGGTAAGGCATAGGCCAATGCTACACTTGGATGTTGAAATGGCATAGCGAACGAACCTGCTTCAAGTGCTTTTTGCTGCTCGTCAACCAATGATTTATACAAGCGAGAACTTTGTCCACCAGATAACAAGGTTGACAGCATATCTAATGCATAGTAATCATTAGTACCCATGGCAGGCGTGCGGTAGGCTTGTACAATTAAAGGAAGCTGTATGTTGTCAAAAATGGTGTCGCGCACTTCGCCTCCCAGTTCTGGTTCAACCATGCTTGGTCGGTAAATATCCTTCTTGCCTTTAGGAATATCTGCAAAGTACTTGTTAATTAGTTCTTTTGTTGATTCAATTTCGATATCACCAGCAATAACAAGTGCTGCATTGTTAGGCACATAGAATTCCTTGTAAAACTGCTGAAACTCCTCATCTTTGGCAGCGCGTATGTGGTCAGGATCACCAATTACTGTCCAGCGGTAAGGGTGTACTTTGAAAGCTCTTTTCATAGTCTCCTGAAACAGCGTACCATAAGGACGGCTGTCAACAGTCTGTTTTTTCTCCTCAATAACTACCTTCTTTTGAGTCTGGATACCAATCGAGTCCACTTTCGCATGCAACATTCTTTCCGACTCAAGCCATAGGCCAAGCTCTAACTGGTTCGATGGCAAAATTTCATAGTAATAGGTGCGGTCGTTTGATGTATTGGCGTTGAGTGTTCCACCGGCACGTTCTACAAAATTAGAGTATTCACCTCTTGGAATGTTTTCAGTGCCTTCGAACATTAAATGTTCAAAGAAGTGTGCGAATCCGGTACGTTCAGGATTTTCATTCTTTGAACCAACGTGGTACATTACCGAGACGGTAACTATGGGAGTGGACTTGTCCTGATGCAGAATGACATGCAGGCCATTGTCAAGGTCATATTCTTCGAAGCTAATTTTATTTGATTGGGCACTAACGGCGCCAATGCCGGCTAAAAAAAGTGAAAAAGCCAGTAATAAAAAACGGTTCTTCATATTCAAACTTCATGTTTAAGTTAATGTTCGGCAACGAACAATAAGCAGGCCGAAATGTATAAGTGTAAGATATATAGAGCTGTAAGGTTGTTTATTATATTCAGTATGTGTGCATTAATGAACAATAAGGTGTACGAAACCGTACATAATGGGCACTTGTTAAAAAAGTGAGATTTTTTCCATCTGTACTTTCATTCTTATTTGGACATACTATTTTTGTATCAAAGCTTAATAGATGAAGATAAAACCGTTTGGTCACGTTTTTTTGGCTGCCACAATACTGTTATTGGTGGCCTGTGACGAATCCAGTCTTTGCCTCTCTGGACAAAACGCCATACAGGCTGGTTTGTACTCTGGTGCATCAGGTGAAGCGAAAGATACAACCCTTAATGGGGTTTACCTATGGGGTTATGACGAAATAAATGATGCCAATCTGCCATTGTTAATTGACAGCGCCCGAGTGCAAAAGATGTACATGCCTACCAATATTGAACGCGATACCACCAGTTTTGTGTTCAGGGAGCAGACAATTGCGAGCGACATTGTGGATACGATAATGTTTGTATATACTCGAGAGCTGAATTATGTGTCTGGAGATTGTGGTTTTACCTACAATCTTCATATTGATACGGTGATTCATACGATTAATATCATTGATTCTGTTGTAGTGAGTTACCCATCAGTGTTGTACAACGAAAACCTTGAAAATGTTAAAATATTTATTGAGCCTTAGTGTTTTGCTGTTAAGTGTTGGGGTGTTAGCGCAAAAAGCTGACATTAAGCTTAACGGGGATGAAGAAAAGAAAGTCAACAAAGGTAATCCGGGCCTGGCAGTGGGGATAGATTTAGCTCCTTTTATTACGCACCTGTTCGCTAACGAACGATTTGGTGTTGAAGTTAATGCGCGCTATACTATAAACAGTAAGTGGCAACTGGCAGCTGAAGTGGGTTACGAAAATGTTGATCTGGATAATAAACAAATGAAATATACTTCCAATGGTAGCTTTATACGTGCCGGTATTGACTATAACCTGTTTCGGGTTGAAGAAATTGGCAATAATGACAATATTCTTCTGGGGCTAAGATACGGTGCGGCGGTGCAGGAACATAGCTGTCCGCGTTATACCATAAGTGAAGATTATTGGGGAGATGTTTCACAATCTATAGGAGCGTCCACAGTGGGATCGCATTGGGCCGAATTTGTATTTGGTTTGCGCTCTGAAGTACTTAAGAATTTTTACATGGGTTGGAGTGTTCGTTTCAGGACCATTATTAACGTTGGGGTTAATAATGAGTTGGAGCCCTATTCAATACCTGGATTTGGTCGTCGTGATCGCTCAACCAATATGGGATTTACTTATTCACTTGAATATCATATTCCATTCCGGAAAAAATAAATGCCCATGAGTAGCTCTGAAGCAATGACAACGGACTGGCAAGGCGTTATCGATGAGATAGCGGAAGAGGTAAAGCCACTTCTGGACGAAGGAAAGGTGGCCGACTATATTCCTGAGTTGGGAAATGTTGATAAAGCTAATTTTGGCATGTCAATCAGTTTGATTGATGGCAGAGAGTTTTATTGTGGTCAGGCTCTAAAAAGCTTTTCTATTCAGAGTATCTCAAAAGTCTTTAGCTTAACCAGGGCTTTTTCCTTATTGAAGGACGACTTATGGAAACGCGTTGGAAAAGAGCCGTCTGGTAATCCTTTTAATTCGCTAATACAGCTAGAGCATGAAAATGGTAAGCCCCGCAACCCGTTTATCAATGCAGGAGCCATTGTTGTAGCTGATTGTGTGGTTAGTCACACGCAAGACTCCTTGAATGAGGTTATTGGGTACATACGTGGGTTGGCTGATAACAAGAATATTCAGATTGATCATGCCATGTTTCGGTCTGAAAAGGCGTTTGGGCATCGAAATGCTGCTTTGGCCCATTTCATGAAAAGCTATGACAACATACAATCGGATGTTGATGAGGTCCTTGATTTCTATTTTGGGCATTGCTCCCTGTCAATGAGTTGTCAGGATGTATCCAGGGCATTTTTGTTTTTAGCTAATCACGGTGTTCATCCTCGCACCAATAAGCGCTACCTCACGGCCAGCCAGGCCAAGCGGCTTAATGCCTTGTTACTGACATGTGGTACCTACGACGCTGCAGGTGATTTTGCTTTTAGAGTAGGTATGCCTGGGAAAAGTGGTGTTGGAGGTGGTATTGCCGCCATTATTCCCGGATTATTATCAGTTTGTGTTTGGAGTCCTGGCCTTGATAAGCATGGTAACTCACTGGCAGGAGTGAAAGCACTCGAACTATTGACCACTAAAACAGGAATATCAATTTTCTAATACTAATTGGATGTTAGCAAAATCTTTTAAATCACTCGGGCAATTTTTATTAAGATATGGATTAGCTGTAGCGTTCATATGGTTAGGTCTGATGAAACTTAAAAATAGCGAGGCCGATTACCTCAAAGATGTTTTGTCAAACTCTGCAATGTTAGGCTGGTTGCTAAAGTACATTACGCCATATGCATTTTCGCAACTGGTTGCATACTTGCAAATGCTGATAGGTATTATGATAGCAGCAAAACCGGTTGCTCGTAAATTGTCTTTTGTGGGAGGAGTGCTTGCTACCATAGTGTTATTTTTGAGTGTTACCACTTTATTTACCAGTTCATATGTTTGGTTGCCACCCTATGGCTTTCCAGAATTATCAAAGCTGGGGCAAAGCATTCTGAAAGATGTTATTTTATTAGGAGCAGCTATGTGGTGTGTTGGCGATTCGGCCTAAACAAACTTGATTGAATCTCATCCAAAACCAGGAACCAATAAATTGTATTTAATGAAAAATGTAACCGTTTTTTGTGCTTCAAGCCCCAAAGTTAAACAGGCTTATCTGGCCGAGGCAACTAGTCTGGCTGAAGAGCTGGTAAAAGCCAATTATAGAATAGTATATGGCGGAGGCGCTGTTGGGTTGATGGGAAATTTGGCTAATCGTGCGCTAGAACTAAATGGCCAGGTGAGGGGTATCATACCACATTTCATGGTTGAAGTGGAGTGGGAGCACAAAGGTGTTAGTGATATGGTGCATGTGGATGATATGGCCGAGCGAAAAAAATTGCTTGTAAAAGATAGTGATGCCATAGTGGTACTCGCTGGTGGTATTGGCACGCTGGAAGAGTTGTTTGAGGTGTTATCCTTAAAAAAACTGGGGCAAATAACACAGCCCATTATCCTGGTAAACACAGGAGGTTTCTTTGATCCCTTAATTAAGATGCTTGAGAAATTAGTGGATGAGCAGTTTATGCGCGTTGAGCATCATGCCTTGTGGCATTTGGTTGAATCTTCACAGCAGGTATGTCAGGCCATTGAAGAGCTGCCTGCATGGCATAATAATGCCATTGAGATAGCAGCGGTGAAATAAGTTTCTTTTGAGTTGTTATTTGCGAATATATGCATTCGTATTTTTGATTACTTTTGTCGAATAGTGCTTTTTTTGGATGGGGAAAACAACGGTAACATATCAGCAAGCGCAGCAGGTTGCAGTCGGTCAAGCCGCTACAAGTGGTGATAGCCTGGCTACCAATAAAAGTTTGCGTACGCCTATCCAGGAAATATCGACTGCAGCACCGAGGCATTTGCAAGTGAAGCAAGCAGCGCTGCCAAAGAAGAAAATTTACAGAACCTGGTCCTCAGAGGACTCGGTTTATTTCAACCTTAAGTCATCTGATGGAGCGATAGGTATTGGTAAGGTATCTTTGCCAAGTGAGTCAACAGTCGAAAAACAGGCACTGAATAAGACGGCAGCAGAATCTATTCAAATAGCGATAGACACAAGTAATCAGTCTGTACAAAATGTTGTGTCTGTTCCACCACCTCCGGTCATACAGCGCAAGGGTTCTCCATTTGAGGAATCCAAAGACTGGCTGGCAGGCTTTATTTTGCTTGCTTTAATTGTGGCAGGCTTCATAAAACTTACGGCGGGAAAATACTTAAGTGACTTATTCTCATCGGTTCGTTATCAGCAGAGTGCCTCCAAGTTATTTTTCAGTGGTAATCTTCAAAATCAAAAGCCATCGTGGGCGCTCACTGTGTTATTCTTTTTGTCAACATCGATGCTCATTTTTGAGTTTGCTCACCTGGGAGGTAAAAGTCCGCAGCGTTTTAGTCCTTTTATCTTTTTTATATTGGTAAATGCAGGTGTGGTTGGTTATTTTATTCTCAAAAACCTGCTATATCGGTTTGTGGCGGCTGTATTTGAAGCCCATCAGGCTACCAAAGAATATTTATTTAATGCCAATATGCTAAGTAAGGTATTTGGTATAGCGTGTTTGCCAATCGTTAGTATTGTACCATTTGTTGATGTATTAACAGCTACTTTTTTGCTGAAAGCAGGTGTTGTGCTATTTATAATCATGTACATTATTCAATTACTTCGCGGGGCTAAAATAATTTTGCGCAGCCCCCTTTCAATATTTTATATGTTTTTGTACTTTTGTGCCCTAGAAATTTTACCCTTATCAATACTTATTAAAGTAATGATATACTAGGGAATAGTAAATGAGGTAAAGGTTTAGTTGAATTTAAATTGTAGAACATTGAAGATTAAAAGAATACTGGTTTCACAACCCAAACCCTCAACCCCCAAATCTCCCTACTTTGATTTGGCCGAAAAAAGCAATCTGAAAATAGATTTCAGACCTTTTATTCAGGTAGAAGCGGTTTCAGCAAAGGAATTCAGGCAACAAAAAGTTAATTTGCTGGACTATACAGCAGTGATTTTTACCAGCCGAACAGCTATCGATCATTATTTCCGCATTGCTGAAGAAATGCGCGTAACTGTGCCCGATACCATGAAGTATTTCTGTATATCAGAAGCAACAGCTTTTTATTTACAGAAGTATATTGTGTACAGAAAACGTAAAATCTTCCACTCTACAGGAAAATTTGCTGATTTAGCCGAGGTAGTGAAAAAGCATAAAGATGAGACTTTCCTGGTGCCATTATCGGATATTCATAAGCAGGAAATTCCAACTTTGCTGAATAAGGCAAAAGTAAAGTACACAAAGGCAATTTTATACCGTACAGTTAGTAGCGACTTGAGTGATCTTAAGGATGTTAACTACGATGTGCTGGTGTTCTTTAGTCCTTCGGGAATTGCTTCATTAATGCAGAACTTCCCTGACTTTGTGCAGAATGATACCAAAATTGCTTCTTTTGGACCAGCTACAGCCAAGGCGGTGAAGGATGCAGGCTTGCGTCTTGATATTCAGGCACCAATGCCACAGGCTCCATCAATGACAATGGCGCTTGAGCAATACATCAAGAAATACAACAAAGGAAAATAATACATACAGCCTGAGGCTGATTAATCCTCTTTGTCTCTGGCAGAGAGGATTATTTTTATCTGACAATAATGGAACAGCAGCGGTTTACCTTTAGTAAGAATGAGCGTTTGTGCAGCCGCACAACCATTCAGGAACTGTTTACAAAAGGTCAGTCGTTTGTTAAATATCCTTTCCGGGTGAGTTACATACCTATAGAATCAGGTGATGATGTGCCCATTCAATTGCTTATCAGTGTATCCAAGAAGCGATTTAAGAGAGCTAACAAGCGCAATCGTGTAAAGCGACTTGTGCGCGAAGCATACCGTTTAAATAAACTTGATGCTTATTCTCAACTGAAGGATGTCAATGTGCATTTAGCTGTTGCTTTTGTGTATTTGCCAAGTGAACTTCTTGATTTTGCTTCTGTTCAAAAGGGAGTGAAGAAAGCACTCAAAAAGCTAACTGATGAAGTTCGAAAGAATGAAGAAAAAGAATAGCATAGTGCGTTTTATTCATTACCTGCTATTCCTGTTGAAAAGCGGGCTGGTGGCTCTTTTGCTCATACCTGTTAAGTTGTATCAGTGGTTTATTTCACCCATTTTAGGGGCATCATGCCGGTATACGCCCACTTGCTCACAGTATACCATTGAGGCGCTTAAGAAGCACGGGCCATTCAAAGGCTTATATTTATCCATAAAACGTATATTGAGCTGTCATCCATGGGGTGGCCACGGGCATGATCCTGTTCCTTAAGCAGGTTGGTTTATTTTTCTTATATTGCCATTCAAAATATCGGAGGGAATAGAATGGATGGTAAATTAATGAAAATGAAGAAGTATCTTTTAAGTTTTGCGCTATTACTGTTTACACTTGCTTCTTTTGGTCAGAAGAATACGCGAATAATTGGAACCTGGCTCACACAAGATGGGGATTCAAAAGTAAGCATCTCGCAAGATGCTGATGGTACCTTTGCCGGGCAAATTATATGGTTAAAAAATCCGACTGAGAAGGATGGTTCACATAAACTGGATAAGCATAATCCCGACGAGGACTTACAGAAACGTAAGATTATTGGTTTGAATATTCTTGAGAAATTCACCTATAACGATGATGAAGGGGAATGGACCAATGGTACTATATATGATCCTAAAAGTGGCAATACCTATAAATGCTACATGTGGTTCGATGGCAATCCCAATAAGCTGCAAGTGAAAGGGTATATAGGATTTTCGTTGATTGGAAAGAAAGTTAGTTGGACACGAGTGGTGGGGGATGCCTAAAAGGTATAACCCAACTGAATAGATAAGAAATCGGCCACACGGCCATGAGCCTTAAGATTAACGCCTGCTATAAAGTGGGCGTTAACTTTTGCCCTCAGGTAATAGTTCTGCAAAAGTAAATTGGGTGCTTTTTGTCCTTTCAACAGATAGGCTCCTATCTGCTGTCCAAAATAGAGTTTCCCAAGAATAAACTCGTTACCCACCAAAGGGGCTAAACTCCATTGGTCCTTGGTGCTGGTTATCTCCGATGATTCCTGATACTCAGCAAAAAATGAAACGGTAATTGCATTAATGCGCGATACCTGCCAGCTCCGATTGATGATCCCCGTTATAACATTTTGATTATTTGTATGAGTGGTGTCTTCCTTTAGTGAGTAGCCCAGCAATATATCCATCCGTTTTGCTTTTGTGTAATGATGCAGTCTTTTTGCAGGGGGTATAGTATAATGATGTAAGGTATGCTCAACACCTAAGGCAATGACCGGGTAATTGATGCCCAGGTTGGGTTGTTTTATTCCGCCATTGGAGATGTGTTGAAAGGAAGCTGTCGCTTTTATGGCCCATTCGTTAGTGAAGAAATAGTATACACTTCCTCCGCCAAACAAAGGAAAAGCCAGTTGGGTGCTGTATGTCAGGTTTTGTGGATTGCTTTCAGGGTGATATGGATGACTCATAAATGCGACTCCCATGCCAGCTTTTAAGGAGTATCGCCATCGTCTGCCAGCTTTGATAAAAGGTTCAATATAAGCCACGCCTGTGAGTCCATGTCCCAGATCAGCATGATTGAAATTGACGTAATTAACTCCAAGGCCCCATTTAACAAACGTGCCAAATGTTTCCCTGATGTTATCTTTCAATAGTAGCCGACTGAATTCAAATTCAATCCCGTAAGGATGTGTTCCATTATACGGATATAATGACTTGGTATGTACCTGAAATTGCCCGTAATAGGCCGATATGCCATAAAAAACTGGTGCGTCAGACTGGTTGGTTTGTGCATATCCACTTATATTATTCAGAATGAGGCAAAGGGCAATGATGGTTAAGTCAATTTTTATATGATGAGTTAGTCTGAGCATCTTAACAAGTTAAGGTATATAGCTCGTAAATTCCCAATAAAAACCTTTTTAGGTTCTTTTTTTCCATGTACTTTTAGGGAGCATACCTAAAATGAAAAAACCATGTATTTGAAAAGTATAAATCCGGCAACAGGGGAAATAATCAGGGAATATGAGGAGTTTTATTCCGATGAGATTGATAATGCTATAGCGGCCAACTATGAGGCTTATAAGATCTGGAGAAAAGAGCCTGTTGAATTGCGGGCGCAACTATTGATTAAAGCAGCAAAAGTGTTGCGCGATAAGCAGGAGGGATTAGCTTTCAATATAACGGTTGAAATGGGTAAAAACATTGTTGAAGCCCGTGCAGAAGTAGAAAAGTGTGCTAAAGTGTGTGAATATTATGCACAAAATGGTGCCGGATTCTTAAAAAGTGAAATCATTCCAACAGAAGCCAGCTTATCATATGCATCCATGCAGGCCATAGGTCCCGTATTAGCTATTATGCCATGGAACTTTCCTCTGTGGCAGGTGTTCAGGTTTGCGGCCCCTGCATTAATGGCAGGTAACGTTTGTTTGTTAAAGCATGCTTCCAATGTGCCGGCTTGTGCTTTGGCCATTGAAAACATATTTGTAGAGGCTGGCTTTCCTGCAGATGTATTCAAAACACTATTGGTGCGAAGTAGTAAGGTTGAAAAGATAATTAGCGACAAACGCGTTAAAGCAGTGACGCTTACAGGCAGCACGCCTGCTGGTAAAGCTGTGGCTTCTACAGCGGGTCAGCACCTTAAAAAATGTGTATTGGAACTGGGTGGTAGTGATCCTTACCTGATTCTGAAAGATGCCGATATTGATGCAGCAGTGGAGGCATGTGTGGCAGGTCGTATATTAAATGCCGGGCAAAGTTGTATAGGTGCTAAGCGTTTTATCATAGCAGATGAGGTGTATGATGAGTTCGCTACAAAATTTACGGATAAGATGCGTGACATTACCATAGGTGATCCGTTTGATGAAACAAAGGATATGGGACCTTTGGCTAAGTCGAGTTTTCGCGAGGATTTGCACCGACAGGTGGAAAGTAGCATAGGCAAGGGCGCAAAGCTGCTTACAGGGGGGTATATTCCCAATCGCGATGGGGCATACTATCCGGCAACGGTTTTGGGTGATGTGCAGCCAGGTATGGTAGCCTACCACGAGGAGTTGTTTGGGCCCGTGGCTTCTCTTATAAGAGCGAAGGATGAGGCCGATGCTATCCGAATTGCCAATGATACAGTATTTGGACTGGGAGCAGCTGTATTTACGCGTGATGTAAAGAGAGGGCAACAGATTGCCGAAGAAGAGCTGGATGCAGGTTGCTGCTTCGTGAATGACTTTGTGCGCTCTGATCCACGATTACCTTTTGGAGGTGTTAAGGAGAGTGGTTACGGCCGTGAACTATCGCATTACGGCATGAAAGAATTTATGAATATTAAAGGAGTGTACATCAAATAAGTGAATGATAGCCAGGTCAACAATAGATTGTTGTAGCGGGCTAAATACATTAATGATATATATGGATTGTCGTCAGGCCTTAAATAAAGCAGCAGCTCTCTGTTCAAGAAAGGAGTATTGCACAACTGATATCCGCAAAAAATTGGTAAACTGGGAATTGGGTGATGAAGAAGTGGAAGCTGTTTTAGTGCGTTTAGTGAATGAGAAGTTCATTGATGATAGTCGTTATGCAAGCTATTACGTGAAAGATAAATTCCTATTCAATGGGTGGGGGCGAATCAAAATCCGTTTTATGCTGCGCAGTAAAGGCCTATCTTCATCAATGATTGATGAGGCTCTGGAACAGATTGTGGATGCAGATTATTCTGAAAAACTGGCAGAATTATTGCATAGTAAAAACCGGCAGATTAAAAACAAAGACGCCTGGCAGACAAAGGCGGCGCTTGTGCGTTTTGCTCAGTCCAGGGGTTTTGAACCAGATATCGTTTATCGTTTAATCGACCAATATTTAGAAATATAACCTGAAGCAATTCATTATGAATAAACAAGCAAACTTAACTCTCCTTTTACTATTGGCATTTTTACTGATGCCAAACATTAGCGAAGCTAAGAAAAAGCCCTCCTGGGTAAAGCAACGGCCAAATGATCCGGCCTATTATATTGGTATTGCCAATGTGCCAAAAGCAGGCAGTGCTGTTGAGTATCGTCAGGCCGCCCGTGGAACCGCACTCAAGCAAATGAGCAGTGAAATTAAAGTGAATATCTCTTCAAACTCGGTATTGCATAAGATTGAAACCGATTATGAATATAAAGAGGCCTACGAATCTAAGATACAGGCTTCGGTAGAGCAAACGCTTGAAGGCTACGAAGTGCTCACCTGGGAAGGTAGAAAAGAGTATTGGGTGATGACCCGTTTGTCGAAGCAGAAATATGAGCGTGCCAAACAGATGAAGCTGGATAAAGCCAAGATGATGGCTAGTTCATACCTGACCGATGCTTACAAGGCCATTGATAATTATGATGCTTACTCAGCTCTAAATTATCTGGCCAAAGGTGTTATCAGCCTGAAGGATCATCTGGAAGAGGACTTAACCTATAAAACCGTTGACGGAACCTACAATGTCGGAACCGAACTGTTTAGTGCTATTCAGGATGTATTTCGCAGGGTGCAACTAATGCCGGTGCAATCAAACTATCAGATACAGTTTTCGAAAAAGCTGGAAGTACCGATTGGTGTTAATGCGACTTTTACTGGTAAGGCAGGGGAGAAAAGGCCATTGGTAGGCTTCCCTTTAAAATATGAGTTTACCAAAGGTGAAGGTATTCTTACGGCTCAGAGTAAAACCAATTTCGATGGCTATACCTCGGTATCCATCACCAGGCTGATATCAAAACGAAAGATGCAGGAAATAACCGCCGGTTTTGACTTTTCGCATGTGGCAGAATCGGAGATGGATGATGAAGTTAAGCGCCTGCTGAAGGTGTTTTTCCCTGTTAAGCAAATGCCTGCGGTTGGTATTGCCATTGAAGTCCTCAAATCAAAAGCTTACCTGGTAAGCGAAGAGAAAGTGTTTGGAAAGCTGGATGATAAAGGGGCTTTTACCGGTATGCTTAAAACCGAACTCAATGAGAATTTTTTTACTTTTACAAGTGACGTGAATGAGGCTGACTTTGTAGTGACTGTCAACTCTAATTTTGTAGCAGGTGATGAACGTAAAGGGCAGGGCTACTCAGTATTCACCGTTTTTGCCGATTTTAATATTGCCATTCAGGATATTAAGAGCCAAACAGAAATATTCGCCGATAACCTGACGGGCATCAGAGGAATGCGACCAGGTAACTACGAATACGCATTAAAAGATGTAAGAATAAAGCTGATTGAGGAGTTTAAAGAACAGATTGAACCTCGCCTGGAGCAGGTAAATATGTAAGCACTGTTGAACTATAATAGATAACCCGGAATGATTGTCATTTCGGGTTTTTAGTAACCATTCGGATACACGATCGTAACACCGGGTGATAAACACCTGATAAAATGAGAAAAGCTTTTATACTAATATTTGTATTGCTTGGAACCTGCCTTAGCCTGATGGCTCAGGGTTCAAAGCGCGTATCAGCAAAGGAGTTTCATGCATTAATACAGCAGCATCCTAATGCTTTACTGGTAGATGTTCGGCCGGCCGGGATGTTTGCAAAATACCGTCTGCAAGATGCCATGCCGGCACCCGAGAAAGCTGATTTATTAGAGCTGACAAAAGTAGTTCCCAAAACGGATACTATTTTTGTGTATTGCGAGAAAGACATACGTACCCGCCCTGCTGCTGAGGTGCTTGTGGAATTGGGTTATATCCATGTAATTGAATTGAAAGGCGGGCTGGTTAGCTGGCGTCGTAATGGATTACCTTTGGATCAAGATGAATATTAGTTAACTCGGGGTGTAGATTTATGTCTAAAAGTATGGGAATTAAGTTTTTATTGTTATATTTATCTGTATAACAGAATTTTATGAAACGTAATTCTTTATTTAAAAGCACGCACTTCAGTATAGTAATATTCATGTTATTTGCAGGGTGCTCGAAAGATGATGAGGCTACACCAAAGCTTACTGTTATTACAAAGGAAGTTCTGGTGCAATCAGGAGAAACACAAACTATTGTTGTGGAATCTGACTTTCCTGTGTCGTTCTTTTCAGCTAATGGATTTCATGCAACAATAAATAAGGAGGGCATCGTTAAAGGATATAAAGTAGGCAAAACAGAAATCATAGTTGAATGTGAGGGTGAAGCTATCAAAGTCCCAGTTGAAACAATTGGTAATCATAACTTATTTAAAGAACCTATTCTGGATTGGACTTTGAAACGGACAAACATAATTAGTGCATATGGAACTCCCGATGTTGACAAAGTTGAAGCTATAGGTTATCAATACTCAGGCACAAAAGGTTTATTTTACTATTTTGATGAACTGACAAAAGTTGAAGGCGTTCTTGTTTTAATCTCAAAATTAGCTGTAGATAGTTTGATAGATTATCTTGATGAGCGATACGTGTATATTGGCAATAGTGATGGGGGAGGAATTATTCTGATTAATGCTTATGAACCAGAAGAGGCCAGCACTGCTATTAGGGTTGTTGAGGATGAAGAGTATATTATTGTTGCATATTTTCCTATTAGTTCCTTGGAGCTTAAGTCCATTGATAAAGCAAATGAGCCAATAACCGAAATTATACGGCATATGCTTTCTAAAATACGATAATGGGCTTTAATTAGTTTAAAATAACGGAGTGCATCAATTTCTGATTGATTTATCGCAGAAGTTTTTCTTAATACCCCCCCCCCAACCAATAAACATTTTAATATAAAAATGCCCTGCTCCTATAATGAAGCAGGGCATTTATTTATAGTTAATTCTTTATTCGTTTATTTTAAAGAAGCTGATGACTTCATTGAGTTTTTGAACTTCCTCTGAGAAGGACTCGCTTAGATCCGATATCTTGTCTGCTGCCGCCGCATTACCCTGAGACACAGTGTCCAGCTCTAAAATTGCTTTATTCACTTGCTTTGAGCCTTCATTTTGCTCCATAGAGGCTGCTGAAATTTCAGATACCAGGTTATAGGCCCTCTGTATATCCGGCACCAGGCTTTCAAATATCTCGCCGGCTCGTATAGCTATGTCAACACCAGCAGTTGCTTTCTCTCGTATTTCATTGGCCGACTCGCGACTTCGCTCCGCCAGTTTGCGTACCTCGGCTGCCACCACTGCAAAGCCCTTACCTTCCTCTCCGGCTCTGGCTGCTTCAACAGCTGCATTGAGTGAGAGGATATTTGTTTGCATGGCTATTTCTTCGATAATCTGAACTTTTTCGGCAATTAGCTTGATGCCTTCAACCGCCCGCTTAACTATTTCGCCACCATCACTTGTCTCCTTAAAGGCTTGTGACATAATGTTTTCAGTTTGCTTGGAATTGTCGGCATTCTGACTGATGTTGGCGCCCATTTCTTCCATCGAGGCAGATACCTCTTCGGTGGAAGTCGCTTGTTGCATCGAACGGCTTGACAATTCGTTGGCCGAATCAGTAAGTTTGGTACCGCCTTCTGAAATGAGTAGTGCTGTTTGTTTGGTCTGGGAGATAACCTCAGATATTTTATCAGTCATCTTGCTAAATGTCAGTGCCAGCTGTCCAATTTCATCGGCACGGGTGGTAAGTTCAGCATCAATGTTCACTCCCAAATCCCCTTCGGAGAGAGAGTGAGCCACTTTATTCAGTTGTAATATTGGCTGTGCCAGCGACTTTGAAATGAAAAAGGCCAGAATCAGCGCCAGTAACAGGAAAATGGTGCCTATGACAAAAGTAATATTGCGAATAGGGTTGAGCATGCTTACCAGTTCGTAGGTCGGAACCGACATAATAATTTTATGTCCTGTATTGCCAATGTTCATATATACAATCTCATTCGCTTCGTCATCAATCATATATTCACTGATCAATCCTTTATCAACTGCATTTACAATTTCGCTTGCAACTTCGCCCAATACTTCATTTAGCGATGTGTTAATATCATTATTATCCTGGGCAAGTTTTATGATGCCACTGTCATCCACAACCCATAATTTACTACCTGCGCTAAACTTTCTTTGGGTTAGCTCATTAACGAGGAAGTCAATATTCATACCAACACCTGCAACGCCTAATGGGTTTTCAGCACTTCCCATTATAACGTTAATGAATAGGGCTGATTGATTCAGTTCTCGGTTAAAGTCAAGATTGGTCTGAATTCGTTTGTGACTATCTTTGATTGTATTAAAGAACCAAACATCATCCGGATCGTCTTCTGATATAACATCAAGAAGAACATGACCTTTAGACCAGAAGTTACGAGTGCGATTATTGACTGCAAAAGCAGTTAAATAACCAAATTCATCCACCGCTGAATCTATCTTGTCCAAACAAAGCGACTTAATGTCTTCATTGCTTTCATCGTTCTCAAACCAGTTCGAAATTAGCGGATCGCTGGCAAGGCTGATTGAGGTTTCAATGGCCTTTTCAAAGCCTGCACGTAAGTTGCTTTGTGAAGCCTCTAAAAAGGAGTGAAGTTGTTGAGTTCTGATGTTTTCGGTTAAGGTGTTGCTTACTGAGTAATAGAAAGTAAAACTCACAGCTGCAATCACCATAAAAACGACAGCCCCAAAAGATAGCAATATCTTGGAGCGAATGCTTCGAAGTTGCATACAACATACTTTTTTTAACCGGATAGACCGGTATTTGTTAAACACTTATAAATTCCCATATTGGTAAAGGCAGCCGTTGTTTGGCCGATTGTTTTCCCTATTCCTTTAGCAATGAGTTACAATACGAGATAAATATCAAATGGTTATAAGATCTTAAAAAAAAATATTGCCCATATTTTGAGTGTATGTCAAGGTTCATTTTACCTCATAAAAAAAGGCACCAGTGGTGCCTTCTTACTTGCGGTAGATGTATAATAGTTTATCGTTCGCTGTATTGTTTCTGATAATAATTCTCATAGTCGCCCGAGATGATATTATTCAGCCACTCCTCGTTGGCCAGGTACCAGTCCACGGTTTTTTCAATGCCTTCCTCAAACTGCAATGAAGGTTCCCACCCCAGCTCATTCATCAGCTTAGATGAGTCGATGGCGTAGCGCAAATCATGACCGGCTCGATCTTTCACAAAAGTGATGAGCTTTGCTGATTCGCCTTTGGCACGACCCAGTTTAGTGTCCATCACCTCGCATAACTTATGGATGAGGTCAATGTTGGTCCATTCGTTAATGCCGCCAATGTTGTAAGTTTCCCCGTTTTTGCCCTGGTGGTAGATGAGGTCGATGGCTCGGGCGTGGTCAAGTACATACAGCCAGTCGCGTATATTTTCGCCTTTGCCATAGATAGGAATGGGCTTATTGTTTTTGATATTATTGATTGACAGGGGGATGAGTTTTTCAGGGAACTGGTTGGGGCCGTAGTTGTTGGAGCAGTTGGAGATAACCACTTGCATGCCATAAGTATGATGATAGGCACGCACCAGGTGGTCGGAACTGGCCTTTGATGAAGAATAAGGACTGCGTGGGTCATAAGCGGTTGTTTCGGTAAACAGGCCTGTTTCGCCCAGTGAGCCATATACCTCATCGGTTGATATGTGGTAAAACAAGTGTTGGTCCATCTGGTCTTTCCAGGCTGTTTTGGCCGCATTCAGCAGGTTGACCGTACCCAGAATATTGGTTTTGATAAAAGCCAGCGGATCGGAGATGGAGCGATCAACATGCGACTCGGCAGCCAGGTGGATAACACCGTCAAATACATGCTCGGCAAACAGTGCATTCATATGCTCTGCATCGGTGATATCGGCTTTAATAAAGGTGTAATTGTCTTTGTTTTCTATATCCTTCAGGTTCTCCAGGTTGCCCGCATAGGTGAGGGTATCCAGGTTAAAAATATGGTAATCGGGGTATTTCTCAACAAATAACCTTACCACGTGCGAGCCAATAAAGCCGGCTCCGCCGGTAATCAATAGCTTTTTCATATTTCAATATCAAAGTTTATCCCGGGTAGTGGGAGTGTCAAACAAAAGTATCAAGATTATTATCAAGTTACAAGCTTCGTCTTACTAGCAATAAAAAAGCCTCAAAGATGAGGCTTTTAGTCTTTATATCTTAATCTGACGCTTACGCACCTGCAGGTCCCTGATATTTGGCATCGCCAAAGCCCAAAATGGGGTAGAAAATAAACCAGAGGAAGATAAGTCCTAATGTAAAACCAACATCTTTGCCAAAACTTTTCGCTAATAAGTTGGTTACCCAGATCAGAAGGATAATATTGACAACAGGTATTAGCATCAATAGTAACCACCACCAAGGTTTGCCTACAATTTCAAGTAATACAATAGTGTTGTAAATTGGAATTAAGCATGCCCAGCCAGGTTTCCCTGCCTTTTCAAAGATTTTCCACATTGAGGCAATTAGCAAAACAACAACGGCCATATAAATTATACCGCCAAATAATCCTACATCTTCCATAAATCTGTTTTTTATTGGTTAGAAATCGTGTGGATGACCACACTGTTAAAAAATTGCAGCTTGAATATAAACAAAAAAACAGGACAACCTGAGGATTGTCCTGTTAAAAAGTTTTCAGCCAAAGAGCTTATTTTGTGGACTTCTCAATTATAGAATGCCCATTTTCTCTTCAATTATACACTTAAAGCAGCGTGCTTTTATTGCTGAACCAAACTGTTATCCTCACTTGATTCAGGTGTGGCCGGAGTTTCGGAAGTAGCAGGTTTTATGCGCTTAAACAAATAGCGTGTGATGTATATGCCATTGTTATCATCCTTTCCTCCGTAACTCTCAACCCCAGTGTTTATAAAAGCCAATTCCCAGCCATCCTGCATCATCTGGTTAATCTTTGATGTCAGCAGAGCATCATTGGAAGCGATGTTTTGAAAACGAATACCGCCCACATTAAAGAAGTTAAGCAGTTTGGTCTCATCGTAATCTTTGATGCGTATATCCGATCGGTCACTTTTGTTGCGATCGCCACTTTCAGCTGTTTGGGTTGTTGTAAATTGTTTATAGTCTACCTCCGAGTCGGTAGAGATAAGGCGCGATCGTCCTACTCCATTGGGTACAATAGATTCAATGCTGGTAATAATTTTCACCTCATAAACGGGTTTGTCTTGAGCAAAAGAAGCTGTTGTGACTAGTAAAACGATTAAGGTTGTAATCAGGTTTGTTTTCATTGTTATATGCTTTAAGAATGTCATTATTGTATGTTACTAATTTTGTTTAGAGACTTTTTATCAGCCTATTGTACTAGTTTTCTGAAGTAATAACGTGTCATAAAAAGGCCGTTGGGATCGTTATTGTTCTCGCTGGCGCTATTGTCGTCCAGCAGCATTTTCATCCCCATCTTAAACAACTCTTTTTTAACGGTTATATCTGCCATTTTACTCTCAACGCCCGTTGATACAAAAAACAGTTCCCAACCATCGGTCAGCATGCTATTAATTTTCGATGTCACCAGCGCATCGTTACTGGCCACATTTTGGAAACGGATACCGCCGGCATTGTACAGGTTCAGCAGTTTTGTTTCTTCGTATTCCTTTAGACGTATGTCTTTGCGGTTGCTCTTGTTTCTGTCCTTCGTGGCAGCTGTTTGGTGTGAGGTGAAATCGAGGTAGTCTACCCTGGCCTGCGTGGAGATCATCCGCGATCGTCCGGCACCTCCGGGTACCAGTGATTCAATGCAGGTGAGTACCTCTACCTCATACCTGGGAGTCTGGGCCTGCATGTCGTAGCAGCAGATCCCAATCGTTAGGGATAGTAGTAGAATTACTTTGGTCATGGTGTTTTATTTGTTTGTAATAAATGATTAGCAAACTAAATTGCCTGTTTGAAAGGTCATATGATGATGACTCGTGTTGTTGCAACAGTTATAAGAAAAACAACTGGGTGTTTACACGTATGTTATGTTAGTTTAAATGTGGCAGGCAGTGTTTGTGTATGGAAATTAATATCTATGGGAGAACAAAAAAAGCTGCCAGAATTTTCTGACAGCTTATGAATATTGTGATAAGTGATGACTTGTTAAAGGCCTCTCACATTCTTTTCCCAGGCCCAGGCCGAGGCTAAAGTTTCCTCAAGTGTTTTCTCAGCTTTCCAGCCCAACTCGTTGTTACCATAGGTGGTGTCGGCCCATATTTTTTCAATGTCACCTGCACGTCGGTCCACCAGCTTGTATTTCAGGTCAACACCTGTTACTTCAATAAAAGATTTTACCAGCTGCATCACTGAGTAGCCTGAGCCGGTTCCTACGTTAAAGTACTCGTAATTGGCTTTCGTCTGTCCATTCAGCATGCGATCGATAGCTACAACGTGTGCTTTTGCCAGATCAACTACGTTAATGTAGTCACGAATAGCCGTGCCGTCTTCGGTGTCATAATCGTCACCAAAAATGCTCAGTTCTTCACGAATACCTGCAGCTGTTTGTGTGATAAATGGTACCAGGTTGTTAGGTACGCCTACTGGTAACTCACCAATCAATGCACTTGGGTGTGCGCCAATAGGATTGAAATAGCGCAGGGCAATACAATTGATGGCTTCATTGGCCTTGCAGTAGTCGCGCATAATGTCTTCGCATATGGCTTTGGTGTTGCCATAGGGCGATTCGGCTTCTTTGCGGGGAGTTTGCTCAGTAACAGGCAGTACTTCAGGTTGCCCGTAAACGGTGCAAGATGAAGAGAATACCATATGAGGCACCTTGTACTTGTTCATGCACTCCAGCAGGTTCATTAGTGAGCCCATGTTGTTGCGGTAATACTCCAGCGGTTTCTGTACCGATTCGCCAACGGCCTTATAAGCTGCAAAGTGAATGATGGCATCAATGTTGGGGTACTTCTGGAAGAAGTTGTCGGTGAGCTCGCGTTCAGATAAATCGAATTTTTCAAAAGCCGGACGGATGCCTGTAATCTTCTCGATGTTGTCCAGCACTTCAATTTTGGAATTCGACAGGTTGTCAACAATCACCACGTCGAATCCTTTTTCCTGTAATTCAACCACGGTGTGTGATCCAATGTAACCTGTTCCTCCGGTTACTAAAATCTGCTTTGCCATTAGTGTAGCTTTCTTTTTAACCTGATTGTCTTTTATTCAGGTTGAACTTACAAACAGCGACTGACTACTTACGTTTAAGTGAAAATCTGTACTCTGCTTGTTCGTTTCATAGTTAAACGAGCTTCAAAAGTACGAAATCGTTTGCAATGAGCGGATCAAATGTGGCTGTATTTTATCATGTAAGCCCTTAATAAACGTTAAAAGTACTTTTATTATTGACGGCCGGCTATGAGTACTAACAGTCAGAGGGATAACTTATTCACAGTATTGGATTGTGTTTGTTGCCTCAAATTTAGTAACTTAGCACATTATTAACGGGAGGTGGTTAATAAGTAGGTTGTTTATCAACCGGTTTTCAACACTTTACCAACAGATGTTGAAAGAAAGTTAATATCCTCAGGCACGTTTTTGTTAATTTTGCAGGTATGACAACAGTTAGCCAACAAATATCGAATCTATTGTTCACGCATGAGTGTGTGATTGTTCCTGGTTTAGGTGCTTTTGTATCGAGTCCGGTAAGTGCCGCGCGCGATATGGATAAAAACCTGTTTTTACCACCATCAAAAGAAATTGGTTTTAATCGCAGCCTTTCGCATAACGATGGACTGCTGATTAGCACATTGGCGCAGCAGAATGGCATCAGTTATGGCAAAGCCAAGGTACTGGTGGAAGAGTTTGTAGCTGCGGTGGAGGCTAAGGTGAATACTGGAGGCAAGGCGCTAATTGAAAAGGTGGGCACGCTGCAGAAAGATGCGCTGGGCTACCTGTTGTTTGTAGCGGATGAGTCGGAGGCCTATCTGACTGATGCTTATGGCCTGTCGTCTTTCCATTTTACACCTGTGGTAACGCCTCAGAAGCCGATGGTTGAAAACCGTCAGGTACGTCGTTTACTGCAGCCTGTTAGTTTGAAACAGATTGCGGCCTCGGTGGCTGTGTTGGTTGGCTTGTTTGCTATTTCTCAGAGTGTGGAAAACCCGCAGCTCAAGAAGAGTATGAATGCGGCCAGTACCATCTCGTTTGTAATGCCGGAAACACCAACCGAAGCAAACTATGAGGTGCAGCCTGCCGAATTAAAAGAAGCAGAGCTTGCAGCTGAAGAAGCGACGCCTGTTGAGAAGAATAGTTACTACCTAATCGCGGGTAGTTTTAAAACAGAGAACCAGGCGCAGCGTTTTCTGAATATTGTGCATGAGATGGGCGAGCAGCAGGCTTTTGTATTGCCAAGCCCCAATAATCGTTACCGCGTGGCTATTGAAGGTTATGCCGACAAAGCCGATGCCATTGCCGATATGGGCGTGTATCGTCAGAAAGAGGATTTTAAAACTGTGTGGGTGCTCACACAACACTAAGAAACGTTTGTACTTAATATAGTAAGGCTGCGGCAGGTTTATTCTGTTGCAGCCTTTTTTATTCACAGCAGAGAGCATAAAATATATAAGGATCGCATCTTGATAAGCAGGGTGTAAATAAAGACCGATTACAATGTAAAAACCATTGAAAAGCCTATGTGATATGCAATCCCGCCGGGATTGTTATTAATAGGGTTGGCTTTTTTTCTATAAATATTCAACTTCTCCAAAGTTGTTGTATTATCTCCAGAGATTTCGCCTTTAAAAAATAGATTGATTAAATTTCTTCTTTTATCCACAAAACAACGTTCGACGAAGTCAATTTCGCGAATTACACCAATGTTAAATTCCGCATAGCGAAATAATTGGTGTTAATTGGTGCAATTAGTGGTTTAATATTTTTAATGGTGTTTAAAAGCAATTTCCCTGTTATTATCTCCAGCGGAGATAAATATTTGTAGATAAGCGCAATGTAAATGACCAATCAACCTCAGCGAGGTTGAATATATACTTAATCGGTTATTAATGATTAATTCGTAAAAACACCACTCCTCAATCCTCTCCTTCAAGGAGAGGAGGCCACTACTTAGTAAGTATATTATCGTGCATTAGAGGTAGTTGTCATTTCGTGTAATGTCACCTTCTCTTTTAGAAGGAGTGGTATAAAAGATTAACTTCAGAGGGTTGTGAGAAGCTCTAAGGATCGCATCTTTATTCGCAAGAAATAAATAAAGATGCGATCCTTAACGTCGTAGATGTTAATAAGAAGATGTAAACCTTAATACTACGTTCTTTCAGCTGCTGCTTCTACCTGCTTGAAAACCCTCAGGAAGTTACCGCCCCATATTTTGGCAATATCCGTCTCGGTATAGCCGCGCTTCACCAGTTCTTCGGTAATTTTTGGAAAGTCGGCCACATCGACACAGTCGCTCAGCCCGCCACCGCCATCAAAATCGGAGCCGATACCCACATAATCAATACCCACAAGTTTTACCACGTAATCGATATGATCCACCGCATCGGCAATACTCGGAAGCAGGGGCGGGTAGTGCTCGTCAATAGCCCGCCATTCGGCCCAGGCCTGTTTGCGTTGTTCATCGCTGCTATAGTTCCAGTTATTGTACTTTATGCGCAGCTCTTCGTGCTTCAGGTAATTAAGTGAGGTGGTGTCTTCGGCTTGTATGTAGCCACCCAGTATGCATATCTGTATCACACCACCTTTGGCCGCCAGCAGTTTAATCATGCTGTCATCCATATTGCGAGGATGGTCACAGATGGCACGCACCGATGAGTGCGACGCAATAACCGGTGCAGTACTTTGGTCCATCACATCGTAAAAGGCTTTATCCGATATGTGCGATACGTCAATGATCATACCCAGCCGATTCATCTCTTTAACCACTTCACTGCCAAAAGGGCTCAGGCCATCGTGCTCGGGACCTTTCTTATCGGTGGATGAATCGCATATATCGTTGTTTTTGGTGTGCGACAGGGTGATGTAGCGCACGCCCCTGTTGTAAAATTCTTCTACACGACTGGCTTCCCTGTTAAGCGGAAAGCCATTTTCCATGCCCAGGTAGATGGCCCGCTTACCTGCTTGCTCCAAACGAATGGCATCCTCCGCTGTGTAAGCCAGTTCGGCTATCTGGCTGTTGGCCTTAACCGCTTTCTCGGTGGAGTCAATCATCTCATGCGCCATCTGGTAGGCCAGTGCATTGTTCTCGTCGGTGCGCTGTCGCTGCCCGGTAAAAATGGCAAAGAAGATGGCATCGAGGCCGCCCTTCTGCATACGCGGCAAATCTACCCGGCTCGATGGTGCCTGGTGCTCCTTTCCAATATCAAAGGTGTCGCGCAAGAAGCGCATGGGTGTATCCACGTGTGTGTCAATGGTGATAGCCTGGCGGTGTGCTTCGAGCGCATCCGCGGGTTTTAGCTGGCACGACGACAGGCCGGTGAGTAGGAGGCATACTATGCCCAATGCTTTCATATTCATGCGTGTAGATTTTGTGCAATGATAGTTAAAATGTGAGAATCTGCCATGGTATGCACATTGAGAGTTAGTTATGTTAATCTATATATTTAAATTAATCAGGTGTATTTGTTCATTAGTCATAATAAATCAACCGTTAGTCAAGCAAATGGTATTTTTCCCTTCAAAAAGGTGTTACGTTTCTGGTTTTCTGCAATTAACTAATAGAGGCCTATGTTTTATCAATTTTTTTGTCATGAAACTATTTGAAGAAGTTGAAATGCTCAAAAGAATGTTTGAGTTAATTCATAAAAGACAAACCGGTAATTCAAGCACTTTTCATAAAAAGCTTGGAATATCAAGAAGTAAACTCTATAACCTGATTGATGATTTAAAGGAAAAAGGAATTGAAGTTGAGTATGATAAGAAAATAAAATCTTTCTATTTAAAAGAGGATATATGTGTTAAGGTTGATGAGCCAATTCAAATTATTGATAAAGAGGAACTAGAAAAAATTAATGGTGGTACTTTATGTTATTCCATTTTTTTGGACAAACCCATGGCTATATTTGACGCTGCCAAAACACTTAGCCTTAACTTATGAAGCAAATTTTTCCGCCTGAAATTGCTGTGCATTCGACCGAAGCACATTTTCAAAAGCATAGTCAACAATTTGTATGGATTTATGTATTTTCCTTAATCTTGATAATTATTTCGATAATTGTCCTGCCTTTCATTCATGTTGAACTTACTACTCAGGGTAGGGGGGTAATAAGAACACCTGTTGAGAATAGTCAGATTCAAAGTTCATTTGCTGGTCAGATAATAAAATGTGAACTAAATGAAGGTGAGCAAGTGTTTGTGGGTGATACCCTGGTGGTTTTGCGTGCTGATGACATATTGGAGCAGGTTGAGTTAGCAAGAGAGCAGCTGGATGAAAAAAAGCGTTTTGTTGATGACCTTAGCCTGTTACTAAAAGGTATTAACAAACCCAAAACAAATAGGTACTGTCTGGAAGCTACCCAATATCAGGCCAGGCTGAATGAGTTATCTATAAAAGGTAATATTCTTAAAAAAGAGTATGAAATTGCTAAGTCGCTGTACCATGATAATGTTACACCTGAGATGGAATACCTGCAGAAGAAGAGCAATTACGATGCAGCAGTTTCTCAGCTTGAGGTATATCAGCGCCAATCACTAAATAACTGGCAGGTTGAGAAAACAAAACTGTTACAAGAATGCACTAGTCTAAGTTCTTCAATAAACCGGCTTAAAAAGGAATGTGAGCAATATATCATTACAGCTCCAATTGCAGGAACCATATCAGCTCCGGCAGGCGTGCAGGTAGGTAGTTTTATTACACCAGGCCAAGCTCTGGCAACTATCTCGCCAAATGAGCACTTGATTGCAGAGTGTTATATCCATCCCAAGGATATTGGTTTTATAAAACAGGGGCAGGAGGTGCGATTACAGCTGGATGCTTATAACTATAACCAATGGGGGTTGCTAATAGGTGAAGTTAGTGCTGTTGCTGATGATATAGTAGTAATTAATAATCAGCCGGTGTTTAAGGTAAGAGCTACTATACCGGCTAATTACCTGGAATTAAAATCAGGACATAAAGGCCATTTGATGAAAGGAATGACCCTTACAGGGCGCTTTGTCTTGACCAATCGTACGCTTTACCAATTATTGTTTGATAAAGTTGATGACTGGATGAATCCGAAATTAGTGAAAAGTGAATGACTAATAGTGAAAAGCTAAAAATGTATAGTAAGTAGAAATGAAAAAGAACAGTCCATTGCGAGATAAGAGTTACCTGTTTGCAATTAAAATTGTTGAATTGACACGGGAACTGCAAAATATGAAAGAGTTTGTCTTAAGTAGACAGGTACTTAGAAGTGGGACATCTGTAGGTGCATTGATTCGTGAGGCTGAATTTGCTCAAAGCAAGGCTGATTTTATCCACAAGATGAGCATCTCACTCAAAGAAGCTAACGAAACCGATTATTGGCTGAATCTATTGTTTGATACTGATTACTTGGCAGAAATCAAGTTTGATCAGCTCAGTAAACAGTGCAATGAGTTAATAGCCATGCTGGTCTCAACTATCAAAACTACCAAAGCTAACCTAAACTCATAACTATTCACTCTTAGTTCTTAACTATTCACTTATGGTTCATCACTCTTAGTTCTTAACTTATGAAAATTAAGCAACGCGATATAACCGATTGTGGTGCAGCCTGTCTGGCATCCATCGCATCACATTATAAATTGAAACTACCGGTTTCCAGAATACGTCAATTGGCAGGTACCGATAAGAAGGGCACTAATGTGCTTGGCTTGATTAAAGCGGCTGAAAAATTGGGTTTTACTGCCAAGGGGGTTAAAGGTGGTATTGATGCATTACCCAAAATACCGCTACCCGCTATTGCGCATGTTATCGTAAAAGAAGTGTTGCAGCATTATGTGGTTATTTATAAAGTAAGTGCAACGCATGTGGAGTATATGGATCCCGGTGACGGGCAGATGCACAAAGTCATGCTTGCTGAATTTGAGAAGCAATGGACCGGTGTGTTGGTTTTGTTTGCACCCAATGATGACTTTGTGTCCCGCAATGAGAAGGTGTCCAACTTCAGGCGCTTTGTCTTTTTGTTACAGCCACATAAAAGTATGCTTCTTCAGGCTTTGGTGGGAGCTATTTTATATACCATACTGGGACTGTCAACATCCATCTATATTCAAAAGATAACCGATTATGTATTGGTGGATGGGAATACCAAGCTACTCAATCTATTAAGTGTGGGCATGTTGGTGATTCTATTGTTTCAAATCTTTATTGGAGCTGCCAAAACTATTCTGATGTTACGAACCGGCCAGCTGATTGATGCGCGCCTGATATTGGGGTACTATAAACACTTGCTGCGTTTGCCACAGCGTTTTTTTGATACGATGCGGGTTGGAGAGATTATTTCGCGCATTAATGATGCGGTCAAAATCCGGGCGTTTATCAATGATACGGCTGTTAGTTTGTTAGTGAATGTGTTTATCGTACTGTTCTCGTTTGGCTTGATGTTTATCTATAGTTGGAAACTGGCCTTGATTATGGCTGTGGTGATTCCCCTTTATGCGCTGACCTATTTTATTACCAACAGACTCAACAAAAAACAGGAACGCAAAGTAATGGAGCATGCCGCTGAGCTGGAAAGCCAATTGGTGGAATCGCTCAATTCGGTGCGTACCATCAAGCAGTTTGGACTGGAAGATTTTACCAATGTAAAAACCGAGGTGCGTTTTATTACCTTGTTAAAAACGGTTTACAAGTCGGGACTTAACTCCATCTTTTCCGGTAACTCATCGGAGTTTCTAAGCCGGGTATTTACCATTATTTTGCTTTGGGTCGGTTCCTATTTTGTCATCGACCAAAGTATTACCCCTGGCGAACTGCTGTCGTTTTATGCCATTATAGGCTATTTTACCTCGCCCGCCGCCGGTTTGATAGGGATGAACAAAACAGTGCAGAATGCCCTGATTGCTGCTGACCGCTTGTTTGAAATTATGGATCTGGAACGGGAGTCGGAAGAGAATAAAATAGACCTACGTAAGGAGCTTTTGGGAGATATAAACTTTGAAAATGTGTCGTTTAGCTATGGCACGCGGGTGGATGTATTTGAAGATTTCAGTCTTACCATTCCTAAAGGCCGGTTAACAGCCATTATTGGCGAGAGTGGATCGGGTAAAACCACGCTTGCAGCCCTTATTCAGAAACTTTACCCGCTCAACAAGGGAAGCATCTCCATTGGGCAGCACAACATTAATTATTTTAGTAACGACAGCCTGCGACAGCTGGTGGCCAGTGTGCCTCAAAAGCTCGATTTGTTTGCGGGCAATGTGGTGGAAAACATTGCAGTGGGTGAGTTTAATCCGGATATGGAACGGGTACTGGAGGTGTGTAACCAGCTTGGGATTCTGAAGTTTATCGAAGGCTTACCCAATGGCTTTAATACCTATCTGGGCGAGAACGGTGCCAGCCTCAGTGGCGGGCAAAAGCAACGCCTGGCCATAGCCCGTGCCTTGTACCGCCATCCGGAGGTGCTGATACTGGATGAAGCCACTTCGTCGCTCGACTCCGAATCGGAAAGCCATGTGCAGGCAGCTATCGATGTTCTGAAACAGCAAGGTAAAACCATAGTAGTGATTGCCCACCGCCTCAGTACGGTGATGAATGCCGATAAAATAGTGGTGCTGGAGGGTGGTCGTTTGATGGAAGAGGGCACCCATTATCAACTGTTTGAGCAGAAAGGGAAATACTATAAGATGTGGGAGAAGCAGATGCCACAAATAAGTGAAGAGTTTAGAGTGAATACCTAATAATGAAAAGTGAAAAGGTTGTAGTGAATAATGAAGAATTGTTTTATGAGAAAGAATAGTCCATTAAGAGATAATAGTTACCATTTTGCGATACAAATTGTTGAATTGGTAAGTCAACTCCAAAATTTGAAAGAGTTTGTTTTACGTCGTCAGATTTTGAAAAGTGGAACAGCTTTAGGTGCCTTAATCCGCGAAGCTGAATTTGCACAAAGCAAGGCAGATTTTATTCACAAGATGAGTATTGCACTTAAAGAAGCTAATGAAACTGATTATTGGCTCAACCTATTATTTGATAGCGGTTATATTGTCCAAAACAAGTTTGATGATCTAATAAAACAGTGCAGTGAGCTAATTGCAATGTTGATTTCCACAGTAAAAACAACTAAGGCATCACTCAGATCATAGCCTTTTACCATTAACCTATTACTTTTCACTTTTAACTATTAAATCTTAATTCTTATATATGGCAAAACTAACCAAGACGATTGAACTAATGGAGCGCATTGATAGGCTCATTAAACGAAATGCAACCGGGACACCCAATGAACTGGCCGAAAGACTGAATATATCAAAAGCATCGCTGTACAGGGTGATTGATGTAATGAAAGAATTTGGTGCACCCATTGAGTATTGTATTGTAAAGCAAAGCTTTGTTTATACAAGGAATGTGGCTTTTTATTGTGGTTTCTACGCTGATGAGCTGAAAGCACAAGAACTGCAGGCTTTAAATGGGGGCTTCGCCACACTTGAAAAATTAACAAATATTAACAGGAAATTATTCTCAGTCTCAAAAAATGAGACTGGCATATTTTAACATTGCATTTGTAACGTTACAAAATACCCCGATGGACGTCCTTGCAAAACAGTTCCACCGGGGCGCTGGCCACAGCCAGCACAAAATTAATTATTTTATAAACTTAAATTTTGTGATAATGAAAAATTTAAATGAATTAGGCGTTCAGGAGATGAGTAAAAAAGAAATGAAAACCATTAATGCAGGTGGATTATCTGACTTATTTACAGTAGTAGGTGTTCCTTTAGCAGGAGTAGGAGTTGCGGTTGGAATCGCAACAGGAGGAGTTGGATTTGCACTAGTTGGTGCTGCTTTTGCTGCAGGAGCCCTAATTTCATGGGCGAACGATGTTGGTAGGTAATTATAACTCATTGGTATCTGTGGGTGCCAAAACACAGATACCAATAAACCTATATATTATGTTAAAATACATTTTTATTAGTTTTATCATTACGCTTGGTGGATTAAGTCTAATTTCTTTGGATTTCGGTTATTTAATTGTTGCAATAATATTGTATATCATCACATTCAACTTGTACTGTTTAAATAATAAGAGTATCCATTGGCAATTTAGTATCCTTGCTATGTTCTTATTCACCATAAGTGTAGTTAATATCTTAAATAACCTTAGTTTTCTGATGCTAATTGAGGTAATTGGAACTTTCGCTATACTTTTTTATTCAATGCTTAAGCAAATAAAAAGCACTAATTAAAACATTCGTCCTACTATCATTCATGTTTTATTCGCGTTGATTTATTATGATATTCGGTTATCTCTTCGCTGACACAGTTTTGTAATTTGTACATTAGATGGACGTCCTTGCAAAACAGTTCCACCGGGGCGCTGGCCACAGCCAGCACAAAATTAATTATTTTATAAACTTAAATTTTGTGAAAATGAAAAATTTAAATGAATTAGGCGTTCAGGAGTTGGATGCTAAAGAAATGAAAAAGACGGATGGAGGAATTATTCCGCTATTAATTGTTGCAGCAGTAGGTTGGGGGACCTTTACATTAAGAACTGCAGCAGTTGGCGCTGTCGCTGCTGTAGTTGCTGACAAAGTAGTTGATAATTACGATAAAGGGTATGCAGAAGGTAATAAATAGAAAGCTATGAAGAATATAGAAATATTACGTGAATTAGATGCCAAAGAACTCAAGGAAACAAATGGAGGTATAACACCATTTGGTGCTGTTTTAACGGTTTTTGGAGTTATCGGAGCTGTTGAGTATGTTGCATACGGTATTGGATATGCACATGGATGGGTTGATAAGCAAATTGAAAAAATGTCTAACGATTAAATTAAATAGGCTGGTAGCAATGCCAGCCTAAATTGACTTATGAAAACAAGAATTGTTATAAATGCATTAAAACTAATTATTTTAGTCTTTGCTAGTATTGGATTTGTTGATATGGCAGAACTTTGTATTGAGAAGATTTGCTCAACCTTTAATATCTCATATTACGTTTCAACAAATGTTTATAGTATTTCAAAACTTATTGTTTTTCTCTTATTAATTGTGATTTCGATTAAAGAAGGATTTTGGAAGAGAAGGTCTGTTTTCTAGGTGTATTAATGAATTTAGTAACCTTCTATTATAATACTTATAAAAAATAAATTTTTCATCTCATTCTTGGGTGGTTTAATCTTCTATCTCGCTTTATTAATAATTAATAAAACACTTATCTGGCTTGATGTTAAGGATAACAACTATATAATATTTCCCTATTGGGGATACATTGTATTGTTTATTGGCTTATTGATTTGGTTTCCTGTGAGAAAAAAGAAAGTTTAACTTAAAGGGCGCCTTTCTATACAAATCCATTCGCGTTGTAATAGCGCTAACTAAATACCCATCCCAACAAAATTAAGCTATTAACCGACAATATGAATCCCCAACAATACACAATCAATCATCATAATTATAAAATGATTCTGTGACACGATAAAGCCATTCTCCATGGTGATAAAATGAATTTTTGAGCTGATAAAGTGGATAATGGTGTCGATAAAGTCATTAATCGACCCGCTAAAATGAATGTTTCAAAAGACAAGCTCAGAGTTCGTACCGATAAAATGAATAATTACCCCGATAAAATAACTAGTAAAAGCAATTATATCCTATTTCAGTGCTACAGAGCTAAGGCGATAGAGTTAGCACTATGAATAAACCAAATATTAACTTTAAACACTAATCCATGTCAAATTTTCAAAAACTATCGGTTGACGAAAAAATTACCGATGTAGAGAAACGTTTCAACAACGTTAAAAGCAGTAAAGAAATTATGAGTCTGCTAACGGTCTTTAATATTGATGCAGCTTATCTGGACGAAGGCTTGCAAACTGTCACTAATGCGCGTGATGCCAGCAATACTCAAAAGAAAGAGTATAGCGAGCAGTACAACGCCACTAACGAGCGCGACAGTAAACTCGACGAGGTGGAAGAGATCTACAAAAAGACCGAAGGTATTGCCCGGATTGTTTTAGCAAACAATGACTTAAATACTTCGCTTAAAATTGGTTTACCCTTGCCAGCCAAAATCAATGCCGGCATCGAACGCATGCGCTCGTTTTATGATGGCGTGCTGGGCGATGAACAGCTGCTGACTTTAATGGGCCGGTATAACCGGGGTGCTGAAGTATTGCAGGCTGAGCAGGCCCGGGTAATAGAGTTAATTGAGCTACAGGCCAGGCAGCAAAAAGAAACGGGCGAAGCACAGCGTGCCACCCAGTTGCGAAACGACGCCGTTGAACAAATGATAGCCCGAAACAGGGAGTTAATTGCCCTGTTGAAACTGGCACTGGGCAAGCGCAACGACCTGCTGGAGGTAGCGGGCCTGTTTGTTAGAAATTAATAGGACAAATAAAAGAAATACAAGGGTTGCCATAATTTGCTTGGCAACTCTTTTTATGTATGTTTTTGTTTGCTTCAGCAGCCAATGTATTTTTAAGATTGAAATAACCATCTAAACAGCTTACTGTGCTTACGCGCATTCTAATTAGTGCTGGCCTTTGCAGGTCTGCTCATCATCCTTTGGGCAATTTTTGTTGCCAAAGCAGAAGGGTTGATGCCTGTCGGTTTATTACTGATTGCTATTTCGGCTTTATTATCCGCGGTGGCCATCTTAAAGAAATCATATAACAAAATAAGGTAATGGCATAAGTGGGCGTTAGAATGGATATCAAAATTTGAAAATACAGAATAATTAAACCTGACAAAGAAACTTATGCGTATAACATGGCTTACTCGCGGTCTTTTCCTATTAAGGAGGCTGCACATCGTACAATTCATTCTGGTCTTTCTAATGTGCTTTTTCCTGCTCCAACTTATTTCATTTGCCTTTCCTGGTAATTGGGCTGACAACGCTGTGGTTAATGGCATGTCCGATAGCAAAAAGGTGGTCTTCGGCATATTTTTCGGACCATGGTTAGAAACCGTTATCTATCAATCACTCATAATTGGTGGTATTTGTTTTTTTATCAAACGGCCACGCTATAATTTTATCTTATCCATTGGGCTTTCTTCTATTCTTTTTGGATTATCGCATTGGTTTAGCGTGTATTATATTATTTGGGCCACTGTGGGGGGGGTGTTTATGGGTGTAGCATATTATGCAGCCCGCTATCGAACTAATTGGGCATTTATGCCGGTATTCATAATACATGCCACCTGGAACAGCATTGCGTTTCTGGCTGATTTGTTGACGCGTTAATAAACTTTTAGATGAAAAAATTCCTATTAATTAGTTTGGCCATTGTTTTGATGTTAACAGCAGGTGCTGTTGTGACATCCATTTACCAGATATTGTCACAGCATCATAAGCTGGCAAAGGGCACATTAGCTTCCAAAGTGCTTTGCGATACCATTCCATTCTATTATTCCCCTTCAGGCCACATCTTAATCGATGCTCAAATCAACGACAATGAAGAAGCTTATCCGTTTATATTGGATAGCGGAGCATCTAACATGTTGTTTAGCCATTTTACGGCTGGTAAGGATTTTGATAATAATGGTTATGGTATTGGTATCGGTTCGGCGGAGAATGTCTTTGTAACCAAAATCAAAGGGATTGATTCGTTAAAAATTGGGGCATTGAAATTTATTGGGCTTAATGCCAAAGAAGCTGATTTCAATTTTGATTGTCAGCAACATGTGGCTGGTATAATCGGTACAGGCCTTATGCAGCATTTGGTATGGCAAATCGATTTTGAAAAGCAGATGATTATTGTAGCCAATAGCCTGCAGCAATTAAGTTTAAGTGATGATAGAATAGAAATACCATTACGCAGAAATAAATACAGTCATCATTTGCGGGCGGCGATAAAACTGCGGTACAATAAACGGCCTAAAGAAGTGTTGGTGGACCTGGGCAGTAACCGCACCCTGGCCATCAAGGAAAGCCTACTATTGAGTGACTCTATCCCTCTGTTGTCAAAAAGAATAGATGGGCAGGCGAGTAAAGGACTGGGAACAAAAGTGGATACCACTATCACTCATCATTATTACTTGCTGGATAGCCTGCTGTTTAGTGAGTCATCCTATCATGTTACCGATGTAACTGTGGGGGCTGGCTCCAAAAGTCTCAATTTATTAGGCTTGGGCTTCTTTACTAATTACCGCACCACCATAAGCTGGCCCGATAATCTACTCATTCTGGAACCCTACACTACCCAGCCCGATTTTAATATTAACACCAGCGGTATGTCTGTTCAATATAACGGCGTCACTCAGAAAGTGGAAATTGGAACAATAGCAGAGGATATGCCTGCAGCCAGGGCCGGTTTGACTGTTGGCACCGAGGTTATTTCGGTTAATGGGATGCCACTGGCCGACCTGGATAGTTACTGTGTATTTAAAAATACCAGTTTTGAAGGTGATACAGTAAGGTTAAAAGTTATAACTGATACGGGTGATATTCAGTCGTACAAATTGATTAAAACACCTGTTTTTGAGAGATTCTGACTATAGACTATTCAGCCGTTTTTATCACTCCGCTATGTGCGCATCCATTCGCGTTGAAATAGCATAAAAAGTTTCCCATCCCTCAAATATCAATTTATTAGCCGACAAATGAGTCCTTAATAAAGCACAATCATGATCCTCCTTTACCTTGTGTTAGGGGTGCAATAAATCCCATTACTCACCCAAAAGTGCTTTATTATTAGTATGTTTATGTGGCTATTGTGCATAATAACGGCATGGTATATATAAGGGCGATATAGAGGGTTGGTGTTTTTGTGTTTGGAAGTTATTAAGCATCAAATAAAAACTATTTAATATTTTGAACATTGAAAAAACTTAAATTATTAATACTGCTCATAAGTACGGGTTTTAATGTCTCTATTGCCCAAAGTTTTATCTCTAATGGGATTGCATATAAAATTACATCCACAGATGGTTCGTATACTGTAGAGGTATCTAATAAAGAACCAAAATATTCAGGTACTGTTGTGATTCCTAATACTTTAATTCACGAAGGAAATACATATGCTGTAACTGCTATTGGTGACGAGGCTTTTATGGATTGCCGAAAATTATCAAAAATTGAAATCCCTGATAATGTTAAAACAATCGGTAATGATGCTTTTATATATTGCCATGAACTAGCTACCATTTCTCTAGGTAGTTCATTAACTTCAATTGGAGATAATGCCTTTAGATATTGCTATCTACTAAAAAGATATAACGATTCCCGATCAGGTTACATATATTGGAGATTTGGCATTTCATAGCTGCAGCATTTTATCCTCAGTTCACATAGGAAAATCAGTAGAAACTATAGGGGCTAATGCATTTAGTGGTTGCAATGAACTTACAACAATACAATTGCCAAATACAGTTAAATCGATTGGTGATGGAGCGTTCATGAATTGTGATAAATTGGCTTCAATAAGTGTTGGCAATTCTGTTGAAACAATAGGTGATATGGCATTTTATAATTGTATTAATTTATCGAATATAACTTTGCCAAATACTCTCAAAAATTTGGGGGGCTCTGTTTTCTATAATTGTATTATTTTAGAGTCAATTAATATTCCCGATCAAGTGCAGTCAATAGGATATTATGCCTTTGAGCGTTGTTCTTCTTTGAATTCTGTTACAATAGGTAGTTCTGTTAAATCCATTGGCCAGGCAGCTTTTAGTGAATGCGAGAAAATTAGTTCGCTAGTTATTCCAAATTCAGTAGAATCTATTGGTATAGGTGCGTTTGATCAATGTACTAACTTAACTTCAATTGTATTAGGAAAGTCAATTACAAGAATTGGTCAAAATGCTTTCAGGGGATGTCATTCCATGCAAGAAATAACCTGCTATGCAATTGAACCACCAAGCCTTGACTGGTGGGTATTCACTGATGTATCTAAAACCATCCCGCTCTACGTTTTAAGGCCAAGTATTGATGCTTATAAAAGTGCTACTGGCTGGAAAGATTTCACCAATATCCAATTTGAGATAATTAATGACAATGGAATTTTGTTTGTAATTAGTTCGATAGAACCCGGTGAGGTGATTGTTATTGGCGCAGGTATTTCTGGCAAAATAGTTATATCATCTGAGATAGCGCACAAATACGACAACTTCAGAGTAGTATGCATCGAATCAGAAGCTTTTAAAGATAACAACCAAATTGATGAAATAGTACTTCCGAATACTATCACAACAATTGAGGAACGAGCATTTTATAATTGTTATAATTTGGAAAAAGTTTCGCTCGGTAGCTCAGTTGATATTATTGGCGCGAGTGCTTTTGAAAAATGTAGTAAATTAACGTCGATTCAATTACCTGATCCCTTAGAGGAGATCGCTTACAATACATTTAAAAACTGCTTAAGCCTAACATCCATTGAATTAAATAATTACCTAACTATTATTGGTAATTCTGCATTTGCAGGTTGTATTCGTATAAACACAATCGAAATACCTAATTCTGTAAAAAGTATTAAAGGGAAAGCATTTGAAGGTTGTATAGAACTAACAAATCTCACATTAGGTTCCTCTCTAAATAGTATAGGATATTATGGATTCAAAAATTGCACTGGAATAAACTCTATTACCTGTTTGAGCATAACGCCTCCTATTTTATCTTCTGATGTTTTTGTTGGGGTTGATAAAACAATACCTGTATATGTTTCTGTAGAAAGTTTAACAGACTATCAAAAAGCAGATCAATGGAAAGACTTTTTTAATATTAAAACAGGGATTGAATCGAATAACGCAATAAATTTTTCAGTATATCCGAATCCTGTAATAAACAGGTTAGTAGTAGATGGCATCTTTCCAGATACAAAGATATCAATTTATGATATGAGCGGTAAGCAAATCTATACCCGTACATCCAAAACTACAAAGGAACAAGTAGATTTTAGTAATTTTTATAAAGGGGTATACATTCTTAAAGTGGAAAAGAGTAGGAATAGAGGAGTAACTACAATATTAAAAAAATAGTATCAAAGCAATATTTTGATAAGGATTAGTTGTGTAGTTATCCATGATAGCAGATTCATTTTCATAAAAATGATGCTGGCCAACAATGGTTATAAAGTGAGCCGTTTCATATGGTTATTTAGTAGCTTCGGCGGTCATCGCCAAATCACTGATTTGGCTTTTGAAATGAAAAGTTAAAAACCAATACAGCGCTTTGGCTCCGTGAAGTTTGAAAGTGAACTGAGGTTAATCCTCACTTACGCGTAATTGCCAAGTTGTTATGGAACATTAAAAGACATCAATGAATAAAGAAGAAAGTAAGAAAGTAAAAATCGTATTGATATCATTTTCTGTGATTCTACTTTTAATAAGTCCCATAATTTATAATTCCTATGTCAGTCAGATCAAAATTGATGTTGTAAATGGCAATTATTCTGACTATGAAACAAGAGTAGAGAAATTGAATTTAGTGATTCAATTAAAAAAGAATGATAATAACGCAAAGCATTTATTGATTCAAGAATTCTGCAGGAATAATAAGTTTCAAGAAGCATTAAATTACTTAAACAGTATCAGTACTTATGACAATATTCGTTTTTCAACAATTAAAGGAATGATATACGAACTTCAAAATAAGGAAGATAGTTCTCGATTCTATTATGAAAATGCACTCTTGTTATTTGAGAAAAAGATGGAAGGGAAAGCCCAATTTAGTATTTACAGACTTAATATATTAATGTTGCTTAATAGATTTGAAACTGCCAATGAAGAGTTGAGTAAATATCAAATATCGAAGGACTATGATTCATTTTATGACACTTATAATCCCATAAACGAATTTGATAGACAACGGTTTATTAACTCGGAATTGGGTATGCCAAATCAATTAAATTAAGAAACGCTCCCTAATAACTAAGCGTTCTGGCTGGTTGAAAACCAGAGTCTGAACGCGGTGTTGCCGACAACCGGGTAGAAATCACAGTCTATGGGAATTGATATAAGTGAGGTGAGCCAGCAGATCAATCATCAGCTCAAAAAAGCCGGAAATCCCAGAGAAACATAATTATGAACCAGAATATGTGTTTGGAAGTGATGATTGCGAAAACGACACCTCCTTTTTAATTATCAAAACTTAATCCTATTTTTAACTGATGACGCGGCAGCTTAAATGGTTTTTAGACAGACTGCCGTTACCTGCCATTTGAATAAAGAACTGTATCCGATAATGAACTATAGAAATTGCATGAAAACGACACTATTTTTAACCTTACTATTTTTATCAACGGCAATATCATCCGGACAAGCAATTAAAATTGGATTTAAAGATTCGATTCAATCAAATGTGCTAAATGAAACCCGAAAGTTTATCGTAAAACTTCCAAGAGATTATAATAACTCAGACAAATCCTATCCTGTACTTTATCGATTAGATGGAGATTTAGACACGTACACTGAGACTGTTGGGACAATCAATCGACTGGTTCATATGGATGAATTAATACCAGACATGATTGTGGTTATGATTGAGAACACAAACAGGAATCGTGACATGATGCCGACAAATACAAGCTTTTTCACATCAAAGCCTGGTGCTGTCGATTTTAAAAAGTTTATAGAAAATGAATTGGTTTCACACATAAATAGTTCTTATCGAACAACTCATGAAAAACTTCTATGCGGACAATCATTAAGTGCAATATTTACCATATACTACTTCTTGACAAGCCCAAACTCATTTGATTCATTTATTGCATGTAGTGGTGGGTTTCCTGAGTGTGAAGAATATTTCATTGACCTAACAAATAATTACCTAAAAGTTGAGCAAGACAAGCCAACAAATCTTTTTCTAACGCATGGCATGACTGATTTCTTAGACCCAGAAGGAGTAATAAAAGAGCAACTTGTAGATTTTAGTCAAAGGCTTGAATCAAAAAACAATATATCTTGTAAATTAAAAATCTATGAAGACGAGGGACATGTTCCTTTTCAGAGTTTATATCATGGATTGAGATTTATATATACATCAAAAGATAGCAAATAAAAACGGCAGGTATGTGTATAATGTATAGCGGGCCTAGCGGTTTTTGAGGGTGCCGATTCCTGCCTCGATAGTCTCGTCCTTTAAAAACTGAAAGATAATGAAGCATCTAGTTTTGATTTTAGTGGGTATAACATTACTGTTTGGATGCCGGAATTCATCACAGGTCGTCAAAGAACCTTGGATTGAAAAACCTGTTGCATCATGGCCTGATTTTGCATTAACCAACCAAATTAGTTTCACCGACACAAGCTATTCTGACATTGCCAACTCATTTCTCGTAAATACAGGCTATGACACCATTGGTGTTTCATGTAAACATCTGTTTATGGTTTTTGAGAATCAACTTGGATTAAGCAGTATTGATTTAGGGACCAAATTCAATTATTGGACGATGTACCCTAAAAATCACAAAGAAAAAACAGTGACGATAAAACAATTAATTAACAAAGACCCAAACGAACAGATTGGTCAGTTTAATACCTTGAAAATACGTGACTGGATTATTTTTGAATTAGAAGATAACAGCAACCAGCTTTACCCATTGAAGATTAGATACTCACCTGTAAAAAGTAACGAGACAGTATATGCTGTTGGCTGGGGGTTAAAACAGAAAGACAATTCAAAACCTGCCCTAATAAAACTGCAATGCGTCAAAAACCTGGGAGACTATTTCTATATAAAACCATTCAAAACAGACACTCATCCGGCAGGAAGAAGTGGTTCTCCTGTAATTGATAAGAATGGGTACTTAGTTGGAATTGTATCAGGACAAGAAGGAAATCTGGGAGTAATAGGAGGGGTTAAGTATTTAACCACCATGTTAGACCAATATGGCATAAAACATAGAAAGCCCGGTCACTAATAGCTATGCCTCCGCTACTGCGCCAATCCTTTCGCGTTGTTTGGCATAAAAAGTTTCCCGTCCCTCAAAAAAACAACTTATAAGCCGACAAATGAGTCCTCAATAAAGCACAGTCATGCTCCCTCTTTACCGTGTGTTAGGTGTGCAATAAATCCCATTACTCACCCAAAAGTGCTTTATTATTGGTATGTTTATGTGGCTTGCACAGGGTATATAATAGCGGCATACACTATATATGGTACGATAAGAGTGATATAAAGTGTTGGTGCTTTGTATTGGGAAGTTAACATGCATTATAAAAACCAACCAAATTGAGCTAATGAGAAAAGTATTGATATTTCAACTCTTCATAATTGTTTCAAATATCGGATTTACACAAACAAAGTATGACTCGATTTTTGATGAGACAGTAAATTTTGTCGAAGAAAATTATGCAGGCTACCAAGACAAGACTACGAACAAGAATGATTTTTACAATTATCTTCTACAAACAATCAGACAAGACCCTATTAATTCATCTAATGACCTGAGGAATAATTTAGATAGATATCTTGCATTTTTCGAAGACAGACATTTAAAATTGAATGATTTTGATCTGGCGGAGTTTATCGCGAGTGGAAAGAATAACCAATATAAATCTAGTGAATTCAAATTTGACATTTTAAATGAATCAACTTGTTATTTAAAAATTCCTCATTTTTTGTCCAGTTCATTAGTTGAGAAGTTAATAAATGAAAATATAAGTTCCATTTCGAGAAAAAGAAATTTGATAATTGATATTCGAGGTAATGGTGGAGGTAATGACAATTCATATCACAAACTTTTACAAATAATTGCAACAAATGATATATATCTACGCAATGCCAAGTTTCTAAAGACAAAAGCAAATTGGGAAGAAAAATATGGCAAATGGGATAAAACCAACGAAGGGAAATTTGTCAATCTTCCTTGGAATAAAAACAAATCTGAAATTTTTAAAAGTTTTACGATATCTGGAATAAATGAATATCCCAAGAGAGTAGCCATACTTGTTGACAGAAACGTAAAAAGCTCTGGAGAAATGTTTGTTTTATCCGCAAAGCAAAGTTTAAAAGTGAAGATATTTGGTGAAAATACAGCTGGTCTAATTGATTATAGCAATGTCAATCAGCATGAAATATTAGAAGATTCATTGTATTTGCAATACCCGATGACTAAAATTATTGGCATACCAATAAATTCGATAGACAATCACGGGATTGTCCCAGATTTCTATCTGATGGATGCTGACCAGATTGGACAGATATTAAAATACTTTGAGATTTGGAATTAAAAATAACGTCGCTACTGCGCGAATCCTTTCGCGTTGTTTGGCATTGAAAATAGCACTAACAAAAACTAAACAATGAAAACAACTATCGGAATCCTACTTTTAATGTTCCCTTTTGTCATAAATGGACAGATTAAGCTCAAAAAAATGACAATTAAAAATTCGGAATTTGGAATAGTCGAAACATTTAAAGTTCTAAAAACTGACCAGTCAATTCGTCATGGTGAATATATTAGAAAACGAAAAGGACAGTTACTTGCAAAAGGAACATATAATTTTGGACAAAAAGAAACATTTCAATACTTTGACTCTGATGGTTCTATATTATTAGAGTATAATTACCAAGAGCATAAAATTATAAATTATAAAGAACCCAACAATTACGACCACTATCTAGACCTTAAGACCAAAACACAAGCAGACCGTATTCCATTACCATTATTTAGTCCGGATGAACTCAGAATCTTTATCGCAATGAATGTTAGATATCCACTGGAAGCTATGGAAAGTGGAGTAAGTGGTCGACCAAAGATTGCCATAAAAATTAATAAGACTGGTCAAGTAATAGACTGTGTTATATTTGAAAGCTCACACAAAGCTTTAGATGATGAATCCTTAAGAGTATTAAAAAAGCTACCAAAAACATGGAATTTCGTACCTGCAATGAAAGACGGTAAACCCACAGAATCGTTTGTCATTGTTCCTGTCAACTTTATTATAGCTTAAAATAGAAATGCCAATAACCAAAGCATTCAGTCTGGTTAAAAACCAAAGTCTGAACATCCCGAGTGATTCTGACTATAGACTATTCAGCTGTTTTATCATACCACGTTTTATTGGCTTCTCTCTGTACTTGGTTTATTCATTGGATGGGTTTGTTGCTCTGGCCAATTTTAACCATTTTTAAAACGCAATGACCGAAGGCGGTAGGTAAATGAATGTGGTTGAATGCTGTTAGCTTGTCAGTAACTAAAGAAAATATCATCATGAAAAAAATCCTTTTAATCATTGTTTTATGCCTGTCGTACATGGGCATAGTTGCTCAGCAAGCTGCTATCTGGAATGAAACACCTGCCGAAAAGCAGGAACGCATGGCCTGGTGGACACACGACCGTTTTGGCATGTTCATCCATTGGGGCTTGTATGCCCTGCCGGCTCGTCATGAGTGGGTGAAGATGCACGAGCGTATGGATGATGAAGCCTACCAGAAGTACTTCGACTATTTTAACCCTGACCTGTATGATGCCACAGAGTGGGCCAGGCAGGCAAAAGCGGCCGGTATGAAATATGTGGTGCTGACGGTGAAGCATCACGAGGGTTTTTGCTTGTTCGATTCGCAGTATACCGATTATAAGGTGACCAACACGCCTATTGGTCGTGATTTGGTTAAAGAGTATGTGGAGGCTTTGCGCGCCGAAGGGTTAAAAGTTGGTTTCTACTATTCGCTCATCGACTGGCACCATCCCGATTTCACCGTTGACCGTATTCATCCCTTACGAACCGACGATGCCAAACAGCTGAAAGCACTGAATAAGGAACGGGATATGGCTAAATACCGCGAATACCTGCATAACCAGGTGCGCGAGATTTTGACCAACTATGGTCAGATAGATATCTTGTGGCTCGATTATTCATACCCGGGTAACAATGGTAAGGGACGCGATGACTGGCATTCAGTGGAGTTGTTGAAAATGGTCCGTCAGTTGCAGCCCGGCATCCTGGTTAATGATCGCCTGGACCTGAAAGATGTTAAAGGTGGCTGGGACTTTACCACACCCGAACAGTTTAAACCCAGCAAGTGGGTGGAGATAGACGGGGAACGTGTGCCATGGGAAACCTGCCAGACTTTTTCAGGTTCGTGGGGCTATTACCGCGATGAGCATACCTGGAAAGATGCCAAACAGCTGCTTGTATTGCTCATTGAGTCAGTTAGTAAAGGAGGCAACCTGTTGCTAAACGTGGGACCTACCGCCCGCGGTGTTTTCGATTACCGTGCGCAGGAGCGCCTGAAGGCCATGGGGCAGTGGATGACATTCAACGACCGCGCGATATATGGTTGCACCCAGGCGCCTGAACAATATAGCGTGCCAGCGCATACCATTCTCACCTATAATGCATCAACGCATCGTTTGTACATTCACCTTGTGGACTACCCCATGGGCGACCTCATACTTCCGGGCTATGAAGGTAAAATCGCATACGCTCAACTTTTACACGATGGTTCAGAGATTAAAATGTCGACCAGGCGACATGGCTACGGACCAGCTCATGAGCAAAATATCAAGGGTAACATCGTTTTAAAATTGCCGGTTGTAAAGCCTTTAAGCGAAATACCTGTGATTGAACTGATATTAACTAATTAGCAAGGCAAATGATAATGATGGATAGCGGCGTTTAGCTTCTTATGGTTTTACCTCACCTGCACATGGATATGGTCATCGTGCCGTACTGAGTGACAGCCCTGAAAGCGTATCTTTTTATTTTTCAGACGCAGGCGCTGCGTCAGGTGAGGTTCCATAAATACTTTGTCCACTTCGTCGGGGCGCGTCAGGGCGTCCATCAGGGCGCGAGTGCCTTTTTCGGAGAAGCGCAGCTCCTCGTTGATGCTGCCCAGCGTCATGTACTTGGGAGCATCGTAGTAACTAAAGCCAGCTGTTATACAAGCTTTGTTTTGGTTAACTTCGCCATTGCGGGGGCCTTCAAACACGCCGTAGCCACTTACCGACTTGCAGGCATCTATAATGTCACCCTGCTCATTTTCGTAGACCAGGCTCAGGTCAATCTTTTTACCGTCGTAGTGGCTCAAATGTGGCAACATCGGGAAACCATCAATCAAGGGGAAGTTGGCATCCAGATAGCGTATTTTTACATCGGGATTGGTCTCCTGCAGTGTTTCCGACACGCTTTTCAGATAGGCATTTACCTCGGGACGTACATAGTTACGATTCAAAATGATAGTCATGTAGTTGGCCGGGTGCAGATTATCGTAGTGCTCAATGCGCTCACGGTCGAATAGCTTAGCCAACATGGGAGCTGTAACAAAAGTGCCAAGGCTGTATATGATAAGAAAAGCTGCCAGCCCTTTTAACGGGAAAGCATATTTGATACGGCCGCAGAACACAAACGACATCAGGTAAACGACTCCACCAATTTGTGTTAATGCCGTTAGCACTATAAACACAAGGGTGTGAAGTAGTATTTTGCCGCGTTTGCTCATTAATGATTTTGGATGTATTGATTGCAAGATACCATTATTATTTTAAATGGTTGTGTGAAGCCTCAACGGCTTGAGTTGGAAAAATATTTTTCAAATGCGATTGCCGTGTGTCGTATCTCAATTAAAGAAGCACATACAAGTCAGCAGGTATTCTATAGACTACCAGAAAGATAGGCTTGTAATCGTTCTTTGATAAAGTAATTCCAACCAGCCTGACAGCTTTCGGTGGTAAACTCAGGTACCTTTGGCTTAAAGCTATCCAGTCCTTCACTTATCAGCGTTAGTGTTGTTTGCCCGGCTTCCTGCTCAATATTAAATGTCACATAGCCCATGCCCTGGTAATGTTCGTAGCTCCATTCATATTTAATCAATTGACCAGGAATTACTTCAACTATCTTCCACTTGTGTATAAACTGCCTTTCGCCGGCATCCACTTCAAATTGCGTGGTAAAGCCTACTTCAGGTTCAAAAGCAGGAATATTTTCGAAGAACCACTGGCGCATCTGTTTAACCTGGGTAATGGCATTCCAAACAGCTTCGGGCTTCACCGGGTAAACTTCGGATATAGTAATTGCTGTCATGTTAATAGCCAATTTTTGTTAGTGCTTCAGAGAGTGTGATGTGGTAGCTGGCAATGATATAGCCATGAATACTATTGGCAACCATCGCTATAAGTATTGCCAATAGATTTATCGTTAATAGTGATGAGTTGCCGACATTAAACTTCTGCCGAATATATGGCATGTTGAGGGCAATAATTAAAACAGATACAATAAATAAGATGAGGCCACCGCCGAATATGCCATCAAGATTGGTTGCCAGTATAAACGGAAAAATGCTAATGTAGTAGTAAAACGCTACCCAAAGCACCCATCCCCAGACCTTTCGTATGAAAAAACCAATAGCACTTAAAAGTATCATAACAGGAGGAACGAAGCGACCCAATACTACCTCAAGCCTAATGCTATCCAGCCAACTTAAGCGTATATTTCGCATTTGCTGAACAGTGTCTATATAATCAATATGGGAATATATCCTGTAGATAAGAAAGGCAAGGACTATTAGAAAGGGAATGTAAAGAAGGACTGGTTTTAGCATCTTGGTCATAATTCAAAATTACAGCTTTGTGGCTTAACACCAAAGCGTTACATGTTTATGCAGCCACTTTTAAAAAAATTATATCTTTGTTGGTTGAGTTTGAGTGGAAAAATCCGATAAATCAGTTTTATGGAGATTAAAAGGACGTTTGATTTGCTGGCTAATCTTAAGCAGGATAGTAGCAAAGAAGATATATTGTGTGCCAAGCGCGATGGCGATTGGGTGAAATTCAGTGTTAAAGAATACAGCGAGCAGGCACGTTTATTTAGCTACGGGCTGCTGGCCAAAGGTTTTCAAAAGGGTGATAAAATAGCCACCGTTTCCAATAACCGTCCCGAGTGGAATTTTGTGGATATGGGTATGTCGATGATAGGCGTGGTACATGTGCCTATTTACCCAACCATCTCCGATGAGGAGTACCGGTACATACTCGAGCACAGTGATGCCCGCATGCTCATTGTGTCTGATATTATCTTGTACAGGCGCCTGAAAGTGATTGCCGACGAAATTGACAGCATCCAGGAAGTTTATACCTTCAACGATATCAAAGATGCGGCCAACTGGAGCGAGATTATTGAGCTGGGCGAACAGGAGCGTATTCAGCGTAAAGAAGAGTTCAGGGCCATACGTGATGGTATCTCGGAAGATGACCTGGTGTCTATTATCTATACATCGGGCACCACAGGAAACCCCAAGGGCGTGATGCTCAGCCATAAAAATTTCATGAGTAATATGAAGGATGCCATTCCGCGTTATCCTCTATCAAGCAATGATAAGGTGCTCAGCTTTTTGCCCCTGTGTCATGTGTATGAGCGCATGATCAACTACCTGTATCAGGCCAATGGCTGTAGCATCTATTATGCCGAGAACCTTGGTGCCATAGCTCGTGATTTAAAAGAAATTCAGGCCAATGCCTTCGTAACGGTGCCGCGTGTAATTGAGCGCATCTACGATAAGCTGGTATCGAAAGGCAACGACCTGTCTGGTGTTCAAAAGGCTGTGTTTTTCTGGGCCATGCGCCTGGGTGAGCGCTATCGCACCAATGGCAATAACTACCCTTTGTATGCGGCTAAGCTTAAACTGGCACGTAAGCTGGTTTTCTCGAAGTGGCAAAAGGCCTTTGGCGGACACTTACGTTTTGTGGTGAGCGGTGGAGCTGCCCTGCAGCCGCGATTAAGCCGTTTGTTCTTCGCGGCCGGTATTCCATTAATGGAAGGTTATGGCCTGACGGAGACATCACCGGTACTGGCCTCTAATTATACCGAAGAAAGCGGCAACCTGATGATTGGTACTGTGGGCACGGTTTTCGATAGTGTTGAGGTGACAATTGATGATGATGGTGAGATATTAGCCAAAGGTCCTAACATTATGATGGGCTATTATAAAGATGAGAAAACCACCGCCGAGGTGATTGATAAGGATGGCTGGTTTCACACGGGCGATATTGGCACCCTGGTCAAAGGTAAGTTCTTGAAAATTACCGACCGTAAAAAAGAAATGTTCAAGCTCTCAAGTGGGAAATACATTGCACCCCAATCCATTGAGAACCTGTTGAAGGAATCGGATTTTATTGAGCAGGCCATTATTGTAGGCGAGAGTGAGAAGTTTGCGGGCGCCTTGTTGTCGCCTAATTTTGAATATCTGCATATGTGGGCACATGACCATAAGGTGCATTTCCGCGATAATGAGGAGCTTATTCAGCATGAAAAGGTGCAAGGCGTATTTCGTAAAGAGGTGATGCGCTACAATAAAATGCTTGGCAAGCACGAAGAAATCAAGCGTTTCAGGTTGGTGCATGAGGCCTGGACTTCGGCCACCGGAGAATTATCACCTACTTTAAAGCTACGCCGCCGCATTATCTATCGTAAATATGCCGATATATTACGTGAGATGTATGCCTATGGTGAAAATGAAGAGAATAAAGGGTCGATTAAGTTTAGTTAAAAGCCTTAGTTATCTTGTAAGATTTTGGGACTTGCTTTGCATCTGTAAGATATTAAGCAAGTTTTCAGCTATGTTAAAAAGGACAAACAAAACCATTAAAAAAAAAAGCAGAAAGTCTGGTGATAACATTTATTTTTTTTATTTGTTAAAGTATTAAGCTCCTTATAAAATGAATAATTGGGAATAGTTTTTTAACCATGCTCATGCCAATATGGATTTAAATTTCAGCAACATATTTGAACCAGAATTACTTGAACAAATAAGTAGTTTACCGGAAGTTGAAATTCCCAAAGGAACTGTTATTCTTAAAGAATATTCATATATAAAGGAGATTCCTCTAGTCATAGATGGAAAAATTAAAGTGAGAAAATCAGATGAAACTGGAAAGGAGATAATTCTTTATCATATTAAACCTGGTGAAAGTTGTATTCTCTCAATTACATCCTGTATAAACGATAAGCAAAGTAATGCAGAAGCTATTACAGAAGAATCTTCTACATTAATGATTGTGCCTTCAGCAAAAGTCAAGGAATGGATGGATACTTTTAAAAGTTGGCGAAAATTCGTGATGCAACTTTACTATACCAGACTTGATTCACTGCTTCAACTTGTTGATGGCATATCTTTTAAACAAACGGATAGCCGTTTATATGAAAAATTACAAAAGCTACAAGCCAACGAAGGGAACTCAATAAGAATTACCCATCAAGAATTAGCAAATGAAATTGGCACGGCTCGTGAGGTTATTTCAAGACTTTTAAAGCAATTGGAAAAAGAAGGTTATATATCTCTTGAAAGAGGAATAATAAAAATAATTCGACCTCTGTAACCTACGTCACAAAGTCAAGCCTTTGGCACACTGTATATTTGTTAACAGATTAGAAAATGTTAAACTAAAAAATATACAGATATGAAATGTAATGTTGGAAAGACAGACAAAGTAATCCGTGTTATTGCTGGGCTGGCCATTGGAGTAGCAGGTTTTTATTTCAAAAGTTGGTGGGGATTAGTTGGTTTTATACCTGTTTTTACAGCCTTAATAGGTTGGTGTCCTCTATACTTACCTTTTGGTATTAACACTTGTAAAAAGTAGAACCTAATTATTAAGCAATTAAAACCTTAATTGCTTTTAAGCGTATTGCCTTTAGTTATGGATTAATTATTTAAGCATATGAAAAAGATTAGTTGTTTATTATTTGCTGCAATTTTTGTTTTTAGTTCTTGTAGCAAGGATGAAGAAAGTGGTAGCGTGACGTTGAGCTTAACAGGTATTAATCAAACCTTAAAATCAGCCGAAAATAGTCTTGTTGCAGACGTGAAAATTACAGATTTCAAGCTCTCTTTCAGAGATGTTGAATTTAAATTGGACGAAAGTGATTTAAATGCTACGGAAGTTCAATTTAGAGGTCCTTATGATGTTGATTTGATGAACGAGACGGATGCTCTTAGTCAGACTATTGGAACGATTGATATTCCAGACGGAACATACAAAGTGTTGAGATTTAAGCTACATAAAGATATGGATAGGTTGGAAACTGACCCATTGTATGACCGTTCATTATTTATGAAAGGAACAATTGATGGTACACCATTTGAATTCTGGCATGATACAAGTGAAAATTTTGATTTTGAATACACAGGAGGCATTGTTGTTGCAGGCAATAATGTGGAAATAAACGTGAAATTCGTTATCGACCAATTCTTAAACTCATTATATACAATAGATTTATCAAAAGCTGTTGACTTGGATGAAGATGGATTAATAGAAATTAATCCTGATAATGAAGATGGGAATAGTGATATGGCTGATAAATTGAAGGAAAACATTAAGGAAGCAGCCGATTTGATTAAAATATAATCGCATTGATGAAGAATTACAAGACAGCCTCATGCTTTTGTGAGGTTGTTTTTTTAGCAACTACATCCCCTTTGTTGAACTGGTGGGCACTTCACAGTACCATAAGAACAAAAAACGCAACAATCACCTTTTTTCGCTTTGATCACCATTTTACAATTTTCACATTGGTAAAAGAATTGGCAAGAATCTTCAGGCATTGTTTCTTCTTTTTGGAAACCACACTCAGGACAGCTTATTTTCGATTTTAGAAAAATTAGTTTCATCATTTCTAAGTTTTAGTTTTCGTCAAGCATCCCGAACTACCATCATTCTCTTATTATGTGCAAAATGACAGACATTGGGCTTTAGAAGAGGTGGATAGGACCAAAGCGAAATAAAATTATAAAGCTATTGTTCCAGCAATTGTTTCTTTCATAGAAATAAAGAGGAATGTTCCTGATTGATTATTTACTCTTTCGCAAAGGGAATGGATTCTTTTGACCTAAAGCGCGTGTTCTGAAAACACCCGAGTTGGCTAAGCGAATGTCTTCTATTGTGTAGAAGGCCTTGGGGTTAAACCTCTTAATAATTTCAGTGACTTCCGTAATGTCTTTCCGTTTAAGCACACAATAAATGATATTTACATGGCCTTTACTTCCGTGGGCATTCATATATGTTACGCCATAACCGGCTTCAGACAAACTTTGGATTAATTCTGTGCCGGGCTTTTGTGTGGTAATGCGGATGTTGACATAGCCCAGAGCCAAACGTTCCTCTATTTTTAAACCCACATAATTACCCATGGCAAAGCCACCTGCATAGGCAATGAAATACAGCCAGTTATCCAGGTTTTGAAACACTTTGGACATGGCCAGCAGCCAGATCAGGATTTCGAAAAACCCCAGTATGGGAGCCAGCAATTTCAGCCCTTTTGAAATAAATACAATGCGTAATGTGCCAATGGTCACATCAGCTACTCTTGACAGAAATATTAAAAGAGGGATGGCAATATAGGTGATGGTAAAACTGTCTAAGGCCGACATGATGAAGTATTATATGGATTAATAAATTACCTGAACAAAAAATATGCTGTCCGTTATTGTGATAAAAATAAAAAACCTTGATGCTATTGTGCGCCCGAAGCTAAGTACTTTTTTATAATTTTAAGGGTATAAGTTATGTCATTTTTTCGTGTATGAATTCCTAAACTTATCCTGAGGGTTTCTTTTGCAGCTTTATCAGATAGTCCGATTGATTTTAAAACCCGCGAAGGTTTGTTTTGATGAGTGCTGCATGCTGAGCCTGATGACACTGAAATTCCATAATAATCCAATAGCATCATCAGCTCTTTGCTACTCACATTGGGGATAGTAGCACTAATTGTATTTGGCAGGCAGTTTTCAGATGGCGAATTGATAATGATACCAGGCACAGCTGAACGTAATTGGTCCACCAATAGCTCCTTGAGTTGCTTTGTACGATGAGTGTGGGAGAGAAGCTTTGGAACATTGTTACAGGCTTTCCCAAATCCTGCGATATTATGAACCGATTCTGTTCCTGCACGCATCCCTTCTTCCTGATGCCCTCCGTGAATAAAAGGCGCAAGCGGACTGCTGATTCTGGCGTATAATGCACCAACACCCTTGGGACCATATAGTTTATGGGCTGAAAAGGTGGCATAATCAACTCCTAATGCTTTTACATCGATGGGTATTTTGCCAAATGCCTGTACACAATCCGATAGGGTAAGGATATTGTTTCTTTGGGCAAGTGCTGATATTTCTGCTATGTTTTGTATACTTCCGATTTCGTTATTTGCCAGCATGCAGCAAATCAAAAAGGTGTCATTATCAATTAGTTTTTCTATTTCTTCAGCCGAAACAAAACCGAATTTATCGACTGAGCAATATTCCACAATAATGCCTTTTGTTTTCAAAAATTCGAGCGTATTCGCTATTGATGGATGCTCGATAGGTGATGAGATGATTTTCCTCTTTTCCGGGTAGAAATGGTTGCTTAAAGTTTGAAGAACGGCGTTGTTGGATTCAGTTGCACATCCTGTAAAATAGATTTCGTGTGTATGGGCATTAATGGCCCTGCCAACTTGCTCGCGTGCTTGTTCAATAATCTGGCTGGCAACTTTTCCACTTCGGTAGCCAGATGAAGGATTGCCCCAATGGCGTTTAAGAACACGGTTCATGGTTTTTCTGACAGAGTAGCTCACACGGGTTGTGGCATTATTGTCGAGATAAACCTTTCGTCTCAATAAGTTTAGCATAAAGTTGGCTTTTATATTTTTTCCAAGGCGTTAATGATATGGCTGCAGCCGCCTGTTTTAATGTAGTCGGAGTGCTCGTCGACCGATTTAAACTGACCCTGGCAGATGTTTTTACATAACACTTCCGAATCTGTTTGCATGTAAAATGTTCTTAAAATCTTCCTGGCATCCGGATTATTGAACATGGCCTGAGATTTACCCTGTTCGCTTTTACTTAGCTGAAGCATTTTATACCATATGGCGGCACTCAATGCTCCGCATGCATGGCCGCTTAAGCCTATGCCGCCGGCAAATCCTGCAACCATAATTGATTCCTCTTCGCTACCACCCATTTTTTTGATCAGTTCAGTTGAGCAGCTAAGAACGGGGATACTGAAGTCCGGTTGTTCATTAAGTCCTTTATTGGCTGCATTTGTAGCCTCTGGGGTCCACTTGGCTATCAGATTAAAGCAGGGGCTGAAAACAAAACCTCTTGCGACGGTTTTTAGCATATAAAGTGCCAGCTCAAACTTATTCTCCCAATTGACTCTCGAGATATCCTTGCAATTAACCGTCTTGGCTCGCTTCTGAAATGAGTTAACCAATAGTTTTGACGCATTGATGGCAGTTGCAATAGCCATGTTTCTGTCTTTGTATTTGCGAAACGACTCTGTACCTATCGCTAAAGAAGCACCCCAAAGCATTCCGCATTGATGTCCTTTTTGTGCAATGCCACCTGCTAATAGATCTGAGGCTTTTTCTTCCAAAGGTTTTACATTGTCAAATTCATGATTCAACAGGTGGAACATGGCGTGAGAGCAGGCTCCGTCCTTCCAGAATGTTTTTCGGGGGTTCAATTTGGTTTTGATGGTGTTCATCGTTTAGAGTTGTTTTGGGTGTTAGATGATTATGTCTCAAATACATTCAACGATCCGGATTGGGCTTTCGAAAGAATCGGTCGTTTGGTGCACATATAATTATGTGGAAGTTACGGACTTAATTTAAAACTTGCCTAATTGTAATTGGCAAAGAGCTTATCGTGAAAGTTATTGTGGGTGATGAGGACTTTGAAAAAAACAAAGGCCTTGGATATGCTCCAAAGCCTTTGTTATTTTTATAAGCTGCAAATAGACTCACTACTCACATTTGTGTTCTCATCTCTTACTTTTTCATTTCCTTGTAGGCATTCACCAGGCCATTGGTTGATGCATCGTGTGAAGTCACTTCATCATCACTTTGCAACTCAGGTAAAATAGCGTTAGCCAGTTGCTTACCTAATTCAACGCCCCACTGGTCAAAGCTGTAAATGTTCCAGATGATGCCCTGTACAAATATTTTGTGTTCGTACATAGCGATTAAAGCACCAAGCGTACGTGGGTTCAACTCTTTCATCAGGATAGAGTTGGTTGGGATATTACCCAGGAATACTTTGTAAGGTAGTAAGGCCTTGATCTCTTCAGCTGATTTGCCGGCTGCTTTCAGCTCTTCAGTCACCTGTTCCTCAGTTTTACCAACCATCATGGCTTCTGTCTGTGCAAAGAAATTAGCCAGTAATTTCGGATGATGATCACTTAGTGGATTGTGGCTTTTAGCAGTCGCCATAAAATCACAAGGAATCAGTTTTGTTCCCTGGTGAATCAGCTGATAGAAGGCATGCTGGCCATTGGTGCCTGGTTCGCCCCACAGGATAGGTCCTGTCTGGTAGTTTACCTGCTCACCATTGCGATCAACGTACTTACCATTACTTTCCATATTACCTTGCTGGAAATAAGCGGAGAAACGGTGCATATACTGGTCGTATGGCAGGATAGCCTCTGTTTCGGCACCGTAGAAGTTATTGTACCAGATACCAATCATGGCCAGGATAACCGGCAGGTTGCTTTCGAACGATTCGGTTTTGAAATGCTTATCCATCGCATGAGCTCCTTCCAGTAGTTCACGGAAGTTGTCAAAGCCAATGCCACAGGCAATGCTTAGTCCAATAGCTGACCATAAAGAATAGCGTCCACCTACCCAATTCCAGAACTCAAACATATTAGCCGTATCAATACCAAAAGCTGAAACTGCTTCGGCATTGGTTGATAAGGCCACAAAGTGCTTGGCTACCGCTGTTTCATCTTTGGCTGCTTCAAGGAACCACGATTTAGCAGAGTTGGCATTGGTCATCGTTTCCTGGGTAGTGAACGTTTTTGAAGCAATGATGAATAGTGTTGTTTCTGGATTCACCACTTTTAAGGCTTCAGCAATGTGAGTGCCATCTACATTGGATACAAAATGCAGATTGACGTTCTTTTTGTATGGTTTCAGCGCTTCGGTTACCATTAAGGGGCCTAGGTCTGAACCACCAATGCCGATGTTTACAATGTCGGTGATGACCTTACCTGAATAACCTTTCCATTCGCCCGATATAACTTTTTCGGAGAACGTTTTCATCTGATCCAAAACTGCATTAACAGCCGGCATTACGTCTTTGCCATCCACCATAACTGGTGTATTGCTGCGATTACGCAGGGCTGTGTGCAAAACCGCACGGTCTTCCGTCACGTTAATTTTATCACCTGCAAAAACGCTGTCAATAGCACTTTTCAACCCACACTCATCGGCCAATTGAAATAGTAATGACATCACTTTTTCGTCAATACGGTTCTTTGAATAATCCAGAAGAATATCTTCAAAACGCAATGAATACTTGTTGAAACGCTCACCATCTTTAGCGAACAGGTCTTTCATCTGCGTGTCTTTAAACTGGGCATAATACGCCTCAAGCTCTTTCCACGCCTTGGTAGTAGTTGGATTAATACCTGGTAACATGTTAGTAGTATTTGTTTGTTTGTATTGATTTCTTGCTCCCCGCAGATGACGCAGATTCTGGCCGATTTGTTTATTGTTCTTTGAAGAGTCTGCTTCCAAGCGGGGTTTTATCTTGATTACTTATTGTTTACGATTTTCATCACTATTAGTGCAAAGCTATCTTACAAGCCATTTACTTTTAGGTGTATGCCATTTTTTATTTCATCAACATTAAAATTGACCAATATACCAAGTTTTAGGCCTGTGATTTTGAGGTAAGTCAATACCTGCTTATGATGCACTTCCGCCAGGTTTTCAACAGATTTAATTTCAACAACAACCTTATCTTCTACCAATAAATCAAGGCGAAAACCTACATCTAACTTGCTGCCTTTATAATGCACAGGTACCGCAACTTCCTTGCTGACATTTAATCCGGCTTCTTGTAATTCGTAAATTAACGCAGCTGAATATACCGATTCAAATAGGCCAGGGCCCAGTGTATTGTATACATTAAATATAGCTTCTCGTATTTGATAAGATATATCATTTTCAGTCATGGTACTGAGTTTGTTTTCACGTATTTTCCGTCAAACGATTCTACGTTTATCTGTGAAATCTGCGGGCAATTTTATCTTAGATGCTCTGTTAACAGCCGTATCTCCATAGCTGGCGATATGCGATCGTAGATGATATTGTAAACAGCTTCGGTAATGGGCATGTTTACTTTGTACTTATCATTTATTTCATGGATGCTCTTAACAGCATAGTATCCTTCGGCAATCATCAGCATCTCCATTTGGGCATATTTTACCGAATAGCCTTTTCCAATCATGGTACCGAACATGCGGTTGCGGCTAAACTGCGAATAGGCCGTTACCAGCAAGTCGCCCAAATAGGCTGAGCTCTTGATGTCACGCGTGATAGGATGAACGGTATCTACAAAACGTTTCATCTCCTGGATAGCGTTAGAAATGAGGACTGCCTGAAAGTTATCACCATAACCCAATCCATGACAAATACCTGATGCAACAGCCATAATGTTTTTCAAAACAGCCGAGTACTCGGTACCATAAATATCATCCGAAATAGTTGTCATGATGTATGGTGTTTTCAGAAAACCTGAAAAGGCACGACCTTTTTTGATGTCCTGACAAGCAATGGTCAGGTAGGAGAGGCGTTCCAATGCTACTTCCTCGGCATGGCAAGGGCCACTGATAACACCAATTGATTCGGTTGGCACACCGTACACCTGGTTAAAATACTGACCGATGATAAGGTTCTCATCCGGTACCAGTCCTTTAATGGCCGAGACCACAAATTTGTCTTTGAGAGGAGCTGTTAACTTCTTAAGCGCCGACTTGATAAATGCTGACGGGATAGCCAGTATGATGATATCAGATTGCTGAACAACCTCGTTGATATCATCCGAAAAGTTGATGCGGTCCGGGTTAAATTCAACACTGGTCAGATAGTTCGGGTTGTGCCTGAAGCGTCTGAAGTCATCGATATGTACTTGATCCCGAAAATACCAGTTGATGGATGGAACATTATTCAATAGCATTTTAGCAATAGCAGTTGCCCAGCTTCCACTACCTATAATACCTACCTTTGATGATTCATCCATAAATACAGTTGTTTTGAATTAGAATGTTAAAAATAAGACAAAAAAGGAACAATTACCTTTTTTGTCTTAGTTGATTAGTTCTTATTAAGATAACCAGGCTTTTACATCGTCTTGCGATGGATTATTTAAGCCCAGTTTATTTTTCTTGTTATAGCCACAAATATCCTGGAAAACTTTCGTTGGCTTCGCTTCTTTCAGGACATCCACCTTGCTGAAACCTACTTTGCGAATCACCTCGATCCATTCAGCAGGAATGCCCAGCTCTGCAAATTTTTCATCGCTATCAGGCAAAACGCGTTTTTCCGGACGCATCTGCGGGAAGAACAACACATCCTGAATAGAATCAGAGTTGGTCATGAGCATGGTTAAGCGGTCGATACCAATACCCATACCCGATGTTGGAGGCATACCGTATTCCAATGCGCGCACAAAGTCGTGGTCAATAAACATGGCTTCGTCATCACCTTTTTCCGATAAACGCATCTGCTCTTCAAAACGCTCTTTCTGGTCAATTGGGTGGTTAAGCTCTGAGTAGGCATTACAGATTTCTTTACCATTCACCATTAACTCAAAACGCTCTGTCAACTCTGGGTTGTCGCGGTGACGCTTAGCCAGTGGTGACATCTCCACCGGATAATCGGTAATAAACGTTGGTTGTATATAGTTGTGCTCACACTTCTCACCAAAAATTTCATCAATCAGCTTGCCTTTACCCATTGACTCATCAATTTCAATTTCCAGCTCACCACATACTTTGCGCAACTCTTCTTCGTTCATGCCCGACACATCAATGCCTGTGTGTTCTTTGATGGCGTCAAGGATAGAGATGCGCTTGAACGGACGTTTGAATTCAATGGTTTTGTCACCCACCTGCAATTCGGTTTTACCATGCAGGTCAAGAGCGATTTTTTCCACCATCTCTTCGGTGAAGTCCATCATCCACTTGTAATCTTTGTAGGCTACATAAATTTCCATCACCGTAAACTCAGGGTTGTGCGTACGGTCCATACCTTCGTTGCGGAAATCCTTGGCAAACTCATATACACCATCAAAACCGCCAACAATTAAACGCTTTAAGTAAAGCTCGTTGGCAATACGTAAATACAACGGAATATCCAATGCATTGTGGTGCGTGATAAACGGACGAGCCGCAGCTCCACCCGGAATTGACTGTAAGATGGGGGTTTCAACCTCTAAATAGCCACGGTCGTTGAAGAACTGACGCATGCTGTTCATCAGCTTGGTGCGTTTGATGAATACATCTTTAACGCCCTCGTTAACGATTAAGTCAACGTAGCGCTGGCGGTAACGCAACTCAGGATCGCTGAACGCATCATACACCTTGCCATCTTTTTCTTTAACAATTGGCAGTGGCTTTAGTGACTTACTCAGGATAGTCAGTTCCTGCACGTGAAGGGTTGTTTCGCCCATTTGTGTCTGGAAGATAAATCCTTTTACGCCAATGATGTCACCAATATCCAATAGTTTCTTGAATACGGTATTATATAATGTTTTATCCTCACCCGGACACATGTCGTCGCGGTTCAGGTAAATCTGAATACGCCCTTCGGCATCTTTTAATTCAGCGAAAGAAGCTTTACCCATGATGCGTCGGCTCATGATACGGCCGGCAATCACCACCTCTTTCAGGTTATCTTTTTCAGGATCAAATTCCTGTTTTATCTCAGTTGACAGATGAGTGGTTTTAAATTCTGCTGCCGGATACGCGTTAATACCCAGCTTGTTTAGCTCTTCTAAACTTTTTCGTCTGATAATTTCCTGTTCGCTCAGTTCCAACGTACTCATTCTATTAATCTATTTTTAGAACATTACTAAAATGACAGATTTGCCTGTCAACCGTTATTATTTCGCTTGTAAAAAGTGAAAAAGTTTTGCAAAGATAATGGTTTTCATCGAATTTGGTATTTTGTCATTTATAAGTTGACACACAATTAGTTTATTTAACAGCTTGGAGTACATTTGTTATAAAAATTGCATGAAATGAAAACGATTGACTTTTCGGCTGTTGATGCCTATTTGTTTGATTTAGGAGGTGTTATTGTTGATATTAGTCCACAGGCTGCTATTGATGCCTTTGCCGCCTTGGGTTTCAATAGCATGCAAGAACACATTAATCAAAGTCATCACGAAGGATTATTTAAACAATATGAGCTTGGGGCGATAACGGATGGTGAGTTCATTGCAGCCATTCAACGCGAACTGCCAAATGGGGTAGAACCCAGTCAGATAATAGCTGCCTGGAACGCTATGCTGGTGAGCTTGCCTGATGAACGGGTAACCCTGCTGAATAAGCTTCGCAATGAAAAACCTGTTTACTTATTGAGCAATACCAATGCCATACATCGCGAAACATTTATCGGCATGGCAAACGATTATGGTAATCTTGAAAATTTGTTTACTGATGTTTTCTATTCCTATCGGATGCAACTGAGTAAGCCCGACGTTCGCTCGTTTAAGTATGTTATAAAAAAAACCAGTATTGATCCTCGCAGGACACTATTCTTAGATGATTCGCTCGCCAACCTTGAGGCTGCTGCCAGCCTGGGATTTCAAACTGAGTTGGTGACACCGGAAAGGGGTGTTTTAGAAATATTTAACGAATTGTAGTTCAATGTAAGGTAGTATCTTGACTTTTAAAATATAGGTTAATAAATTTATTGATAATATATTGTGTTATCATGAATCGACTAACCTTAACTTTTTGTGCAACAGTGCTCACTGGCGCGCTTACATTTGCCCAAACCATTGACTATTCAGGACCCGTCAGCACTGCTATGGGTTTTACAAAAGTGTTTGACAATTCCTCCATGTCAGGACTTAATAATGTGGCTAACCTGGCTTCATTTGAACATTACGCAGTAGGAGCCGCCTATCAGATGCGTTTCAATATGGATGAGTTGAGTTCGCGGGCCGCAACACTAGTCGCGCCTAACAGGTTTGGCACATTTGGAGGTGTCATTTTTCAGAGTGGCTATTCTAAGAGTAATTATAGTCGCTACGCCTTTAGCTACAGTCGTTTGTTTGGTGAAAGAGTTTCGGCCGGTCTGCAGTTTAATTACCTGACTCATCAAATTGAAGGAGCTGATCCTGCCAATTCATTTTATACGAGTCTTGGGCTTAACTTCCTGATCTCGGAACAGTGGGCTGTTGGAGTTTTTATACAGAATCCGGAACAGAGTGAACTCAGTTACCAATCCACCAGCTATGCAATACCCGTTTTATTCAATGCGGGTTGCCGCTGGCACCCCACTTCGCATTTTACGTTGATTGTAGAAGCAGAAAAGCAACTGGAGCGCAACCTTATTTATAAAACAGGTATTCAGTTTAGTTTTAATGAACGGTTATTTGCGCGTGGAGGAATAAAAAGCAACCCTGTTGAAATGACCTTTGGCGGGGGTGTTCGCTTTGCTGGATTTTTCATTGATGCTGGTTTTGCGCATCATCAGCAGTTGGGAATGACTTCAGGAGTGGGACTGAGCTATTCATTTAACCGAAAACACCCTTAGTTATGAAGCGCTTGATCTTTTTATTCACAGTCTGCCTCATGCCTTTAGGTGCTATTTCACAACAAGCCGGAGACATACAAAAGCTCATTGGCGACATGCTTGAATCGTTAGCTGATAAACAATTGCTACAAGCCGACTATGAAGAGCTGGTGAACGACTTAATCGCCCTGAATCAGCAGCCCATCAACCTCAATACCGCCACTAAAAGTGATTTGGAGCAATTGTTTTTCCTGACTGACTATCAAATAGAAAATTTCCTGTACTACCGTTATACCAATGGACCGCTTTATAGCATATATGAACTACAGGCTGTTGAGCGGATGGATAGTCTCACTATTTCAAATATGCTGCCTTTTGTGGTGGTTGAGGAAGTCGGTAGGGCTCCGTCCAAAAGAGTAATGGGGCAAATCATGGCACGTGTCCAAAGTACTTTTCAAACACCGCTTGGCTACAAGCCTAAAAATGGCTCTGTAGCGGCGGCTTACCTTGGTGAAAAAGAAAAATGGATGACGCGTGGACGTATTGGGTTTGGCGATAGAGTGGAAGCTGGATTCACACTTGAGAAAGACCAGGGCGAACAAGCTTTCCCGGAGTATTTCCCGGCAGCCGACTTTACATCAGGTTTTTTGCGACTTAATCAGCCTTTGAAGTTTATTGATACATGGATAGTTGGCGACTATCGCTTGTCTTTTGGACAGGGGCTGGCTGTGTGGACCGATATGGCCTTTTCTAAATCACCTGAAACGGCACAGTTACGCCGTCGTCCCAAAGGCATTAACTCTTACACATCTGTCAACGAAAGCTCTTTTTTAAGAGGCACTGCCTTGCAGCTTAAATTTGGCAGATGGGAGGTGTCTCCATTCGTGTCCTATAAAAAACGCGATGCTTCGACTTTGGAAGACTCGGTGGAGAATCAGTATTTATCTTCTTTACAAGAAACCGGTTATCATCGCACTTTAACCGAGCTGTCGAACAGGTATGCTGTTAATGAACTGGTGTATGGCGGGCGTATAGGGTATCACCATCATTTATTTCAGCTGGAGACAGGTTATGCTAACTGGTCCATCGATCAAGCGATTGCTCCCAAAGAACACCTGAAGGACAAATACCGATTTACCGGAAGTCACCAGGAGAGTGTATGGCTGTCTCATTCCATTTTTCTGAACAGGCTGATGATTTTTGGTGAAGTGGCGCTGCAGAACCAGGTCGATTATGGCATTTACCAGGGGATGACCTACAATGCGGGAAACGATGTAGTGGTTTCTGTTGCTTATCGGAAATACAGCAGAGGATATACGGCTATTTTATCCAATCCTTTCTCCGAATCATCAACACCTGCTGGCGAGTCTGGTTTATTTGCATCCATGAGTTTTAAGCCACTGGCAAAACTGGAACTAAAGGCCTTTGCTGATGTGTTTTCATATGATTGGTTACGATACAATGTGTACCGCCCTTCCGATGGATTCGAATGGTTTTTACAGGCTGATTATCGTATTAATGACGTCCATTCGGCTTATCTGCGCTATAAGTCAAGCCAAAAGGAGATTAATGGCTATCAAAGTACCGCCAATTATGAGATTAACACCTATCAAAAGGATAATATTCGCCTGTTTTATGCCTTAAATTCCGGTGAGAAGTGGCGCTTTCAAACCCAGATAGAATATGCTTTCTACGATGAAAGTGAGCAGGAGTCGAACGGTTGGATGGCCTTTCAGGATATTCGCTTTAAGGCCAGTCAACGTTACAGTATGTCGTTGCGTTATGTGCTGTTCGACATCGATGATTATGACAGTCGCATCTACAGTTACGAACCCGATGTGTTGTATGCCTTTACCATACCGGCCTATCTCAATGCTGGTTCTCGCGTAATATGTAATCTGAGTTATTCGCCACTGCCAAATCTTCGTCTTTGGGGCCGCCTTGCTCACACAAGTTACACTAACCTTGACGAGATAGGTTCTGGTAATCAGTTAATCAAAGGCCATCAGTTCACAGAATGGAAACTGCAGCTTCAATATCGTTTTTAGTATAGGTGATGAATATCGGATAAAATGCCATCATGAAAGCCAGTATTAAGCTATTCCTATTTCGAATCATTTGCTATTTTTACAGTGAACAAATCACCTGTACCATGGAAAAGAAAAAGGAAAAAGCCATTGAAGCCTTTTACAATGGCAATAACTGCGCACAATCGGTTCTTAAGGCTTATGCAGATGAGTTAAAGTTTGACGAGGAACAAGCCTTGGCTTTAGCGCTTGGTTTTGGAGGTGGAATGGGCAAAATGCAAAAAGTCTGTGGTGCCGTTACAGGGGCTTATATGGTGATTGGATTGCACAATTCAAAGGCCATTGCCGATTATGATGAGCGAAAAGAGAAAACCCCTGAGATGGTACAGGCGTTTCGCAAGCAGTTCTGCCAACGGCACCAGACTGACCAGTGCGTCCACCTTTTAGGTTGCGATATACGAACCGATGCAGGCAGGCAATACTTCAATGACCATAGGCTGAAAGACAAGGTTTGCTCCAAGTGCATTGAGTCTTCGCTACAGATATTGGATGAACTTTTTAAACACTAATGCATGCGAATACTCCATACCTCAGATTGGCACATTGGGCAAAAGTTGCATGGTAATGATCGGGAAGAAGAACATCAACTTTTCTTCGATTGGTTGAAGCAAAAGATTAATGAATTACAAATAGATGTTTTATTGGTGGCTGGTGATGTTTTCGATGTGGGCTTTCCATCCAATAGTGCGCTTAAGTTGTATTATAACTTTTTGACGTCTCTCATTCATACGCACTGCAGCCAGGTGATCATTACAGGCGGTAATCATGATTATATCAGTACGCTTGAAGCACCTTCTGAAATTCTTTCGGCCTTAAACATACAGGTAATAGGCGGTGCCAAATCATCAATTACGGATGAAGTTATTGAGCTGAGCGTCAACGGACAAACCGAATGTGTAGTAGCGGCCGTGCCATTTTTACGCGATAAAGATATCCGGCAGGTGAATGCGGGGGAGTCCTATGAAGACAGTGTGAAAGCTACCAATCAAGGCATTGTCAAACATTATGAGCAAGTAGCGATGGAGGCGAAAGCATATAAATGCCCGATAATTGCCATGGGACACTTGTATGTGCAGGGAGCTGGTTTATCGGACAGTGAGCGCGATATTCATATAGGTAACCTGGCTGGCCTGCAGGCAACATCATTCCCCAATGTATTTGATTATGTGGCCTTGGGACACATTCATCGGCCCCAAAAGTTATCGGTTGATGGAAAAATACGCTATTCAGGTTCGCCACTGCCTTTGAGCTTTTCAGAACGAAAGGATAATAAGCAACTGGTGTTACTGGATGTACACAAGGATCAAGCAATTGAAATTACAGAGCTAAGAGTCCCCAGTTTCAGAAAGCTTATTCGTGTAAGCGGCACTTTTGAGGAGGTGAAGACAGCATTAAAAAATTACCGGGGAGAATCACAACTGGCCGATTGGGCTGAAGTGGTGGTTGAGGAAGAGCAAATGGATACGACCATTCGCCAGAATTTTGAGAAACTGATTGAGGAAACAAATCAGACAGACAACAATTTAATGTTGATAAAACCCTTGCTGAAGTTTGCAGGCGGGAATGAAATGGATGATAGTGTTGTGACGATTGCCTTGAGTGATTTAAGTGTACAAGATGTATTCAGCAGCCTTTTGGACAATAAACAAGTGAGCAACGTTGATACCCTTAACCAAACATTCGCCGAATTGTTGGATCAGTTTTATCATCAGACGGAAAAAGAATAGTGCATGCAGTTACTTCATTTACGCATCAAAAACCTGAACTCTCTTAAAGGAGAACACCATATAGATTTTGTGGATGGCCCGTTGGGGGCTACTGGTTTATTTGCCATTACGGGCCCAACCGGAGCCGGAAAATCAACAATCCTGGATGCCATTACCCTCGCACTTTATAACCAAACACCAAGGAGCGGTGCCGTTTCGAAGAATGATATTGCCCGCCTGGGAAGCATTATTACGCGTAACACCGAAGAGGCGTGGGCTCAACTAGACTATCGTACTAAAGGAGTGACCTATCGCTCGCATTGGGGTATTTCTGTGAACCGTAACGGAAATTTGCGCGATTACTCATTGGTATTGTCAAGGCAAGAAGCCGACGGGACTTTTGTGGCACTGGATGTTAAGCGTAATGAGGTACCCAGGTATAATGCTCAACTAATCGGGTTGAATTTCGATCAGTTTTTGCGTTCCATATTACTATCTCAGGGCGATTTTGCCCGCTTTCTTAAGTCGAATGCCAATGAGCGTGGTGAGTTACTCGAGAAAATTACTGGGACCGAGATATACCGCGAGATAGGCAAGACCTGTTTTGAAAGACAAAAAGCAGAAAATGATGTACTCAGGCAACTACAACTGCAGCTCGAAGGCATAGAGTTATTACCCGAAGAGCAAGTGCTGCAGTTAGAAAAGGAACTGCTTGAAATTGACGGTTCGACCAAAGAGCAACGTCAGCATATTGACGAGTTGAGAAATCAACAACGTCTGGTGGAAGAATACTCTCAAGTAAAAAATGATGTTGGGCTGACCGAAGAGAAACTGATGGCTGTCAAACAGCAAAAGGAAGCTTTTGAGCCGGATCAGAAAAGGTTGCAGCAGCATTTGAAGGTGCTGCCTCTGAAAGCTGATATTGTAGCTATTCAGGGTCAACGAAATTTACTAAAAGATAAGCGTAAAGAGTTTAAAACAAATGAAGAGCAACTGGCAGCTTATGCGCGTGAACAGTCAACGCTGAATGAGGAAAAAGCTGAACTTAGTCAGCTGATAGAACAGCATAAATTTAGGGAAGAAGAGCTGCGACCCATCATCAAACAGGTGCGCTTACTGGATGAAGCGATCAGGCTGGAAGACAGTTCTTTGTTGCGCTTAAGGAAAACGGCTGATGAAGAAGGTAAGCTCATTGATAACCTGCATAAAGAATTAAAAGAGCAGGATGCGAAGCTTGAGCAGTTGGAGGTCACCCAAAAGGAGCTGCATACGTTTATTGATGCTAACAAGCAATTGGAGCGACTGGCCGAACAGCTGCCCCTAATTAAGCAGACATCAGCAGTAGTGGTATCATTACAGAAAGTGGCGGAATCAAAGCAACAGGAGCTGGAGTCATCACCTACTAAGCAGCAATTGGAGAGTGTGCAGCATGTGGCAGATAAAAAGGAGATTCTGTCCAAAGCCATAGATCAGAGTCAGGCATTTATTGCTGAGAAAAAACAATCACTTGGTTCTCGTTTAAATGATAAAGAGCAGCTGTATGAGACGCTAAAAATCGCTCAGCAGAAAGATCGCTCACTGGAAAAGGCCCTTGAACTGGAAAAGGCCCGTGTGGAGATGACGCAGGAACAACAATATTTATCTGTTGCTTTAGATAAGGCATCCAAGGAGTTGTTAGTGAATGAGAATAAGCTTCAGGTGATAGAGAAGGCTCAACTAATTAACATCAAGCATGTTGAGGAATTAAAAGCCAAACGCGAGCGTGAGCTGCTGGAGGCCAAATATGATGAGGCGCGTAAAATGCTCAAACCCGAAGAAGCCTGTCCCTTATGTGGCTCTCAGGAGCATCCCTTTGTGGAGCATTACACTGTCAATGCTAATGAGACAGAGGCCAAGTTAGCTAAGAGAAACGAAGAACAGCTAAATTTAAAAAATGAAGAGAAGCAACTGATTGCTGAAGTATCGCGGTTAAAGTCCTCTATTATTGCTTATAAGCAGCAGATAAGACAAGTAGAGCTTAAAGCTGTAGAGTATAGAAAAACTGTTGAAGGACTGGTTAACGACATGGAGATGAAGTTATCTCCAATTAGTCAGAAAAAGATACTGGAAGAAAAAGAACATCTGACAAAGCAACTGATGGAACTCGAACAGACTATCAGGTTGGTAGAGCAATTTAATACGGCTGTTTCGCGCAGTAAAGATTTCCAGAATCTGTTGGAGCAGTTGGAGAATCTTTCATCAGAGCAACTTAAGTATTATCAGTTTTTAAAGCACTACAATATTGATACCAACATGGCTTCGGCTAAGTCATCCATTGAACTGCTTGAACAAAAACTTCAACACTATCAGGCTAAGCATGAAGCCTTGCAAGCCAACGAGAAGCAGTTGCTACAACTGAAAGTAAGTCGTGATGAAAAGGGAGCACAGTTAAAGAAAACCATGGGGCGTTTTGCTGATCTTGATAAAGAACTGGAACTCGCTGAGAAATCAGTGAATGCAAAACATGCAGAGCGGGAAAAACTGTTTGGCAAGCAAATGCCTGATGAGGTGGAGCAGACGTTGAAGCAGCAGGCGGAGCAGATTGCAAATAGAGACAATGAATTGAAAATTAAGCTAAAAGAAAATTCTACCTTAACAGCGACATTAACTAAGCGTCAAGAAGTATTAAATGCTCAGGTACAAACAGATGAGCAACGATTGACGTCTGATTCAAACGCTTTGCTGAAGCGCCTCGAAGCACACAAGCTAGCCAGTATTGATGCTGCATTGAATAATTTATTAGCCGAACAAGAAGTGCAGCAGCTGGAAAGTCGGCAAAAGGAAATTATTACAACAGAAAACCGCTTAGAGCACTCACTGAAAGACCATAAGGCCAGGTTATCGAAACTTGAAGAAAAAGCCAGCGAATTGCCAGGCAAAGAAGTGATAGTTGAAGCTCTTAGGGCGAAAGAAATCCTATTGAATGAGGCGCTTGGAAAGGCAGGCGCCTTATCAGAGCGTGTAAAGGCAGATAAAAGTAACAAGGCCAAACATAAGGAGAAAGCTTTGTTAATAGAAAAGCAGGAGCAGGTGGTCAATCGCTGGAATGATTTGACTCTACTCATAGGTGATGCAACCGGAAATAAATTCGCCAGGTTTGCTCAGGAGTTAACACTCAAACAAGTTTTACAGCTGGCTAACCATCATCTGGAAACTTTAAGTGATCGCTACAAGGTTAAGCACATTAAAAACGACAACCTGGACGATCTGTTTGTGGTTGATTTATACCACGGTAATGCCGAAAGATCGGTTAAGACTCTGTCTGGTGGAGAAAGTTTTCTGGTAAGTTTAGCTCTTGCCCTTGGCTTATCTGATTTGGCAGGGCAAAATACCGTTATTGGCAGCTTGTTTATCGATGAAGGTTTTGGAACACTTGATCAGAATACGCTGGACCTTGCGCTATCGGCACTTGAAAGGCTGCAGCTTGAGACTAACCGCACCATTGGTATAATCAGTCATGTGCCGGCACTCAAAGAGCGTGTTACTACACAGATAGAATTAAAAAAGGACGCAGCCGGTTACAGTACTTTTACGGTGCGAAGCTAAATGTCAGCTAACAATCCGGCTGCCTTATTGTAACCCAGCTCTATCATTTCATCAGCTTTGTGAAAATCGAGGGTCCCACAGGCATTACGCGCAATCTCAATTAAATAGTCTGGTGGGTAAGCGGCCAGCTTTTGTCGTGCAATGGTATTCTGCATAGCATCAAAAGCCTGATCGGCAATCTGATACATGCCCGATTGGCTTTGTTGCGGCTCTTTTATATTCTTTCTCCATAAAGTGGAAGTTTTATTGCTTGAAGCAGTAGGCTTATTCTCTAAAGTAACGGACTTGGCACCAAGGTTCACAGCTATAATCAGGTCGCTGTTATCACTAAAAACAGGCGCAATTGGGATGGGATTCAATACACCACCATCAATCAGCTCGGTATTATTAATATTAACCGGTGTAAGAAACAATGGTAATGAAATAGAGGCTCTGATGGCATCAAATAAGTTACCTTCCGACAGCCATACCTCCTTCTCATTTTTAACATCAGCTGCAACGGCAACAAACTTAATCGGAAGTCGCTCAATATGTGTGTCTCCTATAAGGTCCTTAAGCTTATTAATTAGTTTTTCACCTTTGATTAGTCCGCTGCTGCCCCAGGAAATGTCCATATAAGAAGCAATATCCACTAAGGTGAGTGACCGTACCCATTCTTCAAACTTGTCCAGTTGTCCGGCTGCGTAAATGCCACCTATTACCGAACCAATTGAGCAGCCAGAAATGGAATGAATGGTGTAGTTGTTTTCCAGAAGCCAGCGAATAATACCGATGTGGGCTAATCCTCTTGCTCCGCCGCTTCCGAGTACGAGTGACACCGTTTTATTGTTATTGTTTCTTTTCATGATGCAATTGTTATAATTGATTGAAACTGTAATACAAAATATCACTTTTTCTTTGTAAGTCCACTTATAACAGGTCTGTTAGCCTAATTTGAAATAATTGCTTAAATTATGACAATTGTTATAAGTACTCATTTACCTGTTTATATTCGTCATAAGTAATGGTAATTTAATCATATTTTTTTGTGCAATTACCAGTATACACCTATTTTCACGTCCATTATCGAAGTAGATTATATTAGGGAGATAATTGACTTCGGACATAAGACTCATTGGGATTAACGGCTAAAGCACCAGTTTTTGTTGGTGGCCGGTGCATGCACCGGTAATGTGCAGTAGTTATGCTGATGAGATTCTTTTGTCGTTAAGCTGATAAGTCTCTCCGGGTCGTTTGTCTTGCCGGATATATTGATTATACATTTAAATTGATATACATGCATAACAAACAACAAACATGAGAAAATCAATCTTGTTAATCTGCGTCTTATGCTTAGGCGCATTGTTAAGTGAGATGAAAGGGCAAACAGCCACTTTCAAAGCACTTTTCCTCTACAACTTTACTAAAAACATCGACTGGCCGGCTGAAGCTAATGGCTCTGATTTGGTAATCACCATTTTGGGTGACGATGATGTGAGTGCAGAATTGGAGAAGATTGCGAAGGTTAAAAAGGCCGGAAACAAAAGCATTAAGATTGTTCAGGCCCGAAGTGTGAAAGAAGTGGGTGATTCGCACATTGTATTTTTAGGCGCTGCCAAAAGCGCGTTAATGCAGACATTGAGTTATGAGCAACAGGATAAACCTGTGCTGCTGGTGGCCGATAAAGGTGGCTTATGTAAGCAGGGTGCAGGTATTTCTTTTGTAACCATCAGTGGTAAGTTACGTTACGAAATCTGTCCTGCATTAATCGAATCACACAACCTTAAAGTCACACAAAAAATAATAAGTCTGGGCATTGAAGTCCAATAGCAACAACTGTTTAAAGTCGTAAAAATGTTAAAAACAAAATACATTATCATCGTATTGTTTTCACTATTTGCCTGTGCTGGTGTAATGGCGCAAGAAGGTGAAAAAACTACTTTAACCAAAGAAAAAGTACTATCGATGACAACCGAGGAGTTGAGTGCCTTGTCACTCGAAGATCTGATGTCAGCCATTGATGTAGTAGGTGTATCATCGCTCGAAGAACTGTATGAGCTATTGCTGAATAAAGATGTGACGTCCGCATCAAAATCAGAAGAGAGCCTTTTCGATTCACCATTATCAACAACTGTATTGTCACATGACCAGATTATTGCTTCAGGTGCAACAACTATTGAAGAGGCTTTGCGCCTTGTGCCAGGTTTGATTGTGCGCGAAAAAACCAATGGTAATTTTGATGTGCATATCCGTGGTAACGACAATCTGCCAGCTAAAAACATGCTGTTGTATTCCGAAAACATGAATACACTGGTAATGATTAATGGCCGTCCGGTATTTAACTACTCGCACGGAGGAACATTATGGGAAACACTGCCAGTTGGCTTCGAAGATATTGATCGTATTGAAGTGGTACGTGGACCATCCAGTGCACTTTACGGACCTAATGCGCTGTCAGGTGTAATTAATATTATTACACAAACCATTACCGACGAATCGCCTTTGGTGTCGGGTAATGTGCAGGCAGGTAGTTTAAATACATTAATTGGTGATATTGCTTATCGTGAAAAGCTTAACGATAAAATAAGTATTGGAGTAACAGGTAATTTTGAAGCACGCGATCGTGAACGCGAAGAAATCCTGATATACGATCGTGGTGGTTCGCAATATTCGTTGGATGGTCAGCCTGTAGATCCCGGATATTTTAATATTGGAGAGATTAATCGTATGCGAAATGGTTCGTTACCTGTTTGGCCTCCATACGATGTGAAAGGTGAAAGATATGATATCTACAAGTCCTTTCCTGATCCTGAGCAAGCGAAAGAGCGTAGGGGTATTAATGCCTATTTGGATTACAAAGCATCTGAAAGTACAAATATCAGCTTAATGGCCGGGCATCAGAATTCGCAGGCTGTGACCTCAAGTATGGGTGATGTGCCAACTCCTTATACCACAAAAATTGCCTCTACTTCGTATGTTGATATGCGTGCTAATTATAAGGGACTTAGTGTGCAGGCTAATTACAATGGTGGAACCATCGACTACATGTCAGGTAATGAGGGTTTTGAGTTGGATAACCAGCAGCTTAACCTGCAGGCCGAATATGATTGGAATCTGGGTAAGGTAAGTATTCGTCCGGGTGTGAGCTATCAGTCAATGTCGTATGATGATTCGGAACACATTGCTAAAGTTGGTAACGGTTACCTAAATCAAAAGAGAACCATCAATATAATGGCTGGTAGTGCCCGTTTTGATTATCGCCCAACCGATAAATTGCGTTTGGTAGCTGCTTTGCGGGCGGAAAAATATAATAAACCTGATGATGTATATGCATCATGGCAGTTGGTTGGCTCCTATAAAATCAGTGACAACAACATTGTAAGAGCTGTTTATTCAAGAGCTAATCAATCATCATTCCTGGTGAATACGTATTCTAATTATACCTGGAATGTGGTAAATATGGAATATCCGCGTATTATGCAATTTGATGGTAATGAAGATCATGATTTGAAAACAATGGACATGTTTGAGATTGGTTATCGTACGAGACCAGCTAAAAGCTTATTCCTGGATATTGAGGCTTTTTACACAATATCTGAAGATTTTGGTGCATTAATGCCTTCTTCAACTTCTTTTGCAGTGTTTAATCCTCTGGACGTGGCAATGACCGGGGCAACTCCTGATGTTAACGGTATTGTTAATATCAATTATCAAAACATGGATCTTGTGGCTAAGCAACAAGGTGTAACAGCTTCTTTCGATTGGGTTATTTCTGAGAAACTAGTGGCTAATGGTAACTTTACCTATCAGCAAACTAAATTGGATAATTACTTTCCTTTAAACAGAAATGAAGTGGTTGGCTATCAGGCCGGTGTTTTAAGTGCTGATCCGGATTTGCCAACTAAGATAGGACAGGCAATTGCAGAGTACGTTGGAGGAGTGCAAGGAGGAACAATAAACCCGGAAGAGCAGACATATGCCATTGTTTCCTCAACAGGAGGAGTACCTGATGTAGAGCAAGACGATTATGAACACAAAGCCACACCATCCTATTTTGGAGGTTTCTCATTGACTTATCGCCCTTGTAAAAAGCTTGAAATTTTCCCGCAAGCCTATTTCTTTGGTGAGCAAACGTTCGAAAACCAGTACAGTACCGAAACAATTGCAGGCAAGTTTTTATTGAATGCCAAGGTGAGTTACAAAGCGAACGATAACCTTACTTTCTTTGTAAACGGGCGAAATATCCTGAATATGAAAGACAGAGAATTTGCTTACATGGATGAAATACCTGGCATGGTGCTGGGCGGATTAAATTTTAAATTCTAACGAGAATTATATCCTGACAAGTTTCAGGCACAACATCTTAAAAAAGGAAAGCCATCTCATTGCGGGATGGCTTTTTGTATACGATAGTTTTCTGTTACTGAAACGGATTACTTTCGAATGGGTTACTGTTGAGTTGTGTATTGGTAGCTTGTGCAGCACCTTTAGGTTTACCTCCGGCCCCCCAGCCTCCGCCTTGCCCGTTACCATTGCCTAGTACATTGCTCATCATTACCAGCGATATACTTTTATCAATAGTTATTTGAGTTATTTGTGGCCTTGTATACCTTTTCTTCATTAACGGATAGCTTTCCCCAACTTCATCGCAGTGCAATAGAATTATATAATCAGGCACTGCAATGCATAAATCCTATTGATTGCTATCCTACGAATTACGCGACTAATGGTTACTTTTTGCTGCAAATAACTTGGAAACCCTCCAGTGTTGAGTAACCGAAAGACTGTTAATGAGAACCAAATCCTTGTATCTTATTTTAAACGCATCACAAAAAAACTTCTCTACTTTTCAAATTTCAACTATTTTTGTGCTTCTGATTAAAAATCATAACAATATAATATGGCACAAGAGGACGTTTTTAAGAAGCTGGTGGCTCACTGTAAGGAGTACGGTTTTGTTTTTCAGTCAAGCGAAATCTATGATGGATTAGGCGCTGTTTACGATTATGCGCAAAATGGAGTTGAGTTAAAGAATAACATCAAAAAATACTGGTGGGATGCCATGGTGTTGTTACACGAAAATGTGGTGGGTATTGACTCAGCCATTTTTATGCACCCAACTACCTGGAAGGCTTCGGGCCATGTGGATGCTTTTAACGATCCCTTGATTGATAACAAAGATTCTAAAAAACGTTATCGTGCCGATGTGTTGGTTGAGGACTTAATTCAGAAGTTCGAAGAGAAAATCAACAAGGAAGTTACGAAAGCTAAAAAGCGTTTTGGTGAGTCTTTTGACGAGGCACAGTTCCGCGAGACGAATCCGCGTGTATTGGCTAATCAGAAGAAGATTGATGAGGTGCACACCCGCTTTGCCAAAGCATTAAATGATAATGACCTGGAAGATTTGCGTCAGATCATCGTTGATTATGAAATCGCCTGTCCTATTTCAGGTACCAAGAACTGGACCGATGTGCGTCAGTTCAACCTGATGTTCTCAACCGAAATGGGTTCTACAGCCGATGGTGCGCAGAAAATCTATTTACGTCCCGAAACAGCCCAGGGTATTTTTGTGAACTACCTGAATGTGCAGAAAACTGGTCGTATGAAGCTGCCATTTGGTATTGCCCAGATCGGTAAAGCCTTCCGTAACGAGATTGTGGCCCGTCAGTTCATTTTCCGTATGCGTGAGTTCGAACAGATGGAAATGCAATTCTTTGTACGTCCGGGTGAAGAGATGAAGTGGTTCGAATACTGGAAAGGTGCCCGCCTGCGTTGGCACAAATCGCTGGGTATGGGTGAGGAGAAATACCGCTACCACGACCATGAGAAACTGGCGCACTATGCCAATGCAGCTACCGATATCGAGTTCAAAATGCCTTTTGGTTTTAAAGAAGTGGAAGGTATCCACTCGCGTACCGACTTCGATTTGTCGCAGCACCAGGAATTCTCAGGTAAGAAAATCCAGTACTTCGATCCTGAGCTGAACAAAAGCTATGTGCCATATGTGGTAGAAACATCTATTGGTGTGGATCGCATGTTCCTGAGCATCATGGCCGGAGCTTACAACGAGGAAGAGGTAGAGGGTAAAGATGGTAAGAAGGAAACACGCGTGGTACTGAATCTGCCGCCGGTATTGGCGCCAATCAAACTGGCCGTTATGCCTTTGGTAAAGAAAGACGGATTGCCTGAAAAGGCACGTGCCATTATTGATGAGTTGAAGTTTGATTTCAACTGTCAGTACGATGAGAAGGATAGTATTGGTAAGCGCTACCGTCGTCAGGATGCCATTGGTACACCATTCTGTGTAACAGTTGATCACCAGGCGCTGGAAGACGATACAGTAACCATCCGTTACCGCGATACCATGGAGCAGGAACGTGTGAAGATTGCTGATCTGCAAGGTATCATCAGTAAGAAGGTGAGCATGCGCGAGGCGTTTAAGAATTTGTAGAAGTCAGTTGATAGTTATAAGGCTGAAGGCAGAAATTGCCGGATGCAACAAAATAGTAATAAGCCCGGCTGTTGAATCAGTCGGGCTTTTTATATCAAACTTTATATCAGAATTCAGAAACCTGAATCATAAACCATCGTACTAAACAACGGATTATACATAGAAAAACCTCACATGAATAAACAAATTAAATGGCTAAGCTATTGGGCTTCAATAACCGGTTTAGTCTTTCAGTTAATTGCTTTTCTGCCTCTTCAGCCACTAAAGACAACAATAGACCTGATTAACTATTCGTCATATTTAAGCCCGGGCATCAACCTTTCGTTTATTCGAAACAGCTTATTCGAATATAGAAACAGTGACAACCCATTTGTAGCCAACTACTTTCTGCTGGCTTTTTATTTTGTTATGCTTGTAGGTGCTATGTTATATGCTAAAAGCAAGGGCAAAGAAAAGCGCTTGCTGGCTTTCTCATTTTCGATAATTGCTCTTTTCAAGGCGTTTTCCATTTTGGTTATAATTATTAGTTATATCAAGTATTTTGCCATGTATAGTGGAGCTTCGCATGCAATCTTTGCTCTTAACCTTCTGGTTGCAGCAGGCTGGACATTTATAGCCCATCATGCGCTTAAACTACTTTTGGCCAATACCGAAGTCATGAAAAGTACAAACGATAGTGCGCTTAGTCTGTTGATATATCAGAAAGCCAGCCTGAATCAACGATTCATTCATCATATACTTGATTTGATAATGAGCATTCTAATGTTCTCAGGTGCTTTGGTTGCTATTTTTCGTGAGGAACTATCTGGTTTAGCATCTCTTGCAGGAGAAAGAACCGTTATCTACCTCATAATATTTGTCAGTCGTTTTATATACTTAATAATGTTCGAAGGATTGTTGGGTATAAGTCCGGCCAAGCTCTTAACTTCCTCTATTGTAATCAACGAAAATGGTTCTTCCATTGGTTTTAAGGCGGCTTTTTTACGCACGCTGAGCAGGCATATTCCTTTAGAAGCATTTTCGTTTTTTGGCGATAACGGATGGCATGATACCATTTCGAAAACAATGGTTGTTAAAACCAATAGTGAAGGTTTTTCGGCCACCCGATTTTTATGGTTTATCCCAGCATTTATCGCCATGGGCATTTGTGGATATGTTGGCCATGAACTATACGATGATTATAAAAGTTATAAGTACCAGGAAGGTAAACATGAAGATAAGATTAGCGCTATTCAAAGGAAATTGACGAACTTAAATACGTCATACCTGATTAAATTTGAGGATGTTGAGAGTTCTTACTTTTCATCACCGGCTTATTACTTAAAGGTGGAGGAAGTAAAAGACGATGTCATTTCGGCTTCCATATTATTTATTGAAAATCCCTACCAATATAAAAACAGCGAGCTGGAAGCCTTGTATTTAAAGAACAAAGCCTTTTCAGATAGTATTATGCTTAATAAATCATTACTCGCTGAAGCAATGACTTTAAAATATGATGATTATAAGAAAGGCGATCGTCGGGGTATTGATCTGTTTAAGGATGGTAAGCGTTATGAAATTGAAAAAATATACCGCCTGTTTGCCCCAGCCATTGAAGATAAGGGAACAGGAGGCATGGGCAATGGTACTTTAAGCCTTAGAATGTGTAACTATGGCTGGCCATGCGACTTAGTAGAGATTGAAAACATCGAAGGTGATATGATTTGGGAAAATCAACTGCCCCAAAGGCTTGAAACGACTAATTACGATTCTTTTGGTTCATTTAGACTTGAAGCAAGCAATGTAACACGTGGCAAAAACTATGCGTTTATTTTTACAGTGCAAGATTCATTAGGCAATCGTTATAGATATCAGGTGAAGGGTTTAAATATGGAGCGCAAGTGCCAGGTGGTAGAGGAAATACTTGTTGACTAAAACTTAGCTGCCGGATGACTGCCTAAATCAAAGTTTATGACATCCGGCAAGCTTCTTTACTGAAATTAATCTTTCTTAGATTTTGTTTGCTCTTTCTTCTTTAACTTTTCTTCTTCCAATTTTTTTTCTTCTTCTTGTCGTTTCTTCCATTCCTCAACGGTTTCAAACTTGGGTGCATCCGGATCTCCATCGCGGTAGCCTTCTTTGTATTCTGGGTATTCATCGTAGCCACTACCAGAGATGCCAATGCTCTTGCAGCCAGATAGGCCGATAAATAGTAGGAGACAGGCTCCATACACGAGATGCTTCATAATGTGATGTGTTAAGGTTATTACGAGTATTTAAAAATAGCAATAATAAATTGCATTGCTATATGATATTATACTTACTTATGGAGTATGAGGGATGCATAGAAATATTTACACCATCCTTTTGATGAGCATTTATTAAAAGTTTTGGTTTGCTTTGTGTAACTATTGACTTTTATTACACTATAGTCAATAAACGTTTTTATCATCTATATTAGCAGCCAAATAAAACTAAGGGTATGTCAGTTGTTTATGTTTCAGTCGCTTCATTGGCAATGAATCTTGTATTGGGGAAATACCGGGCTAACTACAGAAAGATGAGTATACCCTGGTGGTTACTCATCCATGCTTCGATACCGGTGTTGATACCCTTGCGCATATGGCTGGATACACCTGTTGCCTTTATTCCATTATTTATAGCGATTGCTATTTTAGGGCAATTTATAGGGGCGCGTTACCTGGTTCCTCGAGCAAAAGAAACAGATAAGGAATAAAACAACCTGACAGTATCGAGACCTTTTAATGAGCACACTTTAAAAACTGACTATTCCAGTTCCAATGTGTGCAGCATCCTCTTAAACTCTTCAAATGGCTCAGCTTTAAGCACCAGCTTTTCGGTGGTTAACGGATGTTCAAATTCCAGTTGATGGGCATGCAGCAGCATGGTGGTCATGTTCCAGCGCTCTTTAAACAAGCGGTTTTGCTTGTTGCAACCGTGCGGACGGTCGCCAATTATTGGGTGTCGCAGGTGGTTCAGGTGCTTACGTATCTGGTGCATGCGGCCTGTTTTGGGGTAAGCCTCAATCAACGAGTAGCGCGATGTGTCGAATTGACCAAACGGAACGGGCAGTTCGTTTCTCCTTATGGTTTTAAAGTGAGTAATAGCATCTTGTGTTTTACCGCGGTCATTGGTGAGGGCATAGTCCACCTCAATGGCATCAGGGAAGTAACCCCGTACGATGGCGATGTATGTTTTCTGCGTTTCCGGATTCTCAAAGATGGTTTTCAGCCTGGCTGCCATACGGCTGTTAAGCGCAAATACCAGTATGCCCGAAGTCTTCCGGTCAAGCCGATGCACCGGGTACACTGTTTTGCCAATCTGGTCGCGCACCATCTGCAGGGCAAACTCCTCAGCATCGGCCGCAATGGAGCTACGGTGCACCAGCAGGCCGTGCGGCTTGTTGATAACAACCATGTATTGATCTTGGAATATAATTTCGAGCATGCTGTGTAATTTGTTGCAAAGGTATTGGAAAAGCTGATAGCAGTTAGCCGATAGCTATTAGCTTTTTTTCTAATCCAATTACATTACGTATTTTCACATGCAAAATATAAACACACTACCATGTTCGACAAATTGAAAGGCTATCTGCCTTATTTAGGCGCAGTTTTGTTATTTATCGTTTTAAGTTTCGTTTACTTCTCACCTGTACTCGAAGGGAAGCAACTGCCGCAGCTGGATAATACCCATGCCAAAGCGATGTCAAAAGAGTTAAACGACTATGAAAAAGAAACTGGCGAGAAGGCCATGTGGACTAACTCCATGTTTGGTGGTATGCCTGCTTACCAGATCAAAAGCGATTCATCTAAAAATATTTTCAGTTACCTGAACCGCTACACGCGTTTGGGTTTACCATACGAAACTGTAGCCATCGTGTTCTTATACATGCTGGGTTTTTACCTTTTGCTGTTGAGTATGAAAGTTGATCACTGGCTCAGTGTGATTGGGGCCATTGCCTTTGCCTTTGGTTCCTACAACCTCATAATAATTATTGCCGGACACATCACAAAAACCTATGCCATTGCGCTGATGGCACCGGTGGTGGCAGGTGTGCTGTATGCCTATAATCGCAACCGGTTTATTGGTGCGGTGATAACTACTGTGGCATTGGGAATGGAAATTGCTTATAACCATGTGCAGATTACCTATTACCTGGCGTTTATGGTGGGTTTTATTGTGCTGTCACGATTGGTATATGCTATTAAAGAAAAAGCCATTAAGCCTTTTGCCCAAACAACGGGTATGTTGATTATTGCAGCAATGCTGGCGGTGTTGCCCAATATTACCAACTTATGGACAACGGCTGAATATGGTAAGTACTCCATCCGGGGTGCTTCAGAACTAACGCCTAAAGAGGGACATAAGGAGCATTCGGGATTGGATGTGGACTATGCCTTTAGCTGGAGCTATGGCAAGCACGAAACATTAACGCTGCTGATCCCTAATATTGTAGGTGGTGCTTCTGAAGCTTTAGCTAATTCAGATGAGGCCATGAAACACGTTGACCCACGTTTGAAGGAATATGTGGGGCAATCGAGCCAATACTGGGGAGGTCGTATCTTTACCAGTGGTCCGGTGTATGCCGGTGCCTTAATATGCTTTTTGTTCTTTATTGGTGCCTTCTACTACAAAGGTAAAGAGCGTTGGTGGTTGATTGGTATTACCGTGTTTTCAATATTGCTGGCCTGGGGTAAGAACTTGCAGTGGTTCAATTATTTCATGTTCTACAATTTCCCCTTATACAATAAGTTCCGAACTGTTGAGATGGCTTTGATATTGGCCTCTATGGCTATGCCTGTGTTGGGCTTTCTGGGCTTAAAAACCATCCTGGAGAAGCCAGAGGTGCTGAAGAAAGATAGCAAGTGGTTTGCCATTGCTTTTGCACTAACAGGTGGTGTTAGTTTATTATTTGCTTTATTTCCGGGAGCCTTTGGTATATACGAGTTTCTGTCGCCAATGGAATCACAACAGATTGGTGCACAAATACAACAAGGTGGTGAGCAGGCTCAAATGTATCAGCTTTTAGAATCTAACTTAATTGCTGCACGACAAGTGCTGATGACTTCTGATGCATGGCGCTCATTTGTATTCATCTTGCTGGGTTCGGGTTCTATCTGGTTTTTTGCCCAGGGAAAGTTGCAGAAGCGTTATCTCATGTGGGGATTGGCTTTAATTGTGTTTATCGACCTTTGGGGCGTATCCAAGCGCTACCTGAACAACGATAACTTTGTGACTAAAACAAAGGCACGTCAGGAACTGGCGCAGTCCAAAGCCGACCAGGCTATTTTGAAAGATAGTGATGCCTACTACCGCGTATTTCCGATTTACCGCGATCCGTTTAAAGATGGCTTTACGCCCTACTGGCACAAGTCGGTTGGTGGATTCCACGGAGCCAAGCTACGCCGTTACCAGGATGTGGCTGACTATTACCTGATGAATGACTGGCAGGAGCTGATGCGTGTGTTACAAATGGCACAAACACCGGGTGAGCTGGAAGTAGCCATGGAGAACATGCCGGTACTCAATATGATGAATACCAAATATATCATCTACAATCCGGGAGCTGCGCCTATCTTCAATCCTAACTACATGGGCAATGCCTGGTTTGTGAAAGATGTTCAGGAAGTGGCTAATCCTGATGAGGAGATCGCCGCGTTGGGAACAACCGATTTACATAGTACTGCGGTGGTTGAGAAGCGCTTTATCAATAAGGTACAGAACTATGCTGTAGATTCGGTGATGGGTCGCATTCAGTTGACACACTACGCGCCCGACTACCTGATATTTGAGTCGAATGCGCCACAGGAGCAACTGGCTGTTTTCAGTGATATCTACTACGACAAAGGGTGGAAAGCCTATATTGATGGTGAGGAAGCGGAGATGATACGCACCAACTATATATTGCGCGGATTGATGATTCCGGCGGGGGAGCACGATATTGAGTTCCGTTTTAAGCCACAGTCTTTTGCTGTAGGACAGACAGTGGCCATCATTAGTTCCATCATCATTCTGTTGCTTATCATTGGAGCTGTTGTAATAGCCCGTAAGAAACAGTAAGCAATTAAGATACAGGAAAAGTTAATCTTCATTTAAAAACCAAGGGCCGTATCCTGACGAATAATCGTTAGATACGGCCTTTGGTTTAGCTTATAGCTTTTGGCTAATAGCTGTTAGCTTTTTCCAAGGTGTTTATTTTACCCAGAGTTTTGCATTAAGTCTTATGTCTTTATACTTCATTATATCATAGGGATCGCATCTTTATGCCCATTGTGTAAATAAAGATGCGATCCTTCGGTCTTTGGTCTTCCGTCATCTGTCTTCAGACACCGTCAGTGTAGAACGCAACCTGATGTCATTGGATGAGGCGCCAATCATAATTCTGAAATCACCTGGTTCAATCACCCTGTCCATGGCTTCGTTGAGCATGCTCAGCTGCTCGGGTGTAATGGTAAAGCTTACTTCTTTTGTTTCACCTTGCTTCAGGTGAATGCGCTGAAAACCCTTCAGCTCCATCACGGGACGAGCCACAGAGGCATACAAATCTTTGATATATAGCTGTACTACCTCGTCGCCATCGTAGGCGCCTGTGTTGGTGATGTTAAAATGTACGGTGCTCGACTCACCCGCGGCAATAACCGCTTGTTCCATCTTTAGATCGCTATAGGTAAATGAGGTATAGCTCAATCCATAGCCAAAGGGGAAAAGCGGTTTGCCGCTCAGGTTAAGGTAGTCATCGCCCCGTCCTGTGGGTTTATGGTTGTAATACAGTGGCAATTGTGACTCATGAATGGGGAAGGTGACAGGCAGGCGTCCGGCCGGGTTGTAATCGCCAAACAGCACATCGGCCACCGCATTACCACCCTCATCGCCCGGATACCAGGCATCAACGATGGCGGGCACATCATCTATCCAGTTGTTCATGGTGATGGCGCTGCCACCAATCAACACCACTACTACCGGTTTGCCTGTGGCTGCCACCTCTTGTATTAAGGCTTCCTGATGACCCGGCAGTGACAGGTAGGCCCGGTCTCTAAACTCGCCTTCTTCAATGCCGGCCACGACTACAGCCACGTCACTTTTTTTAGCGATGTTAACGGCTTCTTTTATCTCTTGTTGCCAATGGTCTTTTACCCCGGCGTTCCAGATCAGTTTCAGGTTGACATTGCCCGTGGTTTCATAAAATTCCAGTCGTATGTCGTAGGTCTTGCCTTTTACAAAATGATAAGGCTTGGTCAGCTGCCGGAAGGTTTGCTTCTGCCAGTTGTCAATGTGTAGCTCATCATTGATGTAGAGGCGATAGCCATCGTCCCCTTTAATGCCAATCTCAAATTGACCGGTGGCAGGCGCCGTCAGTTGTCCGGTCCAGCGAGCCGAATAGAAATCGTAATTGATAGTGGCCTGGTCGGGTGAGAACAGGGTCCAGCGGAAATCAATCACCGGATCGACACGCTCCAATGCAGGTTCGCCTTCAAGCGTAATATTGTTAAAATACGCGGCTTTCAGGCCCTGTTGTTTTTCATTTGCCAGTTGATGTGAAAGCTGTGCGGTTGGTATCGTCACAAAGCTTTCGGATTCGCGTCCGCAGCCGGGTGCATAGTTCACCTGGCAGGCAGCACCCAGTTTATGTTTGATGCCATCGAGTATGCTAACTGATTCGTTGCCAGGCCCAGAGTAACCACCTAAACGTGCTTCCACAGCGTCGGTGCCGATAAGAGCGATGGAACGTATCTCTTTACTAAGAGGCAATGTGTGATGGTCGTTTTTAAGCAGTACCATTGATTTGAGTGCTGCCTGTTTGGCCACCTCACGGTGTGCCTTGGAGCCATTTACCTTGTCGGCCTGCTCAGGATCAATATAGGGATTTTCAAACAAGCCCAGCTTGAACTTAGCTCGCAGCACGCGTCTCACTGCTTCGTCAATGGCTGCTTCATCAATCATGCCTTTCTCAAAGGCCTCGAAGAATAGCGGATAATGGTCGTACGACGTCTGAAAGATCACATCCAGCCCATTTTCTATTGCCTGCTCAGTTGACTCGGCATAGTTCTTAGCCGTGTAATGCAGCACATTGGCACCACCTGTAGCACCGGCATCGGAAATAACGAAACCATCGAAGCCCCATTCATCTTTTAGTTTTTTATTGAGTAACCAGTCGTTGGCGGTGCATTGGCGGCCATCCAGCGAGTTGTAGGAAGTCATCACCGACCAGGCCTGTCCATCAATAAAGCATTTCTTAAAGGCCGGAAAGTAGATTTCCTCCAACAGACGCTCGTTAAAATGGATGGGGTAGCTATCACGTCCGCCGTCGCCTACGTTGGCCACAAAATGCTTAGGGGTGGTGATGACGCCCGATTTCTCAAACTGGGTGATAAAGGAATAGGCCATCTGGGTGGTCAGATAAGGATCCTCACCATAGGTTTCTTCGGTGCGGCCCCAGCGCACGTCTCGCGCTATGTTGAGCACTGGCGATAGTATCTGACGGATGCCGCGTGTTTTGGTTTCCTGGGTGATGGCACGTGCTACATCGCCAATCATCGTGGTATCCCAGCTAGCGGCCAATCCGATAGCTTGCGGAAATGCCGTGGCACCATCGCGCACCAGGCCATGCAATGCTTCATCAAACGGGATGATAGGTATGCCCAGGCGGGTTTCTTCTACAAAGTATTTCTGGATGTCGTTAATGAGTTCGGCTGTTTCCTGAGCCGTGCCTTCGCCCGAATAGTCGAGCAGCTGTTCCACTTCATTGGCCGACTGCCCCTTGGTGGCCACCTGAAAGCCAAATATACCATGGCGATAGCGCTCTTTGCCATCCGATAAATCACCTGGTATCATAAACAGTTGCCAGAATTTTTCCTCCAGCGTCATGCGCGACAGCAGATCATCAACCCTGTTCTCAATGGGTAATTTCGGATTTTTGTAGGCAGGATCATCTGCCTGTTGACAGCCATGTAGCAGCATGAATAACGCCACCAAAAGCAGGCTGATTGTGTAAAATCGTTTCATAGTTTTTTCATTATTGAATTGGCAGCTTTATAGTCCAATCAAGCCACCTGTACTGTTTTTCTTTAGGCAATAGAGTATTCAAACATAAAGGAATCAATATTTTGCCTAGTATAGGGGTGAGGTATGTTCAATTATGCAGATACTTTTAGGGCACTATTATGATAGTGGTTAATAACACTGTATATGGTCATATGGAATCCCCTTAGACTGAGAATGTATAAAGGATGATAAGGAAGTAGGTTATGACACAACTGGGTCAAGCCTTACTACCCAATTGGGTCATAAGGTATCTGCAGTATATACAGTGGTGCAAATGGGGGTATGTTTTTATTCTCTTGAAAGTAGTTACCTGACCCCGGCATCTTGAGAGTGAATCATAGGTTCTGTGTCTCATATTCCAGAAAAATAGTTATTGACAAAAATGGGAGTCAGTTATAAATTCAGAGTATGACTAAAACAGGTGAGATATTGTACTGGACGCCCCGGTTTTTGTGTATGGTGGCTATTGTGGTGATTTCCATGCTCACCTTTGAAGCGTTTAAGCCAGAGTTTAGTTCATGGCATCAACTCCGTACGTTTTTTATGCAAATGGTGCCTTCATTTGCATTAGTGCTATTATTAGTTTTTGCCTGGCGAAGGGAGCTGGCCGGTGGTACTATTTTCATAATTATTGGAGCAATAATGGCCTTTTTTGTTTATAAGTATCATTATCATTTGAGTCATTCTTTTATAAAAAGTATCTGGCGGGTTATTATAATGGCGTTTCCTTTGTGCCTGACAGGTTGTTTATTTGTAATGCATTATTTCTATAAGCGGAAGCGTGGAAATTTGATTCATTAAGAAACCGGAAGGTTTCAAATAGTGACTGATCATCACTTCCGGCACCAATCTTTTATTTCGTCGTCTTTTGTCCGTAGCATATTTTGTTACTTTTGTAACAAGCAAGTACAAATCATGCAAGCAGACGATAAAATTCAGACTAAACAGTTTTTACTCGATCAACGTTATTTGGCCATGGCACGCATATGGGCGCAAAATTCCTATTGTAATCGCCGGCAGGTGGGAGCTATTATTGTTAAGGATAAGATGATCATCAGCGATGGTTACAATGGTACGCCATCGGGCTTTGAAAATGAGTGTGAGGATTGTAACAACAAAACCAAGCCTTATGTACTGCATGCCGAAGCTAATGCTATCACCAAGGTAGCGCGTTCCAACAATAGCTCTGATGCATCTACTTTATATGTGACTGCCTCACCTTGCATTGAGTGTTCAAAGCTGATTATTCAGGCAGGTATAAAGCGGGTGGTGTTTGCCGAAAAATATCACAATACCGATGGTCTTGACTTATTAACACGCGCCAATATAGAGGTGGTACACATCCAGGATGAACTGATCAGGGTAGAAGATGGTTTAATTCTTGGCAACACACATGAATAATATTAAAGTTCTTTATTAGAAAATACTACACCATTATGCAGTCAAATACACGCAAGCAAATATTTATGCCTTTCCTGTTCGGCTTGTTAGTCGCACTGGGCGTATTCATAGGACGCAATTTTTTTAGTGCACCGGGCGGTAAAAGCAATTCGCTGATGATCTATCCGCAGGCCAACAAGCTGGATGCACTGATGAATCTTATAGAGGAGGAGTATGTGGATACAGTGGACCGTATGGCCATTGAAGAGCGTATCATTCCTGAGATTCTTAAGGATCTGGACCCTCACTCAGTTTACATACCGGCGAAGGATCTAAATAAGGTGAATGAAGAGCTGCAGGGTAACTTTGGCGGGATTGGTGTGCAGTTTAGCATGCAGAATGATACGGTAATGGTGATTCAGGTCATTCAGGGCGGACCATCGGAAAAGGTGGGGATCCTGCCGGGTGACCGAATTGTGGCCGTGGATGATTCCATTATTGCCGGCAAAGGAATAGCAACCGACGATGTGATGAAAAAGCTGCGTGGCGAAATGGGCACGGATGTTAAAGTGGGTGTGCTACGCCGTCCGAATAAAGATTTAATCGATTTTAATATTACACGTGGCAGCATTCCTCTTTACAGCGTGGATGTGAGCTACATGGTGAACGAAACAACCGGTTATATTAAAGTTGACCGTTTTGCTCAAAATACCTACCAGGAGTTTTTAACAGCCTTAGCGAAGCTAAAAGCCAATAACTGCCAGCAGGTAATCATCGATTTCAGGGGCAACTCAGGCGGACTGCTGGATGTAGCTATTCGATTGTGTAATGAGTTTTTACCTGCCAAAGACCTGATTGTGTATACCGAAGGCAAATCGCAGAAGCGACAAAATGTGCATGCCAATGGAGCAGGTACCTGCCAGGATACAAAGGTGGTGGTGCTTATTGATGAGTTTTCTGCTTCGGCCAGTGAAATTTTTGCAGGAGCTATTCAGGATAACGACCGTGGTTTGGTCATTGGTCGTCGCTCGTTTGGTAAAGGCCTGGTGCAGCAGCAAATTCCATTACCTGATGGATCAGCATTGCGACTGACGGTGGCCCGTTATCACACGCCTAGTGGACGTTGCATTCAGAAACCTTATGAAAACGGGGTGGATGAATATTACGAAGATATTTACAATCGCCTCGAGCATGGTGAGTTTTACAATGCCGATAGCATCAGTTTCGATGATGATTTAAAGTACACCACTAAAAATGGCCGCACCGTATATGGCGGCGGTGGTATTATGCCAGATATTTTTGTGCCACGCGATACTTCCATGATCACCAACTATTTTGTGCATTTGCGTATGAATGGTATCATGTATCGCTATGCTTTGCAGTATACCGATAATAATCGTCAGAAGCTGGAGCAGTTCACCACTGCTGAGGCCATGAAGGAATACCTCGATAAGCAGAATTTATTAGCCGATTTCCTGCGCTTTGCCAAGGATAAGGGCGTAGCGTTTAAGCAGGATGAATACAATACTTCAAAAGCGCAGATTGATATTGAGCTGAAGGCCTACATTGCACGTAATATCCTGGATAATGAAGGATTCTATCCAATTTTTCATGAGGTTGATGATGTATTTCAGAGGGCTGTAGAAGAAGCTTCTAACATGGGCAGCTAGACTGTTGATGAATAACTTATTAAAGCGCAGGATGTATGCATTCTGCGCTTTTTTTGTTCCAATTTCATTGATACATGACATATTGGCTCTAAAAGAGCCATATTAACGACTGCTTGACAGGTTGCCATTCTCAGTTTATCTTTTGCACGATAATTGTTGAGAGAATCGGTATATTTACAAAAACATTATTGCTATGCTTATAGGTCTTGCTAAAACCATATTTTTCCTGATAACCTTTTACTACCTGTTTAAAATAATTGGCCGTTTGCTATTGCCATATGTGATGAAGAAAGGTGTGGAGCGCATGCAACAACAGCAGCAACAAGCCGCCACCAACTATCAGCAGCAAGCCCGTAAGCAGGAAGGAAAAGTCACTATTAAGCAGGATGCTCATAAAAAATCGACTCATATCGTGAATGACAATGAAGGTGAGTATGTTGATTATGAAGAAGTAAAGTAGTGACCTGATTTGAATGTTGCCTGAAGTTTTTTAATTTTAATCATTAAAACTTCTGTTATGCGACTAACGTTACCCCTCCTTATTAGCCTGTTTTGCCTGACAGGTATGTCCGCGCAAGATTATCTGGCCTCTCCGAAATTTAATCAGTTTTGGCGAAACCTGGAAAACATCAAAATGCTGGATGGTGAACAGCCGGTAGACTACAAAGGCACTCCCTATATTTATGAATCGGAAGAGGCCTTTATCACCCTCGAAAATGGTCAGCAAATTAAACCATTAACTCTCCGCTATAATGTGCATGATGATGTCATGGAAATCAAAAAGGATGAGCGTTATTATACCATCCCCAAACAGAAAGAGTTTCCATTGTTTACCCTTGGTGAGCATAGTTTTGGATTGAAGGTGTATCAGCTCATCAACAAGAAGCAGATTGGTTATTTTGAGGCCTTGGTGGTTGATTCAGGCTGCAGCTTATATTTAAAGCACAAAGTATTCTTACAGGCTGCCGAAGAACCTAAACCATTTCAGGATGCTAAGCCGGCAGAGTTTAAGAACAGGGCTCCGGAGCTCTATCTATCGATAAATGATGGCGTATTGCAGGTGGTCAACAGTAAAAATGATTTAATCGACATGCTGCCAGACCACAAGCAAGAACTCAGCAGTTTTATTAAAAAGCATAAAACGAAGTTTCGTAAGCCTGAGAGTGTCAAAGAAGTGGTGGAATATTATAACTCCCTATAATTATTTCTTCTTTTTCTTAGCCCGTTTCTTTTTTATGGCTTCATAGGCGATCTCATCTTCTTCAGCCTGGCGCATCAGTGTTTTCCAATCGGCGTGTGTCTCGGTTGAAAAGTCAATGGTGTCGGCATATTCCTCACGATCAATGTCTGTGATGTCAATGGGATAACCTGTATAGTTCTCAATGGTTTCTAACAGCTCTTTTTCTTCTTCAGCACAAAATGCAATGGCATACCCCTTCTGTTTGCCACGGCCTGTACGCCCAACGCGGTGCACATAGTTCTCAGGTTGTTCGGGTAAATCGTAATTCACCACATAGTCTACATTGGGAATATCAATACCACGGGCACTTACATCGGTGGCAATCAATAGCTTTATCTCACCCGATTTAAAGGCTTTCATGGCCTCATCGCGTTCGTTCTGTGTTTTATCGCTGTGGATGGTAACCGCTTGTATGTCTACGCGCTCCATCGCTTTTAGCACCCGCTCGCAGCGTACTTTGGTTCGCACAAAAGCCAATATCTTCTTCTCCGGATTAGAGCGAATAATGCGCTCCAGGAAAAAGCGTTTATCATCCATTTTGATAAAGGCCACTGAGTGGTCAATATTCTTAGCTACCGGATTTTTAGGCGATATCTGTATGCGAATGGGACGGCGAACAAGCGAGTAGGCTAGTTTTTTAATCTTTTTGTCGATGGTGGCCGAGAAGAATAAGGTTTGTCGTTGCTTGGGCAGGTACTTAATCAGGTCCTGAATATCTTTGTAAAAGCCCAAATCGAGCATGTGATCGGCTTCATCCAATACCAGTATTTCGGCATTATACACTTTAACCACGCCCTGGTTGATGTAGTCGAATAAACGTCCGGGTGTGGCTACCAATACATCGGTTCCTTTTTTCAGGCGCTCCACCTGTTCCGTTTGGTCAACACCGCCATAGATAGCTGTGAATTTGAGTGATGTGTTCTTGCCAATCTGCTTAAACACATCGGTAATCTGTTTGGCTAACTCGTGTGTAGGAACCATCACAATACAACGAACACCGGTATCCTGCTTTTTGCGCTTTTTCTGAAGCAACTGAAGAATTGGAATAACAAAAGCAGCCGATTTACCGGTTCCGGTTTGGGCAATGGCCAATACGTCTTCTTTCTCCAGTATAGCCGGAATGGCTTTAAACTGGATGTCCGTTGGACGCTTATACCCTAATTGGTCGATGCTTTTGGTAATCTTCTCGTCTAAGCCAAACTCTTCAAACTTCATTGTATCTAATTTTCGGCAAAGATACGATTAAAAGTAAGAAAGTTGCGTAACAGTAGCTGAGGTGATGAAGGAGTGGATTGACAAAGCAACTTGCTTAGAATGACAGCGGCTAAACAAGTTGCTTAAAACTAACTATTCTGTGATTCTTAATCGTAAAATAAACCAGCATACATAGGAGATAAAGAACAGAAACAAACCCCAGATGGTGCTGACACTCGCAGCTTTTAAACCACCAGCCAGTGCTGTTTGTGATACCTCACCCATTTGCTGGATAACATCAAGGATCTGATATAGCCCCATTGCATTCCACACTAAGCCCGCAAAAAAGGACATACTGCCCAGGTAAAGAACACTATTGAGTAACTTAGGAGAAGTTTCTTTTCGTGCAGCCTGACGGCTAAAGTTATAAACAGCCATTGCCAATGCGGCTATGCCTAGTAAGGTTATAATCGACATCCCGTAGATGCCACCTTGAATTAGAAAATCAAACATGATGAATCATTTAGGTTTAACAATATATGCCAAACTTATTGGTGAACCATAGAAGTAGGAAAAAAATGCGTTGAGTGACACGAAAGACATGTCCAAATACCATTTATAGCAGTTACGTGGTAATATTGCAGTTCGTCGTATTTAACCAACCTTTTATCGCAAAATACAAGGCTTAAAGCAGCTTTGCATCTTAATTTTGTTAATTTTCCACTATGCTTGGATTCCGTTCATTAAATACACGCAAAGTTACCATAGGACTTACATTCGCTGTCTATTGGCTAATCGCGTTTTTCTTTTTCAAAGGTTTTTATGGAGGCAACAACTCCGAGCAGAAAGTTGCACTAGTTTTTACTGCTATCTTCTGGTTTATCTCCTTTGTGTGTGTCGATATTCATCATCGGTTTGTTACGCGTCCAAATCTGGAGGCAAAGCGCTATTTCCGCTTTATCATCTTTTCATTATATGTGTTTATGGGGGCATTCTGGCTGGAAAGTGTTTTATCTTTTATTCTTAATCTTTACTTCTGGGATTATGAAAATGGCCGTGTTATCGAGGATGCTGCAAACGTGAGTTACCAGGTGGGTGGTGTTAACATGATAGTTTTTGGTGGGGTGGCCATTCAGTTTATGTTGGAAACTTTCCGCTTAAGGCAGGACAAAGAACTACAGGATAAGAAAGTGTTTGAGCGCGAACTCATGCTGAAAGAAAAGGAGCTGGAGATGCTCAAGAAGCAGGTGAATCCACATTTTCTGTTTAATGCACTCAACTGTATTTACGGTCTTAGCCTGGAGAAGTCGGAGCGAACACCAGAAGTCATCTTGCAGCTATCGGGTATGCTCGACTATATGCTGTATAAATGTGAGAGAAATGTGCTATTAAGTGAAGAGATACAGCAGATAGAAAACTATACAGCCATTCAAAGGGTACGTTTTGGAGATGCTCTGCAATTAACCATGCACACTGAAATAGGAAGGGATTTTGAGGTGGCTCCTTTGCTGTTGCTGCCTCTGGTTGAAAATGCCTTTAAACACGGGCGCCCCGCAGATGATGGAGTATTGCATATTGGTATTACTATCAGGAGTGACGATGGTTTGTATGTAAGCATTACCAATACCTGTGATTCGAATGTAAAGAGAGATAAATCGGGAGGAATTGGCCTCAGCAACCTTCAGAGACGCCTGGCATTGCTTTATCCCGAACGTTATGAACTTTATCAGCGCTTTGAAAGCAATACTTTCCATGTTAATCTCAAGCTTAACCTGTGTTAATTATGAAACCGATCAGATGCCTTATAGTAGATGATGAACCAATAGCTATTCGCATATTGGAGCGTCACCTCGAATTGTTTCCCCAGGTTGTAATTAAAAATACGTTTACTCAGGCAGCTTTGGCCCTGGAGTATATTCGAACAAATAAAATCGACCTTGTGTTTTTAGACATTGAAATGCCACGTATGACAGGCATGGATTTTCTGAAAGCGGTAAAAGAACCTCCTGCTATAATATTCACCACTGCGTATCGTAACTATGCTGTGGAAGCCTATGATATGGATGTGGTGGATTACTTGTTAAAACCCATCTCGGTTGAGCGTTTGGGTAGGGCGCTTAATCGCTGTGAAGAGCGTTGTAATCAGGCAGAACAAACTGGTATCAAAGGAACAGATACCTGTATCAATGTAAAGACCAGTAAAGAAATACTTCGCCTGGCCATTGATGAGATACTGTATATTGAGAGTTTTGGGGATTACATCATCATTTATGATAAAACGGGTAAGCATGTTTCACGCGAACGCATCAGTTGCATGGAGGAACAACTGTCCGTTTATCAGTTTATACGCATTCACCGGCAATACCTGGTGGCCCTCAATAAGATTACAGCCATAAGAGGTAACATGGTTCTCATAGGAGACAAACAACTGCCAGTCGGACGAACCTATCGTTGTAATATCAAGGAAGCCGTGCTTGGCGTATAGATGTTGCAGGAATGATCGCTTTGGCTAAGTAATCGTGTTTATTGATTTTATCAGAAAGGATTTTCAAAGTTGGTAAATCCTCAGGCATTTTCATTAACATTGTTAATTGTAGCTAACCTAAAGCAATAATATGATTTACAACTGTCACATTCACACCTTTAAAGATGCTGATATACCGCGGGGATTCCTGCCACTTGGTTTAGTGCGCATACTGTCTACCAAGCCCGGCTTTCGCGTGGTTTCAAGGATACTTAATAATATTAACCCGTTTTCGGATAACGATGCCTTTGATCGTTATGTGAAGTTTGTTGAGTTGGGCCGACTGGGCTCGCAGGAAGCCATTTATCACAACTGTCGTAAGTTTTATCCGAGGAACAGCCGGTTTGGCGTGTTAGCAATGGATATGGCCTACATGGGAGCAGGTAAGGTGCCAAGAGCCTATATGGACCAGTTACACGAGCTGGGTGAATTAAAACAAAAGCACCCTGAGGTGATTCCTTTTGTACATATCGATCCGCGACGCGATGGGTACATGGATATTCTTAAAAAATGTGTGGAGGAATGGGGTTTCAGAGGGCTGAAAGTGTATCCGCCATTGGGCTATTTCCCATATGATGAGCGCATGTATCCGGTGTATGAGTATTGTCAGCAACATAACCTGCCCATTGTGACCCACTGCAGCCCCTTCAATCCCGTTCATTTCAAGGGTAAAAAAAAGGAACTAAGGAAACTGTTGGAAAAGTCGCGTGATAAGATAGATACGCGGGGGATGAATCGCAAAGAGATGTGCTCCAGGTTTACGCATCCCTTAAACTGGGAATATGTGATGCAGGACTTCCCGGAGCTGAAAATTTGCTTAGGGCACTTTGGTTCGGCTCACTACTGGAGTGAATTTTTGGATAACCCGGATGGACCAGATAACTGGTTCTTGATTATTAAGGAGATGCTGGAGAAGCATCCTAACCTGTATTCCGATATTTCTTTTACGCTCAATAAAAAGGAGTTTTTCCCATTGCTGAAAGTGCTGCTGCAGGGTAAGCAACTGCGCTCAAAGGTATTGTTTGGCTCTGATTATTACATGGTAGAAACAGAAGCGACTGAACGACGATTTAGTCTCGATCTGCGTGCTTACCTGGGTGAAGATGATTTTATGACCATCGCCCGAACAAATCCTGAGCAGTTTTTCAGAACCCATCTTAATGACTAAAATGATCCTGTTATGAATATTGAAAAAGTGAAGAACTACAATGCACGGATGCTGGCAGTGTTGTCGACCATTCTTGTGCTATTAGGTGTCATAGCGATTGTTACAATAGCCAGTGTTTTTATTAGTGACTTATTACCAAGGCAGCGAGTGGATAATAATACGCTCGTAGCAGATGATAAGGCTGAGCAGCTGGTTGCCAATAACCTGCGAAAACACCTCGTGTCGTTTGATGCACCGCATCTCGTTGATACGGCAGCATTACTTTACATTATCCCGGTTAAAACAAAACAGCTGAGTCGCCCCGAGGATATTGGAGAAGGAGTAATGAACATGTATGAAGAGGAGGGAAGCTTCAGGAGTTCTAAATGGGGAAAAAGAACCTACTATTATGATGCTTTTAATAACCTGCTGGTGTATGACGGGCAAGCTGATACAACTCATAAAATATTGGATGAAAGAGTTGTTGGTACTGATTTGACCTATAATTACATGGAAAAGGATGTGCTGTTAATCTTTAATATTGTGGACAGTGATACTAATAATGACGGTGAAATCTCAGAAGAAGATTTATCGACCCTGCATATCTATTCGGTAGGTAATCAGAAACTGATGCCATTGCCTGTGAGTTCGACAACAGTACTTAACTATGAGCGAGTGCCGGATAAACACCAGTTAATGGTTACCTTGGGTGTTGATCGTAATAATGACGGGCGTTTTGACTATAAGAACGAGCCAACGACAATAGTCTGTTTTGATTGGGAACACAATCGGGTTAATACCATTATCTCCGAAGAGTTAAAAAGCGAGTTGCAGCAAATAATTGACAGGGCAAGTAATTAGCCGTTTGACTTTAAGCTGTTATTTGGCTATGTTGCGGGCATGGATTTGTCTTCAGCACAGCAGGCTACGGTAGAAGTATTTTCAGGCACTTTATGGGAGGCTGAAATGATACGCACATTATTGATGGATGCACAGATAGCCCATTTTCTAAAGAATTCAACGCTTAACGACTTTATGTATGACCCGATAGGTGCAGAAGGGGTTAAAGTGATGGTGCTGGAGAACGAAGTAGAACAGGCAAAGAAGATTATTGACAACTATTTACAAAACCTAAATAAGTGATTTATGAATACAATGGTATTATTAGCCGGCGTCATTGCCGGCTTGGCAACATTGGGACATTTTACAGCCGGCACAAAAATGTATTTAAAGCCTTTTAAGGCATGTGATCTGGATGTTGTGCCAAAGAATGTGATTTTGTCGGTATTTCATTATGTGTCAGTCTATCAGATTTTGTCTTCGCTGTTGCTGATAATGGTGGGAGTTAATTTCGAAAACTGTATGTATGACCCTACCATGGTACTTAATTTTATCGGCATGAATTATGCCTTTTTTGCCTTGGTTCAAATCATTATTGCTTTAACATCCTCGGTTCAGGGAGGCTTATTTAAGATGTTCCAATGGGTATTCTGGGTGTTAATAGCACTCTTTATTTTCCTGCGATAATAGATAACAACAGGCCGCTCAAGGGTTGAAGAGCGGCCTGTCTGGAAAATCAAGTTTAACTGATTAAAAGGGTATTTTACGATACAACCTTATTGGCGGTCACCCACTCGTTGTAGGCTCCATCATATACTTTCACATTTGTATAACCCAATTTGGTTGTCATTATAGTATACAGCAAACCGGCACGCGTGCTGGTCTGGCAATACAGAATCACTTCCTTGTCCTTTGTAACGCCTTTGGAAGCAAACAGCTTGTTTAAATCTTCAGCTGATTTAATAAGGCCTTTGTCATCGCGCATCAAATCAGAGTTGATGCTGATGGCTCCTTCAATGTGGCCTTTGCTTTTTGGATCGGTACCATTAAAATAGTTATCAGCGCGGGCATCAACCAAAATAACGTTGCTTTTAGCTTTTTGGGCCTTAACATCATCCATAGTCAGGTAAGTCGAACGGTCCACATTAGCTGTTACGGTTGTTTTCTTTGGCATTTTGGGCATGCGGGTAACCGGCTTGCGGGCTGCTTTCCAGGCATCCAGATTGCCATCAAGCAGTTTTACATTGCTTGCACCCATCATTTTCATGATCCAGTACATACGGCCGGCATTGCTGCCTTTGTTGCAGTACAATACAATTTCTTTGCTGAAATCAACACCATGAGCGCCCATTACCTTCGCTATTTCAGCATCACTTTTCAGGATACCTTCAATGGGTGTTTTGGTCGATAGCTCCTCAACAGGGAAACTGACAGCGTTACGAATATGTACTTGCTTGTATTCGGCTTCTTTGCGTGCATCAAAAATCTGCACTTTAGAATCATTGATTTTACCCGCTAGTTCTTTAACCGAAATAAAATCGCCTTGTGCAACAGCTCCTATGGTGTATATAACAAGGGCAGCTACTAAACTTAGTCTCTTCATCTCTTTGTTGTTTATCGATTAAAATTTCACTTGTAATTGTACATACAAGCCATCGTTATTGCCTTCAACCGGCTCCTCGGCACGATAGAGGTAATTGACCTGAAGACGTGTCCAATCGTTGAAAAAGTAGTTGGCACCAAAGGTCATGATGTCCTCGCGATAGTCGTTAATACCAGCATCAAAAAACTCGTATTTAAAGACTGGTTCAACATTCCATTTGGTCATGTACATGGCTTGCACGTATGCACCTTTACGCTCATCGCCAAGGGCGATCAGTTCGCCACCGCAACCACCGCCCAGTGAGCGATCGTATTCGCCTTCGTCAACAATGTATTCACCCATTGCTCTGAACGGACCATAATTGAATTCGGCCTCCAAGGCATAAGATGTGCGCTTATCATCGTCATTGGTTGGATAACCCAAACGATAACTACCACCTACGTATAAGAAATCAAGCGGATGAAATACGGCACGCGCGATGATGTCTTTTGAATTGTTATTGTCCTTCTTCAGGCCGGCACCATTCATATAGGCCAGGCGATACTGAAAGAACGTGCTGCGGTCACCACCCAGCACCATTATACCTAAGTCGCGCTGTGGCACCACCAGCTGATCAACTGCCCGAGAGCGGAAAATGGTATTAATACCACTACAGGCTGTACCACCCAAATCCATACTAAAAGGATTTTTGAATGAACCCATGGAGATTTTCGCCCAGTCCCATCGGCCATAAGTAATAAAAGCATCCAACAGATAGGCGCTTCCGTTACTGCTAAGCATCGGGCTCATTTCCATTACCACATAATAGGAGAAGTCGTAGGGAATGTTACCGGTTGCACCCAGTCGTGCTCTTCTAAAGCTGAAGGAGCTGGTTGTTTCGTCGGTAAACTGCTGGTCGTATTCGGCCTGTAAGAAGCCAAATACTTTCAATGCTTCATCGCTTCCGGCTGCTTCTTCGCAGCCCTGTGCCAACAAATTAGCGGGCAACAGCAGACAGGAAGCTAAGATGAGTAGAATAATATTTTTAGTCATGATCATATAATTAAGATGGGAAAAAGAAGCCGCTTCGAGGAGCGGCTTTATTTCGGATTACTGCTCAAGTGGTAAATTCTTAGGATTTGAATCGCCTCTCCACTGATTGGCTGTCCAGGCATCACTTGAGTTAGATAATTTATTCATACCAAACTTCAGGCTGTAGGCATCATAACCCAGTACGCGCAGGTATGCAGTAATAACTGCTGATGTTTGACCGGTGTAGCAATAGGTAACCACCTTCTTTGAAGGATCAAGATTAGTTACAGCTGCTTCCTCCGTTGAGCTGGGGCTCACTAATAAAGGATTCATTCGGTAAGCTCCATCTACATGCCCGAAAGCACTGTAGTCAGTTGTATTAAAGTAGTTGTTGATAAAGAATCCGCTAGGACTTTCCAAAACATCAGTCGCTTCAACACCTTTGAAGCCTTGAGAAACGATATATTCAACACGTTCTTTAAGAATTCCTTCACCTTCGATAGCTGTTGTTGGGAAAACGGGCGCGTCATATACTCCTAATGTAGGTTCGCTGGCATTAAACGTCCAGTTTGAGTGCCCGTCACTGATATCTGCGATGGCGTTATCCCAAGGAGCGGCAGTTGTTTCGTTCCAACCAGACATACCCCATTTTAAGGCCTGTGCATCGTGGTAACCATATAATCGTAATAATGAAGTTGCATAGCAAGCCGTTTGGCCAGTATAACATACCACTAATATTGGCTTATCCGCTTTGGCAGCTTCAGTCAGGATGTTTTTAAAATCAGGTACATTAACCGCATTGGCGATATGACCTGCATTAAAAGCATCAGTACTTCTGATATCAATAACATATTTGCTGCTCACATTACCATCAGCCGGAGCCGCCATGACAAATTTTTGCCCATCACTGTTTTTAATAACATGGTTCAGATCCATATCAATCTCCACCAGGTAGTCCATTAATGTTTCAGAAGGATTAGTGCTTGTGGTAGGATCATTGTCGTCCTTACATCCGGTAAAAACTACTGCGCTGATAGCCAGCATCAAAAAGAAATAACGAAATAGATTTTTCATAACTTAAAGGATTTAATAATTAAAGAATCGTATGTATTTACATTATTGTTAGAATCAGTATTTAGCAGCCACCGCCATCATCATGTTTGGCAGGTCCACCGGCCAGCATTTCCAGGTTCTTATCGCAGAAATCGGGGTAGGTGAGTTCCCAGTTTTTCCAACCTCCTTCAAGCACATAGACTTTGTTATAGCCCATCTGCATCAGCGTTTGTGCAGCTAAAGTGGAGCGCTTACCTTTTTTACAGTAGAGGATAAGCATCTCATCTTTTTGTGGTACATATAAGCCTTCTGTTTCCCAAAACGCTTCGGTGCCAATATTGAACTCCATGCTGCCGCGAGGAATATTAACAGCGCCCGGAATGAAGCCATGGTAATGCTCGTTGCTTTGGCGTACGTCGATGACTGAAAATATCTCTTCAGACTCCATCGTTTTCATTAAATCGGCGGGTGTGGTGTAAGTCACCACTTTAGAGGCTGATGCCACCATGTCGTCAACACTCAGGTTGCCCGTTTGTGTTTGGCAGCTCATTAAGGCAGCCAGGCACGAGATGTATACAAATAATCTTTTCATAGTTGTTAGTTTGTAGCAGTTTCAGTTTCTTCTTCAAGCTCTTCATAGCCTGTTATCATGGCCTGAAGGTTGGAAGTAATCGTATGTCCTGTTGTGATGAGGTAAAAGTGCGCCAATACAAAGGCGACCAGTAGAAAGGCGCCCAGTGTGTGCAACACTGCAATGGCCTCCAGTCCTTCAAAAGCAAATGGTTTATCAGGATAATGAAAGAACAGGTAAGAGAATCCGGTAATCAATTGCACCGGAAACACCAGGATAATCAAACCAAAATAGATGATACGCTGAAGCGGATTGAGTTTGCTATCAGCAGTCTTCTTCACCGGATGAGGTTCTTTCTTGAAAATACCCGATATGTAATACATTATCTGGGATTTGATATTGTTGCGCACAGGCACAAACTGACGACTCTGGCCGGTTACCAGCATCCAGAAGATGGCAAAGATAGTTAGTATCAGAAAGGCCCATCCGGCAGCCGAATGCAGGCGCACCGATGTTTCAAAACCGAATGCCTCAAACGTGCCGTGGATTTCAAACCCGGTGATGATTAATAGTAGGATGAGCATCATTTGTGTCCAGTGCCAAAAGCGCTCAAAGCGGCTGTATATTTTTACTTTTTCCATAGTTATCGGTTTTTGAAATAGGCAACAATGCGCCCAAAGAAGTGTGCTACAATACCAATCAGGGTCATGAAGATGAGGCCAAAGCCTGCGTAATCAACTGTTTTATTGTAATCACGACCTGGTAAGTAAAAATCATTGAGTTGCGCCAGACGGCCATCGCGGCTGTGGCATTCGGTACAGCTAAGTGTTTCCTCTTTAGGCGACACCATGTGGTTGATGGGCCAATACACTTCTGAGGCGATAAAATCATAGTTGCCACTGTAAGGGCGATCGTTATACTCCATACCCAGGCGTGCCGCTGTATCCCAGTCAAAATCCTTCCAGAAGGCTCCTTCGCCTTTTTCAGCTGCCCATAGCTTCAGGCTAATGAGTGTGTTGTTCTCGGTATCGTAGATTTGTTTGCCGCGGTGCACTTTCACCGGCCATATCTTGGCGGTTGAATCGCGGTATTCACCAAACAGGCTGTTGATTTTAACTGGTACTTCCGAAATGGTGTCAGTAGACAGGTAATGATCAACCGTACCGTTGAACCAGTAGTATTCAGGCTTTACATGATCGTCCCACACAAAATTACCTTTGATGGATAGGTAGTTGTGGTTGCCATCAGCATCATCTTCCGAGTAGCCATTGCCATGTTCGTCGGTTAGCCCGGCCGATGACCAGTCCCAATAGAGCTTGGTAGCATTGGCTTTGGCATAGATGGGTATATGGCAGGTCTGGCAGGCAACCTTTTCAAAATGGTTGTCTAATACCTTGTCATTATGCGGGGTGGTTGTGTGGCATTGGTCGCAATGTATACGGTTTGTATTGGCCGATGAAACCGAATATAATTTGCCCATGATGTTATGGCGTTCGGTTGTATGGCAATCAATACAGGCCATATCAGGGCCGTCCATAGCCATGTGCACATCCACTTCTTTTGTGCACGATAACAGAGCTTCTTCCAGGTCGCCATGCTTCACATTGTTACCACCACCTCCATAGAAGTGGCAGATGCCACAGTTATTTTTCTTTGGCAAACCAACGTTCTGAGCTACGTAAGGATAATCGGGCACCTGATATGCTGAGTTGGCTGTTTCGGCAGTTGCCGGCATACCACCTTGCCCTTTTTGTTTAAAATACGTGTCAGTCTGATCATGACACACTAAACAATCAATGTTGCGGTTGTCGGCAAAATCAAAACTTTTATCTTTCCAGCCTAAGCCAATGTGGCAACGCATGCAGGAGCCATTATTGCCATTGGCACCTGTACAGAAGTTATTTAACAGGTTCTTTTTACCTACCGAAACAACTCCGCGGCCGGGAATTTCCTCTTCGCGCTCCCATTTCCAGTGTGCAGTGGACATGATTTCTTCATCGCGGCCTGTGTGACACGATAAGCATGCAGCTGTAACATCATGCGGTGTTTCAAAATCCTGCTGAAGGATTTCAAATTGCGAATGGTCTACCGATGAAATGTGTTCGGCCTTAAGCTTAACATCCACTACATCAGGGGTGCCCTTATGGGCAGCTACCTTTAAGGTTAACAGCAATACGGCAAGCGGGAGCAGCAAACTTACCAATAAAGCCATCACTGATTTCGAGAATTGATTTTTCATATAAATTGGATTTGAAGCAAAATTAGCTTTGAAGAATTTTTTCTCTATATAAAAGCATCTGCAACAAAACGTGGATCAAATAGTAACTTCTGGCAGCTTTAAGTGATCCAAATCAAGGAAAAGTATGATGCGTTACGGCCAAAAGCTTGTAACAAAACGTATGTATATATGTATAATTGCAAAGATGAATATGTATAATTAGATTGTAGTGACGGTTGTGGTTGATTATAAGTAGGTTTAACATGAGTAATGTCATGATGGGAATAACCATGTTTTACGTATATTTACCTAACCCTTAAAAGCTAAAGAAATGCCAAAATCAGTTGTTTATAACGGATGTTCAGTGGGAGAGAATCCACTATGTTGTTTTGATAATTTGACAGATGATGAAATTGCATTTGTTGAAAAGAATAGTGTTGAGGTGGAGTATAAGCGTGGTGAAACAATATGCAAGCAAGGAGCTTTTGCCTCGCACATAATGGTGATGAAAGAAGGATTGGCCAAGATTTACCTGGAAAATGGCAATGACTCATTGATTCTGAAAATACTACCTGCAATTAATATTATTGGTTTACCCGCTTTATTTGATGGGAATAACACCTTCCCGTATAGTGCTCAAACCTATATGGATTCTACGGTTAAGCTCATTGAAATAGGAGCATTCAAAAGCTTAATAGAAAATAATGCACAGTTTGCAGTACAGATTATAAGCCTGCTGGCCGAGAATTCTGTCATTATCAATGGCCGTTTCTTTTGTTTAACCAAGAAGCAAACCTATGGTCGTTTGGCTGATGTGTTACTATGCCTGGCACAACGTATTTATAAGCAGGATAAGTTCCCGTTGCAACTTACCCGTAAGGATTTATCTGAACTGGCCAGTATGTCTATTGAAAGCACCACACGCATCTTAACTAAGTTTAAAGAGGAAGGACTGATAGCTATTCATTGCAATGAGATAGAGATACTCGATCCAGATAAGTTGCTTGAAATTAGTGCGATTGGCTGATTTGTTGTTCAATAATGGCGTTAACGACAGCATAAATATAGACAGCTATTAATTTGGCTGTTCGGTTATCCGCATCAAAGCGGGGCGATACTTCTGCAAAATCAATGCTGCACACTTTACCGGTTTTTACAATGCTCTTAATAAGCTGCAGAACTAAATCTGGATCCAGTCCAAAGGGCTGTACGGCAGATACGCCTGGTGCATGAGCTGCCGAAAGCACATCGGTACATAGTGTCAGATAAACGGAATCTTTATCGTGCAGGTAATAGTGTATTTGCTCATCTACCTGAGGAATATGGGCAGCAGTTATCTCTTTGGCCAGAATGTATCTGGCGCCCATTTCATCGGCTTTAGCGAACAAACTTTGTGTGTTGGCATAGGTTTGAGGTCCTACACATAAGTAATTAAATGGCTGGTAGAGCTGAGAACAGATAGCATGAATCTGGTTAAACATAGTGCCCGATGAACCTTTATCCTGCACAGGTCTTAAGTCGAGGTGAGCATCAAAATTAACAATGGCAGGAGCCGCTCCCTTTGATTGAAGTATCCCATTGAAATGACCAAGCGCTATCTCATGACCACCTCCCAGTAATATAGGAAAATAGCCATGTTCCAAAATCAGCTTTACCGCCTTGGCTAATGCTTCCTGGGCTTCTTCCAGGTGGCCGTCTGTGCAGGTAATGTTACCAGCATCATATAGGTTGGCGTGGGGATGGCAGTTGGCCGGCCAGTTGGCTATTTCCTTACGGATGCTGGCTGGTCCTTTGGCCGCACCCGGTCGTCCCATGTTACGCTTAACCCCTTCGTCGCAACAGAAGCCTAAGAAACAGATGTTTATCGCCGAGCTATCGGCTTTTACTGGTTGGTTGAGGTTCAATAGATGGACAATCTGGTGCCATCTAAAAGCACTGGGGTCACTAATACTATCTATTCGTCCCTGCCAGGCTGTTGGCTGCTGGTATCTGTTATGCATGGTTCATATTTTGATGCAAAGATGCCGGATAATACTGACAGAACTTCTGATTTGCATCAATTGAGCGATAGAAATAAAAAAAGGCCACATGGGCCTTTTCTCGCTATTAAAATTCGCTTATAACATCGCTACCAGTTGATGATGTTATAAACAATATCAATTTCGTGGTCGTAAAATGGTGCTGGTTTGAGCGAATAGCTATCATATATATAGTCCGGATCATGATAGTTGCATGAACAGTCAGGATATCTGAATCCGGGCCACCCATTTTGCGGACTTAGTATAAATGTGTGCGAATCGTATGAATTCCAGTAAATAGTGATTTTGAATATTTGCTCATCCATGCAGGGTTGGTAGATGTAGCCACGCGCACCTGCAGCATTTACTTCAGCCCTGTCAAAGGGTACTACGTACTCATTTACTATTACCTTACCTGCCAAAAGGTCGATGGGGCGGTTATTTCTATCCCTTATAAAAACCTGCACTTCTCTTTCGTCGTGCACGTTTTGCTCAATCTTCACCTTCACCTTTAGCAAGTGCGGGTCTGTTATTTCCATATCGCTCAAAACCGATTTTGAGCAGCTGGTTGAAATGATGGCTATCAGTATTAGTATATATTTCGCTTTCATAACTTGTGGATTAATGGTTATACAAGTTACAGCTTCTGTTTTCGGGCCCTGATAACATTCTCACTGTGTACTGATATGACAGATGACTTATCTTTCACACGTAATAAAAAATGAGGCTGCGAGTGTAACTATCAAGTTGATAGAGTTTTGCGATTGTTAATTGTGCTCATTTTGGACGAGATGGGATGTTGAAGCTGCCCGTTTAAATGGCATTAATGGGTGAAGGGGAGCTGATTAGTGGCCGTTGCCGGGAACAAAACGGTTGATGGTGCTGAGCAGATCATCATAGCCAATTGGCTTGGCAATATAATCATCACATCCGGCTTCGCGCGATTTCTCTTTTTCCTCCGACATGGCATAGGCCGTTTGTGCAATAACCGGTACTTTTTTGCTGAGGCTTTTAATTTGGCGGGTAGCCGTATAGCCATCCATCAATGGCATTTTAATATCCATCAGAACCAAATCAATACCATCAATGCGCTTAAATACATCCACTGCTTCCTGACCGTCGCGAGCCCATATCAGGCTGGCATTTGATAAGGCTAAGGCAACTTCAATATACCTGAAGTTATCTTCTTCATCTTCTGCTACTAAGAATGTTTTGCCTTCCCAGTTAAATTCTCTGACAGGCTCTTTGCTTTCTTCCTTGAAATTCTCAGGAATAGCCAGTCGGTGATAAGGTAATGTAAAGAAGAAGGTGGTGCCCACCAATGGTTCTGATTCTACCCACACTTCGCCACCCATTAGCGTAACAAGGTGTTTCACAATGGATAGACCAATGCCGGTGCCACCATATAAACGCTCTTTGTCATCGTTAAATTTAGAAAAACGGTCAAAGATTTCATTCTCTTTACCTTTGGGCAGTCCAATGCCAGTATCTTTCACATAAAACCTCAGGAACTGGTCATCCTCTTGCGTGTAGCCAAATTCAATAAATCCTCTTTCGGTGAATTTAACAGCATTGCCAACCAGGTTAATCAGAATCTGCTTCAGACGGTGTTCATCCGTTAGTATGCGGATGTTTTCATCGCTTACTCCTTCTTTCAGATACAGCTTCAGGTTGAATAATCCACGACGTTTGATGTCATCTAAAAATGATTCATATACCTGCATCATCACATGGTGCAGCTTACAAGGAGCATTTTTAATCTGAAGTTGTCCGCTGTCAATCTTTGAGATATCAATAATATCCTCCACCAGCGTCAACAGGTTTTTACCGTTGATGCGTATAAGGTTGATAAACTCTTCTTTCTCCGTTGTGCTTATGTCGGGGTGAGACAATAAATTTGAGAAGCCCAGAATGGCATTCATCGGCGTTCGTATCTCATGCGACATGTTGGAAAGAAACGAAGTTTTCAGATGATCACTTTCTTCAGCCTTGCGTTTGGCCAGGGTGAGATCCTCATGCTCACGCCTTAAAAGTCTTCTGTAGCGAGTTTCTTTCTCCAGGTTAAATATCAGACCATTTAGCAGGCTTACAAGGGGAAGAAGCGTTACTAAAATAATCACAAGGAAGATAATGGATGTTTTGATGTATGCTTTAAGAGGTATAGATGCTTCAAAAGGTACGTTGAGTATGTTGGAATAGAGCACCATGGCAATGGCTGCAATAGTGATGCCTATGGTAATTACCGACATCCAGGCACGTTTTTGTCCTACCAGTATACCTGAAAGCAAAGCGTAGGAAATAAAGAACGCGTACCCTAAAGATGAATTATTGGATTCGAGTAGTGAGTATACCCCAATGAGATAAATGAGGAATAATATCCAGGAGACTCTGAACTTTAGAGGCAGGCTCCTGACCGTTGTTGCGAATACAGCTGAGAAGAATACAAATGATGAAAAGATAGCATAGGCAAACTTGGCATCTTTAATAAATGAAAGTCCCAGGTACAAGTATACCACCAATCCGATGAACAGAACCCCTATGGAGAAATAATGAAAAATCCGTTCCCGCCAATAGAGCAGTCCGTCACCCGAACGTAAGTTGGTAGGTCCTAACCTCCTACGTATAAATACATCTAACTTCCTGTATAACCTTGCCCCAGTAACTCTTCCCATAGTTCGTTTAAGGCATTATAATGTGTGCAATATCAACGGTTTTGTTTTGGAATTCTGGTTAAAGTTAAATAATTATAGCAGTTAATCTATTTATTTTATTGAATTTTTACGAAGGATTTATTAACCGATGAAAAGTGGTGATAAACACTATCTGAAGCTTGATTACACCAGCAGGATTAAGCGATGCTTAAAACAGGTGCTTACCTTCGGGGCAGTTGGTGCACATGTCAATGCTATTGCGCTGGCTAAATATCTGTTGCTTAAATGACAGGCTCTTGTCGCCATACCATAACTCATCAATGGAATGTTTGTTAACGTTGCCAAAAGCATGTTCGGCGTCTTTATCATAACAGCAGGGCGATAAACGACCATCCCAGGTGATGGTGGTCGAATGCCATTGTCGCCAGCACCTGTTTTGAACAGGGGTTTTCAGGAAGCGGCCCAGTTCATCAGAGTATCGGCTGTACCTGGCATTCAGGGGTGGACGCATCGTGCCAAAGCTATTGAACTGGGCGGTTTTAACTTCCAGTTTATCCACACTTAAACGCCGTGCCAGTCTTTTAATTTGGGGCAGCTCATGTTCGTTGTGTCTAAATACCAAAAACTGCATCACAATTAATGGATAGGCTGAGCGTGCCCGCTTTTTGGCTCTCACCACATCAATAATACTCTGCTTAACCCGGTTAAAACTGCCACCAACGCGGTATAAACCATAGCTTTCCTGGCTGGTGCCATCCACCGAAAATATAATGCGGGTCAATCCTGATTGCACCAGTTGATCGGCCAGTGACGGATTCATGTAATGGCCATTGGTGGAAGTAGAGGTATAGAGCCTGTAGCGGGCAGCTTCCTTAACCATGGCTCCAAAATCAGGATGCATCAATGGCTCGCCCTGGATATAAAGATTGAGATACAACAGTTCAGGCGTCAGCTGTTTCAGCATGTTTGAGAAGTCTGAGAGCTGAATCATACCCCTTGGACGCTTAAGTAAGTTGGCGCCGGTAGGGCACTCCGGACATTTTAGGTTGCAGATACTGGTTGGCTCAATAGCACAGGCCATCGGTTTACCTGTTATTTGAACGGTATGACCATAGTGAGCACGCAGATAGGAATAAACCAAGCGAAAAGCATTTAACTGGCGCCGCAGAGTGAGAACTCTTATAAGCGCCCAGGCCTCTAATATAAATGCTTTTAGTGTCATGCTAATTATCCAGTTCTAATAGTTCAAATACTTCTGACCAGCGAGGGGTAAGTATTATCTCGGTACGTCTGTTTTTTTGCAGGGCGGCAGCATCATTTCCTTCAATGAGTGGAATATACTTGCTGCGTCCGGCTGCAGTGATGCGACGAGGGTTTATTTCACTATCGTCCAGTAGTATTCTCACTACTGAAGTGGCCCGCTTTACACTTAAATCCCAATTGTCTTTTAGTTCACCCCGTCCATTGTAAGGAACATGGTCGGTGTGCCCTTCCACCAATATATCAATGTCTTCATTTTGCTCCAGAACGCGGGCAATTTTTTCCAGCGCTATTGCCCCTTGCTGGTTCAACTCATACCTACCTGATTGAAACAGTAGTTTTTCCTCAAGTGATACATATACTTTTCCATCTTTCATATGTACCTGCAGCTCATCGCCCGAGAAGCCTGTCAGGGCATCACTAATGGTTTGTTTTAGTGAGCGCATGGCGTCATCTTTTCTGGTTAACATTTCTTCCAGTTCAATGAGTCGTTTGTTTTGCTCTTGCAACTGCAATTGTGCAGCAGACAATTCAGCGTTGGCCTGTTCCAGTTTCTGCTGTTTTTTCAATAAGGCCTGCTCCGATGCCACTAGCTCATCTTCTCTTTTTTGCAGATCATCCTGCAGCTTTTGCAGATAGGCCAGCAGGTTCTTATTATCCATATTACTGCCAGAGTTGGTCTTCAGCTTATTAAGTAACTCGGTGTAATTCTGATAAAGCTCATCGTAACGTTGCTGCAGACGTTGGTTTTTGCGACTCAGGCGCAAGGTGTCATCACTCAGAGAGGCCACTTTTGCTGTGTATCGTTCGAGTTGTCCTGCTAATTCGCGGTTTTCTACTTTGAGTGCATCATTTTCTTTAGCTGCCTGTGAGGCACTCACTTCCAGTTGTTCATTCTCCTCAGTCAGTTCTTCAAACTGTTTTAATGGTACACAAGCCAGCATCAATAGCGCGGCTAAACAAGTAAAGGCAATTCTGATCATCTTGATAAGGTTGTTTTCCATTCAAAGATTGAAAAAAAAGCTGAAAGGTCAATAGGTGTGAGCTGTCAATAGAATAATAATATACACGCAAAGGTCACCGTGTAATCAACTAGCTAATGGCTTGTGGTTTATGGGGGTTCTAAAGTGCTCTGATTGGCGGGGGTAATGAAATTTTTATATATATGCGCTTATAACCCCATTCTTATTATCTTTGCCCTGTTAAATACACTTAGGATACAATTGGAATCAGCTCACGAAGTTAAGAATATGAATGAAGGCCCAAGCCGCTTGTTGGATGCGATTGATTCACCTGCTGACCTGAAGCAGGTTGAAGCAGATAAATTGCCGCAAGTATGTGATGAATTAAGAGAGTTTATTATAGATGCGCTTTCGTGTAATCCAGGGCATTTTGGTGCCAGCCTGGGGGTGGTTGAGCTAACGGTGGCCTTGCATTATGTTTTTAATACGCCCGAAGATAAGATTATCTGGGATGTGGGACATCAGGCCTATGGGCATAAGATACTCACCGGCAGACGTGACGTGTTTCATACCAATCGCAAATTTAAAGGCATTAGCGGATTTCCAAATGTATTTGAGAGTGAGTTCGATGCCTTTGGCGTGGGGCACTCTTCCACTTCTATTTCGGCTGGTATAGGAATGGCTACTGCAGCCGCAATGGATAATGATAGCGACAAGCATGTGGTGGCTGTGATTGGCGATGGTGCCATGACAGCAGGCATGGCTTTTGAAGGCTTGAATAACATGTCAACCTTAAAGTCTAACATGCTGGTCATCTTGAATGACAACAACATGGCGATTGATCCGGCTGTTGGCGGTTTTAGCGAATACCTGGTGGATATTGCCACTTCACAAACGTATAATAAGTTTCGCTCCGAAGCATTTAAGATGCTTGAGAAGATGAAGCTGACCGGGCCGCGCTCGAAGGAAATGATTACTAAGCTGAATAATTCGCTTAAGAATCTGTTGACCAAGCAAACCAATATTTTCGAAGGCTTAAATATCAGGTACTTTGGTCCTGTTGATGGCCACGATGTGGGGCATCTGCATCGCGTATTGAGTGATTTGAAAGATATACCCGGACCGAAGGTGCTGCACGTGATCACCAAAAAAGGGAAAGGATTTAAGTTTGCCGAAGAAAACCAGACAGCCTGGCACGCCGTAGGCGATAAGTTTGATAAGATAACCGGACAAACCATTGCCGCCAAATCAACAGTGCCAAAACCACCCAAGTTTCAGGATGTATTTGGTCATACCATAGTGGAGCTGGCCGAAGCCAATGAGAAGATTGTAGGTATTACACCTGCTATGCCTACCGGCTGTAGCCTTAATATTATGATGGAGAAGATGCCCGACAGAGCTTTTGATGTGGGTATTGCCGAGCAACATGCGGTGACCTTTTCAGCCGGACTGGCTATTGAAGGGTATACGCCATTTTGCAACATCTACTCATCGTTTATGCAGCGTGCCTATGATCAGGTGATTCATGATGTGGCCTTGCAAAACCTGAATGTGGTATTCTGCCTCGATAGGGGAGGGTTAGTGGGAGCCGATGGTGCTACTCACCATGGGGCCTATGATTTGTCTTATATGCGTGGTATACCCAACCTGGTTGTTTCGTCGCCAATGGATGAGGAGGAGCTACGTAACCTGATGTATACTGCTCAGTTGCCCAACCAGGGGCCTTTTTCCATTCGTTACCCACGCGGTAATGGTTCATTGATTGATTGGCAGCGCCCCATGCAGGCGATTAAAGTAGGAACAGGGCGTAAGCTGAAGGATGGTAAGGATTTGGCCATAGTCACCATTGGTCCGATAGGTGTTAAAACCAGTCAGGTGATTCAAAAACTGGAGCAGGATGGTCGCACTACAATAGCGCATTACGATATACGTTTTGTTAAACCTCTAGATGAGGCACTGCTGCACGATGTGTTTAAGCATCATGACAAGGTGATAACCATTGAAGATGGAACAGTCATCGGAGGCATGGGTAGTGCCGTGTTGGAGTTTATGGCAGACCACGGCTATTGTGCCAGAGTGAAGCGCCTGGGCATACCAGATAAATACATTGAGCATGGCACACAGACCGAACTCTATGGTGTATGTGGTTTCGACAAGGAAGGCATAGAAAAGGCTATTCAAGAGATGCTGGCGTGGTAAACCAGCTATATATAGCATAAGCAACGGTGTCCTCCAGACTGTGATTTGACCTTAGGATTGTCGCACATTAGTAACCTGAGTTTGACGTAAAATTTTGAACTCAGGTTAGTAGTATTTGTCAATGCCTCCAAAGCCTTTAATCAATTTGTTTTCTGTTGTTTTGGCAATGAAATTGTGTAAACGCTTCTCAAACTCTTCCGGCCTTTTTCTGGCATTTTCGATATAGGCAATTCTGATGCGTTTATATGGTTCCGAAAAGTTCTGGTAATTCTCCCAGGTAACTTTTTTCGTTTTTAACTCCCGCAGTATGTCCTCTGGAAAAGTGAACTCCTGTTGAATGACTTTTAAAACGTCATCCTTAATTGAATCGTGAATCATGTTGTTTTCAAAAAGCCACCTCAGGCGTTCAATATTTGGCTGTGAAAAACCTGAGTTTCTTCTTCTTTTACAAAACCGTTGAATGGAGGTCTCTTCATTGAGTGATTTAAGGGTGCTGTCGATCCACCCAAAACATAACGCTTCTTCAACGGCATCATTATACAAGATGCGTTTTCTACCTGTCCTTTTTAAAGGATATTCCAGCCAGATTTCATCTTCAGTTTCAAAATGAGCCTGGAGCCAATTTCTCCAATCTTTCCTGTTCGTAAAATATTTAGTTGTTATTTCACTCATCTCATAAGTTGCTGGCATTGGCCTTGTGTATACTGGATTCAGGTATTTTAAGCGTACTGACTTTCCATGTGAGCGGAGCTAATATTTGTTTTAGGTTTTCCTTTTCATAGCTGAAAGTCCAACTAATATTAACACAACGATTAAGACTATAAAAAATACACTTGTCGAGATACTTTTTAAAATTGAAAATAGATTTGTCATACTTACCGCATCGTGTGTTATGTCCGGATAGCTATATAACATTGTAATTATTCCAATATTCTCTAAATAATCTGAAATACCTGCAAATACAGGGATTAGGCATAAATACAGAAATGGCGTCTTTAGTTTATTTAGTTTTTTTAAGAAATACCCTAGAAGTATACAGTAGGAGAGAGCGAAGAGGAATGGGTAAATCAAATCCACAGGTATTTGACGGGTAAGGTATAACCTACGCCCATTTTCTCCAAGAGAACTGAATAATTCACTAACATAATTCAAATCATACCCCGCAGGCATCATATCCAACAGTTTCATTCCATCAGAAAACGCCATTGTTTTAGGAATAGTAACAGTCAGCATGAAGACATATACGACATTGGTTAGAATAAAAAAACCTAAAACCTTTTTTCCAGAAGTGTTCTTTTCTATAAATGCAGTGAATAGCTTCATTTAGTTCGTTTTAGATGAGTGCAATTGATGTATGGCATAACAACCTAACTATTGGCAATGCTATGTTAAGAGTATGTTTTTGATACCCCAAGATACAAAATATCTGATCCCGCTATTCTATAAACAGGCGGTTTTTAGACAGTCTGACGGACGCGGCTATGAAGCGTAAGTGATTTTTAGCCGTACTCACTCTCGAACTTCACGGAGCCAAAGCGTTGTATTTGTTTTTATCTTTTAATTTCAAAAGCCAAATCGATTTGGCGCTGACCGCCGAAGCTACGAACCAACCAAAACGAGTCGATTCACTTATGCTTTATTAGCCATTGTTAGGCAATGTTTTTTATTTATTTTTTCGTTCAATCATATATGTCAAGAAACAGTCTGCATTTATTTTTCTAACAAGGTTAAATTTGTCCTTATTATGAATTGCAAAATGATACTTTTTGTCGTCTAAATATATAGTCGTTCCTTTAATTAAATATTTCCCTGATTTGTCCGAATTTAAAATATATGTTTGATTAACGAATTCTATTTTGCCATCTTCCTTTTTAAGTAATTCTGAAGTCAGGTCGATATTTTCATTTGCATCAGGATTGTCTGTTGTCACTGTTGTGCCTCTATATTCTATATTCCATGTGCCTACAATTATATCCTTGAGTTTAATATCTGTCGTTTGACTTTTTATATTAATCAATGTGACAAACAGAAGTATAAGTGTTACTGTTTTCTTTTCCATAATTGTTGGGTTCATATTTAATTTGTTGCACTAGGTTATTGACTTTTCAATTGCTTAGATAAATATTGCCTAACGATTTTATAAGCGTATGGCGTTTATTTCTTCTTTACGCATGCTAAAGGTGCGCAATACATGCCATTTAGGCAAGTATTGTGCACCTTTATATGTTAAGCATTCAGAAAGTGTGTGCATTGCATACTAATCGAATTATTAAAATTGTTAGCATTTGTATCTGATACCGCCAGTTGCAGTTACTGTCAATACATGAAAAAGCCCGGGAGCGTCGGCAATCAACCTGTTGCGCCTCTCGGGTTTAATCCAGCATACTGCTTTAGTTTTAATAATGCTCACAGAAAAATCTGTGGCCTCGCACAGGAAAATCTGTAGCCCCGCACAGAAAAGTCTGTGGCCCCGCACAGAAAAGTCTGTGGCTCCGCACAGAAAAGTCTGTGGAGTAAAAGCATTTTATTGAACGCTCAATATGCTATCCAGCTGCTCTGTTCTTGGCTCTTTCAGCAGTATCGAACCATTGGTGCCTTGCGTCACCACCTGCAATTCATAGTCGCCGGGAGCCAATGCAGGCACCATCACTATCAGCTCTTTGTTTTTATTGCTGATGATTAGATTTTGCTACTGCGTTTTTGCTTGCGCCCATTGGTTGGCCGCATGATGTTGTAGCAGGTTTGCGTTGAGGTTGTCCGTCCGATAGGACTGACAATTGAGGCGGGAATCTGCCCACCCTAAACCGTACGGACTCTGCTTTGCATTATTGCGGCTTGTTAGGCCTCGTATTTTAATTTTGATTATTCTTTTGCCATTCTAGAAATGGAGTCGGGTCATTACCTATAAACTGAAAGGTCCCGATAAACTCAGAATCAAAAACATTTGAATATTTCTGATAGTCATTTTCATTATCTGCTGAGAAAGTAAGGACAATGAATGTCATTTCTGTTTCTAAGTAGACTACCTCTTCTTTAAATCTGTCATGTAAGTTTGTGTATGAGAGTGCAATTGCTCCAATAATTGGTGGGGTATGCCCAATTTCGAACTTAGAAATCTTTGCATTCGGGTATTTTTCCTTAAATGCTTCAATATCTCCATCAACAAAAGCGTTTAAAGAATCCTGGGGATTTCCTTTATCAATTCCATTTGCAAACATATAACTCTTTACTGACTTACTTTTGTCATCAATACAGTAAAAGAAGTTTGTTAGTCCAATTGTGCTAGCTGCCTCTTTATCGTTTATCCAGTTTGTCGGTGTCTCAACTGTAAATAAATGATGGTCGCCATATATAACATTGATTCCCTTTTGTTGAGAATTAGCATACACTATACTCATGAGAAGGAATATGGTAATTAATGTGTAATATTTCATGTTTGTATTTTTATATGAGGCCTAACTTGTTTATAACGTGCACTGCATGTTATTTCAAATATAGAGAAAGTTGAGTGCAATTATCCATTCCTATATGGAATTATCCTTGAGCTATTATGGTTAAGTAAGTGGTTCGCTCATCGTGTAAGTAATCTTGTCCCGGTGCCATAACTACTATCTCCGGTCGGTGCTATGCCTTTTCCGGTGGAGCAAGTAGAAACTTGCAATGAGTTGAAGAATATTTTTTCGGGCTTTGGCAGCTCTGTAATGACCCGAGAAAAATTTTTTCTGGTTAATAATGACACAAGCGTTAGTTGTATCTGATGTTTGGTGAAGCCTCTATAGTTTGCTCTGCTTATGCGGGAGTTTGAATTGATTTTTTTTTAAAATGATATGGTGGTTGTGACCTGTCTGTCTGCTAATCGTTTAGGTTGCTTTTGATGATTTTTCAACGAAAAAAGTACCCATCGGGGCGCAACCCACAGCCAATAATTACATCATACTACTACCCATCTGGAAAAAATCAACAGATCCGATTTTTTTAATATTAAAAGCGATTAAGATGAAATTTTTGCATGCAGGAATGATGGCAGCGCTTGTTGCTATGTTAATGGTTAGTTGTAGCAGTGATGATGCTATTAAAGTGGAAGATCCCTTTGCGGGCATTGTGGTAATGGCTGAAACGGCCAACTACGATGGCGAAACCATTGTATCGGTTGATGGCGTTATTTACCAGATAGTAGAAAATGTGGCTGTTGATAAAGAAATAATGGCCGACTATGCGTGGTACGTCATGGAGTATGTGCCAACACCCGAGGTGGGCGAAGGTATTAATGTGCGACTGACAGACATTAACTACACGCAGGTAGAAGAAGTGATTGATGCAGATATGGTGGACCTGACTGATTCGGGCGTAGAACTGCAAGCCGTTGTGGTGGAAGGAAGCGTATTAAGCCTCAACTTAAACTATGTGGGAGGCGACAAGGTGCAACTGAATCAGCTGGCTTATAATGCCGATGCTTTTGAGGCTAATACCGAAGAGTTGGTGTTGATGCTTGTACACGATTCGCAAAAGGATAAAGCCACATCGGAACTGAGCTATGTAGCTGAGTTTGATTTAAGCAGCATTGAGCAGGAAGTGACTGGTGCTAAACTCATTATCAATTACATCAACCAGGCTGGCGAAGAAGTGGCATTTGACACCGAAATTATTCTTTAGTAGAGTAGTTTGTTATCCAATATACTGAAGAGGGCAGCTCATTGGGGCTGTCTTTTTTTTGTATAAAAAAGCCCGCCTGTTGGCGAGCTTAGCTATTGTTATTAATTCTGGCGATAGGCACTAACCAGTAGTTTGCAGTCATTTACTTCCTTCATGCCTGTTTGTTCATCTTTTTCAACCAGGGTCACACGTCCGGCACTGACGCCCATTCTGGCATCCTGGCGCAGGAAATAGTGTTGACCGGCCTCAACGTTCAGTTCTACCACCTTTGAGCTTTCAGGGGTGTAACTCATAAACGAGTAGGTGCCGGGTTCCAGCTCCCAGCGAAAGAAGGTGGCAGGACCGGTACCCCCTGCATCTATGCCATTTATCTTAACTTGTATCTGTCCGGCAGCGCCTACGACTCTGCCTGTTCGATACACATAAACGATGCCTTTCTCTGGGTGTTTTTCAAACTGCTTAGCCTCATTGCTATGCTCAACAGGCGCTTTGGATGTGCCTGCACATCCAATTAATAAGGGAATAACAGCCAAGGCAAATATTAATTTTTTCATGACTCACTCTTTACAATTTTTTATGGTACAAATATGCCACCTGTACTGTTGAGAAATTATCCTTAATAACTATTTCATTACTCCTGATGGCTCAAAATGAATGATGTAAAAGCAAGTATTGCAGAATACCTGCAATACTTGCTTGCTTATCATTATAGCTAGTCTGTTAATGTTATTGTTACCCGGTCTATCACACCTGTATAAGGAAATGGGTTGCCTTGGTAGTCTGGGTCCACCTGAGCGCCGGTGTCAATACCTACATCAAACGTTTCGGCCAGTGAATAGGTAGAGATGTGTGTTGTAGGGAAATATACCTCGTCCTGTTTTTCACCATTAATGTATAGTGCACCAGTACCTGGCCATGGCATAATGGTGCCGGGTTTTAATTTTTCGCGGTCGAGCTCAAAGGTGAATTTAATATCCACTTCTCCCTTTGGCAGTGGCTTTGACACCAGGTGGTGGTGTTCACCATCAAGGAAATTATAGTTATAGTGTACTTTCCCACCTTTGATGTACATGGTATAACCACCTGTCATTCCACCGCAGGCAACTATAACGCCTTCTTCGCCACCCTTTAAATCAAGTGTTGTTTCAATATTGTGCGAACGACCTTTCACCGGGGCAGATGCTTTCTCAGCTATTCGCACGGCACCCGGTGCATAATAGGTGAATTCCTTTTTATCGCCAAAGAGCACATAGTTAACTTTGTTAAGGCGCGCCAGCATATCGTCATACATCGGATACACATTGTTGTCCCAGGCCTCCTGTTCAAATACTTTTTTCAGTTCCTCCAGTTTCTCAGGATATTCATCGGCCAGGTTATTGCTTTCTGAGAAATCTTCGGCCACATGATACAGTTCCCACACATCATCTTCGAATGGTTGTACGACATTTACATCCCATGGCATCCGGTTGGCGTGTAAGGTAACCGCTTTCCAGCCGTCTTTCCAGATAGCCCTGTTGCCAAACATTTCGTAGTATTGCTGTTTTTTGGCATTGGGAGCAGTAGGGTTATCAAAGCAATAGTTCATTGGTATACCTGTGAATGCCTGCTGTTCAATGCCATGATATTCTTTTGGCAACTCAAAGTTACAGGCATCCATTATGGTTGGTGCAATATCGGTTATGTGATGGTACTGACTCCGTATCTCACCTTGTGCTTTAAAGCCGGCAGGCCAATGTACGACCAGGGCATCGTGCTGGCCACCGCGGTGTTCCGACTGCTTAAAATAGGGGAAAGGCGTATTACCGGCCATGGCCCATCCTGCATGATAATGCGGATAGCTATCCCACTGGCCCCAATTATCGTAGTGGCGCAGGTTGGCTTCAAATGGGGTTTGCATACCATTTAAAACATAGGTTTCATTGAAAGTACCTGTGAGGCCTCCTTCTCCTGAAGCGCCGTTATCGGCTGTTACAAATATCAAGGTATTATCAAGTTCGCCAATGCGTTTAAGTGTTTTTAAAACCCGGCCAATTTGATGATCAACATGTTCCATTTGTGCCGCAAATACTTCCATTTGTCTGGCATACATCTTTTTTTCATCAGCTGAAAGCGTTTCCCAGGCAGGTATTTCTTTAATACGGGCCGACAGGTTAGTGTTTTCTGGTACGATGCCTAGTGCCTTTTGATTGGCTAATATCATTTCGCGAGCCTTATCCCAGCCCATATCAAACTTACCTTTGTATTTGGCAATGTAATCGTCTATTGCATGATGAGGCGAGTGCATGGATCCGGAAGCCCATAGCATCATAAATGGTAATTCGTCGTCCAACGATTTGTGGCCTGTGATCCATTGGATAGCTCTGTCAGCCAGATCTTTGTCGAGGTGCTCCGATTTCCGGTAAGGTTCGGGGTGGTGATCGTCCCACATAACCGGTATAAACTGGTGCACATCGGCAGCCATAAAGGTGTAGGCATGGGCAAAGCCTTCGTCACTTGGCCAGCGGTGATGTGGCCCGATTTGTGATACTTCGTACAAGGGGGTATGATCCCATTTGCCCAGGGCATAATTGACGTAGCCTTCTTCCTGCAGATAGTTAGCAACTGATTTGGCCGAAGGTGGTACAATGGCATTGTAACCAGGAAAACCCATGGCAGTTAAAGCATGCGAACCTAATCCTATTTTATGCGGATTACGTCCTGCCATCAGGCTTGCTCGTGATGGGGAGCATAAGGCAGTTGTGTGGAAGTTGTTAAATCGCAGCCCATTATCTGCCAGATAATCAATATTCGGTGTTTCAATCAGGCCACCAAATGAACCTACCTGTGCAAATCCTACATCATCAAGCAGAAATATTATCACGTTAGGAGAGTTTTTCGGGGGGCGTTTCTTCTCTGGCCACCACTCCTGGGAGTCTTCATAGCTTTGCGCTATCTTTCCTTTAAACTCCTGGCCATACTTTTCAAAACTATCATCCGTGTTTTGGGTGTCTGACGGTGGCTGTGTGCAAGCTAACAAAAAGCAGATGCATAGCGCACTTAATCCAATTGTGTTTCTCATAGTGTTATGTCTTGAATGTTGATTTGTTTAAGATGTTTGATGAATTACCTATTGATTGTGACATAGTAAGTTATGGAAAAATTAAATAAAAGTCATGATTTAATTAGAAGGCATAAAAAAAGCCCGCCGTTTGGCGAGCTCTTCCTATTTGTAGTAAAGTATGTTTTAACTATCAAGCTGGTTTTTGATAATGGCTACAGCTTCTTCAATGGCCACGTCTAATCCATCCAGGTTTTTACCACCTGCCGTGGCAAAGAATGGCTGACCACCGCCACCACCTTGCATCTTTTTAGCCGCTTCGCGCACAATGGCACCGGCATTTAAGCCGCGCTCCTTCACAAGGTTGTCAGCTACCAGAATAGCCAGCTGTGGTTTGCCGCTTACGTCGGCACCCAGCACCGCTACCACGTCATCCAACTCCTGCTTAATCTGGAAAGCCAGGTCTTTTAATGAATTAGCCAGCATCGGCTTTACCCGTGTGGCAATCACTTTAATGCCGCTGTGTTCCACCGCACTATCAACCAGGTTGCGCTTCTCAATGGCCATAATGTTTTTAAGCATGCCATCGGCCTGAGAGCTTAGCTTGCTGTTTTCATTCATCAGGTTTTCGATGTTCTTTTTGAGGTTGGCCGGGTTTTTAAACATCTCGCCCAGCTCCTTAATTAAAGCAAACTGCTGGTTGATGAATTCTTCAGCTTTTGCCCCTGTAACAGCTTCTATACGACGGATGCCCGCCGCAATAGATGATTCGCTGATGATTTTAAAGAAGCCCATTTGACCGGTTGCTTCCACGTGGGTACCACCACACAGTTCCACCGATGAGCCAAACTTGATGGCACGCACCAGGTCGCCATATTTTTCGCCAAACAAGGCCATGGCGCCCATCTCCAATGCTTTGGCCTGAGGAATTTCACGCATCTCTTCCAGTGGCATATTCTGGCGGATACGCTGATTAACCAGCTGCTCTACTTTGGCAATTTCCTCTTCGCTCACTTTCTCAAAATGCGAGAAGTCGAACCTTAAGTAGTCGGGATGCACCAGCGAGCCTTTTTGCTCCACATGCTCGCCCAATACCTCACGTAAAGCTTCGTGCATCAGGTGAGTGGCGGTGTGGTTGTTGGCTGTATTTTGTCGCGCTTCCTTATTAACAATGGCCTTAAAAGTGGCATTAAGATCCGATGGTAACTCTTTGGCGAGGTGTACAATCAGGTTATTTTCTTTTTTGGTATCTATAATATAAACCTTCTCATCCTCATTCTGAATGTAACCGGTGTCGCCCACCTGGCCACCACTCTCGGCATAAAACGGGGTGATGTTAAATACCAGCTGGTACAGCTCTTTGTTCTTCTGCTTTATTTTGCGGTAGCGGGTGATGAACACATCTGTTTCCAGGTAGTCGTAACCAATAAACTCTTCGCGGTCATCGTGCTGAAGCACCACCCAGTCGTCGGTTTCAATGGCAGTGGCGCTGCGGGCGCGCTCTTTCTGCTTGTTCATCTCTTCTTCAAACTCCTTGCGGTTCACCACCAGGTTGTTTTCTTTCAGTATCAGCTCTGTTAAATCCAGTGGGAAACCAAAGGTATCGTACAGTTCAAAGGCCACTGCACCATTTACCACATTGTAGTTGTTGGCTTTGGTTTCGGCCATAATTTTATCCAGCATGCTGATGCCGGTAGCCAGGGTACGCAGGAACGATTCCTCTTCTTCTTTAATAACCTTCTCAATTAATGTTTTCTGCGATTGCAGCTCAGGGTAGGCATCGCCCATGGTAGCTATCAGTACATCCACCAGCTTATACACAAAGGCCTCTTTGCTATTGAGGAAGGTATAGCTGTAACGCACGGCACGGCGCAGGATACGACGGATTACATAGCCCGCTTTGTTGTTCGATGGTAGTTGTCCGTCGGTAATGGAGAAAGCAATGGTGCGCACATGGTCGGCCACTACGCGCATGGCAATATCTGTTTCTTCGCTTTTGCCGTATTCAAAGCCCGATAGTTCAGCAATTTTATTGATGATGGGGGTGAAGACATCGCTGTCGTAGTTGGATGACTTGCCTTGAATAACACGCACCAGGCGTTCAAATCCCATACCGGTATCAACATGTTTATTGGGCAGTGGCACCAGTTCGCCATTGGCCATGCGGTTATACTGGATAAATACCAGGTTCCAGATTTCAATCACCTGGTCGTGATCCATGTTTACCAGTGATTTACCATCTACCATGGCACGCTCCTCATCGGGGCGCATATCTATGTGTATCTCCGAGCAGGGTCCACAAGGTCCTGTTTCGCCCATCTCCCAGAAGTTATCTTTTTTATTACCGTTGATGATGCGGTCTTCGCCAATCCACTCTTTCCAGGCATCGGCAGCTTCATCATCACGGCCCACGTTATCCTCTTTGCTGCCTTCAAAAACGGTGACGTAAAGACGGTCTTTATCTATTTTCAGCACATCAGTCAGGTATTCCCAACCCCAGGCAATGGCTTCTTTTTTGAAGTAATCACCAAACGACCAGTTACCCAGCATCTCAAACATGGTGTGGTGGTAGGTGTCATGGCCTACTTCTTCCAGATCGTTGTGCTTACCCGATACACGCAAGCATTTTTGCGAGTTGGTAACACGTGGACTTTCAGCCGGATGGTTGCCTAAGAATATATCTTTAAACTGGTTCATCCCGGCATTGGTAAACATCAATGTCGGGTCGTTTTTAACCACCATTGGCGCCGAAGGCACCACCTTATGTTGCTTAGAGTTAAAGAAATCCAGAAAACTCTTTCTTACTTCAGAGGCCGTCATCATATCTCGTAAATTTATATCAAGGTGTTATGTACAATAAAAAACCTTGCAAAGTTAGATTATTTAAGTAATTTTGGGACGATTAGTACCCAATTTTTCTAACAAAAGTAAAACATACGGTCTATGTCAAAAGTTAAGTATCGCTATAATCCTGAAACGCTTAGCTACGATAAAATAAACAAAGGTTCTAAATACTATATTTCCAGAGCATCTATCTACTTTATGTTTGTATTGTTGGTGGGGATGCTGACTTATCTCATTTACCCATATGTGTTTCAAAGTCCGGTGGAGAAACGCCTTGAGCGCGAGAACCATCAGCTGTTGGCACAGTATGACATTATGAATAAGAAGCTCGATCAGCTGGAGTTAGTTTTAGAAGATATTGAGCTGCGGGACGAAAATATTTACCGTACTATTTTTCAGGCAGATAGTATTCCAAGCAGTATCCGGCGAGCCGGTTTTGGTGGAGTCAACCGCTATCGCCATCTCGAAGATATGGATAATGCCGAACTGGTGATTAACACAGCCAAGCGCCTTGACGTGGTGATGAAACAGCTTTATGTGCAGTCTACTTCCTTTGATGAAGTGATTTCGCTGGCCATGCGTAAAGAAGAAATGCTGCGATGCACGCCGGCTATTATGCCTATCTCCAATGCTGATTTAAAGCGGACAGCCTCAGGTTGGGGATACCGTATTCACCCCATCTACAAGGTGAAAAAGTTTCATGAAGGAATGGATTTCTCGGCACCTATCGGCACCGATATTTATGCCACGGCTGATGGAGTTGTAACTAAAATCACCAATGAAAAAACCGGGTATGGAAAACGCATCGAGGTTGATCATGGCTTTGGTTATACTACACTATATGCGCACCTTGATGAATTTAACGTGCGCCGAGGACAGAAGGTAAAACGTGGTGACGTGATTGGCTATGTAGGTAATACCGGTGGAAGTACAGCGCCTCACCTTCACTATGAGGTACATGTGAAAGGCAAGAAGGTGAATCCGCAGCACTATTATTTCAAAGAAGACTTAACGGCTGAAGAGTATGATAAGATGATTCAGATATCATCAAACTCTAACCAGACATTTGATTAAATAGAACGATTGATATAGCAGAAAGGTGGCCAAACGGTCACCTTTCTGCTTGCTGCCACGGCTGGCGCGGATTTGCAATCCGTGCACTAAATAAATAAGCAAAACATTCAGTAGGTTAGCTTTGGCACTATGCCAACTGTACGATCTATATTGAACTCATAGCTAGTTGAAAAACTCATATGCATTCAAAAGCCGGACTATTTTATTAGTATTAATTCTTCCATAGCACAGATTACATATGCGCTAGCGGACAATTAAGTGCTGAATGCAGGGTAGGTGTGTGTTGGGAAAGAAGAGCAATTAAGCAAGTCATGAAGACTTTAGAAAAAAAAAGGTGGCCGCAGCCACCTTTCATATCTATTCTTTTTCGTCTAAAGTCTTATGTCTTGAGTCTTGATACTACAATAAGATATTACTTAATCCCCAACTGCTTTTTAATGACCTTTGGCAACGCATCTTTATGCACCATAATGGCTACTGTGTGCAGGCGCATGTAGCTTTCCGACATGTACAGATAACCTTCGTAGGCACCGCGATCAGTACCCCAGCTATTCTTAGTTTTATAGTAGGATGTACCATTTTGATCCTTCGATAGACCAGTGATGTGCATCAGGTGATCGTCAGTTGATTGCCACGACAGGAAGGCTTCCTGGCGTACTTCAGGTGTAATCTCTTTTTCTTCCTGTGGAGCAAAACCTAAGTCTTCATCAGCAGGCACAATGGCGGCACCCAGTTTATGTGAGAAGAATTTTTCGCTGACATCGCCATCCCATACAAATGAGTAGCCATTGGCTAAAGCATTATCCATTACTTCCATCAACTCGTTTAATGGCAGGTTGTAATAGTGATCATTGCTCCAGTTGTCGGGCACTTCCAGGTTAAAGGCTTTGTAATAGGGGTGGTGTGTGTAGGATGTTAGTTCTACGTAATCATCCGGATTAATTTTCATGTCCTGAGCAAACTGCTGAGGTGTTTTACCCTCTACTGTTTCAGGTACTTCACCCAGATAAATATCCAGTACTGCACCCTGTACTTCATACCAAACAGGAGAAGGAGCTGCTTTGCGTCTCTTGATGAAATTATCGAGCAGCGCTTTTTGTGAAGAGGCTAACTCAGAATGGTTATGAGGTTTGGTAACATCACGTCGGCCAGGGAAGGCAGCTTCTGTGGCGATACCGTGCTGGCGTATCACATTCATTACGTCGTGTGCCTGGCCTCCTTCGCTGAAATTACCTTTGCCGTGTGCCATCACATACAGACGGGCTTTCTCAGGGTAGGCATAGCGAACGAAATACATCTCAGATAAGTCCAGTTCAGGACCTCCCAGGCGAATAATTTCTGTCTCAACAAAAGAAGTGGTGCTGTACGACCAGCAGGTACCTGTGCGGTCCTGGCTTTTTACAGGGGTTGTTTTAATGTCGTGCACCGGTGTAAATTCAATGGTGCTCTTGGGCTCTTCCTGTGCTACAGCTCCAATTGCTATTGCCGTAGCTAAAAATAGTAGTTGTAATCTCTTCATGATTTACTTTTAATAACTTGTCATTAGTTGATGGTCAGTAGTCAGTAGTTTAATGAGCTACTGACCACTGACTAATATCTATAACCTATTTCTTTCCTTCACTTACAGTGGCTTCAACTTCATCAACCGTAATTGGAATACGATCGCCTAAAATACGGCAGCCATCCTCAGTTACCAGGATATCGTCTTCCAGACGAACACCTCCGAAGTCTTTGTAAGACTCAACCTTATCAAAATTGATAAAATCAGCATTGGTGCCATCTGCCTTCCATTGGTCAATCAATGCAGGGATGAAATAGATACCAGGTTCGTTGGTGATGCAGAAGCCTGGCTGTAGTGTACGACCCAGGCGAAGTGCTGATAAGCCAAACTGAGTGCTTCGTTCCATCTCGTCCATGTAGCCCACCAAAGTATCGTTGTAGTCTTCCATGTCGTGCACATCCAGACCAATCATATGGCCCAGTCCGTGAGGGAAGAACATAGCATGTGCCCCAGCTGCCACAGCCTCGTCCACATCGCCTTTCATCAGACCAAGATCTTTCAGTCCCGATGCAATAACACGTGCGGCTACCAGGTGTGCTTCTTTGTAGGTAACGCCCGGTTTAGTGGCTTCGCGGCTGATGTTGTTGGCATCCACCACAATCTGGTAAATTTCCTTCTGACGTTGCGAGAATTTACCACCTACAGGCGATGTACGTGTGTGGTCAGTTGCATAATGCAATGGCGATTCGCTACCACCATCCACTAATAGCAGGTCGCCTGTTCTCAATGTATTGCTATGGTCGTGGTTATGTAATGTTTCACCTCGCTTGCTACAAATGATGGGGAAGGATACCATGCCGCCTCCACTCATGGAGATACCTTCCATAGCGCCGGTAATGGCTTGCTCGGTCACGCCATCCTGCGCCATGCGCATAGCGGTGGTGTGCATCTGATAGGCTACGGCCATGTGACGCTCCATCTCCTCAATTTCGCAAGGTTCTTTAATAGAGCGAATCTCGATACAAGCCTTAGTCAGCTCCAGCGACGTCTTGCTTTGTACTTCGTTGTGGCGGCAGCCTAACAAGTCGGCCAGCCACATAATGTTTTCACCGCGGTAAGGCGGGTTGAAATGTACGGGGCGACCAGCTTTGAGGGCATCACCTACCATAGTGGCCAGGTCGGCCATCGGGCGAGTATTTTCAACACCAATCGAAGCAGCTTTCTCAGTCATGGTTGGTTGAGGTCCCATCCAGATGATGTGGCCCAGCGAGATATCATCGCCAAACAGGTATTCTTTGTTATTGTCAATATCAATAATGGCTGCATGGTCTTGCAGGTCAATGCCAAAGAAATATAAGAAAGTACTATCCTGACGGAAATGGTACACATTGTCCTTGTAGTTCATAGGAACATCTGTATTTCCCAGCATCAGAATTAATCCCGACTGCACTTTTTGCTGCAATCTTTTGCGTCTATTGATGTACGTCTCTTTTGAAAACATATGATTTGATTTTTTTGAAATTGGATTTCAATATACAGTTTTTAATAACAAACAGAAACGATAATTGTCACATTGGCTGAGTGATGGTAACTGGGGCTGGGATTAATCTCTAAAAGGATTATAAATCCATGCCAGTGGAGTAAGGAGAGAATAGCAATGATTTGGAATCTGCATTTGACAAGTGAAAAAAACGTAGTGATGTTTTAGAAAAAACGTGCTTATGTTTTGATCAAAACATCACTACGTTTTTGTAAAAACATAAGCACGTTTTTATGAGATGTTTATTGGTGTTGAAAATGAATGGGTTATGAGGTATTGTTTTCGTCGTCTTTCAGACTGAAGCTGGCGCGGATTTGAAATCCGTGCCAATTACTTAACAACAAACACATCTAATAAGCCTTTTGCCTCCACTATAATCATGTGCACTGCTTAAACATTCTAAAGTCGTGATTACTTGTGTTGTTTTGTGTTTTGTTTTAGGAGCACGGATTGGAAATCCGCGCTAGCGGAGAGAATTTTGATTATAATCCCCCATCGCCTTTCAGGCACTTCCCCAAGGGGAAGATATAAAAGAATGATAGCTACATCTAGATAATCAATGCTCTTCTTGGAGAAGCAGTTGAAAGACTGTGGGGGGGCATAGTGTTTTGTGCTGTCAGCTAGAAGCTAATAGCTATCAGCTTTTTTCAAAACCTGATTTTACTCAATTTGCCTTTTGTCATGTATATAAGCTGAATATGGTTGTAATTTCGCTCAAAATCGAAAAATTAAAACTTACCATATATGGATACACAAGCGTTTCAAGCAGCAATTTTAGAGGGGATTCCTGAAGTGTTGCCGGCTCCAAAAGCTTATGAGCCAAACATTAACCACGCGCCAAAGCGTAAGGAGATATTAACCGAAGAAGAGAAGAAACTGGCGCTAAAGAATGCCTTACGGTATTTCCCGGAAAAGGATCATGCCGAGCTGGCACCTGAATTCCTGGAAGAGCTTAATACTTACGGACGTATTTATATGTATCGCCTGCGTCCTGATTATGAGATGAAAGCACGCCATCTGGAACAATTTCCTCATCAATCACGTCAGGCAGCTGCTATCATGCTGATGATTCAGAATAACCTGGATTATGCTGTGGCACAGCACCCGCACGAGCTGATTACTTATGGAGGTAATGGAGCTGTTTTCCAGAACTGGGCACAGTACCGCTTATGTATGCAGTACCTGGCTACCATGACTGATGAGCAGACCTTGGTGATGTATTCGGGACATCCAATGGGCTTGTATCCATCACATAAAGATGCACCACGCGTGGTAGTAACTAACGGAATGATGATTCCGAACTACTCCAAGCCGGATGACTGGGAGAAATTCAATGCCCTGGGAGTTACTCAATATGGTCAGATGACTGCCGGTTCGTTTATGTATATTGGTCCACAGGGTATTGTGCATGGCACAACCATTACTGTTTTAAATGCAGGACGTAAGATTTCAGGAGGAAAAACTGATTTGGCCGGTAAGCTGTTTATCACGGCTGGTTTGGGCGGTATGTCAGGTGCTCAGCCAAAAGCCGGTAACATTGCCGGTGTTATCAGTATCACCGCTGAGGTGAATCCAAAGGCTACTCATACGCGCCACTCACAGGGCTGGGTTGATGAGGTGATTGCAGATTTGGATGAACTGGTAGCACGTGTCGAAAAAGCGAAGGCAGCCAAAGAAGTGGTGTCTATTGCCTACCAGGGTAACGTGGTGGATGTTTGGGAGAAATTTGCCGAAGAAGGTATCCATGTGGATTTAGGTTCTGATCAGACTTCGTTGCACAATCCATGGGCAGGTGGTTACTACCCTGTTGGCTTGTCGTTTGAAGAGTCAAACAAAATGATGGCCGAAAATCCTGAACTGTTCAAAGAGAAAGTTCAGGAGAGCCTGCGTCGTCATGTGGCGGCGGTCAACAAGTGCACCAATAATGGCATGTATTTCTTCGATTACGGTAACGCCTTCTTGTTGGAGTCGAGCCGTGCAGGAGCTGATATTATGAATGAGAAGGGTGACTTTAAATATCCTTCTTACGTGCAGGATATCATGGGGCCTATGTGCTTCGATTACGGTTTTGGTCCGTTCCGTTGGGTGTGTGCCAGCAACGATCCAAAAGATTTGGAAATAACTGACCAGATAGCTACTGACGTGCTGGAAGAATTGATGAAAGAATCACCAGCTGAGATACAACAGCAGATGGCTGATAATATCCTATGGATTAAGGAAGCCGGTAAAAACAAGATGGTGGTTGGTTCGCAGGCGCGTATCCTGTATGCCGATGCCGAAGGACGTATGCGCATTGCAGCAGCATTCAATAAAGCTATTGCTGAAGGACGTATCTCTGCACCAGTCGTATTAGGCCGCGATCACCACGATGTGTCGGGTACCGATAGCCCATACCGTGAAACATCGAACATTTATGATGGCTCACAATTTACAGCTGACATGGCAGTGCAAAATGTTATTGGTGACTCTTTCCGTGGCGCTACCTGGGTGTCTATCCACAATGGTGGAGGCGTAGGTTGGGGTGAAGTAATGAACGGTGGCTTTGGTATGGTGCTGGATGGCTCTGATGATGCTCACCGCAGACTGACCAACATGCTGTTCTGGGATGTAAATAACGGTATCTCGCGTCGTAGCTGGGCACGTAACGAAGGCGCTATTTTTGCCATTAAACGTGCCATGGATGCTAATCCTCAGTTAAAGGTGACCATCCCTAATCTCACTGACGATAAGTTCATCGACAGCTTATTCTAGGATTCATTTAGCTTTAATATAGTTTAGTTGGGGGCTTGCCGGTGGGCAGGCCCTTTTTTTGATCAAAAAAACTGCCACGCGACAAGCGCGTGACAGCTTTTGAATTATTAGAGGGGAAAATCTTATTTCTTGATTACTTTTTGAGTAGTTGATGTACCATCCATAAATTTCACTTGTACAATATACATACCCTTTGGTAAGTTTGCCGTGCTTACACGTTTACTGCCTGACTGGTCGTTCATAACAACTTGTCCGGCCGTATTAAACAGGATGATGTTTTGTAGCTCTTTTGTTCCCTTAATGTATAACTCGTTAGTAAATGGGTTTGGACTGATAACAACTTCGGATGCCTTTTGGCTATCTACGCTGGTTGGTGTATCAACCCCGGTGATTTCAATATTTTTAATTTGCCACAAGTCAGCTCCGTCAGCAGAGCTCAGATACTTAAAAGCAAAATATACAGTGCCACTTATTGCAGAAACATCAATATAGCCAGAATGTGTAAAGGTTGTGGATGTGGCAAAAGTTGCACTCAAGGTATTCCAGGTTGAACCAGTTGGATCTCCTGTACCAGAATAATCTGTTGAATAGTATACTTCAAGACTGGAATTAACATTGTCATAATTGACTGAAGACTCAAATACAAATAATTCTTCTGTTGTATTATCCATATTAATGGCATTGGTGATTAACCAATCTTCTTCAGCTTCCATGTTTTGATTATCGTAGCCATTCATTTGTGCATAGTCACTATAGGCTGTCCATTGTTTGTTGGCTCCGAGTACACTATATTGGAATGTGCTATTAAATTGGGAACCAGAGAAATCTTCCCATAATAATTCGGTGTCGTGCCCGTCAATTATAAAAGCGGTTGACTCATCTGATACCGATGAATTATCTGCATCAACAACTCTTAGCTTGTAGCCGTCCCATGAAAAGGCATTAGCAGGAATAGTAAAGTCATACTCATTGTCCCCATCGGGTGAAGCAATATTGTCAGTGATTTGTTCCCACTTAGATTCCTGAGTCCAAACCTCAAAATAGACATTTGAAACATTGGTTGAGTTCCACATGAACTTAACAACTTGTCCGGCAGTATAATTTTCACCACCAGCTGGAGATGTTAATTCAACAGTACCAACGACGGTTGAAAAAGTGTGTGAGCCAAGGTAACTGGCTTCATCTTGGTCGTATACATTCCATTCAGACACAAGTGTGGGAAAACCCGATGTAGGATTTGTTGTAACACCGCCACTAACAGAAGCCTTTCTTACAAGTGTTTTATTTGCGGTTGAATGCGCTCCGTCTGTCCAAGCGCTCCCGGGGTCCTCTCCAATGCAACCAAAGATATCAACATAACTGTCAGTTGATACTTTTTTTAAAGCTATTGCGTCATCTCCATTGAAATAGGTAACCGTTGAGGTTGTGTTAGCCGAATTGTAAATATCTGCACTTGCATTAGCAATTACATATACGGCATTGTCAGCTAGATCAATATTTTCTAAATCAAGTGTGTTTCCTGGCGTGGATGAACCGTTTGAAAACAATATTACTTGATAATCAGATAGGTTAACAGGTGCGCCTGTACCATTAAAAATTTCAATGTACTTGTTGTTGCTTGAGCCTTCTATATACTCTGAAAAGAAAAGGTCACTGGCTTGGGAAAAGCCTGAAAGTGGGATTAGAGAAATTAATAAAAAGAGTAAAAACTTTTTCATATAAATGTGTTTTAGGTTAAAAGAAAAAAATATCAATACTAATATAAACAAAAATAGTATGAATGGAGGTGATTTAAGAACTTAAATATTAAGTAATTATTAAGTATATGTAGACTAGTAGGTCTAGTTATCTTGCCAGCTGCGAGCTTGCGGTTGATCAGGCAATTTATAGTATTGACTGGCAGCCACGAAAGAATTTATGTGGAGTGTTAAGTTTATGTAATGCGCAGCAGCGCTTATTGCTTAATTAAAGAGGCAATGGTGCGGGATATGTCTTGCTTGTACTCCCCGGTGTTTAGTTGATGCGCTTGTTGGAGGTATTGCTGAGCTTTGGTACTATCATTTTGACTCAAATAAATTTTAGCCGACTCTATTGCAGCATATGGACCGATATAGCGCTTATCATCCTGGCATAAGCTAATGACTATATCGTAGTCTTTCTGCGCATCCTGGTGCTTATTAAGTGCCTGATTGATGCGCCCCAGCCGATAATGATACTCCGGCAGGTAATACCTACTCAACTGTGAAGTGTTTGAAGACATCAATGCTGCTTGTGCTTTCTCATAATAGCCGCCATCAAATAGCAGGCGTGCTTTAAGTAAGGTTACTGGCTCATCTGGCAATGCGACTAACTCTTTTTGCGCTTGCTTGTCGTTGGATGTTGAGAAGACGGTTTGTTGTTTCGCAAGCATTATCAGACTATCCCGCTTGTTTAAATTCTGCTGAATATGCCACCACCAGGCCTGACGCATCAGGGCATCTGTCCGAAAGGATTGTCCTTTGTAGAGCTTAGTAAAAGTATGCAGAGAGTTGGTGGCTGCACTATCCAGTTGATTTAATAATAAGCGGCCTTTCACATGGTACAACAATGGAAAGGCCTGGTAAGTCTGATAAGGAAGATTTTCGACATAGCTTAAGCCTTCAGTGCCCAATTGTTTTTTAATAGCTAAAGATGCTATAACGAATGATAGAACAGGCGAGTGAAGGTTTTGCGAAGAAGCCATTAACTGAATGATTTCTGTTTTGTCTGGTTCGCCAAATTTAAGCAGGCAGTAGGAGTAGGCCACCAATGCTTCCTGTCTGGCACCTTCGTTAAGATGACTATTTTGCAGGTTATTTCTCAGTAGTTGTAAACCTTTGTCAGCATCCCCCTGTAATCCGAATAGTGAAGCCCAGAAACGGTACTGCTCGGGTATCTGACTCAGAAATACATTAAACAAGCCGTTTATCTTATCGTAGTCATATTGAAAATTAGCCCTATCGGCTCTCGCAAACACACGATGGGCTTTGTAAAAAGCACGCACGCCATCGGTGTACGCTTCGTTGCTCCAATACAACAGACTTTGCTGGATAAGGAGTGTGACCTGCATTAAATGAAAGCGCTCATCATCATTAAAATGAGTTTCGAAGTGTTTTAACCCTTGATGAAAGGAATTCGCGTGAATGGATTGCTCATTGGCCTGATAGGTCATGAAAAGCCCGTAGAGACGCAGGTACTCATCTTCAATGGATGGGTTATTCCTGCTTTCGAATTGATGTAAGTTAGCCTGTGGCGTCTGGTAGATTTGATGCAGGGTTGCCTGACCTTGGGGTGACAGCAGATAGGAGGATTGCCCGCTTAGCTGCAGTGCAAATGCTGTAATAAAAAAAACGGTCAGGATGTGTTTCATGCGTTTGTTTTGCATTAAAAATAGCAAAAGCTACAAACAAAAACAGCCGGAACAAGTCCGGCTGCTTTATATTTATTATCGAATATGCTTATTCTACAGTATCACCCATGGCACCGTCAACCAAAATACGGCCACAATATTCGCAAACAATGATCTTTTTGCGAGAAGCGATATCCATCTGGCGCTGAGGTGGAATTTTGTTAAAGCAACCACCACATGCATCACGCTCAACAGTTACAACGGCCAGTCCGTTACGGGCATTCTTGCGGATGCGCTTAAAGGCTACCTGAAGACGTTCCGGAATAACGTTCATAATGTCAGAAGACTTCTGAATCAGGCGTTCCTCTTCAACCTGAGTTTCGCCAACGATTTCTTCCAACTCTTTCTTTTTGGCATCCAGGTCAGCTTTACGCTCTTCTAAAAGAGTTTTAGATGACTCGCCAATTTCTTTTTTATTCTTCAGTTCAGCAGTAAATTCTTTAATGCGTTTTTCGCAAAGCTCGATTTCCAACTTCTGGAACTCAATCTCTTTAGATAAAGAATCGAACTCGCGGTTGTTACGCACGTTGCCTTGCTGAGCCTCATATTTCTTAATTAATAAGTCAGCTTCTTTAATCTCGTTTTTCTTACTCAGGATGGCGTCATTTAATTTCTTAACCTCCCCATCAAGGTTGGCCATACGGGTATCAAGCCCCTCAATTTCGTCCTCCAAATCCTGCACTTCCAAAGGAAGTTCTCCTCTTAACGTACGAATCTTGTCGATCGACGACTCCACACTCTGAAGGTCATAAAGAGCTTTTAATCTTTCCTCTACCGTCATTTCTGGTGCATTTGCTTTTGAATCTGTTGCCATGCTGTTATAAATAATTTACGGGATTGGTATTCACGTTTGATAAATGGATTGCAAAATTAGAGAATTTTTTTGTAAGTAACTCAAAAAAAACTTCTTTAGTGTACTGTTCGCTCTCAAAATGTCCGATATCAGCAATTAGAATACGGTCTTCGGCGTCGGCAAACTGATGATATTTAAAATCACCGGTAATAAACACATCTGCTTTTTCGGCTATGGCTTTACCCAACAGGAAGCTGCCCGAACCACCACATACGGCCACACGCTTCACTGGTTTATTCAGCAGGTTGGTGTAGCGAACACATCCTGCATTGAATTTATTCTTCACCCGGTTAAGAAACGTGGCTTCATCAACTTCATCAGGTAAATCGCCCACCATACCTATTCCGGCAGAGGGCCATTCATTGGCCAATGGGTAAAGGTCGTAGGCTACTTCTTCGTATGGATGAGCTTTCCACAGGGCACTTAGCACTTTCCCCTTCTGGTAGGCAGGCAGGATGGTTTCGATGCGCACTTCAGCTTCTGTATGAATTTGTCCTTTTTCACCCACATACGGCCTGGTATTGTCACCTGCTCTGAAGGTGCCTTGTCCATTTACATTGTAGCTGCAGGCGTCATAATTACCAATTTGACCGGCACCGGCAGCAAAAACAGCTTCGCGCACTTTTTCAGCATGGTCGGCAGGTACAAATGTTACCAACTTAAGCAAGCTCTCTTTCTTGGGGGCAAGTATTTTACAGTTCTGGAGTCCCAGTTTTTCACACATGCGGCCACTCACCCCGTTAATCACCGAGTCGGCATTGGTGTGTGACGCATAAATAGCAATATTGTGTTGTATGGCTTTGATGACGATGCGTTCAGTAGCATTGCGGCCATTAATTTTTTTTAGTCCCGAAAGCATAATCGGATGATGGGCCACCACCAGGTTACAGCCCAGGTCAATGGCTTCATCCATTACCTTTTCTGTAATATCCAAAGTGATAAGTACACCGGTTGCTTCTGTGGCGGCATTGCCCACCAACAGGCCAACATTATCAAAATCTTCCTTTAATGCTGAAGGGGCGAACTCTTCCAGTTCGTTTAAAATATCCTGAATCTGCACAATTGACTGTCTTAATCTATATTATCACGGATTTCCACCAGTAACTCTCTGATGTCTTTAAGCTTTGATACCACTTCGAAGTTATTAACCGTATCGTCATGGTTTTCTTTAAGCTTTTTTTGAGCGCCTTTAAGAGTCATTCCTTTTTCCTTCACCAGGTGAAATATGAGGTGGAAGTTATCTACATCCTTTGGAGTAAACAGGCGGTTGCCTTTTTTGTTTTTATGAGGCTTGATGATGTCAAACTCTTTTTCCCAGAAGCGGATGAGCGAGGTGTTAACATTAAACATCTCGGCTACCTCACCAATGGAATAGAACAATCTTTCAACTTTTTGCTCTTTATAAGGCATGATATAATTTTTACTACGTAGTTTTGAAATGCGCTAACACAATATTAGCGGTATTTTCGCGAAAAGCCAAATGGTGGCCATTCGCCTTGGTTCCAAAATTGTATCTTTAGCATCCTAATAGTTAGATTATGCAAAAATTATCCCTGCTTTTGATTGGTGTGTTTGGTATCATTATTTCAGGCTTTTCGCAACAGAATAGCGGATTGTCGTTTATTGGAGTAGGGGATATGATGTTGGGTACCCACTTCCCATCTGCCGATTATTTACCACCGAATGATGATCCCTGGCCGTTGCTACATGAGGTGGCACCGGTATTTTCACAGGCGGATGTGGTGTTCGGTAACCTGGAAGGTGCTTTCCTGGATGAAGGGGATGTATTTAAGCGCTGTAAGGACATCACGAAGTGCTATGCCTTTAAAACACCAACACGCTATGCGCCGGTGTTAAAAAGAGCAGGTTTTGATTTTGTGAGTGTTGCCAATAACCATATTAGGGATTTTGGACCAGCTGGACTCAAAACAACCCGTAAGCTGCTGGATAGCTTGGATATTGCTTTTGCCGGACTGGTGGATAAGCCTTCTGTTATTAAGGAAATAAACGGACAGCGGGTAGGTATGTGTGCATTTGCTCCCAACACCGGAACGGCTCAAATTGGCGACATTGCAGGTGCAGTGCGTATTGTTGAGGAGCTGGATGCACAGTGTGATTATGTGATAGTATCTTTTCATGGAGGGGCCGAAGGTAAAGCGCATATGCATGTTACAAGAGAAACAGAGACTTTCTACGGCGAAAACAGAGGTAACGTGTATGCTTTTGCCCATGCCGTGATTGATGCTGGTGCAGATATTGTTTTTGGACATGGCCCACATGTGCCGCGTTCCATTGAGATTTATAAAAATCGATTTATTGCCTACAGTTTGGGTAACTTCTGTACCTACAGCAGGTTTAACCTTTCCGGTCCTAATGCCTTATCGCCAGTGGTACAGGTGTGGACCAACAGCGATGGCTCATTTGTTAGGGGTAAAATCCATGCCTTCTACCAGATAAAGGGAAAAGGAACTTTACGAGATCCTGGAAATGCAGTGGTGTATAAAATGCGTGATCTTACCAAAATTGACTTTCCGGAATTAAACCATCTTTTACTCATTGATGATGATGGTGATTTCTACATGCCGTTTGAATCACCTATGCCATCTAAGAGCATAGGTTTTACTAATTATCAGGTAGAGGTGCCCAAACGACTCTAGTCATTGTATTTGGTGATCAGCAAAAGTCCAGTAAAAGCAATGGCACCGTTGTATATCAGCTTTTCAAAACCAATGGTGAAGTTGTAATCCAGTATGCCAATGATTATAGGTGACAGGATGGCTATGATGGGAACTAAGCTGTCGCGTACTTTGAATTTGGTGAATAAACCGAATGCATACAAACCCAGCAGTGGCCCATAGGTATAACCGGCCAGGTTAAATACCGTGCTGATGACGCTGTCGTTGTTAAAAGCTCTGAATAACAATATTACCAAAGCCAGCAAAAGGCTGAATCCGATGTGCACCTTAAAACGAGTGCGTTTGGCTTGCGCTTCATCCTTCTTTTCAATATTTAATATATCTACCGAAAAGGAGGTGGTGAGCGATGTTAAAGCAGAGTCGGCACTTGAATAGGCAGCCGCTACCAATCCCAGCATAAAGAACACGCCCACAATTTTAGGCAGATAACCGCCAGTTGCAATTATCGGGAACAAATCATCTGATCGCTCAGGAATGGCAATGCCTTGATTAGCTGCAAACATAAACAAAAGCACGCCCAGACTCAAGAAAAGCAGGTTCACAGGAACGAATGAGAAACCATACCAGTGCATGTTCTTCTGTGCATCTTTCAGATTACGGCAGGTTAAGTTCTTTTGCATCATATCCTGATCTAGTCCGGTCATAACAATGGTAATAAAAGCACCTGAGAAAAACTGTTTGATAAAGTGCTGTTTCGACGATAAATCATTGAACTCAAACAGCTGTGAGTATTCACTATTGGCAATGGCCGATATCATACCACTAAAAGACAGGTTCATGGTTTTGGCAATAACCACGACCGTAATGCCAACACTCAGCAGCATAAAAAGTGTTTGTAAAGTATCGGTCCATATGATTGTTTTGATACCCCCGCGAAAGGTGTAGAGCCAAATTAGCAATATGGTCACCAGCACGGTTATTTCAAAGGAAATATTGAAGGCATCAAAAACTGCTATTTGCAGCACATTGGCCATGAGGTAGAGACGAGCTGACGCACCGATGGTACGCGACAACAGGAACAAGGCCGCGCCCGACTTATACGACCAGAATCCAAAACGTTTATCAAGGTAGGCGTAAATAGAGGTGAGGTTAAGACGATAGTATAGTGGCAGAAGAATATGCGCAATCACCAGGTATCCCAAAAAATAGCCAAATACCATCTGCATATAGGTCAAACCGGTTGAACCCACCCATCCGGGTACCGATATAAAGGTAACACCCGACAATGATGCCCCAATCATTCCGATGGATACTATGTACCAGGGCGATTGTTTATTGCCTCTGAAGAAGGTATCGTTATCGGCCTTTTTGCTGGTTAAAAAGGAAATAAGGATTAAAAGGCCAAAATAGCTGGCTATGATGGTAGCTGTTAATGCTGGATTCATTGGTTTTGAATTTTACAGCACTAAGATATAAGATAAGTTGGTAAGTTAAGAGGTCAGGCATCTGTTGTTGGTGATCGAGATGCCTGTGATTGAGGTGACACGTATTATTACAGGCCTCTTCTGTCGGCTACAATCATCAGTGCTTCTTCCCGGATGATATCTGGTGGATTGATGCCTCTTATTTGAAGGCTTTTAAGCCAGCCTGCCACTTCGCGCTCCTTAAGGGTAAACAGTACTTCTCTGAACTGCTCAATTTCTTCATCAGAATAGCTGTTGGCTTGTTTGGCTTGATAGCTGTCCAGCTCCTCATCTTCGTAATATTCAGCTTTATCGCTGCTACTAAGCAGGCTGTCGGCTTCACATACTTCATGTGCCCCACAACAGTCATCAGCCACAATGGTTTGTTCTTCTGCATCAGTACCTGACTTTCGTGAAAAGATGAAAGCCACTACTAACGCTACTACTATGCCAGCCAATAAGTAAATCATGCTGCAAAAATAATAATTAGTCAGTAGTTATCAGTCAGTGGTTAGTAGTTTAACATTCTTTACTAATAACCACTGACTGTTAATTATCTGTTTTTTTAATATTTCCATTTATTTGCTAATGCTACTAAGGATAGCATAACCGGTACTTCAACCAATACACCCACTACGGTTACCAGTGCTGCCGGTGATTGTAAGCCAAACAGTGCGATGGCTACCGCCACGGCCAATTCAAAGAAGTTGCTGGCCCCAATCATGGATGCTGGTGAACATACAGCGTGTGGAAGCTTCAGCTTGCGCCCCCCAAACCAGGCAATGAAAAAGATGAAATAGGTCTGAATAATTAGGGGGATAGCTACCAAAAGAATGATCAAGGGATTTTGTGTGATATTGTGCCCCTGAAACGCAAATAGCAAGACCAATGTGGCCAGCAAAGCAAAAACACTTACCGGCTTAAACTTTGGTAAGAATGTTTGTGTGAACCATTCTTGTCCATGGCGCTTAATGAGGTAACGGTTGGTAACGGTGCCAGCCAGTAAAGGGACCACCACAAAGATGACCACACTGCTTACCAGTGTATCATAAGGGATAGTCACATTGGTGATGCCCAGCAAAAAACCAACTATTGGCACAAAGGCCACCAATATAATAAGGTCATTCACCGACACCTGCACCAGAGTGTAGTTAGGGTCGCCATCAGTAAGGTACGACCATACAAACACCATGGCTGTACAAGGAGCAGCGCCTAACAGGATGGCTCCTGCAATATATTCACCGGCCAGCTCTGGTTCTATGAATGCACCATATAATTTGCTGAAGAATATCCAGGCAAAGAAAGCCATTGTAAATGGTTTGATCAGCCAGTTAACAACCAGTGTCAGGATTAGCCCTTTGGGCCGTTTTCCCACATTTTTGATACTGGTGAAATCTACCTGCAGCATCATGGGGTAAATCATGAGCCATACCAGTATAGCCACTAAGATATTTACACCCGATACTTCCAGGCTGCTTAAAACCGAAACTGTATCGCCAAAGAAATGGCCGATTAAAATACCGCCTCCGATACACAGTGCCACCCACAGGGTCAGGTACTTCTCAAAAAAACCGATTTGCTTTTTATTGTCCGACATGCCTTAGGCTTGTTTAATGTTTTCAATGTAGAATTTGTAGAAACCGTCTTTAATCTCGTCACGCACACGATGAAATTCACTCATGATAAACTCATCGCTTCCCTCTGCGTGTGATGGATCATCAAAGCCAATATGTAAACGATGCTTTACTTTACCACTGAATGCAGGGCACGATTCGTTGGCTCCTCCACAAACAGTAATGACATAGTCCCACTCATCGTTCAGGTATTTTTGAACTGAGTCGCTGGTGTGACCACTGATATCAATGCCTATCTCTTGCATTACCTGCACTGCTTTAGCATTCAGTTTACCAGATGCTTCGGTGCCTGCTGAAAACACCTTAATGTTTTGGTCAAAAGACTGTAAAAATCCATGAGCCATCTGACTGCGGCAACTATTGCCGGTGCATAAAATCAATACTTTCATAGTTATTTGTTTTTTGTGATGATTAACAATTACTGGATTCGCAACTTTTTGATTGAAGGCTGTTGCAAAACGAAAGGCCGTGTGTATTTAGTTTGTCAACACCCTGCTGGTTTAGGCAATAATTGGTTTTGGCACCGCGTGTGGTTCCTTGTATCAATCCTGCTTTCTTAAGCTCAGTCAGATGCTGGTTGACAGTAGTTCGGCCTAGTGGCACCACCTCGGTGATGTCGCCGCAGAAACAGGCATCTCTGCTGGCCAGAAACTTGAGTATTTGAAGCCTTGCCGGATGCGCCAGCGCCTTATACAGTTGTGCCAGCTCCTGCAGGTCTTCGTCAAACAGATCATTCTTCGCTTGAGGCATATCGTTTAATTTTGACGTAAAAGTACGTCTAATGATTGACGTAAAAGTACGTCGATATGATATTTAATAGTTTTTTAACATTCGGGCACTAAAAAAGGGAAGCAAACGCCTCCCTTTCATCTTTATTTTGATGCTTTTGATTTCTAGATGTCCATATTCATGGCTGCGCGCACTTCTTCCAGTGTTTTCTGTGCGACATTACGCGATTCGGCAATGCCCTCACGAAGAATGCTTTTTACAAAGTCTAAATTGTTCTCCAGGTGGGCGCGTCGCTGACGAATTTCCCTGAAGTGTTCGTTAATCGATTCAGTAACAATTTGCTTCAGTTTACCGGCACCCTGGTCGCCAATTTCAGCAGCCAGGTTTTGTGGCGTTCCGCCCGATGCCAGCGCGGCAATGCGCAGCAGGTTGGCCACTTCAGGACGATTATCCGGATCGTAGGTGATCAATCGTTCAGAATCAGTCTTAGCTGATTTCACCGCTTTCATGGTTTCGTCTTCAGTCGCTTTAATCATGATGGTGTTGTTGCGGCTCTTACTCATTTTCTGGCCACCATCTAAACCAAGAATCATTGGTGTTTCACTCAATAAGCCGGTTGGTTCCCTGAAAACACGAGCCTTAAATTTCTTGTTGAAACGTTTGGCAATGTTTCTGGTTAATTCAATGTGTGGCAACTGGTCTTTTCCAACGGGTACCACATCACTTTTACAGAATAAGATATCGGCTGCCTGGTGTACCGGATAAGTATACATACCCGCATTGATTACATTCTGCCCCGATGCCTGAATCTCTTCTTTGATGGTTGGATTCTTACTCAATTCGGAGTTGGAAACCAATGACAGGAAAGGTACCAGCAATTGGTTCAATTCAGGAATATGACTGTGCGGGAAGATGTGCGTCTTAAATTTATGTGGATCTAAACCACAGGCTAAATAATCAATGGTTAGTTCCAGAACAAATTTTGAGATGTCCTTAAACACATCGCGATCGGTCAATACCTGGTAGTCGGCAATGACAATAAATGTTTCAACACCCAGGTTTTGTAAGCGCACCCTGTTTTGCAATGAGCCAAAATAGTGCCCGATGTGCAGGTTACCAGTTGGACGGTCGCCTGTTAATACACGGTGTTTCTCAGGATTTATTTGTAAATCTGCTTCTAACTCATTACTCTTCTGAACAGCTCTTTCGAATGAAGCGTTGATTGCTTCACTTATATTTTCTTCTGCCATCTGGAACTTATTTTATCAATGTTTTTATTATTCAACCATGAGGTAGCTCTATAAAATCTGTCCTGATTTGGATATTGTCAATCAGTTTATTTTCTATAGGCTATCGTCTAACCGTCTAATCTCTTAATAAAGAGCTGCAAAAATGGGGAAAATTGTGATGATTTGAAAATTATTTATACTCTTAGCTTTGCAGGTGTAGGCAAATTCATCTGTATACTGAATTAGCTTACCCAGGTAATGAGCTTTAGGGTGATAAGCGCCCATACAACATAGCGGATGAGTTTCCCGATAAACATGCCAATACTCACCAGCCAAACATTAACTTTCAACAAGCCTAATATTACGGCAATAACATCGCCCACACCCGGTAGCCAGCAAAACAAAGCAATCCACAGCTCCTTGCCGCTCACCATTTTTCGGGTTTTCTCTATCTGCTGGTGTTTAATCTTCAGGTATTTCTCAATCCATTTTGTTTTGCCCAGCCAGCCTAGTCCATAGGAACTCATACCGCCCAGCCAGTTGCCCAGTGTGGCCAGTCCCAGGCACCAATACAGGTTGTAGTTGGTGGCCAGCATGCCCGACAAAAGAGCTTCGGAGCTAAATGGTACTACTGTAGCAGCCAGAAATGAGGCTAAAAACAATGCAAAATATCCCGATTCAAACAGCATTTTATAGTTTTTGAGGCACAAAAGTAAGAAAATTAGTGTATCGCCATAAAAATATTGTTGCTGCAAAATCCTTTATTTAAAAGACTTTCAGAGATTTTAACAAAAATAATTCAAAAAAATATGGTACTATGTATTGCAAAGTACCATTTAATGACTGTATATTTGTTATACCAAATTCATTGTTTAAGATAGTATTATTAGTCATGTTACTTTTAAGATCATTATCCACCCAACGTTTATTACTGATAGCTGCCGCGCTATTTTGTATTTCGGCTGGAATGCTGGCGCAAACCGAGAAGCCTGATACTTGTAAAATTGTGGAACAGGAGAAGCCTGTTGTTGAGAAAAAGCAGGATGTGAAGAAGGCGAAAGCTGAGGTGAAGCGAAAGAACAGTGCTGATACAAAAGTAAAAGCTACCAGGAAGGCCAATCTGGAACATGCCTTTTTATTTAAGAATCATATCATAAGTAAACTGTAACAAGTAACTCTATAAAACCGGGAGAATGAATGTAGAAAATGCAAAAGCGCAAATGCGGAAGGGAGTTTTAGAGTATTGTATATTGCTCATCCTGTCTAACAACGATGCCTATGCTTCAGACATCATCAATCAGTTGAAGGAAGCAAAGATGATTGTTGTGGAGGGAACACTATATCCGCTTTTGACGCGACTCAAGAACGCTAAACTTCTTAGCTATCGCTGGGAAGAGTCGACCCAGGGACCACCCCGTAAGTACTATGCACTTACCGATGAAGGCAGAACCTTTTTGGGCGAAATGGACGCCTCATGGCAGGCGCTTGTCAACGCCGTTGAATTAATACATCAAACCAAAAACGTAACCGAACAATGAACAAGACTGTAACAATCAATATTAGTGGGCACATGTTCTATATAGATGAAGATGCCTACACACGCCTTCGAAGCTACCTCGATAAAATTGAGACAACTTTTCGTTCGCAGGAGAGTGGTGATGAGATTATCTCTGATATTGAAAGCCGTGTTGCTGAGATATTTAATGAACGCATTAACCGCGAAACAGGTGTTGTGACATTGGAGATGGTTGATGAAGTCATTGCTACAATGGGCGAACCAGAGCAGTTTGAGGATGGAGAAGGAGAAGAGCAGAAAAGCTATACGCCTCCAACCACAATGGTATTCCGCAAAGCCAGTCGTCGCTTCTACCGCGACATTGATAACAGGGTGCTTGGTGGTGTATGTGCTGGTATAGCAGCTTACTTTGGTATTGATGTTGTACTGGTACGTGTCCTTTTTGTTATTCTTACGGTACTAACCTGGGGAGGTATACCTCTCATTTATATTATACTCTGGATAGCATTGCCACCTGCACGTACAACGGCTCAAAAGTTGCAAATGCGTGGCGAGCGTATCACCATCGAAAACATTGAACGTAGCATTCGCGATGAGTATGATGAGGTGAAGAAGAAGTTTGGTCATTTTAAAGAATCGAAAACCTATAAAAAGGGAGAGAGCTTTTTTAGTCGCTTCTCAAAGAGTGAAAAAGCGACCATCTTTATTATTCTGGCTGTAGTAGGTGCTGCTTTGCTATTTAATATGCCCGACTGGCATGGGGTGTTTTATGGTCCTGCGACTGTATTTACAGGTTTTAGTCACCATGTGGTGCCCACCTTCAATCATATCTTTTTTCCAGGAGCCTTAACCTTTGTGCTTGTGTTGCTGGTTATTGGTTTAATATTCAAAACCTTTCTGAAGATTGTGTTGTACCTAATTGCATTTCTGTTGCTGGGTTCGCTGGCATTGAAGGTATTATTCTGGCTGTTTGGCGGATTTATGCTCATGTGCTAATACTTAACAGGGAGATTATTTGATAATAACTGACAAGAATTATGAATAAGACAATAAATATAAACCTTGATGGCTTTGCCTTTAAAATAGAAGAAGAAGCCTACGAGCGCCTTAACGAATACATTGAAACCCTTAAGAATCGCCTGGGCAATGATGAAGAGGCCAGGGAGGTGATTGCTGATATTGAATCCCGCATTGCCGAGTTGTTTCATTTTAAATGCCAGGGATGTACCATTGCTTTATCCGATGTTGAAGAGATTATTCATACCATTGGTGAGCCGAGCGAGATTGTGGACGAGGAAGAAGCCGAAACGCAGGAAAATGCCGGTAAAAGTACAAGCAGCTCATCATCCACCTATGTAGGCAAACGATCACTGTTTCGCGATCCGGATGATCGCATATTAGGTGGTGTTTGTGCCGGATTGGGTGCCTATTTCGATGTTGATCCGTTGGTGTTCCGCATCATAGCTGTTGTTACTACGCTTATGTCGGTTGGTGTTGTGCCAATTATTTACATCATTTTATGGATAGCCATGCCTAAGGCTAAAACACTGGGGCAGCGCATTGAGATGCGCGGAGGCATTACTTTCAAAAAAATGGGTGATAACATAAAGGAGGAGTATGAGGCTGTTTCCTCCAAGTTGAAAGAATATAAAAACAAACCTAATTATAAACGTATGCAACAACGAGCAAATAAAACAGGAGATGCCATGGCCAGCGGTCTTTATCAGCTGCTGAATATCTTTGGAATTATCTTAGGTATTGGCATCGTTATATGGAGTGTTTTATCCATTATGGGATTAGTTGGCTTCTTTGCTTTTAAAGACACCATTATGGGATTGGCTGTGTCAGATGGCAACCACTTTCTGGCGTCGGTACCTGACCGTTTCTTGTCTCATATGGATCAGACCCTACTATCGGCGGCCACATTTTTAGTAGTTGGCATTCCGTTTCTAGTGATATTATACCTGGGGCTGAAGCTGATATTCCACTTTAAAGGTCACGGCAAAGTGATAGGTATGACAGCACTGATTCTTTGGCTGGCAGGCATTGTGTTAGTATTCTTTACAGGAGTGCGAATTGCCAAAAGTTTTGAGCAAACCGGCAATGTTTCGGAGCAACACAGCTTAATGGCCAGTTCGGCAGAAACCATTTACCTGAAGCCTGCAGCTACCGAGGCTAATGGCAATAACCGCGACTACCTGATGGATATGGATCACCTGGAGCTGTTTTCGGCCGATGGCGAACTAATCATTGAAGGTGCACCAGTCATTAATATTACGCATGGCGATAGGTTTCAGATGACCATTGATAAAAAAGCCCGTGGACTTAATGAGGAAGAGGCTGAGTTTAATGCTCAGAATACCGTCTATAACTGGTCGCAGAATGATTCTATCGTTTACCTGGACAAGCGATTTATTATTGCAGAAGAAGCTCTTGTGCGTAATCAAAAGGTGTTTGTTACTATTCAAATTCCATATGGCAAACAATTGGAGGTAAGTCCGTACCTCGATAGATTTATTAATGAGTATTAAAAAGGTTTAAGGCTTTTATCATTAGGGTTAAACCTTTTGGTCTGAAAGGTTAAACCCTTTGCTTATAAAGGTTAAGGGTTTTGGGTGAAAAGCTTAAACCTTTTTGATGCAAGCCTTAAATGAATTACAAAAGAGAAATTTTTAACCCCCAATATTATGAAACAGATATTTGTATTTGCCTTGCTGATGTCGTTTGGTTTGGCTGTTAACGCACAAAGTCGTCCTTCGGATAAACTCTTTGAAAAGATGGCACTGAAACCCGGTGTTACCATGATGTCTTTCTCAAAAGAAATGCTGGACGCGGTTAATTTAAATTTTGACGATGATGAAGGCGATGAAGAAAGCAATGTGACAGGTGATTTGCATGAGGTTAAACTGATTATTTACACAGCGCCTGAGAACGAGGAACCAATGGCTTTCAGAGAAACGACCTTAGGGTATTTGCCCCTGAGCAGGTACGACAAGGTAGAAGATGATGATCCGGATGAAGATGTGGATATCCGTATATTACGAAAAGGAAAGAAAGTATCGGAATGCCATGTGTTGTTTCAAGGTGAAACCAATGGTGTTTTGCTTTCTTTCTTTGGCAACTTTAAAATTGATGAGGTAGATAAGCTGGCCGAAAAAATGGATAGCTATAAATAAGTTTGTTAGATAATATGGCAGGAGGCAGAAGTATCAAGAATCAAGATTTAAGACATAAGAATCAAGACTTTATTTAGAAAGAGCTAGTAGTCAGCAGCTCGAGGCTAAAGTAAATCAGTAGAAACAACAAGGATCGTATCCGGTTGCATTGTGCAACTTGGATGCGATCCTTTTTTTAGCTATAAGCTATCAGCTAAAAACCAGTAGCTTTATTTTTTGGCATATTTATCTCCGTCGTAGCCCCATTTCATATAGATAGAACCCCAGGTAAAGCCGGCACCAAATGAAGCAATAACAATGTTGTCGCCTTTCTTCAACTGCTTCTCCCACTCCCATAAGCACAAAGGAATAGTGGCTGAAGTAGTGTTTCCGTAGCGCTCAATATTGATCATCACCTTTTCTTTTGCCAGGTTCATGCGCTCAGCAGTAGCACCAATAATTCGTAAGTTGGCCTGATGAGGTACCAACCATGAAATATCTTCGTGGGTCATATTGTTGCGTTCCATAATCTCAACCGATACATCGGCCATTTTAGAAACGGCATTTTTAAAAACAGGCTGACCTTCCTGGTAGATATAGTGCATTTTGTTATCCACTGTTTCGTGCGAGGCAGGATAAACAGAGCCACCGCCTTTCATGTGTAAATGTACACGACCGAAACCATCGCTGCGCAGGATGCTGTCGCACACGCCAATTTCTTCTTCAGTTGGCTCAATCAAAACTGCAGTAGCTGCATCACCAAATAATACGCATGTGGTACGATCGGTGTAATCCACAATGGATGACATCTTTTCTGCACTTACTAATATTATTTTTTTCTTGGCACCTGATTCAATGAATCGGGTGGCTGTATCCAGTCCGTATAAGAATCCCGAACAGGCACCATTCAAGTCAAAACCATGTCCGTTTTTAATGCCGCACTTATCGGCAATGATGTTGGCTGTGGCCGGGAATGGGTGGTCTGGTGTTACGGTAGTACAAATCACCAGGTCAATTTCCTCGGGTTTAACACCGGTTTTCTCAAATAATTCTTTAATAGCTTCAACACCCATGTCCGAAGCACCAAGGCCTTCGCCTTTCTGGATGTGACGCTCTTTAATACCCACGCGGGTCATGATCCACTCGTCGGTGGTATCTACCATTGTGCTCAACTCATGATTATCAAGGATATAATCAGGAACATATGCTCCAACGGCTGTAATTACTGCATTGGTTTTTTTCATTTGACTTTCATTTTTTGCCTTTTGCGCACGGCGCAACAGCAAGTTGGAAACTACCAAGAAATTTAATTGTCCGCTCCAGAATTAATTTTTCTTTGTTTCCGTATTTTTTCAACAACAGCAAATGGTACCACACCTACCATTTACACAATACCACAATTGTTATAGCTTGTTCTTTTTATTGAAGCCATTTAACTAACACTCAATTAGGGCGACTACAAAAGTAAGAAAACAGTTATAGTATACAAACGATTTAATTTAAATGCCCTAAAACAAAATTTGCCCTCAAATTTCTTTGAGGGCAAATTTTATTGAATGCGGATTCAATAAACTATGCTGTCACTTCTTTTTCTACAGCTAATTTTCCACGGTAATAACCGCACTCACCACACACTGTGTGTAACTTTACAGTAGCACCACAGTTTGAACATACTCCCAATGCAGGTGCAACTGCTTTGTAGTGTGTTCTTCTCTTGTCTCTTCTCGTTTTCGAGATTTTTCGCTTAGGATGTGCCATTTTTCAACCTATTTACTTGATTTATCTAATAAATTTTTCAGAGCCGCCCATCGCGGATCCATATCATCGTCCTGCTCCTCATCCGTATCCTCTTCAACTAAATAATTATCCAGTTGATCCAGCATGTCAGTATCGCAGGTAACGTTGCCATCTTCATCTTCGGGGTGCACATGTCTGATTGGCAAGGCCACACAAATAAACTCGTATAGCAATTGTGCTACATTAATTTCGTGTTCATCGTGGGGCAATACAATAATCTCTTCTGTTGGTTCGTCATATTCCTCGCCAAACTTAATGTACATCAGCGATTCATTTTCAATCGGAAGAGTTAATGCCTCCAGACAGTTGTCACAAACAGTATCAATTTCACCTTTAATTTTAAAGGTTAAGGTTAGCAATGCTGAACTTTTACTAAGCTCAACCTCTGCTTTAACATCCCCCTTTTCAATCAAAGGTTGTTCAAATAACTCAAAGAATTCGGCCCCTATTTCATAGTTAAACAGGTGCTTACCTTCTTTTAAACCCTTGAATGGGATACTGTAGTTCCTCAATCTGTCCACTTTTCCCTAGCTAAAAACTGTGCAAAAGTATAAAATAAACCAATGTAAGAAAAGAAAAGTAATTTTTTAATTACATATTTTTATCAGTAACTAATAAATCAGGCCTTGGGAAGTACAATTCTAAAGGTGGTTCCCTTACCTATTTCTGACTCTTTAACAAACAATTTTCCGCCATGGTAGCCTTCCACAATGCGCCTGGCCAATGAGAGTCCTAAGCCCCAGCCCCGCAGCTTGGTGGTATATCCCGGTTTAAAAATTGTTTTGAATTGATTGCGGTGCAAACCTTTTCCGTTGTCTTTAATGTCGATTAGAAGATGCCCGTTATTGGTCTGGATGTTAATGTCAATTTGTCCGTTCCCATTCATGGCGTCAATGGCGTTTTTGCAAAGGTTTTCAACCACCCACTGGAATAACACCTTATTGATTTTAACCATTTGGTATGGTTGCAGTTCTGAATATATAGCCATGTTAATGTTGGAAGAGGTGCGCCTTTCCAGATAATTGATGATTTCTTCAATGGCAATCAGCAACGGTTGTTCGTTAAGTTCGGGTTTGGAACCTATTTTTGAGAAACGGTCGGTGATTACCTGTAGCCTTTCCACATCCTTCTCCAGCTCAAGAGCAATGTCGGTATTTTCCTCTTTTAGCTTTAGCAAGTCAACCCAGCCAAGCAGGGAGGAGGTAGGTGTGCCCAGCTGATGTGCTGTTTCTTTGGACATGCCCACCCACACCTGGTCTTGTTCGGCCTTGCGGGCGCCGTTGAATGCTAAGTAGGCAACAAATATAAATAGGGCAACTACAGAGAGTTGAATGATGGGGAACCATTCCAGTTTTTTAATTAGCACAGAATCGTCGTAGTAGAGGTATTGCAGTTCATTTTCCCCTAAATCAATCACAAGAGGTTTGGTTTTGCTCATGAGGCGTTCAAGCTCTTTCTGCAGAGCTTCGTCCGCATTTTCTTTGGGCAGCTGTATATTGCGATGAGAATTAATGCTTGAATCGGCTTCGGTTATAATAATAGGTATGGTGGTGTTTTGGCTGATGACTTCCAGGGTAAGCGCCAATTCATCCTCGCCTGTGCCGCTTTGCGTTATTTGCTTAATGGCCTGAATCCATATCTCTACACTTTTGCGCTCTTCATCTTTTAGCTGGTTGGTGAGGTCATCAGTGTACACAAGTGTGAATATGCCGATGGCTATGGCAGTGATTAGCAGGAATAGCTTCCAGATGCGCCGGTGTGTATAAAAACTCATTGGTTAATAGTTTGTTGTTATCAGCATTAACGGATAAGGAAGCTATTTATTACAGGCAGGCTATTAAATCTGACACCATTTTGTGAGCATTCGCGACAAATCTTCCACCTTGGTGGGTTTGGTAATGAAATCATCCATGCCAGCCTTCAGCACTCGCTCGCGCTCAGTTTCCTCAATGCTGGCCGTCATAGCAATTACCGGACAGGTGTCGCCTGTTTTACGCATCTTTTGCAAGGCTTCTATACCATCCATTTGTGGCATAAGGATATCCATAAACACAATGTCGTACTTGTTACGCTGCATTTTTTCAACTGCATCAACACCATTGCTAACCACATCTATTTTGTGACCGATTTTGTTAAACAAGCTTTTGGCGATGCGTTGGTTCAGCACATTATCTTCGGCCAGAAGTATTTTAAGTGATTGCTCTGCACTTGGCTCTCCAATTGCGGTGCGGCGCTTCGGTATACCGGGAAAGAAGCGGATAATACATTCCTCCAGGTTGGTAAGTTCAACGGGTTTACGCAAATACACATCTACACCAAGTTTTTTGGCAAGCGCAGTGTTGGATGGTTCAAAGTCAGAACTTTGCATGATGATGGGCATGCGTTTATGCAACCTGTTGTTGTAAAGCGTTTGTAAAAATTCCAGACCGTTAAAATCAGGGCGGTGATCAACGATAAGCAGGTGGTGTTTATTGTCGGTTCCTATAATGTCAATGGATTCGATGGACGGCGGAATAACTTTATAGTCAATGTGCAGCGAAGCCAGATTTTTCATCAGCACACGCACCTGTAAAGGTTCGTCAGAGATGATAAAGGCTCTCACTTTTTTTAAGGTATGAATGTGACTGTAGTTGAAGTGCTTCTGATGCGTTTTCGATTTGTATGGGATGGTGAATGCAAACTCGGCACCCGGATTGGCAGGATCACTGGATATGCCAGAAGGACTGTTGACCCATATTTCGCCACCCATCATATTTACCAATTGCTTTGATATGGTGATGCCAAGTCCGCTACCACCATATTTGCGTGTGGTACTTTCATCTTCCTGGGCGAATGAATTAAAGATGGTCTCCAACTTCTCTTTTTTAATACCAATACCAGAATCTTTAAGTGAAAAGAGTATGGCCGGCGAGCCGTTGATGCCCCGTGCTTGCTTAACGCTTAAATGAATACGTCCCTGGTTGGTAAACTTAATGGCATTGCTCAATAAGTTATTCAGTATCTGACGTACCCTTATTTGATCGCCCAAATAGTGCTTGGGCAGTTGAGTCATAGAAGTCCAGGTTAACTCTAAACCTTTATCATGGGCTTTAGGCATAAATGACTGAATGGTATTCTCAACTTCATCGTGCAAATCAAAGGGGATGGATTCAATCTCAAAACGTCCCGCTTCCATTTTGGAGAAGTCAAGAATATCATTGATCAAAACCAGCAGGGTATCAGCTGAACGTTTGACAATGCCCAGCAAGCTTCTGTCCTGTTCATCTTTTTCTGAGGAAAGCAGAATATCAGTCATGCCGATGATACCGTTTAGGGGTGTGCGCAGCTCATGGCTGATGTTGGCAATAAAGGTTGATTTGGCTTTGTTGGCCATTTCTTCACTTTTTCTCTCATTTTCAAGCGAAGTAACCTCCATGAAGACTTGCAATGAATACCTCTCCCGAAGCAAATAAAAAGGTATCTGTTCATTCAGAATTACCGATTCCTCATTTGTTTTGCTTTTCAGGATATACTTATTTGACTGCGAAGAGTAGGTGGTTTTATCAAGGCGTGTTTTGTTCTCAAATAAAATATTGTCGCTGGCAATGCGTCCAACCAGCTGATCCTCATCGTCGAATGCAAACAGTTTGAGGGCTGCTTTGTTAACCTGCCTGATGCGGTTTCGGCTATCTATCAGCACAACGCCAACCGGCATGTAATACACCATTTTCCTGAGCGCCTCTTCCGATTGTTTCAGTGTTTGTTCATCTTCGGCCTGCCTTCGCTGGTAAATACTAAAGGTGAGGATGATCAGGCAGATGATAAACAGTGATATGCCACCAACTAAAAACGAGTACCTGGCAATTGACGCGGTTATTATCTTCTGGGGCATCGAAAAAGCCAGGTAATAACCAATGCCGTCAAAATACAACTTACTGAATACCGTTAGCACTTTGATTTTTTTGCCATCGATATTGAGGTAGTGTATATCCGAAAACCAATCGTGTCTGGTAATCTGGCTGTCGATATTCCTCAGGTTAGGTATAAATTTATTCTGGTGCAAGGTGTTGAATACCACCTCGCCGTTAGGTTTCATTACCCACTGGAAATTGACATCTTCCACGTTAAAGTTGTGAAAGACGGATGAAAAGAACAGGTTGAGATCCATATTGAATTTCACGTATCCAATGATCTCGTCGTTAGTGAGTAAGGGTTGAATATATATGATTCGGGTACCCTGCGGGTTAATGAGTATTTTGGCTGTATTAATACCGATGTTATCACTATGGCCAAAGGCAGAAATGAAGGTGCCGTTGCTGGTTCGCTTTAACTCAAAAGCATGGCCCCTGGTATCATAAACCGTCAGATCGTTCAGGTGTTCGCTAAAGCCATTGTATAGCAATTCAAGTCGCTTCTGCACTTCAAAGGAATGCTGTCTGGATATAAAGAGGCTGTCAAGCTCTTTCTGCGAAATAAGTATGGAGATGCCTGTGTTGGTTTTGTTGGCAAACTGACTCAGCTTATCACGCACCATAAGTGATTGTTTGAGCAGTACATCCTTTTGAGAGTTTATTTGCCACTGGTAGGTGTCGAGGTAGTAGTAAACGTTGGAAACCACCAGAAAAGCAATGCTGATGAATGCTATAACAAAGGCTCTTTTCATAGGATGTAGTATTGCATTAGCCTTTATCTGTATTTTTCGTTTTTATCCAATAATATGCTCAAATAGCTTTCGTATCTCGAGAGCGCAATGTGCCCATCTTCCACGGCCTTTTTTACCGAACAGCCCGGTTCGCTATAGTGGCTGCAGTTGTTAAAACGGCAATCTTTGGCAAACTCAAATAGCTCTTTAAAATAATGATAAAGTTCTTCGCGCTCAATATGAATGAGGCCAAAGCCCCTGATACCCGGCGTATCAATAATGTACCCGCCAAAGCTAAGGGCATGCATTTCGGCAAATGTAGTGGTGTGCTTACCCGAATGGTGAATGGAGGATATCTCGGCTGTCTTTAGGTTTAAGCTGGGTTCAACCCGGTTAATCAGCGTAGATTTTCCAACGCCTGAATGGCCGCTTAATACACTTATCTTATCTTTTAAGAGGTTCTGGAACTCACTTAAATCTTCCTGCTTTTTGGCCGATACAGCCATGGTTTTATAGCCGATGCCTTCGTATAACTCACGCCACTCATTAAGTATCTGCATGTGTTTGGGATCGTAGCGGTCGGTTTTATTAAATACCAGCGTTACGGGTATGCCATATGCTTCGGAAGCAGCAATGAAGCGATCAACAAATACCCTGGAAGTCATAGGGTAGTTAATAGTGACAATTAGTACAGCCTGATCCACGTTGGCCGCTATAATGTGAGATTCTTTGGACAGGTTAGTGGCTTTTCGGATGATGTAGTTTTTGCGCTCTTTGATTTCAGAAATAACGCCTTCACCAGACTCGTCGTCATCAAATACAACGCGGTCGCCTACAGAAACAGGATTAGTACTCTTTATGCCCTGAAGCCTTATTTTGCCCCTGATACGGCATATCATTATGGTTCCGTCATCTGACAAAACAGTGTAACGGCTACCTGTTGACTTAATTACTAATCCATTCTTTTGCTCCATCCAAAAAACATTTTCTCAAAAATAGTTGAATGATTTTAAAAATACCCCATCAGTAAAGGAACTTTTCATTTGTTAAACTTCTGTTGTCCTGAATTTATTGTATTCACAAGGGGGTAACGGATGGCATTGGACGAAAAGTTTAATTTTTTACACGAATCGCTCGATTTCGTTTAGCAATGAATGTTTTTATGGGTTTGAATTATCTATTTTTGTAATGGACAATTAGTTAGCTAATTGTATTAACGCACATTATTCTTGAAGTGGTGGACAGTACAGATATTAAGGTTTTATTAGCAGAAAATGCCAGGTTAAAGCGGATGATGAAGCGGGTGTACCGAGGTGCCTGGGGTATACCTTTTTATCCTGAAAATACTGATGAGGCTGTTCCGGCCGGTTACTTACCACTTTACCTTTCCACCATTCTTTCCTCAGAAGATTCGTTTGAGGAGCGTATAGCTAAGTCATTAAGTGTACTGGGGCAGTTTGCTGATGTTAGTCGCATCTATATCTTCGAAAATCATGAAGGTGATAGCCTTTGTTCCAATACCTTTGAATGGTGCAACGATGGTGTAAATCCTGAGAAAGATAATCTTCAGAATATATCCTACGACGAGTTCGTTGAGTGGCGGAGGATGTTGATTGAGGAAGGTAGCATACAGGCCTCTGACATTAACCAATTGCCAGATGGTATAAGAGACATTCTAGCTCAGCAAAGCATAAAGTCGGTATTGGTTTATCCGATAATGGTAAAGGATCACTATTTTGGATTTATTGGGTTTGACGAATGCAGCTTCAATAGGGAATGGTTGCCTCACGAAACAGACTTGTTGCAGATGGCAGCGCGCTTGATCGCTAATACTTATGAGCAAGAAGCCGTATCCAGTGAGATTCGTAAAAGTCATGCCGAAATATTGAAAATTAACAAGGAGCTGGCCGATAAAGAACGTTTCCTGCAGAGCATTCTGAGTTCGGCACCAATTGGTATTTTGTTGGTGCGCAACCGGGTGATTGAATATATTAATGAGGCCACCCTTGCACAGTCAGGCTACACCAGAGAAGAATTGGTTGGGCATTCATTAGCTGATTTGTACTACAAAGGCAAACAGGATGAAGAGCTGGTTAATGATTTTTACAAAGCAATTGAAGCCAACGGGTTTGCCAGTATGGAAGCGCATATGCGCGGCAAATACAATAATGAAATCATTATAAGAGTGCTGGGCACGCCTGCGCCCGAAAGCATAGGCGAAAACGCCTACCTCCTCATTGGCGAAGACATTACACATGTTAAAAATACCGAGCATCATCTGCGGGAGAGTGAAGAGCGAAATCGTAAGCTGATAGAAGCCACCATTGATGGTATACTGATGATTAATGAGCATATGCAGTTGGTATATGCAAATTCCTCAGCTTGTAATATGCTGCACTATCAGCAGGAGGAATTATTTGAGCAGAAAATTGACGATTTATTTCATTCGGAAGAGTTAGTGGAAGACTTTTTGCTGGCCTTGAGTAGTGTGAAAAACGGTGTGGATTACAAGGGAGATATTCAGTTAATTGATAAAACAAAGCGCACCGTTCATGCGGAGATATACGCTACATCTATAAACCTCGATGGGGATTTCCATTATTACGTATCCATCCATAATATCACTAAACGTAAGCACAATGAGGCTTCCCTGAAACAAAGTGAAGAGAAATTCAGAGCTTTAACCGAAAATTCCCGTGATCATATTTTGCGCATCGATAGTGCGGGCGAATTGTCGTATTGTAACTCAGCCTTTCTGACTGATTTCAATCTGAGGTTGCAGGCTTGTGTCGGGAAGAAGCTTAGCCAAATAAAGGAGCTGCCAAAGGAACTGGTGGATGGCTTGCTTACCAGCGTGAATGATGTGCTGGCTTCGGCCACTGCCAGTAATATTGAAATAGAATACCGGTTTTTAGATGCCATAAAGGCCTTTGACTGGACCATTACGCCCGAAACGGATAATAAGCACATCTCGTCGTTGTTGATTGTAGGACGTGATTATACGCAGAAGAAAAAAGCAGAGCAGGAGTTGGTGATTGCCAAAGAAAAGGCCGTTGGCGCTGATAAGCTGAAGTCAGCCTTCCTGGCCAATATGAGCCACGAAATCAGAACGCCACTTAATGCCATTGTAGGATTTACCAATTTGCTCAAAGAGGAAAATATTTCTGACGCGGAAAAAGTCGAATACATCGATATTGTAAATAAGAGCTCGGAAAACCTGATGGACCTGATTAACGATATTGTTGATTTGGCAAAAATAGAAAGCGGTGAGCTGAGGCTGCATAAAGAGGAATGTAATGTGGTTCAGTTGCTTCAGGAGCTGCATCGTTTGTTTGAAAAGAGGATGGCCATTGATCAGAAGACGCATTTGAAGTTCTATCTGAATTTACCTGAAGGTCAATCTGACTATAAGGTGCAGTGCGATCAGCGACGCTTACGTCAGATATTTATCAACTTGCTGGGGAATGCTTTCAAGTTTACCCAAAAAGGATTTATTGAATTTGGGTTGACTACTGACAATCAACAACTGCGATTTTATGTACGTGATACCGGTATTGGTATTGCTGCCGATAAGCAGTCTTTTATTTTTGAGCCATTCAGGCAGGCAGACGAAAGTACTTCAAAGAATTATGGTGGCACCGGCTTGGGCTTATCCATTTGCAAGCGTTTAGTGGCGGCACACGGTGGTGAAATCGGGTTAATATCTGAGCCTTCAACGGGTTCAGAATTCTATTTTACATTGCCGCTGAAGAGTGCCGTGAATGGAAATAAAGTAAATGGTGTGAAGCAAGAGGTGATTGAAGAAAAGCCAACGATTAATGTCACACCTAATTTCACTTGGGCTAATAAAATGATGTTGCTGATAGATGCTACCAGTACGGCGCAGTTACAGCTGCGTAAGGTGCTTGACAGAACTAAAATTACACTGATATCTGCCCGTACGCAGAAATCTGCCAGAGAGCTGCTATTGAAACGTAACGATATTCATATTGTGTTGATGGATCTGGATATGCCCGGACTTGAGCTCGATGGCTTTATTTCAGGCATCAGACAGATGGGCATCTATGTGCCATTCATTGGACAAACCAATCAGTCCGTAACATCCGAATTGCAGGAAGCCTACAGAGCAATTGGCTTTAATCATGTGCTAGGGAAGCCGGTGGACAATGAAGAGCTATTGCAGGCCTTTAATCACTCGCTAAATGGCACCAGGGTTTAAGCTAAACATCTACACCTTTTCTGGCATTATCTATCTGCTCGCGTACCTCATTAAATTGCAGGTATGGGAATATCGAGGGAGCAATTGACTTCAAAGGTTCGTAAAGGTGCGAACTACTTTTCTGCTCCTCCGGAATCAGGCTGTAGGTTTTTTCGAAACTACCCAGAATGGCAATGATCACACTGATGATAAAGGCGTATTTAAGCAGACTGAAAATTGCTCCAAGTACCCGGTTGACCATGCCAAGGGCTATGGCCGACACTAGCTTATCAACTACCTTGGCTACCAAATGTACACCTATGACAATGGCGATAAACGTGACAATAAAAGCAATAAGGCCGATGTGTGAGGAATCAATGTGTTCCATTAGATAGGTTTCGGTAATACTGCTGAATTTAATAGCTCCGAAAAGGCCAAGTACCAACGCTGCCAATGATGCCAGTTCAATGATTAAGCCATTTTTGAATCCTTTTATGATGGCCAGTATTAGCAAGATGCCCGTTATTATGTCGAAATAGTTCATGATTATTAGATTAGCGGCTGAATCTCCCGTAATAATCCCGCCAACAGGCCAAAAATAGAAAAGAATTGTGAATATCTAAGAAGTGTCTGAGGACAATTAAACAGATGCTATCTAAATCCAGCTGATCATGCGATCATTGGCTCGGTTATTCGGCAAAGATCTAATTTTTACAGGTTAGAAGGGTAGGTGGGGCATATCAATCAGTATCATTGGTGATTTAATCGGCTGCCACAAGCATGCAATTGTCTATTACAGAGACGCAATTGATTTTGAGAGTTAAGCATATTCAATATACATGTAGTGTACATTTTATTTGTATTAAGGAACACTTAACCTGCAGTATAGATTAAAAGAATTACAGCACGACAGTAGCCACCTGTTGAGCCAAGTGCTGTTTTAACGATTGACAATACATACATGCAACGGGTTTTGATAATCAGGATCTGTTTGAGATCAATGTGGAATCGCTTCCTGAGAAAAAGCAAAGCCTGCAAGCGGTTTGCTTGCAGGCTTTTGTAGCCCCAACAGGACTCGAACCTGTATCTAGAGTTTAGGAAACTCTTGTTCTATCCCTTGAACTATGGGGCCAAATGCGGGGCAAATGTAATAGTTTTCATCGAAAAGAAAAATATCACAAGGACTTTAACCTGGCTGCCGCTTCTTCTAGTACATCATCGGGTTTGGCAAAGTTGATTCTGATTTGGTGGCGGTTTTGCCGCTCAGTCATAAAGGCGCTAATAGGCATGGTGGCTATTCCTTTTTCTTTAATCAGGCGAATAACGAATTCACGGTCTTTTTCTTCAGATATCTGACTGTAGTCAAACAGCTGAAAATAGGAGCCTGCGCACTTTAGCGGCTTAAACGCCGAGTCTTCCATTAGATGCAGCAACTTGTCGCGTTTATTCTGGTAAAAAGCCGATAATCTGGTGTATTCCTCTTTAAAGGACAGGAAGTCAGCCATGGCCATCTGAAATGGGGAGTTAACGCTATGCATCATGGCTTCATGTACCTGCCTGAATTCCTTCATTATCTCTTTGGGGGCAGCGCAGTAGCCAATCTGCCAGCCTGTTACATGATAAGTTTCGCCCAGTGAGGCTACGATAACACTTCGTTCGGCCAGCTTAGGGAAGCAAGCCACACTTTGGTGCAGGTGGCCATCAAACAGAATGTGCTCGAAGGTTTCTTCGCTCAGAACAATGATTTCGGAGCCACTAATGATTTTTTGGAGGCGCAACAGGTCTATTTCGCTTAAAGTCCAACCCGTAGGTGCATGTGGCGAATTAATGATGATCATCCGCGTTTTGCTGGAAATCATTTGCTGCACCAGCTCCCATTCAATGTGGTATTGCTCGCCACTCATGGGGATGGTACGCACCTGGCCTCCATTCATTTCAATAGCCGGTACATAATGCTCATTGGCTGGTTCAAATATGATAACTTCATCACCTTCTTTTACCAACGCGGCAATAGCTGTATAAATACCCTGAGAAGCTCCTGCGGTAATGGTTATTTCGGTTTCGGGATGGTAACAAGTGTCGTACAGACTGGCAATTTTGTCAGATACCTGTTGCCGCAGACTTAATTCGCCAGCTGGCATAGCATATCTGTTGAGTCCTTCACGCAAATGTTTTTCAACCAATTCAATCAGTTTGGGAGAACAATGAAAACCGGTATAGCCCGATGCCAGATTAATGGCGTTATATTCCTTAATTAAAGGACGTATTGTTGTCAGGAAGCTCGATTCCAGGTTGTGAAACTTTGAATTTATTTTCATGATGCAACTAAAAGGTTATAGGCAATTGCAGTAAGCCAAATCAATTTAGTCATTAAGTTTCTAAAATGCGGGTTGTTTTGCGGAATGGCAGTTTTTGTTCAATCAACATGCGTAATTATTTGACTAACGACTTCAGCATGAATATAAAGAGCTATTGTGCAGCCTGTGTTATTCATCATGAAACAGTTGGTGAACGATAGGCAATGACTTTAACTCGCCAAGCGTATCAATGTGCAGTCGGTAGTATTCGAGTATGGCTTCAAGCAGCGAATAGCGTTCGGCACTTTTTAGGGGCAGGTGTCTTAGGTTATCTACTTGTAAATCAAATAGCTTTTTCCAATTGGTGTTTACTTGCTGAGTAATAAAGAAACCGTGGGAAGGTTCTGCATTGGTGAAATGGCCGTTGAGCAAATCAAAAAAGTTCTGGTTTGCAGTGGCTCTCTCGGGGCCAAATCCTAGGAAGCGCGTTAGCTGGAACAAGAAAAACAGGTGAAAGTTGGCCGCGCCGTCGAGGCCACTGTCAAACAAGGCAATGCCATGGTAGATAAAACTGAACAGGTCGTTATTTTCTTCCTCTTCCCGAAGCACCTTGCTCATGAGTTCAGTCAGGAAGAAGGCCATGGCGCGCTTTTCTTGTTCAAAAGGGATGGAGCTTAAGGGGTGAGCAACCTTAAAATCTTTGATACGTTGTATGTCTGCTTTAGGCCGATGGTACACTTGCATGTCCAGTAGTGTCATCGGTTGAAGTAAAACTGTATTGCCCTTATTGCGCCTGGTGCGCACTTTATTAACCAGATAGCTTTGTCGCCCAAACTTTTCAGTATATACAGATACGATGATACTGGTCTCCTTATATTTTACGTGATTGAGTACTATGCCTTTGGTAGTGTGTATCATCGTTGCTGTTTTGTGCAAAAGTAGTATTTGAAGGTTAGATAAAGGAGAGTTGGGTGTAAAATTTAATCGAATGAAGATTGTACTATCATGTAGGGTTATGTATCCTTATTTTGTCTGATATATATGATTAGTTTGTTCACCATATGTTCAGTGAATGATAAAAGTATGTCAGGCATTTAATTAAAGTAACTATTTTTGTGAATTGTAGTAATACTATCATCGAAAAGAAATAAAAAAAGGATATAAATTTTAAAATGTGATTTATGACAGAGAATGTCAATTTCTTTAAGCGATTCAGTCAGGCGTTCTGGGTGGCTAACTTTGCTGAGCTTTTGGAGCGGGCAGCGTATTATGGAGTTTTTATTGTTATAACGCTTTACCTATCGCGCATACTTGGGTTTACGGATGTACAAGCGGCTGCCATTGCCGGTACCTTTAGTGCTTTGCTGTATTTCTTGCCAACTTTTACAGGTGCTTATGCTGATAAGATTGGTTTTAAAACCTCATTGATAGTTGCTTTCGGGCTATTGAGTGTGGGATATGCCGGATTGGGTGTGCTACCTACCGTGTTAGAGAGTGCAGGTTTGGCCAAGTATGGTGTAACTACTGAATTTACTGGCTTGAAGGAGTCGAATAGTAAGTACGTCATTCTGCCAATTATGGCCCTTATTATTATCGGTGGTAGTTTTATTAAATCGGTAATAACTGGTACTGTTGCTAAAGAGACATCGACAGCCAATCGTGCTACCGGATTCTCAATATTCTATACTATTGTCAATATTGGTTCATTCTCAGGCAAAACCATTGTAAAACCATTGCGCGAAGCCATGGGTAATGTTGGTTTAATTAACATCAGTTATTTCTCAGCCGGGATGACACTTTTGGCTTTGATAGCCATTGTCTTTTTCTTTCGCCCAACAGTGAGGAGTGGAGAGGGTAAGTCAATAAAGGAAATATGGCACGCCTTTATTAAAGTGCTTTTTAATGCCCGCTTAATTATTCTCATCATTATTATCACTGGTTTCTGGATGGTGCAGCACCAATTGTATGCAACTATGCCTAAGTATGTATTGCGTATGGCCGGCGAAGGTGCATCGCCGTCGTGGTATGCCAACGTCAATCCATTGGTGGTGTTTACAACGGTTGGACTGATTACAGCCTTGCTCAGGAAGCGTTCGGCCCTGTTCTCCATGACCATTGGTATGTTTATCATGCCTGTATCGGCATTTGCGATGGCGGCAGGTAATATGATTAGTGCGGAGAGCATTAACCTTGGCTTTATGACGATGCACCCGGTGGCCTTTATGATGATCATAGGTATTGCCTTCCAGGGCTTGGCTGAGTCTTTTATTTCTCCTCGTTTTCTGGAGTATTTCTCGTTACAGGCCCCCAAAGGTGAGGAGGGATTGTACCTTGGTTTTAGTCACCTGCATTCGTTTATTTCATCATTATTAGGATTCATCTCATCAGGTTTCTTATTGGAGAAATATTGTCCGGATCCTGAGCTGCTGACCGAGACAGAGAAAGTGACAGCATACGACCATGCGCACTATATCTGGTTCTTCTTTGTTGGGGTTGCATTGGTTTCAGCCATATCGTTAATTGTATATGGCTATGTGACCAAAAAGATAGATGCTAAGAAAGAGGATCTTAGCACAGAGGGGTAAAAATATTACGAACATTTTATTGAATTTTCTTGCAGAACAAAGGATTTGACTTATCTTTGCAACCGCAAAAAAGCTCAATAGAGTGTTGCCCAGATGGCGGAATTGGTAGACGCGCTGGTCTCAAACACCAGTGATAGCAATATCGTGCCGGTTCGATCCCGGCTCTGGGTACTGGAAGAAAATTCAAAAAGTACCAAAAGCGCTTAAAACTAATGTTTTAGGCGCTTTTTTTATTCTCCACGGTTGGCAAAAAACATCAAATAATCGCATGTTAACCGAGAACATATCGAGAACAGCTTCTAATTTTAGCCATTTTTCCTGTTTGTTCTCGGTAAACTCTGTAACTAATTCATTTTGACTTGATTTGATTTTGTTTACTCTTGGAAATAAGCCTCTAATTCCCTTAGTTTTGAGCTGGAATTTGACGTTTATCGAGAGTAGCGAGAACACTTTTACAAACTTTTTTTTAAAAGGAGGTACAAAATGCGTTTAACGATTAATTTTTTGCTCAAGCATTCAAGGAAGAATGAGGCCGTTTCTCCTATCTATGCACGATTGACGATTCAGAACCGGCGCATGGAATTAGCAACTAAGCTACAAGTGGACCCCGAAATTTGGGATGAGACAACCAAGCGTTGTATTGGCAAAACAACATTAGCTAAAAGTATTAACCGACAGTTACAGCAATTTGAGGTGAAGCTGCGTGGTATTTTCAGTCATCTTGTTGCATTAGGCGATGAATTTGACGTGAATGATATCAAGGATGAGTTTCTGGGGGTAAGAAAAAAACAAACGGGTTTATTGGAGGTGTTTACATATTATCTGGAAACCATCGAAAAAGGCATTGGTAAAGGATATGCTTTTCGCACGTTGAAGCATTATCGCGTTACCTATAAAAGGGTGCAATTGTATATTAAGTCTTTGAAGCGAAATGATTACCCAATCTCGAAGGTAAACTATAAATTTTTGAATGGGTTTGATGTGTATCTTAAAGCCAATTATCCGATTATTCAAAATACTGTGTGGAATTACCACAAACACTTGCGCCGAGTTTTAAATCTTGGTGTTTCATTGGAGCATATTTCCGTTAATCCTTATAATCGGTTTAAGGTCAAATTAGAGCCCACGCATCGTGAATTTATTACCTTGAAAGAGTTAGGTATGATAGAAAAGAAGAAATTAAATGTTGTTCGTCTAAGTGCTATTCGGGATGCATTTGTTTTTGCTTGTTATACCGGACTTTCTTATGCCGATATATCTAAGCTAAGTGAAAAACACTTGCGAGTTGATGATAATGATAAGGAATGGATTATCATCAACCGTTCTAAAAACAATAACCGTTGCATGATTCCGCTTTTCCCTAATGCAAAAGCTATTATTGAAAAGTATAAAGATTTCCCGGAATCGATGTTGAAAGGCCGATTGTTGCCAATCCTCTCCAATCAACGGATGAATGCTTACCTGAAAGAGTTGGCTGATATATGCGGTATAGATAAAGACTTATCAATGCATGTGGCACGTCACACTTTTGCGACTTCTGTTACGCTTTCCAATGGAGTGCCCATTGAAACGGTGTCAAAAATATTAGGACATACATCTCTTAAGACAACGCAGATTTATGCGAAAGTAATTGCCAGTAAAATATCTAGTGATATGGATGATTTACAGAGAAAACTCAATTTGTGATATTTTGTTTTGGAGGTATTTCTGCCAATAGACAGAGCTCCCTCACAGAAGAAAAATAACAGGGCGAATGCCATGTTGTAATTGTCTCTTTATATTGTTTCTGCCGTATAGAGTATCGCTCCTCCGAAAGAATGAAGAATAGAACTTTCGCTCACTGCAAGGGCGACATGTTTGGATGGCGTTCATTTACCCTTGCGGGAGAAGAAAGGGCTATTAATTTTTGAAGGAGGAGGGAGAAACGGGCGGTAGAAATCTGATGTTTTTACCACTAATTTTTTAAGTAGATAATTTATATTTTGCCAAGGTGGTTTCGTAAAAAATGACGTTCAAATTCAGAGAATCATACAATTTGAATTGATTTGTATTGCTTTGCTTATTGTTTAGTAATAAGCGAGTTGGTAATTTAATGAGGCAAAAATAACACTCTTAAATTACCCGTATGAAACTCAAAGAATTATTTGAAAGCCATGCCTTTTTATACATGCTTCAGCAAAGGTGTGATCGGTCGTGGTTTGATGCAAAAGTGTTCGGCATAAACGCGCCAAAATCAATCAAAGACATTTTCTTTCCAATCGCACAGGCCCGTCAGCAAAAAGCTTGGTATTATTGCGTGCCGCAAAATACAAGCCCTTTGCTCTGTCCGCTCAAAATCTCTTTGAATTGATTTCTCTTCCCGTCGCACGAGGCTTTTTATTCCGCTTCCTTTTGCCAAACCATGACCTTAAAATATGGGTGGCTTACGCATGTAAAAAAGCCCTAATGTATGTTTTAATCAGATAAAGAAAATAGTGTCTGAAATATCTTTTACGAAGTGGATGCAAGATGTGTTTTTGTTATACAAAAACGAGTTTCCTTGCTCTACGAGGTTTAATAATTATTAAAGTCAAAAAACAGGATATGAGACCACGAATAGGAGAGAAGGATAAATTATCAGAGCATATTATTCTTCGATTAACAAAGTCAGAAAAAGCTGAAATTCTAAACCGAGTGAAAGAGGAGAAGCTTCTATCTGTTGCAGACTATGTTCGCTCAAGATTGTTCAAAAAACGCCTGTCAAAGCGTATAACTGTTAGTGAAGAATATGTACGAACCTTTCGAACCATGGATTATAATCTAACAAAGATAGGGATTAACTTAAATCAGATTGCACACAAATTGAATAGCTACAACACTTATATTCTTACAGAAGAAGATAAGGATGCATTCAGAGATTGTCATGGCCAACTGAATGAATGCTTTAGTATTTTGGGAAAGTTCCTTCTTAAAATTAGATAGGATATAAATTTAGGTATCAGATGAATCAGCAGTTATATGCATTGAAATATAAATTTACAATAAAGTCAATTAATTATATCATTTTGCATATAATATTGCTATATTTGGTTTTTTATATCTTAATGCATATAATGAAAACACTGGCTGAATTTGTAAAACAACGTCGAAAAGAGGTGAATCTGACACAAGAGGAATTTGCCGAGCGGGCAGGGGTGGCTTTAACTGTTGTTCGAAAAATAGAGCAGGGCAAAACCAATATGAACCTCGATAAAGTGAATCAGGTATTGGCTATGTTTGGTCATGAGCTGGCACCTGTTAATTCCAGAGAACTTCAAACGAATGAATGATGAGACAAGCTAGAATTTATTACCAGGATATCTATGCAGGTTTATTAGTTGAGACTGACGATGGAGATTATTTATTCACTTACGATGAGCAATATGTGAAGCGGTACCCCCAACAGTTTTTGACTTTTACCATGCCGGTTGCGAAACAGACTTACAAATCCAATCGCTTGTTTCCATTTTTTGAAGGATTGATTCCTGAGGGTTGGTTGTTGGAGATTGCTTCAAAAAGCTGGAAGATAAATCCGAATGACCGCATGGGACTTTTACTAGCCTGTTGTCAGAATTGCATTGGTGCAGTGAGTGTTGAACCAATATCAGAAGAAGATGAATAAGTGTTTGTATTGTTATCAACCAATAAATGGAGAAGGCGACTTTCATGAAGCGTGTAGCCAACAGTTCTTTGGGTCAAAAGTGCCACCTGAATTACCTTATTCAATCGACCAAATGTCAGAATTAGCTAAAGATGTTGTGGAGCGAAGTGTTACTGTTCCAGGTGTGCAGCCGAAATTATCTATGGGTTTGATTGAGGAGGCAGGAAAGAAGACTGATAAGCGTTTAACAGTTGTTGGCGCTTTAGGTGGAAACTTCATCTTTAAGCCGCCATCAGCCGACTATCCTGAAATGCCAGCCAATGAGCACCTGACTATGCGTATTGCTGAAGCATTTGGAATAAATGTGGTACCCTCCAGTTTGATTCGGTTACAATCAGGTGAGCTATCCTACATTACCAAACGCGTTGACCGGACCGAGCAAGGTGAAAAAATACATATGCTGGATATGTTTCAAATCAACGAAGCCTTTGACAAGTATAAAAGCTCAATGGAAAAAGTCGGAAAGGCACTCGGAGCCTACTCTGCCAATCCTCTTTTGGATAAACTATTCTTGTTTGAGCTAACATTGTTTAGTTTCCTGACAGGTAACAATGATATGCACCTGAAGAATTTTTCCATGATTTTAACCAATGACACATGGAAGTTGGCACCAGCTTATGATTTGCTCAATGTATCCATCGTATTACCGGAAGATACAGAGGAGCTGGCTTTGACGCTTGGAGGTAAAAAGAAGAAACTAACCAAAAACTATTTTGATGCATATGGACAAAATCTTGGTTTGAATAAAAAGCAAGTAGAGGGCGTTTATAAGCGCTTTATTAAAAACAAATCTTTGGCATTGAAGTGGATTGAACAGTCATTTTTGTGTGAAGAGATGAAAGGGAAGTATAAGGATGTTATGGAGGAGAGGTATATTCTTTTTTTAGTCTGATTTGAAGGGGTAGTCTTATAAAACCTGGGTTTGGGGAGACTTTAATATAAATGTCAGAAGTATTAGATTTCTTAATCATTCGATGTAGTTACAAATTTCTTAACGAGGCTAAACTAGGTAAATTCAAACTTGATAGGTTCTAGGGAAGTTTTGCCACTATGCTAAGAAAGAGTGAGTTGATTCTTGAAGTTCAAGTTGAAATATTGATTTGTTCTTATTTTCGAATATATTATTATGCTATTTTTGAGTATGCATAATAATATACTATCACCATCCCAGACAAAAGTTATTCATGATATTGCTTCATTTGATCAACTTTTCAAAAGAAAAGATCAAAAAGGTAACATCTATTATGAGATTAATAATGCTGTTATTGATTGTGAAATACCGTATGAACACTTCCAGAATATTTTATCTCTATGTTGTATTAATACCATATTCTCATGCCAATTCGTAATAGACTGCCTAAGAGTAAACAGTATTTCATTCAATAATGTTGAGTTTATTGAAAGGTTCAGTATGCGAGGGACAGTAAATGAAAATTGCTCCTTTCAAGCAGTCTCTTTCCATCAAGCATCGTCTATCAGTCGATTGACTTGCTTAAAATGCTTCGATTTTCAAAACATCACAATTCATAAAAGAGTTGAATTTTTTATTGAAATTCAATTCATCGGTGTTGCAACCTTTTCTAACCTAACAAAAGTTAATGGTAACGAAGGCCTATTTTTTTACGATACAATTTTCAAAGATAAAGTCTATTTTAAAAACATATATGACCAATACCTTTCGTTAAACTCTTGCAAGTTTGAATCCATTCTATCACTTAGTTTAGTTCATTTGCGAGAGCTTTTTCTGTCCGCTACGGTCTTTAATTCTACCATTGAGACTAATCAGGTATCTTTCGAACAAGGGGCAAGAGAAGTATTTAGGCAACTTAAGCATCAGATGCTTACAAACAATAATAAAATTGATGCATTAGAATTTCATAAATTGGAAATGAATGCATTTAAAACTGAAATAAAAGAAAGGAAATGGTATAATCCAGACAAATGGATTCTTCGTCTCAACAGTGTTTCTAACTCGCATGGAACAAATCCTTGGGTAGGAATAGCGTTTGTTTTAAGTGTTTCTATCATTGGGTTCTTTCCGCAATTATTAGTGTTGAAGGATAGTTATTTTGAATGGGGTTGGTATGGATTTGAAAGACAATTATTGGCTATGGGGACAACAATTAAATTATGGATTAATTTCATAAATCCAGCCCATAGTATTGATTTCTTGGGAGATTACAATCCTAGAGCAATAACATATATTTGGGATAATATATGGCGTATTTTTATCGGTTATGGATATTATCAGACCATTCAGGCGTTCAGGAAGTATGGTAGACTATAAAAATGCTTTTTCGAAAAGTAACAGTGTACATTTTTTAGGACCCAAGCGCAAAACCGTGAAGCCATTAATAAAACCAGTTTTTGAGACTGTCAATTGCAGTGTGTGTTATTGAAGATAAAATTTGTCTCGCCAAACGGTAGTTTTATAACTATTAATTTTTTTAAATAAAATTGAAGTAAATTAGTATGTTAGGTTGGCTTGCATCATTTCACTTAATGTTTTAAACCAGTCTTTCCTCTATAATACTTTTCCACATAAAATACCCCTTGTTTTCTTCACTGTAATCATGCACAATGCGGCTAAAATTATCAGGTGCATTATGAATAAAGAATTGCCGACCTTTGTTTCTAATAACTGATAAGTCGTTATAGATAGTTTTTAGCTGGTCGAGCAAATTACGTTTATCAATATGCCACAGATAGGTAGCTTCTTCAGTATCTAATGTTTCAAGCACAATATGATATTGCTCTTCGCCTTCGATTAAAAATACAAAAGCAAAAGGATTTAAAATAAAACGGATTTTTAAGATGTGGGCTTGATGGCGCTTGAGTAGGAATCTTATCTGTTTAACATGTTTGATATCTTGACTGCTTAATAATTCATTAATAAAATCTTCTTCATCAATATCAGGCAATAGGTTTTTGGTGACATCCTTTAGGTCTAGTATTTCTTCTTGAAAATCATGGAATTTGCCTCTAATAATTTCTTTCTGAACAAATTTAAGCTTTACACTTTCAATTAGTCCGTCATTTATTCTTTCAATATCAGTAGACTGTACCTCTTGAGCGATTAATATATCGTTCTCAAATTCAGCATAAATGTCAAGCGTGACCTTTCTAAGTCTAAGCTGTTTAGTAAAGTAGGGCTTAAGTATCGTGAATTCCGGTCTGATAATATCATTTTCAACTTCAAACTCAATTAATTCACCCGTCTGCCTATTGACATAATTGAAAGCAATCGTTCCATATCTGAACTCTAAATCTTTAAAATCTATCTTTATCTGCTTTCGAATGCTATATGTACTTGGCTTTTCTTCCTCTTTATGAGTATTGTTAAAAAGAGTATGTTGATTCTCCAGTTTACGATAGTAGGTATTTCTTTTGAGAAATAGTTTATTTAAGTAATCAACTCTGTAGTCCCGATAATCGTATATAACTGGTGTGTGCTCAGAGCGTTGAACACGCCCCATATATTGAATTAACTTACCTTTAAATGAGAAGGGATAAACTAGAAAAAGTCGTGAAACATTCTGCAAGTCACTACCCTCTCCAAAAAACTGACCAGTTGTAATTAATGCCTGAAAATTGCCTACTTTTAATAGCTTCCACTTGTTAGTCCTATCTTTTTGAGAATCGTCGCCGGAAAGACAAATTGTTTCGAAACGATGTTTTAGAAGCTGATTAAGTGTAATAATGTGGTCCTTTCGCTCTGTGAGAATTACAGCTCTGTTTCCATCATTAAGCTCCTTGATTATGTCTTTAATGATCAGGTTATTCCTGGCAAGGTCGTGTATTAAAATTTGCGATACCGTTTCAAATGGATCTGTTTTTGGATTGTACGGAACATTAAATTCAGTATTTCGAACAATTATCTGGGCATGTTTATGGTTTTCTATTTGCTCAGGTTGTATTTCACAAATGACATCGCCAAGATGAATGAAAATGAGTTTACCTTCATTGTGCTTTCTAAATGGCGTCGCAGTGAGTCCATATAGAAAATAAGAGTTGAGTCTGCCAATCGTATTCCTAAATGACTTAGCTGGAATGTGATGACACTCGTCAATGATAATTGTTCCAAACGCATTACATAATTGAGCATCCTTATCCAGGTGTTTAGATAGCGATTGAATCATTACTACAGTTACTTGTTTGCTAAGTTGAGCTTTCCCCTGGCCAATCTTTCCGATTTCATGATAAGGGATGCCCAGAAATGATTCAATACGCTCAAGCCACTGTTCCATTAATTGTTTGCGATGGACTATAATTAAAGCGGGTTGTTTTCTGTCGGAGATTAGTTTAAGCCCAATCACAGTTTTGCCACTTCCGGGCGGAGCAACAATAACACCAAAATCTTTTTTTGCAATGCTGGCAAGTGCATCTTTCTGATGGGTTCTGAGTTCAATGTTACAGTCGTAGTTTATGGTAGGTAGTTTATTCCTCTTATCCCTAAAGTCATATCCTATGGATGCTTGTTTGCAAAATTTTAAAAAGCTTCCTGTCGTTCCTCTCGGAATGCTTATGATGTCATCATGTTCTTCGATGAAATTATAATAACGCTCCGTCTTATAAGTACTTCGGTTTTGCTTTTTTTTTATAAAGAATTCCGGATTTGCAAAGTTGAGTTTATCCTTTAAAAAATTAATTAAATGAGGAGTTAATCCCTTGCGATTAAAAGACAATTGATTACTTAATTGAATAGTTAATCTTTCTGAGGATGATAAAAGGAGGAGCTCATTATTTAGTTTAGGGGTGTCGCTAATTTCCTTGTATAAGGAGTTGAAGTTAGTTGTTGATAACCTTTGAACCGATTGAAGGAATGTATATTGGTTTTCGAAAGGAGTAAAGTTTTTAGTATCAATAAAACAACTATTGTCGTTTTTTAGAGCCATACCATTCAATGGAAGTGCTATTAAGTTGCCTAGCCCTTTGCCGGAGAGGTAGTCTTGATTTGGAAATATCCTGTCAAAACTCGAACCTTTATCAAAAACAGAAAATGCACCACATTTTTGTAGAATGCTAATAAAGAGTTTTCGAGTTTTAACAGCTGGCAAATTCTCTTCAAAGAATATCCAAACATGTCCACCATTGCCTGAACGAGACCGTTCGAGATAGGCAGGAATTCCATTTGAATGGCAAGCTTCAATAAAAGAAAGACATTGTTCTTTCCAATCTTTTTTATCAAAATCAGCAACTAAGAACCAGCTTGTATTGTCTATGAGAAGAGGATAAATACCGATAAATTGATTTCCATTCAAATGCTTAATCAGCTCATCATTGGTTAGTGGCTTGTATGTTTTATCAGGAAAATTAGAAAATGTTCCTCCATTACTTTTATGCAAGCGATATTGATAAGGGTCGTAAATATATGCAGGTGTGTATCCCGCTTTTGTACCTTTCTCCCACCTATTGGCAAAAACATCCTGGCGCCCTTTGAATAGGTCTTTTATTGTGGATAGATTTCTATCGTCCATTTGTTTATCAACTTACAGGGTAATTAAGTGTTATAATTGCTTTTGTAAGGTTACTTTCTAAGTGGGAAATATGTTAACCTGTCAAATAACCATCAAATAAATATATTGCACATAATGAGCTTTTTATGGGGCTTTGAGATCGTTTTTATTCAAAGCTGTCAAATAAAGATACTACTCTTAAGGGTACAGATAGCACATCTTACCAAATTTATTATTGTGGCTTGAACTTTCTAAACCTAATATCTTATTGTTAGGAGTAATTTATGTGGAAACTTACTATTTGTATGCACATCGCCAGAATTAGTAATATATTTTTTCTGAGCATAAGAATATGTGACTAAAACCCATCAAAATACCCTAAAAAACAATTCAGTATTTGAATGGTGCTATTAATTTATTAACTTGCAAATAGTCAAAATATTAGGTGCTAATTTTTGCCGAGAACAAATCGAGAACAACGAAAAAATGATAACTTAAAGTATACATATAGAGCGCATTACGGAGCTTTGGAGGAGTCCGGCTCTGGGTACCAAAAGAAAGTCTGATACATAATGTATCAGACTTTTTTGTTTTCCTCTTATTACCATTGCAATTACATTAAGAAACTGCAGAATTGGCTCTAATCCTTTAGTAAAAAAACTAACCCCGTTTACATAGATGGATTTGGATAAAATCCTGGGTTGTTTCAATGCAAGCAGTAACTTTGAATAAGCGACTTGTAGCAAATAAGTACATTGCTTTATAGTAGATAGAGAGTTCGTTTTCGTGTGAGAAGATGAATGGGAAGAATAAGGAGTTTTGGAGGAGAGTTATATTCATATTTTAATGTGATTGAGTATTGTAAGAAAAACTTGCATTTGATGAACCAAAACCTGTTAACAGCTATAAGAAAGATGATACGTATTAGATAATAGTGAAAATATGTGGTAGCTTGTTTTGTTAAAAAATCTTAATGAAGTTTCGATTTCTTTCATTACGTTTGCAATGGTCGTAAGGTAATAACCCAATTACCTATTGAAGATATGAAAATGGCGCAGGATAAATTATCGGGAAATACTATTGCTTCGCGGGATGAGTTTTTTAGCCAGATATTTGAAAGATACTATGTACGATTGTGTCATTATGCTCATACCTTCATTCTTGATTTTGACGTTTGTCGTGATCTTGTGCAGGAACTCTTTATTAAATTATGGCAGATTCGACTAGATAACTTTTCAGAGCTTGAATTTGAGAAGTTTATCTTCAAAAGTATTAAAAACGCATGCTTTGATTATCTTAGAAAACAGAAAGTACGCCATAATTCACGAACATTAATATTAGAAAGACTTCTTGAGCAAGAAGAAATTCATATTTCAGAAATGGAAATACTGGAGCTTTCCAATCGCATTGATAAAGTATTAAATAACCTGCCAGAACAAACTGCCAGAGTGTTTCGAATGAGTCGATTTGAAGACAAGACCAATAAAGAAATCGCTCTTGAACTTGATATAACTGTTAAAGGAGTGGAGTTTCATATGTCAAAGGCATTGAAAACTTTTAGACACGAGCTACAAGAATACCTTCCTTTAATTGCTTCTATTATTGGCATTTGGAGCAATAATTAAAAAAAAGTTAAAAATATTTACATTTTTACACTAGGGTGCCAGGTCTTTTACACGTTATTGGGGTATAAGACGTAAAAATGGAAGACAATAATATCAATCAGGAACTACTTATAAAATTTATTTTCAGAAAAACCAATGAGGCTGAAGAAGAGAAAATAAAGGATTGGTTGAATGCTGATATCAGTAGGTACGAAATACTTGAGAAGTATATGCGTTCCAAAGCTCTTCTCCTAAATCAGAATGATGCAGAGTGGAAAACAAAAGACTATTTAGATATTCGTCGAAAGATTCAAAAGAAGCAAACACGGCGATTGTTTCTCAAAATTGCAGCAGCGTTTATAGGTTTGATGTTATGTGGTACTCTCACCTTCTTACTTTTTAACACTGAAGGCGATAAGTGGGAAATGGTTACTGTGGAAAAGGGAACGCAGCAGCAGATTGTTTTGGACGATGGTACTAAAGTGTGGCTGGCACCGGATACTAAATTGTATTACCCCCATAAATTTGATTCAGATAAAAGAGAAGTAAGGCTCGAAGGGCAAGGCTACTTTGATGTTGAACATGACAAAGACTGGCCTTTTGTGGTTTATACTAAATATTCAGATATCAAGGTGCTTGGTACAACCTTTAATGTTAAAGCATATCCCGATGATTATTATACTACCACTGTTTTGGTGGATGGACTCGTGAATCTGGAGTTTAAGGATGATGAATCTGAAATATTAGAAAATCAACTGTTACATCCTTCTCAAAAGTGCATATATAACCATCAAACTTTAATACATGACGTTCACACGGTTGATTTGAGGCACGAGTTAGCTTGGAGAGAAAACCGTCTTTCTTTTAGAAATGAAACCTTTGGGGATATAGCAACCAAAATTGAACGACACTATAATGTGGAAGTCATGTTCAATAATCATCAATTATCAAAAAAGCGATTGACAGGAGAATTTAAGGATGAGTCGCTGCCTCAGGTGCTTGAAACCTTGCAAGAGTGGTCTTCCTTTTCATTTACTATAAAAGATAGCGTAGTAATTATTGAAAAATAGCCTATGAAATAACAAAAAAACGGAGTGTCTTGCAGGACTCTCCGTTAAAATTCAATAACGCTCCATTGCAGTGGAGCATCTATAAATTTTAATATAACCATATCAAAAGTATGAAAAAAATTCTATTTGACCGCACATGGTATATCATGCGGTGTAGGGGAAAACTGTTAAAAGTTATGAAGATTACGACTTTCTTGCTTTGCGTTAATTTGCTGACAATAAGTGCAGCAGATTTGTTTTCGCAAAAAAGTACAGTGTCTATTTCGGCTAATAATAACTCCATTGTTGAGGTATTGGATCAGCTTAAAAACACTTCAGAATTGTCTATCATGTATAGTACAGATGAGTTAAATGAAGCTGTAAGAATTTCAGCTGACTTTAAAGATGCAAACCTTGAAGAGGTTCTGAATCATATCCTGAAGGATCAGAAAGTTGGTTATATTATTCTTGATGACAAGATCATTATTTCGCAGAAGCGGTATGTTGAAGACGTCGCAATTCAACAAAATCAGAAAGAGCTTAAAGGGCGGGTGACTGATGTTGGAGGTGCTGCTATACCCGGTGTCAATGTGATTATAAAGGGTACAGCTATTGGTACTATTACTGATATCAACGGAGACTATATTTTAAGTGTACCTGAAGATGCAGATGCTATTGTTTTCACCTTCATAGGGATGAAGCAGCAGGAAGTTGCTTACAATGGTCAGAGCACAATTAATATGACCATGATGGACGATAATCAAGGCTTGGAAGAAGTAATGGTTGTTGGTTTTGGCAAGCAAAAAAAGGCAAGTGTTATAGGTTCGATAAATACAGTTAAGCCTGAGGATTTGAAAATGCCAACAAGTTCATTATCAACCACACTAGCAGGCCGCCTGGCGGGAGTCATTTCAGTGCAGCGCTCTGGTGAACCTGGTGCCGATGGTGCTGATTTCTGGATTCGGGGTATTTCAACCTTTGGCGCAAATAAAAGTCCGCTCATTCTTGTAGATGGGGTGGAAGTTAGCAGCGGTGATTTTAATGATATTGAACCTGAAAATATTGCCAGTTTCTCCATATTAAAAGATGCGACAGCGACAGCTATTTATGGTGTACGTGGTGCCAATGGAGTTATACTTATTACTACGAAAACAGGTAAAGATGTAGAAAGAGCGAGCATCAGCATCAGGGCCGAAACATCTTTCTCTCAGCCAACTCAGATTCCTGAATTCGCAGATGGTGTAACCTACATGAAAATGTACAATGAAGCCATCAGAATGAGAAGACCACTCGATCCCATGAAATTTAGTCAGGAGAAAATTGATGGTACTGCACAAGGTTTGAATAAATATGTTTTTCCAAATGTGGATTGGTACAATACCCTATTTAAGAGTATGGCACAAAGCCAGCGTGGCAATCTCAATGTGACAGGTGGTGGCAAAAAGGCTCAGTACTTTTTATCGGCCTCTATCTTTCATGATAGTGGTATCCTGAAATCTGACGATTCAATGCCTTATAACAGCAATATTGATGTTAAGCGATATAACCTGAGAAACAACCTGACAATCAATTTAACGCGTACAACCAAAATTGATTTGAAGATATCAGCTAACCTTGAGGATTACAACGGGCCGGTTGAGTCTGCTTCTTCTTTATATGGGAATATTATGAACTCAAATCCGGTCGCATTCCCTATTATGTTTCCCGGAGAAGGAGAGGAACATACCTATTTTGGTAATAAATCAGGTGGATTTTTCAGTGGCAGATATATCAATCCATATGCTGAGATGGTGAAAGGATACAAGGAATCTTTCGCTTCAACAGTAATATCCAGTTTTAATTTTGATCAGAAATTGGATTTTGTAACCAAAGGATTGTCAGCTAACGGACTTGTCTCATTTAAGAACTGGAGTTCAACTGGTATTAAACGACAAATTGAACCCTTCTACTACGAAGTGGATACCTATGCGTACAATCCTGAGTCAGGTGATTATGACTACAATCTTAGGCAAGTAGGAAGCGGTGGACGCAATTCTCTTGACTATGAACTAGAAAACTTTGGAGATCGTAAAACGTATGTTCAGTTTGCGTTGAATTATGCTCGAACTTATGGCAAGCATGATGTTTCAGGGATGTTACTGTACAATCATGATGAGTATGTTAATGGTAATCCAGATAAAGATGCTGATAATCTGTATTACCTATTATTGCCATATCGTAACCAGGGAGTAGCAGGCCGTTTTACTTACTCATTCGATAACCGTTATTTTGGCGAGTTTAACTTTGGATATAATGGTAGTGAGAACTTTATTAGTGGTAAGCGTTTTGGATACTTCCCTTCTTACGCTGTGGGGTATATCATTTCTAATGAAGCCTACTTTCAAAGTTTAAAAGAAACAATTAGTCTGTTAAAGCTGCGCGTTTCATACGGATTGGTAGGTAATGACCAGATTGGAGGTGATCGTTTTCCTTATCTGACACAGGTCAATTTATCCAATGGTGATTATGGATATACCTTTGGTGATAATTTCAATAATTGGCGAGATGGTGTTTCTATAGATCAGTATGGTAACGAATTAACAACCTGGGAGGTAGGGCGTAAGACCAACATTGGAATAGAGGTTGGACTCTTCGATGATTTTATGTTACAGGCCGATGTGTTCCATGAAATACGTGATGGTATTTTTATGCAGCGCGAAACAGTGCCTAGTACAGTAGGTATTGGTAATGCTAAACCATACGCAAATATTGGTAAAGTTGAGAACAGGGGATTTGATGCATCTCTGGAATACAATAAAGTATTTGGTGATTTGGTTGTTTCAGCAAGAGGTAACTTTACATACGCTACCAATGAAGTGCTTGAAATTGATGAACCAAACCAAACCTATCCTTATTTATCAAAGGTTGGCCGTCCAATTAATCAGTTATGGGGTTTGGAAGCCGAACACCTGTTTATCGATCAGGCCGAAATAGATAATAGTGCTAACCATACTTTTGGACCTGTTTTACCTGGTGATATAAAATATAAAGATGTGTCCAATGGCATTGATGGGCAGGACCGTATTGATGTGAATGATATGGTTCCAATGGGACACCCTACAGTTCCAGAAATAGTATATGGCTTTGGCTCATTCTTTAAGTATAAAAATGTTGATTTCTCATTCTTCTTTCAAGGAGTGGCTCGCGTATCTTTCTTTTTAAGAGATATTCAGCCTTTTGCACAAAACGAAAGAAACGTTTTACAAGCTATTGCAGATGATTATTGGAATGAGGAAACTCAAGATATTAATGCATTCTATCCACGTTTATCGGATACCGAGAATACTAACAATCAACAAAATTCTTCATGGTGGTTACGCGATGGTGATTTCATTAGGCTAAAAAACCTGGAACTGGGCTATACATATAAAAAGGCACGTTTCTTTGCTAATGCTACCAACCTGTTCACCATCTCCAAGTTTAAGTTTTGGGATCCGGAAATGAACGTCGGTAATGGTAATCCTAATTACACCGGAACAAACGGTCTGGGATATCCACCTCAGCGTGTTGTGAATATTGGTGTTCAACTTAAACTCTAATTCAATTAAAGAAACGAATTATGAAACGATTAAAATATATAGTACTTTTTCTTTCCTTGTTCACATTTTCTTGTGACTATCTTGAGATTGTACCTGATAATACGCCCACACTGGAAGATGCATTCGCAAGACCTGGTGAGGCCCAGAATTTCCTGTTTTCCCTTTACTCATTCATGCCAAAGGAGAATGATATGTTTGCAAGTATCGGGCTATGGGGAACTGACGAATTAGCAACGCCCTGGGACAGAGGTCACTATTATGCCAAGCGTATGATGAAGGGGGAGCTAAATGCTAATGAACCATTTTTTGATTATTGGACAACAGCTGGCGATATTGACCTTTATGACGGTATTCGACAGGGATATGTGTTTCTAGAGAATATTGACAATGTAGCTGATTTGGAACCAAAACTAAATGTACAATGGAAAGCTGAAGCAAAATTCCTGATAGCTTATTACCATTTTATTTTGTTGCGTCAGTACGGCCCAATTGTTATTATGGAGAAATCCGTTCCTCTGGATGCACCGGAGGAGGAGTTTTTTCCGGTACGCAGACCCTATGACGAGTGTGTTGATTTTATTGCTAAACTATTGGATGAGGCCGCCATTGATCTGCCATCGCAGATTGTTGATCAGACAGAATACGGTAAACCTTCAGCGATGGTTGCTAAATCTGTTAAAGCACGTCTGTTGCTTTATGCAGCATCGCCCTTATTTAATGGGAACAGTGAGTTCTATAGCGACTTTAAAAATAAGGACGGTGAATCATTGATGAATACTACATACGATGCCGAGAAGTGGAAGAGGGCGGTTGATGCCATTAAGGAGGCCATTGATATGGCTGAAGGAAATGGACGGGAGTTGTATGAATACCCTGAATCGATGGCTGATGAATTTGAACAATCAGTAGCAAACTACAGGTACTCAATGGTTGATGCCTGGAACAAAGAGTTGGTGTGGGGCTATTCTAAATCAGAAGGCTATTATGGCTGGCAGAGGCATAGTGCACCTGCCAATGGTAACGGTACAACCTATAATGGACAAGCTCCTACAATGCGCATGGTGGAGACTTTTCTCACTAAAGATGGTCTTCCAATTGATGTGGATCCGGATTTTGATTATGCTGGACGTTACACCGTTGATGGGGTTACTGTTAAGCTGCATCAGGAAAGAGAACCTCGCTTTTATGCCACCATTGGCTATGACAGGGGTGATTATGAAATTAATGGTGATGTTACTTCTTTGCGCCTGCGCTCCAATGAAGCTCATGGTTATGCTGACAACAGAAACGATTACTCACCAACGGGTTACCTTGTTAAAAAAGGTGTTCACCCCAATACGACAATGACGGCCTCAAAAGATAATATAATATTGTACCCTTGGCCAATTATTCGATTAGCAGAGTTGTACCTCAACTATGCCGAGGCACTGAACGAGTACAATGGAGCGGCTAGTCATAACGATGTCATCGCCTACCTGGATCGGATTCGGGAAAGATCAGGAGTTCCAGGTGTTCTGCAGGCCTGGCAAAAGGTTGGTAAAAGTAGTTTTACCAAAGAAGAGATGCGTCAGATAATTAGAACCGAACGGACCATCGAACTATGTTATGAAGGTCACCGTTGCTGGGATATCAGACGCTGGAAAATGGGAGAAGAAGTGTTTAATACGCCAGTTAAAGGCTGGAAGATTAATGGCTCCTCGGCTACTGAATTTTATCAGGTGGTTGATACGGAGGAGCGTGTATTTCTTTCTCCAGGTTATTACTTGTTCCCAATCAAAATTAAGGAGTTGGAAATAAATACTAACCTGGTACAAAATCCTGGATGGTAATATTTATTCAAAATTTGCAAAAATGAAACCGATATATAAATTCTTAAGTTTGATGTTAGTAGGCTCCATGCTGCTTGCCTGCGAGAAAGAAGAAGGAAAAACAACTCCTCCCGGACCAGTATCGAATATTGAAGCGATTTCAGACTATGGTTCTGTAAAATTATCCTGGACGAACCCAACGGATGAAGATCTGTTTTATGTGGATATTAACTATACAGATGAAAAGGGTAAGGCCAGAAGTGTTAAAGCCAGCAAATATAGCCAGGAGAAAGTCATTGAAGGTTTTGGTAATACTGAACCTAACAACTTTACCCTCACAGCATATGATCAGAATGGCAATGCTTCAGAGAAGCAGTCTGTAACAGCCAGTGCTAATACTCCTCCTTATGAACTGGTTATTGGAACGGTTGATTTGAAGCCTGATTTTGGTGGCGTTAAGGTATCATGGGTTAACGAAACAGGAAAAAAGGTAAAAGTGGTTGTCAGTTACACCGATGAAGACCAACAAGAGCAATCTGTATCTTTCAATGCACTTGAAACAGGAGTGGGCTCAATAGGAGGATTGGCTGTTCAGGAATACACTTTCTCAGTGATTGCAACAGATGTTTATGAACACAAGTCTGAACCGGTAATAGTTACTGCTACTCCATTGGTGGAAGAGCAAATTGATAGAACAGGCTGGGCTGTTGTTGATTTTTCATCAGAAGAACCCGCTGAAGGTGCACCAAATGGTTTGGTTACGGCATCCTTTGATGGCGAATTGGGAACCTTCTGGCATACCCAATGGAATGGAGGTAGTCCTGATTATCCTCACTGGTTTATTATTGACATGGGACAACAGATAGCTGTATCTAAATTTGAATGTTACAGAAGGCAGGGCGATAGTCGCGGGCAAACCAAGATGCAGCTGCTTGGAAGTATAGACGGAGTAACATGGACTGATTACGGCGAATTCGACTTTGATGCAACCATTGACGATGGGCAGCAATTTGCAATAGCTGGCTCACCGCAAATGCGCTACTTTAAATATGTAGCAGTGGAAGGTTCTAACTTCTTTGCCTTCCTGGCTGAAATATACATATATGGTGGTGTGATTCAATAGTAACATATCATTTTAAAGATTAGCGGATGGCCATAGGCTGTCCGCTTTAAACTCAAACCTGCATATTGAATAATGTTCCTACTGAACTTAATCATTAAGCTATTTGCTGCTGGAAGTCATCCAGAGGAAGTCCGAAATGGCTACCAATCAACAATGCTCATGCTACTTCATTATGTGGCGATGTCATATTGACCATTATTTTAACCAAAGTAGCGATATAATACAATTTGTACTTTCAGAAGTTTGCTGTCTTAGCGGCTTTTGTTAAAGCATACTTGATTGGCTATACAAATTGAAAAATCTATAAACTTATAAACCTGAATTTAAATAATATAACCGACTATGAAAAAGGAATTTTTACTTATGATTGCAGTCATAATGTTTAGTAGTGTGGTTGCACAAAATAGAAGCTTAGACCTCACCGGAAGCGATGATTATGTGGAGGTGCCGGCTTTTAATCAGACATTGACTCACTTTACGGTTGAAGGATGGATTAAAACCATGGGCACGCAAGAGGATTGGTCAGGTGTATTCTTTGCCAGAGGAGGCAATACGACTGCCGGTATCAACTTGCAGGATGGTTTAAAACTCGGATATCATTGGAATGGTCAAAACTGGAACTGGGAATCTGGTCATACTCTGACAGATGGACAGTGGTCGCACATTGCCCTTGTTGTTGAGCCTGATAAGGCTACCTTGTATCTGGATGGGGTGCCCTCAGTAAATGTATGGGGTCATGCAGGTGAAGAATTTGATGGAGCCTTCTTCTTAGGGAAAGATCCTAATCAGGATATCCGCAACTATAATGGCATCATTGATGAGGTGCGCTTTTGGTCTGTCGCGAGGACTGAACAGCAGATTAAAGACAATATGAATAAAGAATTGGCGAATCCTGCCAGTGAAGCTGAATTGTTGGCTTACTACCAATTTAATGATAATGTTGATGATATAAAAGGCAGCCACGACGCCACTCTAGTAAATGGTATTGCGACACCCTATAAGACTAATGATACTTGGGAATCGTCCGCAACCACTGTGAAAAAGCTCGAACATGGATCTAAATTGATTACACAGAATAGAGATAACCTGTTGATTGAGTCAGGGTATATTGGAGAAACTCTTTGTATTTATAATGTTGCAGGTGCCTGCGTATTAAAGGAAATTGTCTCTGAAGGAAAAAGTAATATTTCTGTGGGTCACCTGTCAGGTCTGTTTATAGTTACTTTAACTCAAAATGGGGAGGTGTATTCCCATAAAATTATGCTGAAGAGATAATTGAATAGTTCCACAATTGCTAGCCTAACAATCTCTTAACCAGTGCCTGCGAGTTAAGAGATTGTATAAGGTTAAGCTTATTGCTAAATGGATTATTTACAAATAACCTTCGCAAGTTGGGATGTTGTGCTTTGTGAAGGATATACTTAATAAAGAATTGGTGTTTCACATTCGTCTGCTATTCAGGTAATACTAATCATTATTTAATTGTTTTACTATGTTTAAAATCAAAATATTACTGCTCATATCTATACTGTTTTTGAGTTTTTTTTATTCAGCCTGTCAGAAGGATAGTGCTGCACCTCCGCCTATACTGGAAATTGAAAATGCCGATAAAACAATTAATTTGCCCTCTGAGGAGACCTACAAAACTATTTCTTTTAAAACCAATGTGGTCAACTGGACTGCCAGTTCAGACCAGACTTGGTGCTCCGTCGAAGTTAATAATGCCGATAATGCGTGGTTGGGTGTCACGGTGTTGTCTAACACTACCTTTGATGTACGAACGGCCAATATTAAAATAACGGCTGCTGGGCTTACCGAGACGATTAAAGTCACCCAATTGGGTACCAAGCCGGTTATTCTAATCGACTCGCGAGATATCAACCTGAATCTGAATAGCCAGCAACTTGAATTAAAAATAGCCAGTAATGCTTCACCGCTTATTTCATTTTCCGAACCCTGGATTAAGCAGGCAGATAATGAGGGGCTTAAGGGAGTGAAGACTGACCTGGTAGATTTTGCATTCCTGATTGAAGTGGAGCAGTTAGAAAACGACTTACCCCAAAGGCAGGCTAAAGTATATTTTTCAGATGAGGATGCTGGATTGACGGATAGCGTTATGATTACCCAGTCGTTAACCGGCGATAAATATAAACCGGAGGACGCCACCGCATTTGAAAAAGATCTTAAACTCAACATACAGGGTGTAACTTTAATACCCGCAGATAAATACCAGAGTGGGGAAGGCATTAATAATACGATTGATGGGCAAACGTCAACCATCTATCATTCTCCATGGGGTGGTATGACACCCGATACGGATATAACCATGGTATTTAACCTGGAAGATGTAGCAGATAATATTGTCAACTATGTGGTGCTACATCCACGAAACAGCGGTCCCAACGGCATCATCAAAACGGCTACAATTTGGGTCAATACATACGATGATGAAACCTTTAAACAGATGGGAACAATCGAAGCACCTTTTTCCAATCAACCTGTGGTGGTTCGTTTTGCAACTCCTGTTATACGTCCTAAGGATATTAAGCTGGTTATCACCGATGCTTATTCAGGCGATGAAGGAAAATACTATGTATCACTGGCCGAATTTGAGTGTTACGAAAGTAAAGCCATGAATAGCATTGAGCAAGACTTGCGATTCTTTACCGATATGACATGTTCCGAACTAAATCCAGGCTCCACAATAAATGATATTGCAAATATACAGAATCCCTTTCTCCAAAATATTGCCGCATACCTGTTGGCAGGTGAATATCCAGCCGAGTTCAGGGTACAGAACTATGAGCCATTAAGAGAGTTGGCAGATCTGACCGCTGAACTTAAAACCAGTACTTACAGTCAATTTGAAAATATGACTGGTATGTATTTCGAAAGTGGTGATGAAGTGGTGCTTTTTACAGGTCCTTTAAATGGTGAAAAAGTAAGTCTAAGAGTGACTGATTTCGGACAATCGGGCGATGATTTTAGTTATCCCCTTGCAGAAGGACTTAATATATTGACCATGAAAGGAAAAGGTAATGGTTACCTTAGCTATTACACTACAAATTACAAATCGGCTAGCCCCGTTAAAGTTCACATTGCATCAGGTAAGGTTAATGGTTATTTTGATGCAGCTAAGCACTCCGAAGAATATGGGATGAAACTTCTTGATAATGCTGTGAGTCCTATTTTAGATGTAAAAGGCCAACGCGTGCATCTTGCTTATAGCGTTAACTCATTGCGAAACCAGTGCTATGGTCGCCTGGCCGAATTAATGGTTATCTATGATAGTATAGTCAGTTCTCAGCATACCATTATGGGATTGGAAAAATACAACCGTCTGCCTAAAAACAAGATGTTTGGTAGGGTGATTTGGGACGGTTACATGCATGCAGACGGATGGGGGGCTGCCTTTCATGATAATACAATGGGAGATGTAGCTAATCCGGATAATTTAAGAAGAACCAGTTGGGGAGTGGCACACGAATTTGGACATGTGAATCAGGTACGCCCTGGTATGAAATGGGTAGGTACAACCGAATGTACCAACAACATCTATTCGGCATGGATACAATATTGCTACACACCAAACAGCCTTCGTTTAGAACATGAAAATATTGGCGGAGACATTGGAGGTCGTTTTAATGCGTTCCTGAATAACGGATTGGTTAAGGGCCAGGAATGGGGTATTCAGGCAGGCCCCGACAGGCAATATGGAGCTGATGAGAACGGCGATTGGGGTGGAGATCACTTTGTTAAACTTGTACCCATGTGGCAGTTGCAGTTGTACTTCCATGTGGCAGGTGAGGGTAACGCTTGGCACAGGCCATATTTCTGGGGCGAAATATTTGAAAAGGTCAGACAGACAGACGAAAAAGGATTGAGTGATGGGCAACTGCAGATTAACTTTATGAAGAATGCCTGTGATGCAGTACAGTTTGATCTTAGCGATTTCTTTATTAAAATTGGTATGCTTAAGGTCATAGATAAGTCAATGAATGACTATGGAGTAGCACGTAAAACCATTACCCAGTCAATGGTTGATGAGGTAATCACCTATGCCACGAAATATCCAAAACCAGAAACCGACTACATCTATTATATCAGTGGTAACTGTATCGACGCTTTCAAAAATAAAAGACAGGTGTCGGGAACCTTTAATACTGGAGTAAGTGGCTCGACCACCAAAACGATTTCCCATTCCAACTGGCAGAATGTAGTTGTTTTTGAAACCTATACTGGTAACGATCTGACCAACATTACAATGGTTGGTACCGGCAGCAGTAGCAACACTTCTACGAAGGTGCCATATCCATCGGGTTCAACACGTATTGAAGCTGTAGGCTATGATGGTACTCGCGTTTTAGTGTTTGGTGAAAGGGAATAAACCTAAAGCTGATTTTTTAACATAAATTATTCTTGTGAAATGTGTAAAGAGTTTCCATGCAAGAACCTTTGGCGTTGATAGAAAACGCCAAAAGTTTTTGCATGATTCTTTGTGCAGCTTGCAAATATTCCTAATTGTGTATCCCCTATTTTATAAATCTTACTTGAGTTACAACTACTCTTTAATTAAAACTAAACCGAAAGTAAATAACTAAAACTTATACTTAATACTATGAAGATATTTGGTCTGTTTCTCCCAATCTTATTAATTTCTGTTTGCAGTTGTGTTCAAAACAAAAAAAGGCCAACCCCTAACTTTTATAAGAACTTGTATACAAATGAGGTAATAAATACCTCAGAGTTTAAAGAATTAGGAATAAAGATTATTCAGGAAAACTTCGATTCAATTCCACAGGACTTACATATTTCTTATCATTTTGAAAGTTTAGAGTTTGCAAATGATTCAATTATTCAGCCATTTAAATATGATTTAAGAGTTGGAAGTGAATACATCATAAGGGCAATGTCATATGAAAAAGTAGGGATGAAAGTACTTCCACATACGTTTTTGACTATTAATGGCGATAGTATAAAAGTAGGAGGAGTTCAGTTGAAACCAACCTTGGTTAACCTTTGGTTTATTGGGTGTCCTGGTTGTGTTGCTGAAATACCAGCATTAAACAGGCTACAAGAAAAATATAAGGATAAGGTAAACTTCATTGCAATGACTTTTGAGAATGAAAAAGATGTATTGAAGTTTCTTGGAAGAAGAGATTTTAAGTTTAAACACATTGTAAATGCCCAAGAGTTTATTAACTATATAGGAACCAAACCCTATCCGGAAAACATCTTTATCGGGAGGAATGGTGAAATTACGAATATTGAGGAAGTACTTGGTGATGGAGAGGATTTGGATGTTACCATTAAACACTTTGAGGAGATATTGGAGCGTTTGCTTTGTAATGATCAAAAAAAACAAGTATTAAGAAATTGATAATGTGTATTAGTTTGTTAGCGCCAATGAGGTAAAATCATTATGGTCATTAATAAAAATGACAATGACACAATTTGCAGAATGAACCCGATAATGACCGATTAGAATACATAATCAAACTTGAAGAACAGATAACCAATTGATCAAGGATGATATCAATGGTAAATCATCGTTATACCGGCGTATAAAATGAATGTTTTTCGAAATAAAATTGATCCTCAAATCGACAAAGCGAATCTTTGAGTAGACAAAATGATTATTTGGGCCGATAAAGTCACCGTCTGACTCTATAAATTGAATGTTTTCTAAATAAAATTGATTCTCAGATCGATAAAACGAATCTTTGAGGCGATACAATGATTTTTTTGGTCGATAAAGTCATTGTTTGACTCGATAAAATGAATAACTGAAGAAATAAAATCGAACTTGGACATTATAAAACAGGCGAATCATGGAATGATCCTAATGGACTAAAAAATAAATAAAAATCACGGGTGCTAATAACAAACCGCAATAAAGCCATATGGAATCCGACTCATTTGTAAGTTTAATACCCAATACACTTCACGCGTCAGACCATTGCTAATAATATGATTGTTAATGAGGAAAGCAAACAATTTAAATAATTATAATGAAGAAGTTATTATTAATGCTGATGATAATAGGAAGTTTATCATCATGCACACTTGAAAAAGGTGCACGATTTATCGTAAAAGAGGGTACTTTTCAGCTCGATAATCAACCCATTCAACTGATATGTGGCGAGATGCATTATCCCCGCATTCCAAAGGAATATTGGCAGGACAGATTAAAAAGGGCAAAAGCCATGGGTTTAAATACCGTATCAGCTTATGTATTCTGGAACTTTCATGAACGTCAGCCAGGCGTATTTGATTTTGAAGGTCAGGCTGATATCCGCCATTTTATTGAATTGGCACAACAAGAAGGTCTGTATGTAATTTTACGCCCTGGACCATATGTATGTGCAGAGTGGGATTTCGGAGGTTACCCATCGTGGTTGCTCAAAGAAAAGGACATGGTGTACCGCAGCAATGATGAGCGTTTCTTGCTGGCTTGTGAGCGTTACATCAACCGATTGGGAGAAGAGTTGGCCGATTTAACGATAGAAAATGGCGGGCCAATTTTGATGGTGCAAGTTGAAAATGAATATGGTTCATATGGAAATGACAAGGTTTATCTTGGGAAGTTGAGGGATATGATTAAGTCAGCCGGATTTAATACACCCCTTATGACTTGTGACGGATCCGGCCAGATGGAAGCCGGATATGTGGAAGGTACGATTACTACCGTTAATGGTGCCGTTGGCGAAGATATTTTTAAATCCGTTGATCGTTTTCATGATGGAGGGCCCTATTTCGTTGCTGAATTCTATCCGGCATGGTTTGATGTGTGGGGGCAAAAGCATTCGTATCGAGACTATAAAAAACCAACTGAACAGCTCGCCTGGATGGTTGAAAATGGTGTGTCTGTGAGTATTTACATGTTTCATGGAGGAACTAATTTTTTCTATACCAATGGAGCGAATAATGCATATGGTTACGCACCTCAACCTACAAGTTATGACTATGATGCGCCCCTAGGTGAGTATGGTAACGAATACGAGAAATACTTTGCATTCAGAGACGTCCTTCAGGATAAGTTATACAAAAGTGAGAAGTTACCTCCGGTACCAGAACCTAATCCAATAATCACAATTCCATCGATAGAGCTAGTTGAGACTGCACCCTTGTCAGAAGCCTTTAATCAACGTATTACATCTGAAATGCCGATGTCAATGGAAGATGTTGAACAGGATTTTGGCTATATCCATTACGAAACCGTTATTAATGAGCCTTTAAATGGAAAATTAACAATTAAAGATGTTAGAGATTATGCTGTCATTCTGATTAATGGCATACAGGTCGGAAGTTTGGACAGGCGTCATCTTCAAAGTTCTATTAATATTGATATTAAGGAGGTTCCCGCCAAACTGGAAATTGTTGTTGAGAATGTGGGTAGAATAAATTATGGAGCCGACATTTTAAATAACCGGAAAGGAATAACCGAAAAGGTAAGTATCAATGGCAAGGATATAACCGGATGGATGAATACACCCATGCCGCTTTATAAAGCAAAGGTTGGAGATTTCAACTATTCTTCTGGTAAGACTGAAGGGGTGCCTGCATTTCACAAAGCTACCTTTAAACTCAGTCAAACGGGAGATACGTTCCTGGATTTAAGCAAATGGGGTAAAGGAGCAGCCTGGATTAATGGTCGTTCCTTAGGTAAGTTTTGGAACATTGGACCGCAACAGACATTATATGTGCCAGGACCATGGCTAAATGAAGGCGACAATGAATTGGTTATTTTTACATTAGAAGATACAGGGGCCAGAACAATTGAAGGTTTGGATGTTCCTATTCTGGATCAGATTGGTGATGATATTAACGCTAAAAAACGGACGAAGCAATATGGTTCTAAAACTCCAGTATTAGAATTGGGTGATAGGTTACTAGAGGTGCAGATGAAACGAGAAAAAGGTTGGCAAAATTTCAATTTCAGCAATATTAAGACGCTTCGTCACCTTGCAATTGAAGCCATAAGTGGATATACAGATCATTTTGCCTGTTTAACAGAACTGGAGATAATTGGCGAGGATGGAGATGTTCTAACCAAAGATACCTGGGAGATACTTTATACAAACTCAGAGGAAATAGGAGAAGGGTATGCCGAACTGTTGATTGATAATAATATGAATACCTATTGGCATTCACAATGGAGTAAAGGAAATGATAAGTATCCTCACAAGGTCATCATCGATTTGGGTGAAATCTTAAGTGTAAAAGGTATCCGATTACGTCAGAGAGATGTGAATAAGCCCGGCGCTGTAAAAGACATCAATATATATGGGCGCCCTCAATTTTTCCTTTTTGAATAAATGATTAATGTATAAAACTTATATCGTCCTCCTAATCGCTTAAAATTTATACTTTATACTATCGAAGGATTGTGAAATTTGTAGAGATAAAAACTAACATGTAGTAACAGAATATGAAAAGAATTATACTGGGATTGATTGTATGCTTATTTGCATACTGTAACATTGCCTTGGCACAATTTGAAGGTTTCACCTATGGTGATAAAGAAGCGCCGGCAGGCAAAGAATGGGAATCACCGTCTCACCTTGCCCATAACAAAGAACAGCCTCGTGCTACCTTTTATTCTTTCAAAGATGTTGAAAGTGCCCGTAAAGTACTACCTGAAAATTCAGCGTACTGGCAGTCACTGGATGGGAACTGGAAGTTCAACTGGGTTAAACGCCCAGAACTGCGTCCGGTAGATTTTTACCAACCTGAATTTGATGTGAGCAACTGGGATGAAATTCCTGTTCCGTCTAACTGGAATATTGTTGGTTTGGCTAAAGATGGTGGCCAGAAATATGGTACACCCATCTATTGTAACCAGCCGGTAATTTTCAAACACACAGTAGCCGTGGATGACTGGAAAGGAGGCGTTATGCGCGAGCCAGCTAAAAATTGGGTCACTTACGAGGCACGTAATGAAGTGGGCTCTTATCGTCGTAATTTCGAAATTCCGGAAGACTGGGAAGGACGTGAAATCTTTGTTCAATTCGATGGTGTGGACTCTTTCTTCTACCTGTGGATCAATGGTCAATACATTGGATTCTCAAAGAATTCACGTAATGCAGCTACTTTTGATATCAGCAAATACGTTAAAAAAGGGACTAACATCATTGCCGCTGAGGTGTATCGTAACTCAGACGGCTCTTTTCTTGAGGCGCAGGATATGTTCCGCCTGCCTGGTATTTTCCGTTCTGTGCAACTGTATTCTACTCCCAAAGTTCAGATTCGTGACTTGTTCGCCCTTCCTGAGTTGGATGATAACTATGAACACGGCTCACTCAATATTTCAGTGGATATCCGTAATTTCAGTAAAAAGGCTGCTAAAGGCTACAGGGTAGATTACTCACTTTTTGCCAATAAACTCTATTCTGATGATAATGAATTGGTAGAAGGTGTGGTGGCAACGGCATCCATTCCTGTTTTAAATAGTGGTGAGCAGGCAAGTGCTACTGCTGTGATGCAGGTAGCTTCTCCAAACCAGTGGTCTGCAGAATATCCTTATCGTTATATATTGGTTGCTGAGCTGAAAGATAAGAAAGGCAAAGTGGTTGAGACCATCTCCACCTACACCGGTTTCCGTGAAGTCGTTATCAAAAATACTTTAGCCGAAGACGATGAATTTGGTTTAGCTGGTAGGTATTATTACATCAATGGTAAGACGGTCAAACTGAAAGGAGTCAACCGCCACGAAACACATCCTGAAACAGGACATACCCTGACACGGGAGCAGATGAAAGATGAAGTGATGCTGATGAAACGTGCAAATATTAATCACGTTCGTAACTCCCACTACCCGCCTGCACCTTACTGGTACTACCTGTGTGACAAATACGGAATTTACCAGGAAGATGAAGCCAACATTGAATCGCATCAGTATTACTATGGCGAAGCATCGCTTTCTCACCCGCCGGAGTGGAAAAATGCCCACGTTGGTCGTGTTGTTGAAATGACCCATCAGAACAAAAATTATCCCTCTATCGTCATTTGGTCACTTGGTAACGAAGCCGGACCTGGCGAAAACTTTGTACATGCCTACAATGCACTTAAAAAGATTGATGAATCACGTCCGGTTCAGTATGAACGTAACAACAGCATTGTCGATATGGGCTCCAATCAGTATCCGTCTATAGGCTGGATGAATAAGGCGGTTACCGGTGAAATGAATATTAAATATCCATTTCACATCTCCGAATATGCTCACTCAATGGGTAATGCTTGTGGTAACCTCATTGACTATTGGAATGCTATTGAGTCCACCAACTTCTTCTGTGGAGGAGCCATTTGGGACTGGGTCGACCAGGCCATCTACAACTACAGGGAAGATGGTACGCGTTACCTGGCTTATGGGGGTGACTTTGGCGATAAACCCAATAGTGGTCAGTTTGTGATGAACGGTATTCTTTTTGCCGAACGTGACCTGAAACCTCAGTATTATGAAGTAAAAAAGGTCTATCAGAATATTGCTGTTAAGGTACTTGATGTTAAGAAAGGTTCGTTCGAAATCTTCAATAAGTACTATTTCAAGTCTCTTGCTGATTATGATTTGAATTGGTCTATCTGGAAAAACGGTACTGAAGTTAAAAATGGCCAGCTTACACTGGTACCAATCAATGCAAGAGGAAAGACTGCAGTAAACATACCATACAATTTTTCCGATTTCAAATCTGATTCTGAATACTTCTTAAAATTTCAGTTCACATTGAAAGAAGATCAACCATGGGCTGACGGTGGCTATGTTCAGGCTGAAGAACAGTTTTTGCTTAAAGAGAAAAGCAAAGTACCTTCTATTACTGATGTAGTTGCATCTAAAAGGGCTGATAAGCGATTGATGATTGATAAATCCAAACACATATGGGTTATCAGTGGGAAAAACTTTTCAGCTAAATTTAATTTGAATGATGGGTCACTGTATGGTCTAATCTATGATGATAATACAATCATAGAAGATGGTAACGGACCTAAGCTTGACGCCTTCAGAGCTTTTGTTAATAATGATACATGGGGATATAGTAAATGGTATGAAAAAGGTCTTCATAATTTGAAACATCTGGCAATTGATTCCAAAGTGTGGCCGAATGAAGACGGTAGTATGACATTGTCTTTTACGGTAATCTCGCAAGCACCCAACGCTGCCCGTCAGCATGGTGGTACAAGTGGGAATGTTCTATCTGTTGAAGAGCTTCTTGATAATAAATTCGGTGAGAACGACTTCCGTTTTGTAACAAATCAGATATGGACGGTTTATCAGGATGGTTCAGTGGAACTTCAGTCAAACATCACCAGTAATGAGCCACAATTCGTGCTTCCACGATTGGGTTACTCCATGACTATTCCCAAAGAATACGAGAACTTTACGTATTACGGACGTGGACCTATAGGTAACTACAACGACCGTAAGACTGCTCAGAATATCCAGAAATACACAACGACTGTGAATGAGGAATTTGTCAACTTTCCCAAGCCTCAGGATATGGCCAACCACGAGGAAACCCGCTGGTGCGCCTTAACCTCTAATAGCAAAGCTGGTGCTGTATTTGTAGCTGATGGCGAGATGGTGGTTAGTGCATTGCCATACACAGCACAAGCCATGGCGACTGCTGCCCACATCTATGAATTGCCTGAACCTGGCGACATTACACTTCATCTTGATTTGAAAGTGACCGGTTTGGGTGGAGCAAGCTGTGGACAGGGGGGTCCTCTAAAACACGACCGTGTTTATGCCGGTCAAAACGATTTTGGTTTTATTATTCGTCCTGCTGGTTTGAATTTGGATGAAATTGCAAATGTGGCTCCCGCAGGTGAGGTGCCCATTGCTATCACACGTTCAGGTAATGGCAATGTAGAAATTTCTTCACGTAAAAAAGATGCACAATTATGCTACTCTGTAAACAGCGGTAAAACACAGGATTATAGCGAAGCATTTCCTATGCGTGAAGGTGGCACCATCAAAGCCTGGTACAAAGGCAACAAAGATTCTGAAATAACAATGACGTTCAATAGAATCGAAAAGATTGAGACAACGGTAGTATTCGCCAGTAGTGAGGAGCCTGGTATCGGTAACGCTGCCAATAACCTGGTGGATGGCGATCCGTCAACCATGTGGCACACCATGTATTCAGTCACTGTTGCACAGTACCCACACTGGGTTGACTTTGACTGTGGTGAGGCTAAATCCATCAAAGGTTTCTCCTACATGCCACGCCAGGATGGGGGAAATAACGGAGATATTAAGGACTATACCATTCATGTAAGTATGGATGGTAAAGAATGGGGCGAGCCTGCACAAACAGGTAGTTTCTCCCCCGATAAAAAAGAAAAGCGGGTATTATTCAAGCAACCTTTAAAGGCGCGCTTCATTCGCTTTACCGGTTTGAGTTCACAGAACGGACAGGATTTTGGCGGAGGTGCTGAATTTGGCATTCTTGCCGAATAACAAAGCTCATTATTGAGCTTGCCAGGATGGAAGTTTCAGACTATCAGTTGACTTTTTTCAAAGGATGACGATGTTTTAAAGCAACTGAAGAGCAGGGAAAATACATATAACAAGAGGCTGTCCAAAAGTAATATGGACAGCCTCTTGTTAAATTTATCTACCGTATCTTTTCGTGAAACGGTATTTCTTTTTTGCTTAAAGCATTAATTGCATTACACGGTCATGATGTCTTTTTCTTTGACCTCAAACATGGCATCCACTTTTTTCGTGAATTCATCAGTGATTTTTTGTACTTCCGCTTCAGCATCCTTCTCAAGGTCTTCCGATAGACCGTTTTTCTTCATCTTCTTCAACTCTTCATTGCAATCTCTGCGGGTAGAGCGAAAGCTTACCTTTGTATCTTCACATTCCGATTTAGCCTGCTTAACCAAATCTTTACGTCTTTCCTCAGTTAATGGCGGAATATTAATACGAATAATATCACCGTTGTTATCTGGATTAAGTCCAAGGTTGGCAGCCATAATTGCTTTCTCAATCTCACCTATTAGCTGTTTCTCCCAAGGCTGTATGGCAATTGTTCGCGGATCAGGTGTGCTCAGGTTAGCTACCTGGCTAAGTGGCGTCATGCTGCCGTAGTAGTCTACCATAACACCTTCAAGCATTTTTGGATTTGCTTTACCCGCGCGTATTTTACCTAATTCGTTATCAAGGTGTTCAATAGCTTTGGCCATCCTTTCTTTGGCATCGTCTAATATTAAATCTATTTCGTCTTGCATGGTCAGAATAAATGATTGCGTTTAACCTGTTCTTTTACACAAAAATAGAAAACTTTACACGAAATCAAAAAAGCGCTGGCTGTCAGGCTTTAATGAACAAATTCTTTAATTCAATTACAGGTGTTTTTTTTGATATAAGCCTAAATTTGAAGTAAATTGGTGCCCCCGGAGCAATAAGCAAGCTGGAAAGTCAGAAAAACATAAAGGAAATAAAGATGATATAGTCTGAGAAGTTTTTGATTAATTTGTAATAACAAATGTTAAAAAGATTATAAAATTCAATGTAATAATGGATGGTTAATTAGAATTGATATAAATATAGAATTAATTCTTTAATTTTATTTGTCCAGAGGGGGTTTCAAACATACATTTGCAGCCTTTAATAACAAATTAGTTTTAACAATTAAATAAATTTAAAAGGGATTCCTATGAGTACTATTTTTGGTTCCTCAATTGGAAGAAAGTTACTGATGAGTTTGTCAGGGCTTTTTTTGGTGGTGTTCTTAATCATTCACCTTTCCATAAACTTATTGCTGCTGGTGCCTGATGGCGGGCAGATGTTTAATGTGGCTGCCAATTTTATGGCTTTGCCATTAATTAAATATGGTCTACAGCCAGTCTTGTTTGCAGGTTTCATTGTGCACATCATTTACGCTGCTATTTTAACTGCGCAAAACAACAAGGCACGTGGTTCGGCTAAATATGCATCAGGTAACAATACCAAAGATGTTATGTGGGCTTCAAAAAACATGTTTGTTTTAGGCTTAACTGTTTCAGCATTTTTAGTGGTGCATTTAATTGACTATTGGGTGCCATTACAAATTACTCATGCTGCCGAATCAATTACCATTGACGGAGTTGAAATGCACAATACTTATGCATTGGTAAACGCTGCGTTTGCTGAGTCGTGGAGAGTGATTCTGTATGTTATCGGAGCTCTTGGTCTTACCATTCACCTGACTCATGGTTTCTGGTCGGCATTCCAAACTCTTGGATTGAGTAACAACATCTGGCGTAAGCGCTGGACAGTCATCGGAATTGCATTTGCATGGATTGTAGGATTAGGCTTCTCTTTGATTGCCATCCTTCAATTTGCTTTTTATCAATAGTCACATCTAAATATAACTAGATATGAAATTAGATTCGAAGATACCACAAGGGCCAATGGCTGAAAAGTGGTCTAATTATAAAGCCAACCAGAAGCTGGTTAACCCTGCTAATAAGCGTAAATTAGATATTATTGTTGTTGGAACCGGATTGGCAGGTGCTTCGGCCGCTGCTTCATTTGGTGAGATGGGTTTCAATGTAAAAAACTTCACCATTCAGGATTCACCTCGTCGTGCTCACTCAATTGCGGCACAGGGGGGTATCAACGCTGCTAAGAATTATCCTAACGATGGTGACTCTATTCACCGTTTGTTTTATGATACAGTAAAAGGTGGTGACTATCGTGCTCGTGAGGCTAACGTACACCGTTTGGCTGAAGTAAGTAACGACATCATCGACCAGTGTGTGGCACAAGGTGTTCCTTTTGCTCGTGAATATGGTGGTTTGCTTGATAACCGTTCTTTCGGAGGTGCACAGGTGAGTCGTACATTCTATGCTAAAGGACAAACTGGTCAGCAGCTGTTAATTGGTGCTTACCAGGCGTTGATGCGTCAGGTAAATGCAGGTACTGTTGATTTATATACCCGTACTGAGATTGTTGACATTGTAATGGTTGATGGAAAAGCGCGAGGCGTAATTGCACGTGACCTGGTAACCGGTGAATTCCAGCGTCATTTCGGACATGCTGTGGTATTGGCAACTGGTGGTTACGGAAATGCCTTCTTCTTGTCAACTAACGCGATGGGTTCAAATGGTTCTGCAGCTATCAAAGCTTACCAGAAAGGTGCTGCTTTTGCTAACCCATGTTTTGCTCAGATTCATCCTACTTGTATTCCTGTACACGGTGAGTTTCAGTCAAAATTAACGCTTATGTCTGAGTCGTTGCGTAACGATGGCCGTATCTGGGTACCTAAAAAGAAAGAAGATGCAGAAGCGATTCGTGCGGGTAAATTAAAACCAACACAAATTGCTGAAGAAAACCGCGATTACTACTTAGAGCGTCGTTACCCTGCATTTGGTAACCTGGTACCTCGTGACGTGGCTTCGCGTGCTGCTAAGGAGCGTTGTGATGCCGGATTCGGTGTGGGAGCTACTGGTTTGGCTGTTTACCTTGACTTTAAATCAGCTATCGAGCGTTTAGGTGAAGATGCGATTCGTGCTCGTTACGGAAACTTATTCCAGATGTACGAAAAGATTGTTGATGACAATCCATACGAGACACCAATGATGATTTATCCTGCTATTCACTATACAATGGGTGGTATTTGGGTTGATTACGAATTGCAAACAACTGTTCCTGGTTTATTTGCTGCTGGTGAAGCAAACTTCTCTGATCACGGTGCAAACCGTTTAGGAGCTTCTGCTCTGATGCAGGGACTTGCTGATGGATACTTCGTGTTACCGTATACTATTCAGAACTATTTGGCTGATGATATTTCTACACCACGCATGACTGGTGACGAAAAAGAATTCGTTGATGCTGAAAATGAAGCAAAAGCTAAATTCGAAAAGTTGTTAGCAATCAAAGGAAATCGTTCAGTTGACAGTATCCACAAAGAACTTGGTTTAGTGATGTGGGATTTCGTTGGTATGGCTCGTAAGAAAGAAGGTTTGGAGCAGGCTATCGAAAAGATTGCTGCTATCAAGAAAGAATTCTACAGCAATGTGCGTATTCCTGGTTCAGGAGAAGGTATGAATGTAGAGTTAGAGAAAGCTTCTCGTTTAGCTGATTTCATCGAGATTGGTGATTTGATGGCTCGTGATGCATTACACCGTGAAGAATCTTGTGGTGGTCACTTCCGCGAAGAGTACCAGACTGAAGAAGGTGAAGCGCAACGTCAGGACGATAAGTTTACCTACGCAGGATGTTGGGAGTACCAGGGTGAAGATAAAGCACCTGTAATGCATAAAGAAGAATTGACTTTTGAAGTTGTAAAAGTTGCTCAGCGTAACTACAAATAATCTCTAGGTCATTATTGTTCATAAGTTAAACAGAGAAAAATGGAAAATAATATAAGTTTGACTCTAAAGGTTTGGCGTCAGAACGGGCCTAAAGAGAAAGGTCGTTTTGAAACCTACAAATTAGAGAAAGTATCTACTGATAGCTCATTCCTTGAGATGATGGACATCTTGAATGAGCAGTTGATCAACGATGGTAATGAGCCTGTTGCATTTGATCATGACTGTCGTGAAGGTATTTGCGGTATGTGTTCGTTGTACATCAATGGACGTCCGCACGGACCAGACGATGATGTAACTACTTGTCAGTTACACATGCGTAAGTTCAAAGACGGCGAAACAATTACCATTGAGCCATGGCGTTCGGCAGGTTTCCCAGTTATCAAAGATTTGATTGTGAACCGTAACGCTTTTGATACGATTATTGCAGCGGGAGGGTATACATCGGTAAGCACTGGTGGTGTACCTGATGCTAACGCTATTCCAATTCCAAAGGTAGATGCTGATGAGGCTATGGATGCAGCTTCTTGTATCGGATGTGGTGCTTGTGTGGCAACCTGTAAAAACGGTTCAGCAATGTTATTCGTTTCAGCTAAAGTAAGTCACTTAGCATTGTTGCCACAAGGTAAAGTTGAAGCTGCACGTCGTGCTAAAAACATGGTTGCAAAAATGGACGAGCTGGGATTTGGGAACTGTACCAACACCGGTGCTTGTGAGGTAGAATGTCCTAAAGGCGTTTCTATTTCTAACATCGCCCGCTTGAACCGTGAGTTCTTAAAAGCTAAATTACAAGACTAATACCTAGTCGTTAGAGATACTAAGAGAGCTGTTCTGAAATGAACAGCTCTTTTTTGTTTATAGTGCTGAATTTTATAAAACTGTAACCTTTAACGAAACTTATCGTTTTTATGAATGATTATTTCATCCTGATAAACAGACGAGTTTAGATGATGAATTGAATGAAGCAAAAAAGATGAATAATAAAAGTCATTGACTGGTAGATATTTGTTAATAGAAGTTATTTTTTCTACTTTTAGATGCGAACAGGTCTCTTTTAACTGAAAACAACATGCCATATCGTCGCCTTCCTAATACAGATCAGGCTCGTTTGCGGGCCTTAAAAGCTGCCTTGCAGAAAGGTATGCAATTGAGTCCCTTTGATTTAGCCTTTAGCCAAAAGTTGTTTCTTGAGTTGCAATCATTCTTACCACAATACGAGCAGGCTATTTCTCAATATAATTTTAGTAAAGACAGACAAGCCAAATATGGAAAACTGTTAGGCGATCAGTTTAAGATTACCCGCTTGTATGTTTCTCATTTTATCCAGGTGCTTAATTTCTGTATTATCCGGGGAGAAATTAAACCTGAGGTTCGTAAATTATATGGATTTGATATTGAGGAGAAGGCCGTTCCTGAATTGGGAACAGAACAGCAATTATTGCTGGTTGGTAAAAGTGTTATTGAAGGAGAGGAGAAGCGTGGAATGACAGGTGGTTCTCGTATTTACAACCCTTCCATCGCCATGGTGAAGATAAAGTATGAAAAGTTTGTTGAGTATTATAATAATCATAAAAACCTGTTGGTAACCACTCAAAAGATGCATGATAAAGTCATTGAACTGCGCAATGCCGCCGACCGTATTGTCCTTCATATATGGAACGAGATAGAAGACTATTTTGACAATCTGGAAGGGGATGAGAAAAGAATGAAATGTGCCAATTATGGTATTGTTTATCTGCTGCGCAAGCATGAAAAGGAGCCACTGGAATAGGCATTAATCATTAATGGCTTTGCTTCTTATCCTTATCAGGTAAAGCAGAAAAATAATAGCTGACAAGCTAACGACCACTCCCACCCCAAACGGGTTATCAAAGGGCATATCTAAAGGCTCTTTACTGCCGTTCTGCAATAAATAATATGTAGCAGCTATTGCCATAAAGTTATTGACAAAATGCCCTATTACCGGCAGCCACAAATGACCCGACAAAACAAAAAGATAGCCCAGGATAACGCCTAAAAAGAAACGTGGCAGGAACGTTAAAAATTGCATGTGAATAGCACTGAAAAGTATAGCTGTGATAATAATAGCCACATGTTTATTCTTAAATAGTACTGACAGCTCGCGTTGAAGTAAGCCCCTGAATAACCACTCTTCGCCAATGGCCGGGAGAATACTCATCATCAAGATAGTTGTCGACACTTGCAGCCAGTTATCGTATCGAATTAATGACATCGTCAACTCTTTAACCTCGTGTTCCTTCTGGGTCATCCAGTTCTGGACCTGCTGCAGGTTGTCAGGAAGCTCCAGTTGATGATTCAACCAACCGCTAAAAGAAATAAATGGCTGAGAAATACCAATTAATGCTATTGTAAAGATGATGATGGACCATGATATTTTATGGTAACCCGTAATGCCTGTTTTGAATGGTTTATAAAAGAAATAGAAGGCTAGGAGCGATGGCAGCACAAACAAACTGATGCTTTGGCTAATCTGGAAAAGTTGCATAAAGCTGATGTTGTTCTGCATGGACTCAATTGAAGTAATGTCAACACCGAAGCATGGATTAGCCAGCAGACCCATCACATAGGTATTGATAGTGCCAAAGAACAATACTGCTGTGAAGAGTAGTATGAGTTTAATTAATGGAGGATGATGTTGAAAGCGGCCTTGCATAAAAACGTACTAAATGATATATAAGCTTTATAAATCTTTTGGGAGCCGCAACTTAATAAAAAAAGATTTGAAGAAAATCGTAAAAATCCTCTTTAATAAAATAAATCTGTAGATACCTATATTTTTAAGTTGATTGCCAGTTTTAATATGGGTTTCAATACTATCAAAAGCTTTTAGTTGATAGTTGATATAATATTCTTCATCATAGAAGATGGATTTATTGTAATAGTTCCACCAAACATCTCCAAAAGGTTTAACACAATTCCATGGTTTTGCCAATGTATAATGGATAATTGCAGGTTTAGCAATTACCAACCCTTTTTTAAGTTTTGAATAAGTATAATTATAGGTATGTCCAAGTAGAAGGATATCACCTTTGAACAGTAGGTTTAGAATATCTTGGTCTTGGTATAAGAGCTTTAGTTTAGCTAATTGAGTGATAGAAGCATTGTATGTATCTAATTGTTTTCTAATTTTCCTTAGATTAAACAATAGAATTCCGGCATTAATATAGGATTTAGGAGACAGATTAAGGTTATTGATATAATATTTTTGTGAAAACTCCGGCGAGCCATAAAATTCAGGTATTCCACCAATTGAGTGATTTTTAATGTCAGAATGGTAAAACTCAGATAGGTCAGTGTTAACTATAGTGTCTACATCAAGGTATATAAGTTTATCAAGATGGTTAAAGATGATGGGGATTAATAACCGATAATAAGATTCTATGGTGACATCTCTGACTTCATAGGCGCCTTCAAAAGCCTTATCAACATCAATAAATTGAACCGAAGCATTTTGGTAGGTATTAGCCAGCTGATAGAATGATTTGCACTTGTCTGCATTTAGTCGTGTTGAAGCATACAAAACATAGATGATATAATGAGTCTCAGGGGCTGCATTGGCCAGCAATGATGTAACACAAACGCTAGCAGGTGTTGCAAAACTATCATTGAAGCTAATCACTATTGGGATTGATGCCATTTTTTGTTTTTTAAACAGATCGGGTGAAAATATATCTCCTGTACAAAAGTACACAAATGATAAAGTAGGTTATAGTTTTTATCATGTATGGCAGGGTAGCATAGTCGATATCCATATTTGGAATGATGGTGTAAGCTAAAATTAAGTGTAATAAGGCCATTGTAAGTTCACTGAAAATAAATATCCGAATCTTTTCCTTAATGATAAAGGTTATGGCTAAAAACCAGCTAAAGATTCTAAAAACATCGCCAATATTCTGATATAGAAATAAGCTGTCCATCCCCTCAAAGTCTTGCGAAAACAATAAATATACGATGTAATGTTTTGTTATAAATATCAGACAAATGCCAAATGTAATAATCGGCATAGCTATGCTTGATGCACCTTTAATAAAAGCATGTAGTTTTAGTGGATTGTGTATTTCCGATATTTTAGGGATGTAAAAGAGGCCTAAGGTTGAAACGCTAATGTTAAACAAGGTATTTGATAAGCGCGATAACCCTTCCCACCAACCAGTTATTTCAATAGAAAAGCTATCGGTTATGATGTTTCGTATGATGATGGATGTTATTGGACCAATGCATGAGCTAACAATTAGCATTGTGGCAAAACCAGCCAACCTCTTATGGATGTATTTTGAGAACCTAACTGATTTTAATGCATTTTTCAGAAGAGGCTTACACGTATAAATAATGATAGACAAATTGAAAAAGGCTGCAATGTAGAGTGCACTCATTGCTCCATTTATCTGCCACAGGTACATGCCAGCTATCAAAACTATAAATGACGAAATGACGAATGCTATATTAAGTTTGATGTAATTGCTATATAGTTTCAGGCCGCTAAGTATAGCTAAAAGTGCATTGGTAAGTCCGGTAGCAATGATTATAAACCAGGATAATTTGACATAGATAATGTATTCATCTGATTTGAAAAGCCAATGTGATAGTTGGGCAGAAAAGAGATAAATGAAAAGGCCTGAAATGATTGAGATGGCAATAATGGCCATAATTACATTAACTATAATCAGATTGCTTCTAAGGGGCGAATTCCGATATGCTGAGCTGAGTTTCGTAGCTCCATGGGAAATGCCTCCAGTTAAATTAGAGGTCGCCTGAATTATGCTTGAGAATTGTCCAAGTATTGCCAATCCAGCTGGTCCCAGTATGATTGACATGAATTTTATTTGTGCAATCCCTAGCACAAATCGAATAGCAACATGAATGCTGTTCTTCAATGAAATATTAAGAAAGTCATCGTATTGGCCACGGATAGCTTCTCTAATTATGTTTTTAACTTTATTGAAGCCAAACATCCAGATATTGTTTTGCTACTTTGATACTATCGTGGTTGTCAACTACAAATTTTCGACTATTAAGTGACCATTCCTCTAAAGTGTCTTTTTTGTCAAGCAATACTTCAAGCCGTTGTTGCATCTCATTGTCTGATGTATTAAGGTCAATAATGGGACGGTTGTTTGTTTCTCCAATGGCTTGATACATTTCTTCATCGGCACCACCGCCTACAATCAGACCTTTTGCTTGCGCTATCAAACCATTCATGCCAATGCCATAGGCATAAAGCTGATCGCATAATACATGGGAGTTATTAACCAACTTAATGTATTCTGAATAAGGCACCGAATTGACCACCGTTAACTTGACATCATTAGGGTATTTTGCCTTTAATGATTTTAATACATTGTGTATTCTGTCAGTTCCTTTCAACGCCATCCGATCTTTCATCAGGCCTAAAAAGAAATTGATTTTAGATGGATTTTTCCCAATGGTACTGATGTATTTAAATTTTCGGGTGTCAATCGGCAGAGGAATGTAGTGGGTTTTATCAGGAAAAGCATCTCTATAGGCGATGTGGTAACCATTGGAGATGGCTATTATGCCGTCGCATTTTTCAGGAACTTTGATGCCTAAGTTTCTAAATGATCGATTATGGATCTGTTCTTTTAAATTGGATATGTAGGGATCGCTTTGTATAGCTTCGTTGTAAAACACAGAATATTTTAGTTGTCCACTTAAGGCATATTTGATGTAGTGGTACTCCATGCCTGCCGCGCACATATATATCTTGTTATTCAGCTGCTTAAGGATGTCGAAATAAATGCTTGATGCAACTGGGCGCGACATCAGAAAATTGGGTGCGATCACTTGTACTACATCGTAGCCTGATAGCTTTGGAATTGACTTTATTAGTTTTAAAGAGAAAGCTAACTTTTTGAGTCGCTCTGGTTGTTTTAAGTCAATTTCTCTTGGGATCTGTTTCCAGTAATCACCGCTCGAAGCCAAGGTGACTTCGATCCCCAGCTCCTTTAAGCCAAGATATAAATTGTAGTGCAGGCTGCTATATTCACCTATTAATAATACTTTCATGCTGTTGGTTATAACTAGCTAACGTTATTTATGCAAAAATATTAGTCATATAGGTTAGTATTGTTGTTAGCAAGTGTAATTCTTTCTTATTTTGTCACACAATGATTGCTGATAAAAAAAAGAAGATACTAGTTCTACCTGCTATATTTGATCATGTAGATTTAATAATTGAAGCCAAAAATAATGGCTATCATGTAATTACATGTGATAATCAGGTGAATAATGTAGGACATAGCTATTCAGATGAGGTCGCTTTGATTGATCTATTGGATCATAAATCAATGCTTAAATTCTCATTAGACATGGGCATTGATGCCATTATATCTTTTAGTACAGATATTGGTGCAGTACCTGCTGCCTTGGTGGCTGATAAGCTTCAGTTGCCTGGCGCAGGTTATAAGGCTGTTGATATTATGGCGAATAAGGATAAGTTCAGGAAATTCCAGAAAGAGAATGGGTTATCTTTTCCAGCGTATCAAGTTGTCAGTTGTTATGAAGAGTTAGATGGTACCACATTGGATTTTCCAGTTGTTGTTAAACCTATAGATAGAGCAGGAAGTAAAGGAGTATCAGTTGTAAATAGTCTATCTGAATTAAAAACAAAACTTCCCTTTGCAGTCAATTTATCATTAAAAGGGAAGGTCATTGTTGAGAGATTTATTAGTTCAGAGTACCATCAGGTTCATGGAGATGTTATTGTTCAGAATGGAGAAATAATATTCTCTTGTTTGGGAGATCAGGTTTTTAATACATTTGGAGGAAGGTGTTTGCCAATTGCAACCTTATTTCCCACGTCAATATCAAAACGTATTTATGATAAAATTATAAGTCAGTTACAGCATTTTGTAACTTTAGTTGGATATAAAAATGGTGGAATTAATGTTGAAGTAAGAGTTGGTAATGCAGGTAATATATGTTTTATAGAATTAGGACCTCGTTTTGGGGGAAACTTTATCCCAAAGACCATCGGATTGGCTTGTGGTATTAATCTTACAAGATTTGCAATTAATTTGGCGAATGGGATTCCAATTAGTATAGGGAATTATACCGTTAATCCCCGTATCTTTCAATTCATACTTCGTGCAGATAGACTAGGTTGTTTTAAGGGTGTTATATTGAAGAATACAGATGAGTTTAGTGTGTTAAGTGAGTTTACTCAATATAACATTAATGATAGAATTGAGAATCTTGATGGACCTAGTAGCATAGTCGGTATTTATGTTATTGAAGCAGTTACTAAATCCCTTCGAGGTAGAATTGTAGAAAACCACATTGATTTCTTCGAAATTAAGATAGTTTGATAGGCTATAATTCTGGTTCATAGATTGAAAAATACTCATCGTCTAAATAAAGCGTATACTTATTTCTTGTTAGAAATTCCTTTAAAGCTTTGTGACTTTCAGCTCTGTTTAGATAGGAATCAGGCCTGTTTTCGTTTAAGTAGTCCTCAGTTGGCGGTGAAAATGCCATTATTGTTTCAAATTTTTGGACAATAACATATGGTTTTGTTTTAATTTCCGATTCTGCTCTTAAAAGTTGCTGCTTAAAATTATAGCTATCGTATGCCCAAACCCACGGATTGTAAACATATGGTCTGGTTTCTGTCAGGTAATGAAGCACCGGAAACTTATCATAGACAAGTAAATAGTCATTTGGTTTCACTATTTGTGATGTTTGTTCTAAAATATGATTGATAATGGAGGCTCTTTGCATTGTGGTGTAAATATTTTGCGACAAGTCTGAGTTTACCAGGCTTGTTTTATGAAACCTGCTACCAGGATCAAAGTAGGCGCCATTAGCAATTTGAAAGCTTTTTACCAGAAAAAAGGCGCTTATAAAAATAATGGAAGCTAATTTAATAGTGCTTGTATCCATGAAACCACTGATTTTAGTTGTGGCTGATGAAATCCGTAAATCAATCTCTTTCAGGTGACGGATAGCAAAGAAAAAAAAAGGAAGACTTACCCACATAGAACTATGACCAATGCTATGAATGCCTGGATCCGTTCCTAATGGAAGGAAAAATGCTGTGACGAATGCGCCGAATGCAATTACTCTCGTTTGAATCTTTTGATTGGAGTTTATGGCCAAAATTAATGTACTCGTTATAGCCAAAAAGTAGGTGATAAATATCGGATTGTTCCAAACAACAAAAATATTGAATAAAAGAGCGGCAGTATACCAAAGAATGGAGCAAATTGTTTTGTTGCATAAAGGCTTAATAAAGCCCAGTGCAGCAGTGAAGCTCACCCATAATAGCCCCATTTTAGTTACATGAAGGTAATCTTTAGCATATTTCTTTGCCAAAAGAAGTAGATTGTGATTGCTATCAGATGCAACGGCATGATTGGTAATGGATTGGATTGCCTTTTTGTATATATCAAAATGACCAATGTATTTCATCAATAGAATAATGGCAGAAACACTAAGCATGATTCCTCCACAATATAGAAGGGCACTCCTGATTGTTGACTTCCAGGTAATATTGCTGTTGATGGTTTGATAGAATAATATTGTGAGTAATTGCGCTGCGATGGTTATTGTAGGTAAACTGGCAAACATACTTAGTCCGGTTAGAATACCTGAGATGGCTACCATCATCAACTTATTGTTTAGCAAACCCCTAAATAGCATTAGCATGATGATTACAGAAAGAAAGCCAGAAAGTGTATTGTAGCTAAAATTAACAACACCAAATCCCATACTCACCATTAACATCAATAGGCTGATTAAGATATACTTTTTATGAATATATGGTAAAAGTGTTCTATAGCTAATAAACATGGTGCCCATTAATGTAACAGCACCTAAAATACGGAAACTGATAATGCCTCCCATCGGAAATAATTGGTACCATAGGCCTCCTGTTATGGTTGTTAGCCAAAAGAGCATATTGTATTCAATTGAATCTGGTGCCGAGAAAACCATTTGGTAAGAAGAAAGTGCAAATCCTTCGTCGCACACATCAAAACCTTGCAACATCACCACGCTGTAGTAGATTGCAATAAATAAAAATGTAAAAGCAGTTATATGTGTATTAAAAAACTTAAAAAAGGTCTTCATCGTAATTCGTAAAAAAAAGTATTGTTGGCTATGCTTCTGGCCCCAAAGCCTTCTTTTTGGTTGATTAAGCCATGGTTTAATACCGCCCCATTTTGCTCATTAGAATGCCCGAAGTCGAGGTATTGAAAGTTTTTAGAGAAGATATTGATAAGTTGAAAATAGATGGCGTCAATTGCGCCCACTTGCTTGCCTAATGATGAAGCGTGTGCATACTGTACCTTAACAACATTGGAGAAGATATAAATAACAGCTCCGGCAACTACTTCATTGTTGAGTTTGGCAGTAACTAGCTTAATATTATCAGGAAAAAGTTGCTTAAGGTGGAGCATTTCTTCAACAATATGCACAGGTTTCTGCTTGTATTTAATCCACATGTTTTTAGTCATAATATTCCAAAAGGCAGTATAGTTTTCACTGAAGGCGATTGCTAACGGATGTTCTTTTGCTTTATTTAAACTTCTTTTACGGAGGCGGGATATCTTCAGTGGAGCTTTCAAGTCAATTACCGAAGCCAGATTACACGCAGAAAGCTGAGCACGGTTCATAAAGAGCATATATTTGAGCTCATCGCTGAAATGTGAACAGTAAATAGACGGTAGTTCCCTAATCTCAACCCTTGCGATGTTATTTGATGAAAAGAAGGCGTTGAGGGCTTCGAAATAAATTAAGATGTCGGTAGTTTTACTATTGTTATCACTAATTAGACCACCAAAGGTCAAACCTTGGTGACTGTAAATCGTTGCTTCTTTTCTATTAGCCGGGAATGCCGCAATAAGCCTTTTTTTCTTGTATATAAGCACTGAGTAGTCCTCAAAGCGATCAGCGTGATACTCCATGTAATCACGTTTATGCAGAAAGGTGCCATTCTTGCTTGTGCTAATAAATTCATCCCACTCTGCTTTTTTGCTTTTCTCGTATCTGACTACTTCTATCATTTTTTATGCAGCTTAAAATCCTCGTAGTTTCTAATGTAGTCTGACTCTGTATATACATCTGAAGCCAATACCAAAACAACACTGCCCGAACTAAAATTATTTATTTCCCGCCAGATGCCTGGTTTAACCAGCAGGCCAATGTTTGGTTTGTTCAGAAAGATAGATTTACAACTGTGGCCATCATCAATAATAACCTCAAAACTGCCTGATGCTGCAATAATAAGCTGTTGCAAAGCTTTATGGGCATGGCCACCTCTTTCTGCTCCACTGGGTATGTCGTAGGTATAATAAACCCGTTTTACATCAAATGGCATTTTAGAACCTTGCGCAACAGATAGCCTGCCTGCCTCAGAATTGATTTGAGGGATGTTGATTAATATGCAGTCTTCAACGCTGTTCATAGGTTTACAAGTGCTTTGTAGGTTTTCCAATCGTAAATGTAATCATCTTCTTGATATGCAGAACTGCTCAAGATAAGGGCAACTGCATTGGTGGTGAATGAGTGAAGCATGCGCCAGGTAAGGTTTTTAATGTATAACCCTGTATTGGGTGATTTTAGTTCTACAGATCGCATCTCCTTGCCATTACTGATGTCAACCATAAAACTGCCGGAGAGAGGAATGATGAATTCATGAGCAGTATGATAGGCATGCCCTTTGCCTCTCGCTGATGCTCCCGGTATATCATAAAGCCAATAAGTGCGACAAATCTCAAACGGGACATGATTATTCCCTTCAATAAAGCTCAAATTTCCCCTCGAATCAGTTATCTTCGGCAATGTAACTAATTGGTATAGCTCTGTGATCTTACTCATATGGTTTAGTCCGTTCTCATAAGTTAAACTAATTTATTTATCGAATATTGTCTCATGCAAATACCTTTTCTGGAACTTAAAAGAGTTAATCACAGCTATCACGATGAATTTCAAAGGGTTTTTAGTGAGGTGCTGGAGGCTGGCTGGTATCTGCAAGGTGAACAAAACAAGTTGTTTGCCCAAGAGTTATCCGCCATAATTGAGGCATCTGTGATTGGTACAGGTAACGGACTGGATGCACTCAGGCTAATTTTCAGAGCTTATAAAGAATTAGGGCAATTAGCAGATGGTGATGAAGTTATTGTACCTGCTAATACCTATATAGCAAGTATCCTGGCTGTTAGTGATAATAACCTGAAGCCTGTGCTGATTGAACCGGAACCAGATACCTTCAATATCGATTCATCATTAATTGAGGCCCACATAAGCTCAAAAACAAGGGCAATTTTGGTGGTGCATCTGTATGGCTTAATAGCTGGCATGGATGAGATTAATGCTATTGCGAAGCGCAATAATCTTTTGGTCATAGAAGATAATGCGCAGGCAATAGGGGCAAGTTATGGTGGTCGAATGAGTGGAAACCTTGGCCATGCAGCAGCTTTTAGCTTTTATCCAGGTAAGAATATTGGTGCCTTGGGCGACGGCGGGGCTGTTAGTTCAAATGATAATCAACTTATTCAAGTAGTTGGTTCATTGGCTAACTATGGCTCTTCTGAGAAGTATATTAATGAATTTAAGGGATTTAACTCTCGATTGGATGAGGTACAGGCAGCTTTCCTGCGAATTAAGTTAAAGGATTTATCAGCGATAACTGATGCCAGACGAGCTATTGCTTGTGAATACTTAAATCGCATTAATAATAAATACCTGACACTTCCTAAGAAACCGATAAACGATAAGCATCATGCATGGCATTTATTCGTTATTCGTACACACTATCGTGATGAGTTAATGGCCTATTTGGCTAATCAAGGTATTGGAACGATGATTCATTATCCGGTTCCACCGCATCTTCAAAAAGCATACAGTGAGTTAAAAAATATGAACTTGCCTATTACAGGGGAGTTGCATAAAACTGTATTGAGCATTCCGCTACACCAGTGTTTATCTGCTATTGAAGTAGATTATATTATTGATGCGCTAAATCGGTTTTGCCCCAATGCTGCTGAATAACACTGTCACTCTCCCTATTTTTTATTTACTTTGCAGCAAAATTTCCAAATGCAAACAATAATATTCAATCAACAACAAAGCATTTTTAATCGCTTTATTGCAGAGATTCGTGACACTTCCATTCAGACCGATCCAATGCGTTTTCGTCGAAACATAGAACGTATGGGAGAAATTATGGCCTATGAAATAAGCAAAGAATTCCCTCATGCAGCAAAGGATGTCACTACGCCCTTGGGTATAGCTACAGAAACGGTTATGACTGAGGAACCTGTTATTGCATCCATATTAAGAGCCGGATTGCCATTACACCAGGGTTTGTTAAACTATTTTGATCATGCCGAGAATGCATTTGTTTCGGCTTATCGTAAATACAACGAAAAGGGTGATTTTGATATTCACATTGAATACATTTCATCGCCTTCTTTGAATGATAAAATAGTTCTTTTGAGTGACCCAATGCTTGCCACAGGTACATCCATTGAGTTAGCTTATAAAGCCTTGCTGCATAAAGGAAAACCAAAGCATGTTCATATTGTTTCTTTAATTGCCAGCGAAGCAGGTGTGCAGTATGTTCAGAATATGTTTAAAGATGAACCAGTGACTTTGTGGCTGGGGGCAGTAGATGAAGAACTGAACTCAAAGTCATACATTGTACCAGGTATTGGCGATGCTGGCGATTTAGCATACGGCAGTAAAATATAATTAAAGACGCTGTACAATTCCCTTATCCGGGCACTCATGCGTAAGCTGGGTGATGGTCTTCCTGAAAGAAGGATGCTCAAAGTCTGACCAATAGTCCATCAAGGGCAGGAGCGTGAATTTTCGTTCGTGAAGCCTGGGATGTGGTACTTTTAGTTGGAGTAAGTCAATTTGCAGATCGTCAATAAATAAAATATCAATATCAATAAGCCGGGACTCATAATGGGTTCCGGTTTTTGTTTGTCGCCCCATTTGTAGCTCAATAGATTGGGTAATGGTTAGTAATTCAGTAGCTTCTATTGTTGAATGGAATTCAACCACCTGATTGATGAAGTTTTGAGAAGCCTCGAAGCCCCATGGCTCACTCTCGTAATACGCCGATTGAAGAATGGGGGCGCCCAAACGCTCAGATAGCAGAGCCACGGCGTTTTTACAGGCTGCAATTACATCGCCCTGATTGCCACCTAACAATAAAATTTGTCTATTCATGCTAAAATTTAATGTTTTAGAAACAAAAACCGACCAAACGGTTTAGTATATTTGTCGTCGAAATTTTGAGGTTTATTTGTAAGTTATTTTTAATACTTTTGTTAAAATACAGTTGAACGAATCAATTACAACTAAACTCAATTCTATCATTATGGTAAAATTTTTCAAATACATGTTTGCCACCTTCGCGGGTGGTATTGTCGCAGCTTTTGTGCTGTTCATTTTCTTTATTGCTATGCTTTCGGGCTTAGCAGCTATGGGCGAAAAAGAAACAAAGATAAAGGAAAATACGATTCTTCTGTTGGATCTGAATGGACCTATCGTTGATCGGGTAACGGATGATCCTTTTGCCGATGCTTTTGCATCATTAACAGGCGAGCCAACGCCGGAAGGTTTGAACCGTTTGCTTAGTAATATAGAAAAAGCTAAACGGGATGACAATATCTCTGGTATTGTGCTCGAATCGGGCATGGTGCAAGCTGGTTATGCCACTATTGAGGAGATACGAAATGCACTGATTGATTTTAAAACATCGGGCAAGTTCATCTACAGCTTTTCACCAATCTATACTCAAAAGGCTTATTACTTGGCATCTGTAGCCGACAAGATTTACCTTAATCCATCGGGTATGTTGGAATTAAAGGGTATGTATGCCGAACGCATGTTTTTTAAGAAAGCATTGGAGAAGGTAGGTGTTGAAATACAAGTATTTAAACATGGCAAGTTTAAGTCTGCCGTTGAACCCTTTTTGTTAGAAGAAATGAGTGAACCTGCACGTTTGCAGACAGAGGTTTACATTAACTCCATGTGGAATCATGTGAAAGTGGGTATTGCTGAAGCGCGTGGGTTAACACCAGAGAAAGTATCAGCATTGGCCGATGAAATGCCGATGTTCAGGTCTGATGAGATGCTTATTGAATCAGGTTTGATAGATGGTTTAAAATATAAGGATGAGGTGCTAAACGAGCTTAAAGAAGTTGTGGGTATTGATGAAACAGATGACCTTGAAGCTATTAAGAATAATAAGTATGCCAAAGTGTTTGTTTCAGAAGGTAAAGGCTTTATCAGACAGAAAATCGCTGTAATCTATGCCGAAGGCGATATCGATGGCACTTCGACAGATGGTATAAAATCCGATAAACTGTCAAAGACTATCCGTAAAGCACGTCGCGACAGCTCCATTAAAGCAATTGTATTCAGGGTAAATTCTCCGGGCGGATCAGCCCTTGGTTCTGAAATTATCTGGCGTGAAGTCAAATTAGCCCAGGAAACTAAGCCAGTCATCGTTTCAATGGGTAACTACGCAGCATCAGGAGGCTACTATATCTCGTGTGCGGCTGATAAGATTGTGGCTAATCCAACTACTCTGACCGGTTCAATAGGTATTTTCGGTATGATACCAAATGCTGAAGAGTTAACCAATAAGCTGGGTGTTAGCTTTGATGGAGTAAAAACCAATAAGTTTGCTGATATGCCAAGTATCACAAGACCTTTCCGTAAAGATGAGAAAGAGTTGCTGCAGGCATACATTGTTAAAGGTTACGATACATTTATTGGCCGATGTGCCGATGGTCGTAATACCACAAAAGAAGCTATTGATGAGATTGGTCAGGGACGTGTGTGGAGTGGTGTTAATGCGCTGGATATTGACCTTGTGGATGAAATTGGTGGTATTAATAAGGCCATTGAGCTGGCTAAAGATGCTGCTGACCTGGATGAATATAGGGTGGTTGAATTACCAGAGGTGGAAGATCCTATACAACAGCTAATGAAGGATCTGACTGGCGAAGCCCGCATGTTTGTAGGTAAGTCGTTAATGGGTGATGAATATAAGTATATCCAAACGCTCGAAAATTTAAAGAATGGCTATCAGATTCAGGCGCGTATACCGTATAATCTGGAAATAAAATAAATTTAAAATATTAAATGAGGCAGGTTGCCCAATGGGTGACCTGTTTTTTTGTCAAAACGAAAACAGAATAGTATCCATGAGGCTCCGGAAATTACTTTATCCCTTTAGCATTGTTTATGGCGGAATTACTACGCTGCGAAACAAGCTTTTTGATGCCGGGGTACTTAGCTCACAAAGTTATGAGCTGCCAATTATCTCAGTGGGGAATATTACGGTTGGTGGAACAGGCAAGACACCGCTTACTGAGTATCTCATCCGATTGCTTAATGATGAGTATAAGCTTTGTTTATTAAGTCGTGGTTATAAGCGCCAAACCAAAGGTGCCATATTGGCTCAGCCAGATTGCAGTGCAGAAACAATTGGTGATGAGCCGTTCCAGATTATGCAGAAATTTCCAGGCATAAATGTGGTGGTGGCAGAAAAGCGTATTGAAGGCATGGAGCTTATTTTGAGTGGTACCAAAACAGATTTGGTACTGATGGATGATGCCTATCAGCATCGCTATGTCAAGCCTGGCTTTTCCATTCTGGTCATTGATTATAATCGGCCATTATGGAAAGATTGTCCCTTTCCGGCAGGCAATTTAAGAGAAGCATCTAAAGGGCAGTCGCGTGCCGATATAATTGTAGTAAATAAATGTCCTGATGATTTGTCTGAAGACGATAAAGCATATTGGTTAAGTAAGTTAAAGGCAACAAATGAACAGCAGGTGTTTTTTACAACTATACGATATGGACAACCACAAATGATAGGCGAAGTAGATAAGTCTCCCGTTTTGCCGGCCGGTGAGATGGTAGCTCTTGCCGGTATCGCCCAGCCATCTGGTTTTTTTAATCACGTCAATAAATCATTTAAGGTGGTTGAAAAAATGATCTACCCCGATCATCATCACTTTTCAACAATAGATATTGAGCTGATAGCGACAAAGCTTAAACAACCTGGAAGGGGTCTGGTAACTACCGAAAAAGACGCAGTGCGCTTGAAAGGCCTGGCAAAAAATCTGCCAGCGAAATGTTGGTTTGTACCCATTGAACTGGAGATACTTTTTAATGAAGAAAAACAATTTGAAAATAGAATACGCAACTATGTTAGAAACCATTCAAATAACAGCTGATTACTTAGCTTCGCAGAGTAATATAAAGCCTGTGATTGGCATCATACTGGGAACCGGTTTAGGCGGTTTGGTGCAGGAGATTGAGATTGAAAAGTCAATTCCTTATGAAGATATTCCTAACTTTCCGGTATCAACTGTTGAGGGGCACAGCGGACGCCTTATTTTTGGTACCATTAATAATGTGCCCATATTAGCTATGCAAGGTCGTTTTCACTATTACGAAGGCTACAACATGCAGGAGGTGACATTCCCCGTTCGTGTTATGAAGCAAATGGGTATTAACACTTTGTTTGTTTCAAATGCCAGTGGTGGACTAAATCCTGATTATGTGGTAGGCGATATCATGGTGATTAACGATCACATTAATATGTTTGGTGACAATCCGCTTATTGGTAAAAACAATAATAAGTTGGGGCCTCGCTTTCCCGATATGAGTGAGCCGTACAGTAAACAGTTTATTGCCGAAGCACTTGAAATTGGAAAGGAGAATGGTATTGATCTGAAAGAAGGGGTTTATGTAGGTACTACAGGTCCAACCTTTGAAACACCAGCCGAATATAAGATGTTCCGGATTCTGGGTGCCGATGCGGTGGGTATGTCTACTGTACCTGAAGTGATAGTGGCTCGTCACATGGACATGAAGTGTTTTGGTATCTCTATTATTACCGACTCTGGTGTACCCGGACAGATTGTGGAGGTGTCACACGAAGAAGTGCAGGAGGTAGCAGCAGCAGCAGAACCTAAAATGACAAAAGTTATTAAGGAGCTGGTAAGCAGGGTGTAAAATATTTTTAGGATTGACTAACCTTTTTCTTGTGATAGAGGTTAGTCTTTGTTTACTTTTTTTGATATACACCGAAAACGAAATCAGATGGATGCTTTTTTAGATAATCATCCTCCACGGCAATCAGTTTGTCTAAAACTGATTTAGTTTCATCACTTTCTTCAATAAAGTTATGAGCAATATCTTTGAGTGCACTCATAAGTATATTGCCACCATATGGTCGTTCATCTAATACTTTAAAATGCTTATGAATTGCAGGCATTATATTGTATGAATCTACACATTCTGATGGATCGGCTATATACATTCTTACAAGCCCAGAACCTGAAAAGCTATTTTTGTAAAGTGAAGTATTAAGTCTTCGTCTTAATCTTTTAGGGATTAATTTTATTGCCTGGTTTATCGTCTTTATTTGCTCCCTGGGGAATTGTAGCCTATTGGCCCCAACAAATTCATTTATCAAAAGAATACCATCCTGTGGCAAAAGTGGGAGTATTGTATTGCTCAATAAAGAATCGACCTTTTTAAAATGATGGAGCGAAGCATTGAACATTACAATATCGAATTGCTTTTTAGACAAATCAAGATTAGCTAGATTGGCACAAATAAACTCAATATTTGTAAGGTTTTTCTTCGATGCTTTTTTTTGTGCAAGTTCAATATTAAAAGGAGATAAGTCAACACATGTTATCATCTTAAAATTTCTGTAGCCTGCAAATCTTATCTCATGTTCACAACTACCGCTGCCAATAGAAAGTAGCTTAAGATTTGATCGTTTACCCAGTACTGAGTTTACAAAGTAGGCTTCATACCCCTGAGTTTCGTTTCCTGAAATTCTTTTATTCCAGTGCTTTTGAATATATGGTATATCCCACCAGTTTGAACTGAATTGAGCCGATTTATCAAAGGCTGATATGGTTCGTGATGTTCCCGAGAATGAAAGCTTTGATAAAAGAAAACGATAACCTCTTTGTTTACCCTTTAGTAATAGGTCCCGTGCATCTTCAAATGTAAAAAGACGTACCATGAAAAGACAGGTTTACAAGTAGTTTAAAATTATAATTAACATATATTCAATTAACTCTGATAAGCCTTCGCATTCTCCAGGGCTTCTTTGATGGATAAAAAAGCCATTGGTGAAACCTCTTGCAGCTTACTGATTGAGTACTTTGACTGGTTTTGTGATGTGCGCGCCGTTTCTTTGGTCATTTTAGGAGCTCTGCGAAAAAGCATGTATTGTAGTCGTTCCCAGCGCCAGGCAATCCCTGTTAGCCATCGGTTAGCTTTAATGCTCGGGGCCTTTACCCCAAATACCTCGGCTGCTGTTGTCATCAATTCTTTGTAGCTCAGGTTCTCACCGTTGATGATGAAACGTTCATTGACCACCTCTGACTCAGCAAGAGTTACCATAGCCTTGGTTACATCCCGTACATCAACAAACCCTGAACCTCCACCGGTGTAGAATAGCATGTTTTTACTTAAGGTATGAATGAGCTGACCAGAACTTTTATCGCCTGGGCACGGGCCAAGTATAACTGATGGATTTACCACAAGTGCCTTCAGTCCTTCCTTTGTGCCACGCCATACTTCCATCTCAGCCCTGAATTTGCTTTGCGAGTATACAGAGTGGTTATCGTCATTCTGCCAAAAAGTAGTTTCATCTATCTGTTGACCGTTTTGTGTTTTGCCTAGTGTGGCTATTGAACTGACATGACAAAAGCGTTCAACTCCACATTCAATGGAAGCGTTAACCAGGTTGGCTGTTCCGTCGACATTAGCCGTAAACATAGCCATCCTGTCACTTGGCTTAAACGACACCATGGCTGCACAGTGAAATACTTTATCAATGCCTTTTAAAGCATCCAGCAATGAGAAGTAATCCAGTAAATCGGCCTCAATCCATTGTATAAGATGTAATTGCTTGTTGTTGTAAAACCTGAATAGTTCTCTCACATAATCCAGAGATTGCTCAGAACGGTATATAGCCCGAACCTTATTGCCTTCCTTAGTGAGTGTATGAAGTAAATGTGCGCCAACAAGGCCTGTGCCACCGGTAACAAGTATCATAGTGTGTGTTTACCAAATAAATCGGATGGTTTGTTTTAGGTCAGGGTGTACGCTAAGTGGAACGGGGCTAGTGCCTGCCACACTCTCAATAAGCGCTTTTTGCTCCTCGCTGTAACCTTTCTGTGGAAATCGGAATTCCATCACAACTTCTGCCACCCGTCGGGGATTCTCTGCCATAACTTTGGTAATATCTAACTCGGTTCCTTCAATATCAATGTCATTGTCCATGGCCTTAATGCCCATAATGGTTAAAATACAATTTCCCAGGGCCGTTGCAAGCATATCCGTCGGGGAGAATGACTGCCCTTTGCCACGATTGTCGCAAGGCGCATCGGTAATAATTTTTGCTCCTGACTGAAGGTGTATATTTTCGGTGCGCAGGCCGCCCAGGTATTTTGTTTTTATAGTGGTCATGATTGCTTCAGTATTAAAGGTTGATGATTGTCATTGCTGATTTACTTATCATGCCCCGAAAAATACGAATAATATCTGTATTTTAGCGGTTCAGATAATCAGATAGTTTCTAACAAAAAGAGCTTTAAAATGTTTTCAGGTATTGTTGAAGAAGCCGCTGTTGTGGTAGGCTTAGAGCAAGATAAAGGAAATCTTCATTTAACATTGGAGTGCTCATTCACTGATGAGCTTAAGATTGACCAGAGTATTGCACATAATGGGGTGTGCCTGACTGTGGTTAAAAAGGAAGGTAAAACCTACACTGTAACTGCTATTAAAGAGACCTTGGAGAAATCGAACCTTGGACTGCTGAAAATTGGTGATAAGGTAAACCTGGAGCGTAGCATGATTATGAACGGACGTCTGGATGGACACATTGTTCAGGGGCATGTTGATCAGACTGCTAAATGTATTGAGGTGAAAGAAGCCGATGGCAGCTGGTATTATACTTTCCAATATGTGATTGATAAAGAGAAAGCGGCACAGGGTTATATGACTGTTGAAAAAGGCTCGGTTACCGTTAATGGAGTTAGCTTAACAGTTGTTAATAGTAAGGATGACCAGTTCTCGGTAGCAATTATTCCTTATACGCACGAATTTACCAACTTCCACCAGATTGAAGTTGGTTCAACCATCAATATTGAGTTTGATATACTTGGAAAATATATTAGTCGGATTATGGCTATTCAGAATAAGTAGTCTTTTATAGCTTTAAAATATTAGGATCGCATCTTTATTGGCAACATGTTAATAAAGATGCGATCCTTTTTTAGTTTATAGTTGTTTAATAACTGATTTAAACAGCTTAACCAGTCCCTTCTCGGCTTCTGCTGCAACATCCAGTATTTCCTTTAAACTTACCGGATGCAGGTTATCCGGATCACATTCATCGGTCAGTACCGATACCGCAGCACAAGGCAGATTCATGTGGTTGGCAACTATTACTTCCGGTACAGTAGACATACCAACCGCATCGCCTCCAATAATCTTGATGTAGCGGTATTCTGCCCTGGTCTCAAGGTTGGGTCCCGGCACCGATGCGTAAACGCCCTTATGGAGCAATACATCTTCTTTTTTTGCAGCTTTTGTCATCAGTTCATTGATGCGCTTGTCATAGGGGTGGCTCATGTCCGGAAAACGGGGCCCTAATTCGTTGATGTTTTTACCGGTCAGGGGATTTTCAGGGAGCAGGTTGATGTGGTCATCCAACAACATTAATGTGCCTTTTTTGTAGTTGAGGTTGACGGCCCCCGCAGCATTGGAGATAAGCAATTGCTGAATGCCCAATAGCTTCATCACTCTCACAGGAAGTGTTATTTGCTGCATTGTGTAACCTTCGTAATAGTGAAATCGCCCCTGCATAGCCAGTACTTTTTTGCCTTCCAACTCGCCATATATTAGCTTGCCTTTATGTGACTCTACTGTTGATACCGGGAAATGAGGTATGCTGGCGTAGTCTATTTCCTGTATGATGTTCAGGTGTTTAACCAGTCCGCCCAGGCCTGTGCCGAGGATAATTCCAATCTGTGGGGCTTCAATGCCTTTTGCTCTTATAAACGCTGCTGTTTCTTGTATGTCCTGATAGGTAATATTCATGATGTATTTGTTTTGTTCAAAGGTATAGTGGCATCGCTTAATGTTCAAACGAATTAAAAGAAGATTAATCAATGCTCTGTCAGAAGTGCTTGAAGGTAGTCATCAAATATGCTTGATGCGATATCATCAGGTAAATTATCTATATCAGATAGGTATTGCTGAATAGCCTGCTGCCAGGCTTTAATGCCATCTCTTTGATTCATAAAATGATCGAATGCCTGGTAGCCAATCGCTTTTAGCTCGATGCCAAACCATCTGTATAGCTGATGGTAGCTTTGGGGCGACAGGTGCGTGAGGCTAATTTCATCGTACCAGCGATCCAGCTCATCTGTTTCAATAATGGGAGAATGGGTACCATATGTTGCCATTAATGTTTCAATGCTTTGCTGGTTTGGTTGGTGGCTATCTGCATGAAAACAGGTTCTCAACAATTCTTCAAGCCCGATGGCGGGATGTGTTTTTAGCAGATAAAGTACAAGCTGCCAAAAATAGATGGCATAATCAGTCCATACAACACTGCCTTTGGTATGGGCTTGTTGTCCATTCTTAAAAGGATATTCCTTTTTGCTAATGAGCAGACTGACCATTGACAGGCTTGTGTTTGACAGGCTTCGCTTTTCAGGGATCAGCAGGTGAGGTGCTTTATTTCGAATAAGGTTGACGAAATCAACCTGTTTCGCAGCTGCTTTTCCGGAAGGTAATGTGGGCTGATCAAGCGGCCAGATAATGTAGTATTTATGGTTCTGTTCCAAATATTTATTTAGTTGTATGGGTAATAATAAACGATATTTTTTTAGTTTTAAGATGAGAAGCCTGAAACTTCTATCCAAATTTAGTTATTCATTTTTGCAGATATCATGATGAATGAACTTTATTTAGGTCTTCAACCTTATAAAAGAAATAAATCTAATCAGATGAAAAACCTGAGATTTACCATTGTTGCTTTATTTGCAGTACTATCACTCAACTTTTTCTCATGTAGTGATGATGATGCACCCAAGCCTGATCCCAACCCTGTACCTGTTGAAGTGCAGAATATTAATGGATTTGTTTATGAGCATATGAAAGCCTACTACTATTGGGAGGATAAAATACCAAATATTGATTATAAACGTGAGCCAGATACATACGACTTGTTTGAGAAGTGCACGTATCGAGCCGAAGATAGATGGTCTTTTCTTACTGATGACTATCAAGGACTAATTGACATGTTAGGAGGAGTGAGTAAATCCACTGGCTATGGTTTTCGGCTATATTACAGGGATGAGAACAACCCAAATGATGTGATTGGTTTTATAGAATATGTTGAGCCAGGTTCACCTGGAGCTATAGCGGGCTTAAAGCGCGGTGACATCTTCTATAAGATAGATGATAAAGTGATTACCGATCAGAACTATCAGGATTTGATATACCGTGATAATTTTAAACTCACCCTGGGTACATTAAATAGCGACTTAACAATCACTGAAAAGTCACCTTCGTTAAATATTGAAGCTGTAGTATGGCAGAGTAATCCTATATTGTATTCAGATGTGATAGAGTATGAGGGGCATAAAATCGGTTACCTCGTTTATACATCTTTTATTGATGATTACAATGATGACTTAGAGGCTGTGTTTGCAGAATTTAAAGCACAGGGCGTTGATAACTTAGTGCTCGATTTACGTTACAATAGTGGAGGCGCAGTATCATCGGCTATCTTAATGAGTAGTATGATAGCGCCTTCGGGTAAGGCCGGAGAGGTGTTGTTACGAACAACCTATAACCCGGCACTGACCAGCTATTTGCAGGGTGAATATGGTGATGATTTTAATATTGACCGATTACAGCAGAACGTTAACAATCTTAATTTATCTAAGATGTATGTGCTAACCACCTACAAAACAGCCTCGGCCAGTGAAATGGTGATTTATGCACTAGCGCCACATCTTGATGAGGTCATCCAGATTGGAGAGCAAACCCATGGTAAATACTATGGGTCCATTACTATTTCTGACCCTGATGAGAAGCATAATTGGGCCATACAACCAATAGTCATGCGAGCCGAGAATATTGATAACTCCATTGATTACACACAGGGATTAATACCTGATGTACCAAAGAAAGACTTTAAAGTAGCCTTTCTGGGGCAGGAGATTTTTCCTTTGGGAGATGTTAAAGAAGATTTTCTCGCGGTGGCTTTAAAAGAAATTACTGGTGTTACTCCGCAGGGAGCTGTTTTAAAATCAGCCAGAGAGGTCAATGTTAAGCCGCTTAATACCGAGGCGAGTCAGGCCCATCCTCTTAAATACGATATGCAATATGAGCTAAAAAAGTAGTAGCACTTATGGTTAAGGTTTCAGTACTGAAGCCTTAACCATTGTTTTCTCTTATTTTCTTAAAGAGTTTCGAAGCGAAAATAAAATCTTCCAGTTCTTTATTCTGTACATGGAAAATATCATCTTTTGTGCCTTCCCAAAGTTTACGTCCTTCATATATAAAAATGATGTTTTCACCAATTCCCATCACCGAGTTCATATCATGGGTATTCACAATGGTGGTCATATCAAACTCCTTTGTAATCTCATGAATCAGTTCATCAATTACAATTGAAGTACGCGGATCGAGGCCGGAGTTAGGCTCGTCACAAAACAGATATTTGGGATTCAATGCTATGGCACGGGCAATAGCTACACGTTTCTGCATACCGCCACTTATCTCTGAAGGGAACTTATGATTGGCGTTCTCGAGCTTTACCCGATTGATGCAGAAGTTGGCTCGTTCCCTTTTTTTCTCAAGGCTCCAATTGGTAAACATATCAAGCGGGAAGCGTACGTTTTCTTCCACCGTAAGTGAATCAAACAGGGCTGACCCCTGAAACAGCATCCCGATGTCCTGACGCAGCCTTTTCTTACTGGCGTTGTCCATGGATAGAAAACTGTTATCATCGTACCTGATATCACCTGAAGTAATATCATGTAATCCAACCAGCGATTTGAGTAATACGGTTTTTCCTGAACCGCTCTGGCCAATTATCAGGTTAGTTTTCCCTTTTTCAAATTTGGTAGATATACCTTTAAGTACCTCTTTGTCGTCAAATGATTTGTGTATGTCAATTGCTTCAATCATGCCAATAAAAGTTGTGTTAAGATGAGGTTAAACAGCAGAATCTGAACACTGCTGGCAACTACGGCCTTTGTACTGGCTTTACCTACTTCAAGTGCGCCACCTTGCACATGGTAGCCCCAGTAGGCCGATATGGTGGCGATTATAAATGCAAATACAACTGATTTAATAAGAGCATAAACAATGTAAAACGGTTGGAAAGCAAATTGAATACCATATATATAGTCGGGGCCGGGGACCTCACCAGTAAGTGAACCGGCCAGATATCCACCTGTAATCCCAACGCCCATACTGATAACCGTTAAAGCAGGAATAATAAATACAAAGGCCACCACCTTAGGTAATATCAGGTAGCCGGCCGGGTTAATGCCCATAATTTCCAGGGCATCTATTTGTTCGGTAACCCGCATGGTGCCAATCTCAGAGGCAATGTTTGAACCAACTTTGCCGGCCAATATTAATCCTACAATAGTAGATGAGAACTCCAGTAAGATCGAGTCGCGGGCGGCTAATCCTACAGTGTATTTGGGGATGATTGGCAAATCGATATTATAAGCAGTTTGTAAGGTGATAACAGCCCCCATAAATGCCGAAATAATCATCACAATGCCCAGAGAGTCGATGCCCAGCTTATCTATTTCGCGAACAATCTGTTTGATAAAAACAGAGTGCTTTTCTGGTTTTCCAAATACTTTTTTTAAAAAGATAGCGTAACGGCCAAGGTGGTAAAACATTCTCATGGTGGTATGGAAAATAGTCCGTAATTTAGAGAGATAAAAGTAATAATATTCCATCAACTCAAGAAAGAATACGACTAGAGTATTATTAAATAAACACATCCATGAGTAACGATACATACTGCGTGATAATGGCAGGAGGTGTTGGTCGAAGATTCTGGCCGCTCAGCACTACCCAAACTCCCAAACAGTTTTTAGACATTCTTGGAACAGGTAAATCGCTTCTTCAGCAGACCTTTGAGCGTTTTAAGCCACTTTGTCCCATCGAAAATATTTTGGTGGTAACCAACCTGGATTATAAACAGATGGTACTTGACCAATTGCCCGAATTAAAGGCTGATCAGGTGTTGGCAGAACCGATGCGGCGGAATACGGCCCCATGTGTTGCATTGGCCAATGCAATGATTAAAAAGAAGAATCCCGAAGCAAAGGTGGTAGTGACCCCATCGGATCATTTGATAATGAATGAAGAGTTGTTCAGGACAAATATTACTAATGGCTTGCAGTTTGTTGAAGAGAAGAATGTCTTGTTAACATTGGGTTTGAAACCAAACCGTCCTGAAACAGCCTATGGTTATGTTCAGGTTGGCTCAGCCAAAGGTTTGCCTGATGGCTTCAACAGGGTGAAAACTTTTACTGAGAAACCTAATCTGGAGATGGCCAGGATATTGGTGGAAAGTGGTGAGTTCTTCTGGAACTCAGGGATATTTATCTGGTCACTTGCTAGTATAGAGAATGCTTTTCATAAGCATCTGCGAGAAGTGGCTGTATTGTTCGATACCTTTTACCCATATATTGGCACCGAAAAGGAGGAGAAAGCCTTGTTTGATACCTATGTTGATTGTCGGAATATTTCTATTGACTATGGCGTGATGGAGAAAGCCAATAATGTATATGTACAAATAGTTGATTTTGGTTGGTCTGATTTGGGAACCTGGACTTCGTTACATGAGAATTCGGCTCATAATTCGGCAAACAATGCTGTGCTGAGCGGTAAGGTGCTGCTATATGACACAAAAGATAGTATAGTGCATTTACCCAAAGATAAGGTGGGGGTTATCCAGGGCTTAGAGGGTTACATCATCGTGCAGTCAGATAGTTCACTTTTGATTTGCCCTAAAGAGAATGAGCAACAAATCCGTCAGTTTACCACCGACCTGAAAACCGAACTGGATTCAGAAGAGTAAGAAATCTGAAAGAACTGAGTTTATGCAATTGATTATTGCAAAGAGCCGATTGTTTTGTTAAAACTATAAGCTGATGACGATATGCAAGAGGTGTCCGGGGTGCAGACACCTCTTTTTATTTCTTTTTAAATAGGTCCTTCATCTTTTGTAACACACTTTTGTGGTCGGTCTTTTTACGCTCTTCCCTTTGTGCTTTTCGTTCCTCCTGCCTTTTTAGCTTAACAGAGTCTGGTCGGCTAAAACTGTCGAACAGGCTATCGAAGAAGTTGGTATCAGGATCTTGCTCTGAGAAATCGTCGCACATGAGTTGTTTTTGCAGGCGTGCGGGCACTACATAAAACGAGCCTTTGTGATATTGATAGCGACTTCGGTCTTTCTCTAAACGTTGCATAAAACGGGCAAAAATTGGTAAAGCCATATGTCCGCCGCTTCCCAATGCAGTGGAACGAAAGCGTATTGATGGTTGATCGTTGCCCACCCAGGCACCTGCAACAATGTTTGGTGTATAGCCAATAAACCAGCCATCAGAATTGTCTTGTGTTGTTCCTGTCTTACCAGCGAGTTCACTTTTCAGATGGAAAATATTTCTCAAAGAACTGGCTGTACCCCGCTCAACAACGCCGCGCATCATCTCAACCATAAAATAGGCTACGTCATCGTCGTAAACTTCGTCGCCCGGAATATTACCTTCATTTTCATACAGTACATTCCCATCTCTGTCTTCTATGCGCAACAGCATAACAGGTTCAACCGGCCTGCCATAGTTCGGGAAAGTGGTGTAGGCCGATACCATATTAAGCAGCGAAAGTTCGGCTGTGCCAAGTGCTATTGACGGATAATTGGGAATGTCTTCTTCAATACGCATATCTTCCGCCATATTAATCACCTTATTAACGCCAATTTGTGTAATTAACTTGGCACTAACCGTGTTAACAGAGTTGGCCAGTCCTCCTTTTACAGAGAAGAAGCCATTGTGTTGCCCGTTGCTATTGGCGGGTGACCAATCGTCGTAATCCTCATACACTACCTGTTCGTTGGAGATAAAGTCACAAGGAGACATACCATCTTGCAAAGCAGCCGCATATACTATCGGTTTGAAGGTAGAGCCTACAGGTCGACGAGAGGTGACATGGTCGTACTGGAACGTTTTGTGATCGATACCACCTACCCAGGTTAACACATGACCATTTCGCGGGTTCATAGCTACAAAACCAGTGTTTAGCAGCATCAGGTAATGTTTGACGGAATCAACAGGGCTCATATTCACCTTTTTCTCTCCGGCATGGGTGTAAATGGTCATGGGCACCGATTTTTCCATGGCTTTAAAAATAGCCTCATCGCTGTGCCCGGCATCTTTCATCTTCTGATAGCGGCGCGACTGACGCAGTGCATTGGTATATACCTGCGGGTGTCTGGCCCAAGGTGTTTGTCCTTTCCAATGCCGGTTAAATTCATCCTGCAGGCGAGTCATTTGTTGGGCTACAGCCTGTTCGGCATATAGCTGAAGCTGTGCGTCTATAGTGGTAAATATCTTTAGCCCATCGGAGTATATGTCGTACTCATCACCATACTTGTCTTCCAGTATATCTTGTGCCTGTACACGTATTTTCTCTCTGAAATAGGGAGCAATACCTGTGTTGTGATCAATTCTTTTGTAGTTCAGTTCAATCTTACTCTGGCTCCACTTCAGGTATTCGTTCTCCGAAATGGAACCATGCTCTTTCATGCGTTTCAGCACAATATTGCGTCGATCAAAACTGCGCTCTGGGTTAAGGCGGGGGTTATAAGCTGTATTGGCTGCCAGCATACCTACGAGGGTGGCTGCTTCGGCAGGATTCAGATGAAGTGACTTCTTGCCAAAGAAGCGCTGAGAGGCCACCTCTATGCCGTAAATGTCTTCACCAAAAGGCACAGTATTCAGATATAGCATCAGTATCTCATCTTTCGAATATATTTTCTCAAGGCGGGCTGCTGTAAATATCTCTTTTGTCTTTCCAACCGGTAGCGTGAGAAACCCTAAATGCATACGCGGATACAGGTTTTTTGCCAATTGCTGACTGATGGTACTTCCACCACCCTGTGCGCGATCGCCAAATATAATGGAGCGCACAACTACACGACCCAGGCTGATAAAATCAAGGCCATTATGCTCGAAAAAACGGCTATCCTCGGTAGCAACAAGAGCTTCTTTTATATAGGGTGATACTTCATCGTTATCTATGGTCAGACGGTGCTCAATGTAGTAACGGCCCATCAGTTTTTCATCAATGGAGTAGACCTCAGATGCGGAATGGTTCTGTATTTTTGATAGCTCTTTCTCGGAAGGTAAGGCACCAAAGAAACCCAAATACACAAACAGGCAGAAGATAAAGAAGGCAGCGGTGCCAATTCCCGTTGCTTTAAGGCCAAAGACTAGTAAGCGCTTTTTAAAGCTACTGTTTTTTAGAGCCTTTTTATTGGGTTTTGCACTTCTCTTTGTGGTCGACTTTTTTTTATATGTTGGTTTTTTAGCTGCCATGTAGCTTGTGCGTTTTGTTAAGCGGTGGTGAAATTAGTGAATAAGGACGAATTAATAGTTTGCTTAAAAACTCGTTTGAACTAGAGGTCATCGCCCCATTCTTTAAAAAACTGTTTCAGGTATAGTTCCATAAACTGATGCCGGTCGTCGGCCAGGGTCTTACCTGTTGAAGTATTCATCTTATCCTTAAGCAACAGTAATTTTTCGTAAAAATGATTAATGGTTGGGCTGTTGCTTTTGCGGTACTCCTCAGTGTCTTTGAATTGCTGAGGAGCAATTGCTGGATTGTAGAAGTCACGTCCTTTATGCCCGCCATAACTAAAGGCGCGGGCCACCCCAATGGCGCCGATAGCATCAAGCCGGTCGGCGTCTTGTACAATTTCTAATTCAAGCGAATGAAAAGGATTGTCATTCCATTGCTTGGAGAAGGAGATATTCTGAATAATCGCCAATACATGCTGAATGCTTGATTCCGTTATTTGATAATCATTCAGTTTATCTTCAATTAGCATTAAAGCCTCAATCTCATCAAAGAATTTGGTGTCGGCCAAGTCGTGCAGGATAACTGCCAGCAGAATAATGTTCCAATCACCACCTTCTTGCTGATGAATTAGGCGGGCATTATTCTGAACGCGTTTAATGTGCCACCAGTCATGACCGGCATCACACTCTGATAGTTTTAATTGGGCCCATTCTTCTATCTCTGTAATTTGTTTCTTATTTAGCATTGGCTCGGTAAACATATTCACAATCAAAAATAGCAAAAAAAGAGGAGTGCCAAAGTTTAGCTTATCCGACCATAAGTTGAAAAGCCGGGGAACACATCAATTATTAATCATTCCTTTTGATTTAGCTTAGGTGATAGATGTTTAAAAAAAATCATGCATGCCTAAATCCCGTTTGATTGCCTACAGCTCAAATCTATAAATGTTTCAGAATGAGGGGTGGTAGTTTAGAATAATTCTAAGAATCTAAATATAGAATTATTTCTATATTTATACATTAAAATATATACATTAATGTATTTAAAGTACTAAAATCCACATTTATGAAAAGAATCTATGTTTTAACGATGTTGGTTGGGCTGTTGATGCCTTCACTAACTTATGCCACCGATGGTTATTTTGGCGTTGGCTATGGGGCTCAAAATAAAGGGCTCGCCGGGGCAGGTATTGCCTGGTATAAAAACTCCCTGATAAACGGAAACCCTGCAGCGCATGTGTTCTTAGGTAAACAGTACCAGTTAGGTGTTGGTTTTTTTAATCCAAACAGGCAATATACCGTTAGCGGTAATCCATCAATGATGCCGGGTACAATGGGCTTGATGCCAGGAACAGTAGAGAGTGACTCTAAATTATTTGTTGTGCCCAATATTGGTGCTAATTGGATGTTAAACGATAAGAGTAGTTTATCTGCCGTGCTGTTTGGTAATGGCGGTATGAACACGAACTATCCAACGATGACTTTTGGTGATCAATCATCTTCAACAACTGGCGTTGACCTGGCACAAATGTTTCTGGGGCTTACGTATTCACGTAAGCTGTCTGAAAAGCACAGTTTGGGTCTGACTGTTTTGGGTACCTATCAGTATTTTGAGGCAAATGGATTAGGTATGTTTGGTGAATTTGGTATGTCAAGTAACCCGGAGAAACTGACAGGAAATGGCCATGACAACTCATTCGGCGTAGGATTAAAGATTGGGTATTTGGGCCAACTTACCGATGCATTGTCGGTTGGAGCAAGTTATCAGCCGAAAATCAACATGAGTACCTTTGATGAATATGCTGGTTTATTCGCTGAGCAGGGCGATTTTGATATCCCAGAGAACTTTACTATTGGTCTTGCCTATCAGATAAATGAAAAGTTAACAGCCATGTTCGACTATAAGCGAATAAACTACTCTGGAGTGGCATCTATAGCAAATCCCATTGATCCGATGGCCTTGCCACCAGCATTCATGAATCCGGATGGTAGTTTCACCCCAAATCCAAACCATGTGCCACTTGGTGCCGATAATGGCTCCGGTTTTGGCTGGCAGGATATTAATGTATACAAACTGGGACTTGAGTATGATAAAGGTAATAGCTGGGTATTCAGAGGAGGATTCTCGCATAACGATCAGCCAATTCCAGAATCTGAAGTTATTTTTAATATGCTGGCTCCTGGTGTCATCGAAAACCATATATCGCTAGGATGTTCAAAAGCTTTTGGAGAATCGGGCCGTGCACTACACCTGGCCATGGTATATGCTTTGCCGGCATCGGTTAAAGGCTATAATCCTTTCGACTTTGATCCTGAGCAGGCAATGCAGGGCAATATGGTGCCGAATCAAACCATCGAATTGGAAATGAACCAATTTGAACTGGAGATAGCATTTACCTTCTAAACTAAGTAAGAAATATTTAAGATGGAAATTGCCAGCCTGATTATCGGGTTGGCAATTTTTTTATTGATTCAATGCGTTCTGCAAGTGCCTGGTGGCGTCTTTGGTTGGCTAAAGAGAAGGTGGCGTTCTCTTGTTCTGTAAATTCAAATAAGCGCATGGCTTTTTCAAAGTGTACGAGTGCTGCCTGCGGTTTATTGTCAGCTATCTGTAATTCGCCTTCAGCATAAAACAATTCTGAAAGTACTTTCAAATGGTCGTTGGTATAATGATGTTCCGAAAGAAGCTTGTTGGTTAACTCCTCCAATGGGATAGCATGAAAAAAGGCTGCATCCTTCTTCAGAAAGTCAAGATATGCTTTTTCGAGGTGTTTGGCTGCCACCTTAAAATCACCCTTTTTAATTAGTCCAAGCAATAAGGCAATCATTTCTGAAAGCATTTCCATCATGCGCATTATATAGTCTTTATGGTACATATATATGTGTTTAAACAGTTCCTGTTATAAGCAGTTGTCGAATACATCTGCGCCATTGCTGCTAAACTGCACAATCATTAGCAGGTATGTGTCAGATAAAAATACCAAATGTTTTTACGCTAAACGAATATAATACTGCTTAACTTTTACAATAATGAGGGTGAAGAGAAAGTAATAAATCATTACTTAATGGATGGCTTGCGCATTGAAACTGTAATTCAAATACAGTATTATTATATGTTTTTAACAGTTTGTTAATGAACAAAGGCTTTTTATAGATTATTTAAGGAGTTTTTGGAAAGAATGTAAATTTTCAAAAAACGACCTATGGGTATTTTATAGCCGGGTTTTGTTAAAGAATTAGCTCAAAAATCGAAAAATATAACATGAACCCCCTAAAAAATGACTATTAACTCTCCAAAAAGCATAAAAAAATAATTTGACCCCCTTAAAACCATGGCGAAAATCTGACTTTATGCTTTTTTAACAAAAATACCCCTTAATTTTTACATGCAGTTTCAAAAAAACCATCTACTTTTGCATCGTACCCTATTATTAAAAGGGGTCGAAATAAATTATTAACTATTTAAATTGTTTTTACTATGAAAAAAGTAAACGTATTAAGGAGGATTTTGCCAATCGCCGTATTGGCGTTATTATCCACAGGTGCATTCGGAAAAGGAAAGATTTTTATCAGCTCTTACTTGAAAACAGATTACGCTGTTATCACAGCTCGTTTTGATGTGGCAGATAATTATCGGGTGAAAATTTTCAACAAATCAGGTGAAGAGCTTTATGCCAGTTCCCGAATTAGTGGTGCAGAGTCTTTCCAGAAGCTTTTTGATTTAAAATCGTTAGCAGATGGAGAGTATACGATTGAGTTAACCAGTAAAAAGGAAAAGTCATCGGAGAAATTTACCATTGAAAATCATTCGCTGGTGAAAGTAAATGGTGCAAGTGACGATAGTGAAATGCTGAAAGCGTTCTTCAGAGTAGCCAATGACAAGCTGTATGTTAGTCATATGAACTTCAATGAAGAAGCATTAAGTATTACTATTGGTGATAGATTTGGAACTGAGATTTATAACTCAAATCTGCCAACGGAGAGTACCTATTCTGGAATGTTTGATTTGACTAATCTTCCTTCAGGTGCTTATATGGTTTCATTAACTTCAGGAAATAAGGAGTATAGTTATGAATTTAATAAGTAATGATGAAAGTGACCAGGTAGACCAGGTAAGGTTTACAGAACGAATAAACGGTGTATCAACAAATTTGTAGATACACCGTTTTTTTTGTTTTGCTTTGTCAGCCCGCTACAAACTCCAGTAGCTAAGCCCTTTTATCTTATTGCGATAAATGCCCTTCACATCAACAAAAACACCTTCATTAACCATAATGGATTTGAAATAGTCTTCATCTAGCTTGACGTATTCATCATGGTTTACTGCAACAATAACCGCATTGTACTTTTCTGTAACCTTATCAATTAAGCCATAGCCATATTCGTGCATGAGCTCATCCGACGAGGCATGCGGGTCAACCACATCAACCTGTATGCTGAATGATTTTAGTTCATTCACCACATCGGCCACTTTCGAGTTACGTATGTCACTCACGTTTTCTTTGAAGGTAGCCCCCATAATCAACACTTTGGCACCATTTATCTTGTTGCCGTTCGATATCATTTTCTTAACCACTGTTTTGGCCACATAACTACCCATGGAGTCGTTGATAAAGCGGCCGCCGGTAATAATTTTTGAATGGTAGCCCAATTCGTTGGCCTTGTAGGTGAGGTAGTAAGGATCTACACCAATGCAGTGACCACCTACCAAACCTGGGAAGAAACGCAGGAAATTCCATTTGGTGCCTGCTGCTTCAAGCACTTCAAAGGTATTAATATCCATGCGATCAAAGATGAGCGACAGTTCATTCATCAGGGCAATGTTCACATCACGCTGTGTGTTTTCAATAATTTTGGCAGCTTCAGCCACTTTTATTGAGCTGGCTTTATGAATACCTGCTGTGATTATTGAAGCATAAACTTCTTCTATCACACGGGCCGACTCATCATCGCTACCTGATACGATTTTTAAAATTTTTGTCAGCGTGTGTTCTTTGTCGCCCGGATTAATACGCTCGGGGCTAAAGCCCACCTTAAAATCAACATTGAGTTTTAGGCCTGATTCTTCTTCCAGGATCGGTACACAGTCATCTTCGGTACAGCCCGGATATACAGTCGATTCGAATACCACATAGTCACCTTTCTTAAGTGCTTTGCCAACTGCACGTGTTGCACTCAGCAAGGGTGTCAGATCAGGCAGGTTGTGGTTGTTGATAGGCGTTGGAACAGCCACCACATGGAAACTGGCCTCTTTTAAATCCGCTGCATTGCTTGTGTAAGTAATATCACAGCCATTAAAAGCCTCAGCTTCCAGTTCGTTACTTGGGTCTATACCTTGGCGCATCAGTTCAACACGGTCTTCTTTAATATCGAAACCAATGACCGACATTTTGCGGGCAAATTCTAAAGCGATTGGCAGGCCAACGTATCCCAGGCCTATTACTGATAGCTTTTTATCCCTGGCGAGAAGTTCTTTTAACATAGTTACTTATTTTAAAATCCAGTAGGTTGGTTATAAGGGTTTAATGCGTCAGTTTCTGACTGTTAATATTGTTAATTGATTATCATTTGAGCTGTTAATTTAAGAAAAATATCAGAATCCAAAGTTCATACCAAAGGACAGGATGTTATCACCATTCCGGTAATAGGGGTTGGTGTATAGCTCCATGTCAGGCCCGCCAAAGCTGTTTTTAGTTGCTTCAACGAAAATAAAGCCATCGTTGATAACCTGGTAAGAGGCTTTAAACGAGATGCTTTGGTTTTTGTAGCGCACCTCGTTTATGAAAGGCAGTCCCAGGCGAATTTCCCGCTCATCGGTATTAATTTCAGGGTGTTCTTCAGCTTCGCCATTATCAAATATTTTCTGGTAGTCCTTCCCTTTTCTAAACCAGGTATAGCTGGCTCTGATATCGAGGCCACGGATGGGTTTATAGCCCAATTCGAAATAGACTTCCTCAGCATTGTCACGCAGGTAGTGGCCCATAACGTACTTGTTACTTTTATAGGTGGTAGTTGGCACAAAGTGTTCATAGACTAAAGGACGTATTCTGGTGTACTCTGCTGTAACCGATGTGTTGGGCAGCAGGTCGGTGGCTCTGAACCCTACCTTAATGCCAAAGTCATTGGTCATCTGGTCTTTATTAAACATGTTGGCCAGCCATATTTCATCAATAAACAGGGTGGTGTAGAGGTGCAGGTTTTTGATTTGCCGGCTGCTAATATCAAAATACATCTGTGCATTGTGGCCTACCCAATTGTCCCACGAGTTATAGGTGTGGTCAGCTGATTTGTAGAAGAGAAACGGTACCAGAAAAGTTGGGTTGAAATCAACATCTCCATAAATCACCGAGTTACCAAATGAGATGTTTAGTTTCTGCCATGGGCGAATGGTAAACATATTGGAGGCGATAAATTTGTTGGCAAATACCTGGCGTTCGCCATTATAAACACCGTAGGTACGCGTTGAGTCAAGTACCTCGCTCACCAGCCAGCCATGGTAATAATGAAAATCAATCCATTTGGCAGGTTTCAGGCTAAAGGATATATACCCATAAGAAGGAGCAAGGGCTGAGTTAATTAGTTGGGAATGTTGGTTGTAGCCATGGCCCCATTGAATATGATCTTTGTGCAGGCCAATGCTGCCCCAGTTCCAGCTATAAACAATGCCACCCCGTGTTTCGGAATAATCGCGGGCATCGTGTTTACCTTTGTAAACGACTCCGTCGCGCTGCGAAATGTAGCGTGGTCCGCCCAGGTACTGCGATTCATGATTATCGCGCAGGCTGCCATACACCGCCAGATGCTTACCAATGGAGCCATAAAACTCGGCACCACCCCAGCGGTGGTAAACTGTTTTATCTCCGTTATTGAAGAACTGTCCGCCAATAATAGGGTTAACTGTTACTTTGAAGAGAGAATCGCTGTGGTAAAGCACATCAAAACGTTTATCAAAGTCTTTGCCTGTCGTCAGTTCCTTATTAAAGTCCTTTAAGTAAAACGCTAGTTCCTGTTGCTGGCGTTTAGTGAGTGAGGAGTGACCATTGGCTTGCTGAAGGGCTTTGGCAATAGTCATGCGCGAATAGGGCTTGATAGCCGAATTAATATCTATGATACCCTTGTTGGCCAGTTCATCCACAAAGTCATAAACAGCTTTGTTGCTAATATGATAAGGGACTTCCTGAGCCTGCAAATCTGCCGTTAGCAGGCTTAAGGTAAATAAGACTAAAAGAGTTCGATACATATGATGTAAGGTTTGATGGGGTCGAATGTAAACAAATCGCCCAACCAAATCAAATCCGACGTGGCTCCTTTGTCATTGAAATATATAATGTTATCAGGTGTCAGGAGGATTTTGTCAGAGTGAATAGTCCGTTACTCAAAAAAGTGAATGAACATTAATTTGGTAAGCGGCCAAATACCTTTAACAGCTGCTTATGGAACTTGTGAAAGCCTTTAACCGGTTCGGCAAACATAAAAATGCATTTAGAGTGGATGATTTCCTGCTGGTATTCTTCGGCAATGGCAATGGTATTTTCGGTATTTGAAAACTGCTGTACCCATATGTTTTTAATGCCTTTATTGATGGCATCCTTTAATACCTTGTCTGTTTCGTTTTTGGGTGTGATAATGAGTAAGCTTTCGGTATGATCCGGCAGCTCTTTAACAGAGGGGTAGCAAAGGTGCCCGTTAATGTTGTTCGTGTTCGGATTGATGGGTAGCACCTGATAGCCACTGTTAACCAGTTCATCGAATACCTTGCGACCGAATTTCCGTTCATCGGTGCTGACTCCTGCAATGGCAATGCTTTGTGCTTTTAAAAAATCGTCAATTTGTTGTTTGGTCACTGTCATGATGATAAGTATTGGGACAACAAATTTCATATAAAAACCTGTTTATATCAAGCTTCAGTGTTTTAATAAAAGGATACAGATTAGGTCAGTCGCCTGATGAATTTACTGATGTTGATTGCAGATAGACAAGATGCTATAGAAATGCTTTTAGCCATATGGTGTTGGGTTTGTATGAGTAATGCAATAATGGCTAATGGAATGCGTAATTATCGTTTGTGCCAGTAAAAAGAAATGTTCTTTGATTTTTTATTTGATTTTCTTTTTTATTTTTGACGCTGCATTTCATAAATAAAACAAAGATTCATATATGAAACTTCAGAATTCAAAGGATGATGAAAAGAACTACTCTGTTCCTAACTTAGAGCGTGCATTGACCATTATTGAATTGTTAATGGAGTACTCGCATGGACTTACTTTGGCTGAATTGCAAGATAAATTAGGTTTTCCTAAAAGTTCACTTTTCCGCATAACACAAACGTTAGTTGACCGAAAATATTTAATAAAATGTGAGCAGCCTTCGCGTTTTATTCTATCCAAAAAATTTCTTCATATTGGTTTATCAACTCTTTCAGAATCAAGTTTAGTTGAAAATAGTTTGCCGGTAATGCGCCAGATAAGAGACGAGTTAAAGGAAACGGTATTATTAGGTTCTTTGGCAGATCAGCAGGGCGTTCTACTGGAACAGGTACTCGGGCTTCATCCTTTTACCTTTATGTTGAAGATTGGCAAGCGCTTCAATCTACATGCTTCTGCACCAGGCAAAGCGATTATTGCTTTTATGCCAACAAGTGAGCAAGAGGTTATTATAGCACGGATGGGTTTTGAAAAATTTAACAACAATACTATAACTACAAAGAGTGACTATTTGAGGGAGTTAGAGCAGGTGCGAAGCTGTGGGTATAGCTTTGATCATGCTGAAGAATTAGATGGTGTTCATTGTGTAGGTGCACCAATCTTTAATCAGTATGGCTACCCTATTGCGGCACTTTGGGTGACAGCCCCTTCTGCAAGATTACCGCATGAAGATTTCGATAAGACTGGAAGAATATTGAAAGAAGCAGGCTTAACAATCTCGCGTTTATGGGGATTCGATAATTAATCCTGGTTAATTGAATGCACTATGAAAACTGCTCAAATAGCGACACTTACTATTGTTTTATTATGCATCGTTGGAAACTGCCACTACCTGTTAGGACAACATGTAGTTAATGCTCCTTTATCAACAACTGATGTAGCAAGCGATGAAACGGGAGAATATCTTTTTTTACTGCAGAAAACAGCCAAAAGGCTTGATCTAGTATCAGGAAAAGATTATCAAATGATTCACCAATGGTTTTTTCATGATGAACCAACAGGAGTGGTGGTTAAAGATGGACGTGCCTATGTTACCAGTTCCTTTGCATCAGGTTTAGTTACTGTTATTGATATTTTATCTAAGGAAAAGATCATTGAGATAAATGTTCCAATGGGTGCAACTAGTCCGGTATTAAGCCATGATGGAGTTAAGCTGTATGTTTGTTGTCAGTACAATAATTCATTGTTGGAGATAGATCTGATTTCCAATAAGGTAAAACGGAATGTCTCTTTGTTAAGAGAACCTGCAGGGGCAGCTTTGAGCCATGATGGGAAATACTTATACGTTACTAATTTTCTACCTGCTCAACGGGCAGATGTTGAGGTGGTAACTGCCAAAGTATCGGTTGTAGATACTAAAACAATGAAACGTGTTAAAGACATTGCTTTGGCAAATGGGAGTAATGCGTTGAGAGGTATTTGTATTTCTTCAGATGGCAGGTATGTTTTTATCACGCATAATTTAGGACGTTTTCAGGTGCCTACCTCACAACTGCAACAAGGATGGATGAACACCAGTGGATTAAGTATCATACATACGGCCTCACAATCTTATTTGGGCACAGTGCTGTTAGACGAACCCGAGTATGGTGCTGCCGGAATCTGGGATGTAACGTGCAATGCTGATAAAATGCTTATCAGTCACTCTGGAACACATGATATCAGTGTAATAGACTATGCGGCATTTATTAACAAGTTTGAACAAACAGATAAAAAGGAAGAACTCTCATACGATTTGCGGTTTTTCACGGATATACGGTATCGGCTAAAAGTTGTTGGTAATGGGCCACGTTCATTATTGTTAGATGGTGTTCAGGCAATTGTACCAACCTATTTTTCAGATACGCTTAATGTTATAGACCTGGTTAGTCAGCAGATTTATGCGCATGCCCTTAATCCTGATTTGAAAGAAACCATTGAAAGAAAAGGTGAACGAATCTTCAATGATGCCTCACACTGTTTTCAAGGCTGGCAATCATGCAATGGCTGTCATCCGGGTGATGCTCGAACTGATGGAATGAATTGGGATCTTTTGAATGATGGAATAGGGAATTCAAAGAACTGTAAAAGTTTACTTTATGCTCATCAAACTGCACCATCTATGATTACGGGTATCAGGCCTGATGCTGAAACGGCTGTTAGAGCTGGTTTTAGGCATATTCAATTTGCCGAGATAAGTGAGGAAGATGCCAAGGCTGTTGATGCTTACCTAAATTCACTTAGGCCATTGCCAAGTCCGTATCTTGTGCAGGGAAGATTAAGTGAAAAGGCAAAACGGGGTAAACAAGTATTTCAGAAAGCTAGCTGTAATTATTGTCACAGCGGAACGCTATATACTGATATGCAGATGCACAAAATTGGCACTATTGAATTTGAAAAGGGGTGGGATACACCTACACTCAAGGAAGTGTGGCGAACGGCTCCTTATCTTTTTGATGGTCGTGCAGAGAGTATAGAAACCTTGATAAAGGATTTTAAACACGGTTTGGAAGGGCAAAGACTAAAGAAGAAAGAGATAGAGGATTTAATTGAGTATGTTAAATCACTTTAGACTAAAACTTAAATATTAGATGTTTAAAGCTGACTATCATATCGTAACGTCAACCATTAGTTCCAATGTTGTTGATATGTTTAATGACTGTATTAAACAGTTAAGATCTGGTGAGGGTATTCTGCGCATAGCTGTTTTCTGGAATCCTGACGGGAACGAAGGATATGTAGATGATAAAAGGCGACTATTAGCTACTGCTGCTGAACGATTCGGAAACAATCAACCATCTATTAGTTTTATTGCGCAAAAACCACTGGATTCAGAAATGGTACTTGAAGTAATACAGGTACCTTGTTGCTTAAATACCCAACTTATCTTTAAAAAATATCATGGTATATCTTATGCAAAAGTCATTAAGGAGGAGTATTGTGAACTGCACTTATCTGGTGTATCCGCACCTTTGCATTTGAGTGTAAGACAACAAGCCAAGCAGATCTTTCACACAATCAAAAGCATTCTTGAATGTGAGGGAATGCCTATAAATTCTATTGTGAGACAATGGAACTATATTGAGCGCATTACTGATTTGGATGGTGAGTCACAACGCTACCAGTTATTTAACGATGAACGCACTTCGTTTTATGAAATGACAGATTGGCCCAATGGATTTCCGGCAGCAACTGGTATTGGTATGATGGCAGGTGGTATAGTGGTCGATTGTCTCGCTGTTTCAGGGGTTGATCAGGATCTTCCATTAACCAACCCTCTACAGATTGATGCCCATGCCTACACGCAGGGAGTTTTAATTGGAGCAGAAGACCAGAATAGAGGAATTAAAACCACGCCCAAGTTTGAACGGGCTAAATATATTGGAAATACCAATAAGGCAATAGTTTATGTCTCTGGCACGGCAGCCATAAGAGGAGAGAGTAGTCTTGGTGTAGGTAATGCTGCCAGGCAAACGCAACTAACACTCGAAAATATCAGTCATCTGGTGTCGACGGATAATACAGTAACTCCAGTTTCAGGTGTAAGGTGTCTGGAAATGTTAAGGGTGTATATCAAGCATGAAGAGGATTTTGAAGAGATTAGAGAGGTGTGTTCCCAATACAATGCTGCCGCCAATGTTAGCTACTTATTGGCCGATATATGTAGGGATGAGCTATTGGTTGAAATAGAATCAGTTTTCTCGCTATCGGTAGTGTAACGGTTAATAATAGAAAAAAGAGAATAACAATAAAACTAATGACATGAAAAGGAGAGATGCCCTTAAAATGACGGCCTTAGGCTCAGTAGGAGTGGTTGCAGCAAGTGTCAGCAACTCATGTGCAAGCACTGCTGTAAAAGAGAAAGAATGTGAAAAAACATGCACAAAGATGGTGAAGAGATATACAAATGATGATTACTATGTCAATGGACAATTAAGTGCAGATAAAGCACTTCAGGCGTACAAGGAAATGTTTGCGCATTACAATTATCCGTTAGATGAGTTCTTATTGACAAACATGTTCATTACAGATTTTGGCCTCGGGGATTTTGAAAATGTCGGTATGGCGGGTGTATTTTGGTACAACGATGCAAAACATGGCTACTTTGCGCACGAGATCTTTTTATTGCCAGGCCAAATGATTGTTGAGCATCAACATTTAGAAACCGAGCATCCGGCTAAGATGGAATCCTGGCATGTACGCCAGGGATCAATCTTTACATTTGGTGAGGGTGATGAAACGCCTAACAACCCACCTACACCAGTGAGCCAGAAGGAATTTATCACAGTAAATAACGTTGTTGAATTAAAATGTAATGGCATTAATACCTTGAACAGAGCTGAAGCGCCTCACTTTATGATGGCTGGTGCAGAAGGAGCTATTGTGTCAGAGTATGCTAATTATCATGACGGAAATGGCTTAAGATTTACAAATCCCAGCGTGTCATTTACTGATATACTTGGTAATGTATAGCCCTAAGGGGTGAAAATGGAACAGGCCGGGAAGCTGATGTATCAGCCTCTCCCTGTTGCTATTAATTGAGGAAAAAAGCGACTGAACTGGAATCGCAGGAGTTTTGCTAAATGCTATTTGCTAATAATATGAATGGAATACCAATATCGTGGAGGATAACCTTGTTGATTTTGGCAGCCTTAGTCATGGGGTGTCATAACGATACACCAACGATGCTTATGGCCGGTTCAGGCTGGGATGAAATCGTAAAGACTGATAAAAATGGTCATATTCTTTGGCGGCATAAGCTTGAACAGGATCAGGAGTGCAATGAAGTAACAGAATTAGCAAATGGAAATATCCTGTATGCACACCGAACTGGAGCCAAGGTGATTACCGCCAGGCATGAAGTAGTGTGGGAATATTTGGCGCCAGAAGGAACTGAGCTGCAATCAGCATCTGTAACTAAGGAAGGCAACTACCTCCTGGGGCAATGTGGTTGTCCGGCTAAAATAATGGAGTTTACACCACAAGGTGACAAACTGAAGGAGCTGGTGTTGAATACAGGGATTAAGAAGCCTCATTCACAGTTTAGAAGAATTCGTAAAACAGAAAAAGGAACATATTTAGTCCCAATATTAAGTAAGGGTGAGGTGCATGAATATAATGAGGATGGTCTTTTACTACAGGTCGTTAAAGTTGGCGGCGTTCCATTTTCATTAGTTGTACTGCCAAGTAATAATTGGCTGGTTTCTTTGGGAGATGCACATCGTTTAGTCGAAATTAACCCACAAACCAGTGAAGTGATTTGGGAGGTAAATGAATATGATATCGATAGCGTTGCCTTGCAATATGTGGCCGAGGCAATCAGACTTGAGAATGGGCATACCATTATTTGTAACTGGGGAGGTCATGCCCGTAATAGTCAGCCAACAGCTTTGGTTGTTGAGATTGATTCGGATGCAAATGTTATCTGGAAACTGGAGGATAAAGATAATTTAGGACTTATTTCAACCATTGATCCGCACTGGCATTTAACATATCTGCGTTGAATCTGCCTGCAGACCTAAAGCTAATAGAGTGTTTGTTGCACAAGAAAAAATTGAATAATGAAAAAGAAATTTACATTAAAACAAATTGTAGCTATTCTGGGACTCATAATTGCATTTCAAGGCGGGTGGTCTCAAACAGCTGATAAGGTTTATATGCGTGCAGATAACTGGGCCAGTACTGTTCTGCAAACAAAGGCCAGGGTGCAGCAGGCTTTTAGCGAGCATAATTTGCCATTTTCCACTGATGTTGTCAGAAAGGGTGAGCAGCCAAGAAAAATATCATTAGATGTTTCGCAGTTAAAACAGTTGGGTTTAATTACTTGGGGAACCAAGGATGGAACACGAAATGATCATAGTGCCTGGGTAAATGCCAAACTGATTACCACGTCGGGTGAAACTGTTTGGCTTGATGAAATGAAGCTTAAGAAAGAATACGCCCAATTTGGTCATCCTACCCGAAATCAGAACAAACAACATAAGCCAATTATTATTACGGGGAAACAATATGATCGAGGTATTTACACCCACGGCAATGGGGAGTTGATTGTTCAATTGGATGGTCAATATGAACGATTTGAGGCAGAGGTAGGGATTGAAAAGCTGGGAAATAAATCGTCATCAGTCATTTTTAAAGTACAGAATATTTCCACTTCTGGTATAGCTAATCGTTTGTCTCAGGATTTTCCTGAGGAAATGCGTTACTTTTTAAGTCATGCCAGCACCGAACCTGATATCTGGCTTACTTCATATGATGGTAAGGTAGAAGAGGAGGCTTTGAAAAACCTCATTGCCAACCTGGAAGAACCAGCTCATTTTCAGAAGGAGATGAGGAGCGTGAATGCTTTGGTGAAAGACAAAAAGATAGAAGCCTGCCTGCAGCTTTTTAAGCGAGTGTTAAATGTGTATTCTTTGCAAAAAGAGCTTGAATGGGTCAAGCCGGAGTCGATTCAATTGGCGGTTGAAAATATGAAGCAAGATGCCAATTTCGATGCGACCCGTTATACGTCTATGCTAGAGGAAATTAGTCATTTGCTGCCCCTGGTTCAAAAAGGAATATACACGGAAGATCAGCAAGCTTTTGTTGATGCTGAGAAGATTCTGTCAGCCAGGAGAGAGATTTTACTGGCCAACCCACTTTTGGATATGGATAGAATCCTTGTTGTTCGTCATAAGCTAAACAATAATGCCCGAAAAGAGATGGGACCGGGTATCGGAACGCAAAGTAATAACTGGTCGGGGCATAACTCTCAGCGAAAGAATGGGTTCAACTGTGAAATTACAGAGTTGAGCAATCTGCGAGGACAAATACAAAGCAAAACAATTTATAAACCAGATAATGGAGCACCAGTAAGCGATTTGCAATTGCACTGGAATGCCGATCGATTGCTGTTTACAACAGTCGGAGATAATGATACCTGGCAGCTGTTTGAAGTTAAAACGGATGGCACAGGATTACACCAGTTAACACAGAGTGAAGAGAAAGATTTGAACTTCTTCGACGGAACATATTTGCCAAATGGTAAAATATTGGCCGTATCCAATATTGGATATCACGGAGTACCTTGTGTGAGCGGAAATGATATTGTAGGTAATATTTGCCTGTATGATCCCAAAACACATGATTTACGTCGCTTAAACTTTGGACAGGATAACGATTGGGATCCCATTGTAATGAACAACGGTCGTGTTATGTATTTGCGTTGGGAGTATACCGATAACACCCACTACTTTTCGCGTATAATGATGCACATGAATCCGGATGGTACCAATAAAAAGGAACTATATGGAAGTGGTTCCTATTGGCCAAACAGTATGTTTGATGCGCAGCCGCTGCCAGGTAAAGACAATACTCAGTTCATAGCCGTAGTGTCGGGTCACCATGGTATCGCACGTTCTGGCCGACTGGTATTATTTGATCCGAAAAAAGGTCGCCAGGAAGAGAAAGGAGTTGTGCAGGAAATACCCTACCGCAACAAATATGTTGTACCTGAAATTAAAGATCGCCTGGTAGATGGTGTTTGGCCTCAGTTTCTCAAACCACGTGCTTTAAGCAATGAGTACTTTTTAGTAACCGCCAAAATGTCTCCTGAGTCATTGTGGGGTTTATACCTGGTGGATATTTTCGATAATGTTACACCGATTGTTCAGTTTGAAGGAGAAGGTATTACAGAGGCTACTCCGGTACAGAAACAAACAACACCACCGGTTATACCAGAAAAGGTGAACCTGGAAGATACTGAATCGACCATTTATATACAGGATATTTATGAAGGAGCAGGGACCAAAGGTGTGCCGCGTGGAACCATTAAAGAGTTGCGTATTATTGCCTATGAATTTGCCTATATCAAATCGCCATCAGGCCATATGGAGCATGGCATACAAAGTGGATGGGATATAAAGCGTGTATTAGGTACTGTGCCAGTTGAGGAAGATGGTTCGGTCATTTTTAAAGTGCCAGCCAATATGCCAATTACTATTCAGCCATTAGATGCTGACGGAGCAGCAGTTCAATTGATGCGTAGCTGGCTCACGGGTATGCCAGGAGAGGTGGTGTCTTGTGTGGGTTGCCACGAGAACCAATATACCATTGCAAAACCAAAATTTACTATTGCCTCAAAAATGCAACCTCGTAAGCTGACTCCTCCGGTTGATGGGGTGAGAGCAATTACTTTTGAACATGAGATTCAACCAATCCTTAACAAGCGATGCGTCGCTTGTCATGATGGAAAGAATCATTTACCTGATTTCAAAGATAACTCACCTGAAAAAGTGACAAAGTTTGGTAAAAGCTACCTGGCATTTCATCCTTATATCAATAGACAAGGGCCTGAAGCAGATATTTATGTGATGAAGCCAATGGAGTATCACGCTAATACAAGTGATTTGGTGCAAATGCTTAAGAAGGGGCATCACAATGTTGAACTGAGTGATGATGAATGGCGGACCTTATATAGATGGATTGACTGTAATGCCCCGTATAATGGTGTGTTTAATGCCAATGAATACTGTGGCTATAATCAGGTGGATCGCCGTCAGGAATTAATGGAGAAGTACAACAATGTAAAAGTAGACTGGAAAGGTGAGTTACATGCTTACATTGAAACATTAGCAGCGAAAGGTGAAGTAGAAATAGTTATACCTCCAGTCGAAGAGTCAGTTAAGCATCAAAAAATAAAGTCGCGAAATTGGCCCTTCTCATCCGAATTAGCCAGCAGAAGTCAAAACAATGATGGTGATACCGTAAAAGAAATAGAACTAGCGCCGGGTGTTACTATGAAAATGGTGCGTATACCATCAGGTTCATTTGTAATGGGCTCAGAAAATGGAGACATCGATGAATATCCCCGCTCAAAGGTTAAGGTCAAAAAGGCATTTTGGATGGGTGTGTTTGAAGTAACCAATGAACAATATACAGCAGTGGTGCCAGAGCATGATAGTCGTTATATTGCACAATTCTGGAAAGATCATGTTAATCCGGGATATCCGGCTAATATGCCGAATCAACCAGTTATTCGTATTAGCTGGGAAGAGGCCATGGCTTTCTGTGATAAACTAAGCGAGCAGTTAGGTATGCAGGTTAGTTTGCCAACTGAAGCACAATGGGAATGGGCGGCCCGGGCTGGTAGTGAAGAAGATTTCTGGTTTGGTGATAGTAATACCGACTTTTCGCCCTATGCCAATTTAGCTGATAAGCAATTGGCGCATATGGCCGTTATAGGTGTGGACCCAAAGCCTATGTCTGAAAAGCACCACCTGAGACCTTACTTTGATTTTATACCTCGTTCTAAAACGGTGGACGATGGCAACATGCTTGGAGCAGAAGTAGGCCAATACGAAGCCAATCCATGGGGATTATATGATATGATTGGAAATGTAGCTGAATGGACGCGTACAGATTATGCGCCATATCCCTATAAAGAGGATGACGGACGCAATGCTGGAACATTGCATACCGATAAAGTAGCTCGCGGAGGTTCCTGGAGAGACCGGCCCGAGAAAGCATCTTCTTCGCGCCGAAAGGCTTTTAAGAGCTGGCAAAAAGTATATAATGTTGGGTTTAGGATTGTTATAGAAGAGTAAATCCTGAGATAATATTCTTACTAATTTATTTCAGAAGATTTGTAAGTGTTAAAACGTAATCAGATTGATAATAAACGTGGTGTGACGGTGACTCTATAATGTTACCAGGCTCCACGTTTTTCAACTTTTATCATTCGACGATATTAGATAATGATTAAAAGATATAGGCTATGCCGATTTTTTGGCACTAACTTTTAACTCCAATATTTTTTGTTGCTGATGGCTAAATATCAACTATTAGCTATCCGCGTTCGTAATGGACCACTTTGCAAGCCTCTAATGCATGGTTTTAGAGGCGTCAAGTAAGTCGCCTGACGAATTTGCTGATGGTTAGCAGCCAGTTTTCCTGCTGAATAGCTTCAAGCTCACCTTTATCGAGCCAAATACCGTTGCAGTAGGGACAGTAGTCGAATATGACTTTACGGTCGCGCGGGTGAACGCCTTTTTCGAGCCGGGGTGAGTTGTTACACGATGGGCAATGGAGGCTTTTCAGCTGTTCGGCTTCGCTGGGCAGGTGCCTGATCTCAAGCAGCCGGGGTTCAATGATCGTATCAATCTGCGCCAATTCATCCTTATCGAACCATAGGCCTCCGCAATCGGAGCAGTTATCTACTTCAACAGAGGCATTGTAATCATTAATGGTTCTGGTAGATAGTATTTGCTGGCAACGTGGGCAGTTCATGTTAATTTTTTTCTGAGTATGGAGTAAAAGTAATCAACATGCCTTAAAGATAAAAAAGGAATGCGCTAATTTGATGAGCATTAAAAAAACTTGTCGCACCAATCAGGGATGATGTATGTATATAAAAGCAGCTGCCGTAAGGGTGAGAACGACAGCTGCTTATTTATGTTCTGGAGCTTTGGTGTGCTCCTACAGTTTCTCAATCACTTCTTCCATCTCCTCCAATGATTTGCCTTTTGTTTCGGGCACCATCTTCCAAACAAAAATGGCTGATAGTATACTCATAATACCATAGAACATGTAAGTCATGCCGCCGCTGAACTCCATCATGGCCGGATAGGTAGATGAAATAAAATAGTTGGCTGCCCATTGTGCTGCTACAGCTATGGCAATGGCTTTGCCACGGATTTTGTTAGGGAAAATTTCACCAATCAGCACCCAGCAGATGGGGCCCCAGCTCATCATAAATGAGGCGGTATAGACGATGATGAATACCAGTGTACTGATACCAATCACCTCCAGGAAAGATAAAGTTCCAATGGCCATCATGCCAATGGCCATACCCACCGAACCAGTTATTAACAGTGGCTTGCGACCCCATTTATCCACCGTAAGAATGGCTATTACCGTGAAAATGACATTTACTAAGCCCATTACAATGGTTTGCAGCATAGAAGCATCTTTGGCCGCACCCATGCTTTCAAAGATGCGTGGTGCATAATACAGGGCCACGTTAATGCCCACAAACTGCTGAAAAACGGATAATAAGATCCCGATGATAATCACCTTCTTGCCATAGGCCATTACCTTGGATGAGCTGACAGCTTTGTCAATGGTGCTCTGTATGTCGTTCAGGATACGTTTGGCGGCATCCCGGCCGTTAATGCGCTTCAGAATAGTCAATGCCTCTTCCTGGTGGCCTTGCATGGCCAGATAGCGAGGTGTTTCGGGCACAAACAGCAGCAGAATGCCGAACAAGCCGGCCGGAATGGCTTCCGACATAAACATGTAGCGCCAGCCGATGCTATTGATCCATTCGATGCTTTGCCCCTTGGCGATGGACCAGTTGACAAAGTATACCACCAGCATACCAAAGATGATGGCAAACTGGTTAAAGGAAATCAAACGACCACGAATGTGCGCCGGTGCAATCTCGCTGATGTACATGGGGCTAATGGCAGATGCCAGTCCCACGCCAATACCGCCAATTACCCGGTAGAAATTAAACATGTATAGTAAGCCCATGGTTGCTTTTCCCTTTTCGAAGAACAGGAATTCGGGCTGACCAGAACCTAAGGCAGAGATGAAGAATAGCATTGCAGCTACCATCAGTGATTTTTTACGGCCCAGTCGTGATGCTAACAGGCCCGATATTGCCCCGCCAATGATGCAGCCGATAAGTGCGCTCGAAACGGTAGCGCCATGCGCAAACGAGCTTAAATTAAGTCCATGAATTAAAAAGGCCTGGATGGATTTTTCGGCCCCGGATATAACAGCTGTATCATAGCCAAACAGTAAACCACCTAAAGTGGCAACCAGTGTTAGCAGCATGATATAGCCGATGTTTTGTTGATTTTCCATAAAACCGGATTTAAATACTTAGTTAGTAGTGTTTAGTCAGTAGTCAGTGGTATTTTGGGGAAGTGTCGAGTAGTAAGATGCAAGTGTCGAGGCTGATATTCTTTCACAAAGCTTATCTCACTACTAACATCTTACTATACCTTTTCTACCTCACGACTGTCTACTGGCTACAACTACAGACTAAATATACATGTTAATTAACTGCTCGTAGCGCTCTTGCTTACCGCTAATCATGGCTGGTTCACCCACTTCTTTGGCATAGGCACGCAGGTCTTCCATTGTTAGCTTGCCGGCAACAAATTCAGCACCCTTACCGCTGTCGAAAGAGGCATAGCGCTCGGCTTTTTGCTTCTGGTAATCACTGTTGTTCAATATGTCATCGGCAATTACCAGGGCGCGGGCAAATGTATCCATACCCGATACATGGGCGATAAAGATATCTTCCAGATCGGTAGAGTTACGACGCGTTTTGGCATCGAAGTTAATACCTCCACCCTGGAAGCCACCAGCTTGCAGGATCACCAGCATGGCCTGCACAGTTTCAGGTATGCTGGTTGGGAATTCATCGGTGTCCCAGCCGTTTTGGTAATCGCCTTTGTTGGCATCAATGGATCCTAACATATCGGCGTCGGCGGCGCATTGCAGTTCGTGCTCAAAAGAGTGTTGGGCCAAAGTAGCGTGGTTGACTTCAATATTCAGTTTAAAGTCCTTGTCCAGGTTGTAGTGACGCAGGAAGCCAATCACCGTTTCGGCATCCACATCGTACTGGTGCTTGGTGGGCTCCATGGGTTTAGGTTCGATAAAGAAGTTGCCTGTGAAGCCATTTTTACGTGCGTAATCGCGTGCCATGGTCAAGAACTGGGCCATGTGCTCTTTTTCGGCTTTCATATTGGTGTTAAGCAATGACATGTAGCCTTCTCGACCACCCCAGAATACATAGTTCTGACCGCCTAAGGCGATGGTTGCATCCAATGCGTTTTTCACCTGTGTGCCTGCATGTGCCAGCGCTGTAAAGTCCGGATTGGTTGACGCGCCATTCATATAACGGGGATTAGAGAATACATTGGCCGTTCCCCATAGCAGGTTTACGCCTGTTTCTTTCTGGTACTGCTGAGCGATTGGGATGATTTTGCCCAAACGTTCTTCGATTTCAAACACAGTGCCATCGCCCACTACATCTACATCGTGGAAGCAATAGAAAGGCGCACCAATCTTTGTGAAGAATTCAAAAGCCGCATCCAATCGGTATTTCGCTCTATCTATAGCGCTACTGCCTTTGTCCCACGGGAAAACCTGTGTGCCCGGACCAAATGGGTCGCCACCATCGCCGCAGAATGTGTGCCAGTAGGCAATAGCAAAGCGCAAGTGTTCTTTCATTGTTTTGCCGGCAATTACCTGCTCCGGATTATACCATCTGAATGCCATTGGATTTTTAGAATCTCTGCCTTCGTAGGCAATTTTTCCAATGCCAGGGAAAAATTCGTTACCTGTTGTCATGATCTGTTGTTTTTACAATTCGAGACCGAAACTTTGCTTGTGTTTAATAAATCTGATAATGCCTATATTGACTTCGGTCTCCAATTTTCTTGATTAGTATTTTGTGTAATTATTGTCCTCCGTCTTCACTCTTCTATTTTAAGTTCTAGCATACCAGCTTCGGGAGCTCCTAAATCGATGGCTCTTTGCGATGGCAGTGTGCTGCCGATATAAAAGCGATAGCGACCGTTGACATATTGCTCTTCACCTTTTTCATCAATATTGGTCAGTTCTGAAGTATCGATGGTGAATCGTACCTGGGTGCTGCCACCGGCATTAATGGTTTCGCGTTTGAACCCTTTCAAATCGTACATGGGTACCGGAAAGTCGGCATCCAAAGCAGATACATATAACTGTACCGTTTCTTCAGTATCGAAATCACTGCCATTGCTGATGTCGGCGGTTAGTGTAATGGCTTCGCCAAACTGGTATGTTGTTTTTTGGCTGCTCATGTTTGAATAGCTGATTTCGGCATAGTTGAGGCCAAAGCCAAAGGGATACATGGGATCGTCTTTCATGTATTTATAGGTGCGACCATACATGGTGTAATCTTCGTAGGGCGGCAGTTGATTCACGGATTTAGGGAATGTAACCGGCAGTTTACCAGTAGGTATAGCGTCGCCAAAAATAATATCGGCAATAGCATTTCCGCCTTGTTCGCCCGGGTACCAGGCCATGATAACAGCATCGGCTATTTTATGCACTTCTTCCAGGGCTATGGGGCTGCCACCCATCACCACTACAATTAATGGTTTGTCCTGGTCTTTGCGTATTTGCTTCAGGTATTCCAGCTGTTTGCCGGGTAGTTGAAGGTCGGGGCGATCGCTTTTGTGGGCCGAGCCAATGGCTTCCCCTTCTTCGCCTTCGAGTAGTGTGTTGATGCCAACCACTGCAATACAGGCTTCAGCGCCTCTTGCTTCGCCTATGGCCCAGCCGATGGGGTTCTTGTTTTCTTCAGTTAACAAGAAACCATGGCGGTATTCGAAACGGGTACCCAGACTCACTGCTCCGGCAATGCCTTCAATGACTGAGATAACATTGTTTGACATGCCATTGTAGTTCCCCAGCATTACGTCTACGTCGGCCGCTAATGGGCCAATGGCAAACAGGTGTTTGATGTCTTTATTTAGAGGTAGAACGCCGTTGTTTTTGAGTAGGACAACTGATTTCTGAGCCGCCTTGCGAGCCAGTTCAACGTTCTGTTTGCTGTTAACCACCTCAGGTCCCAGATGATTATAAGGGTTATCACCATAAGGGTCAAACAAGCCCAGCTTAAAGCGTGTGCGCCATAGCAGGCGTAGGTTGCGGTCAATATCTGCCTCGCTAATCAGTCCGGCTTGTACGGTCTCCACAAGGTTTTGGTAAGTGCTGCCACAGTTAAGGCTCACGTTGTGCTTAATGGCCTCGGCCGACGATGCCGTGGCATCATTGGTGTACTGGTGTAAACCATGGAAGTTGGCTAAGGCACCACAATCAGACATGACATGCCCCGTGAAGCCCCAGTTGTTGCGCAATATCTCTGTCAGTAGTAAAGTGCTTCCACAGCAGGGTACATCCAGCGTGCGGTTATAGGCACACATCACCGCTTCTACATCGTATTGGGTGACCAGCATCTTAAAGGCAGGCAGATATGTTTCGTATAAGTCTTTGGGCGACGAGTAGGCGTTAAAGCTATGCCTTAATCCTTCAGGGCCATTGTGCACGGCGTAGTGCTTGGCACAGGCGGCAGCTTTCAGGTAAGTGGGGTCGTAGCCCTGTATGCCTTTCACAAAGGCACCGCCCAGTGTCCCACTCAGGAAAGGGTCCTCGCCCCAGGTTTCCATGCCACGTCCCCAGCGCGGATCGCGAAAGATATTTACATTGGGCGACCAATAGGTTAAACCGGCATACTGCAGGTAGTTTCCGTTCTTTTGCGCGATGTTGAATTTAGCTCGTCCCTCATCGGAAATAGCGGTAGCCACATCTTCAATGAGCATGGGATCGAAGGTGGAAGCCATGCCAATGGGTTGTGGGAAAATAGTGGCGCGTCCCATGCGGGCAACACCGTGCAGCGCTTCGTTCCACCAGTTGTAGGGTTTGATACCCAGGCGTTCGATGCCAGGTGCGTCGTGCATCAACTGTGCACATTTTTCCTCAAGCGATAGCTGATTGATGACCATGTCAAGCCGCTCTTCCATGTCAATACGGTGGTCGAGGAATGTGCCGGCCAATGAATCAGGCAGGGCAGGGACTGGATTTGATGTTTGCTGATTGGAGGTGCTGCAAGCAACTAATAAAGAAACTATAAATAAGCAGGCGATAAAGAGTTTTTTCATTTTGGATTTTGTGTAGGTGATTTGTTAGATGGATGATATGATGAAGGATTAGCATTTGGCAGCGTAACCGCTTTAGTCTTCGCTAAGTTGCTGCTTCCAGTTCTTGTAAGCCGCTTTCAACGATTTTGTGTTTTGCTCAATTGGCTTAATGATTTCCACCTTCTCCAAAGAGGCAAAGGCCTCTTCGAGTGTGCTGTATAGGCCGGCTCCATAGGCTGCTCCACGCGCCGCACCCAATGCGCCATCGGTTTCGTACAGTTCAATGGTGGCGCCCGAAATATCGGCCAGTGTCTGACGAAATATCGGACTCAGGAACATATTGGCCATACCGGCTCTGATGACCTTGGTTTCGATGCCGGTTTGCTGCATCACTTCCATGCCATACATAAAACTAAAGGCAATGCCTTCCTGGGCAGCTCTTAACAGGTGAGCGCGGGTGTGAATATTAAAATTCAGGTGCTTAACCGTAGCACCCGGGTTCTGGTTTTGCAACACGCGCTCAGCACCGTTGCCAAAAGGAAATACCAGCAGGCCATTGCTCCCCGGTTCAACCGTCAACGCTTCGTCGTTTATCTGCACATAGTTTAAATCGACTGCCACGTTTTTACGCAGCCACGAGTTGAGGATGCCTGTGCCGTTGATGCAAAGTAATACGCCAAGGCGATTATCTATATTGGTGTGGTTGACATGTGCGAAGGTATTTACGCGTGATGCCGGATCGTATTTTAGCTGGTCGCTAACACCATACACTACACCCGATGTGCCGGCTGTGGCTGCCACCTCACCCGGGTTTAGCACATTTAGACTTAATGCATTGTTGGGCTGGTCGCCTGCGCGGTACGACACAGCTATACCTGTGTGTAAATCCAACTCCTCAGCTGCTAGTTCGCTCAGGTAGCCCTGTATCTCAAAGGTGTCTTTAATGCTTGGGATGATGTCGGCCTTAAAACCATAGTTAGCCAGTAGTTCTTTTGATACACTTTGTGTTTTAAAATCCCAGAAGATACCTTCTGATAAGCCGCTCTTGGTGGTGGTTAGCTGATTGGTTAATCGATAGGCAATGTAATCGCCTGGCAGCATTATTTTATTGATGCGCGCATAGATTTCGGGTTCATTTTCCATTATCCACTTTAACTTGGATGCCGTGAAGTTACCCGGCGAGTTGAGCATGTGTGAGAGGCAGTGCTCCTTACCAATTTCATTAAAGGCTTTGTTGCCGTTCTGTACCGCGCGACTGTCGCACCAGATGATGGCAGGCCTTAGTACGTCTCCGTTTTTATCAACCGTTACCAGCCCATGCATTTGGTACGAGATACCGATTGAATGAATCGCTGATGGGTCAACCTTGGATGTGGTCAGCACATCTTTCAGCGCCAGTTTCAGGTTGTTCCACCAATCCGCAGGATTTTGTTCGGCCCATTCGGGCTGCGGGCTTGAGATAGCCATTTCTTCTTTGGGATAAAACGCTGTGCTAAGGGCTTTCCCTGTTGTTACATCAAGCAATGCTACTTTTACCGATGAGCTTCCTATGTCGAATCCTAGTGAATACATGATTTGAATTTTAGTATACTGTTCTGTACTGGTATGGTGTAAATCTATAAAAAAAAGAATCACGGTTATAATGATTCTCTAAAAAAAAGCTTTGTTGGTACGCAAAAATCCATTGCCATATCGCTGGAGGCAAAGGCTGCCGCCTTTTGTCCCATTAATTTAAAATCAGTTGAAATAACCGAAATGCCTTTGTAAATGAATTTCTTCATGGGTGTTTCGTTATAAGATAATATGCCAACATCGCTGCCCGGTTCCAGTTTGCGTTCCTTACATTGCTCCAGTATATGGCCCAACATACGGTCGCTTACGCTGAAATACATGTCGCCTGCTCGCACATTCAGGTCGTCTTCATTGGTGAGTCGTTGATGTTGGTAGCCCTTGTCCAGACAGTATTGGGCAAAGCAATCGGCCGTTTCAATGGGGTGATAGGTGTACGAGGGGTAAACCATTATCTTGCGTTCATATTTTTTCAACAGGTGGTCGGCTGCTTCAAGCGCCTCACTAACAGGTGTGCTGAAATCCTGATAGAGCTTATTGTTGAAGTTGCGAATGTTGGTGTTCCAGTCAATAATCAGGGTTTTGTCGGGGGGCAAGGTGTTGACGATGTCAGGCACTTCCTGGTGGTCGAATGGCATGATGATGTATTTGCTGTAGCGTCCACGGCTGTCGGTTATCAGTTTTTTAAAGATATCGATGTTGTAATGGTGGAAATGCACATCGGCAATGGTGTTCTTATCCAGGTTTTTAACAAATTCGCCGTACAATACTTCTTTGTAGGCTTTAAGGGTATCCAGGAAAAGAAATACTTTGCGACCTTCGCGGGCAATGAAATAGCCTTTGTTGGGCACCGACTCAATAACGCCCTGTTCCTTTAAGATGCCATAGGCCTTAAACACCGTGTCGCGCGATAGCTTGTAGGTTTGGCAGATAACATTAACGGAGGGAAGCTGGTCGCCTTCGTGTAGCTTATTTTCGGCCAGTGCATTGGTCACGGTATCTACCAGCTGTTGGAATTTGGGTATTTCACTATTGGGGTTGATATTGAATTTAATCATCAAGTACGTAATTAAGTGTTCTGTTCTGGTAGGTGCAAATGTAGGAATTATTTTTCAAACACAGATTAACCCCAACGTTGTTAATGCTCAACCAAATTGTTGAACACCAACAATGGAGTGTTTAACATTAATCAGACATGGTGGAGTGTTAACAATGACTGGTGCATCTTTAAAGTGACCTAGAGGAACGTTAACTGTGATTGGTGCATCTGTAAAAAGACCTCGTATAGTTTCAACAATTGATTGTTGAATACCAAGCAGGCTATATGGAGCCTTGATAATGTGTGTTTGAACGCTAACAAGCAGTGATTGATGGTCAATCAGCCTGCCTTTAGTCTTGATAATAGCGAATAATGATTATCTAAGGCCTCTTACACTTCAATAACATCTTGTGGTATATTAACGGAGTGTTGCCGGTTGTTGAATACGGATAAATAGCCATTATTGGCAGGATTAGCATAATGTATGGAAAATGTATAGCTCTGCCGAATAAGAAAGAATCAATGAAGAGCGGAGAGAGGGGGATTCGAACCCCCGGTACCCTTGCGGGTACACATGCTTTCCAGGCATGCACAATCGGCCACTCTGTCACCTCTCCAATTGCAGCACCAAATATATGAACTTATTTTAATTCTGAAAGTTCAGTTGGCTAGAATAAAAAAATCCCGACCGAAGTCAGGATTATGCACGGGAGGAGCGACTCGAACGCCCGACACCTGGTTTTGGAGACCAGTGCTCTACCAACTGAGCTACACCCGTATATTTTAGTGGCATTGCCTTTGCTAATGCGGATGCAAAAATAGAAGAATATTCATTAAAGCAAATGTTTTTACAAAGAAAAAAATGCGAATCGTGGCCTACCATCTGGTTCTTAGTGTATTTAATTTTACAGGACTTATCGCACATTCGCGTTTTTACAAAGATAAAGATGTAAAATCCGCCATGCATCTGTCTCTGGAGCTCGTCAATCTGGCAAAAACAGTCGCTCATGTGGCTCTCAAGCTCATCTTTCTCCACATTCTTTAGACGCTTCTATGGATTCCGGAGAACAATCTGGCTTTTTTACTGAATTCTCTGGCGGATTTATAGAATCTTCTGCAAAAATCTGAGGATGTTCTGTGAATTTTACAGAACCTTGTGGCAAAAGAACAGAACTGTCTGGCTTTTTTGCAGAACGTTGTGTGATTTCTGCAGGCAGACGAGCTTTTTGACCCCTCAGTCCTGTTAAAATACCAGGTGTCAGACACCAAACAAGAGACTGACAACCGTACCTTGTCCTTCTTTGGAGTCAACTTTCAGCTGCCCGCCATGCAAGCGCATCACCTGGCGTGATAAGGCCAATCCTATTCCATTGCCACCCTGTCGTGTGGTGTAAAAAGGTACACACACTTTGTTTATCTCATCGTGCGGAATGCCTTTCCCATTATCCCTAACACTCAGCTGCAGATTTCGGCCATTCATTTTAGCCACCATCGCCATGTTGGAGTCGGCTTTATTAAGCGCCTCCAGGCCGTTTTTAACCAGATTAATCAGCACCTGTTCAATCAGTTTCTCATCAATGTTATACGACAGGTTCGTCGGGCATTCAATGCTTATTACACAGTTGGCATCAGTGGCCGATGCTGCAAAAAGCGTTTGTATACGCGAGAGCAGCTGTTGTATATTGCAATGGGTGGTTTGTACACTCTTTAAGCCGGTCATGCTGCGGTAACTTTCTACGAATTGCGTGAGTCCCTTGCTGCGGTTGTGCATGGCATCCAGGGCCTCCATAATTTCCTGCTGTTCATCGACCTCCATCACCAGCGGCTGGGTGTTGTTTTCAAAGCGTTGCTTCAGACCGGCAGAGATAAGGTTCACCGGGCTTAACGAGTTGATGACCTCATGGGTGAGTACCCGAATGAGTTTTTGCCACGACTCCAGCTCTTTCTGTTCAATCTCACTGCGTATATCCTGAAAGGCTATTAAACGCAATACTTTGGTCTCCTGCTTCATCAGTACCGATGTTAAAGCTATCTGCAGCAGGCGGTTATTTACCATCAGCTCAACCAAATGCTGCTGGTGTGGTTGCAGCTGCATCAGTTCATCGGCCAGGCCGGGCTTCAGTGTATTGAGTTTATCCAAACGATGGATGTATTTAAAATCCAGTAATTGCAAAAGGGCATCGTTTGTCATCATTACATTACCGTGTTCGTTCACCACAATAATGGCCACCCCCAGTTTTTTCAAAGCATTTTCAAAAAAGAGGTATTCTTTCTCTTTATCGAGTTTGAGTTGCCTGAAAGCTTCTACTACCTGGTTAAAAGCTCTGAACAAGTCCTGAAAGGAGGCATCCTTATCGCGGGTGCTGAAATGAATGGTGGTATCGCCAAATCCAAATGACTGGATGAATTTGGCCAGTTCGCGATTGGTTTTCCGAACCGTATAAATCAGTCGGCCCACCTGAAAAATATACAAGGCCCCAAGCAGATAAAAAAGCATGGGAGGTGACTCCAATAGCCAGAGCAACAAGCCCGTTAAAGGTGTGACGGCCAGTAGTACCGATTGAATAATAAGACTGACAGATGAGTGCTTAAAGGTCATACTTTTTTATTTTGTCGTATAAAGTAGAGCGGTTAATGCCTAGCTTCATGGCGGCTTTGCTCATGTTGCCCTTACAGTTGGCAATGGCTTTTTCTATTAGTAAACGCTCGTGCTCATTCAGGTTAAAGCAAGCATCGTCCAATACTTTGGCTTGGTGCTTGTTTAAGAAAAGGTCTTCACTGCAGATGCTTGCTGAATCGCAAAGTATAACAGCCTTTTCGATGGTGTGTTGCAACTCACGTATATTGCCTGGCCACGACTGTTCCTGAAGCGCCTCAATGGCATTGGCCGTCAGGCTTAATGAGCCCTTATTGTATTTATCAGCTTGTTTTTGAATAAAATAGTTGGCCAGTGGGCCTATATCTTCCTGCCTGTTGCGCAGGGCCGGCAGCTCAATGGCAATGGTGTTGATCCGGTATAGCAGGTCTTCTCTGAAGCTACCCTCGGCCACCATTTGCTGTAAAGGCATATTGGTAGCACATATCAGGCGAATATCTACCTTAACAGGTCGTGTGCCACCAACAGGTGTTATTTCCCTGTTTTGCAAGGCAGCCAATAGTTTGGCCTGTGCTGCCATCGATAGGTTACCAATTTCGTCGAGAAACAGTGTGCCGCCTGATGCCAGTTCGAAACGGCCGGTACGGTCAGTTTTAGCATCGGTAAAAGCACCTTTCATATGACCGAATAGCTCACTTTCAAACAGGTTTTCGTGGATAGCACCCAAGTCCACCGATACAAACATCTCATCTTTTCGTGCAGAAAGCTGATGGATGGTGCGGGCCATCACCTCTTTACCAGTGCCATTTTCGCCCAGAATAAGCAGGTTCACATCGGTTGGTGCCACTTTTTTAACCATGTGCATTATTTGTTGCATGGTGTCCGATTGCCCAATGAACATATCGGTTTGTGTGTCGATGCACTCTTTCAGGTGCTTGTGTTTCTTTTTCAGGCGGCTGATGTCACGTTTTGATTTTTGCAACTCAAACACTGAGCGTAGAGTGGATAGTATCTTGCGTTCGTCCCATGATTTCTCGATAAAATCGGCCGCCCCCTTTTTAATGGCTTTAACGGCCAGCTCCACATCACTATAGGCTGTTATCAGTACCACGGCCAGTTCCGGATCATGTTTATGCACTTCCTGCATCCAGTATAAGCCCTCGTTGCCATTATTAATACCTGCCTTGAAATTCATATCAAGCATGATGATGTCGAAAACAGCTTTTGTGAGATGCTCTTTAATCCGGTTGGGATTATGCTCGGTGACTACCGTTTTAAAATGTGGACTCAGGTAGAGCTTAAGGGCAACAAGCAGTTCTTTGTTGTCGTCAACGATTAGTATATTTCCTTCTTTGGGCATGGTGGTTGAGGTATAGTTTATAGTGGCAATCCTATTTAGTATTATTTAAAAAAGCTGATAGCTATTAGCTGACAGCCATTAGCTTTTTAGTTTCCTTGATTCTCTTAATTGTTCACCAATAAATAAGCCTATCGTAAAAGCTTCTGATTACTTATCAGTTTTAAAAATACTTCTTTATTGTTGGAATATCATACATATGTGTTGGAAAATCCAACACAGCTTTTAAAAGCTGAAAATGTAAAGTGTTGTAAAATAGGGTTTAGTGTATAAGGCATGACTTTGGCATAAGGCAATAACAGCAGTCAAAGTAATATAATAATGGATAAACAACTACAAAAGAAACCCTGGTGGAAAAAGCATTTGAAATGGCTTATTGGTGGCGGCATATTTATTTGCTGGAGCATTTACTTTATTGCATTTGCCGATCATCGAAGCCAGGTAAAGGTGGATGCAAACCGTGTCACTGTTTCGACCGTTGAGCTAGATGATTTTCAGGATTACATCAGTGTAACAGCCACTGTTGAACCTATCAAAACGATTTTTCTGGATGCCATTGAGGGCGGACGAGTTGAAGGAATTTTGCTGGAGGAAGGCAGTATGGTGAAAGTCGGCGATGCCATAGCGCAACTAAGTAATACCAACCTGATACTGGAGATTTCGAATAATGAAGCTAATGTGGCACGAGCAATCAATGAGCTGCGCACTGCTCGTTTGCAAATGGAGATGAATGCCATGGAGCTGCAGAATCAGATTGTGCAGCTGGAAGGCGACTTATTTATTCAAAAGCGTAAATACGATAATTCACGTGCGTTTTACCGGGAAGGTCTCATTGCAGAAGATGAATACCTGCGCGATAAAACCAGTTACGAGGCTTCATTGCGGCAAATGAATCTGCTCAAGGAAAGCTTTATGCGTGATTCCATTTATCGGGGTATTCAGATTCAGACATTGGAGCGTTCAGCCGAACGCATGGAGCAGAATCAGGGAATTATCCGTCAGCGGCTGGATAACCTGACCATTAAAGCACCGGTTACGGGGCAGTTGGCAGCGCTTAACCTCGAAGAAGGACAGGTCATCAGTTACGGCACACGCATTGGTAAAGTCAATATACTGGATGAGTTTAAGCTAAAGGCCGAAGTAGATGAGCATTACATCTCGCGCACGCGCAAAGGACTAAAAGCCAGCTGTCAGTTTCCCAATGGGACTATTGATGCAGAGGTGAGTAAAATATACGCCGAAGTAAAAGAGGGTAAGTTTACCGTTGACCTGGAGTTTGATAACAGCAATCGGCAGAACCTGCGTATTGGCCAGACCAGTCATGTAAAACTGGAACTGGGTAACTCATCTAAAGCGCTTTTGTTGCCACGTGGCAGTTTCTTTCAAAGTACTGGTGGACAATGGGTATTTGTGCTTAATAAGGATCGTACAGCAGCTTATAAGCGTCAGGTGAGTATTGGCCGGCAGAACCCGCGCTACTTTGAGGTACTGGACGGATTGGAGGCCGGAGAAGAAGTAATTACATCGGGCTATGAGATATTTGGAGACAATGAAGTGGTGGTTTTAAACTAGAACAAAATGACAAACTATTTATTAAAAACGGCTTTTCGCCATATCATCCATCGCAAGTATTTCAGCTTGCTCAATATTGTTGGTTTTGCAATGGCTTTTGCCACATCGCTTATCATTTTCTTTTATGTTATTTTCGAATACAGTTTTGATAGCCACCATGAGAAGGCAGCAACAGTGTACCGTATTGAGTTTGGCGATCAGGTGATTTATAAAGGAATCACTGCGCAGCTGCTGAAAGATAAGATGCCTGAGATTAAAAATGCCACAACACTATCACCCTATGCGGGTCAGGTTATTGTGCATCCAACACAGCCCGATAATATATATGCAGGGCGTGTGTTTCAATCTGATTCGGCCCTGAGTAAAATGCTCACCTTTGATGTACTCATGGGTGATTTAGATGCTGCATTTATTGATAAAAGCAAGATGGCCATTGCTTCGGATGCTGCCCTGCAGTTATTTGGTTCTACCAGTGTTATTGGCGAGAAGGTATTGATTAACTACGGACGAGAGATGGAGATATGTGCTGTGTATAAATCATTTCCGTCCAACAGTTCCTTCAGTCCGGCGGGTTTTATGAGCATCAAGCAAAATCAATCGCGTTTTGATAGGTCAGAGAGCAGCTTTTTAACATTCGTAGAGCTTGATTCGCACCTGGTGACAGAGCGTCTGAAGCAGCGTATGGCAGAAATTCTCAATGCCGAATTTGATGATGAGGTAACCATTCATCTGCGTGCTCTGAAAGATGTGCATTTCGCAGAAAAGATTAACTACGAATATGCCAAAGTAACCAAGCGTTCGACGGTGGATCTATTCTTGTCCATTGCATTTCTTATTCTGATTATTAGTGTGATTAACTATTATAATTTCAAATGTGGCATCATGCCAACGCGAGAAAAGAACTTCTTTGTACAGGAGGTGAACGGAGCTAAGTTGAAACATATCAGGCTGACACTGTTAATTGAGGGGCTTATTGTATGTGTGGTGGCAGCTGCTTTGGCCTACCTGCTGGTTGAGTTGTTTAACAGTTCACAATTATCGGATCTGGTACCTTATGACCTTAAAGAATTTGGGTTGGGACAAAGATTGCTGATGTTGTCTGCCATTAGTATCTCGGCTGCTGTTATATCTGTATTGCTGCCAACCGGTTTTAAATTTACCGATACGCTGGTAGGAAAGTACCGTCAGGCGTCCACCAAATCGTTCATAAGCATGCGTGGTATACTGATGACATTCCAGTTTATTGCTTCACTGGTGTTGATAATCAGTTCGATTGTTATTTATCAGCAAAAGCAGTTTTTACTCCATTATGATACAGGCATTGCCACTAATAACATACTATCGTTTCCATTGAGTGGTAAGATTAAGAAAAACCTGGATAGTTTTACTTCCGAGTTGAAGAAATCAGCACATATTACTGATGTTACTTATGCAGCTCATGGGCCATCCAATACCATGATGGGATGGGGAAGAACCATAGATGGGGAGTCGGCATCGTTTTATGTATGGCCGGTGGCTGAGAATTTCCTGAGCTTTTTTGATGTGAAGGTGCTTAAAGGCCGTGATTACTCAACTAATACAATGGATAACAATACATTTATCTTTAACCAGACGGCCATTGATAAATACAACTGGGAACACAAGTTAAATAAGCAGTTTCCAACTTTTAGCGGAGAAGCTGATATGATAGGTATATGTGAGAACTTTAATTATGCTTCTTTGCATCATACAGTCGATCCGATGTGTTTCTGGCTCAATCGAGGTCGGTGCAACATGGCGTTTGTTAAGTTCTCAGGAAACCTGCCACTTGTTATAGATCATGTTGAGAATTGTTTCAAGGATGTATCACCTAATCAGATGTTCGACTATGGGTTTGTGGATGACACCTACCAGGCCTATTATAAGAGTGAGATGAACCTGTTTAAGCTCATCAGCTTTTTTAGCTTCATTGCCCTCTTAATTACAGCTATCGGTATTACAGGGCTGGTCACCATTATTACCCAGCGTCATATAAAAGAGATAGGGATTCGTAAGGCTAATGGGGCACGTATTTATGATATTATTAAACTACTCAACAGGAAGATTACCTATACCATTATCATCGCTTTTGTGATTTCGGTGCCCCTTGTATGGTATTTGATGGAGCTGTGGATGAATAACTTTATTGTGCATACCGCCATACAATGGTATTACTTTTTGCTGGGCGGAATGGGAGTGTGGCTATTGGCTACCTTGGTAACCTTGCGTCAGACATGGAAAGCAGCCAGTCAAAACCCGATAAAGGCCTTGAGGTATGAATAAAAAAAGCTATTAGCTGATAGCTATCAGCCATTAGCTACTAACAATACAAACAAATTTACTAATCACTGTGCACTGCGCACACAAGCACTAAATACTATGCTAAGAACGAACAATCTCCAAAAGGTTTTCAGAACCGAGGAAGTGGAAACCACCGCTTTGAATAATGTCAATATCCATGTGCAAAAGGGCGAGTTTGTGGCCATCATGGGACCTTCGGGTTGTGGCAAGTCAACATTACTGAATATCATTGGCTTACTGGATAATCCTACTGATGGCGAACTGTTTTTCGATGGTCAGGAAATCGCTTCCTTTAAAGAACGTCAGCGCACCAACCTTCGCAAAGGCAATATTGGATTTGTATTTCAGAGTTTTAACCTGATTGATGAGCTCAATGTATTCGAAAATATTGAAATGCCATTGGTTTACTTGAAGCTATCGGCCAAAGAACGTCGAGAACGTGTGCAAAAAGTGATGGAGCGCATGCAGATAGCTCACCGTGCCAAACATTTTCCGCAGCAACTATCAGGTGGACAGCAGCAGCGTGTTGCCATAGCCCGTGCCGTAGTTGCCAGCCCAAAGTTGATTCTGGCCGATGAGCCTACCGGTAACCTTGATTCACGTAATGGTGCTGAGGTGATGAACCTGCTGCGCCAGCTTAACGAGGAAGGAACTACGATTGTGATGGTGACACACTCGGCCGAGCATGCTGAATATGCGCACCGCACTATTAACCTGTTTGATGGCCACGTGGTGACGGAGCAAATACATCAGAATAAAAGTTTTGAGGCAGTTGAGTTGTAAATGAATCCGGCTTATTGGGTTTCAATAAACTTTCAGCCTAATGATAATAATCAGATAGAGTACAATGCTTATTAATAGCAGCCAATAATAGTTACTGACCAACCAAGCTATGAGACAACTCAAACAAACCATCCGTGGCATACTGACCAATAAGCAAAATGCACTGTTTAGCCTGATTGGATTATCCATTGGGTTGAGCAGTATTATTGTCATTATAATTTGGGCTTTAACGCACCTGACATTTGACCGTTTTCATCAGGATGCTGAGCAAATCTATTTTATTCAGTATACCGATACGCTTTATAACGAAACAGATTTTGTTACGCCCTTCCCTTTGGCAAAAGAGTTGCGTGAGCGTATTGCCGGTATGGAGCAAACAGCCACCTATACTTACTGGACAGATAAAAGCAGGATAAAAGCGGATGGCAAGGAGTTTTTTATTGATCTCACGCCCACCGAAGAGCAGATGTTTGCTATCCTGAATGTTGATTTTATTGGTATGGCAAATGGACATGTACTAAAACCTACTGATATAGCCTTGAGTCAGTCGCTGGCTCAAACCATATTTGGTACAGTCGATTGTGTGGGAAAAACCGTTGTTCTGCAGGATTCTATCGTTTCGCAGGTGGGAGCTGTTTATGCCGATTTTCCTGATAATTCAACCTTTAAACCCGAAGCTCTTTGTTATTATTCGCTTAGTGCCGATGAGTTTGTGCACTGTGAAGGATGGAAAAACTGGTGTTATGTGACTGTTGCAAAAGTGCCGGAGGGGGCTAATGTTGATGAGTTGAGTGTTCAAATTACGCGACTGATGCACGATGAGCATGAAATAAATGAGGTATTTTCCCTGTTCCCATTGATTGATTATCACCTGCAGCCCATTGGTGAGGAGGCAATGCTCAAACATTTGTTTATGGTTTTTTTCAGTGGATTATTGGTGCTCATTGTATCATGTGTGAACTTTATTAACCTGCAAACGGCTGTTTATTACAAACGCTCGAGGCAAAACAGTATTAAAAAGATGCTGGGTGTTTCACCCGGACAATTAATAGTTGAGGTGCTTTACGAATCGGGTATCTATATACTGGCTGCCCTGTTTATTTCTTTATTCATCAGTTATTCGCTTTTACCTGTTATATCGGATGGACTTGGTTTAAATGTGAGCGAGGTATTTAGTAATGGTCAGCTGATAGCTATTCATGGTCTTGTAGCAGCTTTGGTGTTCGTTTTGGTTTCGGCCTATATGGTTATTGTAGTCATCAGAACCATCAATCGTACTTCACTCATTGCAGGCGCAACTGAAAAGAAACTGCACAAAGGTGGTCAGGCCTTTGTGGTGACTCAATTTGCCTTGGCCATTTTTATCGGTATTGCCGCTTTTAGTATGCAAAAGCAATTATCCTTTGCTATTAAATCGGATAAGGGTTACAAGTCAGATAACCTCATGTATGTAGAAACCTGGGATTATCCGTTTGATGATAATAAGGCTGCCATTGAAGAGTATTTGTCTCAGAACAGCAAGGTTAAGGCATTTAGTGTATGCGAACGCTCTTTTAATACCCTAGGCTCCCGTACAACCAGTTTTACCAATCCTGAATGGTCGGAAGAGGAAAATGATTTTTATAAGGTGCTGTATCGTTGCGATGAGAACCTATTTGAAACCACACAAATTCATTTGGTCAGTGGTCGTTCATTTAACCCTGCTAAATACAATGAAGCTGACAACATTATTATCAACGAAACCTATGCAAAGAAGCTGGGTGGCGATGTGGTGGGTAAAACGCTGAAGGCTGGAAGCAAAGATTGCCGTATTATTGGTGTGTGCAAAGATTTTCAATTTGAAAACTTTTACACAACCATTGAGCCATTGGTCATTCAATACAGGGAGGAGTGGATATGTAATCTGTTGATTAAAACTACCGAAGGAAGCTACTCACAAGTAGCCAATGGGTTGCAGGAATTTATGACTTCCAGATCCGAAGCGCCCTTCACCATTGCTTCAATGGAAGGGTTATTGTCGGAATTATATGAAGAAGAAGAAACACAGCAGAAGTTACTATTACTCTTTAGTGCACTCACCATTATAATCAGTTGTCTGGGCTTGTTTGGTTTAACGGCATTTATCATCGAAAACAAAACTAAAGCCATTGGCATACGCAAAGTTAACGGTGCCACAGTAAGCCAGATATTACTAATGCTCAATAGAAATTTTGCCTTATATGTTATTGCGGCATTTGTCATCGCGTGCCCAATAGCCTGGTATGCTGTGAATAAATGGCTCGAAAACTTTGCCTATAAAACAGAGGTCAGCTGGTGGGTATTCGCATTGGCTGGTCTGTTGGCCCTGGTCATTGCCTTAGCTACAGTGTCTGTGCAGTCGTGGAAAGCAGCCAGTCATAATCCGGTGGAGGCACTGCGATATGAATAGATACAGAACGAATTAAACCAATTTAATATGCTCTACCATTATTTATTAATTGCCTGGCGTAACCTGAAGCGTAAAAAGACGCTTTCTTTTATACAGGTGTTATGCTTATCTATTGGGCTGGCTGCTTTCTTCTTAGTGGCTCGTTATGTGCAGTATGAGCAAAACTTTGATAAGTTTAATGCCAATTATGAGCATATCTATCGGGCACAAACATACAAAGTAGGAGATAAAACAGATGACTGGTATCAAATACCAGTGCCTGTGGCCCAATACCTGGTAGAGCATGTGCCTGAAGTAGATGATGCGTTTGTTATTCGTCAGATTTGGTTTGAGTTTTTATCGCCCGATAAACAAACAGTTTACAAGGAGTTTAAAGGTTATAAGGCGCCATCAGCCATATTTGAAATGTTCTCCTTTGATCTTCGCCAGGGCAACCGTCATACGGTGCTGGATGCACCCAATGCCATTGTGATTAGTGAGTCGATGGCTGAGCGTTATTTTCCGGGTGAGAATCCAATGGGTAAAATTATTTATGATGGACAAAAGGAGGAGCTGGTTGTCAGCGGCATTATGAAGGATGTACCTGAGCAGTCACACCTCGCAGCAGATTACTTCAGGTCCAGTGCTACCTTATTAAAAAATTATGCAGATAACTGGTTCAATAATTCCTTTTCGGTATATGTGCAGTTAAAGCCCAATACTTCGGTGGATGATATCAATCGGAAGATTGACGAGGTGATTCACAAGCATGATCCTGATGCCCGGCGCGTATTATACCTCAATCCCTTAAGTACCTTGCACCTCAAGGAGAATCCACGCGATGATCGGGGAGCGGTGGTTTACATTTTCTCTGTGATGGGCCTGATGATTTTACTGCTGGCCTGTGTTAGTTTTATGAATCTGACCACGGCTTTTTCTTCACTGCGACAGGTAGAAATCGGCGTGCGCAAAAGCATAGGTAGTAGCCGTAAAAGTATCGCCATTCAGTTTTTAAGCGAAACCTTGTTTATAGCCATAGTGGCTTTTGTGTTGGCTGTGTTCCTGGCTCATTTGCTATTGCCGGTATTCAATAACGTGGTTAACCGCCACATCGAACTGAATCTGTTTGCCGACTATCGTTTTACTCTTTTTCTGCTTGGAGTAGTGCTCCTCACAGGGTTGCTGTCAGGGGCTTACCCGGCCTTTGTAGTGTCTAACTATCGGCCGGTGGTGGTGCTCAAACGCAGTAACCTGGTCAAACAGAATCGCTTCAGTGCTTTGCAAGCCATGGTGTATTTTCAGTTTATTCTTTCGGTGGTGCTTATTACAGTTAGCCTTTGGACCTATCGTCAGGTGAATTTTCTGACTAATAAAGATCTGGGATTTGATAAGGATCACCTGCTTCATTGCACTCTGCCGGCACGAGAGAGCCATATCTCCTACGATGCACTGCGTGATGAAATACTGGCGCATCCTGGTATTGCTAATATGAGCATGTCCATCAATTCGCCTTTACATTCCAACTGGGGCTGTCAGATTATTCCCGAAGGCTGGTCAAGTGAGAATTCAGTGTTTTCAAGGTGGAATGCTGCCTGCTCCAATTTTATTAATACCATGAGTATGCAACTCGTCGATGGGCGTAATTTTTCAGATGAACTGGCCAGTGATGAGCAGGCATGCCTGATAAATGAAACGGCTGCACGTGCATTTGGCTGGCAACAGCCTATTGGGAAACAACTCGAAAAGGAAGGTACTTATACAGTGGTGGGTGTCATTAAGGATTTTAACATTGAAGATGTTCATAATCCGGTTAATCCATACGTGCTATTATTCATTGACAGAGATTTATCGCAGGCCCTGGATTTAACCTTTAAGGTGCATCCGCAGACAACAGCAAGCAGCCTGCAACATATTAACCAGGTGATGAATAAGCACTTTACTGACGTTTTGTTCGAAGTCAACTCCTACGATACCAATCTGCCGCGCGAAGAGCTGAAAATTTGGAATAACGCAAAAAATACCGTCCTGTTTTTTACGGTCATGGCGGTGGTTATTGCGGCAATGGGACTGTTTGGTTTGATATACTATGCGGCACAAAGGCGGGTTAAAGAGATTGGTGTTAGAAAAGTACAAGGGGCCAGGGCCTACCAGATTTTTCCGCTCATAACCAAAAAATACCTGTTGATGGCCGTGACGGCCAACATAGTGGTCTATCCAGTGGCGATGTTTCTCAAGGATACGATGCCCGGCCAGTTTAAATATCAGTTTACGGTATTCGATGCCGGTATAATACTGTTGTTATCCATTTCTATCACACTAATATCAAGTGGGTACCAGGTCATCAAGGCGAGTAGCCTTAATCCGGTGGAGGCTCTGCGCTATGAATAAGAAGAATGAACGTTTGAAAACACAATAACTATGCAACACGCAATTAAACTGGCTCTTCGCAAGCTATTTGTAAAAGGACAATATACATTTACACGCACCATCTCACTGGCTGTAGGACTGGCTTTTGGGATGCTCATACTATCCGAAGTTTTTTATTACTACAGCTACGATGGGTTTTACCCCGATGCTGATCGCATTTACACGGTGCAGTCCAGTTTTAAGCGCGATAAGGAAACGGGTGAATTTGAGAATTATTCTAATGTAAGCGGAGCTATAGCTCCCGGTATCAAAGCCGAAGTACCGGGGGTGGAGTCGGCTACGCGACTTAATTCAATTGGTACACATGTAGTATATGATCAGCTTAAAAGAGGCTACAAGGCCGAGGTGGTATTGGCCGACGAACATTGGGGCGATGTTGTACCCCGACCAATGATAAGTGGTCATCCTGCTAAAATATTAGCACGCCCGATGGCCTGTATGGTATCCAGCGAATTGGCTGAGGCTATGGGAGGCGATGTAATAGGCCAGGTGATTGAGCTAAAACGCTATCCGGGCAAACAACTGACCGTTCAGGGTGAATTTGAAGCATTGCCCGAAAACACCAACTATAACTATGATATTCTGGTTTCGATGGTTTCCATCACCGAATTTTTCTCATGGGATGGTTCTACCAATTGGTTAGGTAACGATCGTTATATGGCCTATGTCAAGCTGCAGCCTGGCATTAGTCCCAATGATTTAGCTCCGGCCTTGCGTAAGATGCAGGAAAAACACCAGGATATAGAGCGGCTGGAGGAAGAGCAGGGTGGTATGGTACTCAAATACGTTCTAAAACCAATTAAGAGTATCTATAAAGATAACCATAAAGACATGCTGGTGATACTCAGTACTATTGCATTGGCTGTGCTGTTTGTGTCTTTGATGAACTATTTTCTGCTGACCCTTAGTATACTGGTTAACCGGGCCAAGTCGTCAGCCATTTATAAAACATGCGGAGCGCAGGTGAATGATATCCGGCAATTAATTTTTGTGGAGTCGCTCACCCTTTTTGTTCTGGCCTTGACCTTGGCGTCTCTACTGCTTTGGGTATTTAAACCCTTCGCCGAAGCGCAGCTTGGACATAGCCTGACAGCTGCAGTTAATCCGGGCGTATTATGGCCTTTAATGGGCGTTTTGGCCATATGGTTAGTCTTGATGAGTTATTTGCCGGCCCGTTACTTTTCACGCATCCCGGTTGCCACAGCGTTTCGTAGTTACCGGCAAAAGAAAAATAGCTGGAAACTGGGGCTACTGGCCCTTCAATTGGTGGGTGCATCATTTATATTGACGCTCATGGTGATAGTCACCTTGCAGTACGAGCAAATGCGTAAGGCCGATCACGGTTATGATACTGAAGGTATTTATTATGGTGCTACTACTGCTATGAACGGGAGTCAGGTACAGATGATTATTAATGAACTAAATGCTATGGCTGAAGTTGAGCAGGTGTCATTGGGCTATTCTGTGCCCATTCGATATGCTTCAGGTAACAATGTGCTATCGCCCGACGGGCATCGAGAGCTGTTTAATGTGGCCGATTTTTACGAGGTTGATGAGCACTATTTTTCAATGTTGGGCATACCCATCACCCAGGGGCATTCATTTGCCAGTGAAATGGCATCGACCAATAATGTGATGATTAGTCAGAAAGCGGCTGATTTGCTGGAAGTGTATAATAACTGGACAGATGGTGTTGCAGGCAAGCCGCTCACCATTACTGAACATGGCGCAACTACTATACAGGGCACCTATCCTGATTTTGTTATCGGACCGCTTTCGAGGCCCGATGATCGGCCTTCTGTTTTCTTTTACAAGCCACAGCATCTATTTATCCAGGAGAAAAACCAGCATCCGTTTATGTCAATGACTATACTTGTGAAAGTACACAGCTCCACGCAGGCTGGCATGAAGGATAAAATAGCTACAGTATTTAATAAAGTATTGCCGCAGAAAGATGCTGAAATAAAGAGCCTGGCTGAAGAACAATTAATTAGTTATGCTGATGAAAAAGGCTTCCGCAATGCCATGCTGGCCGGAAACTTTGTGATTCTGCTGATAACAATTATTGGCCTGATTGGGTACACTACCAATGAAGCAACCCGCCGGCAGAAAGAGTTGGCTATTCGACGCATCAATGGCGCTAAAATGTCAGATCTGGTGCAGTATTTTGTTTTGGAGCTTCAATACATGGCTATTCCGGCAGTATTGCTTGGCTTAGTAGGGTCCTGGTACACCGCCAGTAAATGGATGCAGAATTTTGCCTATAAGATTCCCTTGAACTGGATGTTATTTTTAATGTGCAGCTTCATCGTGCTTTTGACAGTTGCCGCCGTGGCGGTGGTCAATTATCTGCGTATTGGCAATCGTAACCCGGTTGAGGCCTTGCGTTACGAATAAGTATGAATCAGGTAAATATGTTAATGATTAATGTACTAACAAATTGAGTTAGTACATTAATCACAAGTTGCAACAGTAATATCCTTTCTGTGCATTGAAGAAGGGGGATTGTTATCAAATAATAGTGCTGTACAAGATGTGATGACATAATTTCATCTTAAACTAAAAATTTATAAGGTATATTATTATCTTCAATGCTTGTTAACTATTAATTGTAATATCTACAAGTATGAAATGTATTAGCACACTGGTCCTTATCTTTTGTTTCGGGTTGACAGGCAACCTTTCTGCACAATCAAAAACCGAAACTCTAACAGAGTTTCTGAATGGTATCATCAACTTTGAAGATGCAACTATTAACGAAGGCACACCAATTGCCGATATCAAAATGCTGGCTGCTGAACAAGCTGCACTGACAAAAGACTTAACCAAAGAATCGGTTAAAGAAATTCTTGAAACAGCCAAAGACTATCATTTTTGCGTTGTCACAGTTGGGGTGCATACCATCGCCCGCATTACCGATCTGGAATATACCCAGATGAGTGGTTCCTGGGCGACGGCCATGCCTATGGGTGAAGGCTATGTTCAGAAAAGCGGATTGACTTTGAAGAATGATTATCTTAACAATATCATTGGTATTCCTAATAGCCAGGAACGAAAAGTTTACTTCTTCAATAAGAAATAACCGAATGCTCAAATACCAATAAAGGCAGACTTATACAGGTCTGCTTTTGTTGTTTTAATCCAGATGTATCATTGGAGTATTGTTATAAAGATGTTTGAATATGAAGCAGCCAGACCAGTGATATCTATGGGTTTAACCTTCCCAATGAATCAACAAATACAGCTCATCACTTAAAGGTAAATACCCCTGATCGTAGCACAGATGGTAGGTGGCGCCTTTTTGGGTGGTGTAGGTGCCAGTAAAGTAGTTGAAGTCAAAACCTTCTTGTAGCAACTTGGTGCGCTTGATCTTTGTTTTACCCAATTGGTTGAATGCCTGAAGAATGGCGTAATTCTTCTTAAGGGTGCGATTAACTTTTTGAACCAAGGCATTTTCAGTACTGTATCTACGATTATTGAAGCTGTTTCGGCATTGGTCGGAGCAGAATTTCTTGTCAACTCTGCCAATTATCGGGTCGTTGCAAACCGGGCATAAACGTTTTTCAGACATGAGGTTTGGTTTTGTAAGTATCAGGTAAGTAAATATATAAACGTTTTTAAATGATTGCAAACGGTTTTAAACGAAAGCTAAACAACTCTAAATACTTAATAACCAACTAAAGCTTGCACGGCGTTGCACCTTTGTTTCATCAATTTATTATTCATTTAAAATTATGAGTCATGGCAAATTTAAGGAACAGAGTACAGTTAGTAGGCAACCTGGGAATGAATCCGGAAATCAAAGCATTTGATAATGGACGCAAGCTGGCAAAATTTACATTGGCCACCAATGAAAGTTTTAATGGCGTGAACGGGCAGGAAAAGACTGAAACACAATGGCACAATGTGGTGGCATGGGGCAAACAAGCTGAAATAGCTCAAAAATATCTGCAAAAAGGAAATGAGGTGGCCATTGAAGGGCGCTTAACCTATCGTCAATACGAAGATAAAAACAAGCAAACACGCTATATTACCGAGGTGGTTTTAAGCAGTTATGTGCTTTTTCCTCACGTGAAGAAGTAAGCTTAATGATTTCGTCATTTTTTAGGCAGAAAGCTTCTGAGTGTTCTAAGTATTAGAAGAACAGATGGAGTGAAGGTTTGACGAACAAATAGGATGCAAAAAAGCCGTCAGGATCATAAACAAACATAGTCCTGACGGCTTTTTGTTTTACTCCGATTATTATTTAATCGATACCTCCACTTTGTAATTACAACTCTTCAGCTGTTCGGGCAGGTTGCGCAAATCAGCTGTTGCTACACTAATACTGGTCGAGTCAATCCCTTTTTCGTGCAGCAGATAGTAGCTCAATTGCTCGTTGCGGTTAATCAGTAGCTTTGTAAAGGCATCTTGTAACTCATCCTCACCAATCAGCTGTCGGCAGCTGGCTGATAGAGGCTGGCCAACCGAACCTTCTACTGTTTTCCTGATGTAGTCCAGGAAATCAGGGTCGTCATTGGCTAGTGCAGCCAGTCGTTCGTTGTATGCCGCAATCTGCTTTTCATTGTTGGTAGGCATTGTTTCGGTCAGCATGCGTTTTTTGGCCATGGCCACAGCAAGTGCACTTTTCTCTGTTTCAGGATCGGTCTGCTGCATAAAGCTGAAGTTAAGCTGAGGTTTTTTTGTCAGAATGCTTGCAATCTTATCAAGCGTCTGTTTCTGCTCCAATGACAATGAATCCTGTGCATATGGCATGGGAATATTTTCCAGCTCTTCGGGGCGCGTGCCAACCAGGTTACCCAATGCATTAAAGGGCGAAGCAGCCGCTTTGATGATGAGGTTGGAGATAGCCTTCCAGATAAGCTTGCCAACGCTGAAGTTAGGGTCAGAAGGGTTTCCTTCAACCGGCATGTGAATGCTGATGACATCTTGTGGATCTTTCATCAGGTAAAGGCCTAACTTCACCGGGGCTTTCACCTGTGGTTCGTTTTGAGTTTTATCACCAATCTCCAGCTCATTAATCACAATGTCATTGTTATTCAGCATGTGTGTTGGCGTCATACTGATGCTCAGGTCGTAGTTGAAATCACCCTGTGTAATGGGGCGCGCAATGTGATATTCTGAATAAGGTGAGAAGCTTAGTAGTTGTAGTTTCTCCAGCTTAGCTTCCAAATCAAACACCTCAGGGTGCAGCATGTTAATGGTCGACTGTCCGTCCAGCTTGCCTTGGTCGTTCAGGTTAATACTGAAATTAACCGGCACCTGCTCGGCATTATTGGTGATGCCGTTGAGTTCCACCTCAATGTTCTTCAGATCGTATAAAAATGGGCGGTAAAGCGTATGATCTGCAAAAGCTACAGTGCCATTGTCGATATTTATTTTATCTACTCTATAGCTAAGGGCGGATGCAGTTTCAGTTGAGTCAGTAGTTACTTCGGTTTCCTGACTTGTGCTGTCGGCAGGCATTAATGGCAACAACATGCGCTCAATATTGGTCATATCCTTGTAAAGGCTGGCTGTGAGGGTTGGTCTTACAACTGACAGGTGAGAAAAGTGATAGTTTTCATTACCCACATCAATGTTTTCTAATCCAACGCTGAATTGGTCAAGCCTGAACACGTCTTTGTTTTCCAAATCCCAGATACGGAATGAATCCACACTGGCTTCTCCTTTAACTACTATCTGGCTGGTTTCAACCATGTGACCTGTAATATTCAGTTTGGTATTGAGATATCCCTCGATGCCGCCTGCATCAATTACATCCTCCACATAGCTTGAGATATTATCAAGGCCTAGCTTACTCACTTCGAAATCAACCGTGTATTCATTTTTTAGCTGATCCACATGGGCATCGACAAATACTTTGCCGCGCTCGCCAAATTCAAATTCTATACCTACATCCGACGATTCGCTGTCCCAGGCAATAAGTGGCAGTTCAAGGGTGATGTCTTCCAGCTTTAGCTCGTTATCAACTGTTTGGTCAAGGAAGTTGAAATGACCGTGAGCCAGTTGAATATTATGGATGGCAAAACGCAAGGGCTTCGAAGGTACAGTATCGGTTACTACCTCCTGACTTGCCGAATCGGCGGGAGGGATTAAGTCATCAAAATTAAAGCCTTTATCGGTACGTGTAACATGAATATACAGGCTGTCGAGTGTAATGGTCGAAAACGAGTACTCATTACTGAATAAGCGGGTGGGATCAAAGTTAACATACAACTCTCTGAAGCCTGCGAAAGTGTCTGTTTGGTTGGCTTCATAAACTGCCAGTGCCGATGCACGCACGGCGACCTTGAAATAGTTGATGCTTAAATCAGTAAGATGCACTTTACGTCCAATCAGTTCCTCACTGTTCTTGTTAATGTAGTTTTTAACAATGGTGGAAAGAAAGAAAAGCAGCAGGAAGATAATGAGTGCCAATGAGGAGAGCACATAATACCTTTTTTTGATCTGTTTCATTTTTAGTGGTTAAGCAGATTAGTAAATCAGTTTTACGATTGTAAAACGGTAATAGCGTAAAGGTATAACAAAACAAATTAGTTTTTGATTACCAGTTCCAAATTTAAGGGCATGGGTGGGAGATAGCTTATCTTACAAGGCTGATGAGTCATCTATGGGGAGCATGAGATATTGAAACCAGCTCTCAAGCGAACTCATTGCTTTGTAGAGCCGACAATAGCTATCCTGATAAATAAACGCCGCTTATTAGTTGAATAATAAAGCGGCGCTATATTGTATTAATTTACAACTCTGTCTTAAGCAAATGGGGGCGTTCATGATAGAGCTTAGCGATTAGCTCGCCAAACAGAGTATTGGCCCAGGCGAACCAGTCGCGGGTATACTTTGATGCATCATCTTTATGAAAGCTCTCATGCATAAAACCAGTACCGGCATGTGTGGTCTTAAGCATCTTCAGACAATGGCGTATCTCTTTGTCATCAGTGCTGGTCATGGCCCTGAGGATAATTCCCATAGGCCAGATATTAACTTGTCCGGTGTGCGGGCTGGCTTGTCCTTCTGCCACTTTGCCCTTTAAATAGTAGGGATTATTATCACTCAGTAAAAAGGCTCTGGTGCGCTTATACAAGGCATCATCGGGCTGATGTGCACCCAGGTAGGCCAATGACATAAGTGATGGTACGTTCGCATCATCCATAAATACCCGGTTGCCAAAACCATCTACCTCGTAGGCATAGATTTTACCAAAATCCAGATGCTCAACAATGGCATACTGCCTGATGGCTGCATCTACTTCATCGGCCAGAGAAGTACATTCTTTGGCGAGTTGTGTTTCACCGGTAATGCTTTCATGGATATTGGCCATTTGCCTTAAACTAACTACTGCAAATACGTTGGATGGAATCAGATAGGGGTAAAGCGTTGCATCGTCCGATGGACGGAACATAGAGCAAATAAGTCCGACGGGCTTCACCGGACGGCCCAGTCCCCAATGTACCGGACTATCAAACATTTGCCCTGTTTCACGATTAAAGGTGTAGGGTGTTGTACCGTCTTTGCGCTGCTCGGCTTTAAATGTTTGCACAATAAGGCGTGAGGCCTTTTGCCAGTCGTCATCAAAAACACTGCTGTCACCAGTAATGCTATAATATTCGTTGGCCAGCCTCACGGCATAGCATAACGAGTCAATCTCCCATTTGCGTTCATGAATGCCGGGCAGCATCTGGGTGCGGTCACTCTGCCATTTCGATACTTTGGTCACATCTTTATAAAAAGCATTGGCATATGGGTCGATCAGGATGCATTTGGTTTGTCGCTTAACCAGGCCTTTAATCAATTCTCTGAGTTCCTTATCTTTTTTGATAAGCGGCATATACGGCCACACCTGAGCGGTACTGTCGCGTAACCACATGGCATCAATATCGCCTGTAATCACAAAGGTATCCGGTTGCCCATCAATGTATTCAAAATCAACTGTTGTGTCCAGTGTGTTGGGGAAGCAGTTCTCGAACAGCCAGGCCAGTTCATTGTCGGCCATGGAGCTCTTAACTTTATTAATCAGTTTCTCAACTTCTTTACTGTTGAAGCAGCGCTTGCCCTCAGCAGGGCGCATTGACTTAAAATCAGCAGTTGATTGGTTTTGAGCATGGAGCAATGGTGATGCTAATAAAGTACCACCAATGACCATGCCCGATTGCTTTATAAAGGTTCTACGTTTCATATGCATTGAGTATGCCTGTGTTTATCTAACGTTTTACGTCTAATAGTCTATTTTTCACCAGTCATAAAAAATTCAAGCCGGCCACCTGTCAATAGCTGCTCGTGGGTGAAGAATGGTTTATCCAGTACTTTCCCGTTCAATACAACTTTCTCCACATACATATTTTCAGGTGAGTTGTTATGGGCGATAATTTCCAGTTTCCCTTGGGGCAGGTTAATAATTGCTTTGTCTACCATGGGGCGACCGGTTGTGTATGTAGCATCGCCGGGGCATACCTGGTAAAAACCCAAAGCACTCATAACGTACCATGCCGACATCTGACCACAGTCTTCGTTACCGATTATACCAGCCGGTTCAGGCAGATAGAATTCGCGCATAATCTGGTCGAGGCGTTCATTGGCTTTATAAGGCGCATTGGTCCAATTGTAAAGGTAGGCCATGTGATGGCTTGGCTCGTTGCCATGGGCATACTGACCGATTAATCCGGTAATATCGGCGGAAGCGTGCTCACCTTCAATGCTTGAATCAGTGGTGAATAGCGTATCTAGCATGGCCTCAAAGTGGTCGGCCGAGCCGTACAGGTCAATCAGCTCCTCATTGGCATGTGGGGTAAAAAAGCTCCACTGCCAGGCGTTGCCTTCCACATAATCGCTTTTTTCGTGGCTCGAGTAGCGGGGGCGGAAAGGCGTAACCCATGAGCCGTCGTGGTTGCGGCCGCGCATCAGCCCTGTTGTTGGGTCGAAATAGTGACGGAAATACTCGCTTTTAGCCATGAATTCGCTGGCTGTTTTGGTTTCGCCGGAAGCTTGGGCAATCTGGGCCACGCACCAGTCGTAGTAGGCCATCTCCAAACCGTATGATACGGCCTCCGCAACAGAGTCGCTAGGCACCCAGCCCAGAGTCTCTTTAAAATAGATGTGACGGGGCATCACTGCTGCTTCACGGGTATCCTTAAAACGTTCCACAATATCAGGGCGCCAGGTAGCAGATTGCACAGAGGCTTCAAGCCACTCGCTTAAATCACCCGGACCTAAGCTTTTGGCTGCAGCATCGGCCAATACCGAAACCGCCGGATAACCTACCATGGTACCTGTGTAATTGCTTACTAAAGGCCACTTTGGCAGTATGCCGCCTTCCTTGTATTTCTGAACCAATGCTTCTGCCCAGATACTGGCTTTATCTGGTTGAATAATGGTCATCAAGGGGTGAAAGGCTCTGAAGGTGTCCCATAGTGAAAATACCGTGTAATTGACATGTCCATCAATTGCCTGGTGAATCTGTTTGTCCATACCGCGGTAGCGGCCATCAACATCCTGCCATATAAAAGGTGCCATCATGCTATGGTACATGGCAGTGTAGAAATTAGTTTTTACTGCTGCATCGTTGGTTTCAATATGTATTTGTTCCAATTGCTTTTGCCATTCAGACTGTGCTTCTGCCAGTGTTTGATCAAAGTTCCAGCCAGGTAGCTCGGCCTGCATGTTTTTGTGAGCGCCAGACGGGTCCACTGCTGATATGGCCACCTTGAGCAGCAAGGGTTTATCACTCTCGTTAAATGTCAGGTAGATCTGCGCATCATTGGCATTTATCTTTGTCAGGTCTTTTTCTTCACCATCTACTATAATGCGTTTTTGGGCAAAAGGCTCCGAGAATTCAATGCGGTAGGCCACCAGGTGGTCATGTGCCCAGCCGGTTGATCGCTGAATCCCTTCAATGGTTTGTTCATCCACAATGGTACATTCGTTGCCCGTTATGGCGTTGCCCCAGTTAGCCTGAAGCACGTGCGCCAGGTTCAGCATCACATTACGATCCTGTTTATTTCCATAGGTGTATTTATGCATACCTACGCGTAAAGTAGTTGTTAATTCTACATCGATATTGAAATTATCGAGGTGAACAGAATAGTGTCCCGGGGCAGCATTTTCTTTTTCCTTGCTAAATGTAGCTGCCGGAATTGATTCAGTGGTGTTGGAATAGGGAAGCAGGCCAACATCGCCCAGATCGCCAATGCCCGTGCCGCTTAGGTGGGTATGGCTAAAGGCGTAAATCTTTGTGTCATCGTAGTGGTAGCCGCTACTGGCTTCCCAGCCATCCAAATGGGTATCGGGGCTCAACTGCACCATGCCAAACGGTAGCGTTGCCCCCGGAAAGGTGTGTCCATGAAAGCCTGTGCCAATAAACGGATCAACATACTGCAATATATTGTCAGCTACCTTTTCTTGAGGTTGGCAGGCCGAAAGAGCCAGTGCCATTACAAATGTGATTATTCCAAAAAATCTGTTGTTCATATGTTTGTTTTATTTGATTTCAAAACTGCTTTTAAGTCTGATGTCTGTAGATGAGGAGCCGATGGCCAATTGAAATCGTCCAGTCTCTGTAACATACTCCATATGTTGATTGAGAAGGCTCAGGTCTTCAGGTTTTATAATAAAACTGACTTGCTGTTTCTCACCGGGCTTCAGGTGCAGGCGTTCAAATCCTCTCAGCTGCCATTCATAGGTAACCACAGAGCCGTACTCATCATGGATGTATAACTGAGGCACTTCGTCACCTGCATAGTTGCCGCTATTTGTGATGTCAAAGGTAACAGATAACTCACCTGAGCTTGTTGTAAGATTATTGTTGATGTGTAAGTTGTCATATTCAAAACTAGTATATGATAGGCCATAACCAAATGCATAGAGCGGTTCAACAATACGACTCTCACCGGTACCGTGCGGCCCTTCTTTGGCTTGCCCTGCCTGGGAGTATGGTTTAAACGGGAAGTTAAGCGGTATTTGTCCGACTGTGGCAGGCCAGGTGGTGGATAACTTCCCGCCAGGCGAGAATTCTCCAAATAAAGCCTCGGCAATTGCTTGTCCGCCAAATTCACCTGGAAACCAGGCCGCAATCATAGCATCAGCTGCCTGCTGTGCATAATTAACCGATAAGGGACGGCCATGAATAAGTACCACAATTAAAGGTTTACCTGTTGACTTAAGGGCTTTCAGTAAGTCATTTTGTCGGCCGGGTAAATCCAGTGAGGTGCGGCTCAGGTTTTCACCAACCATGCTTTCGTCTTCGCCAAAAACCGCTATAATTACATCCGAAATTTTAGCTTTATTAACAGCCTCATCAATGTGATTTTGTTCGTCCGGGTTAATGTCATATTGCATGACCTCAGAGTGTGGCCAGTTACTGTCTTTTAGTTCGCAACCCAAGGCATAATCTATTTTAACATCTTCAGGCAGATAATTGCGGATACCTTCCAATGGCGAGATAATGTCAACGCCCAACGCGCCATATCGACTGATGGAACTCTTCTTTGCTTTGGCATTAGGCCCAACAACCAGGATGTTTTGTACTTCGGAAGCCTTAAGGGGTAAGGTGCCGTTGTTTTTAAGCAATACCAATGATTCGCGCGATGCCTGTTTGGCCAGCTCCAGGTGTGCCGGTGTTCGAACAGCCGCATTAGCTGTTTCCTCATTTCGGTAGGGTTGATCAAAAAGTCCTTCTTTAAACTTGACGTATAAAATATCTTTCACCCGCTCATCGACAACAGCCGTCGAAAGGGCACCTTCATTAACCAGTTCGCGCAGCGGATTCACAAAATTAGCCGGATGGTTAAAGGTGGTGCGCACATTTAATCCGGCTTCCACCGTTTGTCGCACAGCATCTTTGTAGCTTTCGGCCACGCGGTGTTTGGAGTGAACCCAGGCCACGGCATCGCTGTCGGACACCACATAGCCTTTAAACCCATAGGTTTTTCTTAGCAGATCGTACAAAAAGTAGTGGCTGGCACTCACCGGAACCCCATCATAGTCGTTGTAGGAACTCATAACACCCAAAACACCCGCTTCCATAATGGCTCGCTTAAAGGGGTAGAGGTACAGTTGGTGCATCTCCCGGGGAGCAATGTGCGGATCAAGTCGCACATGTCCATCGCGCCCGCCTTTGGGGGCCGAGTACACGGCATAATGCTTCAGGGTATTAGCCAGGCCATGCGACTGAATGCCTTTACTCACTTGTATGCCCAGCTCCGCCAGCAGAAACGGGTCTTCGCCGAAGCACTCAACGATGCGTCCCCAGCGCTGATCGCGTGCCACATCCAGCACAGGCGAATAGATGTTATTATAACCAAGAGCCCGCCCTTCGGCACCAATGCATAAACCCACCTGATGTAGTAAATCTTTATGCCAGGTGCAGCCCATGCCTATTTGCGCGGGAAACGAAGTGGCTTTATAATGGTTCAACCCGCGTATGCCTTCGTTGGTAAACTCAACAGGTATGCCCAGGCGTGTTTGCTCCACAAAGAATTTCTGAATCTGGTTGAGGGCCCAAATGTGTTTGTCATACGGATACTTATATTTAGCTTCTTTGTATACACCATTCGATGCTTCGTCGATATTACCCAGCCCATCTTTCCAAAGCTCTTGCTTCCACCCTTCGGTAGGCAGCTCATCTTTGGCCACGCGACCATAACCATACAGGGTCACCATCTGGCAGGTTTTCTCTTCCAGGGTCATCTGCGACAGCAAATCATCGATTCGTTTATCAATGGGGGCCTTCGGATCTTCATAGATATCCTTAATACCGTTTTTATTAAAATCGATCCAACCTGTTTTGTAGATGGTGTCACTGGCAAAAAGATTACATGCCAGTACTTGACAACAGAGGATAAACGTAATTTTTGCAGGCGACATATTTATTAAAGCTTTGAAATACAATTATCAGGAATAGTAAAAATAAGCATCAATCTTTACTTCTACCACTTGCGTTTTTGTTGTAATAAGCATACTATAACATGTGCAGATGTTGTTATTGTTCAGTAAATCAGTTGGATGTAAGGATGTAATTGTTTCATTTGAGCTGAGTTCTCTGAACATTTGTAACACTCTTTTGATAGCCTGTTAACAAACTTTTAACAGCATGAATCTGAACCATAAATAGCAGGTGATGTTTCTATTAAAAGTCGACAATAACCAATTAAAATAAACACCATGAAAAGATTATCATTATTAATCGTTGGCCTGTGCCTGTTTTTCACCTGGGCTGATGCACAAGAAAGACAAATTGATGTTAAGATGAGTAAGATCACCTGGACAGGAAAAAAAGTAACTGGTGAGCATACGGGTAATATTCAATTCAAATCAGGTACATTGCAGATGAAAGACAAGGAGTTGGTGGGCGGTAAGTTTATCGTTGATATGACCACCATCACCTGTACCGATTTAGATAATCAGGATTATAATGCCAAATTGGTAGGTCATTTAAAATCCGACGATTTCTTTGGTGTTGAAAAGTATGGCGAGAGTCAACTCATCATCTCAAAAGTAGTGAAAGAGGGCAGTGCTTTCAAGGTGATAGCTGATTTAACCATCAAAGGCAAAACGCATCCGGTAACTTTTAATTTTACAAAAAGTGGTAATGCTTTTGAAGGTAAAATTGTTGTTGATCGCACTAAATACGATGTAAAATACGGTTCAGGGAAGTTCTTCGATAACCTGGGAGACAAGATGATATACGATGACTTTGAATTAGCTTTTAAGGTCTTTGCGATGGAATAGATTTCATATTTTATACTATAAGAAAAGCTTTGCCTGGCATTTAGTCAGGCATTTTTTGTATAAAAATGTTAAAACTCATTTGTGGAAAAGAAAACTTTTGCTAGCATTACACGTATATATAAGGCATAACTAGGTCCGGGAAAATAACCTAAAATAACTGCTTGTGAATAAAATTATTAATCTACGCTTAAAGAGTAAGCTGTTGGTTTATACGCTAGCATCTTTTACTCTCATTTATGGCGCAACGCTTGCCTACATTAGTTTACAGCTGAGAAAGAATGCATTAGAAGATTCCAAATCAATTATTGATGCTAATTTAAAGGCTTCTCGCAATCTGATACAAAACGATATTAATCAGGTGATCACATCAACAAATACCATTCGTGATAATTACAATAATTATTTGCCAATGGATGAGGCATACCGGGATGAGGTCTTTGGCAATATGTTATACGGTTGGTGTCAGAATAATCCGGATTTGTTATCAACCTGGCAGATATGGGAACTTAAAGCGCTGGACAGTAACTACACCATGCGAAATGGTCGCGAGCGTAATGTAGTGTTTCGATTAAATGGTCAATTGAAGCAAACCACCGAAAGAGTGGATATGAATGATGAAGTGCTGACCAGTTTGTATTACCAGGCGCGCGATTATAATCATGCAGATATCTGGAATCCATATTATGATGTCGTAACAGAGGAGTTGGAAGGTATCCTAATGACTTCAATCACTGCACCCCTGCAAGATGCCAGTGGTCGTTTTCTAGGACTCGTGGGTGTTGATATTAGTTTGAATGATATGTCGAAGATCATCTCAAGCATGGATCTTTATGAAGGCGCTGTTTCTTATCTGGTATCGCGAGACACCAGTATTGTGGCTCATACTTCACCCGATTATGTATCCCAAAAGCTATTATCGGTTATTGATTCTGACAGTCCGGAATTTGCAATCGGACTGGATAAAACATTACAGTCTGAGGATTATCCTTTTGAATATGTCAACCAGAAAAACGAAGTAGAGTACTATGTATCCTATACACCGGTTACCTTTAGAGGTATTGAAACAACCTGGACACTGGGTATTGAAGTGCCAAAAGCAGTAATTTTGAAAAAGGCCAATGCCATATTTTATCAGAGTGTTATTATAGGACTGATAGGATTAATTATTCTTTATGTGATAGTCTATTTCACTGCAGGAAATATTGTTCGGCCAATTATTAAAAGTGCTGCTATCGCTCGCGAAATTGCTGATGGTAACCTTACGGCTGAGATTGATGTGGATGATGAGCAGCAGGATGAAGCCGGAGATTTAGGTCGGGCATTACGAGATATGATTGATAACCTGAAGCAAATTGTGAATGAGATTATCGAAAGCTCCGATGCCATTAATACTGCCAGTCTGGAGCTGGCTTCCTCGTCTAATCAGCTATCCGAAGGAGCATCTAATCAGGCGGCCTCTTCTGAAGAAATATCTTCATCAATGGAGGAGATGGTAGCCACTATTCAGCAAAACAGCGAAAACTCGAAACAGACTGAGGGCATCGCCCTTCAATCGGCTAAGGGCATTAAAGAAAGCTTCGAAAGCTCAAAAGAAACAACCATTTCGATGCAGGAGATTGCTCAAAAGATTACCATCATCGAGGAGATTGCTAAACAAACGAATATCCTGGCATTAAATGCTGCCGTAGAAGCTGCTCGTGCTGGTGAGCAAGGCAGAGGATTTGCAGTGGTGGCGGCCGAGGTGAAGAAGCTGGCTGAACGCTCGCAAAAAGCAGCAGTGGAGATAATTGATTTAACGCAGCACGGAGTTGATGCAGCTGAGAAATCTGGCAAACAGCTTGAGGATATCATTCCTGAGATTGAAAAAACCACACAGCTGGTGCAGGAGATTACGGCATCGAGCTATGAGCAGCAGAGTGGTGCTGAACAGGTTAATAAAGCCATCCAGGAACTCAATGAGGTGACTCAGCAAAACTCAGGGTCGGCATCTATCTTTACAAATAACTCGGAGCATTTGACTCAACTGGCAGCAAAATTAAAAGAAGCAATCAGTTATTTTAAGCGATAGAAATGATATAATGATTAATTAACGGCCATCCTGAATTTTACAAGGATGGCCGTTTTTATTTGTAAAAAAATGGAGTCACAGCAAACCTTGTATATCGCAAATTAATACATCAGCCGATTAATTATGAAAAATGGAGAATCAGAACTGGGGGTATATTACTTTGAAAGGCGTTATATTGGCAAAATGGATTTGACACAAAATACCGAATATTATGAAGTTACTCACTTGTATTAGTTTATCATTTATACTTTTAACAGGCAACTGTATCCTATGCCGTGGTAATGATATAGAAGCATCTCAGTCTTTATCAGTTTCTGTGATGGTTTGGAATATATGGCACGGAGGGAATGATGCTGACTTAAAGGAAGATGGTCGTCCACATGTGATAGATATTATCAAGTCAGTAAATCCGGATATTGTATTACTGATTGAAACCTATGGCTCGGGTAAGATGATTGCTGATTCATTGGGATATTATTTTCATTTGATCGATAAGCCAGGCACTCCGCTTGATAATCCACATACCAATCTGTCCATTTTAAGCAGGTATCCATTGGGTGAAAGGGTGGACTTTTACAATTATTTTAATGTAGGAGGTATCGAAGTGTACCTTAACGATACAACAAAAATGATGGTGTTTGATACTTGGCTCAACTTTGATCCTTGGGATGATGAACCACAATTACTGGGAAAAACGCCTGATGAATTGGTGAAGTGGGAAACCTCTGGTTCACGTCCTAAAGAAGTTGGAGCTATCCTTAAAGGTCTGCAACCATTTTTAGACAATGCCGATGATGTACCTGTTATTGTAGGTGGGGATTTCAATATCTGGTCTCATCGCGACTGGGTTGAATCTAATAAGGGCATCAACAATGATTTAGTGGTGAACTGGTGGACCTTATCTGCTTTTGAAGATGCTGGACTAAAAGATGCATTTCGGGAAAAATATCCCAATCCAAAACATAATCCGGGTATTAGCTGGGGAATGCCAGGTGTGAATGATGACCATCGTATAGATTATATTCTTTATAAGGGAAATAAACTGAAGGTATTGGATTCACAAATTAGAAAGGTGGATTATAATGAAACGATTGTTATAGGAAACAAAAGTGCTATGTTTCCTTCTGATCATGGTTACGTTGTAACCCATTTTCAGTTAGATTTATAGATAAAGTTCTTTTTTACCGTCAAAAGTATATTACCAAAGCGTTAGAGTAAATATAAAAGGAATGAACATGAATAAATGGCTGATTACCGGCATTCTGTTGTGCCTCGTTTCCCTCACTTATGCCTCATATAAGGGACGGGTTTTTATTGATGATAATGGAAATGGTAACTATGATAGAAGTGAAAAGGGAATTAAAGGTGTTAAAGTTTCAGATGGTTTACATGTAGTATGCACCGACGAAAATGGTTACTTTGATTTGCCAGGGGATGATATTACACGTTTTATTTTTATTACAGTACCGGCTGGTTACCAAACAAGCTATAAACATTATTTGCCGGTTGATAAGCAAAGCCAGGCATATGATTTTGGACTAAAGCCTTATATTAAAACAGCTGATAATGCACGTTTTATTCAAATTACCGATACAGAAACCTATGAGCATCATCAGTGGATAGATAATATCAAGGAATATGCAGAACAGCATGAGGCTGGGTTTATTATTCATACAGGTGATATCTGTTATGAAAAAGGGCTGCAGTTTCATGCAAGAACGATTCACACACAAAGCATGGGTGTTCCCGTTTTTTATTGTATCGGGAATCATGACCTGGTGAATGGCGATTATGGCGAGCAACTATTTGAATCCCTGTTTGGCCCTGTTTACTACTCATTCGATTCAGGTAATACGCATTTTGTAGTAACACCAATGTTGCATGGCGATCATCATCCTTCGTATTCAAAGGAACAGGTTTATAATTGGTTGGTTAATGATTTAAAACATGTGGATCCAACGATGAATCTTGTGGTGTTTAATCATGACCTGTTGACTTTTGGTGATGAATTCATATACGAGGGTAAAAAGAATCAGGTGCTAAATCTGAATAACCATAACCTGAAGGCATGGATTTATGGTCACTGGCATATTAATTTCATGAAGAAACATGGTGATAATGGTCCTGTTAGTGTGTGTGCTTCCTCGCCCGATAAAGGAGGCATTGATCATTCTCCATCGAACTTTTTGGTTTATGACATTAGTGATGAAGGAGAGCTTAACATTACACCCCGATATGCATATGTAGATCATCAATTAGTAATTAACTCACCAATAAACAAAGTCGTGAAGAGAACGAAAAGCAATGACCTGCTGGTATCGGTTAATGCCTACCACTCAACTGCGCACGCAAGTTTTATAAAGGGAGTTATAACCAGTGATGATGGTGAAAATGTGACTTTTGATCTGGCCCCAAATACCGATTGGAACTGGAGTGCAACTATACCAATTCGTAAAAAATGGAAGAATAAAAAATTGCAGCTATCGGTGGAAGCTACGTTTGCCGATGGGGAAATAACCAGTCGCAAGCATACATTTGAATTAAGTAATGTGGTGGATGCAAATACTTCTGGACACTTAATGTGGTTATCCAATGTCAAAGCCAATACATGGATGGCTAAACCTATTGAGGCTGATGGAAAAGTATTTGTTGCCATGATTGATGATTTTAGGCTGAAAAAGTGTGGCATAATAGCCTTGGATGTGGAAACAGGGCATAATGCCTGGACATACTTTACTGAAGGTTCGATTAAGAATACTATCTGCTATGAAGGAGGAAAAGTCCTGGCTACTGATCACTTTGGGATAGCCTATGCTCTTGATGCCCACAACGGTCAATTGCTTTGGAAGAAAGAGCTTGGTCAAAAGGGACTTGGAGCCTATATCTCAGGAAGTGTGGTGAAAGACGGAGTCTATTACACTGGCTTTGGAAACTACCTCAAGGCTCTGGATATAGAAAACGGACGAGAGGTATGGTCAAATACTGAATGGACAGGAGGCGAAGGGGATGCATCTACCATGACAATCGCCGGAAATGTCTTGATTTCTGGTTCCAATTGGAGAGCTTTATTTGCCCACGACATCAAAACCGGTAAACTGCTTTGGAAGAAAAGTGATAATGGATTTCGTTTTCGAAGCAGTTCAGCAACCTGGCATAACGATGCTTTATATGTTGCATCCCAAAAGGGAATTGGGGTGATGAATGCTCATACCGGTGAGCTGTACCGCTATTTTGAAACACCTTATGACATTCAGGTAGCAACTAAACCTTTACTGGTCGATCAGTTAATAGTTATTGGAACATCAGCAGAAGGAATAGTGGCCCTCGACCGTATGACTGGTAAGGAGGTATGGAAGTTTAAAACCGGTGAATCACTCTTTTATTCTGCACCTTATTCGAAACCAGAAAGTGCTGCCGTTGAATCGGCGCCAATACTGATAACTGGGATGATCTGTTTTGGTGCTTCCGACGGACTATTGTATGCAATTAATCCGCCCGATGGCAAGCTCATTCAGAGTGTAGAATTGGGTGCGCCGGTCTTTTCGCCGGTAACGCCAGTGGAGAATGGTTTTTTAGTGAATGATTTTGGCGGCAGCGTTTATCGTTTTGAAATCCCTGATGAATAATTTTGAAACAGAGAGAACGAATTAATCAGGATTTGCTGAATGCTAATGCAAACTGAATAAGACTAATTGCGTCTTTCTAAAATCCGGTTATCTTTGCTAACCGTCGATACATGGAAAACAAGACCTCCAACATAGAACTACTGGATAAGATCAGGCAGGGTGACGAGCATGCTTTTGAACAATTATTTAAACGCTATTTTGAACGCCTTTTTTTATTTGCCAGTAATATTGTGAAAGATGAGATTCTGGCGAAAGATATTGTGCAGGAAGTGTACATCAAGTTTTGGGAAAAACGTAGAAGTATAGAACCAATAAATATTGAGGCGTTTCTTTATAGATTGGTGCGAAATCAATGCATATCGCATATACGCCATATAAAGGTCGTTAGTAATACACAGCAGAAATTCTCTCACCTCAAGAATACCGAAGAGCTTTATCGGATAGATTTTGTAAGGGATGAACCTTATGTAGTTATAGAAAAGGAATTGGAAGAAGAAATAGCCAGGGTCATTGAAGCATTACCACTCAGGTGTCGTGAAGTGTTTGTCTTAAGCCGGATAGAGGGACTTAAATATGGAGAAATTGCAGAAAAGCTGGATTTGAGGGTTAAGAATGTAGAGAAACACATTAGTAAAGCGCTGACAATTTTTCGTGAGCATTTCGAAGGGCGCATCCCATTGGCTTTATTTGTGCTCATAATGAAGAATTATCTGTGATGCTCTCAGGTTATACAGTTACTTTTATCAAATGACTTGTGGTTTGTGCTATGCTATTTCAGGGATAATCTGAAAACCGATATCTGCACTTTTTTTAAGATAATTCATTTCTGCCTGTTGCCGACTGAATATTCAGTAACTTATTTTTTACATTAAGGGGGGGAATACTTTAATCACTTGCGTTATTAATTTACAAGGCATAATAATGGAAATGAAAGAAGACTACTATAATAATCTTATAGAACGTTATTTCAAGGGTGAGATAAGTGAAGAGCAGGCCGGTGAACTGATTCACTGGCTGGAAGCTTCACCTGAGCACCAGGCTTATTTTGATGATTTGAGCGCTAACTGGCACGGTTCTGATGATAATCTTTTCATGCAGAAAAACTGGAATGAATTAATCAACCGTGTTAGGCGAATGGAGGCCCTGGATAATCAGATTAAGCCTTCAAGTAAGCGGCTTAATATTTGGAAAGTAGCTGCCGTCGCTTCATTACTCGCATTTATATCCGTTAGTGCATTCTGGCTACTACAAAAGCAAATTAATGAAACTGGTTTAGAAACAGTCGTGTTTGAATCACCACGCGGACAACGCTCAAAAGTGACCTTGGCTGACAGCACCATAGTTTGGCTGAATGCCGAAACAAAGCTGGAGATACTGGCAATGAACAATAAGCAGAGAAAGGTGGCGCTCGTTGGTCAGGCATATTTTGAAGTAAAGCGCAATGAAAACTCTCCTTTTATTGTAAAGACGGCCGATTATGATGTTACTGTTCTGGGAACCGTATTTGATGTGATGGCTTATGATGATATGAATAAGACGGTTACAACTTTGTATGAAGGGAAAGTAAAGGTGCATAACACGCAGGAGACAGTTGTTCTGCAACCGGGGCAGCAGGCGGTTTGGACCAATGGGCTAATGCAAAAACAAGAGGCTAGTGATATTCGTGCTGTTAAAGGGTGGGTGAGTAATGATTTTCATTTTGATAACATGCCTTTGGAGGAGCTGTTAATAAGTCTGGAACGATGGTATGATATTGAGTTTGATTATGTACAGAACGATTTGCAGGGATTGTACTTTTCCGGAGCATTTAAGAATGAGGAAACGATATGGCAGGTGCTGGATGTTATAAAGCTATATGTGCCAATTAAATATGAGAAAATAAACCTGAGAAAAGTGAAGATTATAAGAACTAAATAAAAATGAAAAAAGGGAGCAAAGTGCGACCAATCCTCCCTTTAGTTAATTAAATCATAAGTATAACTTAATCGATTCAAAAGTATGGAAAAAAAATGGGTTTCCCAAGGGAGAGGTATGCCCTCCTGCCTTCGTAAAATTCTGATGACGATGAAACTAACTGTATTATTTCTGGTTATTGTATTGCAGCAAACTTTTGCTATTCATACCTATTCACAATCAGAAAAATTAGACCTCAATTTATGGAAAAACTCACTTAAGGAGGTGTTTCAGATGATTGAGAAAAAAACGGATTACTCTATCATTTATGATGAGGGACTGATTCAAAACAGCTCGCTAAAATCGGGTAACTATAACTCTGTCATGATTTCAGGGATACTTGATGAGATACTGGCAGATGAGGGCCTTAGATACCAGGTTATTGATAAAATGATAGTTATTCTTAAGGATGAGCGCAATAAGGATGAATATAACTATCAGGAACGGACAAGAACATTAACAGGCAAGGTGGTGGATGCTTTTGGTGAGCCTCTGATCGGTGTTAGTGTTTATATTAAATCAACCACAACCGGAACGATTACCAGTATCGATGGTTCCTATAGTCTTCAGGTGAAGAATGACGATGTTATAGTCTTTTCATTTATAGGTTTTGAGATGCAGGAAGTAGGAGTAAGTGATAGGGAGACCCTCGACATCACTCTGGTGGCAGATATGCAAAATGTGAATGAAGTGACAGTAACTGCTCTTGGTATCAAGCGTGAAACAAAGGCTCTGGGTTATGCTGTTCAGGATATAAAAGGTACGGAGATACAAAAAGCAAAGGAATCCAATGTGATAAGCAACCTCACAGGTAAAGTTGCAGGTTTGACTGTATATAACTCTTCTGATTTCTTCAGTACTCCAAAATTTTATCTGCGTGGTGCTCAGCCTTTAATTGTTATTGACGGAGTACCGGTAAATTCTGACTTCTGGGATGTGAGCAGTGAAGACATTGAAGAAATGAGTATTCTGAAAGGTGCTACGGCTTCAGCGCTTTATGGATCCAGGGGAGCTAACGGGGCAATAATGATTACTACTAAAAAAGGAAAAGCCAAAAAGCTGACCGTTGACATTTCCAGCAGTACAATGTTTAAGGCCGGGTATGTGGCCATTCCTAAACCGCAGCAAGTATACGGAACAGGAGATAATGGACAGTACTCCTACGTTGATGGTAAAGGCGGAGGGATTAACGACTCAGGCACATACGTGTGGGGTCCCCGGCTTGATGAAAGAGACCCAACCACGGCCAGTGGCTGGAAAGAGATAGCACAGTGGGATAGTCCGCTTGACGAAAATGGCAACCGCATACCAACCCCCTGGCGTTCCCGCGGGCGTAATAACCTCACTAATTTTCTTGAAACAGGTTTTATAACCAATAATAATATCAGTGTGTCGCAAAGTACCGAGAAAGGGAGTTTTCGTATATCAATGTCGCATGCATACGAAAAAGGACAGGTACCAAATACAAAACTTAATAATTCTACGTTCACCATTGGAGGTACAACCAAGATTGGAGATAAGTTTAACCTGGAATCATCCTGGACCTATAACAGGCAGTATTCGCCCAACTATCCTTATACAGGATATGGAGGAGCGAATTATGTGTACAACCTTTTAGTTTGGTCGGGAACCGATTATGATATCCGAGATTTTCGCGATTATTGGCTGGTAGAGGACGTACAACAAAAGTATTACCAGTATACGGTATGGTACAATAATCCTTACTTTCTGGCTCATGAAACAACCCGGTCGTATTACAAGGATGTCAACTATGGTTTCGTAAATATGACTTATGATTTGGCTAAAGATCTTAAGCTGGCAGGACGAATTGGAAGCAACTGGAATAGTACAAAGTCGGATCAGAGAACACCTAAAAGTTATGGAATGGGCGAGGGGAATTATTCCAATAGTCAGTCGTATTATTTCTCAATCAACAGTGATGTGCTCCTAACATACAAAAAAGACCTGTTTGATGGTTTTACAGTGGATGCTCTTTTAGGGGGAACCATGAACTATTGGGAAAGCAAATCTTTATCAGCCAGTACAGATGGACTGAATGTGCCTGGTTTCTTCTCTCTGTCCAATTCAACGAATCCGGTTTCGGCCAGCAACTATTTTTCCAGGAAGCAGGTTAACAGTGCCTATGGTAAAGTGAGTTTAAGCTACCTGGACGGCTTGTATCTGGATATGACGGGACGTAATGACTGGTCATCTTCGCTACCCGAGGATAGCCGTTCATATTTTTATCCGTCAGTGGCCTTAAGCGGTATCATCTCTGAATTTGTCAACATGCCTGATGCAATCAATTTCTGGAAGGTACGAGGCTCATGGACCGTATCGAAAAAGGATGTGAGCTTGTATAGTATTAATCCCGCTTACACGGTAAGCTCTGATGTGCGACAGGGGAATAGCGCTGCTTATTATCCATCTACCATTGTTGGTTCAGATGTGGAACCGGAAGTGAATAGAACCTATGAGCTTGGAACGGATATTAGCATGCTATCCAACCGACTGCGTCTGGATGTGGCCTACTTTAATACATTAAACTATAATAAAATCGCCTACGCAGATATATCTGATGCATCCGGTTTCTCCAGTAAGCAGGTAAATACCGATGAAGAATTTGAGCAAAAAGGGGTTGAGGTGGTATTATCAGTCACGCCGATCAAGACACACGCATTAACCTGGGATGCTTCGTTAAACTGGTCAACAAGTCGCTGGTATCTTAAAAAAGCGGATGCTGTTTATACTGCAAAATCATCTTGGATAAAAGAGGACGGAAGAACAGACTACATCATTGGTTATGACTGGGAGCGTGATAATGAAGGAAATATCGTGCATAACTCAAGTGGCTATCCGGTAAGTAGCAATTATCCTACTGTGTTTGGTTATGTTTCTCCGGACTGGGTGTGGGGTTTCACAAACAATTTTACGTTTAAGAATTTTGACTTGTCATTCTCTTTTGACGGACGTGTAGGTGGAGACATTTACTCACAGACCAACCAGGCTATGTGGAATAGCGGTACCCATCCCGAATCTGTAAATGTATACCGTGAAGCTGCCGTTAACGGCATTAATAATTACACAGGTAATGGCGTGGTTGTCACAAGCGGTGAAATCATACGCGATGAACAGGGTAATGTTCTGGAGGATACGCGTGTTTTTGAAGCTAATCAAACTCAGGTATCTTATATCTCCTACATGAAAAGCTATAATCCATATGTGGGCAGTATGAAATACCAGAACATGTACGATCAGACTTTCTTAAAGCTAAGGGAACTGAGCCTGACTTACAAAGTGCCAAGTGATGCTGCCAAAAAACTAGGCATGTCTGCAGCTTCAATTGCGTTTATTGGACGTAACCTGTGGCTTTGGACCAAAGAAGTGAAATATATCGACCCGGATAATGGGAGTGATAATTTATCATCAGCATCCGTTCGTAATGTTGGATTTAACATCAAATTGACATTCTAAAAGCATTGATATGAAGACATACTTAAATAAAATAGTAGCTCTTATAATGATGGTCGGTTTGGTTAACTGTACCGGTAATTTTGATGAGCTTGCTGTAAATCCTAATAAAACAGAACAAGTGATCCCTAGTTTGTTATTTACAGGGGTGAGTTTAAACCTGGCGTCCGGAGGAGGAAAACCATTCTTTTATTCGCAGATGGTCTCAAAGCAAATTGTTTGGACTGAAGCAATGGAGGATTATCAGTATAATAGGTTTGGACGTTCAAGCTTTTATAACTATTCAATCTTGCGCAATGTTGACAAGATGGTTGAAGAGGCTGAGCGAACCGAAGAAGATGTGTACATTGGCATGGCCCACTTTTTTAGAGCCTGGTTTTATTACGATCTTACTATGGCTTTTGGTGATATCCCTTTTGAGGAGGCCATGAAAGGAGAGACTGAAAACATCTACTCGCCTGTGTATGATTCTCAGGAAACCGTTTTTGCAGGTATACTCAATGAGTTGGAACTGGCCAATGAAGCACTGATGAACACGACAGGTGTTCTTACTGGAGATATCTTTTACAATAATGACATACAGAAATGGAGAAAGGCTGTTAATACGTTTACACTAAGAGTGCTGATGACTCTTTCGGCAAAGGAAGGAAATACCGCATTAGGTGTAAAAGAACACTTTAACCAGATTGTCAGCAATCCTTTGAAGTATCCATTGATTGAATCATTAGCGGATAATATGATGTTTATCTATACCGATAAACAAGGTGAGCGTTATCCATTTTTCAATCATAGTCATCAGCAATACCCACACCTGGACGAGTCATTTGTAAACATTCTCAAAGAGCAACAGGATAGAAGGTTGTTTTATTATGCACAGCCTACTGGAGAAGCAGTAGCGGCAGGAATACCAGCCAATAGCTATGATGCTTATGCCGGAGGCGACGGAACACTGCCAATTGAAGATCTTCAGCAGCTTGAAATTGATAAGCAAATGTCAAGGATTCATGTCCGGTATTATACAGATCCTGAGAACGAGCCTTATATTGTAATAGGTCTCGCTGAAAAAGAGTTCTTAATCGCCGAAGCTGTATGGCGCGGCTGGATTGATGATGATGCAGCCACTCGTTATAATAATGGCATTAAGGCATCGATGAAGTTTTATGAAACATATGGGGAGAGTTATGAAGGGGCAGATATTTCTGACGCGTATATAGATGCCTACATTGAGTATCCCAGGGTGCAGTATGATCCGGCTAATGGCTTGGAGCAGATAATAACGCAAAAATACATAGCCACCTTTCTGCAAAATAACTGGCTGCAGTATTATGAAAACAGGAGAACGGGTTTTCCTGAACTAAAAATCAACCCTTCAACATCACTCAACACGGGAAGTGAAGATCGCATTCCGGTGCGTTGGATGTATCCACAGTCGGAATCAGATGCCAACAAAGAGAATGTAGAGGACGCCATTAAGCGTCAATATGGTGAAGATAATGTCAATGCAGTAATGTGGTTACTAAAGTAAAAGGTGTAAGATATGAAGACATATAATTTAACAAGAATACTCCTTGTAGTTGTCGCATTTGTGTTTTTCGCATGCAGCGAAACAGAGGAGCCTGAATCGATATACGTGTATTTTAAGGAAAAAAGCAGTAGCGTCGTAGAAAGTCATCCTGATGAAATCAGGATACCTGTAAAGGTGTTTGCGACATCTGATATGGTAGATGATCTTACGATGAATTATGCACTGGAAGGCAACGAAAAAGGAATAGTCAGTGATAAAAGTAATGGCATTCTTATCTTTGAATCCGGATATGCAGCCTATACTTCTTATATTACTTTAGGTGTAAATGATAATGCTACAGGAGATGGAGATGTTGACGTGGTCATAAGCTTATCATCAACAGCTAATGTTACGCTGGGTATTGGAGAAGGCGCGAATAATACAAACGGCACATTCACTCTTACGGTGCTGGATGATGATATCGCATGCCTTGCCGAATTATGGACAGGTGATGTGAATTGTACTGATAATGTATGGCCAAGCTGGAGTCCAAGCTATTGTATAGGTGAGAAGGTGGGAGATGACTGCCAAAGATTAAATCTTACTTTTGACTTCTGGGCGATGAGCAGCCTTGAAACCTTTTTAGAGTTGGAGCTTGGCCCGATTGATCCGGATACCAAACAAGGTAATGTAACATTATTAAACGACTATAATGCTGTTGGCGGTGGTTATGATGTGACTTTTCATGCGGGACCTGCAGGCACCTACAATGGAAATACTTTTGAACTAAACCTGGAACTGCAATTTAGTGGTTATGATATAGGAGGTGATGGCATATACCGTTTTACTGTAAAGAAATAATCGAAAGGACACTTCAATGCTGGATAAGGTATTGGACTAATTACAAATGTTGAAGTGTTGGTCTGCTATTTCTTATCGCTCATTATTAGTGTGTATTAATGATAAAAAAGAGCCGCCATAAATGGTCATTATTTACTGGCGCAGCTCTTTTTTAATGAGTATTAGCTTATTATTCTGCATTGGTGAGGTTTTGTAGATGGCTCATTACCAAATGCTAATAATTCAAATGCTTGATGTGTACTGTTTGAGGTTTACAGAAGTAAGTGTTCATTCTATTACTTCAGAATAAAATGAATGGACTAATTTAATTTATAGATGTTTAAAAAATACAGAACTATGAAAAATGCTCTATTGATTCTTATAATGTTTTGTACTATTGCTTGTTCTGAATCGAAAGAGGTGAGAGGTAACAATAATGTCCCACAACACAACGACACGATTAACATCATGTCATTTAACATGTGGCATGGAGGAGATGCCGGAGGACAAGCTTTGACTAAATCAATTGAGGTGATACGTGCGGCAAGGGGTGGAATAGTTGGTGTGCAGGAATCAGGTGGTTACGGAAATCCGCGTCCCGACAGGTCGGCCGAAATGGCCGGTAACATGGGCTGGCGGCAGGTTAATCAGGGCCACTTGGATGGCATAATGACGAAATATCAGATAACCGAAGTACTGGAAAGCCGAAAGGGCGTGAAGATTAAGCTGGATGATGATAAATATATATGGTTTTTCAACTGTCACCTTGCTTATATTCCCTACCAGCCCTATCAGTTAGCTAATAAGGAATATGGTGATTATCCATTTATCAGTACCGAAGAAGAGGCGATACAATGGGCGGCAGATACACGGCTACATCAATTAGAGGCTTATATCGCAGAAATTGATAAAGTGAAAAAAGAAGGTTGGCCAGTGGTATTAACAGGTGACTTTAACGAGCCTTCTCATTTAGACTGGACTCAACGAGCTGCTGATGCTAATGTTGTGCAACAAAAGGTGCAATGGCCTTGTACCAAAAGACTGTTTGATTATGGCTTTAAAGATGCTTTTAGAGCGGCTAATCCTGATGAGGTCAAGCGACCGGGTAAAACATGGTCGAGTATCGAAAGTCCTGGAGAAATTCACGATCGAATCGATTTTATCTTTGTGATGGGTGATCAGCTCAAATTACTCAAGTCTCAAACTGTAGGTGAACCAACATTAAAATCAGACATTCATGTAGTGGATTATCCCTCCGATCACCGGGCTGTTGTCGCGTCATTTAAATGGGTAGACGCTGAATAATGATAATTCATTAATTATTGATATTTGGCTAAATGCTGCATTAAGAAGGTAGTTATAGTGGTTAAGGTTTAAATAAGAAAGCCTTATTAGCAGATATTTTATCTATTAATAAGGCTTTCAGTATTTTCTTATGTGTTATTTAGATGCCAAATGCTTTTTTAATCACATCTACATAATCAAGCTTTTCCCAGGTGAATAATTCTACCTCCATTTCTTTACTGCCAAAATAAGGCGATTCAAACACCTTTTTAACGGTGCGGGGGGTGCGTCCCATGTGTCCGTAAGCTGCTGTTTCTTCATACATCGGGTGACGCAGTTTTAAACGTTCTTCGATTGCCGCCGGGCGCAGGTCGAATACTTCGGCTATTTTAACAGCGATCTCACCATCGCTCATTGCTACCTTAGAGGTTCCATATGTGTCAACAAAAACACCCACTGGTTGAGCAACACCAATAGCATATGAAAGCTGTACCAGTACTTCATCGGCCAAACCGGCAGCAACCATGTTCTTAGCCATATGACGTGATGCGTATGCGGCTGAACGATCTACTTTACTTGGATCTTTTCCTGAGAAAGCACCACCACCGTGTGCTCCTTTACCACCATATGTGTCAACAATAATCTTGCGACCAGTCAGGCCGGTGTCACCATGCGGTCCACCAATCACAAACTTACCCGTTGGATTAACATGTAAAATATAATCATCATCGAAAAGAGCTTGAACGCGTGCAGGCAACTTAGAAATAGTGCGCGGTATTAAAATATTACGCACATCATCCTTAATCTTAGCCAGCATTGGTTCATCTTCGTCAAATTCATCGTGCTGCGTTGATACTACAATGGTGTGTACGCGCTTTGGTTGATTGTCGTCGCCATATTCAATAGTTACCTGGCTTTTCGAATCAGGGCGCAAATAGGTCATTTCTTTACCACCTCGGCGAATGTCGGCCATTTCAATCAATAAGCGATGCGACAGCTCCAGTGAGATTGGCATATAGTCATCTGTTTCTTTTGATGCATAACCAAACATCATTCCCTGGTCGCCAGCACCTTGCTCCATTTTTTCTGTCCGGTCGACACCCTGGTTGATATCAGCCGATTGTTCGTGGATAGCTGATAATACGCCGCATGAGTCGCCATCAAAACGGTATTCGCTTTTGGTATATCCAATGCGGTTAATCACGCGTCGGGCCACTTCCTGCACATCAACATAGTGTTTAGAGTGCACTTCGCCAGCTAATACTACCTGGCCAGTTGTCACCAGTGTTTCGCAAGCGACTTTTGAGTTGGGGTCAAATGCCAAAAAATTGTCAAGTAAAGCATCTGAGATTTGATCTGCTACTTTGTCTGGATGTCCTTCAGAAACGGATTCTGATGTAAATAAATATCCCATATCATTTAAAAATAAAGTCTGTATAGTATACAGATGTACATTAAAACTAATTGATATGTGAAAAGGGGGAAGTACAAACGAGTTTTGCGTTTTAGCACTTTTTTTAAGTGGTTGCAATCAGCCAAATCCTTCCACTTTTCACTGATGCAAAATAACACATTTATAAAATCGTTTGCAAATAAAATAAGAGTTAAATGTCCTGATTAGAATCATAAAATCATGTAACTAACAGTTAGTGAATATTGAAGAAAGGGTATCGGATGGTGGTGTGTAATTTTTTCGATGTTTTTTGTAAAAAAAATTTGGAGGGATTTTAATTTGATATATCTTTGCATCCGCATTTGAGACAAACAACAAGGTCCAAAGGCAATAAGGTCCCTTCGTCTAGTGGTTAGGACGCAAGGTTTTCATCCTTGAAACAGGAGTTCGATTCTCCTAGGGACTGCGAAAATAAAAGATTAACAATTTTTAATTGTAGTACGATGGCAAATCATCAATCAGCGAAAAAGCGAATTCGTCAGATACAGAAGAGAAGACTTCACAACAAATACTATGCAAAAACTGCTCGTAATGCTGTGAAAACACTGAGAGGTACGTCTGAAAAAGAAGCAGCTCAGGAATTGCTTCCAAAAGTAGCTTCTATGCTTGATAAGCTTGCAAAGAGGAATATTATTCACAAGAATAAGGCTGCAAACTTAAAGTCAAAGTTAACTAAGCACGTTAACACACTTTAATAGCTGCTTAAGGTCCCTTCGTCTAGTGGTTAGGACGCAAGGTTTTCATCCTTGAAACAGGAGTTCGATTCTCCTAGGGACTGCATATAACTTTATAACCTGAAACAGGTCATAAGGTCCCTTCGTCTAGTGGTTAGGACGCAAGGTTTTCATCCTTGAAACAGGAGTTCGATTCTCCTAGGGACTGCAAAAGAGCTCTCCAATATGGAGGGCTTTTTTAATATCTGCATATTTACTTTCTCATATAGCCTCTTTATCTTTTTCTCATAAAAGAAAAAAGATGGAGACCTATCAACACCTCAGTATTAAAGAATGGGCCCTGGAGGATCGTCCCCGGGAGAAACTTATCAGTAAAGGACTTGCTTCGTTATCAGATGCCGAATTGTTAGCTATTTTAATTGGCTCGGGCAGTGCCAAGGAAAGTGCAGTTGAATTATCGAAAAAGATATTGCGCGACTGCAAGAATAATCTGCATACGCTCGGGAAAAAGTCAGTTAATGATTTAAAGACCGGTTATCACGGCATAGGCGAAGCGAAGGCAATAAGTATTGTGGCCTCTCTTGAGCTGGGGCGACGCCGTAAACTGCAGGAAACTGAGACGAGGCCAAAGATAAGTTGTAGTAAAGATGTCAGTAATATTTTCCAACCTATATTAGGCGACTTACATCATGAGGAATTTTGGTTGCTTATGCTGAATCGGTCAAACCAGGTGATAGCAAAAAACAAAGTGAGCCAGGGAGGTCTATCAGGTACCGTGATTGATGTCCGCCTCATTCTTAAATCGGCAATTGATCACCTGGCATCGTCCATTATTTTATGTCATAACCATCCGAGTGGTAATGTGCAGCCTAGTGATGCAGATACCAAGGTGACGAAAAAGATGAGTGAAGCAGGTCGTATTATGGATATTCCGGTATTGGACCATATCATTGTTACCGATGGGAGCTATTTTAGTTATGCTGATGAAGGCATGATATAAACAATTGTATGAATATTCGTCTGTTAAAACGTGAGAAGATTGATGAAGGGCGCTGGAGGGAATGTGTTCAGACTGCTTCAAATGGCAATGTGTTTGCGCAAGTTTGGTTGCTTGATTTGATATGCCCAGAATGGGAAGCGATTGTGGCAGGTGATTACGACGCCGTTTTGCCAATTCCTGTAAAACGAACCTGGGGTATTAAACATGTTTATCGTCCTGAGATAGTGCCCTATATTGGTATTGTCAATAAGGTGCCCATCGATTTTGATGTTTATCGTCAAATGCTGGAAGCGATACCTTATGCGAATATTCATTTGTTGATGAATGCGCATAATAAGCTACCCAATGGTATGGCAAAAAAGAAATATGAATTTCGATATGTCGTATTGGACCTGATAAGTGATGTTGAGCGTTTAAAAAACAGTTTTAGTAGGGATTTGGTTCAGGTTATGGAGCTATACGACAGTAAGCAATTGACGGTGGTGAGAGCATTGGATGTAAGTAGCTACCTCATGTTTGCACAGACCAATAAGCAACTGAGTCCTTATATGCATCGTTTACTTACGAAACTTATACCTTTTGCGTTGAGGTATAAAAGTGCTGGTTTATATGCGGCCTATGATGCCCATAACCAGATGATGGCAGGAGCTTTTCTTCTCAAGTCAAAGACTAGCCTCATTTTACTGCATTGTGCCTCACCAGAGGTTGACAATATTGGTGTGAAGGCCATCGTGTACCATATTATTAAGAATAATCCGGTATCCAACCTTACACTTGAGTTTCCTTTCTGCAGTAATAACATCGGTACAAGTTTCTCATCAACAGAACATATTTGTTTGGGTTACAAAAAAGGTCTATCGCAATGGATAGACCTTTAGTATTTTGTTGTTAAAGATATTATTGCCCCAGCTCATCGTGCAAAAGGAAATCTTTTACTTCCAGAAATGCTTTCTCCAATCGTATCATCCGGTCAATCATAAATTTCATAACATCGGGCCATTGTTCCTGTTGGTACAGATCGGCCGGAGCAAATTCTTCATATACACGACATACGTCTCTTCCTTCGTCCTTTGTATACAAATAGTCCCATTCTAATGTGCCACCATATGTTGACTCGAATATACTTTTACAAGCTTCCAATTTTTCGTAGAGCTTTAATCGACGTTCTTCAGAGCGATGGTTTATTTCCAGGGCCACAATTGCCCGCTCGCGATTGATATCAAAGCGTAAATCAATCCCTTTAATACCAGTATCATCAAATAGCCATTTGATTTTTTTCCCTTTTTGGCCGGGTATACGTCGGGTGCGATTTTCCAACTTGTGCCAGAATAATTGCCTGATTTGTTTGGCTTCCTCTTTTGAAAACATGCCTGTTAATGTTTAATCCTCGTCAGATGGGTTGTTATTCTTTTTATTAACAAGCAACAAAAATAGCAGATATGCAGCACCTGTGCCAATCAATAACAGACTAACTATCTCCATGATGCCTTTTGTGCTATGAATCATGCCAAAGCCGGCAATAATCATCAGTATGGCTATAACTGCTAGTTTTTGTTTCATTTTGCAGGATTAGAAGGTGTAACGCATGCTGGCTGTCAGGCGATTATTTGTATAGTCGGTGGTGTCAACAGGCTTGGCATACTCATCGTAGTCATTGCCATAGGCAGCCACCACATACATCCATTCAAGACCAAACCAAATTTTAGGACTAGCCATAAACTTTACACGAGGAATAATAGAATACATGTTGGCGATATCTCCACCTATGTTGTATCCGGCCAAAGGCGTTGCCTTATCAATCGCACCCAGGTTCTCGGTATAACCAACCAGGATACCAGGTTTTACTTTTTTAGCATTTGATTCTAAATCAGCCCAGAATGAGAAGTTCTTAATCGCCGTATACTCGCGTTCAGGGGTAGCATTAGCTTTCTCAGCAAAACCACCCAGCATCACAATATTTGACATGCCGGCTGTATACAAGGCTTCTGTTTTAAAGGTAACAGCACCGAAATCTTTTTTAACTGAACCGGCAACATAATGGCCTTTGGCCAACTCCTTTGTTTCGATGTTGGTGTTTGGATCTTTAAGTGCCGGGCGTAAGGCTTTCAGCCCCCCCGTAAAAGCGGCAAAAAATCCGTTTGTTTTATATTTAAACTGAAGTGTAGCTTCGGGGCGCAGCGAGTTTTCGGCTGCTTTAACCATCCCTTTATCCAGGAAGTCATTCTGCGACATTAAAAAACCAATGACTTCCAGCTTATCAGTTAGCTGATGTCCAAGGCGTATCATAGGTTGGCGGTTAAGCGGGTGGTATGGCGTACCACAACTCAGGTTAACTGTGCTGGCAAAATTCTCGGTGATAAATAGCGGGTGCCAGTACTGACCAAATAATAAGCTTGTTTTATCCCAGTTTAAGCGTATAAAAGCATGACGCAAACGGAAGTAAACATCCTGCGAACCTGAGCGGTCACCCAAAAAGTCACCTTCCATAAATGCGAAGCTTTTAGCGCCAAACATGTCGGGACCTGATACGCCAATGTTAAAACGGCTATAGGCTGCATCTATATCATAGGACGCATTGTCATTAATATCATTACCTGCATCATCCAGATCAGCAGGTTTGGGAAACAGGTAGATGTTTCCGTTTCGGGCAATCACACTTTGTCGAGTGTCCATAAAAGCGTTAACACCAACAAAGCCATGTATCTCAACTTTAAAAGGTTTGGTTTCTTCCTGAGCGATTACTAACGAACTAATAATTACAGCAGTTAGTATAGAGAGAATTTTTTTCATTACGTATTTCTTATCTTCCTTAGTTCTTTGTGAAAAACGTTGCAAAGCAACAAAAAAGCTTGTAGCTGTGCAAACCTCTTATGGCCATATATCTATGACTTATGTTACTTAATTTTAAAAAATGAGATGCTTTCGTTTAATACCTCAGACTGGCGTGACAGCTCTTCTGAGCTGGAGGCCATTTCCTCAGATGATGCCGAATACTCAGAAGTAATGCTGACTAACGACTGGATGGCGCTGTTGATATGATTGGCACCTGCTTCCTGTTCCTTGCTCGAAGCCAGAATCTCTCGAATCATCTGGATGATATTGGCTATCTCGGGTAGTAACTCTTCCATGGCCTGCCACGACTTTTCTGCAATCTCGAGGCTGTTGACTGATAAATCATCAATTTCGCCTGCAGCAGTTTGTGTTACTTCCGATAGCTTGCGCACCTCACCTGCTACTACCGAAAAACCACGACCAGCTTCTCCGGCACGGGCTGCTTCAACCGAAGCATTCAGTGCCAGCAGGTTGGTTTGCACGGCTATTTCTTTGATGACAGCCACCTTAGACGTGATGCTCTGCATGGCTTCCAGGTTCCGTTTTACGGTTTCCTGCAGCTGATTGATCCCTTTTTCTGCTTTTCCGGCTGTTATTTCAGTACGGCTTGCATTGTTGGCATTCGATTGAATATTTGATACCATCTCTTCCACGGAAGACGATATTTCTTCGGTGGAGGCCGCTTGTGATGTAGCTCCGTTGGAGATGTGCTCGGCAGATTGAGCCATTTGTTCGCTGGCTGCCAGTACATTGCCAGAGCCCTCGATTATCTCGCCCATAATTTCTTTAAGCTTAGTAATCGTTTGCTGAATAGAGGCCTGTAAGACACCAATTTCGTCATTGTCTGTTTTTGACACGGTAATCATCAGATTACCTCCGGCAATCTCCTCAGTGGCTTTGGATAGAGTTACTAACTTCGCAGCGAATCTTCGTCCAATAACAATAATAATTACTGAAAAAAGCACTAAAACACCCAGTACAATCAGGATATCAGTGAGAATTGCTTTTTTAAGCTGATTCAGGCGATCGATTCTTTCTGTTTCAATCGCTTTATCAATATCGTCAATATAGTTCCCCGTACCAACAACCCAGTCAAAGGGTTCAAAATAGGCCGAGTAGCTACGCTTAGGCGACGCTTCAGTTTCTCCGGGGCGCGGGAACCAGTATTCGGTATAGCCATCTCCATTGATAGATGACTGGATAATATCCTGGATGAGATAATTCCCTTTGGCATCCTGCAGGTTCCATCGGCTTTTGCCTTCTACATCTGTTTTACCCAGGAGTACCACATTGACACCTTCCTTAGTATCCACCCAAAAATAGCCGTCGTCACCATACCTTAATTGTCGTATAATGTTAGCCGCCAGTAGAGTGGCCTCTTCGGTTGAAAGACTATCCATTTCTACTTCACGTTTGATGCTGTTTAACAGGCTGATGACGGTTTCTACCTCATGCTTAACCAGTTCATCAAAGTCATTGCGCATCATGGCTTCAAGTTTAACTAACTCTTGCTGTTGCGACTTATAATTAATGTAAATGGAAGGTATGGCTATTGACATGGCCAATATCAATAGCATTGTCACCGAGAACACGATGATTTTCGTTGTTAGTTTCATTTTATCCTTGTTATATTCCCAGTGCAACTTTACGACACCTGTACACAAAAGGTTATAATTTTTGACAAAACAAATCAGTGTAGATAACTCCTAAATAAGCATTGGTCGAAATAGCAAGGGGAAGTAAAAAATTATCGAATAAATTTCAGATTTATTGGTCTTATTTACTATTTTGAAGTCGTTTTGCGAGTTACAAAAGTTAATGATTGAAAATCCAATTAATAAGATATGAAAAAACTAATTGAGTTCCTGACTGCCTATTGGCTAATGGGTAGTTTATTGCTATTTCTGGGTGCTGTATTAGGCGTCGCTACATTTATTGAAAATGATTTTGGAACCAATGCATCTAAAGCTTTGGTTTATAATACCTGGTGGTTTGAACTGGTGTTTGTTTTGTTGGCTATTAACATGGTTGGCAACTTGCTTAAGTTTAAAACATTCAGTTTGAAGAAACTGCCGGCATTGGTTTTTCACCTGTCTTTTTTGTTGATAATAGTGGGTGCAGCCATAACGCGTTATGCCGGATACGAAGGAATGATGCATATTCGTGAAGGTGAAGAGTCGAGCACCATCTTGTCAAGTGACCAGTTTGTTAATGTTAAGGTAACAGCTGATGCTTATGAGAAGGAGGATGAAGAACATGTACTTTATTCTATTGTTAGTCCACATGAATATTCAGCGGCTTTCTCAACCCCAAAAGGCAAATTGAAGCTGAGAAGTGAATTGTTCATCCCCCAGGCTATGTCACGTTCGGTAGAAAAGCCAGGTGGCAAACCATCCATCAACCTAGTGCTTTCAGCGGCCTCGGGGCGTCAGGAGTTTTCGTTATTTGAGGGTGATGAAGTGCAGGTGGGGAAGCATCGAATTGCATTTAACCCTGCGAAGGAAGACGGGCAAACCATTGTTTTGAGTGTGGCCGATGGTATACCTTATTACAAACCATCGGTTGATGCTAGTATGATGCAGATGCAAACAGGTACTACCCAAACTTTTGCTGCTGATTCGGTTCATCAGTTGTTTAATGGGGTATTGTATAGTGTGGCCGATTTACGTATGGTGCTATCCAGTTTTGTTGAGAGTGCGGTAATAGAACCAGTATCTGTTGAAGGTAATCAGGGGCGAGGCTTACCCGATGCCATCAAGTTTGTGGCAGAGCTGGGCGATAAACGAAAAGACTTCTTTGTTTTTGGACAGAAAGATGTGTTGGGCAAACCATATACCGAAGAAATTGATGGTGTTAAATTCACTGTGACCTATGGTGCTAAGAATATACATATACCGTTCTCCCTGCATTTGAATAAGTTCGAGCTGGACAGGTACCCTGGCAGTGAAAGCCCGAGTTCATTTGCTTCTGAAGTAACCCTGATGGATGAGCGTACCGGCCTTAAAGAAGATAGACGCATCTTTATGAATAATATTTTAAACTATCATGGCTATCGATTCTTCCAGTCGTCGTATGATATGGATGAAAAAGGCACAGTGCTATCCGTTAACCGCGATTGGTGGGGAACACTATTGACCTACGCTGGTTACTTATTGTTAACCCTGGGCATGTTTGCCGCATTAATAGCGCCTAACACACGTTTCCGTCAGTTAATTAACCGTACCTCTGAAATCTATAAGAAAAAACAAACCCTGGCTCTATTCCTGGCCCTTTTTATTGGTTCAACGGCTTATGCCAATGAATTAAATCCTCCGCATAATATCAGTCAGGAAACGGCTGATGCCTTCGGACAATTATGGGTGCAGGATAATGGAGGTAGAATAAAGCCACTTAATACGCTTAACAGTGAAGTTGTGCGCAAGCTGGCCAAGCACCATACCTTTAAAGGTTGGTCGGCCGACAGGGTGGTGCTGAGTATGATGATTGATCCTGCGTATTGGCAAACCGTACCGATGATTACCGTTAAGCACGATGAGCTGAAAAGTCAGTTGCAGATAAGTGGTAAGAAGGCGAGGTTTCAGGACTTTTTTACGCCAAAGGGCGAGTATAAAATACGTAAACTCGTCGAAGATTCTTATCGTAAGCGCCCGGCTTATCGGAATAAACTGGAGCAAGAGGCCGTAAAGGTGGATGAGCAGATTAATGTGTTCTATATGTCGCGAATGGGTAGTTTTCTGAAATTATTCCCGCAGCCTACTGACTCTCATGAACCATGGCTGATTCCCGGGGCCAAATCAGAAGGATTCACGCACGAAGATAGTCTGCTGGTTCGTAATTTATTCGGAATGTACCTGGAAGCCATTAGTTCGGGCAATAAGGCTGATGAGCAAAGCTATATAACCGCCATTGCCAATTATCAGATTAAATATGGTGAGGATATTCTGCCTTCTGAAGCCAAGAAGAGCATTGAGATTTTCTATAACAACAGCTCATTATTTATGAGTTTAATGCCATACTTTTTAGTATTGGGATTGATATTGTTGTTTTTCCAGCTGGTTAAACTGGTGAATCCTAAGTGGCAGTTTAAATGGATATTACGGGGTGGGTTGATCCTTATTGTACTGGCCTTTGTATTCTACACAGCAGGATTAGCCATTCGCTGGTATATATCAGGGCATGCACCCTGGAGTAATGGCTATGAGTCGATGTTGTATATAGGGTGGAGTACCTTGCTGGCTGGTTTATTATTCAGTAAGCAAAGTCCAATTGCTCTATCGGTCACCTCATTTTTCGCCGGTATTATCCTGATGGTAGCTCACCTTAGCTGGATGAACCCGGAAATTACCAATCTGGTGCCGGTTCTAAAGTCATACTGGTTAACCATTCACGTGGCCATTATTGTTGCCAGTTATGGCTTCCTGGCTTTGGGTGCATTATTGGGATTCCTGAACCTGATATTATTTGGTGTTAAGTCACCAAAGAACAATAAAGCCTTTTCGCTCACAATTGAAGAGCTATCAGCCATCAGTGAGATGAGTATGACGGTGGGACTGTACCTGCTAACGATCGGTGCCTTTTTAGGCGGTGTGTGGGCTAACGAGTCATGGGGACGTTATTGGGGCTGGGATCCAAAAGAAACCTGGTCGGCAGTTACCATATTAGTATATGCGTTTATCGTACACATGCGCTTTATCCCTGGTATGCGAGGTTTAACCACTTTCAACTTCTGGTCTTTAATAGGATTTAGCTCTGTAATTATGACATATTTGGGTGTTAACTACTATCTGGCTGGTATGCATTCATATGCCAAGGGAGATCCGGTGCCAATACCTGCATTTGTTTACTATACCATTGTTGTGGTGGCTGTGGTATCGTTCTTTGCCTACTACAATGAAGCGAAGGTGCAAAAGGCCATTAAGGCCGAAAAAGAAGCAGATTAAAAAGACTTACTAAGTGTAACATTATCATTGAAATGACTGATGACATTTTGGTTGTCAGTCATTTTTTTTGAATTTTCAGCAAACAATCTATTCAAACACGTTGTTTAGGAATCATAACAAAATTATAGAACAAAATGGCAAAAATTACATTTAAAGGTTCGCCAGTTAGTACAGCAGGCGATCTTCCAAGAGTAGGAGCAGAAGCACCAGATTTCTCGCTGGTAAAAACTGATTTAAGCGAAGTGTCTTTATCTGATTACAAAGGCAAAAAAGTAGTATTAAATATATTCCCAAGTGTAGATACTGGTGTTTGTGCAGCATCAGTGCGCCGTTTCAATGCCGAAGCCTCGAAGCAGGACAATACGATTGTTTTATGCGTCTCGCGAGACTTGCCTTTTGCTCATGCACGTTTCTGTGGAGCTGAAGGGCTGGAAGATGTAGTCTCATTATCTGAATATAAAGATGAAGTATTCAGCCAGAATTATGGCGTTAAGATGGTAGACGGACCTTTGGCTGGGTTATTGTCACGTGCTGTTGTGGTAGTGGACGAAAATGGAAAAGTTACCCATAGTGAGCAGGTAGATGATATAGTTAACGAACCTGACTATGAGGCTGCTTTAAAAGCATTATAATTAGTTGTTTAGTTTTACTCTCGAATTGAATAAGGCTGCTCGAGAGAGCAGCCTTATTTAGTTGATGCCATTTTTAAAGAAGTCTTCTTCAATAAGATTATTGAGTCGGTTACTGGCCACTTTTTTGAGTTTGATGGCATATAATTCATTGCCTTTTTTCGGATTGAGGTCTTCAGGCAGGGCATCAATAAATTGTTGATATAGCTCTTTGGCCTTCGCAGCATCCTTCAGCTGGTAGTCATATATCGATGCCTGACGATATAAGTATTGGTGATTGGAAGGCGCATAGATATAAGCCTTATTGTAGTAATTGATGGCCATTTGATAGTGTCCGGTATCAAAATGCATCATGGCCAGTTTCAGATTAGTTTTTTCCATCAACACAGGAGAAGGTTTAATTAACTCCTGAGCTATCAACAGAAATATCTTACCATCAAGTGGCTGGTTCGACTGCCCCAATGAAGCACCTAAAAAGAAGGCAACTTCAGGATCATCGTCTTTTAACTTAATGGCTGACTTCAGGTAATTGGTGGCATTATCAAAGTTTTCGAGACGGTACGATGCTATACCCAAGTGTTTTTTAGTCAGAAATGAGCTGTCGCCCTGCGCTTCAAGGCGCTTGAACAAGACCATTACATTATGGTTTGAGCCATTTTTAAAATTGGCCATACCTGCAAGCAGCAGAAAGTTTTTGTTGTTCTCCAGTCGTTCAATATAAGGCACGCACAAGTCGTGGCATTCTACATATTGCTTATCGCTATAGTAAAGGTTGGCTAGTTTTAAGGCCACCTTCTGATTATTAGGGTGAGCCTGCAATATCATTTGATAAGTGGCAATAGCATGGCTGGTCTGCTTGGTTTTTTCATAAGACTCAGCCAGAAACAGGTTGATGTTGTAATTGCTGGAATCTTGTTGAGTGTATTTTTTTAGTAGTTCAACATTGGCCTTATATTCCTTATAAAAATGATTGACTTCAGCATACCTCAGCAGATTAACGGTATTTGCAGGGGCCTGCTGATAGGTATTTTTAATGATTGGCAATGCTTTTGTGTAGTTGCCTGTGTTGAGGTAGCAACGACAGAGTAGGTCAAGCTGCTGGGAGTTGAGCATTGCTGATGTATTGGTTAAGCATTGGATAGCTTTATCAGGGAAGCCTAGCTGTTGATAGGCTAGCGCAAGGTAATATGATTCCGGAAAACTCAGGCTTTGAGATTTTGGTTCGAGCTGTTTAATGATAGCGTCGTATTGCCCCTCGGCCAGCAGGAATTGAGGAGATGATTGTGCATTAATACTGACTTGTAAGGTGCATAAAAAGATGGCTGTAATGAAGAATTTGGGTTTAAGGATCATGATCTTATTGTTTTATTATTCAAATATAACTAAAAAGTTAGTTGAATAACAAGTGTAAAGTAGAATTTGTAATACCTTATCCCTTGGCAGTACATTTAATGAGTCCTCCTTTTTTAAAAGCGGATTAATGATAAACAAAAAGGTTGCAAACCATTACGGCCGGCAACCTTCGAGTATATACGGAGTCACGAATATCGACTCAGAGTATTCATTTAATTCCAATTCACTTATGGAAGTGGTTGTGTAGCTTCTGGATTCCAGATTGGATGATCAGCTTCTGGATGATAAATTGGATTTTCAACAGATGGTCCATCTGGATCGATGTACTTGTCATCGCTGCTGCATGATGTTAAACTTAAACCTACAATAAAAAGACTTACAGCGAAAATTGATTTTAATGCTTTCATGACTCAAACATTTAATTGATTATACTTTGTTAATTTTTACATCACAAAGATGTTGTGAATCTGTAAGTTCTAAAATCCCATTTCGTTCAATAAGTGCTCCAAAAAGTTCAAACGCTTCTTTTAATTGAAAATATGGACTTATTGCAGTGCCCTCTATTTTAAACCTATGCCGTTAATTTTTTTATATAAATCAAGTGCATACACATCGGTCATCCCAGATATAAAGTCAAGCACAGACTGGATCTTATCATACAGCGGGGTATCTGTTTCACATCTGAACTGTTCAGGAATAAAGGGTAAAAGCATTTTTGAATAGAAGTCATCTGGGTTGGTGACCGCCTTGATAAATTCTTCGAGCAGTGTGCCAAGTATGCGGTAACCAGCTATTTCAATTTCAACCACCGAAGGGTGTTTATAAATGCGTGTGTAAGCTGTTGTCTGGCAGGTTTTCATGGCCTCACGCTCATGACCAGTTAAATGGTCTATCAAACCTTTTTCAAAACTACCGTTGAGTATGCTGGTGTGGTTATTCCAGAATATCTCTGTACACTGACCTACCAGTTTGCCAATTACTTTTGCCCGCAGAAAGGCCATGCGTTCATTCAGGTCAGTTACTTCCTCAAAAACACTGGCTATCTTTTTAAACTCCTCGGCCTCATGGTCTTTGTCAAAAAAGCCGGTTAGCAAATTATACGTTTCTTCGTATGATAATATTTTAAGTTTGTGCGCATCTTCAATATCCATTACCTGGTAGCAAATGTCATCGGCTGCTTCAACCAGATATACCAAGGGATGACGGGCATAAATCCTCTTTTCACTGTCTAAAAGCTGAAGCCCCAGAGTGGAGGCGATGTGCTCAAATGTGTCGTGTTCAGACTGGAAATAGCCATATTTTTTAAGTCCAACGCCTGAGGCATAAGGATATTTGATGATAGAAGCAATGGTAGTATAGGTCATAGCAAAGCCACCTTTGCGTCGTCCTTTAAAGGCATGTGTCAGCATACGCAGCGCATTGGCATTACCTTCAAAGCGCGTGATATCTGTCCATTGCGAAGGGCTTAATTCAGCCTTAAATTTCTTTCCTTCTCCATTGGTAAAGTAATGACCAATAGCGGCCTCACCTGAATGACCGAATGGCGGGTTACCCAGGTCGTGTGCCAGGCAGGCGGCTGCTACCACAGAGCCAATTTCTGCCACTAATTCAGGATTGCCATATCCGGCTTTCGTTAATCGAGCAGCGATGTTGTTACCCAGCGAACGGCCCACACTGGCAACTTCAAGGCTATGCGTAAGGCGGTTGTGTACAAAAATACTTCCGGGTAATGGAAATACTTGTGTTTTGTCCTGTAGCCGCCTGAAAGGAGACGAAAAAATAAGCCGATCATAATCGCGCTGAAACTGGGTGCGATCGTGCTTTATTTGTGTTTGGTTTTCTTGTCCGGTGCGTATGGTTGATAGTAGTTGCTCCCAGTTCATGCTAATATATTTTTGTTTGATAATCCTTCATGGCTTTATCCAGCTCACGTGCTTTGCCCTTGCACATGATATCGAGCCGTGCCCAGAAATGCGGGCCATGGTTTTTCTCGTGTACATGGCATAGTTCATGCAAAAGTACATAATCTATCAGTTGGTCGGGCAAGCGCATTAAATGAAGATTGAGATTAATGTTGTTGGTAGCAGAGCATGAGCCCCAGCGCGTTTTTAAGTTCTTAATGGTAACATTGCGAAAGCTGATATTATGCTGCTGAGCCAGCCATGATAACCGGCCCGGAAGAAAACGTTTAGCCTCCAGCCTCAAGGCTTCCTCAATGCCGAATCGGATGGTTTTCTGAATTTCGGGTGATCTCACCGGCAGGTGAGATGGATAGGAGATGTGTAGTAACCCGTTTTGTAATTGCAGGCGCACTTTGGGTTGTTGATGTTGCTCTATTTTTAAAGCAAACGAGCGGGTTCTGAATTGTGTTTGCTCGTCAAATATAGTCAGGTTCTGCTCTTTTTCTTCAAGTCTGCTGCGCTGCTGTAATACCCATTGACGCTTCTCGTGCAAAAAGCTTACGGCTTCCTGTATGTTGGCTCCTTTAGGTATGATCAGTGTTGGAGGTGCAAAGGGCTTCATCCGTATACTAATGCGCCGGGCTTTTGCACTTATGCGGATGCATACATCGCCTATTTCGGGTATGTTTACCAGCTCTTCCTTTTTCATGCCATTACCTTTCGGCAGTAAAAGTAATAAACAGAGGCGATAGTGCGACTAAAATATTTATGATTGCAATTTAAAGAATCGAAGTTTGTCGATGAGGGATGCTGCTTGTTCAACCATTAGTCCCGAACTGGACGACATCTCTTCAGAAATAGCAGCATTGCTTTGTGTAGAACGATTAATTTCCTGTAGTGCATTATTAATTTGTGCGGCTCCCAGGTTTTGTTCTTCACTCGAAGATGCAATCTCATCCACCAGGTCAGCATTCTTCTTTATTAATGGAAGTGTATGTTGCAGTTTATCGAGGGCGATTTCTGCCATCTCGTTACCTTTTTTCGAATAGCTTTCAATTTCTTTGGCCGCCAGTTTGCTACGTTCAGCCAGTTTTCTAACCTCACCTGCAACAACGGCAAAACCTCTGCCTTCGGCACCTGCTCTTGAGGCTTCTACAGCAGCATTAAGTGCCAGTAGGTTGGTCTGAATGGCTATTTCATCAATTATTTTAATTTTTTCATTGATTTGCTGCATAGCACTTAAAGCTTCCTGCGTACTAGCATAGCTTTCATCAACCGATTGTCTTGCTTTGTGCGAATTATCTTTGGTGGCCAATGCATTCTGGCTGTTGGCCTCTATATTAGCAGCCATTTCTTCCATTGATGAGGATATTTCCTCCAGACCTGACGCCTGATTATTGGCGAGGCTCGATATTTCTGTGGCCGTTTCATTTAGGCTCGTTCCAACCCGATTAACTTCATCGGCAGAGTGCCCCACCTCAGTTACAACACTACTCATTTGTAATTGTAAATGATTAATGGCCTGATGTATCTCGTATAATTCACCTTTTACAGGTGCTGTGTAGGCTTCTTCCTTACTTGAAATGTTTCCTGCTGCAATATTCTTTAGCTTATCGGTGATGCCTGCCAGTGGCTTTTTGATTTGCAGATAAACCAGGTATTGAAGAATAACAGTCACAATAATACCTCCCAATAAAGCAGCCCAGAAAGGGTATGATTCAGGGTTTTTGTAGTGAATACGACTGTTCATAACCGTTAAAAAAACGTTGATCATCCACAATGCTCCAATCCTGAAGAAAATACTTCCCTTGTAGAGCAAACGTAATAAAAAGTACCCGATAGAGCCTGTTGTTACCAAAATAACAACGAACCTCACTATAAATGATTCCATTCCCATAATGTACCTCCCACTCAATTCGTTATTAATGCATTATCCTTTAGGTAACGGCAATTTGCGAATTGTTGGTAAAGATTGTAATTAAGCAAAAATAATTGCGAAGTAATAAAAAAACAATTTCCCCTGTTACGAAATGATAATAGTTAGGTTTCAATATGACAATAAAAAGCCGCCTGTTGTTCAGGCGGCTGCATGTTTTCTCTAAAAATCAATGCTATTTAGTGTATTTATAACGTTTGATGCTCTTTTTAGGTGTTTTTTCAAATTCCTCGGGGAAAAGCGTCACTTTCGATATGTTCATGTATGCAGGTAATAGCTTATTGGCTGCCACTTTTATATCTTGTAACTTTTCTTCAATCTGCTTTTTGGTAAACTTTTCGGCATCCGTAGCTTCATAGTCAGGATAGATCAGCGCCTCGAGTTTTCCATCATTATCTCTAACAAGGCACTCCTGCACGTAATTCATCGAGTTGATGATGGTCTCTATTTCCTCAGGATAAATATTCTGACCTGAAGGTCCTAAAAGCATGTTTTTACTTCGGCCTTTTATGTAGATGAAGTTTTGTTCGTCAATTACACCTAAGTCACCCGTGTGAAGCCAGCCGTCCTTATCAAATATCTCACTGGTCGCTTCCTCATTCTTGTAGTAGCCCAGCAGGGTGTTATCGCCTTTTACCAGTATTTCACCAACTTCATTGTAAGGATCTTTTGAATCAATCTTTATGGTCATACGATCTACCAAAGCACCAGCTGAGTAGGTTCTCGACTCGGTCCATGGTGCATAGCTGATAAGTGGTCCGCACTCGGTCATGCCATAGCCAATGGTAAACGGGAAGCCAATTTTACGTAGAAATTGCTCCACATCTTTATTCAGAGCAGCTCCTCCAATTATAATCTCACGAAATTCACCGCCAAATACCTCCGTGAGCTTGTTCTTTACTTTGTTATATACAATTTTGTTTAGCCCGGGGATTTTTAATAATGCCTTTACTTTTGGTTCTTCCAGTTGTGGTTGAACGCGCTTCTTAAATATTTTTTCAAGAATAAGGGGTACTGATAAAATCAGATGTGGTTTTACCTTTCTAAATGCTTCTGTGATGATTTGCGGAGATGGTGTGCGGGTGAGAAAGGTAATGTGACATCCCATCGTAAACGGCCATAAAAACTCGAATAAGCAGCCATAGGCATGAGCAAGAGGAAGAAATGAAACCACCCTTTCCTCTGGCTTAAGTATTAAATGCTCTTGCGCGTATTTGATGTTCGACCAGATACTGCGGTGAGGCAATAATACCCCTTTTGAGAAACCTGAAGTGCCGGATGTGTATGAAAGTACCATCACTGCTTCGGCATCAATTTCCGGGAAATCTAACTTTTCAGGATTGAAGTTCTGGCCATCGCCTTTGAAAAAAGGTTGCAGGTTGATTACTTTTTCCGCCAGTTTGCCTTTACTATTGTCAACAAGCGATATGCATTGGTTAATTGAGACAATACCAAGCAGTCCATTCATCTTGGTTTCATCCAGCTTGTCAAAAAGCAAGTCAGTTGAAAACAGCAGTTTGGACTCAGAATGGTTGACAATGTGGTGAATGTCGCTTGAATTAAAATCGGGCAGGATGGGTACAATAACAGCTCCATAAGTAATGGTGCCTAAATAAACCACTGCCCAGCTGGTCATGTTACGACCGATTAGCGCAATTTTATCTCCTTTTTCGATGCCCAGCTCCTTATATAATTGATGTAATCCTAGGATGCGTTCACCTACCTGATTGTAAGTAATAGATTCTCCCTGGAAATCACTGAATGCATTTAACTGACGGTAATTTTTAAGAGCATGTTCAACATAGCTCAAGTATCCATTATTATCCATGTTGCTTGTTTTTTGTTGACCGTTAAAGGCTTAAATAACCGACCAAAATTATTTAAAATTCTGTAATTACCTAATTTAATATGTAACCATATCTGTATCATGTAAATATAGGGTCACTTAAATTAATTTGCCAGTTTGTGCAATTGTTGTGCCACAAAATGGATCTGGAATCAGGCATCTGTAAAAGTGATTCCTGATAAACAGTTTTTTGTATTTTTGTGTAAATGCTGCAAACTATGAGATATTTTGTATTGGCTGCAATGGCCTTATTGTTTTTGAATTGTTCCAAGCCACAAAAGACACCTTACTTAACTATTAAGCCTGAGCAGGACTTAAACGGAAAGGTTGAACTATATCGCATTGATGAAACCACACAATTATTCGATAGAGCCATACAGGCTGAAGAAGGTCATTGGGAATTTGTGACGGATAGTGTGCCCGAGGGCATATACAGTTTGCACATTAATGGTGAAAAAGTAGCCTCGTTGATAATTAATTCCACTTTTCCGGCGACCATAACAGGACATTTTCAAGTCAATGATCAACGGCTGTCTGTTTCTGGCAATTCTGAAACAAAAGCCTTGTGGAAATGTGAGCAATTGGCACGGGAGGCTGCATATGAAATAGAGCAGCTAGTTGCCGGCCGGCCAGATTCAATTGTTGCTGAGGAGTTTGTGCATGTGAGAGATTCATTCTATACAAATATCAATGCTATTATTGATAAGAAAGCAAAAGAGATCAACCGCATTGCCAATAATCATCGAAATACCTTGCTACCACTACTGGCTATGCAACTTAAAGCTGGTAATCACTATCTGTTTCATCCCGAGCAATATGCCGATTTGTATTATGAAACCAGCAACCAGCTTCAGAATCGATACCCAGATTACTGGCCGGTGAGGCAGTTTGCAACGCATGTTGATTCGTTAATGAACAGAAGCTTATTTAATGCCATTACCAAAGAGGGGCGAACTTTCCCGGCTATCTCGGTGCCTGATGCATGGAAGCAAGAAGTGCGGCTTGATAGTTTGATTAGCCAACCAACGTTGTTCGTAATCTGGAAATCAGATGATGCAGCATCGCGTCATATCACCGGTCAGCTAATGCGATGGACCCGACCATATCGTAACCAGGGGCTGAAGGTTTGCATGATTTCGATGGATGACGATAGAGATAAGTGGCTAAGTGCCATAAAAGAGGATCGCCTGGCCGTGTTGCACCTGTCTGATTTGAATGGAGATACTTCGCCTGTTCTTCAGCAGTTAGGGCTATCAGCTATCCCGTATTTGTTGCTCACAGACACTAATCGAATCATTGTTAAACGTACTCGCGAATTAGACGACCTAAGCACGGCTATGCGGCAATTAATGAAAAATTAATCCTATATTTGAGCGTTCTATAATCGAGAATCTTAGTATTATACTAACTTATAACCAATTGATAATAAGTTCGTATTTATGCCTGATTATCATGACCTTTAAATGGAGGTTGATAAAGGCAGGTGAGTTACAACTTATAAGCAATGAAAATAAACTTTTAAATATGAGACAAGGACTGTTTTTACTTTTAATAATAGTATTGACAACTGCGTGTAATAATAAAGATAAATTCAGGGTAACCGGGCATATCGAAGGGGCAAAGGATCAAATGCTATATCTTCAACGTATGGATCTGAGCCAAACGGTAACCATTGATTCAGTAAAGATTAAGAATGGCAATTTTGAGTTTAAAAACGATAGACTCAAAGAGCCTACTTTCTTAATTTTAAAGTTAAGTGACAACAACTTCATTACTTTGCTGGCAGATTCTATTGAAACAATCGCAGTAGATGCAGATGCCAAAAACCTAGAAACAAGCTATCAGCTCAAGAATTCGATTGGTTCTGTTTATATCCAGATGTTTAATAAGCGCATTCGTAAACTCAATAAGGAGCTAAATACCATTGTGGCTAAATATAAGGCCACTGATGTGAAGGATGCTCAAACACGTGCAGAGCTAGAGCAACGCTATGATCAGAAACTGAACGAGCATAAGGCTTTTGTCGGAGAGTTCATAATGGAGAATCCTCGTTCTTTTGCTGGTTATTATGCTCTTTTCCAGAACCTGGATGATAATAGCGCTGTTATGAACGTGTTTGATAAAAAGGATCAGGTTTATTTTTCAACTTTGGCTACCAGTCTAAACCTATATTTTCCTGAGTCAGAAAGAGCAAATCACCTTTACAACTATGTTTTGGGCGCAAAGGCTCAGCAGCAACGTCAGAAATTTGCTGATGAGTTAATGGCTTCAAAAGCCGATGAACGTGGCTATGTTGATATTGAAGCGCCAGACCTGCAAGGTGATACCATCAAGCTATCTTCGCTGGAGGGAAAGACTATTATTGTAAATTTTTGGGCATCATGGGATGAAAAATCTGTAGCTGCCAACCGTCATCTGAAAAAGATGTATGCACAATACAAGAATAAAGGATTGGCTGTTTATTCAGTTTCTCTTGATAGGAGTAAAGTGCTTTGGGAAAGTACTATAAAGAAAGAAGGCTATGAGTGGGTGGATGTAAGTGATTTAAATTATACCAATTCATTCCCTGCCCGTTTATATAATATCAAACAAATACCATCTAACTATATTATTAGCCCCAAAGGGGAGATTATAGGGAAGGATTTATTTGGAAATCGTTTAACCGATAAGTTAAAAGAACTATTATAAGCTTATAAAAGCTAAACTTGAAAACCGCATTCTTACGATTGCGGTTTTTTTAATGTCTCATTTACATAAAATTAACCAGCAAATTAGGCGAAATTTAATCTTCGACTTTTTTACTTGTTTGTTCAACAATTACTTACAAGAATAATTAGGTTAGGAGATGCTTTATTTTTCTAATATATTTGTCGGTTAAAATATAGCAGGTAGCATACTTGGAAACGAATAAAAAGATATACTTTGCATCGGATGTACACCTGGGAGCTCCAGGTATAAATAATCATCGATTGCATGAAAAGCGGTTTGTAAACTGGCTGGATACAGTCAAAAAAGATGCATCTGAGATTTACCTAATGGGTGATATCTTCGATTTCTGGTTTGAATATAAGCATGTGGTGCCAAGAGGTTTTACACGCTTCTTAGGTAAGCTTTCTGAAATTACCGATAGTGGTATTCCGGTTCATTTCTTTACCGGCAATCATGATATCTGGCTGTTTGATTATCTCGAAAACGAGTGTGGCGTTAAGGTATATCGTGAGCCAGTAATCAGAGATTTCAATGGGAAGAAAGTGTTTCTGGCACATGGCGATGGACTTGGCCATTACGACAAGCACTATAATTTCCTGAAATCTGTGTTCACCAATAAGTTTGCTCAATGGCTGTTTGCTCGTATTCATCCCAACAGTGGCATTGGATTGGCCAATTACTGGTCGGGTAAAAGCCGGGAGAAAAACAATAAGGAGTATGGCGATAAATACCTGGGAGATGATAATGAGTTCTCGGTATTGTATGCCAAAGAGTTTTTAAAAGAAGAAAAGGTCGATTACTTTGTATTTGGTCACCGCCATGTGGCACGTACGGTCAGTGTGGGGCCGGGTTGCCAGCTTATCTTTTTAGGCGACTGGATACAGCATTTTTCATATGGTGTTTTCGATGGAAATACCATTGAATTACAGTACTTCGATTCGCACGTATAGTTTGATATAGAAAAAAAGTAAAAATGAATTCAAAGGCTGAGATTTATGCTGTAGCTACCGGAACAGGAAGCTATATCCCTCCTGTGGTTAAAGCCAATGCCGATTTTATCAACAATACCTTTTTCAACGATGATGGAACAGTTATCGAAACAGAAGGCCAGGAAATTGTTGATAAGTTTGAGCAGATAACCGATATCGCCGAAAGGCGATGTGCCGAAAAGAATCACGTCACGTCAGACTTGGCTATGTTTGCCGGTAAGGCAGCACTTGAAGATGCAGGTTTTGATAAGGAGAAGCTGGATTATATCATCGTGGCTCATAACCTCGGTGATATGCGTCATGGTACTATTTATCCGGATATTCTGCCAACTTTGGCATCTCGTGTCAAGCATAAACTTGGCATTAAGAATCCGAAAACCATTGCTTACGACATAACCTTTGGTTGTCCGGGCTGGACACAAGCCATGATACAGGCCAATTATTACATTAAGTCAGGTGATGCTAAAAGTGCCCTGGTGATAGGTGCCGACACGCTTAGCAGGGCTATGGAGCCACATGACAGAGATTCGATGATATTTGCCGATGGCGCCGGAGCCGTGGTGCTTGAGGCTCGCGAAAGCGAAACCCCTGTGGGTATATTAAAGCATGCGGTACAAACCGATACTGAAGAACACATTGATCTTCTGCGTATGGATAATCCGTACAATGAAGCATTAAAGGGTGAAAACCTGTTTTTGAAGATGTATGGTCGTCGCTTGTACAACTATGCGCTTACCAACGTGCCGCAACTGGCCAAGGAGTGCCTGGATAAAAATGAGATGGAGCTAAAGGATGTGAAGAAGATTTTAATTCATCAGGCTAATGCTAAAATGGATGAGGCGATTCTCAAGCGCATTTTTAGATTGTATGGCGAGCGTAAGGTAGATATGGATGTAATGCCAATGACGATTCGTGAGCTGGGCAACAGCAGTGTGGCAACAGTTCCAACTCTGTTCGATTTAATTTGTAAAAAGCAATTGAATGGTCACACCCTGGAAAGTGGTGATAATGTGATGATGACATCCGTTGGAGCGGGCATGAATATCAATGCATTTATGTATAAAATGCCGTAAGTAGTTTATTGAAATTATAAAAAAGCGAGCTATTCGATTATCGGATAGCTCGCTTTTCTATTTATATAAAGTTGTAATTTCTAAAAGAATTCTTCAACGTTCTCAATAACTTCTTCCTGGTTATTTGCCTCAGCGCGTCTGGCAGCGTTATCGCCGCAATCAATATTAATATTGAAATTAAGAGGTTCTTCAAAGATATCTTCCTCAGTTATGCCCAATTCTTCATTGGCATACACATCTTTCATGTATAAGGCAAATATGGGCAGGGCCATGTTAGCTCCCTGTCCAAGTCTGATACCATCGAAATGAATGTCGCGCTCTTCGCCACCAACCCATATGCCAGTAACCAATTGTGGCGTAACACCCATAAACCAACCGTCAGAATGGTTCTGTGTGGTGCCGGTTTTGCCTCCCATCTGGGCATGTAACTCGTAGGTTAGTCGCAATCGGATACCAGTTCCTTGATTAATAACGCCTTCCAATAGGTTAAGCATCAGGTAAGCCGTTTGTTCGCTGATAGCTTCGCGCTTCTGCGGATGGAAATCACTGATAACATTGCCATAGCGATCTTCAATGCGCGTTACAATCATTGGTTCAATATGGACGCCTTTGTTGGCAAAGGTACAGTAGCCACTGGTCATTTCCAGTAGGCCAAAGTCAGGCGTTCCCAGACAAAGAGCCGGTACTGCATCCATTGGGCTTTTGATACCCAGCTCATGGATGGTGTTGGCAACCGCTTCAGGGTTAAACTGTTTCATTACCCAGGCAGTTATGTTGTTATTGGAATTGGCCAGTCCCCATTTAAGTGTCACCATCTCACCGGCACGTGCACTGCCGCTATTACGCGGAGTCCAGGTCTTACCGCCGCCCAGGTAAAATGTCTGAGCTATATTTGGTACTAAATCGCAAGGCGTAAAGCCTTCCTGCATAGCCAACGTGTATACAAATGGTTTAATGGTTGAACCGACTTGTCGTTTCCCTTTACCGGCCATATCGTACATAAAGTGCTTAAAGTTGGGCCCCCCAACGTATGCTTTTACATGCCCCGAAAGCGGATCCATCGAGATCATGCCTGCCCTCAGGTAAAACTTATAATGGTGGATTGAATCAAGGGGAGTCATCACTGTGTCGCGTTCACCAGCCCAAGTGAATACCGTCATGTCGTAAGGAGTATTAAACACCCGCTTAACACTGTCCATATCAGCACCACTTCTTTTTAGTGCACGATAACGATCGGTGTTTTTTATGGCCTTTTCTATGATTTTTTCATAATCGTCTTTCGATAAATCTCTGGTGTAAGGAGCACCGCTTCGGCCTTTCTTTTCGTTAAAGAACTTTGGTTGAAGGTCTTGGCTGAGGTGCTCTTTAACTGCATCTTCGGCATATTGCTGCAGGCGAGAATCAATGGTAGTGTATATCCTTAAGCCATCTTTATAAATATCATATTGGGTGCCATCCGGGCGATAATTTTTATGAATCCAGCCATACAGAGGGTCATCCACCCAGCGCGCGCTGTCTTCCAAAAATTTAGCTTCCATCCATGATGGGTAGTTGGCTCTAGTAGGTTCATCGGCCGTCAGAGTTAAGCGCAAATACTCTCTGAAATAGGGAGCTGGACCTTCTTTATGATCGGCTCGGTTGAATTTAAGCTCAAGCGGTAAAACGGATATGGAATCATATTCGGCCTGGGTTAAGAATTGCGCCTTAAGCATCTGGTTGAGTACAACATTACGACGATCCTGCGTTAATTCGGGTCTGCGAACCGGGTTAAAGAGAGCGGGATTCTTCAGCATACCAATAATCACAGCTGCTTCTTCAACTTTTATGGAGTCGGTGGAGGTATTGAAAAATGTTTTGGCTGCACTTTTAATTCCATACGCATCGTATATAAACTCTGCCTTGTTTAAATACATGGTCAGAATTTCGTCTTTGGTATAGCTTCTTTCTAGTTTCACAGCTATTACCCATTCTTTAAGTTTCTGAAAGGCTCTTTCTATATTGCTGGATGCATGCCCATGAAACAACAGTTTGGCTAACTGCTGGGTAATGGTACTACCTCCTCCGGAGCTTTGGTCTTGCATAATTATCGTACGAAAAATCACCCTGGCCAGGCCTCTGGCATCAATACCTGAGTGATCATAGAAGCGCACATCTTCTGTTGCTACAAGTGCATTAACAATGTTGGGCGATAGTTCTTCATACTGGCTAAAGCTTCTGTTTTCGCGGAAGTAATTCCCCAAAATCTGGTGATCGCTGGAGATAACATTGGTTGCTAGGTTGCTCTTGGGGTTTTCAAGCTCTTCAAAGGTTGGCATAAAACCAAGCAGACCATAAGAGATCATGGTAAATAGTAGAAATACCGATAGTATACCACCAATAACAAGTATCCAGAATGTGCGAATTAATTTGCGGTATTTTGATTTAGATTGCTCCATCTTTCTTCAGGTGTTTAAATTATCTGGCTGTTTTTGCTCTTAGAAGCCCACCCATCAAGAGTTTGCTTAGGCAGCCATTCAAATTATCAGCTGTGGCTCACAAATATTCTCTGCAAGCAGTTTCGTAATAATTATTGATATTTTGGTGTAAAAATAGTAAAATTTGACAGATCGACTGAGGCGAACGTTTGCGTAAAGCATTTTCATTTTTTAACATTGTGGCAATTTTATATAATTTTGCGTGCTTTAATTAATAAGTGGTGCTTGTAAGACAATTTGAGAGATGGGTAAAAAAACAACGGTTACGGAAGAAAACTTGGTGATAGTCGAGTCACCTGCAAAGGCGAAAACCATCGAGAAATTCTTAGGGAAAGACTTTCTGGTGAAATCGAGCTATGGGCATATTCGCGATTTATCAAAGAGTGATTTTGGCGTTGATATCAATAATAATTATCAGCCCGATTACATCATATCTTCCGACAAAAAGGAAGTTGTTAAGGAATTAAAGCTGTTGGCTAAGAATGCTAAGATGGTATGGCTCGCTTCCGATGAAGACCGCGAAGGAGAGGCTATTGCCTGGCACTTGTTTGAAACACTTGAGCTCAAAGAAGAAAACACGCGACGCATTGTATTTCATGAGATCACAAAGGATGCGATACAGAAGGCCATTAAAAATCCACGTAAGATTGATATCAACCTGGTAAATGCACAACAGGCCAGGCGAGTACTCGACCGTTTGGTGGGTTTTGAGCTATCACCTGTATTGTGGCGAAAGGTAAAACCATCATTATCGGCTGGTCGTGTTCAGTCAGTGGCCGTTCGTTTGATTGTCGATCGCGAGCGGGAGGTGTTTGCTTTCAAACCTACTTCATCATACCGAGTTACCGCTATTTTTGAAGTAACCGATGATAAGGGACGTGTTAAGGAGCTTAAAGCAGAGCTGAACAAGCGCTTTGATACTTACGAGCAAACCAAAGCATTTGTTGAGAAATGCAGTGATGCGGAGTTTTTGGTGTCACAAGTCGAGAAAAAGCCCGTTAAGAAATCTCCTGCAGCACCATTTACAACATCAACCCTGCAACAGGAAGCGTCGCGAAAACTGGGCTTCTCAGTTGCGCAGACCATGTCCATTGCACAAAAACTTTATGAGGCTGGTAAGATTACCTATATGCGTACCGATTCGGTCAACCTGTCCGATTTAGCTTTGAATATGGCATCGGCGCAGATTAGTGAAATGATGGGGCCGGAATATGTCAATATTCGCAAATATAAAACCAAGGCTAAAGGGGCACAGGAGGCTCACGAAGCTATTCGTCCAACCTACCTCGATAAGGATACGGTAGCTGGTTCTGCACAGGAGAAACGCCTGTATGAGCTGATTTGGAAAAGAACCATAGCTTCTCAAATGAGTGATGCCCAGTTAGAGAAGACGGTGATACATATTGAAGCAGGGAATACTGGTGAAAAGTTTTTGGCAACAGGCGAAATTATTAAGTTCGATGGATTCCTGAAGGTATATATCGAATCAACAGATAATGAAGGGGAACAGGAAGAGAATGAGAGTGTGTTGTTGCCACCAATTCATGAAGGCGAAGTATTGGAGATGCTGAATGTAGAGGCACGTCAGCGCTGGAGTCAAAAGCCAGCACGCTATACTGAAGCCAGCCTGGTGCGTAAGCTCGAAGAATTGGGTATCGGTCGTCCGTCAACTTATGCGCCAACCATCTCTACCATCCAAAATAGGGGGTATGTAGAGAAGGAGGATCGCGATGGAACCGAAAGGCACTATAAGCATTTGTGGCTTGAAAAAGGAAAACCGGTAATCGAAAGCGAGAAGAAAGAGATTACAGGAGCAGAAAGAAGCAAGCTGTTCCCAACAGATATTGGCATGGTTGTTAATGACTTCCTGGTTAAATATTTTGAGAGTATCGTTTCCTTTGACTTTACAGCAAAAGTTGAAAAGGAATTTGATGATGTGGCATTAGGAAATGTGGAGTGGAGCAAGTCAATCGATGAATTTTATAAACCATTTCATGACACGGTTGAAGAAACTCTGGAGCAATCAGAAAAAAGTACGGGCGAGCGCATTTTAGGAGTAGACCCCGCGAGTGGGCAGCAGGTTTCTGTGCGCATTGGCCGCTTCGGGCCTTTGGCACAAATTGGCGTATCATCAGATGAAGAAGGCGCTGAAAAGCCAAGATTTGCATCGCTTAGAAAAGGGCAGCATCTGGAAACGATTACGCTGGAAGAGGCATTGGACTTATTTAAGTTACCCCGAACACTTGGTGAATTTGAAAATAAAGTGGTGGTGATTGGTATCGGTCGTTTTGGCCCGTATATTCGTCACGATAGTAAATTCGTTTCTCTGAAGAAAGGGGTTGACGATCCTTTTGAAATCGATCTGGAAACAGCCATTGAGCGTATTAAAACCAAACGCGAAGAAGATCTGAAAAAAATTATCAAAGAATTTACTGAGGAGCCGGATTTGCAAATTTTAAACGGTCGATGGGGGCCGTTTATCAAATACCAAAAAAAGAATTTCAAGATCCCCAAGGATAAAAATGCAGAAGAATTATCTTTGGAAGAATGTAAGGCGCTGATTGAGGCAGATACCAAAGCTTCGCCCAAAAAGAAGACAGCTGCCAAGAAAGCAGCTACAGTGAAAAAAACGACAGCAACTAAAAAGGCCACAACCACAAAAAAGAAAACGACTGCTAAGAAAACCAAATAGCTAACCCTGTGACAGAAGACTGGATACATTATTTTAACCAACCCAATTATAAAGTAATAAATGCCTTTGAGGGTCTGGATGAAGACAGACTCAAGAATGGAATAGATAGCTTTCATCAGCTGAAAACAGTTGATTGGGACACAGTCGATATTGCTTTAATTGGGGTGAATGATGCCCGGAATTCTGTTCATAAAGGAAGCGCAGAGGCGCCGGATTTAGTGCGTTCCTATCTGGCAGGTTTGAGGAGTCTTTCGAAGCCGCTTACCATCGTTGATCTGGGTAATATTCGAGGAAATACTATTGATGATAGATATAAAGCGCTCGAAGATATCTTGTTGCACCTTCAGACATTGAAAGTTATAGCTATTGTGCTTGGTGGAAGTCAGGACTACACCCTGCCAATGGCCAAAGCCGTTCGTCAATATCAGCCAAAGTATAATCTGGCCATTTTAGATAGTCGCATTGACTGGTTGCTTCATGCGCAAGACTATTCGGCAACGAATTATTTAGGTAAAATTTGTGAGCAAGAAGGTGTTGCGCCTAAAGATGTATCTTTTGTTGGTGTGCAAAAATACCTCTACAGCCAGAAACAGGAAGCTGAACTTAACAAGCATTCATACGAAATCCTTCGTCTTGGACAAATCAGGCAGTTGGGGCATCGCCTGGCAGAACCGGTGTTGCGTGATGCTGATTTGCTAAGTGTTGATATGACTGTAGTGAGGCAATGTGATCAGCCTGCCCATATTACTCCAATGCCCAATGGTTTATCAGGTGAAGAATTGTGTCAGCTGATGTGGTATGCCGGTCAAAGCGACCGGCTGAATGTCATAGGAATATTTGAGCAGGATGTACACGCCGATAAAGGGTGTCAGGGCATAGTTTTAACCGCTCAGGCCATTTGGCACATACTAGAAGGGATTGCTTTACGTTATAATGATTATCCGGCTAAAGATCTGGATTTGTATCGTCAGTTTATCGTTTATCTCGACGATTATGAGTTAGAAATTAAGTTTTATAATAATCCGGACAATGATCGCTGGTGGGTAGAGATACCAGGTGAAGGGGGTGGAGTTGATGTTATTGCCTGTGGTCGAACGGATTTTGAAACAGCTTCGGCGAACGAGATACCGGAGAAGTGGTTTCGTTACATTCAAAAAAAGAGCTTGTAAATCAAAATAAAGCGGTGTTTTTATGATTTATAAGTTTGAAAAATGAAACCTTTAATATGAAATTAGAGTATATATCCCCAGCATTTTGTCAGCTGGTAGAGAAAATGATTGAAGGTGACATCAATCATGGAAACAATAAAATGAACTCAGGTTCTTAGTGTTAATACCAGCTTTTTTATGGCATGGCTAGGAGAATAGTATTTTTTCTGTTATTTTGCATTGCTTCTCTCGCATGGGGGCAGCAATATCCTCAGTTCAGTCAGAACATGTTTAACCATCTGACTGTCAATCCAGGATACGCAGGCACAAGCGAAATGATGAATCTGACGCTTGGTAACAGACAACAATGGATGGGCGGTTTTAAAGGAGCAGACGGCTCTTCATTGGCTCCAAGTACAACGGTTTTTGGAGTAGATACAGAAATAAATTTATTGGGATGGAACAGCGGAGTTGGTTTAACCATTATGAATGATGAAATAGGCGCCTTTACAACACTGTATATGTCGGCTGTTTATGCAAAACGATGGGAAACAGATTACGGTAAGTTAGGAGTGGGGCTTTCGTTAGGACTGGTTAATCAGGGAATTAACGGAAGTATTTTGAAAACAATGCCCGAGTTTGGTTACGGTAAGGATGATATCACCGGTGATAATTCACACACACCAGAAGATTTTCCTGACGACCAGGGGATGGCATTTGATGCAGGATTTGGAGCTTTTCTGGAACACAAAACCTATTATCTAGGTATTTCAGTGGCTCACCTTAATCAACCAAAACCTAAATTTAAAGACACTTACACCACCTACCTCGACCGCACTGTTTTTATTACCGGAGGCTATCGCATTCAAATGAAAAAACGACCAATTGTACTGGTGCCATCTATATTTCTGAAGACAAACATGTCGAGTTACCAGATTGACTGGAATATTAATGGCATTTTGAAAGATAAATATTGGGGCGGATTAACCTATCGAATGCAAGACGCCATTGTGCTGTTGGGAGGCGTAGAATTGAACAATGGTTTACGAATAGGATACAGCTACGACATCAGTATTTCAGAATTGAGTGGCGCCAAAAACGGATCGCACGAAATAATGTTAGGTTATCGGTTTGACCTCAGTATAGAAAAAAGAAAGAAGCAGTATAAAAGCGTAAGATATTTATAGTTAGAACAGAATAAGTAAAAGATAAGTAATTCAGATATTAAGGCTATTATGAAGAAAGTACTTGCCATCAGTGTCATTTTAATCACCATCTTAACTGGATGCGGACAGTCCAGTGGTGGAGAATTGGTTGGCGTTCAGCGCCGCGCCTCATTCTATGAACCAGATCCTTACGGAATGCTTTTTATTCCACAGGGAAGCTTTAATATGGGGCCAAATGATATGGACATTGCTAACACAATGACCTCGCAGACAAAAACAGTTTCGGTTCGTTCATTCTGGATGGATGAAACAGAGATTACAAACAGCGAATATCGTCAGTTTGTATTTTGGGTAAGAGACTCAATTGCCCGTCGTTTGTTGGGTGAGCAGTTCGAAGAATTTTTAATTAGCGAAGATTATCTTGGTAACGAAATTGATCCACCTTTCCTGAACTGGGATGAAGAGATTGAATGGGATAACGAAGAATATGCTGAGATACTGGATGAAATGTATCTGGCAGAAAACGAACGTTTCTTTAGAAGAAAAGAAATTGATACCCGTAAGTTGACTTACGAATACGAGTGGGTTGATCTTTTACAAGCTGCTAAGCGAAGCAACCGTTATAACTTCGAAACAAAACAGTACGAAGGAGTTGTTTACGACCAAAAAGGTGAAGAAAGAGAGATTAAGGATCGTTCAGCTTTTATCATGAAAGACGCTGTAAACGTATATCCTGATACACTTTGCTGGATAGCTGATTTCACCTATTCATTCAATGAGCCCTGGACAGAAAAATATTTCTGGCACCCTGGTTTTGATGAATATCCGGTAGTAGGTGTTAACTGGAAACAGGCAACCGCTTTCTGTATCTGGCGTACTCAATTGTTAAATAGTTATTTGAGCAGCAAAGGCGAGCCGGTGGTTAATAACTATCGTCTGCCAACGGAAGCTGAATGGGAGTATGCAGCAAGAGGTGGTTTAGAACACGCCATGTATCCTTGGGGAGGTATGTACACCCGTAACGACAAGGGATGCTTCCTGGCAAACTTTAAGCCTTTACGTGGTCGCTATGGCGATGATGGTGGTATGACAACTATGTCCGTAGGTTCATACGCGCCTAATGATTATGGATTATTTGACATGTCTGGTAATGTGGCTGAATGGACTTCAAGCGCATATGACGAGTCGGCATATACTTTTACACACGATTTTAACCCAACCTATAAGTACAATGCTTTACCAGATGACCCACATGTAATGAAAAGAAAAGTATTACGTGGCGGTTCATGGAAAGATGTAGGTTACTTCCTGCAAAATGGAACACGTACTTATGAATATCAGGATTCATCCAAATCATTTATTGGTTTCCGATGTGTAAGAGATTACATTGGTGACTAAGACAAATCAATTGTAGGACGGTTAATTGAAAAAAATCAGGTCATTATGAGTATTTCGGAATTTGTTGAGAGCCCTGCTTATAAAAAGGTTATGGGCAAAGTATACGGTCTTGGTGCGGCTGTGGTAATTTTAGGAGCACTGTGGAAAATTCTTCACTTACCTTACGCTTCTGTTATGTTGATTGCCGGATTAGGTACCGAAGCTATTATTTTCGCACTTTCGGCGTTTGAAAAACCGCATGAAATGCCGGATTGGGGCTTAGTATATCCTGAGTTACATGGATTAGAACCAAGAGAAAGAGGAGGAGAAGGAGGCGGTAGCGAACTGGCTGCCCTTGTACAGAGTGGTAATTTGGATGCTAAAGACCTTGAAAAATTAACAGAAGGTATTAAAAAGCTTTCGGATACATCCTCTCAACTTTCTGATTTGAGTAATGCCACTGTAGCCACTGATAATTATATTCAGAATATGAAGTCGGCTGGAGAAGCAGTTGGACAATTTGCCAATCAGCAGGCATCAATGGCCCAAAGCAGTGAAGTATTAGCAAATACTTATGCTACATCAGGCAGTGCCATTAAAGCACATTTTGAAACACTGTCGGCCAACAACCAGGCTTATGGTGAAAAATTAAATGATGTAACAAAAAATTTAGCAGCTATAAATTCTGCCTACGAACTCCAACTACAAGGTGTAAACAGCCAGGTTCAGGCTTCGCAGGCCCTTACACAAGGATTATCTGAAATTACTAATCAATTCCAGCAATCGGCCAATGATGCCAAGGTTTATCGTGAGCAGGTTGCTCAGTTGAGCCAGTCAGTATCGGAGCTGAACGCCATCTATGGTAACATGCTAAGTGCCATGAATATGGGTAATAAATAATCAGAAGATCATTATTAACTGCTAAAAGAACAAAATTATGAGTGGCGGAAATTGTCCCGAAACCCCCAGGCAGAAGATGATCGGCATGATGTACCTTTTCCTCACGGCAATGCTTGCATTGAACGTGTCGGGAGAGTTACTTCAGGCTTTTCAACTGGTTGATGAAAGTATTCAGGAAAGTATTAAAGCAACGGATGTAAAAAACAAGCAGCTGGAATCACAATTTGAGGTGGCAGAATTTGCTAACCCCAACAAGGTAAAGCCTGTACGCGAGAAGGTTAACAGGATCTATGGTGAAGCTGATAATCTTTACAATCACATCCATGAGCTGAAACTATTAATGATGCGCACTGCAGATGGCAGTCCGGAAGCTACTTTGGAGAGTTATAAGGGAGCCGATAATCAGGATGTGGCTGCACAAATCATGATAACGGAGCAAAACAGGGCACGCAGTATTGAGTTAAAAGAAAAATTAAATGCATATAAAGATCTGTTGCTAGAGTATGTAAACCCCGAAGATACGGCTTTGGTACATACCATTACCAAGAGTTTATCTACTGAGCCTAAAGAGCCAAAGCAAGGTCAGGTTCAACAGTCGTGGGAAAGTCAGAAGTTTGAGCATTTACCTTTATCTGCATCTTTTGCATTGCTCAGTAGTATTCAGAGTAATATCAGAAATACGCAGGCAGACATAACAAACTACTTGTTGAATAGTATTGACGAAGGTTCTTTCAAATTTAATAAGGTAGAACCGATTGTAATACCTCGTTCAGAGATTGTTATCAAAGGTGGCGAATACCGAGCCGAGTTATTATTGGCTGCCACAGATACACTGCAGTTGCCAGAGTTTAATATTGAGGGTCACAATGTGGACGCTCAGCCTAATGGTCGTGGTGTGTTAACCATACCTGCCAATTCTTTGGGAACCAAAAGCTGGAAAGGTATCATCTCAATGACCGGACCAGATGGACAGCCAAGACGTTATGCTGTTAATCGTGAGTATGAGGTTATTCAGCCAAACGTGGTGATTTCACCGACTAAGATGAATGTATTTTATGAAGCTCTTGAAAACCCGGTTGAAGTTTCTGTACCTGGTATCTCCGGTAGTCAGCTGAGAGTTTCATTTGGTAACTGTACTTTCAGGAAGCGTGGCGATGTGTTTTATGTGAAGCCAAAATCAGGTTTTGCAGGTGGTAAATCGGTTGTAAGTGTATCCGCTGAAATTAACGGACAAGTGCGACGTTTGGGTAGCCAGGAGTTCCGTATTAAGCCATTGCCATTACCATATGCTACTTTTGCTGGAAAGCGCGATGGTAAGGTACGTAAAAACCTGTTGGCAAGTCAGAGTGGTGTATTTGCTGAGATGGGTGATGATTTTGATTTTGAATTAGAATATAAAGTAACACAGTTTAGTATTTCTACTATTAAAGGTGGTTTCTTTGTAAGTGAAGCGTCGAATAGTAACAGGTTAACTGATGCTCAACAGGATTTGATTAAAGGAACAACCAGAGGTGCTAAAATAAACATTGAAGAAATTAAAGCTATCGGACCAGATGGACGTAACAGAAAGCTGGCTTCGATAGTATTAACTGTTGACTAGGAAATAAAATTAGAGACAATGAAAAGATTATTCTTTATCCTTATCGTTTTGATTGGTTTCAGTGCTGCTGACATGGTGCATGCGCAGGAAGTAAACACAGAGCTGTACACCAAAGATCATGTGCCTAATCGTCGTCCGATTCCATATGCGCACGTTCGTGAGGCTGATGTACTATGGGCTAAGAAAATTTGGCGCGTGATTGATTTACGCGAGAAAATTAATCTGCCTATGTATTATCCAACTACTAAGATGGATGATCGTTACAGCTTGATTGATCTTTTGATCTATGGTATCCAGTACGAAGGACTAACGGCTTATTCAACTAAAACTGAAGATGAATTCCAGGTGCCATTAACATTGGATCAGGTGATGCGTGAAATGGGTGCGGTGTCAGATACACAGCAAGTAAGGAATGCAGAAACCGGATTGTATGAGGATAAAGTAATTGAAGGAGAGGTGCGCTCAACTGAGATTAAGCAAATCATGTTGAAGGAAATCTGGTTCTTTGACAGAAAATACTCTCGCATGGATGTACGTATTATCGGTTTGTGTCCTATCAGGGAGTATGTAGGTGGCGAAGGTGACCAGGGGCAAGTAAGAAAATCACAGACGTTCTGGATTTACTTCCCTGAAGCACGCGGCTTATTTGCGCGTCACGAGGTATTTAATCCCCGTAATGATGCACAACGCCGTACCTTTGATGATATCTTTATTAAGCGCTATTTTGGCAGCTATATCTACAAAGAAGCCAACGTTTATAATAACCGCCGTATAGAAGAATTTACTGCAGGAATGGAGGCTATGATGGAGTCAGAACGCATCAAACAAGAAATTTTTGAAAAGGAACACGATATGTGGGAATTTTAATTGAAGGATAAAGTTTACTAGTCTTATTATATAAAAAAAGGGAGCTCGATAGCTCCCTTTTTTCGTTTGTGTATATGCGCTAATTCTTTACAACAGTGCCAATATTTTCACCTTTTAGCACCTTTATAAGGTTACCCTTAGTATCCATATCAAAGACCACAATATCCAGGTTATTTTCCTTACACATGGTTGTGGCTGTTAAGTCCATAATTTTAAGTCCACGGTTGTATACCTCGTCAAAAGTAATCTCATCAAACTTGGTGGCTGTCGGATCTTTTTCAGGATCGGCCGTGTAAACACCATCTACACGGGTGCCTTTAAGCATCACATCGGCTTCAATTTCAATGCCCCGCAGTGAAGAACCTGTGTCAGTAGTGAAATAAGGATTCCCGGTACCAGCCGACAAAATAACTACTTCTCCTTTTTCCAGGGCATCAACCGCTTTGGGTTTGTCGTAATATTCGCCTACAGGCTCCATTCTGATAGCAGTGAGTACCCGTGTTCGTACAGCCATAGCTTGCAGGGCCGACTGAAGCGCCAAGCCATTAATCACTGTGGCTAACATGCCCATCTGGTCACCTTTATAGCGGTCAAATCCTTTAGAAGCGCCGCTGAGCCCCCTGAATATGTTACCACCCCCTATAACAATACCAACCTGAACACCCAGTTCAACGGCCTCTTTAATTTGTTCAGCATAGTCATTTAGCCTTTCCGGGTCAATGCCGTAGCCTTGTTCACCCATCAGCGATTCACCACTTAGTTTTAGAAGTACTCTTTTGTATTTCATTGTTACCGGTTATTTTTTGTTTAAGCAATCAAAGATAAGAAATGATTTGCATTGCTTAATGATAGCGAGGAAAGTAAGATTAATAGTCAAACCTTGTGATGTTTTTGGTTATTTATCACTAGTATCCTGAGGAAATGTCCTTATGTTTTGATAGTATGACCCGGGTAAAAAAATAATATAACCCGGGATAAAATAATGTTAGACCCCGGTAAAATCCGAAAAACATCACTTAGTTTACTTGAAAACATACTTATAAAATACCACAGGGAAGCCTTGCAAATGCTATTTGCTGGCTTAATGTTGGTGTTAACGTTTATGATGGTTGATAAGGCCGCTATTGCAGCATTTCATCGATGAGTGCCTTTACTTTGTCACCATCCCAGCGGGCAGCACCCTGTTTTTTCATCATTAGCTGGCCTTCTGGTGATACGAGGAAAGAGGCCGGGATACTGCGAGAAGTAAACACATCCGGTTCGCGACTTCTCAGAACATACACAGGGAATGTATAGCCTTTCGCTTTAATAAACTCCTGCAGAATACTTTTGGATTCTTTACTCACCAGTATAAAGGCCATTTTGTCTTTGTACTCGTCATATAAGCGCTGGATGGAGGGCATTTCAGCAATGCAAGGCGGACACCAGGTGGCCCAGAAATTGATGAAAAGGACTTCGCCTTTCAGTTCCGACAGCTGAATGACATTACCTTCCATATCTTCGATGTGCCAATTGTAGTCACCATCACTCAGGTAAGTAATATCTTTGCTTTCGCGGGGCTGAAACATGCTATACCTGATGATGGTTGACTGAACCACTTTACGTGAAGCCGGAAATATCATCGCAATCAGCAGGGCTGTAAACAGAAAGTCGAAAACAATGCCAAAGATTGTTTTTTTACGACGATACTTATACCATTGTTCGGCCCAGAATCCTTTCTTCATGTTTATTTGTTTTTGTGGTATAACAAGCTATGTGACGATTGGTTTTAGAACAGGTATTTCCAGATGGAGCAATAACTTTTTGTGCCTGTGTCCACTTCGGTTTTTACCCATTTATAGCCCTTTGTTATACCTGCCTTTTGTCGAAATGCATCCAGGTTGATGTTGAGGCTGTGGGCTGTGCCAGGCATTAAGGTCAGAGGAAAGACCGATTGATCGCCTCCTCCTTTCAGCTTAAATTTGCGGCTCTTTTTAAGCGGAGAGCCAAAGCTCAGTACCGGTGAAGAAAAAGTCAGGCTTTCTTTTGTATGGTTGCTGATAGTAATGGTGGCGATACGATCTTTGCTGCTTTTATGTCGCCTGATTCGGATATTGACCCAAACAATTGAGGGGGCCAGCTTTTGTAACCATCCACGCCTGGTGGCCACATATACCAGCAATACCAGGCCCATAAGTATAAATAGGTTGGTTATCTCTGGGTTTCGTGTTTTTTTATTCTGCTGCTCTTCGTAATATATCTCACGAAGCGGCTTAAGCTGGCTGTCATCTGAAACAGAAGAGTCAGGCTGATGCACGGACGTTTCGGGTACTGCCTGTTTGCTGACACGGCCTCCACGGCTGCATATCTGCATTAACAAAATGAAGGCCAGTCCAATAATAATAAACAGCCTGTTCTTTTTGTAAAATTCTTTAAGCTGATTAAGCATGATATAATTACTTAATAGGTGGGGAACAGTTGGAGTCCTTTGTAGTTGATATAGTACTCACCATCCTTAATTGGTTGAGCCATCTCTTCATCGGTTTGTCCATTGGCATTGGCAATACCAACGCTTGCAAAGTAGCATATGGCCTTGTGCTTGTTGCCGTGTTTCATTACCTCAGCCGCAATGTGAGGTAGCAATAAACCCATATCAGGATAGGTGGCGGTGCGCACAACTACAAAATAGCGTTTGTCATCCTTGGTAGCCAGAATTTGGGGGTTAACGTCCAGCTCTTTACGAACATTAAGCACCTTATACCCTTTGTCAATCATATCCTTATAAACTACCTTGATGCCCAAAAAGTGCAGCTCTTCAGCAGTTAAAACCTGTTCTTTTCCCATTCTTAAATCTAACTATTAGGGCACAAAATTGGCATAAATATGTTGAAAACAAAAATGCCGGCTGAAAATCAGCACGTAAGGCTATTGTGATGTAAAATACCGCCATTTACTATTTACAGCAGCTCAATTTGATAGTAACTTATGTCAGCTTGTACCGCAAAGATTATAAACACTTAAATGGAGGGGAAATTATGCCACTTACACGCTTAGAAAAGTTTTTGAATCTGGAGCATGTCAATTATAAGCGAATTGTACACTCCAGAGCCTACACAGCGCAAAAAACCGCTGCTTATTCGCATATCTCGGGCGATGAAATAGCAAAGACAGTGATGGTGAAAGTTGACAGGCGCTTATGCATGGTTGTATTGCCAGCCTCGTTCCAGGTTGATTTAAATGAATTGCAGCGCGCCACTGGTGCTAAAAGTGTTCGACTGGCCACTGAGTCAGAGTTTAAAGATGCGTTTATTGATTGTGAAGTTGGTGCTCAGCCACCTTTTGGTAACCTGTACAACATGGATGTGTTTGTTGCCGAAAAGCTTACTGAAGATACCACCATTGCATTCAATGCCTGTAATCATGCTGAGTTGATACAAATGACTTACAAAGATTATCAGCGCTTAGTGCATCCAACAGTTTTGAAACTGTCGAGAAGAGTGATTGCCGAAGCATAAAATCGACTGGCTATTGATACAATAGTCTGCGATAATAAGATGTTGGATGGTAATGTGAGATGGTGAATGTCCGGCGTTATTTGTTTACCCAATAAACAATGCCGGGCATTCTTATATTAGGACTAATCAGTCGTATTTATGGTTTGTAATCTTCGTGCTATGTTTTTGTCAGGGATTGATAACTTTGCACGGACGAGCAAGAACCACGATGATTAAACCACAACGATTCCCATTTTTTTATGGTTATTTGATAGCCTTGGTCGGAACCATTGGTATCTGGGCCAGTATTCCCGGACAAACAGCTGGTGTTTCTACATTTACAGACCCGGTGAAGGATGCTCTTTCTTTAACGCGTGATCAGTTTAGCCTGGCATATATGATCGGTACTTTATTGAGCTCTATTGTGCTGACGCGAGCCGGAAAGCTTTACGACCGTTACGGTGTACGACCTACAGCTGCAGTAGCCGTCCTTGTATTGGCTATTACGCTGCTTTTATGCTCATATTCGCCAGGTATCTCGGGTTTGTTGCAATCACTGATTGGCTTACGGCATTGGGCCATCCCTTTTGTTGTAATGGCGGGGTTGTTTTTTATGCTGCGCTTTAGCGGACAAGGGGTCTTAACGATGACCTCGCGAAACATGATAATGAAATGGTTTGACCAGATGCGTGGTCGAATTAATGCCTTTAGCAGTGTTAGTGTATCGCTTGGATTCTCGGCTTCACCCTTATTGATTGATTTGCTGATTCAGCATTTTAGCTGGCAAGGTGCCTGGCAGGTGATGGCGTTGGGATTGGTCTTTGTTTTGGGTATGATTTTGTTATTCTATAAGGATAATCCGGAAAGCTATGGCCTGCATCCGGATGGGAGCGGTTCAGAAATTAGTACTGCTGCACAATCAGTTGGTAGTGATGCTTTCACACTTGAGGAAGCTATGAGAACCCGGAGCTTTTGGATGTATGCCTTAATACTGGCCTTTCATGCATTCTTTGTTACCGGTCTCACATTTCACGTGGTGTCTTTGTTTGCTGAAGCCGGTCTGACGCGTACTGAGGCTATTAGCATCTTCTTACCAATGACAGTGGTATCGGTTCTCACCTCATTAATTGCTAATTTTATGAGTGACTGGATGCGCCTGAAGGTGTTTTTGTATGTGATGATTGCAGGTGCCTTCATAGCCAGCTTTGGCCTACTCTTAATAAAAAATGACTTGGGTGTTTATTTGCTGATTATCGGGCTGGGCGTAACAGGCGGCTTATTTGCCGTTATTAATGCAATTACATGGCCGCGCTATTTCGGGCGACAGCATCTTGGTGCCATCTCAGGCAAAGCTATGTCAATGATTGTAATGGCAAGTGCTATTGGACCTTACCTGTTTAGTGTAGCCAATACATTGACGGCAACGTATGGGTCTGTAGCTTATGTGAGTTTGGCATTTTTATTATTCATGCTTATAGGCTCATTAAAGGCCAATCGACCAATGAAAGGCAATGCAGACTAAGATAAGACTACGTGCAGATGATTGATGCATTGTCATATCAAAGAGGTATGATTTTTGCTTATCAATATCATCAGTTACACCACCCTTTTTATTTTGTCTGCTATGAAAAAGCTTAACCTATTACCCATTGTTGTATTAACGGTTCTTATAGCTACATCTTGTTCGAGCTATCAGTTTGCAACCCTCAACAGCTCATTGGAACAACCATTTGCCGATGGTTTCATTTTTGAAAATGATACGTTACAACTTCACTATTCCTTCGAAGGTCTCAATTGTCCGCTCAACATCAATGTATACAACAAGCTGGATGTCCCCATTAATATCTATTGGAATCAATCGTCGTTAATTGTTAATGGCGCCACATATCCGATTAATCCATCGGTAGCTACTTTCAGTACCGATTATTCCGAAACAAGCACCGAATTGTACTATAGCACTTATACCAACGGCACCAGTTCGGGTACAATCACCAACAACGATCGCTCAGGTTTTGTGCCTCCCAAAGCCAGCTTGAGGCTGAACGATTTAAATGTTTGCACAAAATTTTTAAACACCAAAAATGCGGCAAAGGCTGAGAAACGAAACATTGTTGCGGCTAATGGTTTGAACTATGAAGTGAAGGCGTTTGATTTTAATAAGGCAAGTACTCCGCTATTTTTCAGGTGTTTTATTAGCTATGGCGATGCTCAATCCGGCGAGAAAAAGTACATTGATAATGAGTTTTGGGTGACATCGGTATACCAGATTGTTGATAGTCGCTTACCTGCCCGGGCCGATCAGTTTTATCTTAAAAAGTCAACCGGTGTTAGTACCGTTGTTGGCGTGGCTGCACTAACCGGCTTAGCCATTATAGCCATCGACAATTACGATCCGAATGAGGAGGCACTTACTAATTAACCTTAGGGTGATTTAATGCTTGTCGACAAATTAGGTAGGAACAATATGCTCCTACCTAAATGATAACTGTTTCTGTATTATTCCACAACTAATTTTACATCGAGTGTAAAGTCATTGCTGATGGCTTTATCTCCCAGGTTATCGAAGAAGGAGCCAGAGCCATAGCGGATACCATACTGTGTTCGGTCAACCACTATTGATGCGGTATAGGCAGCATCCTCTTTGGTCACATCAAACTCTACCGGCTTAGTTTCGCCTTTAATAGTAAGTAGTCCCTTAACAGTGGCTTTGTTGTTATTAAATTTTGATGCTTCGGTAATTTTTAGTTCCGCACTGGGGAAGGTGGCCACACCAAAGAAATCATCGGAATGGAGGTGACCAATCAGCTTTTTGTTATAGTCTTCATTATCGAGATCGGTATTGGTCATGCTGGCCATGTCAATCACAAAATGGCCGTTTTTAATATCACCTTTTTTTAACTCCAGGCTGCCCTCTTTTAGCTGAATAAAGCCATAGTGTGACGATCCAACCACTTTCGTTCCTGTCCATTTTACAGTGCTGGCAGCAATATCTGCTGCATGTTTTTGTGCCAAAACAGAGCTGCTTAAAGCTACGCTCAATAATCCGAGTAGAAATAATCTTGTTTTCATGTTTCTAAGTTTTATCATTGTTATTAATAATTCATTGGAATGTCCATTATCAGAAATTGTGTATTGGCTAAGGCCTCTATCTCAATTTCTGAAGCATCGCTAATGGCCATGGCATCGCGCTTGGTAAGTTGCTGTCCCGCAACATTTACTTCACCTTCAATAACCATCAGGTAAATGCCATTACCTTCCTTTTTAGTTTGGTAGCTTCCTTGCCAGGGGTTGTCGAATTGACCCATATGAAACCATGCATCCTGGTAAATCCATACGCCTTCATCGTCCTTATCCGGACTTAATATCTGGTACAGTTCATTCTTTTTCTCCAGCGTTTTTAAAGCAATCTGCTGATAGCGTGGTTCAACGTTACGCACTTTAGGAAACAACCAAATCTGAAACAGGTTAAGCGCTTCTTTATCACTGCCGTTAAATTCGCTGTGGAAGATGCCTTTTCCCGCACTCATCACCTGTATCTCACCTTTTTCAATATAGGATGTGTGTCCCATACTGTCTTTGTGCGCCAGACGGCCACTCAGGGGAATGGTAATTATTTCCATATTATCGTGTGGATGCGTATCAAATCCGCCCGATGGTGCAATCACGTCATCGTTTAATACTCGTAATGCACCAAAGTGAATGCGCTCAGGATTATAGTAATTGGCAAAACTAAATGAGTAATTAGCCTTCAGCCATCCATAATCTGCTGTTCCTCTGCTTTCTGATTTATAAACTTGTGCTTGCATTGCTGTAATTTTTTGTACGATACAAACATACAAGCAATTTGTAGTGTGGTGATTACAAAAACCAGTCGATGGATTATAAAAATCAGACCTATTACTCTTTTGTTTGTTATTCGAGCTGATAAATGCGTATTATTGTAGTTATTATTTCTCAGGTTAAAGACTATTAAAAGCGAGAGTTATGGTGAAGATAGAATTGGAAGATAATGCCCAAAACGGCCAGTTTGTCCTTTACGAAGATGCTGCCAAGGCTGGCGAGATGACTTTCTATCGTAATGGTGATGACACAATAACCATTGATCACACCAATGTGGGAGAAGCTTTTGGAGGAAAAGGGTATGGGAAGCAATTGGTAAAGGCCGCTATTTCATATGCCCGGTCGTGCAATATAAAGATAGTGCCTGAATGTCCTTTTGTTAAGGCCGTGTTTGATAAGGACGATACGCTGCAGGATGTAAAGGCTTAATGGTGTCCATCTGCCCAAACGGGCAATTAACCATTGATCTGATAACTTTCAAAATTAGATGTTTATTGGCGCACTTCCTGGCGGAAAGCTATGGGGCTGAATCCACTCACTTTCTTAAAAAAGGCATTAAAATGCGGTGGTTCTTCAAAGCCTAATTCATAGGCCAGTTCTTTGCCCGAGAGTTCGGTAAACAGCAGCAGGCGCTTGGCTTCAATCATCAGTTTATCCTGAATGTATTCTTTGGCTGATTTGCCGGTTTTGCTTTTGACATAGCGATTCAGGTAATCAGCCGATACCGCCAGTTGTTCGGCATAATCCTGCACCTTGTGGCTTTGTTGATAGTTGGATTCAACCAGCTTTTTAAAATCGCGGATAAGCCGATTACTGCCCGTATCATATTCGGTGTTTAATTTAGAAAGACTGCAGGCACCTGATATATTAATAATAAACAGCTTCAGCAAAGCACCTAACGCTTCATAGTGGAAGTAGTTCTCGCCTTGCTGATATTGTTGCATTTGCCTGATGATGTCACTAAATACAGTTAATTGCTCCTGGTTGACCGGCATAGGTGGCGAGTCGCCAAAAGTATTGTATAAATACACACGGTCGATTAGCTCATCAGGAATCCCGTTTTTCATCAGGAAAGTGCGGCTGAAGTTTAAAACATAACCCTTAGGACTCGTTTCGCTTAAAAACTGATGTACTTGTCCCGGGTAAACAAAGTGTATGGCCGGACCATTGAGGGGGTACTCCTTAAAATCGATGATATGAACTCCGCCGGGATTGTCTTCCACCAAAATGATGGTAAAATAGTTATGGCGGTGCGGATGATCCTGCATCTCCGGGTGCCCTTGCAGTTGTTCAAAAATATCAGCTGTTGATTTAATAATGAAATCAATGGATGCCCCATCGGTTTGCGTCAGCTCGTATGTTTTAATCTCGTTATGCATGTCAACTTGCCTTAAGTAGCTCAGGTACTGCCTATCCGTTTAGTACAAATCCTACCTTAGGAACGTTCTCAATCGAAACCGATTCGTCTTCTTTCAGGTATTTTCTTAGTTTGGCAATAAACACATCGAGACTACGGCCGTGAAAATAATCGTTTTCACCCCATATGGCTATCAATATATCCTCACGTTTAACAATCTCATTTTTTGAGAGGCAGAGGATTTTTAAAACATCGCATTCTTTTTGGGTCAACCGTTTTGCAAAGCCGTTGCCTTCGAGGTTCTGATTGGCTGCATCAAATTGATAGCTGCCTATGGTAAACCTGGTGATGTCTTCCTTGCTGCTTTCTTCTTGCAGATTGATGCGGTTTAAAATGGCTTTGATGCGATAAAGCAGCTCATCCTCATCAAATGGTTTGGTAATATAATCATCCACACCCAACTGAAAGCCTTTTATTTTATCCTGCTTCATGGAGCGGGCTGTTAGGAAGATTATGGGTACCTTTTTATCTTCCTGCCTGATATTTTCGGCAATGGTAAAGCCATCCATGCCGGGAAGCATTACATCCAGTATGCAAAAGTCGTACTTGCCTTTTCTAAAAGCTTCCAAACCTTTCTTGCCATCTTTATAAAGCTTCACATCAAAGCCGTTCGACTCCAGAAAGTCAACCAGCAGGAAGCCCATGCTTATATCGTCTTCAACTAACAGTATTCGCGCCATTATTTTAAGGGTAATATTAGGGTGAAACAAGTTCCTTTGCCTTCTTCACTTTCAACAGTTATGCGGCCGTTGTGTTCTTCAATCACTTTTTTCACAAAGGTTAAACCCAGGCCAAAGCCTTTGACATCATGCACATCGCCGGTGCCAACCCGGTAATATTGATCAAATATATATGGCAATTCCTTTTTGGCAATGCCAATGCCCTTATCTTTTATTTTTATGCGCAGCATACCTTTGTATGCATCTGTTTCAATGCTAATGAATGGTTTATCTTTGCTGTACTTAATGGCATTATCGAGCAGGTTGGATATGACTAAAGCCAGACGGCCGTTGTGGCTGTTGAGGCGATGATGACCGGCATAGAAATCAGTTGTTATGCTTCCGCCCAACTCATCAATGCGGTAGGTAAACGACTGAACTGATTGTTCAATCACTTCTTTCATATCCACCTCGTCAAGCTCAACTTCTTTAGCAGTTTCGCACGACAGTTTCAATATATCTTCCACATGTGACTGCATGCGGCTGTATTCATTCAGCACCACCTGTGCATAATCATTCGTTTTGGCAGTATCACCTTTTTTCTTGATGATGAGGTTAGCTGCCAGCCTGATATTGGCTAAGGGTGTTTGAAACTCATGAAGCATGTTGTTAACAAACTCGCGCATGTGTACCATCAGCAGCTGTTCGCGTTTCATCATTCGCAATAATATAATGAAAGATATTACGAGAAACAGAATGATGGCAATGGACAGTATGAATAATCCACTCATCTGTGTGAGAATAAATCTGTTCCGGTCTGGGAACTGCAGTCTGAGGCGTATGCCTTCGCGTTCGAGCAGTCCATTGAGTGTTTGCTGGTAGCATTTTGGCCCCCATAATGCTGATGAATTTTTGCCCAGGATAGAATCGGTAACAGCAAAGCTGTAATTGAGAGGCAGGTTATATATTTCCAGTTGCGAGTGAATGATGCTGTCCACCTCAGCACTCTTTTTTCGGGCATTGATACAGTTATTACCACACAAAAACTTATCCATATCGGGACACAGGCGGTTACCTATTTCATCGCGTGCATCTTTCAAAGCCATTACCACCCGATGGTTAAAGTTTTTCTCCTCCAGACGGGCTGCTTTAAGAATGTAGCTGATTTGAATAAACAGCAACAATGCCAGTCCGATAAAGGTGGCGATGGATAAAGCATTATATCTCTTGTTTTTCCCCATTTGCTTAAATGTACATATTCTTATTCTGGTCACAAAATTACCAAAATAAAAGACCTGCATATCTTCTTTTAACATCGCCTTAACAACAGATAACAGTTAGATAACTTACATTTACTGCATCGAAACCTAGTTTTGTACTATCACAAACAAGAAATTAATTTTAAAAAACACGATTATGAAAAAGACATTAATCCTTTCGTTTCTTTTTGTTTTTACTTTAGCAATTACAACCCCTGCTTTGGCTGCTACTATGGATCAGGAGCCTGTTAAGACTGAGCAGAAGAAAGATGACAAAAAGAAAAAAGAGTGTAAAAGCGAATGTAAAGAGAAGTCATGCGAAGAGAAAAAAGCATGCACTGAAAAGAAAGCTTGTTGCTCAGAAAAGAAAGAGAAAAAAGGATAATTATTGTCCACAAAGAATAAATGAAGCTGCTCCAATAGGAGCGGCTTTTTTTGTGCCCATAATTTGGATATTAATAGCTTAAAGGGAGGCAGATATTGACAAAAAAGATAAAAAGGTCTATAATTAATGAACTATTCGCAGCTTACATTGTTTAATAAAAGTAAAAAATAATTGAACAATATAATTATCACACCTTGGAGCAAAATAAAAGAGTCATAATACTTGGTGCCGGTTTTTCATCCCTCTCGGCCAGTTGTTACCTCGCGAAGGCAGGCTATGACGTAACCATATTAGAGAAAAACGAATCGGTGGGAGGCAGGGCCAGCCAGTTGAAACGTGATGGTTTTACTTTTGATATGGGCCCAACGTTTTACTGGATGCCAGATGTTTTTGAAAACTTCTTTAAGGATTTTGGTCAGAATATAGATCAAGCCTATGATTTGATACGTCTCGATCCGTCCTATTCCGTTTGTTTTGGTCATGATGATTTCTTTACATTGAGTGCTAATGGAGATGAGATTAGTGCCGCATTTGAGGCTGTTGAGCCTGGCAGCGGAGCTCGTTTAAACCAGTTTCTCAATAAAGCCAAAAGTAACTATGATATTGCAGTAAAGGATTTGGTGTTTCAGCCAGGTGAAAAAATATGGGAAATTGTTACTCCTGAAACAATTAAGCGATTGGGGACTTTTACCAAATCCATAAAGCAAGATGTGGCCACTTATGTGAAACATCCGAAACTGCAAAAAATACTGGAATTTCCGGTATTGTTCTTAGGCGCCAAACCATCGACTACTCCGGCTTTTTACAATTTTATGAACTACGCCGATTTTTCATTGGGAACATGGTACCCTAAAGGTGGTATGTATGAGGTGGCTGCTGCTATGAAACGCCTGGCTGTTAGTTTGGGTGTTAAAATTGAATTGAATACGCCGGTTGGAGAAGTTGTGATTCAAGAAGGTGTAGTAAAAAAGGTGCTGGCCGGTCACCAATCCTTTGACTGCGATATATTACTCAGCGGTGCTGATTATGAACATACAGAGCAACTGCTGCCAAAGCCATATCGTCAATACTCGCCCAACTACTGGAATAAAAAAACGTTTGCCCCATCAGCCTTATTATTTTATGTGGGATTTGATAAGAAACTAGACAACCTGGCGCATCATACCCTCTTTTTTGATGTAGATTTTGACAATCATGCAGCTGCCATTTATGATGCACCAAAATATCCGGAAGAGCCATTATTTTATGCCAGCTTTCCTTCCATGTCCGACGATACAGTGGCTCCTGCAGGAAAGGAAGCAGGTATATTCCTGATTCCGCTGGCCCCTGGCCTGGAAGATAATGAATCCATACGTCAGCATTATTTCGACATAATCATTCAGCGACTGGAACAAAACACTAAACAAAAACTCGGTTCTCATGTTTTGTTTAAAGAGTCGTTTAGTGTAAGTGATTTCATATCAAGGTATAATTCGTATAAAGGAAATGCCTATGGTTTGGCCAATACCTTGCTGCAAACACATGTTTTGCGCCCTAAACTACGAAGCAGGAAGGTCAAAAATTTATTTTTCACCGGCCAGCTGACGGTCCCTGGTCCCGGAGTACCACCTTCGCTTATTTCGGGCAAGATTGTGAGTAAATTAATACAGAAATTCCATGCCCTATGAAACAATTATTCGATTCTTCGAGCTACAATTGCAGCCGATTAGTGACGCGAGCATATAGCACTTCATTTTCAAAAGCTATCACTTTATTGGCGCCTTCAGTCAGGCCAGCCATTTATGCTATCTATGGATTTGTGCGCTATGCCGATGAAATAGTAGACACGTTTGATGGTTTCAACCAGGAGGAACTGTTGTATGAGTTCGAAGAGAACTATGAAAAAGCTCTGAAAAGAAGGATTAGTATGAATCCTATTCTCAATGCTTTTCAAGAGGTTGTGCACCAATACAGTTTGTATGAGTTGGTACATGATTTTTTGGAGAGTATGAAGATGGATTTATACAAGACCGAATATACCACTGTTGAAGAATACAAAGATTACATTTATGGTTCGGCCGATGTGGTTGGATTGATGTGCCTCAAAGTGTTTGTGAAAGGTGATGAGGCCCGGTTTAAAGAATTACGCCCATATGCCATGAGGTTGGGTTCTGCTTTTCAAAAGGTCAACTTTTTGCGCGATTATAAGGATGATGCCAATGGACTTGGCCGCTCCTATTTTCCAAACCTCATAAACGGGCAGTTGGATGATACAGCTAAGCAGGAGATTATAAAAGATATTGAAGCTGATTTTAGTGAGGCATACAAAGGTGTTATTCAGTTGCCTCTTGAAGGACGATTGGGGGTTTATCTGGCCTACCGATACTATAAGCGATTATTGCAGGAGCTAAAGGCAGCCGATAGTAAGCGCATTCGTCAGGAACGTATCCGCATCAATAATTTTTTGAAGCTGGAGATTTTAGTGGAGTCATACCTGCGTTACAAGTTAAATGCTATTTAATGCGATGGCTGGTTGTTATAGGATTTTGTTTGATTTCATTGCTGTCGCTGGCAAATGGGGTAAATGATGTACGAATTGGTTTCCATAGTATCGGCAGTGAACAAGATTTAAAGGATTTTCTGAAGCTGGTGGAAGGAATTGACGATACATTGTTAGTGCCATACCAGGTGGCTGCATCCATGCAACGAGCCAAGTATGCAACGAATCCGTTTAAGAAGCTGAAGTATTTCAATGAAGGGAAAGAACAGTTGGAAGCCTATATTATCAGTCATCCGAATAATATCGAAGGCTACTATGTTAGATTGCTAATTCAGAGTGAAGTGCCGGCTTTTTTAGGCTATAACGAAAACATGGAAAGTGATATTAGCTTTGTTAATGAGCACATTGGTGAGGCTGAGTTGCCAGATACCTATAAACAGCTGATGAAAGCGAATATTACTAAAATACGTCAAAACTATACCTTATGATACTGTTATACATTCTAATTGCTTTGGCAACATTTCTGTTTATGGAAGGTGTAACCTGGTTTACACATAAGTACATCATGCACGGTTTCTTGTGGGTGCTACACGAAGACCATCATCACCCTCGAAAGGGGCAGGTATTTCAGAAGAATGACAGCTTCTTCTTTATTTTTGCTACACCAAGCATTTTGTTGTTCTATTTCGGCTTTCATCCCACATTAAACTACCTGTTTTTTATCGGCTTAGGTATCATGCTGTACGGTATGGCTTACTTTCTGGTGCACGATGTATTTATTCATCAGCGCTTTAATTGGTTGAACGGTGTAGAGCATGCCTATTTTAAAGGTTTGCGAAGGGCACACGGCAGCCATCATACCGGCGGCAAGTGTTTTGGCATGTTATTGGTGCCCTGGCATTATATCAAAGAAGCCAAAGAAAATACCTTGCTTGTTGAATAATGGCTGATGGAAAAGGGAAAGACAATGCTTGGCAGGAGGTGTATCTTGCTCTTGAGTAAGTGCCGAAGGTGATGGGTAATGTGTGAACTAAGCGTAAGACCAATCTCTGTTATATACTATATTCATTATTTTTCTATAGATAAACGATATTATTTAAAAAACCCCACAATACACCTCATCCCGGCCTTCTCCTTTAGGAGAAGGTGACCCACTAATAAAGACAATTGAATCCAATATATAATCGTATTCTTGCTAAGTCAGGGCTTCCTCTCCTGGCAGGAGAGGATTGAGGAGAGGTGTTGTTGTATGAGTTATAAGTTTGCTATTATCTCTTATTATAAGGGCAATAGTGCATATTTCAAGCATTGAAACAAACATGAAAATCTTTACCTACTTAATTATCAATATCGCCTGCATTTTTATCCCGCTGGTGGCCAGTTTTTATCCCCGCCATGCTTTTGTTAAAGAGTGGCGTTACTTTATGCCGGCTAACCTGCTAGTGGCCTTGTTATTTTTGGTGTGGGACTACTATTTCACCCGTATGGGCATCTGGGGATTTAATCCCGATTACTTAACCGGTATATATCTGTTCAACCTGCCCCTTGAGGAAGTGCTGTTCTTTATTGCTATTCCTTATGCTTGTGTTTTCACCTATTATGCCATGCAGTACCTGGTTAATACAAACCCACTCAGGTCTTTTCAGTCAGCTATTACCCTTACACTGTCTATGGTTTTTTTATTAACAGCAATTGGGTTTTATGGCCGTTGGTATACCTCGTTAACGGCTGCATTGGCTGGCGTCTATTTGTTGATAGCCTTTTATAAACAGCGCGATTTGTCCTATGTCTATCTGTCCTACTTTATTATTCTGCCTTTCTTCTTTTTGAGCAATGGCATACTTACAGGCTCCTTTATTGATGAGCCTATAGTGTGGTACAACAACGCTGAGAACCTGGGCCTGCGCATGGGTACCATCCCCGTTGAAGATAGCGTCTATGGTTTCTTGCTCGTACTGATGAATATTGACTTGTATGAGTGGTTGAAACAACGGGCACGTCATCGTAAACTTATCAATATTGCATCATAGCTGCGGTTTTTTACCAAATAGTCTATTCATCTTTCGGCGTCGCAAAAATGACAGCTTACGTACTTGTGGCACTCCATGCACAGCGATGTAGTGTTTAGCTGCTTCAATCATTCTGGCGGCTGATTGTCCATCGGCATAAGGATGGTAGTTGTCGATAAACCATTTTCTTTCGGCCTTATACGGATCGTGGGCCAGGTTATTTTCAACCACAGAACGTAAGTCGCTCGACTGGTTAATATCATCCCAGCGGATGTGTTTTGAGGTTGTTTCAAGTGTAATAACAGGCTTATCCAGCAGCAGGAATTCGTACACCACCGATGAGGTATCACTAATCATCAGGTCGCATTGCTTCATCAGTGGTAAGATGTTGGCTTCAGTGCTGATGACCATATTGTCAATTGAATGAGCCATCTGATGGTATTTTTCAACTATCTCTTTGTTCATCAAGTCATGAAACTTGATGTGCACCATCAGATCTTTATTGGCACACAGCTTCTCAATTTCACCCATGTATTTCTCCCCTGAGGTAAGGCGGGGTGAGAAGGTGGGGGCGTAAAGTATGTGTTTTTTATTATCGGCCGGTTTTTCGGTATCAGCATCCTTATAGAGAATATCCAGTTTGCACCAGCCTGTTTCGGCCACTTCAAAGTTCTTATACTTAGCAGCTAATTGCTGAAAGCGCTCCGTGAAGTAAGGACCTTGCGTTAGGTACAAATCAAAATAATGACGAATATGAAAGTGTCCTTTTTTTTCACCTGCAAAACCATGAAATATCTGCACTTTAACACCGGGCAGATAGTGTGGAATCACATTGCCTGGTACAAAATTCACATCGGCATTATAACTCATTAGTTCAGCCATTGTATTACAGTTGGCCGACTGTAGAATATTATCAGGGCTTTTGTCTCTTAAATTATCAGGTATATACCAGATAACATCATGATTTTGCTTTTTAAGTTCCTCGTACAGGGGTAACAGAATGCCAAAAGCATATGGATTAATGCAAAAAAGAACAGCTCTCATATGGATGTATTTATTGCTTGTCAATTAACTTATTGACAGCATTCAGGTCTTCTTCAAAGTCAACCTCCATACACATATATTCAGAGATATTTACCGGGAGAATATCTAACAGATTGTCTTCGATAGCCATCTCAATGCCGCGTTCAAAGTAATCATTGTCGGTGCAAGCTTCAAGGTAGTTTGTTAATGTATCCAGATCTTTTGAGGAAATATAATTAATGCCAACGGCTTCGCCCAGAGCATTTTTAACGGTTTTAGAAATCTCATTGATGAAACCTTTCTCGTTGACCGTGTATTTTACCTCTTCTTCGGCAACGGCACTGTTATTAACAGCCACAAAGGATTGGTCCTTGTCAATAAATGGTTTCAGTTTTGCAAGTACATTGCTTTCAAAAACAATATCACCATTGAGCCATAATACGCCATTGCCCCGGCATTTTTTTAATCCTCTTAACAGGCTCTTCGAAGTGTTGGTTTGATCAAATACCGGATTGTAAATGAATGTTAGATTAGGGAATTCTTCCATAATCAATTCCTTTTTAAACCCAACAATCAGATTGATATCTTCTGAATTAAACCACTCTGAAAGGTTATCCACCTGATTTTGCATAATGGTTTTACCACTATTAAGAGGTGTCAGAGGTTTTGGAAACGGATTACCTAAACGTGAGCCAATGCCGGCTGCCAATATGACAATTTTCATGTGTTTCTAATTTTTTTTCAATTACCATATGAAGTCTGCCATTTGAATTATTTCTCTTAGCGAGAATTATTACTCATGGCTGATTTCAATACTTCATTTGAGTTACAAGTTGTTTTCGAAGTGTTTAAGTTACTTCGATTATGCACAAAAAGTAACACAAAAATAAGAAACAATTAATGAATACCTAGTCATTTCCATCATAGCACATTAACTGTTGTTATTTGTGATCTATTATTTCCTTAAAGTGTTTCAAGATAATATCGCTTGAAGAGAGATTGCTGGATTTGGGATGTTTCAAATAGTTCTTAATAAACTCTTTATACTTTATGAGATTAATTTGAAATAGTTCGTCATTCATCCAGGTTGTATTATTTAGATGGCTAATATTCAAAATGTTTGAACCAAACAGCACTTTGAAGTTATCAATGTATTTTCTGATATTACTATTTTCAAAAAGATCAGAGTCAATTAGTAGAACAGGTTTGTTGAATATTGCTGCATAGCTTATTGCCGTTGAGAAATGAAGAAGTACAATTTTTGCATTTTTAATAAGTGAGGCTGTTTTATTATAATAGACGTTAAAATCCAAATTAAAATCTTCTGCGTGTTCAAATTGCCTTCGCGGATGAGCTGCAATAATTACATTAAGCCCTGTTGCTTCTTCAAATTGCTTTAAGAATTGGTTTATCTCATTATAATATTCATCTGCAGTGAAAGAGTGTATTATGCGTTTGGTTTTAAAATCAGGGTGATGATAGAAATATTGGTCTATAAAAACTGCATAATTACTGTTAATATCTTCAACGGCCTTTAGATTTTTTGCTACCTTATAATCAGGTGATGCTGCATAATATCTCTTTGTATTCTCTTTACTCAGTCGTTTGAAAATGGTTTTTGTATTAACTTTAGATGAAATATGACAATGGGCTGGTTTCAGAAGAACCATAGCTTTTAAAAAGTAAAAAGTCTCAAACGGTTTACTGCTAATCTTCTTACGATTGATGGTTTTAAATTGATGTAGTAAATTCTTTTTCTTCTTACTCAGGCTTGTTTCATTATGAAACGAAGGAATGGAAGCGTGCTCTTCAAGGACATAAGGGATGTTGTTCTTAAAAATATAATAGTACATCCAGGCACTGCTGCTCACAAAAGGCACCGTTGTAACAATCAGTGTATTAGCTTTCCGTTCTTTGAAAAAATAATCAAGTTCTTTTCTACTTTTAAACCTTATGGCATAATCGCGTATATCTTCAGCGATATCATTTGGTAATATTTTTCGTTTGAGAAAGCGTGATAATTCAAGAAATTTGACGTTATAGCCAAGGGTTTTTAGCCTCTTGAATTCGTTTCGGTTGTAAAATTCCCTATTGAAAGGAAATCGGTCTATAAAGTATATATTTCCCATCCCACTCATCTATTCCTCAATATTTTTCATCATGTGAAGCCAGCCAATTGCAAAGCGCATTCTATTTGTTGGCGAAATGTTTCATCCTTTGCTTTCGGGTGCTTTATGTAATCGCGTATAAACTCTTCGTATTTAACTTTATTTATTGAGGCGTCTATATCCGTAACAATTAGTTCCTGATTATAGTTTGACAGATTTAAAGGTTTTTTTTCAAAATAACTGGCAAACATCTCAATATTACTTTCGATACTACTTCGTTTAAATAAATCGGAAGTTAGCAAGATAAAAGGCTTATTAAACAGTACTGCAAAATTGATGGCTGTGGAAAAATGTATTAACGATACTTTTGCATCCTTGATTAGCGGGGCTGTCTGATTATAAAACAACTCGAAATCGCTGTCGAAATCCTTTTCCTGCTCACTATTACGCCTGGGGTGTGATGCGATAACTACCTTCAGTCCTGTAGCTCTGGAAAATGCATGTAAAAATTTATTTAACTCTGGATAATACTGTTCGGCCGTAAAATAATGAACGATGTGGTTGGTTTTAAAATCAGGATGGTGATTAAAATACTGATCAACAAAAACAGCGTAGTCCTCTTCAATTATTCGGCTTTCGTTAACCTGTCTGGCTATTTTGTAGTCAAGTGACATTGAATAACGGATATTGGTTTCTTTGCTGCATAATACCTTCTTTTCAGCATTCAGTTTTTTACGCGAAGTTATTGCCATAATAGCCGGTTGCAAATGCTTTTTAGCCCTAAGGTAATCTACCAGTTCGATTGGTTTATTATAAATCTTTGTATAATTAAATCTTTTTAGATGTTTGATTACTTTCAGCTTACCTTCTTTAACCGTTGTTTTAGTTCTGACCTTGGGCATTACTGAATTTTCAAAAGCAACATGTGGAACACCTGCCTTAAAAACAGCCAGATACATCCAGGCACTATTGAGCAATAGGCCCACATCAGAAACAATTAATGAATTAGCAGCATTAGCTATCAGAAAATTGGCGAAAGCTTTCTTTGTATCAAAATGAATAACATACTCCTGAATATAATCAGGAGTATTAGCCTCCAGTTTTTTCTTTTTTAGCAGATGTGATACGTCCAGGTAGCGAACATTATATCCTTTTGATGTAAAATACTCAAACTCATCCCTAATAAAAGCATCTTTTGTAAAAGGGAAGCGGTGAATGAAGAAGATGTTTACCATGTTATACCTGGCTTATTTCCGGTATTTCAGTTTGTCACGCTGAACCTGTTCAATATCTAGAATATCCTTGTTTTTGTAAGTAAGAGCTTTGTTTACTGCTTTTAAGTCGCGACATAAACGTCTTAGGCCATCTGGCTCAAGCGAGGCGGAGTGATCCGTTCCTTTCCAGGTTCTGTCGAGAGTATAATGACGTTCAATATAAGTGGCACCAAGAGTGTAGGCAGCGATGTCAACAGCAATACCTAAGTGGTGGCCAGAGAAGCCAATTTCTTTTACTTTGTTAGCATACTTATCAATTAAAGTGCGAATTTCTAATAAGCATATATCCTCAAAAGGCACCGGATAGCCAGAGGTACAGTTATACACCACCAAATCCTTGTTTCTATCGTGTTTAATGAAGAACTGAATTAAATCCTCAATTTCATCTTTGGTTGTCATGCCTGTCGAAACATGAATTTCTCCCTGGTAGTTTTTCGCCAACCATTCCAGCATCTCAAAATTATTGTTACAGGCCGATGGTATTTTAATCAGCTGTGGTTTTAAAGAGGCAACCTCTTTGGCAGAGGTAAGGTCCCAAACTGAGGTGGAATACTCTATCCCTATTTCATTGCAATAGTCCTGAAGTTCTTTGTGCTGTTCAACTGAGAATTCCAGAAACTCGCGATGCTCGCCATATGTTTCACCATACGAATGCATTGGATTAGGGTGCGGAGCATCATACTGCTCTTGCGTTAGAAGTTCTTTATTGCTACGTTTTTGAAACTTCACAATATCGGCCTTGCAGAAAACCTTTGCCATTTGGATTAACTCTTTGGCAATTTCCATATCTCCCTTATGATTGCAGCCTATCTCTGCAATAACTCTTGCTTCTTTCATAGTGTTTAATGTTATATTCTGCTATTAAAGCCTATAATAAATTCTACAAATTCTCTAATGGCACCTTTCCCGCCATAGGTTGTCAGTTTGATGTCGGCAGCATTTCTCACAGGAGAAGCTGCATTTAATGGGCAAGCACCCCATCCAACAGATAATATATTGGCCAGATCATTAATATCATCACCCAGGTATGCCAGTTCGTTTCTATTAACGTTTAATTCCTTTATCAGGTTGTTGAGGAATGCAAATTTATCTTTTACTCCTAAAAAGCACTTGTTGATTTGCAGTTTCTCCATTCGACGTTTTACCAATTCGCTGTTTTCAGAGGTCATAATAATTGGTTCCACATGATGCTCTCTCAATATTTCGAGTCCCATCCCATCAAACAGGCTAAACTGTTTTGAGAGCTCTCCATTTTTATCATAAGCGGCGGTGGCATCAGTAAAAACACCATCAACATCTAAAACAAGGTATTTGATCGCTTTTACGGGTTTCTTATAAGTTAACAGCCTTTTGCGTAGTAATTGTTCAATTAATATAAGATCTGTTGGCTCATCAATCTCTGTCAGGGTATCTTCTGGCATTTCCATTACTTGTATTTTGCCACCTAATCGATTCTTCGTTTTGGTGAAGACTGCCTTAGAGCATCCGTATATTGAACCATTTTCAATAAGTAGTCCATCGAAATCCTGACGGCGTGGGCGGTTCAAATAATCGTAATTAATACTCTCACCGTTACTTTTCCATATAAAGCGGTGTGTTTTCACAACCGAAATAACTGAATCAGCCCCTTGCTCTAACACCTCAATTGCTTTGTCTATATCAGCAGCGGTAGTAAGTGGTGAGGTAGCCTGTAGTAAAAAGTAGTGCGTAAAATCATAGTTGATTTTCTCTGCCAATTCCAGCATTGCCATCTCGGTTGAGGCAGTATCAGATGCACTTTCTGTGCTTCTTTCAACAACAGATACCTTCTCGGTCCAGCCATAATCCTTATTGATAAAATCAATAACCTTCTGGTCATCTGTGAATACATAAACATGATCAAGCTTACTTTCTATTGCTGCTGCTAATGTCCAGGTAAAAAGTGGTCTCCCAAGGATTTTTTTTCTATTCTTGTTTTTGATTCCCTTTGATCCTGAGCGTAATGGTATAATGGCTACTTTTCTCACGGTCGATTCGAATTTGTTTTTAATGGTTCAGACCTTACCGTATTGTTTTCTTGTTTTTTATGGCAAGGTAATTGATGAACCCGAAATACTTAAACGCTTATTGAGTAGCAAAGATAACAAATAAATAAGTTGTCTTAAATTTACCTTTTACAATTAAAAGACTATCTTCGGGACGAATTATGTAAACTTATCGGGCTTTGGCCCGCAATTTACCTTTAACCTTTAAATTATTGATGCGGCTTTTATTTATTAATTCGATAGGGAAGAAAAAGTGGGGTGGTGGTGAGAAATGGATGGTTCTTGCTGCCAAGGAATTAATGAAGAAAGGGCACCATGTAATTGTTGGCTGTCGCAAGCATTCTATTCTTGAATATCGGTCAAAATCGGCCGGACTACCAGTTGTTAATATTGATATCTATTCCGATATCAGCTTAAGGGGTGGTATACAGTTACGTAATGTGGCTGATAAAGAAGAAATCGATTTGATTATCGGTTGCCAGAACAAAGATGTGCGTGTGGCAGGCCTCATGGCAAAACTAACCGGTGGTCCTTTGGTTATAAGCCGGCAAGGTGTTCAGTTGCTTCATAAATCCAATAAGTATAAATGGAGTTTCCTGCCGCTGTGCGATGGTATTATAACTAATACCTACTCAATTAAAAAGGAGTATGATAGTTATGGATGGTGGGGTGAAGACTATGTGAAAGTAATTCATAATGGTATTCCATGTCTGGAAGAGAAGAATGATGCATTTGACTTGAGTTCTATTCTGCCTGTTATAAATGGGCAGACCCGCATTGTTGTATCAACTGGCAGGCTGGCACAACAAAAAGGATTTCAGTTTTTAATTGAGGCAGCTCAGCCGATTGTCAAACAGGATAATAACGTTCATTTTATCATTGCCGGTAAAGGCAAGTTAGAGGCCAGTTTAAAAAAGCAGATTGTGCAGGCTGGTCTTGAACAGAATGTACATCTGATAGGATTCCAGGCCAACGTGCATGCCTTACTTAAGGTGGCTGATATCTTTGTGCTACCATCATTATACGAAGGGATGCCCAATGCACTGATGGAAGCGTTGGCTAATGGCGTACCGTCTGTCAGTACCGATGTAAATGGTGTTTCAGAACTGATGAAGGATGAAGAGCATGGCTATATCGTGTCTTCGGGCAATGTCAGTGAGCTCAGCGAGGCTATTTGTAAGCTGTTGGCGGATAAGAACCTTGGAGATAAAGGCCGCAAAGCCCGGGAGCATGTCACTAATCAATTTTCTGTTGATAAGATGGTTCATAACCTGGAATTGCACCTTCAGGGATTAATTGCCAACAAAGTGCGATAAAAGGATTTTTTATACCTGATTACCTGTTTTTTTCTCACAATTACGAACAACTGCTTATTTTTGCACTTTCATAAAAAAGAAAGAGCGAAGATGATTAAGCAATATATTTATAAAGTACTACGACTGTTTGCATTCTGGATGGTGCTTTTTACAGTTCTGCGATCTTTATTTGTCTTATTTAATTTAAGCTATGCGCACGAAGCCACAATTGGCAGTATTCTGCAGGCTTTTGTGGTTGGGCTAAGGCTTGATAGCTCTTTTACCGGCTATCTGGTAGGATTGGCTGTTGTGTCGCAGATCCTGGCTTTACTCTTTACAGGTAGGTTCTGGCTGCGAGTGATTGACTATATTTCCTACCTTTTAATAGCTGTTGTTTCTATTTTCCTGCTATCCGATATTAATCTGTTTTCCTATTGGGGTCGACATATTGATTTGGAGGCCATTGGTTTTTTGAAGACACCAGATATTGTGATGGCTTCACTCAAATGGTACGAAACAGTGCTGTTTCTGTTAGTGTGTATAATTGTTATTGCCGGTTTTATAGTTGTCTACCAGCGCCTGGTGAAGGGCGACAATAAGCAAAAAAACAATAGGCCTTTTCAAATTAAATATTTTGCGGTAAGCCTGCTGATAGTATTGTTTACAGGAGCTTTACTTATTCTGCCCATTAGAGGCAGTTTGGGGGTTGCACCAATTAATACAGGTGTTGCCTACTTTTCGTCACATCGTTTTGCCAACCAAACAGCTATTAATCCACTCTGGAACCTGGCTTACTCAATGAAGCGTATGGATGCAACCAAGATTACTTATCATTATATGCCCGATGAGGAGGCTGATGCTATTTTCAAGCAAATGATGGAGGAGTCAGGCCAATTCCCCCGATTATTGAAAAGTGACAGGCCTAATGTGGTTGTGATTTTGCTCGAAAGTTTTGCGGCACATGTGATTGAGGCTTTAGATGGACAGCCAGTTGCACCGCATTTTAACGAGCTGGTATCGCAAGGGGTGTTATTTACCGATATTTATGCAGCAGCTAACCGCTCCGATAAAGGCTTGGTGGCTGCCATGGCGGGTTATCAGGTACTGCCTTCTTACTCAATCATTCGCTTCCCCGAAAAAACAAATTCACTGCCCTATTTACCCGATAAATTAAAGCAGGCCGGCTATCAGGAATTATCTTACCTGTACGGAGGTGATATTAAGTTTAAAAACATGAATTCGTTTGTGAAGCAGGCCGGTTTCGAAGAAGTTATTTCTATCGATGAGTTTCCCGATGAGTTTCAGGGGAAGAAATGGGGTGTGCATGATGAGTATGTTTTCGACCGTTTATTAGACGAAATGTTATCTTCACAAGAACCTTATTTTAAATTCTTTTTTACCTTGAGCAGTCACGAGCCATTTATTGTTCCTATGGAGCGAAAGTATAAAAACGACTATCATAACTCAATTGCCTATACTGATCAGTGCCTGGGTGAATTTATGAATGAAGTGAAGCAGAGGGGCCTTTGGGATAACACTTTATTTGTTCTTATCGCTGATCATGGGGTGCCCGGTCCGGAAAAACTAAGCATGGAGCAGCAAGATTTTTTTCACATACCTATGCTTTGGACTGGGGGTGCTTTGGCGGTTAGTGATACAACGGTTAATAAAATAGGATCGCAAACTGACATGGCCAAAACACTATTAAGCCAGTTGAATATTCAGGCTGATGATATGAGATTTAGTAAAAACATATTGGATGAAACCAGCCAGTCCTTTGCTTTTTTTGTGATGCCATCCAATGGCATGGGATTGGTTGAAGAAGGAAAGTACCAGGCCTTTAGCAATAACCTGAAGAAATTTATTGTAATGGAAGGCAAGCAAACTGCACTGGATAGTTTGAAGGCTAAGGCTTACCTGCAAGTATTATATAATGATTCGAAAAACAGATAAGATGAGTGGACAGCAATTGACGAGAGAAAATTTTGAGATTATGGCGCCCGTTGGCTCTTATGAGTCATTGAGAGCTGCTATACAGGGAGGTGCCGATTCGGTGTATTTTGGTATTGAGCAGTTGAATATGCGTTCACGTTCATCCAATAATTTTTCGAATGACGATTTGCGTGAGATTGTGAAGATTGCCAAAGAGAACGGCATACGAACCTACCTGACGGTTAATGTGGTTATCTTTAATGAAGAGCTGGATACCATGCGTGAGATTATTGATGTGGCAAAAGAGGTAGGGGTAACAGCTGTGATTGCATCCGATCAGGCAGCTATTAATTATGCGCATAACAAAGGTGTTGAGGTGCATATTTCAACTCAGGTTAATATTTCCAACGTTGAAACGCTTAAGTTCTACAGCAATTTTGCCGATGTGGTGGTGTTGGCACGCGAACTTAATATGAATCAGGTTAAAGCCATTCACGAGGCCATTATTGCTGAAGATATAAGAGGCCCTAAAGGCGAATTGATTCAGATTGAGATGTTTGCACATGGTGCTTTGTGTATGGCTACATCAGGTAAATGTTACATTAGTCTCCACCAGTTAAATGCTTCGGCTAATCGCGGTGGTTGCTTGCAACCATGTCGCCGGGGTTACACAGTGACAGAGAAGGAATCGGGTAAGCAGATGGAGTTGGAAAACGACTACATCATGTCGCCAAAGGATTTGAAGACGATTCACTTTCTGAACAAGATGATGGATGCAGGTGTGCGCGTTTTCAAAATTGAAGGAAGAGCTCGTTCAGCTGAATATGTAAAAACCGTTTGTGAATGTTATAATGAGGCCATAGAAGCTGTATTAGACGGCTCTTTTGATGACACTAGGATCAAGGATTGGGATGAGCGCCTTTCTGAGGTGTTTAACCGAGGTTTCTGGGATGGTTATTACCTCGGGCAGAAACTGGGCGAATGGAGCCATAATTACGGTTCCAGAGCAACCAAAAAGAAGATATACATTGGTAAGGGCATGAACTACTTCCCAAAACTAAAGGTGGCCGAATTTCTGATGGAAACACAATCGCTCAAAGTGGGGGATGAGATACTGATTACTGGTCCAACAACGGGCGTGATTCAGATGACTGTGCCCGAATTGAGGGTGGACCTGAAAGAGGTAGATGAAACAGTCAAGGGCGAGCGTTTTAGTATGGTTGTTGAGCAAAAAGTAAGACGTTCCGACAAGCTTTATAAAATAGTTAATGCAAAAAGCGAAGATTTACAGAAATAACGATTAACAGGAAGAAACGATAGGAATGGAAGCACAGGGTAATTTATTAAAGATGAAAACCAGTTTGGTTAATGGGGAGGTAGCCTACCAATTAAAACTTAATGATGAGTTAATAAGCATGAACCAGTTAATTGGCAAATCAATTACCCTGGATTATCAGCACCAGATTAACTGTATAGCCTGTGGTAAAAAAACCTCAAAGTCGTTCTCACAGGGATTCTGTTATAATTGCTTCCAGACCGCGCCGGAAACAGAAGAGTGTGTACTCAAGCCGGAAACGTGCCGCGCTCACCTGGGGGAAGCACGCGATATGGCATTTGCCCAATCGCATTGTTTAATTCCGCACTATGTGTACCTGGCGGTTGCTTCGGGTATTAAAGTTGGTATTACGCGAGAAACCCAGATACCTACTCGCTGGATTGATCAGGGAGCGTGGAAAGCTGTTATTGTTGCCAAAGTACCCAATCGGCATATTGCAGGTGTAATGGAGGTTTTCTTAAAGGATTACTTTGCTGATAAAACCAACTGGCGAAGCATGTTGAAAAATGAGCAGGCTCATGCTATTGATATTCTTGCAGAGAAAGAGAAAGCCATCGGACTTCTGCCAGCTGAATTAAAGCAATATGTGGTAAGCGAAGAGCCTGTGTGGGAACTCAGTTATCCGGTCCAGGCATTTCCGCTCAAGCCGCAATCACTTTCAATTGATAAAGAAGATTCAATCAGTGGCATTCTTAAAGGTATAAAAGGGCAGTACCTGCTGTTGGATCAGGACCGTGTTTTAAACATTCGCAAGCACAATGGTTACATGGTAAAGCTAACTGCTGAATAATCATTACTGAACCACCAGTTCATCAATAAAGGTCCAGGAAGGATTGCCTCTGCCACTATGTGTGTCAGGGAGTATGCCTCCATTATACACTGATACTTTTACATAACTAGCCTTGGCAGTAAAAGGCAAGTGAACCACCATATGCTCGGTTTCCGACTCATTGAAAGATGTTGGAAGTACTTTGCTGGCTACTACCTGGTAATTAATGCCATCATTTGATGTTCTGATTTCAATCTTTGAAGGGTTGACAATCCACTGTGATGGCTGTGAAAGGCAAGAAACATATACTTCCTCCAGATGGACTTTCTTTTTAAAGTCGTATAAGAAATCAGTATCGGTGCCATTGAATCCGCACCACGAACCATCATCCAGCTTAATAGGATTGCCTTGTTTATTGTCAAATAATGACTGGTAGTTAGGTGAGTAGTATTTCTCATCGGCTTCTGGTATCACCTCAATCAGCCGTGCATCATTAGGCTTGCGCTTAATGAGTGTTTGCGTGGCAACATGCGATGGATACATATCTTTTGCAAACGCACGTGCTTTGATTGTTCCGCTGCTTTTAAGGGTTATGGGTTTCTGGTATTGGGTACAGGAACTGTCCGGTTGTTCATCTTCAAGGGTGTAAAAGATGGTTGCATTCTGACCTTGAGGTTTAATATTGATGATGGTTGAATCAAAAAAACAAAGCTGCTCATATTCAATAATGGGCATTTGTGCATTTTGCATCAACTTTTTTCCTTCACTCTGCACTTCTCTTTTATTCATTCTGAAAGAGAGTCTGGCTGTAATAGGATAATGATCGGATATAAACACTTTGTTGTCAGTTACCTGATGGGTGTTAAATGTCTGTACATTAAAAAAACCATTAATGAAAATGTGGTCAATTACTATCTCCGGGGTTTCAGGATTAAAACCATTAAAGGTTTGCTGGCTTTCGACTGTTTCTTTAATTGGGAGCGTTCGGCTGTCCCATAACTGGTGGTAACCCGCCCAGTTTTCAGTAAGGGTATTGTACATGCGCTCATCGGGTTGCGCATTAAAATCACCTGTTAATACCACGGGTGCTTCTCCAGCTATGGTTTTGATCTTATTCACCAGTAATATGGCACTTTCGTTACGGGCATAAGCACTCACATGACTGAAATGTGTATTAAATACATAAAAAATGTAGCCATTTTGTCGCTCTTTAAGCTGCACCCAGGTTACAATGCGGGGCAACGCAGCACCCCAGCTACGGCTGCCTGGTATTTCGGGTGTCTCTGACAGCCAGAAGTGTGATGAAGCCAGTAGCTCATATTTATCCTTAAGGTAAAATACAGGCACAAACTCACCACTTTCCTTGCCATCGTTACGTCCCACACCAACATGGCTGTAGCTCTCCAGGTTGCCCTGAAGATCATCCATTTGGTTTTTAAGTGCTTCCTGGAATCCGATAATGTCAGGTTGTTGCTCATTGATGAAACGATAGACCATATCCTTGCGGTTAGACCACGCATTGATGCCATCGGCAGGATTGTCATAGCGTACGTTAAAGCTCATCACTTGCAGTTCCCTGTCTTCTTCTGAACAAAAATACAGGAATCCTCCAACAGTAATGATACACAGTATTATCAGGATTCGTAGGTTCATCGTTAATGTTATTGTTTTGGTGCAGCACCAAGTTTATACTTTATATGTCCCAGTTCTATTAGGTCTTTATGACTTATGAAATAGCGGTTATAAGGACTACCATTTATTTCAATACCTTTTATATAGATATCATTGACTGATTTGCGATCAGCTTCAATAATAATCTTCTCTTTTTGGTAAATCTCCTTATTCAAATGGATGGTTACTTTATCAAATACCGGACTTGATAGAGTGTAGTTCATATCGCCCGGACAAACCGGATATATACCCATCATACTATAAATTAACCAGGCTGAAAGTGTGCCCGTGTCGTCGTTGCCAGGTAATCCATCCGGCGAATTCTTATAGTAGCGATTGATGCAATCGTGCACTTGTTTCTGGGTTCGCCATTCATCACCACTCGCATAGTTGAACAGGTATGGGTAGCCCATATCTGGCTCGTTGCTCATGTCAAACAGGCTGTCCTTAAAGCATTTGTTTAGCTGTTGAACAAATTTATTTTTTCCACCCATTAAGCGCATTAATCCTTTTACATCATGAGGTACAGCAAAGGAATACTGCCACGATGTACCTTCATGGAAACCATGGACCGGTTCAAAATTCTCGCCCTGAACAGGATCAAAGCCTTCCATGAATTTGCCTTCTTCTGTTACCGGGCGCAACAGCTTAAACTCTTTGTCGAAATAATTACGGTAGCCCAATGAGCGTTGCATGGCTTTTTTATAGGTGGCTTTATCACCCATTTCGTTGGCCATCATAGCCAGGTTATAGTCGGCCACATATAATTCAAGGGCCTGCGAAACCGAATTATCATAGTCTTTCAGAAATGGTATGTAATGATGTTCCAGGTAAAAATCATTATCATGACGCAGGAAGTGGTCATCAACCGTATTGGCATGCTTGAGCATTGCTTCATAGGCGGTTTCAACATCAAAGTCGGTAAGGCCACGGCGATAGGTATCTGCAATAACGATTAATGCAGGATCACCTTCCATCACATGAGCTTCTCTGCCATAAATTTCCCATTTGGGAAGCCAGCCACTTTCTTTGTACATATCAACCATGGTGCGCACCATATCCAGTTGCTTCTCCGGGTATAGCAGTGATATCAGCGGGTGTACGGTCCGGTAGGTATCCCACAACGAAAAGACAGTATATCTATCCTGGTTATCAAGACTTAAAATGGCATCTGACTCCATGGCCGGATATTGCCCGTTAACATCCTGCAGAATATTAGGGTGTAATAGCAAATGATAGAGAGCTGAGTAGAATTTGACTTTATCATCGTAAGTACCTCCTTCAACTTCAATAACTTTTAGCTCATCGTTCCAGGTGACGTAGGCTTGCTTTTTAATTTGTTCAAAGGAAAGGTTGGTTTGTTCGGCATCCAGATTTTCTCGTGCGTTTTCAATACTTACATAACTAACGCCAACCTGTACTTCAACCTGTTCGCCCTCTGTAGCATCAAACGAAAAGTAAGTGCCTATCTTCTCACCAGATAATTCTTTATTGTATCGCTTATATAACTTGTAGGTATTGCTGGTGGAACTCCAGTTATGTCGGGCACCAGGTAATTTGTCCTGAAATTTCCAATAGCCACTTTGCATGTTGTCACGTTTAATGCGTACAACAAAGTATACAGGCATTACTGATTGGGGGCTGTAGCAGAAAGTACCCATCAGCTTGTAGCCCTCAATTTCATTATCCGAAACACGTTTAATATGTGCCCCTGATTCATTTGTGAGGCCGTGTCCTAAATCAATCAGAATATTTGCTTTGCCTTCAGGGAATGTGAATCGGCTGATCCCGGAACGCATCGTGGCTGTTACTTCAGCTAAAATATTATAGCGATTAAGCTTTGTAGAGTAATAGCCAGGTCTGGCTTTTTCGTTCGATATAGTAGTGCCATATTCGTTGACATCTACATTTAGTTCGCCAGTGGTGGGCATCACTATAATACTTCCCAGATCGGGGCAGCCAACACCACTTAAATTGACGTGTGTAAAGCCGGTCATCCATTCATTGTTGTATACATATGGATTACTGCACCAGCTGTCGGTATTGGAATATTCATTGCCTTTATGCGGTGTCACATTAAAGGGAACCACCGAAACCATGCCATGTGGCATTACCGCACCAGGGTATGTGGCGCCATAATTTGTGGTACCGATAAATGGATTAACATAGCTGGCCGGTTCTTGTGCATCCGCCCATAGAGCGCACAACACAAAAAGTGAAAGGAGTGCAAAATTCTTCATAATCATAGCTTTGGATGCAAAATAAAGGTATTATCTAATTTGCTCAAACGCACCTGTTTTTAGATGGATGGTAACAAAGCTTTGATTACTAGCCTTATATTGGGGATTAGCAGCTTAACAAGAGAATGTGTTTACCCTCTTATTGTACATTTGTACGCCTAAAATTTATGTTATACCAACAGTTGACTAGGCTTAAAGGATAAGCAGAGCCATGCTAATAAATCTCATTGTTTTACAATTGATAAACGTCGTACTTTAAATCATGATAATTTAAAGTACCTTCCTATGAGAGATCTCTACTACTGCTTTCTAATCGTTTTATTAGGTTTGGGAGCCTGCACCCAGACGAGGGATACAGATACAATACCGCACCAGAATAAGATCCGTGTTGGTATATTCGACACCAATGGTGATAGTCCCGGTTGTATTACAGATGCTTACGAAGCACTGCGGATAGATTCACTGATACAGCCGGAGATAATAGGGGCAGCCACCATTATGAGTGATGAGATATTGAATTTTGATTTGATTCTGTTTCCCGGCGGCTCAGGCAAAGCTCAAACAATAAAACTTGGTCAGTTAGGAATGCAGCGTGTTAAAGAACTGGTAACAGAACAGGGCATGGGCGTGTTGGGCATTTGTGCGGGTTCCTATGTGCTGTCACAAACCGATGGTTATCCCTCTCTTGATTTAAGTGGCATGCAGGCTATCGATATTGAACATGATCACCGGGGACATGGACTGGTAAAGTTTTCACTTACTGAAGAAGGTAAAAAGATATTTCCTGAACTAGGTGGGAGGGATGTGTGGTATTCGCAATATTATGAAGGTCCGGTACTCACTCTGCCTGAAGAACCGTTGTTTAAAGCTCAATCTTTATCAACCATGCTGAGTAATGTGCATACTGTTGAAGGCACTCCTGCAAATATGACGAATAATCGTCCTTTTATTACCGCTACCGAAGCAGGGGAAGGACGTGTTGTTACCTTTGTAGGCCATCCGGAAAATACCCCTGGCATGCGCTGGATGATCCCACGTATGGTTCGATGGGCGCTTAGGCAGCCGTTTATATCGTATAACAAACAAGTGGTTCGTCCGGATATATATGAGCAGGAGATTCTATATACAAAAGAGCGATTGCAACAGCAGGCACGGTATTTTGAAATGTTGTGGGGCACGCCAGAGCAGAAGATCGAGGCAATAAATCAGTTGGTATTGTTGTCATCCTGGTCGGCTAAGAAAAAGGTAATTGGTTTGTTGCGTGATGAGTCACCAGAGGTACGATTGACTGCAGCTATAGCCATTGTTGAACTGGAGCGTACCGATGCTATCGAAGATTTAGCGGTAGCGGTACTCACCGAAAAAGATATGAAGTTGAAAGGGCAGCTGGAGAGCCAGTTAGCACTTTTGAAAAGTATGGTAGCAAGGTCACGATAGCAAGTAGTGACCTTTTATTAATCAGTAATATTGCTGTTTTAACCATTCATGGCTTGTTATTGCCTGTTCTTCGCAATTAATGCAGCCACCACAGCTGCTCGAAGGCCACCATCAATGTTCACTACCGTAAGATTAGGAGCACAACTGGCCAGCATGCTGGTCAAAGCTGCCTCTTTGGCCCTGAAACCGTAGCCTACCGAAGTTGGAACACCTATTACAGGCAATGGCACCAGTGAGGATACGAAGGGTGCCAGTGCACCTTCCATGCCGGCCACCACAATTACAGCTGCCACATCCTGTTCTATGCCCTGCTTGATGGCTTCTAACACGCGTGTTGGGTGCGCAATACCACGGTCTTCAAACACCAGGGGTTCTACGCCAACGGCTTTGAGTATTACTTCACACTCATAGGTGACCGGGTGATCGGCCGAACCGGCACTGATAACCAGAACCTTTCCTTTGGTGGCAGGCATTTCACCAATTACTGTTGCATTAACCGACCATAGCACAGGAAAGTCGTTTTTAAAATGCTCATTCAACTCTTTGTAAAACGGACTGCGCGAAACTACTACTCGCGGATGCTCTTCAAGTAGCTTAGTAGCCAGTTCAATAGTTTGTTCAAGTGTCTTATACTCGCCATAAATAATTTCGGGTATGTTGGTGCGCATGCCCCGGTTAACATCCAGAATGTAACGGCTGGCTGTTTCCATCCAGTCAAGCGAAAAATGGCGTTGGGCTTCTTCTTTACTTATCTTGCCTTGCTGTATTTGATCAAAGAGTTCGTCGAAAGTCATTGGCTGTTGTTGATTTGCAATATTTGTTGAATTGATTCACTGTGTTGCGTAAGTGCTCACTCGTTCTGTCTGCCTTAGACCATACTCAGTCTTCGGTATCGCATTTTTTTATCCGTTTATCGTATTCATTGGGGCGGGAGCGTTTAACATCAATAGTTACAAACAGGCATACTTTGCCACCAATTTCAAATAGTTCTTCACGCACTTTCTCATCTGTGATTAATGCATAACTTTCAGGCTTTGTCAGCTCTATGCGCATATGGTCGCTATCGTCTATTCGGCAGCGCACATGGAAATCACCCGTTTTATCAATGATATAATTTTCTACTTCATAAATAGCCTTGATGCGTTCACTTGTTAAAAGTTCATTATAATTGATGCGTGTGGCCAGGCAGCTTTCATGTTCAGCAAATAATGGATCGGCACCCAAGGCCAGAGCTATTTCTTTGGTTTCCCAGGAGCTGATGCCGAGTTCGGCAAGTGGCGACTTGACATGGTATTCGTCCAAAGCTTTTTTGCCAGGGCGGTAGTTTCCCAGGTCACTCGCTGTTGTTCCATCAAAAATGGGGCGTCCATCTTTTGGCACCAAAGATAGAATATGACTCTTGCAATGATAACAACGACGCTCAGGGTTGGCAACAACCGTTTCACCCGGTGTTACTTCAATAATCTTCAGATCTTCAGCTCCCAGGTTACGTGCCTGTATGATCATGTCATCGGCTTGGGCCCGGTTAAAGCCATTGTTAACCCATATGGGTTGTATGTTTGTATTGGCTTTCATGGCGGCCCCCAACACTGCACTGCTGTCAAATCCGCCAGAAAAAAGCAGGTAACCTTCGGTATTCTCCTTAAACCAATTAATTAATGCCTCTTGTTTTTCCATCGATTCAAAATTTGCTTTAAGATAGGAAAAATACTTTTGGGTGTCGTGTAGGTGATGACTCAATTAGCGTTGATGAAGCATAACGAAAACGGCCCTTGTGAAAGGGCCGTTTATTAAAAGAATGATTGTATTTTTATTTTATCGCATCAATTTTCTCATAGAGCTCTCCTTCGCCCTTGCGCGAGAAGCGATTGCGGATTCTGACAGCCAGGTTATACATAACAGGTGCCATAATGAGTGTTAAAACTGTTGAGGTACTTAGCCCAAAGATAACCGTCCAGGCCATTGGCGCCCAGAAGTCGGCATTGTCACCTCCAAAGTATATTTTTGGGTCTAACTCGGCGAATAAGCTGAAGAAGTCAAAGTTTAGGCCAACAGCCATTGGTATCAGACCAAGAATCGTTGTAATGGCCGTTAATAACACCGGACGAAGACGGGTTTTACCGGCACGCACAATGCTGTCAATCTCATCCTGACGAGATAGTCGCCCATGCTCACCTAATCCTTTCTGATCTTTCATTTGGCCACGCACCAGGTCAATATAGTCGATTAATACGATGCCATTATTCACCACAATACCCGCCAGCGACACAATACCAACACCAGTCATCAGGATGATGAAGTCCATTTGGAAAGTGCCTAATCCCATAAACACACCAATGGTACTAAGTCCAACGGTTCCGATAATGATCAGCGGTTTTGCACCCGAGTTAAACTGCGTTATCAATATCATTGCAATTAGTGCGAGCGCAAATAGTAGTGCACCCACCAGGAAGTCAGAAGTTTCTTGCTGGCTTTCCTGTTCTCCCGTCATTTTCCAGGTGTAGTTGGGCGGCATCTGGTAGTCCGACAGAACCTGCTTGATACGTGCATTGATTGTATTGGCATTATAGCCTTCCACTACGTTTGAACTCAGTGTGATAACACGTGTGTTGTCTATGCGGATAATCTTCTCGTAGGTTGATGCGTATTCATAGCTGGCTACCGCAGAGATTGGGATCAGACTGATAACGCCATTTTTGTCTACCTTCATCTTTTGGTTCATTAAGGTAGAAACATCATAGCGGTACTTATCCTGCAGGCGCAACATGATGTCGTATTCATCCTCACCATCTTTGTACTTGCTGATTTCTTTACCATATAATGAGGTGCGGAGAGCCATGGCCACGGCCTGAGTTGATAGTCCCATGCGGCGTACTTTATCTCTGTCGATAAAAAGCTGCATCTCAGGTTTATTGGTGTTAAGGTCCATTTCCAGATTTTCGATACCCGAGATATGATCTTCCTTAATAACACGTTTGATATCCTCTGTCACAGCAATCAGCTTATCGTAATCATCACCTGCCACCTCAATGTTGATAGGCTTACCAACAGGCGGTCCGTTTTCCTCTTTCTCGATGAATATTTTGGCACCCACAAAGCCATCAAAGGCATTCGACAGCTTCGACATGATGTCGCGTGTGCTGTGTCCCTGGCGATATTGGTAATCAAGAAAAGTGATGGTTGTTAATGACTTGTTGGGCGAACGACCCGACTCGAATAAGCCACCTTTACCTGTTCCAACACTTACGCCCACTGACTTGACAATGTCCATGTAGGGTTCCAGTGTGCTGTACAAAATATCTTCGGCATTCTTCGTTACTACATCTGTTACTTCAATATCTGTACCCAGCGGCAGTTCCATGGTGACATAAATAGTCCTTGGTTCATTTTCGGGGAAGAAATAAACGTTGGGTTGCATCATGCCGAAAAAGAATAAAGAGAACAGAAAGAGCCCTAATGAGCCGGCTAATAGCCATTTGCTGGTGCTGCGGCCGAGCGCTTTACGCAAGGTGCCTTCGTACATATTCTCCAGCATGGGCAGAAAGGTGTACTGAAACCAGATGGCAGAAGGTTTAAGTACATATTTATTGAGTGTCGTAATTAGCAATGGCAGAATAAATATATTACCCCACAGGATGCTGCCAGCCAAGTAAAAGATAACGCCCAAAGCAGCCAAGCCACCTGTTACAATGAAGTACTTCTTAAAGCTCTTTTGCTCCCTGATATCCTCCAGTTTCATAAACTGCGAGGCAAATACCGGGTTAATTACCAAGGCTACGAATAATGATGATGCCAATACTATAATTAATGTGATGGGCAGGTAACTCATGAATTTACCCACTATGCCAGGCCAAAATACCAAGGGGAAAAAGGCAGCAAGGGTGGTGGCTGTTGATGAGATAATTGGAATGGCAATTTCACTGGTACCATTCTTAACAGCTTTTTCTGGTTTCACGCCGTGCTCCATCATCCGGTAGACATTTTCAATGACTACAATGGCATTATCAACCAGCATACCCAGTGCCAGCACCAAGCTAAACAGAACCATGGTGTTAATTGTATAGCCTATTTGCTTCAGCACCATCATGGAAATAATCATGGACATAGGAATGGCCAGCCCTGAGAAGATGGCGTTGCGTAACCCCAGGAACATATACAGTACAATCATCACGAAGATCATTCCCAGTAAAATACTGTTCTCCAGGTTGGTGATTTGGTCGCGCACAAATACCGACTGGTCATCGGTAACGGTAACAGTCAAATCAACTGGTAAGGTCTCACTTTCCTGCTTTTGCTTGATGATGCCCAGAATTTTATCGGTTGCGTCGAGCAGGTTCTGGCCACTCTTTTTAACGATGGAGAGCGTAACTACCGATTTATGATCCAGGCGTGAGATGGTGCTCTGTTCTTCAAAACCATCAATCACCTCTGCCACATCTTTAATGTAAACAGCACGCCCATCAATTTCCTTTACAATGGTGTTGCGAATCTCATCCATGTTTTTGTAGTCGGCCTGCACACGTATTGAACGGCGTGTACCATCTACTTTCACCTCTCCGGCACCTACAGTGAAGTTCTCGGTGATGATGGCAAATTCAATGTCGTCAAATGTCAGATCGTAGGCCGCCATGCGATGAGGATCGGCATGAATTTTAATTTCACGCTCATCAACTCCACGGATATCAGCTTCCCTCACTTCGCGCAGTGTTTCAAATTCGTCCTGCAGACCTTCGGCAAACTTCTTTAGCTCGTAGATACTGTAGTCGCCCGACAGGTTGATGTTAAGCACTGGAAATTCTGAGAAATCGATGTCGTCCACAATCGGGTCGTCCATCAAATCATCGGGCAGTTCGCTTAAAGCCTTATCCACCTTATCTTTTACATCCAGTTTAGCCTGTTCAACCGATACATCTGCTTCAAACTCCACAATGATCAGGCTCATGTCCTGAAATGAGTTGGATGACATCTTCTTAACACCATTCAGGTCCTTCAGTTCTTTTTCCAAAGGGCGGGTAATCAGGTTTTCGATGTCCAAGGGGCTGTTGCCCGGGTGGGGCGTGCTCACCGAGATGTAAGGAATCACAATCTCGGGGAATTGCTCCCTTTGCATCGATTGGTAACCCATCCATCCGGCCACAATCAAAAACAGGGTGAGGATGTAGATGGTATTTTTATTGTCAAGTGCCATGAAAGTTGGTTTAAACTTTCGAGTCGACACTTTTTCTTTATACTTCGTATTTTCTGTTTGCATTTGTCATCAGATTTAGGCCAGGTTAAATTGAGATTGCAGAGCCGTCAACCACCTGGGCATAGCCTTTTGTGATGATTTTATCGCCGGGCTCAATGCCTTTTACAACTAATGTGTTGTTATTGTCTTTAATGCCGGTTTCGATGTAGCGTTTTTTAGCACGCATCTGTCCGTCTACTTCTTCAGCAACAAAAACAAATTCACCGCTAAAGTCTTTCTTTACCAAAATCGATGGTACGATAATGGCATCTTCTGCAGCAAAGGTTCTGAGCTTTAACACCGCCAGCATATTTGGCTTAATGTCATTGGACTGATTATTCATGTTGATACGCACGCGAAACGTACGACTACCCGGGTCAATAACTGATGATGAGCGGAAAATTTTAGCTTCAGTCGTTTTGTTGATGACCGGAAACTCCAGATTAACTTTATCGCCTGCATGCACTTGTTGCAGGTATATCTCCGATACATCAGCAGTAATGTATATCTGCTCGATGTTTACCAGTCGTGCAAAAGGTAGTTGCGGGCCAGCCATTTCACCTTCTTTTTGAATGACCTCGTCAACCACACCATTGATAGGCGCTCTTACAATGGCCAGGTCCAATTGTGCTTCCAGCGCCTCTTTCTGCTGTTCCAGGGCTTCTTTGTTTGATTTTGCCTGAAGATATTCCATTTCCGAGCCAATGTTTTGCTGCCATAAGTCGGCTTGTCGTTCAAAGGTGGTGGTAGCGAGCTTCAGGTTAATATCGATTTGTGCCAGTGAGCGTTGGGTCATCTCTGTATTTAGTCGTGCCAATACGGTACCTTTCTTCACCCGGTCGCCTTCTTTCACCTCAATAGAAACAATTTTACCGGCAGCTTCGGGACTAACAATAATGTTCTTATCAGCTTCAACCTTACCGGTTACATCTACAAAATGTTCGTATAATCGTGGTTTAACTGGCGTGGCCACTACATTAACTGCTCCTTCTTTTTTATCAGCCGCTAATTCTTTCTCCAGCTTGGCAATGTTCTTCTTAAGTTCGCTAAGCTCCTTTTTATATTGGTTAAGTTGCTCTTCTTTAACTTGTCTGTCATCATCGCCTTGTTTGGCCGAGCAAGCTACCATAAGAGCGATAAGTGGTAGTATTAATAACTTTTTCATGATGTTCGTGTTTAGTTGGGTGTTAATGTTAGTTACCATGGCTATAGTTGGTTAATGGCTTTTTGGTATTTAATGTGTGTATCCAGTAGGTTGAGCGTTGATTGAATATAGTTTATTTGCGATTGAATAAATTGACCTTCGTTCTGCGATAATTCTGTGCTGGAAGCCAATCCTTTGGTGAATTTTATGCGCGTGCGGTCATAAATTCTAAAGGCTATGGCTTCTCCTTCTTTATCGTTAAGATAAGTCGCTTTTGCATTTTTAAAATTCGACTCGGCCACCATCAGTTGCTGCTTAAGTCCTTCTTCCATCTGGCGCATGTCGTTTTGCAACTTCAGGTAGTTTATTTTCTCCTGCTTCACTTTAGCATGGCGCATACCTGATGTGAAAATAGGCATGCTAAGTGATAAGCCAAGCATTTGTGAGTTGGTGTTCTCCATGTTACTGAATTCATCACCAAATTCAATATAACTGATGTTATAAAACGCATTTATCTTCGGCAGATACTGCACTTGCTCATTTTTAATAATGGTTTTTTGTGCATCTTCCTGTGTTTCCAAAATTGAATAGTCGATATGTGTTTTAACATCAAAACCATTGGATTGAGGAGAGTATGCCTCCACAGGCGTTAGCAAGAAATCAATATCATCTGATAACTTTATCGGTTGCTCAATGCTTAAACCCATGGAATACTTAAGTACTGCCTCTGCAATAGTCAGCTGTCGCTCAGCATCAAGTACAAGATTGCGCGAGTTGTTTACCATCAGCTTTAACTGGTCTACATCGGTCATCTCGCGGAAACCGTTGTTAAAATAGGCCTCTGTCTCTTTCAGTGTTTGCTGGTTAACTTCGAGGTTCTTTTTAAAGGTTTCTAGATTTTTGCGCGCCACTAAGGCAACATAATAAGCTTCGGCCACCGATTGGCGCACATCAATCTGTGTTTTGGTTTTGTTCTTCTCACTAATGTCCACATAAATTCTACTGGCTTTAATGCCCAGAAGGTATGAACCATCAAATATTAGCTGACTTACATTACCTGTTGCATTCCAGTTATATTGCTGGCCAAACTGAGTTTTAAGGCGTATAGGCTCCGAACCATCATCAGGCGTCATGGTAATAACATTCTCCTGTATGGATAAATTATTCGTCACCTGTCCTTCGGCATTTACCTGCGGGAGACCGATGGCTATATACTCCCATACTCTTTTTTCGGCAGCTTCTATATCATACGTGGCACTTTTGCTCTGAAAAGCATTTTCGGAGGCATAGTCCATTGCCTGCTGCAGCGAAAATGTCAGCGAATCGCCAGATGACTGAGCGGCCAGCGGTGCTAATCCAAAAATGAATAGAAGCAGTGCTGTGATTAAGTTTTTACTCATAGTTGTGTGTTTATTTGTTTTCGTAGTTTTTTTCACAAAATAGCTTGTCGACTTCCTGCATGCCCTTTTCGGTACAAACACCTCTGAAGTGGTATTTAAATACTTCGCTAAATAGTTCCATTTCGCGCAGTTCATTAACCGTGAACAGTCCATTGGTGTCATCAAATGTAAATAGGTGATGAGCCAATAGCAGGCGGGCAATGATGGAGTCAATTATATCTTCGTGATACAGCCCTTCCTGTTTGCCTTTTTTAATATTGGCGATGTAAGCCTCCATTATAAATTCTTTCTGTTTCTCTTTAAAATCGTATAAGAGTGCAGGGTAATATTTTTTTAAGTCAAACAATATGGTAGGCTGATACTGTCCAATGTGTGGTTCCATTAACTTCTTAAATTCAAAGAATTGCTCGATGGCATTTAAATCTGGACGCTTAAAAACAGCCATTACCTCAATGTCTTTCATATTGGCCAGTTGCAAGGCTTCTTCCACCAGCTTGTTTTTATCGTCGATATGTTGATACAGGGTTTTCTTCGACATGCCCAGTTCCCGGGCAATGTCATCCATGCTAATGCTCTTGATGCCGTACTGGCAAAAAAGCTTTAATGAACTTTCAATTATTTCCAGGCGTTTTTCTTCCATGATGCAAAAGTATAAACTTTTTACTCTTAGGAAACTTAAGTAGTGTTAAAAGTTTCTTAAGTTTCCGATTTTTAAACAGAATACTCCTTCAAGAAGAGCTGTTCGTCAATAATATATTGCCCGTCATCTATTTATGTGTGTTAATTTGTCAAAAACGGTTTTCTTAGCGATAGGAAAAACTTAACTGTTCAATGTTGAAGTCATTACAAATAGTATCGATCATCCTCTTGTGTTTGACGGTTACCAATGCCTGGTCGCAAAGCAACAAGCGTTTTAAGGGTAAGAAAGGAACATCCAAACGAGAAATTAAAAAGCGGCAACAGGAAGCCTATGACAAGGATGATACAAATGCTTTTAATCCGAAGCAACCGATGGGAGCCAGGCAAAATGACAGTCGTGATGATTTATTGTGGCATGGCGAAACCGCGAATACGATATACGATGGCACCGCGAATATTAGTCTGGTTAATGCTTCACGCTATGGTTTAAAGCCAGGCCTTGAGCTTTCGTCTGTGCTCTTGCTCAACTACTGGATGCCCAATGTGTACCTCAAGAAACGATGGCGAAACGACACCTGGTATGTAGCCAGTAAGCATGGTTTGTATTCAGCAACGCCCGGCTTACATTGGTTTAATAACAAAAATTACAGCTCGGTTGTAGATAATGCCAGCCAGATACCATTTATTCTTTCTATGAAAAATGAGTTAATGGTTTCGCGTTTTATTATGAGCGATACGCGCTGTGGAAGGGATAAGCCATACATTATTCTGACTGGAGGTCTTGGAGTTGATTTTGGCGTTCCATTCGGTGATTCTGATTTAAGTGAAATGAAAGGGCACTTTCTGGCTAACAGAAGTCCGGCACTAACAGGCTCAGGATATTCTGCTTATCTAAAATTAAGGGCCGACTGGCAAATGACGCCCATGCTGATGCTTGGTGGTGGTTTTAAGTATTTCAGAGGTAATTTTTCGGGGAATGGAGCACTGGAGCACCAGGCCGAATTACAAACGTTAATTATTCCTAGTTTGTCGTTTACTATTGGTTATGCTCTTTCATTTGCTAACTATGTTGATACCAATAGTATGGCTATCCTGCCATTTTTTGATATCACCTATTATTTTGGAAAAAGACAAGGGCGGCAGAAAGGACTCTTCGGCAATAAGATGTTTTAGCACTATGGGCGATGGTCCTTGGTGGTCTTTTGTTCAAATTAAGGCGAAACGCTATCAATTCATCCGTTTTGCTTCTTCTGCGAAGGTTATCCTCCTTTATAATTCAATACATTTGACAGCGTTATAAGTTAAGTGCTTTAATAACAGTCTGGAATTGATTCAGGTTTAATTCATTGACTTGTTAGTTGGATGGTGATTAAATTTTATCTTTATGCGGGCAATAGTGTTTTGCCATTATTTACCCATCAACCAAAAAACAACAAGTGTTTAATTAAATTTTAAAATTCTTTTAGCGATGAAGAAAGAAGTAGCTATTGGTATTGACATTGGGGGAACCAATACTGTAATTGGAGTGGTCGACCGAGCGGGAAACCTGCTGGCGGAAGCCTCAACACCTACTTTAACTAATACCGATGTTAAGAACTACCTGGATGTGCTTAGTGCCAAAATCAATGAGACTGTTTTTGAACTTGACGAAGAAGTTGAAGTAATGGGAATTGGTGTTGGTGCACCAAGCAGCAACTACTACACCGGTGAAATTGTGGGCGCATCAAACCTGGGATGGGGTGATGTGGTACCATTTGTCGAATTATTGCGTCAGTACTATGACTATCCGGCTATCGTATTAACCAATGATGCCAATTCGGCTGCCGTTGGCGAAATGATGTATGGCGGAGCCAAAGGAATGAACAACTTTATCATGTTAACGCTGGGAACTGGTGTTGGTAGTGGTATTGTTATCAACAACGAACTAGTGCTGGGGCATGATGGATTTGCCGGTGAACTTGGACATGTGATTACAGAGCGTAATGGTCGCGAGTGTGGTTGTGGACGCAATGGGTGCCTCGAGACTTATGCATCTGCTACGGGTATTTGTCGTACTGTATCAGAATTGAATGCCAGCACAAAGATTCCAAGTGAATTGCGAAAAGTGCCATCAGGGCAGTTTACCTCAAAAATGGTATATGACGCTGCTGTTAAAGGTGATGAGCTGGCATTGGAAGCATTCGAAAGAACCGGTGAAATGCTGGGACGTGCCATTGCCGATTTTGTGGCATTCTCAAGTCCCGAAGCAGTATTCCTGTTTGGTGGTTTAGCACAGGCTGGCGATTATATATTTAAGCCAACCAAAAAGCACATGGAAGAGAATATGTGCTTCCTGTACAGCAATAAAGTGCAGTTGTTGCCATCGGAACTGGATGGTGCCAAAATTGCTGTGTTGGGTGCAAGCGCTGTTGTGTGGAAAGAGCTTGAGCAGGTAGAGCAGTAAATGCATAAAAGGGGTGCAGTAATCTGTACCCTTTTCAAACTTCAACTTCTGTTTGGTTGCAAATAGTAATTATTAATATAGACTAAACATGAAGGCAAATATTTTATTCGCGTTAATAGCAGTCGCTTTTTTGTATGCTTGTCAGCCTGCAGAAAAAGAGCCTAGATTAACGGATTATGTAGATCCGTTTATAGGAACAGGGGCACATGGTCACGTATTTCCGGGTGCTACTACTCCATTTGGTATGGTTCAACTTAGTCCGGTTAATGGTGTAAGTGGCTGGGACTGGGTTTCAGGTTACCACACTACTTCAACCGAGATGGTTGGTTTTGCCCATATGTGTTTAAGTGGAACAGGTATAGGTGATTTAGCCGACTTAATTATACTGCCTACTAACCAGGTAGTGAAGTCAGATACCACGGCCGGCGGCAAGAATTTTCTGCAGCACTATAAAGCCAGCTATCAGCACGATAGAGAGATAGCACAGCCTGGCTATTATATGGTAGATTTAATTAACAAAGGCATTAAGGCTGAATTAACAACATCACGCAGAGTTGGTTTTCACAAGTATAAATTTACCGAAGGCGATGCGCGCTCAGTGATTATTGACCTGGGGCATGCCATTAACTGGGATCGCCCGGTTGATACCTACATCAAAAAGGAAACGGATACACGTTTTGTGGGCTATCGTAAGTCATCGGGCTGGGCCAACGAGCAATGGCTGTTTTTTGTGATTGAAACCAATCAAGCCGTTAAGGATTTTCAGGTGGTTAAAGGAGGCGAGTTACAACAGCTCGATGAATTAACAGGCCAGGATGTGAAGGCTGTTCTTCAGTTTGATGAGTCTGTGGCAGGTGATGTGAAGCTAAAAGTTGGACTTTCATCGGCCAGTATTGATGGTGCACGCAAAAGCATCGAGATGGAAGTAGCTGACTGGGATTTTGAGAAGCAGCGCCAAATTGCATCGGATAGTTGGGAGAAAGAGTTGCAAAAAATTAAAGTAAAAACACCGGAAGAAGATGTAAAAACTATTTTCTACACCGCTTTCTACCATAGTATGATTGCGCCTTATGTGCATTCGGATTATAACGGCGAGTACAAGGGGCTTAACGGCGAGGTTAATAAGGCTGAAGGTTTCGAACGTTATACAGTGTTCTCGCTGTGGGATACTTTCCGGGCGAGTCACCCTTTATTTACCATAGTACAGGAAGATTTGGTGCACGATTTTATTCACTCTTTTATGGCCATCTATCGCGAAAGTGGTTTGCTACCTGTTTGGGAGTTGGTGGGTAACGAAACCAATTGCATGATTGGCTACCACGCCATACCGGTTATTGCCGATGCCTGGCAGAAAGGTTTAATAACTGATATTGATGGCAATGAATTGCTGGAAGCAATGGTGGCCAGTGCTATGACCGATAAGAGTGGTCTAAAGCATTATCGAGAATATGGCTACCTGCCGGCTGATTTGGAGAATGAATCGGTATCAAAAGCATTGGAATATGCCTACGATGACTGGTGCATTGCACAAATGGCCAAGTCGCTAGGTAATGAAGAAGTATATCAGACATTTATTGAACGAGCCGGCTTTTACAAAAACCATTTTGATGCATCCACCGGATTTATGCGTGGAAAACTGGCCAATGGCCAATGGAAGAAAGAGTTTGATCCATTGTATTCGTCACATCGTGATGATGAATATGTCGAAGGTAATGCCTGGCAGTATTCGTGGTTTGCGCCGCACGATATTGGTGGCCTGGTGAAGCTACATGGAGGCGCCGACAACTTTGTGACTAAGCTGGACTCGCTATTTACAATAGAAGAGGATGTGAAGGGAGCGCATGCTTCGCCCGATATTAGCGGGTTAATAGGACAGTATGCACATGGAAATGAGCCAAGTCATCATGTGGCCTATGCATACAATTATGTTGGTATGCCTTGGAAGACTGCTGAACGTGCCAATGAGATTATGCGCACAATGTACACTACTGAGGTTGATGGCTTATGTGGTAATGAAGACTGCGGACAAATGTCGGCCTGGTACGTGCTAAGCTCCATGGGTTTTTACCCGGTTAACCCGGCCGATGGTAACTACATATTGGGTACACCTTTATTTGATGAGGCCACTATTTCGTTGGCAAATGGCAAAATATTTGTGATTACCACGCAAAATAACTCGCCTGAAAATATTTACATCCAAAGTGCTACTCTAAATGGTCAGGAGCTATCACGCTCATGGTTTACCCATGAAGAGTTAGTAAATGGGGGCGAACTTAATTTAGTGATGGGACTTGAGCCAAATGACCAATGGGGAACAACTCAGTTACCACCGTCGATGAGTAAATAATAAGTTTTGAAAATACGATTAACAAGAGGTTGTTCAGTGGGCAGCCTCTTGTTGTATCTACCACACCGTTTTTTTCAAAAATGCTGGTTGGCAAAGTGCTACTTGCATAGGTATATGTATGTATTGAAGCTGCCGGAAGTTCATCTTTTCACATCCTCTTAACAGTATCAATGTTGTTTGTAAGATACTGCAACGCTATTTTTGTGCGCTGACAAAATGAATGTTTCATGACTCACACAAAACGCACAAATAGTCTCTATAACTATCTTGTTATCTTTCTCATTCTATTAGCTGTAGCCATCCGTGGCGGTGCTTCTTTCGATTGGCTTAAAGATGCAGATGAACCTGTTTTTTCAATTGTTGATATTCAACGTGTTTATCCCGAAGCACATAGCTTTGAGCAACAATCTGATAGAAGTCTGGCTATATTTGATGGAAGCAATAAGCGCCTGGGCTTTGTACTTATCTCTGAGCAGTTAGATGCAAGCTATCAGGGCTATGCCGGGGCAGTGCCTTTACTAATTGCCATGGATAATGCTAACAAGATTATTGCAACCGAATTGCTGGCCAATAATGAAACGGCAGAATTCATGGACCATGTTAATGATGAAAAACTGCTGGAAACCTGGAATGCATTACCGATGGATACCTTGCTTCTCAGCACCGAAGTGGATGCAGTATCGGGCGCTACCAAAAGCAGTGCGGCGATTATCCGCACTTTTGAGGCTACTGCCGGCAATTATCTGCAGACGGAGCATCGTTCGGGAAGTTTTTCAGTGATAAGGGCTATCCAACTGATTCTGATGGCTGCGTTGCTCTTTCTTTCATTGAGCATGCTGCTGAGAAAGAGGTTTCGAAAGCTGTATGCCTACTATCTGATTGGTGTGGTGTTGGTCATGGGGTTTTGGCTTAAAAAAATGCTGTCGCTTGAACTTTTGAACAACTTGCTAACCAAAGGCCTTCCCTGGCAAAGTAACTGGGAGCTCATTCTTATTCTGATAATTGCCATAGCCCTCAGCATTGCGGGGCATAAAAAATATTACTGCAATTATTTGTGCCCCATGGGCGCTATGCAAATGCTGGTTTCAAAGTATTCACCTTTTAAAAAACGCAAGCTGCAACTGAGGATATCGACCCTAACCTTGCGTACGGTTTACCTGAGCTTTATATGGGTGGCACTGATACTGGGTTTCTCTTTGCCACTGGCCTATCTTGAGCCATTTATGGCCTTCTCATACAAGGTGGCCACTCAGCTGATGCTTGGGGCCAGCATTCTTATCATTCTTCTATCGCTTGTTTTTAACCGTCCGTGGTGCCAGCTGTGTCCAACCGGTTGTTTGCTCGATAGCATTCCTTCTTTAAAGTCAAATCGTAAAAAATAGATACCATGAATAATAAAGCCCACTTATTAAATGTTTTGCTGGCTCTAGTTATAGTTGTATTGGTGTATCAGTTGAGCACCAACCAATCGTCTGAGACAGCCGAGCAGCCTGTATTTACTGAGGTGCCCCTAATGACTGGCGATACAATCGCATCCGAAAAGAAATCACTCGGTGTAAAGGGACATATTCATCCGAAGCCGGCTCTGGTGATAGGCTCCTATAGTGCCGATGGAAAAGCCAATATTATGACGGCTGCCTGGGCTGGTATTGTTAGCTCTACACCAATGAGCATAGGCGTATCGATTCGTCCCAACCGCAAAAGCTACGAAAATATAATGGCTACCAAATCGTTTACGGTCAATGTGCCATCGGCCCAAAATGTGGCACACATGGATTATGCCGGTAATATTTCGGGCTACGATGTAGATAAGTTTAAAGTACTAAACCTGACCCCAGTAAAGGGTGATTATGTGAATGCTCCCTATATTCAAGAGTTTCCAATCGTTATAGAGTGTGAAGTAACCGACATGTTTGAGCTGGGTTCTCACATCCAGTTTATTGGTAAAATTATTGATACAAAGGTTGATGAACAGTATCTTGATGAGGATGATAATGTTGATATCGAACGCATTAATCCGGTTATATACGGGGGAGAATATTACTATGGTTTTGGACAGCGCTTGGCCAAGCCCTGGGATGTTTATAAGTTATTTATAGATGATATGGCACCTAGCTATCAACCAATACAATATACCAATTCAACTTTGGCTAGTATTTATAATCGCAAAAGTGTAAGGCATTATACCAACCGGCAGGTGAGTAAAGATCAACTGACAGAGTTGGTTAAAGCAGGAATGGCTGCCCCAACAGCTGTCGATAAAAGGCCCTGGGCTTTTATTGCCATCAGTGAGCGAAGCGTGCTCGATAGTCTGGCTGAAGTATTGCCCTATGCACAAATGCTAAAGCAGGCTACAGCTGCAATTGTGGTGTGTGGAGATATGGATAAGGCGCTGGAGGGCATCGCGCAGGCCTATTGGATACAGGATTGTTCAGCGGCATCACAGAATATTCTGCTGGCAGCCGAAAGCATGGGCTTAGGCGCTGTGTGGACAGGCGTTCATCCTATCGAGGAACGTGAGCAGGTCGTTAAAACAGTACTCAATGCACCTGATAACGTTGTGCCGCTAAACGTGATTGCAGTTGGGTATCCAACAGGAGAGGAAATGCCCAAGAACAAATGGAATGAGGATAATGTGCATTGGGATGGCTGGTAAAGCTTCCTGATACTATGTGGTTATTACCGTGGTTTTGCTCCAGCGGTCGTGCCAGCCATCCGTATGGGCAATCAGAAACGATAAAACGTCCAGGGGGATAACGCGCAATAATGAACGCATGATAATGCTTTTGAAAGAGGGCTTTCGGCCGCAGGTATTGACGACTTTGGTGTGGGTGATAATTTTGCCAATGGTGCGTCCTGTGGTGGCCTCTATTATGGCAAAATACAGGATGACACTTACCATGCCGGTACTAAACTGAAGCACGAGATTCTGGGAAGGCTGAAGGAACAGATTACTTTGGTTGAGGTCAATGATGTTGATGGTTAGAAAGAAAAGTAAAATGGCTATTATGCCGTCAATCAATCCATTGACAATGCGCTTCAGTTAATTAGCCTGATGATATGTCAGGCATTTGCCAACCTCTTCCAGGTTGTATTTCTCTTTTAAAAACTGGTCCTCATGATAAGTGTTGCATTCCACCTCAAATGAAGGTAGCTCATTTGTTAAGCGGCACAGGATACCGCTTTTCATATCCTTTTTGTGGTGCAGGCATGTTTTACAATAGCGCAAGTGCAGATTTCTGTTCATCAGTTCTTACCTTAATATTTTGTCGCTCTAAAGTAAAAGCTGAGAGATAATACTGTGTTAAGTTAATGCTATCTAATTGTATACTCTTTTATAAATCTGGGTTTTATCGTATTTCAACCACCCGGGTCTTGCTCCACGCATCGTGCCAGCCTCTTTCTGCAAAAAGGAATGATAAGGCGTTGAAGGGCACTAAGCGGCAAAACGAGCGAATAAGTATCGTTGAAAAATCAGGCTTATTGCCGTTAACATCAATCACTTTTGTATTGGTAATCATTTTCCCCAGCGTACGGCCTGTCGTAGCTTCCATAATAAGGTAGTAGGTGAAGAATGAAAAGAACATCATGAAATATGAAAATCCCATATTATTCTCAAAATTATTAACTGCCTCAGGATTCACTATGGCTACTATCACACCAATAATTATGGCTACAAAGAACATGAATATATACGCAAAGATACCATCGAGCAGGTGGTTGACAAAACGCTTCCCTTTGTTTGCCTCTCGGGTATATAGCTGGTTGCGTATAGCTTCCATCTCTACTTTATGCTTTAGCTCCGGGTCTTCACTATAGGTTGTACAGGCCACCTGAAATTCAGCCGGAGCATTCGTCAGGCTGCAAATAATCCCTTTATGTGTGTCAAATTTCTGATGTTTGCAGGCTTTGCAAAATTGTAAACGTTCCTGTCTGTTCATTTTACCTTGTTCTTTGAGTCTTTTTCCGGGTATGAAAATACACTTTTACCATTGTATTTGGCTATATGTAAGTCATTAATTGGTGTTCTGTGCACTAATTACACATGTAAGCCGTTCTTCAACGGTTTTGCCGGAGGCGTAAGTGCATTGGAAATAAATAATATAAATACCAGGTGCCAGTGCAACACTTTGTTCATCTAAACCATCCCAGGTAAAATAGCCATTTTGGGCCAATGTCTGGTTGTTAACCAGGTAACGCACCTCATTGCCATAGCTATCATAAATGCGAATGGTGCCGATAGCACCTGTTTCTTCGGCAGTATAATAAATGTTCAGAAAATCAGTCGTCCCATCGCCATTGGGCGTAAAAATTTCAGGTGTAACTGAAACTGTTTTGGCGTCTAATTCGGGATTGTATGGCTCAGCTGTTTGTGAGTTGATATAGCCTGGTGTGGCGAAGCCTGCTGTTGATGCAGCTGAATGCCAGTTACTCGCATCATTAGCAGGTTTTTCCCATGATAAGCGCTCGAGTGATATCCCTTCTTTGTCTTTTAATAAATCAAAATGCATTTGTTCGCTGTAGTTAAACGCATCCAGAATGATACCTTGCTTATTGGTAAGTGCTACTATTCCTTCCTGATCGGGGTAGGAAGGTAGTGTTTTGGCCTCCAATAGAGCCATTTCATCCTTGCAGTTATAAAACTGTTTTATTTGGGCTATATCTAGAGTTATAGCCATGTAGCTTTGGGGCAACAGTAAGTGGTTACTATGTGCAACGGCGTGTAGCTTTTCAATGTTATCTCTATTAATTTCAGCCAGATATAGCTCACTCACATCGATAATTTTATCTGATTGGTTGTATATTTCAACAAAGTCCGCACCGTCGGGATAGGGATTGAACAGCACCTCATTGATTAGTAAATCGTTCTTTTCAAGAGAATCTGGTACGCCAAACAATCGAGGGTGCTCCAAATGCATGGGGTTGCCTGCCCAATCACTTATTTTAATAGCCGATATGCGATATGCATTATTTACGCGTAATGGTTCTGAAAAATGTATGGTCAGCTCACGCAGAAAGACTGAGTCTGATTCTTGCCTTTGTATTGTAAGTGAAGGCTCTATCTCAAAGGATATATTATCAGTCAATTGCATGGTTTCATCAAATGTAATCAGTAAGGCACTGTCGCTTTGAAGAACGCATTGCGAGATGTCGGGAGGCTGAATATCAGGATTCTCGCGATAAACCGAGTTGAGTGCGCCTGGTGTGCCTCCGCTTAAATTCATGCACCAGTGGTAATTATCTGTTTGCCCACTTTGATTGAGAGGATCAATGCGTTCCACGGACCAGCCGCCCTCACGTTTAAAACCTTCCCCTGGAATTGCAGCAGATGAATAGCGGAACGCATCCATAATATTATCATCAGCATCCGAAAGTACGAGATCGTAACCGATGTTGCTAAGCGCCGGCATATTCTTCACAAAAATAGCGGGCACATCCTCCGTCCAGCTATTTGCGTCAGCAGAATTGAGTAGGCAAATCATTGCCCCGGCTGAAAGAGTGGCTTCAGGTAATGTCACCTGTTTGTTGTTAATCCACAACTTCCAGTTATGTAATGATAGTTCAAATTCAGAAGTGTTAAGTAATTCAATGTACTCCACTTCTGGCAAACCCATTGAAGGCGTTGGATCGGCCATCCACTCGTTAAATACCACATCAAAACGTTTGGGCTGGTAAAACACAATTGAACTGGTTTTTTCAGGAATGATATCACCAATCGCATCAATTATGTTGCTGATGGTTAGCTGGTAGGTCTGTCCGTTGATAAGGGCTTTGGTCAGACTAATTCTAAAGGTGGTTGGATCAATTAGCTCGATATTGCTAAAGTCTGCCGAATGATCATCAATGATGAATATTGCATTAGTAAAACCTTCAGTATTAACGGGTTTTGTAAAATGCAGTTCCAAGGTAGAAGTATTAATAAGCTTAAGGCTGTTAATGCGCGTAACTTGGTAACTAAACTCAAAGGAAACAGGCTCTATGCTATTGCCAGCCATATCTTTAATGTCTTTAACTACTAATTGTTCAGCATCATTATCGCCAATAATTGGGTCGAAGAAGAGGGTAAGTTCGAGGTTATCACCCGAATAAGTATAGGAAGATGGATGACGACCACTATTCGCCAAAGAGAAGTTGTCATTGGTTATACTGCTTTCATCCAACGGTTCATTAAAGCGGAGTTGCATGCGTGAGCCATTAATGAGCTCAAAATAAGTAATGATCGGCGGCGTTTTGTCAGAGAATGGGAGACCATCAACCACAATGTCATCCAAAAAGAATTTGTCGGCGCGCGTTTTGGTGTATTTGCAATACCATCCAAAATAAGCTGATGGACTGTTGTGTTCGTATGTCGCAGTACCTTCCGTTATCCATCCCGAGCCCATATCAACATCCATCTGCCAGGTATTAGCGTTTCGGCTAACCTGCACAAGTGCATCAACACCTGAGAGGCTGAGGCGTCCTGCAAGGCCTTCCACCAATAGTTCTTTCTCGCCGTTTTCAACCTTATACAGGCAGATATTATCTGCGGTGTTTCCCAGTTCAACAAATACAGCAGTGCTAGCCTCAATAAGCTGACTATTATTACTGATGAGATACACACGCGCCAGGTTACTAGATGAAGGATTAAATCCCATCTGAACACGAAAAGTCCAGTTGGCTTCCTCAACAATATTACAGGCTGTTGACAGATAGGCTGTGCCAGCATCTGTATCATTGAGTTGAAGTTGCTGCTCAGAGTTAACAATAAACTTATCGTCATCACCTATCCATTGAGGCGCTGTTGTGAAGTTGTTGTCACTGAATGATTCATTTAATTGGGCTGTCAGGTTGAATGGCAGACATAGTAAAAGGACAAAAAATCGCATCATTGGGTTAAGGGTTAAAGTAAATATTTCTATTTTTGTATTGAAATGTAAGCAATTGAACAATCCACCAACAAACAACAAATTAATACATTTTGCTTACTATGTAAAGTTAATATCACCGTTGAGGTCATATTTTTTGTTTTACTATGAAAAGTATGATTTAAGCAATTTAAATTATTAGAGTAATGAAAGTAGCAATCGTTGGTGCTAGTGGCGCTGTAGGACAAGAGTTCCTGAGGGTTTTGGAAGAACGCAATTTTCCGTTGGATGAGTTGGTTTTATTTGGCTCTAAAAGGAGCGCAGGTAAAAAAATTACGTTTAAAGGTCAGCAGTTGACAGTGAAAGAACTTCAGCATAATGATGACTTTAAAGATATCGATATCGCTTTAACTTCTGCCGGTGGAGGTACTTCAAAAGAGTTTGCTGAAACAATTACCAAGCATGGTGCGGTTATGATTGACAATTCTAGTGCTTTTCGCATGGACGATGATGTGCCGTTGGTGGTACCTGAGGTGAATGCTACCGATTGTAAAAATGCCCCACGCAACATTATAGCCAACCCCAACTGCACGACCATTCAGATGGTGGTGGCACTGAAGCCAATCGAGGAGTTGTCGCATATTAAGCGTGTGCATGTGTCTACCTATCAGGCATCGAGTGGGGCCGGGGCAAGTGGTATGCAGGAGCTGGAGGAGCAGACAAAAGCCATTGTTAACGGTGAGGACACAAAAGTTGAAGCTTTTCAGTATCAGTTAGCCATGAACCTGATTCCACAGGTAGATGTGTTTACCGACAATGACTATACCAAAGAGGAGATGAAGATGTTTAACGAAACACGCAAGATTATGCACAGTGATATAGCAGTAAGCGCTATGTGTGTTCGTGTGCCTATTCTTCGTGCACACTCTGAATCAGTTTGGGTAGAAACGGAAGCCCCAATTACACCAGTGCAGGCTAAAGAAGCTTTTTCAAAAGCTGATGGTGTAATATTAATGGATGATCCGGCTAATAAAGAATACCCGATGCCTCTATTCTTAGCTGGTAAGGATGAGGTGTTTGTTGGACGTGTGCGTCAGGATTTAGCCAATCCAAATGGCTTAACTTTCTGGTGTGTATCCGATCAAATCAAAAAAGGAGCAGCTCTTAACGCTGTGCAGATTGCTGAATACATGATTAAAGAAGGGCTGATTAAGTAGGGATATTAAAACTAATAATATACGGAAGGAGTGATGCTAAGCATTGCTCCTTTTTATTTGCGCTTTTTCTTACGTTTAAGGCCGACCTGGTAAATCTGTATTCCCCTTGATTTTCCTTTCAGCTTAATAGTCTCCAGTTCTTTGGTTGCGAATTCTTCCGGATGACGAAGCGTCTCGTACAGAACACCAGAAATCAACAGGGATTGTTTGTATTGATTACACATGGATTCGATACGGGCGGTAGTATTTAAGGTGTCGCCATTGTACGAGATGTCGCGCTTAAACCGCCCCACCTGCAGGACCATAATTTCGCCCACGTGCATACCGGCTTTAAACTCAGGTTTGATGCCATAAATGGTGTCGTAAAAGAGGTTTTTGCCTTGAATAACTTTTTGAAAGGCGAAGAAAGCCTTCACGCAGTTGTTATTTCTAATGCCTCGCTTTAAATCCCATGAGATGATTGCACCATCGCCAAGGTATTGGTAAATAGCACCATGGTAGTTTTCAACAATAGCTAAATCGCTGAAAACATCCTGAACCAGATAACTGAATTTTTTGTGCCCTAACTTTTCAGCGATAGTAACCGATGACTTCATGTCGATAAACATAAATATGCGCTTCTCAACCCTTGGTTTATTAAGTGTTCCGGTTAGCCAATGTAAAAAATTGCCGACGCCTATTTTTCTGAATACACCTCTGAAAAAACTATTTAGAATACAGGAAATATAAAACCATACAATGAACCGGACGTGCTCAATGGTTAGCTCAGGCATAAGACGGTAATAGATTTGAAAGTCTTTTAACTCCTCCAGCTTAATGGTGGCATTGGCCGATAGAAATATAATAAGTAAAGCGATTAGCAGGTAGAATAAAAAACGGAGCAATACAATTATTCGGATGGGAGAGAAACGCATCAGTTTGTCTGAGAAAAGCAGATCAAAACTGGTAAACAGCACAGATGACATAGATGCCAGCAATACAGTATTACCGTAAATATCATCCTTTGTAAATAACTTAAAGTAGTTGATGAAAGTAGATTCATCGCCAGTGATGAACACATACATCGCGAGTGAAGCCAGCCAAAACAATAGGTGGTAGAAAAACGAATGAAAGAAGTTAAGGGTTCGTATTTTAAGCTTATCCAGTGAAAACATGATTGTTCAATAGCAAGATGTGAGGTGAATCAATATCCTGTTTACCTTATCAGCCCTGATAAGTTTCACTTCTCAAGCAAAAATTACAGGTTTAATCGCTTAGGTGTTGAACAGCAGATATAAAAAAGGAGAATGTTCGACATTCTCCTGATATGTATTGTGCTTATTCCAATTCACCTTCCTGATTGTATGAGTTGTAAAGATAATCGTTAAAGGGGAAACGTTGCGAATGTATCTTTTTTACCTCGTCGTAAATTATTTGCTTAAACCTTACAAAGTTAACTTTGTTCTTTGCCGATATAAAAATACAATCGGGCTGTTTGCCCATCCATGTTTCTTTCAGATCATCCAGCGAATAGTTTTCCCGTTTCTTAGGCGTAAGGTCGTCCTCATCTTTTGGGGTGTATTCGTAGGCATCTACCTTGTTAAATACCAGTATTGAAGGTTTCTCACGATTGTCAATCTCATTCAGGGTTTTGGTAACCACCTCTATCTGCTGCTCAAAGCCCGGATGTGATACATCCACTACATGAAGTAAAATATCAGCTTCGCGCACCTCATCAAGCGTAGATTTGAACGATTCTACCAAATGGTGAGGCAGCTTACGGATAAATCCAACAGTATCGGCCAATAAGAAAGGAATGTTATCGACCACCACTTTGCGAACGGTGGTGTCTAAAGTTGCAAAAAGCTTATTCTCGGCAAATACTTCCGATTTACTGAGTACATTCATTAATGTACTTTTGCCCACATTGGTATAGCCAACAAGTGCTACGCGTACCATTTTCCCACGGTTCTGTCGTTGGGTAGCCATCTGCTGATCGATCTTTTTAAGATCGGTTTTGAGCTTGGCAATTTTATCACGAATAATACGGCGGTCAGTCTCAATCTCTTTTTCACCCGGTCCGCGCATGCCAATACCACCTCGCTGGCGTTCAAGGTGCGTCCACATACGCGTTAATCGAGGCAACAGGTACTGGTATTGTGCTAATTCAACCTGTGTTTTGGCGTGAGCTGTTTGAGCCCTACGTGCAAAAATATCCAGAATGAGGTTGGTACGATCCAGCACAAGTACCTTCAGCTCGCGTTCGAGGTTGCGCAATTGCGATGGCGATAATTCATCATCAAAAATGATGGTTTTCACCTCATGCACCTTCATAAAGTCAATTATTTCCTGGAGCTTGCCTCGTCCAACAAATGTTTTGGGGTCGGGCATAGTCAGGTTCTGGGTAAAGCGTTCAAAAGGAATGGCTCCTGCTGTTTCGGCCAGAAAAGCCAACTCATCCAGATATTCATTTACCTGTTGCATGGATACTTCCGGTGTTTTAACCGCAACTAATACAACTTTTTCCAACTCCTTTTGTGATGAAGGACTTTCTATCATTTACAACCTTTTAGTTTTATTATTTGAGCGCAAATATAGTTCAATTTGAAGCAACAAAAAACCCCGCGTCCGCGGGGTTTTTTATATTGTTACTGTAGTAGTTACTACTGCAATACAAAGTTGATAGGCACAGTATACGATACTTTTACTGCTTTACCCCTTTGTTTACCTGGTTTCCAAGCTGGCATCGCCTGTACTACGCGAATAGCTTCTTTATCCAGGTTAGGGTCAACACCACGGGCAATTTTCACATCGGTTACTTTACCTTTAGTGTTAACAACGAAAGACACATAAACACGACCCTGAATACCGTTTTCCTGAGCAATAACAGGATACTTCACCGATTGTGCAATGTACTTACGTAACGCCTCTTCTCCACCAGGGAACTCAGGCATGTCTTCTACAATAAAGAAGACCGGTGCATCGTCAGACTCCTCTTCTTCCATGGCTAAGTCTGAGAAATCAATCTCAGTATCTTCTTCCATCTCAGTGTCTTCGATGTCTAATTCTTCATCCAACTCCACGTCATCCTCTACAATGTTTAATACATCGGCAACCTTTGGTGGTGGCGGTGGTGGCGGTGGTTTTACTTCTTCCTGCCTTGTGATAGGCATGATTTCTTCCTCGGCTTCAAGCTCTTCCACCATCTCAAACTGAGATGCATCCACATCGGTAGTAGTCCACTCAAACGCAATTAAAACAATTGCCAGGGTAACCACCAACCCGATCTGCATGAAGACGCTTTTCTTGTTCTCAAGATCTGCCTTCGGCGACTTTTTTACTTCCATAATAGATCAAAGTTTTGGTGCCTAAAGATAGCTATTATTACCAGTTTTTCTCAATTTAAATAGGACCGTTTCAATCCTCACCCAAATTTTGAGTGCATAAAAATAGAATTTTAAAATCAAATTTCATTCAAATTTCCATAGTTTTTAGGGTAGCTGTCAAGAGTAAATCCTAAAAAGGCATTTTTGTGACTAAAATCAGGTGCTCATTTTGAGTGGGAGTGTTGCGATAAATAAAAAAACATCTATATTTGCACTCGCTAAGGTCAAAAGGGCCTTACTGAAAAAGTGATGGGGGATTAGCTCAGTTGGCTAGAGCGTTTGACTGGCAGTCAAAAGGTCAGCGGTTCGATTCCGCTATTCTCCACAGAAAAGAGAGCTGAGGTTTCAGCTCTCTTTTTTTATGTTTTCGGGTTGTTGGTTTACCGGTAAGCTGATGTTGAACTCAGTGCCTTCTCCAAGTTGGGTTTTTACGGATATTTCTCCATTAAGTTTTTCGACTAATGCTTGTACGATAGACAGTCCTAGGCCATTGGAGCTTTCTCCATCCGTAGGTCTGGCCGATAGTTTCTGGAAGCGCTTAAACATGAGTTTCTGGTCATCCTGACTGATTCCCGGACCTTCGTCTCGTATTGATATATGAATTGAGGTTGGAGTATCATGTGTTTTCACATAGATTGTTTTCCCCTTATTTGAGAATTTAATAGCATTAGAAAGAATGTTGTTCAATATGCGGCTCAACATAAATGGATCGGTACTGTATGAAGAATTAGTCATGTTGTCTTCAAAATGCACCTTTTGTTCTTTATTTTCAATTTGTTGATGGAATGTTTTTAACCAATCATTAATAAATTGAGAGATATGAATTTTTTGGTGATTGACTTTAGAATAACCGAATTCGTATGAGTGAACATCCAGAAGGTCATCAATTAAATACAATCCATTTTGCGAAACAGAGTTGATGATAGACAAGTATTCATCTTGTTTATGATTTAATTCACCTTCTCGCTTAATTAACTCAGTAAAGCCGATGATGCTGCATAGTGGTGATTTCAAGTCGTGCGCAACTATATTAATTAGTCCGTCTTTTTCACGATTCAGATCCATTAACTTCTCATTAGTTTCGGTTAATTGACGATTCGTTTTTTGAAGCTCAATAGTACGGCTGGCTACCTCCTGTTCAAGTTTGCTTTTTTGGTCTTCAATAATGCGCTTATTTTCAAGCGTCGTCTCAACCACTTTCATTTGAGCTGCCAGTTTCTCACGCTCAATCTCCTCCTTTTCCCATTCAAACCGTCTTGATAGCAGGAATGACAGTAGAAATGCTTCAATTAGCGTGGCATATGCTACGCTGTGTGATGTATTCGGATGGAATCTTCCTGATAATAATAATCGGCAGAGGGGATCCCAGCCTGAGCCAGCTCCAGAATTGCATTTTCCTTTGTTTGATTATGAATGGTCAACCTGAGCCAAAAATAGGAGTCGGTATACCCCAGACTTAGTATTTTACTATCAGATGGCTTGAATTGCTCCTCAATGGCTTTTGAGCTAACGTCTTTGAATGTAAGTTGGCCACTTTGATCTTCAAGGAGCTCAACCTGATCGCCGATTGATGAAAATTCTTTTTTTTCATCCCATGTAATAATTTGAGCGTTACATATGAATGGAAAAATAATGAGAAGCCATATCAGGTGTTTCATAACAATGAGTTAAATGTCCAGAGGATTTTCTTTCAGGAATTTGGCCGGAATATTCAGTAATGTGGCACACGCTATCCACCAAACCCAGCAATATACGCCAAATGGTAAATAACCAAAATAGCCTAGTAAAGGCATTTCAAAAACATGAGCTACATTCACAAATGGAATACTATACTGCCAGTAGGCCGGGTCGTTAGTGAACAGAGCTGTCTGCCCATCATGTATGGCACTCAGGAAGTTTTGGCCTTCAAGTGTAAAGCCCGCCACCAGGTAGGTGAGTGCCGAGAGAAGCACAGGTGCCCAATTGCCTTTTGCAATAGGATCAAAAGGTGTCCAGATGCCAATTTTATTGAGGATTATTCCCAGTACCACAGGAGGTGATACCCAGAGTACAAAAAATAAGTAATTAGGGAATAGGCCCGCAGCAAACATTGACACAAGTGAGATCACAAGGATGCCATTTTTTAAGCCATTACTCAGTACTATCTTAATACCATTCCGAAATCTATTTGCCAGTTTTGGGAATGTCAGGAATAACAGGTACCACTCAAATGCAAGCGGCAGCAGGCCAGATGAGATTATAAAGGCATATAATAGGAATTCCTCTCTGTCAAGAATATTACCCCATGGATAGTACCAGTTATCATCCACAAAAAAATTCATGAACTCAAATATCATCCAACCCGTCATTGATGCTATGCCAATACCAATAAGTTCTTGTGGGATGATGGCTACTAATGATTTGCCTCCGGTACGTTTGTAAACAATGCCATCAAGTACCAAAACAGCACCCCAAAACAGTGGAACGTCACTCCAGTGAATGAACCAGGCAGGCTGTTTAAGGTGCAGAGCCAGAAAGGTGAGTGATATAGCCCAGCAAATAAGGCCAAACCAAAACCATACAGGTAGTTTAACACGAGGTATATTTCTTGTATTTTCTACGATAGTTTTCTTAAAACCAAACCACTTGGGCATGATGTATATAGCTGTAATACCCAGGCATACTATGGCGACAAACACAAATATAGGCAGGTTGAAACCTGGTTTATTGATTGGTTTTAGTGGAGGATACGCATAAAAGTCTGCCGGGAATTCCCCATTATAAAAGAAGTAACCGCCAAGCCAGGGCAGAAATAATAAAGCGGCCATGGCAAGCAGCAGGTATAGGATTTTTCGTGATATGGTCATGTTGTTATTGTTTTTGTGTCAGGATAAACTATGTATTGCAAGGATTATCTCATTTCTCCGGCGCAATCTCAATGCTGTTGATGTAATGAAAGATGATTAGTAAAAGATATTGAACTGCACCAAATAGCAGCATCATAGCATAGGCTGGCCAGTGCTCATGGATTGGCCACAGGGCTTCCCACACAATCTTAATAATCTGAATGGGTTCAAGAAAAATTTCCCATGAATATAGATAGCCATTCCCCAGTTTAATGGCTGATAGCAGTTCTCGTCCCATGTAGAAGCCAAGGCAGCTCATAACAATTGTAAAATGTATGGCTATATGCGCGAATGTGTTGCTGTAGCGTTTTTTAAAAAGCTGGAACATCATTTTCAACGATAAAAAGCCGTAAAATACCGATAGCATTGCCAAGGAAAAGATAATCAGTGTATCGTATTTGATCATTTCAGGATGTAGCTTAGAAATAGGATCTTGCGAATCATGTATGAGGTCGCTAATCATATACGGCGCATTGGGGTAGAAAATAAACCATAGAAAGCTGCCACCCCAAAAAAGTAGTGTATTAATCTTATGATTAAAGTGGTAAAGACAGGTGGCAATGGCAATCACCGGGAAGGAACCGATAAATAAGTTCGACCTCAGAAATGAATAAAAATCATTGCCAACAATGACATTGCGTATGACAAGAATTAAAAGGTTTGCAAAAGTTAGCAGCAGCACAATACTGACAAGAGATGGTTTTTTCTTCAATGCAAGAAAATTATAGGTTAAAACTAATTAACTGTGCTAAGGCAATAAGGTTGCGACTAAAAATAATTAAGTCATCGCAAATATCCAAGTTATTAGTTTAGCCTGTAACTATTATGTGAAGAAGGTGCTTGATGAATTCTTTTGTTTTTAAGGGGACTAGGTTAGTGGCGAATGAATTATTTTTTTAGCAGATTCAGAAATGAATACAAATAGCCTTCCAATTATAGAACAGGATAAATGGCCTATTCTATAATTGGGTGATTGGCTGGGGACTGTAGGGAAAGGATTGCCCGATAACATCTTATTGTTTTGGCAGGGCGTCCTTTTTCGTTGGTCCCGGATAGTTAGTGTGGTAATATGATTTGAGAGACTTGTAAAAGCTATAACAGAGGATGAGTAACAAAATGGCAAATGGCAGCCCGGTTAGGATAGATGCAGTTTGTAATGCCGTTAACCCACCGCCAATTAATAAAACACCCGCCACGGTTCCTTCCATCGATGCCCAAAATATTTTTTGACCAACCGGTGCATCGTGTCGACCTCCTGAGGTGAGCGTATCAACCACCATAGACCCGGAATCGGAGGAGGTGATAAAGAAACTCGCAACCAGCAATACCGCTATGAATGAAGAAAGAAAAGCTAATGGGTATTGTTCCAGTAATTTATAGATGGCTGTGGAGACATCTTCATTAACGGCTTCTGTAATAGCGGAGTTACCAATTAATTCCTGAAATAGTGCGCTTCCTCCAAAAACCGACATCCAGATGAATGTTAACAGTGTTGGCACAAGTAAAACACCTAATATAAACTCCTTAACTGTTCTGCCTTTGGAAATGCGGGCAATAAAAATTCCTACAAAAGGCGACCATGAAATCCACCAGGCCCAATAAAACACCGTCCACGAGTTCTGCCAGTGCTTGGCTTCTTTAACGCCCTTGTATGATTCGGTCCAGAAGCTTAACTCAAAAAACTCATTTAGATAGTGACCTACATTTTGGACGAATGATTTAAAGATAAAAACCGATGGCCCTACTATAACAACAAATAGCAGCAATATAATCGCAATTCGCATATTCCATTCACTCAGGCGTCTGATGCCTTTATCAAGGCCTAAGACTAGCGATAATGTAGCCATCCCGGTGATGATGATGATGAGTACGATCTGCACGTTTGTGTTCAGATTAAAATCAAACAAATAATGAAGCCCTGCATTGACCTGTTGCACTCCAAAACCCAGGGAGGTGGCCAGTCCAAAAATGGTCGCGATAACTGAGATGATGTCAATGGCATCGCCCAGCGGGCCATATATTTTATCGCCTAAAAGGGGATGGAAGATTGAGCGAATGGTTAAGGGAAGCTTTCTGTTGAATGTAAAGAAAGCTAAGGCGAGTCCAACAATGGCATATACCGCCCACGCATGCACGCCCCAATGTAGGAATGTGATGCCCATGGCTGATTTAGCGGCTTCAATCTTATCTGAGTTGTCAATCAGTGGGTTGCTGTTGTAATGAAATATGGGCTCAGCGACGCTCCAGAATAGCAGGCCAATGCCCATACCTGCGCTAAAAAGCATAGCAAACCAACCTTTTTTAGAGAATTCAGGTTTTGCATCTGCGCCACCTAAGCGAATTTTGCCAAATTTGCTAAAACCTAGAAATACCGCAAACAAGAGAAGTATATTAACCACCAATATAAAGAACCAACCCGTATTGTTGGATACGGTTGACTGAATCTGTGAAAAATACTTTTCCATGGGCTTGCCCACCAGTATGGTAGTGGCCACTAAAATGGCAATCACTAATAGTGATGTAACAAAGACCGGCCCATTGGCTTTAATGCCTAAAAATGTGCGCTTATCGCTTCTTTTATATTTCTGTTCTGTCATAATCCTTTAAAAATAGTATCCAACGTTAATGTTAAATCGCATATGCCATTCTGCATCTTTTGAGCCTTCTGCAAACGCATTTGTCCATTCAGGCCCTAACCAGGCATGATTTTTACCCCAGGCCGAATCGATGTATGTGTATATTGGTCCGGCCGCTACCATGCAGCCTACCACGTTCATGTATGAATCATGGAAGGTTTCTTCCGATTTGTTAAACCAGGAGAAATCGTTATAGAGTTTGAGGTAATCAATGTGTTGACTCTTGCAGGGGATGGTGTATGAGAGGGATGAACTTACTACCTGCCCCTTGGCTGCCACTTTATAAATGGCGCCATAGGCTCCCATTTCAATGGTGTTTTGATACTGTGCCGAGTCCTTCGGGTTTTTACTGAAAGTGAGAGCTTGTAACTTTACTTCCCAGTTATTCATTTTGTGCCGAAAGCCAATAGAAAGGGCTGAGTGATTCCCCATCTTGTTGGATACAAGGTTGTAAAGTCCACCGTACATGGCTGAAAATTCAATGCTGGTGTTAAAATTGCCGTCGGGGCTGTAGGCAAACTTGATATTTCCCTGGTTTACCTCTTTGTTTCTGCCTGCCACGTCGTAGGAATAGCGATTAGGTGAAATAGCTGAGTTATTGCCAAAGTTTAGTTCTTCGGCGTTTTTAAAGAAGGCTGCTTGTACCAGCAAATGGTCATAACGCTTCATCCATTTGATACCCATGTCATGGTCATCTTCAAGGCCAATGTAGTAGGGTAAGCTGAAAAACCAATTATTGGAATTGTAGGGCTGCAGGCCAAAAGGCACCTGGCATAAGCCCAGTTGGATTGAGCTAAAGTCGTTGATGTGGTACTCAATCCATCCTTGTTTCAGCATGCCACCACCAAAACTGTTGGAGTAGAAACGATACTCGGCATTAAAGCCAAGCTGCTTGTAAGTGCCGGTGGCATTCAGCCTGAAAACATCGTAGCCGAAATCACCACCTCTTTTCACTTGTTCTGGTTTCCAGTCGGATAAATTGTAGTTAAAGCGGATGGCACCCCCGATATTTACTTTAGGCAGTTGTTCTTCCTGGGCGTATCCTGTAAAACAAATCGTTACTAATATGAGTAGTATGTATATCTTTCTGTTTTTCATTCAGCTAAATGAGTTTTAATTATGCCTGCTATAAGTAGATGCATCCTGTACGAAATAGCATTCTTATAAACTTTGGTGGTGCTATCAGAGTAAGTTAACAGGCTTAAAAATATAGACTTGGCAAGTTTTGGAGGGTGCAAAAATAGCCACAATATTTCAAACCGCCAAAAAGGTTCTATGCGAACATAAATGGCAGTTTGAATCTCATTAGCTAAGAGGTCTTCATCCAGAATGTTAGGCCGGACATAATAAGTTCAATGGATACGGTGCCTAATAAAAGAGCAATAACACGTCCGGCGATATCGATGTATTGTTCAATGAGTTCTTCCTTTTTAGAGTGAATATGATCGTGAACGAACTTTAGCAGGATGATTATGGTAATACATAAAAGTATAGCTGTGGCTATGGCGGCTAAGGCCATTGGCTTATTTAGCCGTTCGCCAATAAGTACGCTGTAACTAATGGTGCCAGGACCAATAAAGATGGGCATGGCTATGGCACCGGCAATGTGTTTTGATTCGCCCCTTAGAGATTCGATAGAGGCATTGCCTTTAAAAACAAACTGTATGCCGGTGAGCAAAAATACAATGCCGCCGAATATTTGAAAGGAAGCCATGCGGGCATTAAATACGCTGCTGAAGATGCTGTCTCCCATAATGGCAAAGCAGGAGAAAACAACAAAACTGATTATCCCGGCTCTTAGGAGGATTCTCGCAAAGAGGTCCTTTGGCTTTTTCTTGACAATATCAATGAGGTAAACAATTAGCAGAAAAGGATTCAGCAGAACCAGGAGAAGCAAAACTGATTTTCCAAATTCTTCCATGATGATTAATTTTTAATTCGTTTGTCGATGTATTTAGAATTAATAATGCGCAGAACACCCATGTAGTCCATTTTAAACTCGATTAGGTCACCAACTTTGTAATTTTGCTTGTTTTCTTTCAGGTCGATGACTAACATATCAGAACTGGCACCAACAAAGCTTATTTGCTCATCAACGGGGGTGATGTGTTGCTCATCTACATCCAGCAAACCAAGGTCCAATATGGCCCGAAAAGATGTTTGTCCTATTTGATTGTCGTCAAATTCCACCTCATGACCTTCCACATTAACACCCATTTCGCCCATTGGTACGGCTGGCTTCTCGCTTAATTCTATAATCTCGGAATAGAGCTTAAACACATCTGAATGCATTTTTTTGTAGGGTGTATTGTTGTATACATCGGTGCCCAAAAACAAGGTTTCACCCACCCGAAAGTGATTAATTCCTTTGGGAAGCAGGTTTTGAAAGATGAGGGGAATGGTGACCGATGAGCCGCCTGAAACAAACTGTATTTGCTTATTGAAGCGGGCCTCAATTAATTGTTCGTACAGGCAAAGTTGTATGAGTTTATCATGATTGGGTAATACACCATACAGGCATGAGAGGTTGGTGCCAATGCCTACTACTTCAATGTTTTTAAGGTTAAAAACCTGCTTGTAGAAGCTCATGAAATGATCGCCCATTACACCTTCGCGCAATTCACCCAGTTCTATCATGATGATGATTTTATGGATGGTATTTTGTTTTATCGCTTCTTCGGATAGCAAGCGGATGGTGTTTATCTCTGTGTTAAGGCTGATGTTGGCATATTTCACAACATTGGCAATGGAGCGCTTGGCCGGAGGTTTAATGTAAATAGTTTCAACATCAGTATCCAGCTGTTTAATCATCTTTAAGTTTGAGATGCGGGAATCGCAAAAGCTGGTGATACCCATGTCGAGAAGTACTTTCAAATAATCACGATTGCCACAAAGTAATTTCGATACAACCGACCATTGGATGTCATTGCTCCTGAATATTTTATTGAGATAGTTAAAGTTCTTCTGTAGTTTGTCCGTTTCTAAAGTAATAAAAGCCATATCTGTTCTTAATTGTTAGACGTTTTTGTATATCTCATTTCTGCATATTTTGACTGGAAGCCTATTCGCTCATAGAGTCGTTTGGCTGGGTTATCGTATTCTACATGCAGTTTGATATCGCCTTTGCAATAGGAGAATGCTTTTTCTATGATTTGCTGACCAAAGCCTTTGCCACGATAGCTGGCATCCACAGTTACGTATACCAATATATTGTCTGGTATATAGCCGCTCATACCGGTATGGTTCATAACCAGTGCGCCCACTAATTGTCCCTTGTAAAACGCTGCCAGGGCAAAGCCGCCCTCGCTCTTTTCTGTTGAAAAGGCGTAGTCAAGGCATTTGTTGATATCGGCCTTAGGATCGCCATATTGGCCAAGGTGCGTGTGCAGGAAATCGACATATTCTTCGCGACTAATGGTACTAAAATCGGTGTTGGAGGTGTATTTTTTAAATGTTAACATAGTTATGAGGTTTATTTTTGTTATTGGGTACTATGTGTTTTAAGTTGTTTATAGCTCCTTTAAAAGGAATCGTTGTAACTGGTCAATCAAGTGTCTGAGTCGACTCTTTTGTTTTGGGGTATCAGTTGAACCGGGCGGATTTTTCTGTTTCTTAAAACTTCTGGCTTTTTGTCGTGTATAATACCTCACCAGATTAAATCTATCATTCATTTTCTATATGGTATTTGACGTTGTTTACTTAATTGTTCGGTATAATGGAATCGTTCTTCTGGAGCCTCGAGATGAAGTTTTCTATCAGATAGGTAATGCCTGAAGCTGTAATACCTGCAATGTTGGCATCCAATCCAAATATCAGTTTTATGTCGAATATAATTAAGCTTAAGGTGGTGCCCCCGCCAATGAGCATGGCGGCCAGAGCTGCTTCGGGATTTGGTTTTTTGGCAAATAACGCGGCCAGTACCGGAATAAACATGCCTGATACCATAAAGGAATAGGAGTGCAACATTAGATCGAGTACACTGGTAACTTTTAGTGCGATGAACAGAGCCAGAATACCTATAAGCAGTGTGATGAGCTGTGAATAACGCAGGTTATGACGTTTGTTGTGCAGCTTGAACACATCTGTAAGGATATTACCCGATGCTGCCATTAAACAACTATCGGCGGTAGACATTATGGCTGAAAAGTAGGCCGATAGTACTATGCCCATAAGGCCTGCAGGTAGTATGGTGCGCAATAAAATGGGCAGTCCCATTTCGGCATCTATGTCTGCAACCACATAGTTGGTAATAATACCGCTTTCGAAAGCCACTCGCGCAAACATACCCAGTGTAACACCCAGGAAAGCCATTAGCGGGTATTCAAACAAGCCGGCAATGAGCCAGCCTCGCTGCGCTGTTTTTGTGTCTTTTGCTGCATAGATGCGTTGGTATAATGTCATGCCAATGAACCAGATTGGGACAATTGTAAATAGCCAGTTGATCAATTGAGACCATGATATGGCTGTCAGGCTTAAGAAATCAGCATCTAATGTGGATTTGATCGTTTCCAATCCGCCAATTTTAAAGTAGGCAAAAGGCAAGGCCACAAACAGTAAGCCGCCCATTAGAACAATCCACTGCACGGTATCGGTGTAAATAACGGCTTTAAGGCCGCCTATTGCGGTGTAAACAATGGCGATGGAGCCCATAACAAGCAAGGCGGTATCCATCGATAAAGCCGGGAACGTGGATGAAGCCAGTTTGGCTCCTGCTAATATCTGAGACGAGGTAAAGCCAATATAACCAATGGCGGAAATGATGCCGGCAAATAATGCCACCTTTTTGTTAAAAGCATGTTCCAGAAATTGCGGGAAAGTTAAGAAGTTGCGTTCGCGAGCCAGGCGCGATACTTTGGGGATTAAAATAACGGCGCTCAGCCACGCACCTATCAGTCCCGAAAACAGTAGCCAACTACCCGACAAACCCATTAAAAAGCCAAGGCCGCCAAGCCCAATGGAAAAGCCGCCTCCCACATCCGTTGCTACTACTGATAGGCCTATGTGTCCGGCTTTCAGCTTTCTTCCGCCTACATAATAATCATCAGGTGTTTTGTTGCGTCGCATAAAGAAAAAACCGACTCCTAACATGGCAATGAGGTAAATAAAGAAGATTATCAAATCAATTGTATGCATACAATAAGAAGTTTAATACAAGCAGGGGTTTAATAATGACACAAATTGCCCCGAACGTTTTTATTCGCTTCTGATTTTCAGATGTGCATTTATAGAAACTACCATGCAATGCCTGCTATAGCTGCTATACTTGGTTATTCAGTCTAGCTATAGTTTGAGCAGTGTGCTAAAAATGTTAAGAGAGTAAGGTCAGATCACTTCAATGGCTAGCTTGAGCTTTGTTGTGCGGCCTATGTATTGAATGTAACCCTTAGATATGAGCGAGAAAATGAGCTCTTTCCCTTTGCTGTATGAAAGGTTCGTACGTTTTATTATTTCACCGTATATGCACTCTTCATCTTCTTTCAGGAGTGCCAAAATCTCTTTCTCTTTTGGATCGTCAATGCTTTCAAGTTGGATGCTTTGTGCTTTGTTCATGGGGATAAGTGTTATTGGGTTGACTTTTTAGTTTTCTGGTAATGCTCACAATTACTCCAGCCTTTCAGCCCTCTTCGGCAAAATACGTTTTGGTAGATCTGAAGATGTGGCTGGAGTATTGGTGTCTGGCCTTTAAATATCTTGCATTCGGTGGCCAAAGGACATAGTAGTTGTGGCATATTGTTGTTTGGTTTATATGTGTTTGTAAAGAATATTCATGCTTTCGATATTGCCGGCTATATTGGTATTTTTGATTAAGGTACCAGCGTATTGGTAGTTGGCTCGTAAAAAGGTCTTGTTCATTGGGATGGAGTTCAGGCGTGCTATCGTATACAATGAATGGATACCTTGCTTTTTCATCTCCCATTCCATAGACTGAAGTATCAAACTGGCCAATCGGTTGCCCTGATGTGCTTTTAATGTGGCAAAGTCAGTCATTTCGGCATTGCCTCCCTTTCGATCAACCTCGGCCGATGCTACGGCTACGATCTTTCCATTGTATTCAGCGCCAAAATAAAAAGTGTCGTTTCCCATGGCTTCGATCAAAAACTCCTCATCTTGTATTGGGAAGGGATAGGTAGCAAAGGTTTTGTCGTAGATGTCCGCGATTGTCGCTGCATCTTTGATGCCGAGCGGGCGAATGGTGTATTTTGAAGTGGCCGATGGTTTGCCGTTCCTTTTGATATACAGCAGTTCGCCTAAGTCCTTTAGCTTGTCTGTTTCTATATTAAGTAGTCTGTCGGAGCTTAGAAATTTAGATACAAAAAATACATCTTCTTCGCTGTTGTAAAACTGAGGGATAGATGCCTCCAGTATAAAGCCGTGTGAATAGAACAAAGGAGCGGCCCATTTGGGTATTTTGCAGAATACCTTTGTGTACTCTTCCTTTCTGGCCATTTTTGTTAATGTTTCCGGAAGTGCTATTGCATCCCGTTTGTCCATCTTCATCAGGTAGATCCGGTCATTGTGTTTACCATGTTGAATCAAAGAACCGTTGCCAATTTCTTCTACCACATCACTAACTATTATCTCTTCTTTGTACGCGTTCATTGTTTTCTGGTATTAAGGATATTACATCAGATGAATCAGACAGGAGTTTCTCAATGCCAATGGCTTCTGATTCATCTTTATTATTTAAATTCAATTCAAGATTGCAATTATCGCATGACTGATTGCATGTTTTTTGCTCGTAGTTGTCGGGTTCTTTATAGGTGGTTATAACGCCTTCGTAATTGCGCAGGATAACTTTATTGGTGGACCACGATATGATGTAATTTGGCATCACCGGTATTTTACCGCCACCACCCGGCGCATCAATCACATAGGTTGGGCGGGCAAAACCACTAGTGTGGCCTATCAAACTTTCCATAATTTCGATGCCTTTGCCAATTGGTGTTCTGAAGTGTGACAAGCCTTCGGATAAATCGCATTGGTACAGGTAGTAAGGTCTAACTCTGTTTTGAACCAGCTGATGAAGTAGTGTTCGCATTATTTTGGGGCAATCATTAACGCCTGCTAGTAAAACAGATTGATTACCTAGCGGAAATCCCCCATCAGCAAGTTTGGCCAATGCTTCCTTAGCAGAGGTTGTTATTTCATTGGGATGATTGAAATGAGTATTTATCCACAGAGGTTGGTATTTTTTTAAAATATTTACCAGATTATCGGTGATGCGATAGGGTAGTACGACAGGCATTCTTGTTCCTATACGAATAACTTCAATGTGTGGAATTCTTTTAAGTTCACTCAATAGCCAATCAATTTTGTCATCCGGTAGCATCAACGGATCGCCTCCTGAAAGAAGAACATCTCTGACTTGCTTATTTCGGGCGATGTATTCTATGCCTTTTTTCAATTGATTGGTTGAGGGAATATGGTCATTGTCGCCTACTTTACGTTTGCGTGTGCAGTGCCGGCAATACATGGCGCAAATGTTGCTGACATGAAACAGTACCCTGTCGGGGTAGCGGTGAGTTATGCCTTCTACAGGACTGTCCTTGTCTTCCGAAAGTGGGTCTGTCATATCTGTGTTTAAGACAGATAGTTCTTCGATGCCACCAAATGCCTGCTTGAATACTGGATCGTTTTTGTAATCGGTCTTATCTATTAATGACAGATAATAAGGTGTTATTGAAAGAGGGAATTTGTCGAAGGTCTTTTCCAGGTCTGTTCGCTCGGCTGCATTGAATTGTATGCCGGTTAAGAGCTCGAATTGCTCTAGATTTTTAATCGTGTTTCGGAGTTGCCACTTCCAGTCTTTCCAGTTGTTTGCCTGGCTGGTTGTTTCAATTTTGTTTGCGATTTCTTGTTGTGTGTCATTATAAATCATTCAACGTGCAGATTGTTTCTATGCGAACAAAATTAGCAAAAAAACATGAAATGGCCTAATCGCAGAAAGAGCTTAGTGCGACTGTGATGATAAGATAAGGATGTGAAAGTTGTTATTCGAACTGAGTGTCTTGGTCTATTTGTTGTTCATTATCAATCTTTAGCATGATTATTGGGGAGGCATCTACTTGTTCAATATCCAGAATGGATACAAGGGTGTCCAATCCTTTCTCTAGGATGTGTAACTCATCTGTATCCAGACATTTTAATTGGTTAGACAATTGTTCGTGTAGCAAAGGAGGGATGCGCTTAAGTAGTTCGTCGCCTGCTGATGTCAATACTATATTGGCAACGCGTTTGTCTCCTGCTTTTGGCAGGCGGGCTAGGTAGCCCTTTTTCTCCAGTCGGTTAATAATTCCGCTGACTGTGCTGGAGTTAAGGTTTACAAATTTACGGATTTCGCTTTGGGTAGCCTGATAATTTGGAGCTGCTTTCAAGTAATTGAGGCAAAGTGCCTGTGGAATACTGACGCCATATTCCTTTTGTATTTTCTTCGATTCAATGTCGATTGAACGAACTATTTTTCTGATTTTAATTAAGATCTCTTGCGTATCCATTGCACTGTTGCATAAGGTTGATGAAAGTTTAAAGGTAATGTTTTTGCGCCAAAGTATGCTAATGACTGGTAAGACTCAGGTATTGTTTGTGTAGGAAGTATTAGTGAAGCAGGCTTTTCTTGAATAGCTATTCACCTAGATGTACTTAATCCATTTAATAGTTCTTTATCCAATCCATAGATGTCATTGTAAAAGATGGCTTGTCCGTTTTTCAGGTTTTCATTGCAGGTCATGTAGATAATCAGCGTGGGCATGCCTTTGTTAAGCACTACTGTTTTTGGTTCTTTCCTCTCAATAATTTCCTGAATGGCAGCCTGGTTATAACCTTGCTCTTGCAATAGCAGCTCGGCTAGTTGAAAAGGTTTTTCTAATCGGATGCATCCATGACTAAATGCTCTGTCGATTCGTTTAAAGAGAGATTTCGATGGCGTATCGTGCAGGTAAACTGAGTACTTATTGGGCATGATAAACTTAACCTTGCCCAGTGCATTACCGGCACCGGCTTCCTGAATAATGGAATAGGGGAAGTTGGTATTTGTGTATTTAGTAAAGTCAATGTTCATAGGGTTGACTTCTGAAGAACCTCGCATTAGCAGCATGTTGCGGTTTTGGAGGTAGTGCTTATCGGTTTTAAGTTTTGGCAGTATTTCTTCTGAAGCTATGGAGTAGGGGATGTGCCAGTTGGGATTGAAAACGATGTAGCGAATGTAGGAAAAGAATACAGGCGTTTGCGTGTGTTCTTTACCAACAACAACGCGGCACTCAAATTTCACCTCATTGCCTTTTATCATTTGTAGTTGATAGCTGGCTATATTGATCAATATAAACTCATCCGGGTAATCGTAGTTGATCCAGCGGACGCGTTCCATGTTTGCCCGTAATATATCCAAACGTTCACTCAACGATAGATTTAACGCTTGATAGGTTTTTCGGCCGGCAATACCATCGGGAGGCAGACCATTTAATGATTGGAAGCTCATAAGTGCAGACTCTAGTTCTTCATCGAATACCTCATTAATTGAATCAATCGTGTAGGCATCTGCTTTAAGGCGCTGTTTTAATTTTGATACAGAGGGTAAGGTGTCACCTGGTTTGAGAGATCTGCCCGGGTATTTAATCTCAGGTAGTTGGCCACCTGCTTTTTGAATGGAGTCGTATTCAATAAACAGGTGTTTTAGTTTATCGTAGAAAGGTAAATGCGAGCGAGCGCTGTCAACGTATTGGTGAAGGGCGTTTTGTTTAAGGGCTTTTGGAAGGTCAAACGTTTTTCTGGCATCGGTGGGTTGCATGCTGTAGTCCCAATTGGGGCTTAAATCTTTCTGGTCCACCTTTCCGTGAATAAGGTGATGCGTGTAGCTCAATATGGCATCGGTCATTAAAAGGTCGGCCATGGCTGCGTGCACAGCTTTACGGTTTTTATAAACCCTCGACAGTGAGTTGTAGTTGGTGATGACTTCCAGGTGGTAATCTTTGGGATTTAACCCTTCGTAGTAGGCATTTTCCAGTATATTCTCTAAGTCCATTCGATTGCGTTCGAGTTGCCATAGAGGGGCATAACCGGCTTCTTCATAAATAGATGCGATAAGTGTATTGCTATAGATTTTTTCACCGGCTAGCTTAAGGACTTCTTTGGTGGCCATGTCATTCGCAAACCGGGCAATAAAGGTATCGACAGGAAAGATGTCAGATAAATTGTCGTCAATGGACACTGGTGGATAATCAATGGCTTCATTGGGGCTGCTGCGGAGCGTGCCAGAGAGTAGCATCATTAATATGCCCAATGAAACCCATTTCATACCTCACTATTATTTGGTTGAGGTATTAATTTACCAAAAAATCAGTTCAATATCGACGACGTTTTGATGTATGTCGCTTTCGGATGATAAATAAAAAGCATTGTTCCTTCTTTAATGTTATCAATCACAAACTGGTAGTTGGCTGAAGGAATTGCCGGACAACCAAAGCTTCTGCCAAGGCGGCCATATTTTTTGATGAACGATTCTTCGGCATAGTCGGCCTTATGTATCACAATGTGTCTTTCACGTGCCTTGTCGTTAATGCCTTTCTCAAGGCCGTCCAGTTTTAATGATAACCCGTGCTTGCCATAGTAGGTTTCGCCGGTTTTATAAAAACCAAGGCTGCTCTGATTGCTATTGGCAATGTTCGAAAATTTTTCAGCATTGAGCATGCCACTATTCTTTCCATGTGCCACATAGTTTTGATAGATAACTGATTTAGAATCAATATCAATAAGGAAAAAACGTTTGTGGGTGGAAGGTTGACTGAAATCAACCAGGGTAATAATGTTTTTTTCGAAATGAACGGAGTCTTTAAGTTTTAGCCACCCGTTGTAGGCCATTTCAAAGGCCTCAAAGGGGAGGTGTTTATTGTTTAACTCCTGGTAAATTGATTGCGCACCACTAAGTGATTCACTTGTTTCATTTACTGACTTTTCTGGCAGATTGTCGGGTGCGTTAAATGTTAAAAATACAATTAGGAAAGTAAAGATCATTCTTACAACTCTTCAAATCAACAACTTAATAATCTAAATCCTTATAAAAAGCATTAAAGCGGCCAAAGGTATAAAAATTGAGGTAACTGCCTTGTTATTTAACCTTTTGTAGCATACTTTAATCTAAAAGTGATTTTGGTCCCATACAGTGTTGAATACGGTGACTTGCTAAAAATGTTGTGTTTAGCTGAATGTTTTTTTGATAATAGGAAGTAATGTTGGTTAGAAACCAAGCGCTTTCATTGTTTTATCGAGTTCTCGCCAGCTCTTGCCTTTGCTGTAATTGGCCGCTTCGCTGGCGCTGAAGTCCTGAAAAAATAGTTGGTAAAGTCCAAGGCGCTTAATGCGTTTCTTGAGGATGGCTTTTTCTTTGTTTTCCTCAGCTATCATGGCTGCATAAAGCACGGTTAGCCACTGCTCAATAATGCTTGCATCGTTCCATTTATAGCTGAGGCATATTTGGTCAATCAGCTGTATAACTTTGCTTTCGATGTGTCGGGATGTTAATGTATATATTTTCAGGAAATCATTGTAAATTTTACCCTGAGGGTAACGATAGCTCAATAATTTCAATTGACTGAAATAGTCAATGTCTGTAGGGGCTTCTTTGCGTTTTTCATTGGCGATGTAAACGCACCAATTGTCAAATTTGCCCTTGTCAAATACCACTTGCGACTTATTGTCGAGATGTTTAACCAGTGTTGTCATCTAATAGTCAGGTGTATTAAGGAGCTAGTCAACGCAGAAAAATAGTAGGCTCTTCACCATCTGCATTACGTCTGAGCGAAAGTTCTTTTACGATGGCTTCTTTTTCTTCATTGGTAAACTTCGACCAATTGCCCGCTTCGTCAATGGTTCGTCGGCATCCAAAACAAACGCCCTGGCTATCATATTGGCATACACTAATGCATGGAGAGGGAACTTCTTTCATGTTTATAATTTTTTACTTCAATAACACAAAGGCGAGGCTTAAGTTTATTTTAACTGATGAAATCTTTAAAAAATCATAAAATTAATTGCCTTAGTGATTTTAATTAACTGAGTATTTCATTGGCAGCATGGATTACCATAACTTTACAGACTATGGCTGATAATTCAGGCAAAATATTAAAAAGCATTCAACCCGGCAGAATAACCTTTCCCATACTAATTGGCTTAGGTGTAACAGGCTATTTTTTATATCAGGAGTTCGATCCGGCTGTGTTAGATTACTTTTCGTTTACCCTGCAATCCTTATTTTGGTTTTTTGTATCATTTATAATGATGGCTATTCGCGATTTGGGCTACATCATTCGGATACGCTTACTGACAAATAATTTATTGAGCTGGCGAAAGGCGTTTAATACAATAATGTTGTGGGAATTCACTTCGGCCATAACACCATCGGCCATCGGAGGTACCAGTGTGGCAATCTTCTTCATTAATAAAGAAGGGGTTAAGCTGGGGCGTAGTACAGCTGTTGTTATGGTTACTTCATTTCTTGATGAGTTGTATTTTATACTCACCTTTCCACTGATATTGCTCTTTATAGGGCGAACCGATATTTTTGCCTTCGGTGATAGTATGATGGAAGGATTGCCGTGGTATAAGAACCAGTTCTTTATGTTTGCACTAACGGGTTATTTTTTAAAGTTGGCTTATACCATCATCATCAGTTATGGGTTATTTTTTAATCCGCGTGGACTGAAATGGTTGCTTTTATGGATCTTTAAACTTCCCATTATCAAGCGCTGGCGTCCACAGGCCAATGAGTCAGGCTCCGATTTAATAGCTACCTCAGAAGAATTTCGGCGCTGGCCATTATCCAGCTGGTTAAAAGCTTTTGCTGCCACCGCATTAAGCTGGACTGCCCGATATTGGATAGTTAACACTTTAATACTGGCATTTTTCGGTTTTCACCTACTGGGCTGGAACGATCATATCCTCATTTTTGGCAAGCAGCTGGTGATGTGGATAATGATGCTGGTGAGCCCTACACCCGGTGGTAGTGGCTTTGCGGAGTGGGTATTTAAAGAGTTTCTTTCCAATATGATACCCTTGGGGACTGGTATGGCAATGGCCTTTATGTGGAGGCTGGTGAGTTACTACCCATATTTGGTTATTGGCGCCTTTGTGGTGCCCAAATGGATCCGGAAACACTTCATTAATGCCTGATTCTATTTGATAAACAGGTCTTTTTTGGTGATAAATGACTGTATTGGGATAGTGCTATTCACTAACTTGCTTAGCATTAAATGAATAACTATGCCTCTAACCAAATATATTCTCACTCTAACAATTGGGTTATTCTTCTTCATGGGAAGTTGTCATCGGCAGCAGCCTAAAAAAAGTAAGAAAGTAAGAATACCACCTAAGGAGCTTATTATCTATTGCGAAAATTCGATGCTGAATATGGTGCTTGACCTAAAGTATCAATTTGAACAGCAGCATAACTGTAAAGTGATTATCCAGAATGATTGCTCTAAGAACCTCATGGGAATTATTAATTATGCAGCTAAAGGTGATATCTATATACCTTCTTCATCTTCGTCGTTTAAACATTTTAAAAAAAATACAGGCTATCAGCTGACCGATTCATTGTTCTTAGGGTATAACCATTTGGTTTATATGGTTAAAAAAGGGAATCCTAAAAAATTTAATGGCAGTACAAATCCATTAAAACGTAAAGGGCGATACGCCATTATCATAGCTAATCCTGAAACTAGTTCACTTGGATACGAGACTAAACTGTTTTTACAACGACAGAATGCCTATGACGATGTGCTTGAAAGTGTTGTATCTCTAACCTCTGATTCAAAAGGTTTGGTTAAGGGGCTAATTGGTAATCAGGCCGATGTGGCTGTCAATTGGCAAAGTGATATTCATGTGAATGGGAATAGTGATCATATTGAAATTGTTAATCCTCAGTCGCCTTACAATAACGCTATTCCTATGTATGCCGCAGTTATTTCTTGTTCTACAGAACCACTATTAGCCAGAGCTTTTCTTCACCTGGCTTCACAAGAGCTCAGCGAATCCACGTTAAGTCGTTATGGTTTTACGAAAAGACCAACCATTATTTTTTAAATTACTTCTAAAAACTCTATTTTTAGGAAAATTCATATTTGTGAGTAAGAGCAATAAACAATCCAAGCTAGCATATTTTAAAGAGCCAATAATCAATAAATTATACTTGTTATTGGCTATCTTTCTGTTGACCATTGCCACCATTCTAACCATTGAAAACTATTTTGACCAGTCGTATAGTTCGAAATACAGAAGTGCGATTGAGAATCAGGAAAAGCTGCTGAAGCTGGAAAACATGCTCAACCATAGCCTGCTCAAGCTCAATTTGGCCTTTAAATCCTATGCTTCCATTAACCTTGTAAAAGCACTTGAGAATAATAATGTCGAAATTGAAGAACTTACTAGGAAAAGTAAGGCGATATTGAATGTTATTGATCAGGGCGGTGTTATTGAAGATGTGCGGCCTGTAAAGGATTATTCGAAAGACTCCATTACTGTGCGGATACACTACCTCGAAGATGAGTTTACCGGTAGTATATCTGAAGTTAGCGATTTAATCCCCATCATAGATGATTTATATAACCAGGCGGCACGTATATCGGACCAGGTGCTGAAAAATATTACGGTTCATGGTGGCCAAAATGAGCATCTGAAAGGTAATGTGGAACAACTTATAAAAGGTGCAGATCCTGAGTTTGGCCGCATGCTCGAGATAGAAAATACCATTGCATACGAAATCAATAAGCGCCTGGTAAAGTTGAATAACAGAGCCATTAATATTTTGAGTCGTTACAATAAGCTGAAGTATGCCTCACTCATATTATTCTCATTATTTGTTATTTTTCTTTCTTACTTTCTGTTTTCTCAGATACGCAGTGTAATTCTGTATCGTAAAAAAGCTGAGGAAAACAATAAAAAGCTAATACAGGCAGTTGAGCAAAGTCCTATATCTATAATGATTACTGATACTCAGGGTAATGTGGAGTATGTGAATAAAGGCTTTAAATCACTGGATGGTTTCTCAAAAAGTGAGTTAGAAAGTGGGAAGGCTAACTTTTTCCAGATACAGAATAAGAAAAATGAGCTGGCCGATATGTTGTGGCAAACCATACAAGAAGGCCAGGTATGGCAGGGAGAGATATCCAGTGCCAAAGATGATGGCAATGTATACTGGGAGAAGGTATTAATTTCGCCGGTACTAAGTAAGGATAAGACCATTTCCAATTATGTGGCCATCAAGGAGGATACCACAGAGAAAAGGCTGCTGACTGAGTCGTTGAAAGAATCGAATAAAGCCTTATCTACCATTACCGACAACCTGCCCGTAGGTGTAATGATTGTAGATAAAGACAAGCAAATTATACAGATTAATAAAACGGCCGCAAAGATAATGGGTTTTGCCAATGGAGAGGAAGCCTTACAGCATCTGATCAATAGTTCGTACGATGAACTGTTTTTTACGGCAAAAAGGGAGGAGTATAAGGACGAGCAAACGGGAGTTATTGTGGCTTCCTTGGAGGAGCGTCTGGAAATAAAAGAGAATAATATTTCACGTGAGATATTAAAGAACATTATTCCGATATCGCTGGATCAAAAAGAAGTGTTCCTTGAGGCCTTTATGGATATCAGTGCGCAAAAAGAGATTCAGAAAAAAGAAGCTGAATCAAATAAGGCGAAGTCGGAGTTTTTGGCAAATATGAGCCATGAGATCCGTACGCCAATGAATGGCATCATTGGAGCTACTGAATTGCTTGGCAAAACGCGCCTAAGTAAAGAGCAAAAGAATGTGGTGTCAATTATTGGCCGTTCATGTGATAACTTACTCAATATCATCAACGATATACTCGACTTCTCGAAGATTGAAGCTGGTAAGATGAAGATTGAATCGTACGCCTTTAATTTGCGCTCTACGGTTGATTACCTGATGGACCAAATGTCGTTCCGATCGCTCGAGAAAGGAATTGAGATTTTAAATGATGTGGAGGAAACTATTCCGCCTGTGCTGATTGGTGATGAGAGTCGTCTGATACAGGTTTTGGTGAACCTGATGGGTAATGCGGTTAAGTTTACGTCTGAGGGTGAGGTAGTGCTAAAAGTGGAAATTGAACAGCAGAAAGGGACTAACCTGATTTTGCACTTCTCGGTGGAAGATTCAGGTATTGGTATTCCTAAAAATAAGCTGGAAAAGATATTTGAATCATTTACACAGGCCGATGGTTCAACCACGCGCAAATTTGGTGGAACTGGTCTTGGTACCAGCATCTCAAAAATGTTGGTGGAGCTCATGGGAGGTAAGATTTGGGTGGAGAGTCCAAATCCAAACTTTATGTGGTCGAAGGAAAATCCAGGTTCAGTTTTCCATTTCACGCTGCCATTTGTAATCGATAAAAATCATAAGACGCTTGAGCTCAATACGGAGCAGTTTGCACATGTCAACACCCTGATTGTTGACAATCATAAAACCAACTTGTTACTGCTTAAGAAAACACTTAATAACTGGCAGATTAAATCTGATACAGTGAACGATGAGAAATCAGCCTTGTCGATGCTGGAGGAACATTCGGAGTTCAACCTGATGATAATTGATAGCCATGTGTTTAGTAAAGCCGACGATAACTTCCTTAAAACAGTAAAACGGAAGCAGAAAGGCATTAAGATCATCTTATTCTCATCTGAAAACAGATGGAAAAATCCTGAGGAATTCAAAGGGGTGGATACTGTGTTGCAAAAGCCGGTTAAACATGCAGATTTATTCAGTGCGATTGAGAAGTTGCTGGTGGAAGGAAAGAATGATGTGAGTACGGCTGAAGCACAGGTGGCTGAGTTAAAGGAGCGTATTAAGGATAAAAAAATTCTGTTGGTTGAGGATAATATCATTAACCAGAAGATTGCCGAGAAGATGCTGTCCCGTTTAGGGCTTCAGACTAATATTGCCAATAATGGACAGGAGGCGGTTGATATGCTAACCGGTGAAGAACAGGATCAGATAGATTTGGTGTTTATGGACGTACAGATGCCTGTGCTTAATGGACTTGATGCAACTCGTAAGTTGCGCGAAGAGAAAGTTGATTTACCCATTATAGCCATGACAGCCAATGCGCTTAAAGGTGACCGGGAAGTGTGTATAGAAGCCGGCATGAATGATTACATTGGCAAACCGGTGAAGATGGATGACTTGGAAAATATAATCGATAAATGGTTATAAATCCTGGTATTTACCATTTAATACCAGACCATCCAGCTGCATATTCTTAGCTGATTTTAAGGCGCCTTCCGTGGAATGAACAATTGGTTCGCCACGTACATTAAAGGATGTATTAATAAGCGCTCTAATGCCATATTTTTCATCCAACAGGCTCAATAAAGCATACATGTAGGCATTGTCTGTTGCACTGATGGTTTGAATACGTGAAGTACCATCAACATGCACAACGCCTTCAATCTTTGCTCGCTTATCATCTGCTATTTCAAAGTCAAGTAACATGTATTTGGCCAGGTGGTTTATAGACCTTCGATTTGTAAAATACCTGGCATTCTTTTCCAGCATAATAGGTGCTACCGGCCTGTACCATTCACGCTTTTTATGTGTCATGCTTACCTTATCGGCCAATGCTTTTGAGTTGGCTAATGCCAGTATTGAGCGATTACCCAGTGCGCGCGGGCCAATTTCCCCGGCATTGTTACATATGGCCACAACCTTTTGCCGGAGTAAGGCCTGTGCACATGCTTCTATATCGGCCGTGCCAAATTCGCAGTTTACTTCATCAGGCAGCCAGTTGTTAAGGTAGGGTGAATGGAGTGCTACCTCATGGCCTTTATACCATTCAAAAAATGCGGCAGCTCCAAGCGACAGGCCACTGTCCTCTGTGCAAGGAGGTATATACACATCGTCAAATAAGTTAGCATCAATAATCTGTGTATTCGCCACAATGTTAAGTGCCGAGCCTCCCGAATAGTAGAGCTGTTTGTAGTCACCATCCTCTTTTAAAGCACTGAGTTTGCTGAATAGTTCGCGCTGAAAAATACCTTGCATGGTGGCTACTACGTCCTGAAGAAAAGGATTATCCTGGTTGAGGTTTTGGATATCAATACTAAAGTCGGATTTGGCCGCTTCAAAAAATATCTTCTTAGAACCCCAAATGTCTGAAAAGTAATTATTAGCGACCAGCCATTCTTCCAGTTCTTTGCGATAAGTGCCATAGGCCGCCAGTCCCATCATCTTCCCCGGTACACTGTTTTGCTCTTTAAATCTAGCCCCTATGATGCCAAAAACAAGCGCATTGGCATTAAATAAGCCCGAGAGGTACTTAAAATCCCAATGATGCTCCAGGGCATTCAGTTGCTTATTTGTATAACTAAAAGCCGAGAAGTTGCTCAAGCTACCACCGCCATCAAAATGAACAAGAAGACTGTTGTTTTTAAATGCGCCATAAAATGGCAGACAGGCACCTATATGCGCCAGTTCGTGGTTGAGGGCATAGGCTTCTTTTTCTTTATCTAACCACCAGCACCGACCTTTTTCAGGTTTAACGGCTAATGCATCCTGCAAGGGGGCTTCGAAGCGAAAACGGCCGCATGTTGAAATAAAACTTCGGCCAACCACATTATCAACAAAAACCAGATCGTAGTCAGTATTCTTTAATAGCCCGGCTTGTTTCAGTAGTTCATAAATCTGTTCATGCAGTGTGTTGTCGTGCTTTTTACGGGTTAGTCGCTCCAGTGTGAGGTGTTTAATCACTTTGCCCTTATCCATTAATGTCAAGGCATGGTCGTGTACATAAAAAGGCGTATCACTATTTATACGATCCTGAATACCGTATATGGCTAATGTAGGCTTTGAAAGATGCATGTAATTAGATAAGAAACTGGCCGGCAATGGTGATGGCCACAATAATAAATAAGATCAACTCCTGAATGAATCGGCGCCTGATGAGCGATAGAAATCTTCCCAAAACGATTGATGTGCCAATGGCCCAAATGGGCATCACTTCCAGAGAATAGTATGGTGTGATAGCGGCCACGACACACAATACAATTAGCCAAATGAATATCCGGTAGTGTTTACGTGATATGATTTTGATGGCTGGCAGTATTCTGACCACCGAAAGAATTGAAACAAATACCAGAAAGATTATGAAGCCATTGTATATCTGCGAGTAAATGGTATGATTGAAAAAGGCAATGGGCGAAATAAAGTTTTCTACCACAGTTTCTAAAAACACATCTGCCTGATCGAACCAAAAATAATAGGCAAATGAAAACAAATATGGAAGTGCCAGGCCAATGATAGATGCCATGAGACTACGAATCGTTAGGAGGCGAAGGATAAACATGATCATCCATAAGAAGGCCATAAAATAGATGCCCTTGGCATAAAACAGCGTACCAAGGGATAGCGCGAATGACGCCTCAAAGCACCAGGTCATTGCTTTGCGCTGTCCGGCAGCCGAAAAGAGGCGTTCAATGGCTAAAATAAGGAGTGGCGTAAAAAACCATACCGGGTGTAGCTTTTGAGCCATCAGGTAGGCGCTGACCAAAAGCATGTATAGAAACCCGGGCAGATTGGTTTGTCCGTTAAACAGGTTGTATCTGTTCACCACCCTATTGACACTGAACATCATTATCAGCGCAATAAGCAGGCTGATAACGGATGCCAGTAAATGATTACTTTTCAGAACACTGATCACCAAATCCCAAAGGGGCATTGGATTATGATCGTATGGGAAACTGGGCGATTGATCAAATAAAAGGGTATTGATCCAAAAGCCTATCAGCAGCAAAGGCATGAGGGCCAACGCGACAATGTCGTTTCTGTTGAGTGTTCTAAAAAGCATAAGTACTATAAATCAAATCCGATATCTGAACGGAAATATTTTCCTTCGTATGAGACTGTTTGCGCGTTGGCAAAAGATTGCTTTAAGGCTTCTTCTTTAGTATTGCCATAGGCCGTCATCGCAATAACACGGCCGCCAGAGGTCACTACCTGCCCATCCGCATCTGCTGTTCCGGCATGGAAAACCAGACCTTCTGTAATCTTCTCAAGTCCACTTATTTCTTTGCCTTTTTCATAGGCTTCAGGGTAACCACCTGAAACGCACATTACCGTAGTTGCAAAGCGCTCGTCTACTTCAACGGTTTTCTTACGCAACTCACCCGCTGCAACCGCCTCAAATAAGTCAACTAGATCTGTTTTAATACGTGGGATCACAACCTCTGTCTCCGGATCGCCCATGCGTACATTGTACTCAATCACATATGGTTCACCTTCAACGCTCATTAAACCGATAAATACAAAACCTTTATAAGGGATGTTATCATTTGCTAAACCATCAATTGTTGGCTTGACAATGCGATCGTGAACTTTTTTCATGAATACATCATCGGCAAATGGAACCGGTGAGATAGCACCCATACCACCTGTGTTAAGGCCTGTATCGCCTTCTCCAATACGTTTGTAGTCTTTGGCCTCGGGTAAAACCACATAGCCATGTCCATCGGTTAATACAAACACCGATAGCTCTATACCACTCAGGAATTCCTCAATAACAACAGTGCTGGAAGCATCACCAAACTTACCACTCAGCATTTCTTTCAACTCAGCTTCAGCTTCGGTTAGTTCATCCAAAATCAGTACGCCCTTACCTGCTGCCAAACCATCTGCTTTAAGCACATAAGGTGCTTTTAGTGTTTTTAGGAAAGCAAGCCCTTCTTCCAGGTTATCTTGAGTGACTGACAGATAGGCGGCAGTAGGGATATCATGGCGCATCATAAATGCTTTGGCAAATTCTTTACTGCCTTCCAGTTTAGCACCTTCTTTACCTGGACCTATTACCGGTACATGTGCAATCTGAGGATCGTTCAATACGAAATCCTTCACACCTCTTACTAAAGGTTCCTCGGGACCTACAACAATCAGGTTGATGTTGTTATCAATAACAAAAGCTTTGATGGCCTCAAAGTCATTAGGATTGATGTTGACATTGATGCCTACTTGTTTGGTACCTGCATTTCCAGGGGCAATAAATAATTGTGTTAGTTTTTCACTTTGTGCCATTTTCCAAGCCAATGCGTGCTCACGTCCTCCCGAGCCTAATAGTAAAATATTCATGTTCTAGGTATTAATATCAGCCTACCGAAACAAGATGGTTTCAATAATCTGGTTATTGTATTAATGTTTTATCAATTCAAAAAATGCGTGTTCAACGTCACATTTCCAGTGGTTCAAACTGGTAGCCCTGTTCTAACAATTGATCCAAAGCAGCAGGAAGCGCATAATGCATCCGTTTCCAGGCTTTTTTCGAATCATGAAAAAGCAGTATAGAGCCATCGCGCACATGATTCATCACATTGGCCAGTACTTCATGCTGACTTAGGCGATTGTCATAGTCCATTGACAGAACATCCCACATGACGATGTGCTTAAACTGCTCCTTGAGTGCCCGCATATACCATGGATACAATTGTCCGTGCGGAGGCCGAAACAACCTGCCAGGTATATGTGGTTTGGCTTTTTCAATATTGTCAAAATAGGCCTCGCGCGAACATCTCCACGCAGGCAAATGGTTATAGGCATGGTTACCCACGCTATGCCCTTTCTTTAAAAGTTCAGCCAGCAACCCTTCGTTTTTATGTGCATTTTCGCCTACACAAAAAAACGTGGCCTTGAGCTGATATTGCTCCAGTAACTGCATCACCCAGGTCGTTTCCTTTTCAACTGGCCCATCATCAAAGGTGAGGTAAAGTGTTTTACCTACACCTTTCTGCCGCCACAATGTGTGGGGGAACAAGGCCCTGAGTGCAGCTGGTGGCTGAACTTTCCAACTCATGTTTTACTCGTTGAAGAAGCCCATGCGTTGCATGTTTTTCTCATAATCTTTCTCCAGGAACTTCATTAAGTCCTCTCTGTTATATCGTTGAGCCATCTTCACTACTTCCATATAAATAGCCATTGCCGTCTCTGGTTCTCTTCCGGCTGTTGCGCGCTTGAATGATGGCAATGAGTTGAAGTATTCCAATTCTTTTAGGCGGTCATTTGCCAATGATGTCAATATCTCATCACCTTTTTCAAATTCACCAATGCGGAAGTAACCTTCTGCCAAAAAGATGCTGAAATAATTGTGAGGCACACGCTCGGCACTTAATACTTCCATGCTTTTATCCAGAATGTTTCTGGCCTTGTCGTTCTGGCCTTCATCAATAAGTGAAGTAGCCAGTCGCGACAGGTTATTACGGATATTGGTAGCCATTCGCAGATGGTTCTCATCCAGGTATACATTTGGATTTTCGAAACCACCCCACTTGAAGTCTTCCATCACATGCTGATACATGCGCTCAGTGTCAACGCGGCCATATTGTCCATCGGTATTCACTGTTTTGATAGGTACTACCTGATAGGCAAAACCTTCGAGCTGGAAATAATCCTGCAAGCTAACATAGTTGTCGGAACCCACTGTGACAGCAAAGTAGATGGGGCGTTCCCAATCGTTATTGGCCAAAAGGTCCAGTATCATTAATTCATTCTTCAGAATCATGTCCTTCTGAAGGTTGATGTCTAGATCCGGAGTGATTAAGTGTGCAGCATCTTCAGATACTATGCCTCTTTGCAGCACCTTTAAACTGTCTGCAGGTAACTTAAATTGTTTAGAGGGCAGGTATTCAAGGTATCCTGCATATTCCGGTACTTGCTTGGTTTTAGGATTATCGCTGGCCACAAACTTAATGGCCTCTTTCAAATCAACTGAACCCTTGATGCGATCCAACAGGTACACCACATCACGACTACCGGTTACATATTGATCATGTTCCAGTGAGAATGGCAGCGGATCCGATTCATAGGCTTTGCGCTTCATCTGGTCGATGTACCATTCGGTTTGCAGGTAACTCAGGTTACATACGCGTACATCCGTTCTGATGCCTTCCACTTCCTGGGCGTACCATAATGGGAAGGTGTCGTTATCACCATTGGTAAATAATATGGAGTTGGGAGCACAGCTATTGAGGTAGTTATGTGCTAAATCGCGTGCAACATATCGTTCTGAGCGGTTGTGATCATCCCAGTTTTCGTTAGCCATAATGCCTGGTACCAATACCAATGACAAACCTGTTGCCAAACTGGCAGCTACCGAACCCGGCATGAATCGCTTGATGCCATTGACAATAGCCAATACTCCCAAGCCAATCCAGATGGCAAATGCATAGAAAGAGCCGGCATAGGCGTAATCACGTTCACGAGGCTGCAGGGGAGTTTGATTAAGGTATAGTACAATGGCCAGTCCGGTTAAGAAGAATAGCAGCATCACTATCCAAAAACCTTGCTTGCCGTTTTTGCCGGCGTTATACTGGAAGAATAGCCCAGCTAAACCAAGAATCAGCGGTAGCATGTAATATTTGTTGCGGGCCGGGTTGTTTTTGTAGGTGTCTGGCAGAAGTTCTTCATCCCCAAGACGAGATTCATCCAGAAATTTGATACCCGTTATCCAGTTCCCTTTATGTATTTCGCCATTACCCTGAATGTCGTTTTGACGACCAGAGAAGTTCCACATGAAGTAGCGGAAATACATGTGATTAACCTGGTAATTGACAAAAAACTTAAAGTTTTCCCACATGGTAGGGACCATCAAGGTACTTGGGCGACCTGTTTCATCCTCAATCGTTACACGCTTACCCTTCAGGTTAGTCCATTTTTGATATTCATTTATATGACGGCCTTCGCGGCTATACATACGTGGGAACAAGGTTGTGGTGCGATCATCAAATTCATATTTAGGACGGTGATCCACTGTTTTGTATTCGTCGTCTTTTTTAATGCGAACAGGGGCTCCCTTTTGATTACGCATTGCTTCGCGGTCGAGTGGTGAGTTGTAGTTCTGTCCGAAAAATAACGGGCGATCGCCATATTGCTCACGGTTCAGGTACGACATCAACGAGAATACATCTTCAGGTGAGTTCTGATCCATCGGTGGATTGGCAAATGAGCGAATTACAATCATGGCAAATGATGAGTAGCCAATCATGATAACAGTAACAGCCAGTATTATTGTGTTGGCAATCACCATTTTCTTTTTGTAGGTGATTAGAATGCCAGCTATGAGCGCAATTACCAAAAGAATCATGTAAAAGATGGCTCCGGTGTTAAATGGTAGCCCGAAACCGTTAACAAAAGCTAGCTCAAACCAACTCGCTACTTTAACAACGCCTGGTATAATACCATATAAAATGCCGCCAAGGATAACCGCTGACAGTGCCAGTGCTTTGATGGTATTATTACGGTTGACTTCAAACATCTTGAAGTAATACACCATAACAATAGCAGGAATAGCCAACAGGTTCAAAAGGTGAACACCGATGGAAAGTCCCATCAGGTAGGCAATTAGTATCAACCAGCGGTTTGAATAGGGCTGCCCGGCCACATTTTCCCATTTAAGAATAGCCCAAAATACCACAGCCGTAAATAGTGATGACATGGCGTAAACTTCGCCTTCAACAGCTGAGAACCAGAAGGTATCCGAAAAAGTATAGGCCAAAGCACCTACCAAACCGGCACCCATTACTGACCAAGTGCGCCAGATAGGCGGCTCTTCTTCAGTGATAAATATTTTTTTGGCTAAATGCGTAATGGTCCAAAACAGAAACATGATAGTTAATGCACTGGCCAGGGCCGACATCATGTTAATCATAAAAGCAACAGAACCTGTATCAGGGGCGAATAAAGAGAAGAAACGACCCACTATCATAAAAAATGGTGCCCCGGGAGGGTGTCCCACCAATAGTTTGTAGGATGTTGAAATGAATTCGCCACAATCCCAAAAAGAGGCTGTGGGTTCAATGGTCATGGTATAAACGGTGGCAGAAATAAAAAAAGTGAGCCAGCCGAGTATCAGATTTAAACGCGTATATTGCTTCATAATTACTTAATTTCAGTACAATAGAGTCTGTTGATAGATGCCCTTCCGAGCCTTTCTTTTAGACAAGTTCCAAAAATACAATTTTTTGTTTGTTTGACCTTTACATTATCTGCAATATTGGTAGCTGACAATGCTTTAATAAAATCTTTTAACTTTATAGAAAATCATTTCCAATGAAGCTGAAATATTGTTTAATGTTGTTAATCATGACTCTATTGTGTACTAACGCCATTGATGCACAAAATAATGAAGTGAAAAAGCAACTGAAATTGTATAGGGCGAGTGGCGTAGAGCAAAAGATAGATGTGAGTGAGGTGGAGCTTGAAGAAGTGGTGACCTCGGCACGCTATTATTTGGGTGTAAAGCACCGGATGGGCGGAACTGATCATAAAGGATTGGATTGCTCCGGACTCGTTTATGTTAGTTTTAAGAAGCATGGGGTAAAACTACCTCGCTCTTCAGAAGAACAAGGTCGGTATGGTAAACAGGTGCATGCGGTGAGTCGCCTGAAACGAGGCGATTTAGTGTTTTTTCATATGGATTGGAGTAAAAAACTGGTCAACCATGTGGGTATTTACCTGGGTGATGATGAGTTTATCCATGTTTCATCTTCGAAAGGATGTATTATATCCAACCTGCGCGATAAGCATTGGAAGAAGGGCTTTTTGTTTGGGACCAGATTGTGGTGAAAAAAAAGCACCCAATGGGTGCCTTTAAAATCCAGATAAATAAGATTAAAAGTGACTGGTATGCCCATGAAGGATAACCCAGCCACCTTTTTTGTTTTCCATCAGCAGGGTTGATATCCATTTTGATTCAAATGGTTCTTGCTCCTTCATTTTTACTTTTTCGGTACCGGTCCAGATGCACAGTGCTTTGTATTTCCCAATTTCTTTAACAGTCAGTTTGTTTTCGGTAACTTCTTGCGACTCTACCTTGTTCAGAAAATCGGTATACATGTCTTTAAAGGCCATAAAATCATATTGATGGCCATCGGCAATGAAGGTGAATGAAGGCGACTGATCCCAGTAAGATAAGGTCTTGTCGACATCTTTGTCCAGCCCGGCCTGGATCATGTCTTCAATGGTTTGTTTAATTTCTTGTTCGGCACTTTGCGCATATGCTACATGCAGGCCCCAGCCTATGAGCAGGGTGGTGACTAATAAAATACGTTTCATAGTATCATTTTTTTAGGGTGTGAAAAGGCAAAGGTAGTATGGTTTGAAGTCTGATGTCAAGCACAGCTATATGCAGCGTGTATCAGTTTCAGGTTATTAAAATAGTCGATACACCGTGTATTTTACCATTTTTCTGTCTGGTGGACCCGATACACCGTGTATTTGCGTGTTTTAGTATTAAAATGGCCGGATACAAGTTGTATCGGGCCCGCTGAGTGTCAAAAAGTCAAAATACACCGTGTATTTGCTTCGCCAAGTATAAAAATGCAAAGTACACCGTGTATTTGGCTCAACAAGCTCCAAGTAGCAAAAATACACCGTGTATCGACGTTTTTTTAATTTTGGCTCGATACATCGTGTATCGGGAAAAGTTAAAAGCGCGTGGATATATTATCTACTTCAATATTATAAAGTAATTGTGCTCCTTGGTTTTTTAGTTATAAGATATGCAAAGGAAAACAAGCAGTCTGAATAGAATGTTTTTAAGGTGTCTTTTGGTGACTCTACTAGAAGTCATAAACGTCAAATTCTTTACATGATACTAATCTTCGTCTCTTTATATAGACATCAATATATCTAATTTGTTCGTTCTCTTGCGTGTTTGAAGTTTCAACTTTTTTGTAGTGATTGTCTCCAAACTTAAAGAATACAGTAAACAGAAATCGATATATTTCTAAAAAGGAGTTGAGTGGGACCCCATATCTTAGTTTTTCTTTTATTGTTAAATTACTTATTTCAATGACTTTAAATCCTTTTGTTTTGTAAAAGTCAGTTATAATTTTTCTAAGCTGTTTTTCACCAATAAACCTATAGTATAATTGAACTAAGAATAAGGTTCCTAAAAGTCCTATAATAATGTACGGTTCAATTTGATTAAGAGTCATTGCGATTAAATGTGTTTTTTATTACTAGCCTACAACTCTATTCCTAATTGCTTATAAACGTTGGTTAATTGTTGGTTTAGTGCCGGATCATTGATGGTATCCAAAACCATTTTTACCAATTGGCCTTTTTCAAGCTCCTGCTGAAAGGTGTTGGCTGCAAATTGTTGCTTACGCTGAGGCAAAGCAGCGTACCATAGCAGGTTATTCAGGTGTCTTTCTAGCAGGTAATCGGCATATTGCAGCGCTTTTTCTTCCAGTCCGCACTCAAAGGCTAAATGAACATGTGGCAGGTTGCCGGCCACATCAGGGCCTGCCTCAATGGGCAATTCCTTCAGGCTTTTTAAAACGACAGCCTGTGCTTCCTCCATTCGGTTCTGCTCCAGTAAATCGGCAGCAAGCAGATTGCCAATCTGACGATATTTGATGACATCAAATGTACGACGGCAATAGTGATCGTAATAAGCCAGAGAGCCATCTCCCAAATCAATTTTATTCAAGAAAGTATTAAGCAGTTGATCAGTATCGTAAAAAATAGGGGTGTTGGCTTGTTGTTTTTGGGGCACAAGTTTGTAAACCAATCCGTCGTATCTTAAATGCTTCTCCAGCCCGTTAAATATTTCCGGGTCGGCACCAATGGTAAAGTAAATGGGGCGCTCCCAGTTGTTACTGGCGATTATATCAAGCAGGGCAATGTCATTTTTATACAACACACGCTTGGGGCATTGCCATTTAAGCGTATCCTTATCATCGTATGGCAGTGTGAAGCGATTAACCGGCGAAAAGTCCACCTTCATACCATTTTGCATAGGTAGCTTCGAAGTTTCCTTGTTGCTCCCAATGAATTGCACCACACTCTGCAAGGGTGCATACTCCGGACTTTGTTCCAGCAATAATGCGTAGTCAAGGTTACCTGTTTTGTAGCGTTCCTGTGCGATGCTTAGCGAAGTAGGGGGTGTTTGATTGATAGCACCCGCCAGCTGTTGTATGCACCAATCGGCACCCATTAAGCCGTAATTAATCACTCTGACATCGGTTCGGTAGCCTTCTACTTCCTGGGCGTACCAGAGTGGGTAGGTGTCGTTGTCGCCATAGGTGAACAGGATGGCGTTGGGTTCGCAAGAGTTGAGATAGCTTTTGGCCTGCATCAGGGCAAACTCTCTTCCCGAGCGATCATGATCAGGGTAATTTTGTGTCACCATCAAAAGCGGCACAGCCACCAATACCAAAACGCTTCCCAGTCCCGCGGACAAATAGCTTTTTGTTTTTAGGTAGATGAAATTGATAACCGCGAATGCTCCAAAGGCAATGAAAAGGCCAAATGCAAAAAATGAGCCGACAAATGCGTAATCGCGCTCGCGGGGCTCAAAGGGTGTTTGATTGAGGTAAAGAATTATCACCGGTCCGGTCATCAGCATAAGTAAGCCCGTTACGGCCAGGTACTTCTTGCTGTTTTTGCCTTTGTTTATTAGCGACAAAATGCCTATTATACCCAAAATAAGAGGCAGCATAAAATAGACATTGCGAGATGGATTGCTGACTGACAAGCTGTGTAGCTGGCTGCCTTCTATGCTATGGTCAATAAACGGAATGCCTGTAATCCAGTTACCCTTCTGTATATCACCGTGGCTTTGCTCATCATTCTGGCGCCCGGAAAAATTCCACATGAAATAGCGAATATACATGTGATTGACCTGGTAATTAAAGAAGAAACGCAGGTTAGTAACGAATGAAGGTTTTTCAGTACTATTGGGATTGGCCCCGGCCCATTGCTGATAGCCGTATTTATGAGCAGGGTTGTTACTATGCATTCTTGGGAAAAAGCCACAGCCCTTATCATCATAATCATAGCTGTCTGATTTTTTATACAATTCATAGCCTTCGCCACTTTTGCGATAGGCATCTTTGTATTGCAACTCACCTGCAGCTGTGTTGTAGTAATGGCCGTATAAAAGTGGATTCTGCGCATACTGTTCGCGGTTCAGAAAGCTGTCCAGCGAAAAAACGCTAGAAGGATCATTCAGGTTGATAGGTGTATTGGCATCTGCCCGAATAATAATCATGGCATAAGAAGAGTAGCCAATCATAAATACCAAGGTGCATACCGCCAGCATGTGTTGCCAGTTGTTCTTTTTTAGCGTGGCAAAAACCGCATAAAACAAGCCACCAAACAATATTACAGCAAAGGTTAATAAGCCTGCGTTGATGGGTAAGCCCCAGCTGTTGACCATCAAAATTTCCATTTTACCTGCCAGCCACAGCCCGTTTTGTATGATGCCAAAAAGTAAAAGCCCTAAAATGGCGCCACCAATGGCCATTGCTTTGGCCAGTAATGCCCACGAAAATGCTTTTTGACGTAATAATATCAGCAGTACCAACACCGGAATAATAAGCAGGTTTAGCAAATGTACGCCGACTGAAAGACCCATTAGATAGGCAATCAGTATCAGCCAGCGAGTACCCGAGCTTGTTTTGCTATTGGCATCTTCCCATTTGAGGAACAGCCAGAAACAAAGCGCTGTAAAAAATACAGATAGGGCATATACCTCTGCTTCAACCGCTGAAAACCAGAAGGTATCCGATACAGCAAAGGCAAGCGCCCCAATGGCAGCTGAACCAGCAAGTAGTAAATAGCCTTTAAGTGTTTGAGTATGTTGACTAAATAGCTTACGTAGCATGTGCTCGGCCGAAAAATACAATAGCATAACCGTTGCACCTGATGCAAAAACCGATAATAGATTAGCTGTATAGGCTAGCTGCGACGGTTCAAAAGCGAATAGGTTAAAGGCTTTGCCAAGTATCAGGTAAAATGGGGCGCCTGGTGGGTGACCGACCTCCATTTTGACCATGCAGGCGATGAATTCGCCACAATCCCACAAGCTAACTGTGGGTGCCATTGTGCTCCAATACAGGATTGATGAAATGATAAAGAGGCTCCAGCCCAATACGAGGTTAAGCTTTTTGGTTGAAATCATGATTTCGTGCTATTTTGTTCTTAAAGATAGTTTTTATCACTGATACTCACTTACTACATCCTGGTGATTGTTTTTATGTATGTAACATCAGTTAAGTCTCCATTGGTTGTTGGTGTCATAAAACTCTCTGAGTCATACAGGCTAACGAATTCAAGCCAATATTTTTGAAAAAATTTCTTGCATTGAAAGAAAAACTCTCTATCTTTGCATCGCTTTTAAAACAAAAGCATGGGAATTGTCTCATGGTGTAATGGTAGCACAACTGGTTTTGGTCCAGTTAGTCAGGGTTCGAATCCTTGTGAGACAACAACTTAACCTCCTGAAGAAGGAGGTTTATTTTTGATAAGTTTGTCTCATGGTGTAATGGTAGCACAACTGGTTTTGGTCCAGTTAGTCAGGGTTCGAATCCTTGTGAGACAACGTCCGAAACGCTTCTCAATAGATTGGGAGGCGTTTTTTTATTATGGTTACTCTATCTGGGCCATAACGGGGACCACGGACCACATCCAATTTCTGGGTCTAGGCATAAATTTTACACAATCTGAAGAGGAAAAACTTCATATCTGTAACCCCTCTATATTGTCTTCTGAATTCTTTGATTTTAGCATTGAATAATTCGGCCGCCGCATTCGTACTTCTGCCATTGAAATAATTGATGATGGTCTGATGATGTGTTTCAAAGGTGCGCTTGATTGATGCAAACGCATTAAACCGGACTAGAACTACATTCTATGTCTGCTCATAAATTTTTACACAATTTTTAGAGCAAACAGGTTCCTCTCTGAATTAGCTTCTGACTTCTTTAGTTATTTGAATTTCTCTTTATTAATGGCAAGTCTCAGGCGAGCTATGGGATTCAGTCAATTAATAATGGAATGAGGTAAAGGCTTTAAATGATAGGGGTGGTATGTAAAAAAAAAGGGAGCAATAGCTCCCTTTTTATATAAAGTAGAATAATTAACTACTAGTTGTTCAAAGTGTAACGTTTGAAGTCAACAGCTTTTAAGCCTTTGCTTGTGTTGTCAAGGTATTGCTTAATAGTTAATTTGTTGTCTTTAACAAACGCCTGCTCCATCAAAGTGTTTTCTTTGAAGAACTTGTTCAGACGACCCATGGCAATCTTTTCCAACATTGCTTCTGGTTTACCCTCGTTACGGGCCATGTCTTTACCAATCTCCAATTCTTTCTCTTTAACATCAGCAGGTACACTGTCAGCGTCAACAGCTACAGGAGCCATTGCAGCAGCCTGCATTGCAACGTCTTTACCAACTTGCTCGTCAATGTCAGCCTGGTTGAAAGCTACCAAAGTAGCTAATTTGTTACCAGCGTGGATGTAGGCGCTAACTGATTCGGCGCTGATTACTTCGTAAGCAGCTAAATCAAGTTTCTCACCAATTACACCACTTTGCTCAGAAACTAACTCAGCAACTGGACGGCCGTTCAATTCTAACGCTTTTAACGCTTCTAAGTCAGCTGGATTTTCAGCAATCGCCAAATCAAGAATTGACATTGCGAAATCAACATAGCTTTCGTTTTTAGCAACGAAGTCAGTTTCGCAGTTTAATACGATTAACGCACCTCTTGTCTTGTCAGCGGTAACTTTTGCTAAAACAACTCCTTCAGTAGCTTCGCGGTCAGCACGCTTGTTAGCGATAGCCTGTCCTTTTTTACGGATGATTTCAACAGCTTTGTCGAAATCGCCTTCAGCTTCTGTTAGAGCTTTTTTACAATCCATCATACCGGCACCGGTACTTTTTCTTAGTTTGCTTACGTCAGCAGCAGTAATAGCCATGATATAATTTTTTAAAGTTGTTAGACAAAAATAATCGAATTACTCGCCTGCAGTTTCTTCTGATGAAGATTCTTTAGCAGGAGCTTCTTCTTTTTTAGCTGCTTCCTTTGCAGGTTCAGCTTTTTTAGCACGAGCTTTCTTTTCTTTCGATCCTTCGTTGTCTTTCTCTACTTTGCGCTCGCTTAATCCTTCCTGAATCGCTTTAGTCATCACCTCAGTAATCAGCTCGATAGACTTAGTGGCGTCATCGTTAGCAGGGATTACAAAATCAATTGGTGCTGGATCTGAGTTAGTATCAACGATACCAAATACAGGAATATTCAAACGAATAGCTTCTTTTACGGCAATGTGTTCTTTCATTACGTCAACAACAAACATTGCAGCAGGAAGACGTGTCAGGTCAGCGATAGAACCTAAAGTTTTATCAAGCTTGGCACGCTGACGAGTAATTTGAAGCCTTTCTCTTTTCGACAAGTTTTTCCACTGACTTGGGTCAGCCATCATTTTGTCGATAGAAGTCATTTTCTTCACCGCTTTACGAATAGTGGGGAAGTTGGTTAACATACCACCTGGCCAACGCTCAGTCACATAAGGCATGTTTACACCACCAACTTTATCAGCGATGATTTCTTTAGCTTGCTTTTTAGTGGCTACGAAAAGCACTTTCCGACCCGATTTTGCAATCTGTTTAAGTGCATCAGCAGCTTCGTCGATCTTCACAGCTGTTTTATGAAGGTCTAGTATGTGGATTCCATTGCGCTCCATGAAGATGTACGGCGCCATGGCTGGGTTCCACTTTCTTTTCAGGTGACCAAAGTGTACACCTGCTTCCAATAATTCCTCGAAATTAACTCTTGGCATTGTAATTTTTTTAAAGTTGTTTACTTTCTGTTTAAATCAATCTTCAAGTAGTTCCCCAATAATACGTTGAGAAGTCTTAAAGATTTAGATACTAAACACACCTGATAAATATTAACGTTTAGAGAACTGGAATCTCTTACGTGCTTTAGGACGACCTGGCTTCTTACGTTCAACAACACGTGAGTCACGAGTCATGAAACCTTCAGCTTTAAGGGCCGGCTTGTTTTCAGCATCAATTTTTACAAGTGCACGGGCAATAGCTAAGCGAACTGCTTCAGCCTGTCCTTTGAAACCACCACCGTAAAGATTTACTTTAATGTCGTAGTTGTCAGCAACACCAATGGTGTTTAATGGTTGTTTTACAATATATTGTAATGTTGCAGCTGGGAAATATTGATCTAACTCACGCTTGTTAATGGTGATATTACCACTTCCCTGGCTCACATAAATACGAGCAACAGCCGCTTTTCTTCTACCAATCGCATTAATTACTTCCATAGTACTTATTTAATGGCGTTAATATCAATTACTTTAGGTTGTTGAGCTTCGTGCTTGTGTTCAGTTCCAGTATAAACATATAAGTTTCTGAAAAGCTGACGTCCAAGACGGTTCTTAGGTAGCATACCTTTGATAGCTCTTTCAACTAATCTTTCCGGTTTTTTAGCGAACATTTCCGCAGGCGTCACGTCGCGACGTCCTCCTGGGTAACCACTATGGTAGAAAAATAAACGCTGGTCCCACTTGTTACCGGTCATTTTGATTTTGTCTGCGTTTAAGATAATCACGTTATCTCCGCAATCTACGTGAGGTGTATAATTTGGCTTATACTTTCCTCTAAGCAGTTTAGCAACTTTTGTAGCTAAACGACCTAATACCATATCAGCAGCATCTACCACAACCCACTCTTTGTTGGCAGTCGCTTTGTTGGCTGAAATCGTTTTGTAACTTAACGTATCCACAGTCTTCCTTTTTAAAATTCGACTTATTAATAAACAGTTTGCAAAGGTATTGCGTTCGAATCGCCACAATCAGGTCCCACCCCAACTGCCTTGAAACTGAAGGCCATACCTTTCGGCTCGGATAATAATCGGCCGCAAAATTACTGCTTTTATTTTTATTGTGCTAATTATTTGATTAAAAAAGCACTAATGTTTGTTGAAATCATTTATATGCGACAACTTCGTCATTATATGGTTCATACATAGTTGGCAGTTATTGATTTTTAAGCTATGAGGTTATGTGTTGATTTTTTTCGCCAGGATGTTTTAGTGGTGGCCCGCTCTCTACTGGGTAAGGTATTGGTCCGGTGTTTTAGTGATGGTCGGGTAGAGCGCTTTTTGATTGTTGAAACTGAAGCCTATCGCGGTGAGGAAGATGATGCCTGCCATGCTAGTAAAGGCAGGACGGCGCGCACCGAGGTAATGTATCACGAAGGTGGTGTGGTTTATGTCTATTTAATTTATGGAATGTATTGGATGTTGAATATTGTTACTGGACAAAAGGATGAGCCACAAGCGGTATTAATTCGAGGAGTTAAAAATATAAGCGGACCGGGCCGGGTGGGGAAGGTTCTGCATCTGGACAAAAGTTTTTATGGCGAATCAATTGTCAACTCTTCACGTTTGTGGATCGAAGACACGCAAGAAATAGAGGACGGTACCGTTTGCCGGACCGAGCGAATTGGAATTGAATATGCTACTGACGAGTGGCGAAACAAAAAATGGCGTTTTGAGTGGCTGTTGACTTAATCAAACTTCACCTTTGAGATAAAGAAATTTGGTGTAAATACCAGGTTAATGCCATATGAATAGTCAAACTGGCTGGCTGGCACATCATAATATGTTTCAATCATCGCGCTAAACTTTATTTGCTTCATAAAAGTTTTGGTAAAACTCAGTTTTGAAGTAATTAAGTTGCGGTATTCGGTGTAATAGCCCGGTTGGTAGTTGGATGTCGACTGGAATATTGAATTTCCCTTTGGTGCCAAAAAGTTATGGGCTCGCCAAAAGCCAGTCATAAGAGTCCCGTATTTGTAGTTGACCTCTGCTACCGGGTATATGGCACTACCATTGGTGAAATCCCAGCCTGATTGAGCGGTGAGATCGTGGTAAGTTACAAAGTAAGTGGCAATGCCTATGTCTCTGATAAATCCCTCTCCAATGTTATAGCTCATTTTTAGGCCTGTTGCCAGGTTGGCTAATGATTGCATACGTTCACTATAGTTACTTATCTGTCCTCCTAGATGAGTGGCCACAAGTTGCCCAGGAATGCTCAAACTGAAATCGCTTTCTGGTTTTGTAAGCGTATATTCGGTGCTGAAGCCAGCGGTAAATTTTTCAGGTTTATCATCGCCTAAAAAGATAAACTGCTCCCAGTCTACCCACGTGTCCAACCATAGTTTGTCAGAGGTGTATACAAACTGAAAACCATTTTCTATCGGACGTGTATATTGATTTTCAGGATCGAATAAAGGCTCTATTAGTCGATGGTGTACATCGCCTTTAAGTCCCCCCATTATTAAATCAAGTTTGTCGGTAAGTTTTGTGTGAATTGAGAATGTTGGTAGTACTTCTGTAAATTCGTTCATGCCACTAAACTGGATGACGTGCACGCCTGCTTTTATTCGTAAACGGGAACCTGCATAATAAACCAATGAGGGCTGGGCTGTGTAACCCATTAGGGTATATCCTTCAATGTAGTTGCCGAAGTATTCGTTGTTTTTGACGAAGTTGTTGTTTTCAAGTCTGAAATACAGGTTGTTGCCTGCATTTTCTTTGAATTCAGGATAGTAATAACGCCAGGTTTGATCAACCTGTGCGAGACTCATACTGCACCAAAATACCACACAACAAAGTACACCAATCCCACGAAACATTTGCTTAATTAGTTAGATGATTTCCCAATTTTTAAACACTCACCTACTAATACTTTATTGCGATAAAAAAGTTATAAAAAAAGATAAATTTTTTTAATCGATTTGTTATTTGGAATAATTACGCATACATCTTACTTAGCTCCAGTAGTTCAATTAACTGGTCGTAACGCCTATCTTCATACATTACTTCATCGCCAGTGTTCATTTTTATGCGTTGTAATTCAGGTTTAACTTCTTTAACCTGATTGAGGTTAATCAAATAATGTGGATGACATCTGAAAAAAGAATGATCAGTCAGCATGGCTTCATAGCGCCTCAAAGGTTTAGCTGCAAAGTAGTAACTGTTGTCAGTCATGTAGAAATTAGCTCCTCCCTGAATGGCTTTGCCCCAGGCAATTTCGTTGACATTGAACACTCTGAAGTTGGTTTTACCCTGTAAGATTATTTGATGCTCATTGTGTTCGATGTTATTGAAGAGGGTTTGAATTTTGAGTCTGTAATTCTGGTCAAGCAGTTCGTCAATGGCTTTGTCAATGGCAATTACCAATTCGTTAATATCGAATGGTTTGAATACAAATTCAACTGCTGCATGTTGCAAGGCTTTAACCGCGTACTCATGATAGGCCGACATAAATACGATCTTAAAGTCCATGTTTTTACAAAGTTTGATAACGTCAAATGAGGTTCCATCAATTAAGTGAATGTCCATTAATAAAAGCTCTGGTTGAAGGCTGTTTATTTTGTCAACTGCCTCATTCACTCGTTCAGCCTTGCCAACGATGTTGATCTCAGGGAAGTGCTTTTCAATAACCCTGGATACAGCTAATGCATTGAGCGGATCGTCTTCTATTATTAATGTTTTTATTCGTTTCATTTCAGGTTTTTAAGGTTGTTTCCTGGGTGATTAAAGGTATTGATATACGGGCTATTGTGCCTCTTTCAAACGGGTCTTTCTTCTTTTTGTCGAAGATTTCAAATGTTGTTTTCTGTTTTGTGTCTTTCTCTAATATGCTAAGTCTTTCCTGGGTAATCTTTATCGCCATCGATTCGTGCTGTTTTTCGCTTTTGCTTAATCGATCCTGGTAATCAATGCCCAGGCCGTTATCATCTACTTCCAGAATCATTTGATTCCCGTTTTTAATAATGCGAACAATAAGCTTGCCAGTTTCACCCAGTGGCTTAAGGCCGTGTTCTATTGCGTTTTCTACAAATGGTTGAATCAGCATAGGCGGGATAACTACCTTGTTGTTCTTTATTTCGTCGCTGATGATAATATCAAATGTAAAGGGCGGGGAGAAGCGGAGTTGCTGTATTTTCAAGTAGTATTGCAACATTTCGGTTTCTTCCTGGATGGGGATAAACTCATAGTTGCTACTTCGTAATACATGTCGCATCAACTTGGAGAAATCAGATAAAAAGCGGCTGGACTTCTCCATGTTGTTTTCCAGTATAAATACCTGTATGGCGCTTAGGGCATTAAAAATAAAATGCGGATTCATTTGTGAGCGCAGCAAGCGTTGCTGAAAGCGCAGGTTTTTATAACGACTGCGCAGTCTTCCCTGGAATATGATGAGCATGGCAACTACCACCAGTACAATTACTACAACTACTGTTGCCACAAGCACCGAGCGCTGCTTGGATAGCAATGTTTTTTGCAACAACGCTTCTTTGTTCAATTCATCTATTTGCAGTTGCTGCAGGGTATTGTTGTATTTGGCTTCAATGGAAGCCATATGAAACAGGTTTTTCTCATTAAGTATACTATCCTTAAAACTTGTTGCCAGCTTGTAGTGTTCAAGGGAGCGATTGTATAGCTGGTTTTGCTCATAGGCTTTTGAGAGAAGTGATGCTGCTTCTTCGGCAGTGTATTTCGAGCCAATTTCCATGGCCATGTTTAAGCCTTGCTCCAGGTAAGTGATGGCCCGGTTTGGCAGATTGTCATTCAGGTATGTTTTACCTATTTGTGTGTAGCTAACCGAGGTAAGCATACGATCTTCCAACTCCTGATTGATCTCCAATGCTTTTAAAAGGTAGTCGAGTGCCAATCTGTTTTGCTGCTTGGCTATATAGGCACTGCCTATGCTGTTGTAGCAGATGGATTGGCCCACCCGGCTGTTGATTTGCGTATTGTAATCAAGTGATTTAAAATAATAATACATGGCCGAATCCAGCTGGTTCAGCTTCATGTAAGCTTCACCAATATTATTGGTATTAATGGCCATACCCAGCATATTATTCATGCGTTCGGATATGTGCAACCCGCGTCTGAAATATTCAATGGCTGAATGATACCTTTCCATGGCTATACTTACATTACCCATTCCGTTAATGGCCTTGCTAAGGCTAAGTGAGTCATTGCATTGTTCGGCCAGTTGGAGCGCTTTCATATGCATATCCAGCGCCTGTGGATTTTCATCTATTCGTCGGAATATAACGCCTATTTGGTTATAAGCTCTTGTTTGAAACTGCAGGTTGTTTGAGGCTTCGGCTATGTTAAGTGCCTTTTGCAGCATCTTCATAGCATCAGAATAGTAGGATTTGTTGCGGAGCCTTTGACCTACAAGTGTATAAATATTGAAAAGGTAGTTGTTGAAATCACCTTTTATCGCCATATCTTCAGCCTCCTTCAGGTAGTTGTCAAAAGCGGGTAAGTTGCCCGAACTGGCATCATACGTTTCATTCGATTGTAAAATAAGCTGTTCAATCATCAATGAATCCTGCGCAGATACAGATGTTTCTATCAGTTCATCAGAAACTTCCGCTTTTTGAAAGTCGCAACTGAATAATACGAACGAGGTAATTAATATGATGAGTGTGTTTCTCAGATCCAAAATTCTTCGACTTTAGTGAACGGCTAATTTACACTTTAGTACAAATTATAAAAATTTAAGCGTGAATGTTTTTATTTGAACAGAAAGTTATTAACCAAGTTATAAACAGTATCAAGGCGGGAATAAATATATATTTGCACGAAAATTATAGAAGGCTGTGAAGATAGGAAAGCTTGAATTAGGGGATAAACCATTGTTTTTGGCACCAATGGAAGATGTGACTGATCCGTCATTCCGGGTGTTTTGTAAAGAGCAGGGAGCAGATATGATGTATACCGAGTTTGTGTCGGCCGATGCATTGGTGCGCAATGTTAATCGTTCGTTGCGCAAGCTGGAGTTGATGGATGCGGAGCGACCTGTTGGGATACAGATTTATGGCAATGATATAGAGAAGATGGTGGTGGCAGCCAAAATGGCTGAAGCGGCTAATCCTGACGTGATTGATTTGAATTTTGGCTGTCCGGTTAAAAAAATTGCCGGTAAAGGAAGTGGTTCAGGACTATTGCAGGATATCCCAAAGATGCTGGCCATTACCGATGCTGTTGTAAAGGCTGTAAATATACCTGTTACTGCTAAAACCCGATTGGGTTGGGATAGTGAATCGCTGGTGATTGAGCGGGTGGCAGAGCAATTACAGGATGTTGGCGTAAAGGCCTTGTGTATTCATGGGCGCACCAAAGAGCAAATGTACAATGGAATAGCAGACTGGACCCTGATTGGGAAAGTGAAGGAAAATCCGCGCATCAACATACCAATTATTGGTAACGGCGATGTTGACAGCCCGCAGAAGGCCAAGCAGTTTTTTGATGATTATAATGTGGATGGTTTGATGATTGGCAGGGCGTCCATTGGAAGACCATGGATATTTAAAGAGATAAAGCACTTTCTGGATACAGGTGAATTGCTTCCGCCTTTGACTATTAAAGAGCAGGCTCAATTGATGGATGAGATTGTGCAAAAATCCTGCGCAATGATTGGAGAGCGTCGTGGAATACTGCATGCCCGCCGCCATCTGGCCATTCCGTTTAAAAATCTACCTGATATCAGGCCATTGCGTATTCAGCTGTTAAGAGAAAAGACAGTTGCCGGGATATCAGAAGTGCTTATGCAAATTGGCGATAAGTATGCTGATTATTCAGAGGCTGACTCGGCGTAATACCTGCCAACAATCACTCTTACCGGATACCAGGCTGCCAGGGCGCTGATAATGGAAACGGTAATAATGACCAGGACCACATCTGTCCATTGCAGCACCACGGGGTAGGCATCGGTTATATAATTGCCACTGCCACTAAATTTGATGATGCCGAAATGTTCTTGCACTAAAACGATGACAATTCCCAGCAATGAGCCTATGATAATGCCAGCAACTGAAATTAACCAGCCTTCAGTCATAAAGATACGCGTGATTAAACGCTTATCAGCACCCATGCTTTTAAGCGTAAAAATGCTTTCCTTCTTTTCGTAAATAAGCATGGCCAGGTTGGCCACAATATTAAAGGCTGCAATGGCTATAATAAAGCTAAGTATGATATAGGCCATGAGCTTTTCCACCTTCATCACTTTATAAAACGCCTCGTGTTGTTCCTGTTGGTTCAATACATTCATTTGCTCACCAGTCAATGCCTGAATGGCTTTTTCTACTTTCGCTATGTCGGCATTGTCATCTACCTTAATGGCCAGCGACGAGATGGTTTTATCATCGTATTGTAATAATCGTCGGGCTTGTTCAATGTCAACAATCAGGTATTGTCCGTCATACTCTTCCTGATTGACGGCAAAGAAACCTGATGGGCTTAAGTATTCTTGCCTGAAAGCATTTTGTGGTGCCATCATGTTAACATTGCCCAGGCGCTTGGGAACATACATGGTAAGCGGTGTCACAAAATTGAGCCGAATAGCCAGCTGATCGGCCAGACGTTTACCAATAACCCCTCTGAACTCCGATTTGTATTTTAGCTCATACTTGCCATCAATCATTATTGAATCGATGCTGCTCACTTTATTAAACATGGTATCAACACCCATAATCATGCCGGGTATTTTGCGCTGGCGGAACCGAAGTAGTGCCTGATGTTCCAGTACCTCTGAGATGCTTAGCACACCTTCGGTTTGCTTAATATCTTCATAAGGTATTGATTCGGTAGATATTACTTTCCCCGTTAAGGGTACAACTTTTAAATCAGGATCGAAAGCTGTGTACAGATCGCCCATCAGACCATGAACGCCATTGAAGACAGATAGCACGATTACCAAAGCCATACTGCCTGTTAATACGCCGAAAACCGAAATCATTGAGATGATGTTAATAATGTTCTGCGATTTCTTGGCGTATAAATACCGGCGCGCTATGTCAAAGGCTAACTTCATGCGTTATTACTTTTGGGCTACTACCATTAAACCGGTTCCTTTGCTGTGACGTGTGCTAATATCTATCCAGTTGAGTACGAAGGCAATTGGATAAGTAACCAGGTAATAGAACGGCAATGCAATGAAGAATAACTTGGTAGTATTGAGTGCTTTAATAGGAAATTTCATTGAAAGGCGCCATGAAATATTACCGGCTTTCCCATATGTATAGGATGTTCGAATGTTTCTGAATCCTGCCTTTGTCAGTTTCTCCCTGATATCTTCGGCGTTATAGCCATCGCGCACGTGTTCATCAATAAAACCATGCACGCCTTCGTCTTCGTGGTGGTGATGTGTATCTGAGCCTCCCATATCCGATGGTGTAGAGATAATAAGCGTTGCATCTTTTTTCATCGACTGGTAGAAATTGGCAAAAACCAATTCGTCTTCAAGGATATGCTCCATCACATCTACTGAAAGAATTAGATCATAGGCTTCTGTATTAACAAATTTTGTGAGGTCGGCATATTCAAAGACCACCCGGTTGTGGCGTTTAATTTTCTCAAAAAACTGGTTGCAGTCAGCAATTTGTTCTTCCTTAACATCAACGCCTTTAATGGTCCACTGCTTGCCAAGCGACGACATATAATACACATATTGACCAAATCCGCTTCCGGCATCCAGCACTTGCATCTCTTTTTGATTCAGGCGTGCTACCCGGCGCAACTCGCGTCGTATATACCAGGCCCTGAGTAAGAGAAGATCCAGTAAGCGGTAAAAAAAGATGCGTAATGCAGGCGTTTGATTAAATACTTTTCCTAATGAACGTTTAATTGGATCGTACTGCATGCTTAATCTTTTAATAGACGATCAATGTTATCCAGGTAATCGAGGCTGTCATCAACAAAGAAGCGTAGTTCCGGGATGATGCGCATTTGTTTACCAACCCGTTTGCCAAGGGCAAATCTGATTTGAGAACTTTGTTCATTAATTCCTTTCATCACCTCGTCAATATTTCCTGTTGGGAAGATGCTTAAATATGCTTTGGCTTGCCCCAGATCTGGTGATATTCTTACAACCGTCACTGTAACCATAGTGCCAAGGCATACAGCCCGCATTTCGCGCTGAAAGATTTCGCTTATTTCTTTTTGCAGAAGGCGGGATATTTTCTTTTGTCTCGTTGAATCCATGTAACTAGTTTCCTATATAATATGCTTGTCAAACAATGCACATATTTATTGCATTGGTTTAAAAGCACGAAATTACGCTTTTTCGGTGGAAATATTGTTCTTACAACAGGCTCATATCAATGAATGACCAATAATATGGTCGAAAAAAAACCTGCAACTCCTTTGAATCACAGGTCTCTCAAACCAAAACTTTTACCAATTATGAAAAAATATGGGCTATCTATCGCCTCTTTCACCTCTGTGCCCATTTCTCATTTCTTTCGCCCGTTCTTCTTCGAGCACTATATATTTTTCAAACTGCTCAGTACTGAGCACTGCTTCTAATTCTTTGTATTTGGCGTCACGTAAATCATCTCTCAATATACGCATTTTTTCTCTATCTCCTTGAGTATTGTCCCTTAGTTTTTTGAATTGGTCTGCAAACTTAAGGTTAATACGCTCAATCTTGCTCCTTTGCTCTTCAGTTAATTGCAGAGCCTCCTGCATCATAATTGTTTGCCTCTTGGCCATATCTTCGGCACTCCAATTTTGCCTCTGACTACTTTTAAGGTTGCAAGCGCCTGCAACTATTAAAATAACTGTAAATACAACTAATTTATTGCTCATTTTGTTCGGTTTTTATTCAATATTAATCCTTGGACGCCAAGTTGATATTATTCCTGCGCGTTTGGTCGAAAATTAAACTTGTCGTTTTATGTGGATTAAGATTCAGGTATTCAGGAGTATAGTGGATTTGCATTTCGGCGATAAAAGACCTGGTAAACATTTATTAACATTTTTTTGTTTGATAGATAAGTATTTACGGAAATTTGACTTATTTTGCGATGAATATGTAGTTCGGGATAACTATATGATAATTTTTAGGACTAAACTAATTCTGTTGGCAGTTGTGTTATTGATTGGCAATTGGTCAGTAGCACAGCAAAAGAAGAATGTTCGCCAGGAACAAAAGGCATTTTTTAAAGCATTAAATTATGCTGAATCAGATGACTATGAAAAGGCCATTAGTGCGTTTTCAAATCTGGTGAAGACTTCTCCCACCTTTACAGAGGCCTACTTGCATTTGGGTTTATGTTATTTAAATACCAACAAAGGAGCTGAATCAGCTATTCCTGCATTACAAACTGGTTTAAGTCAGCTAAGTGCCGATGACCAGGCAACACCTCTGGGGCACGATTTTATGATGGCATTAGGAGAAGCCTATCAGGTTTCGCTTAAGCCAGATTCTGCCATATTGGTATATAATGTTCTGCTAACCAAAGTTGATAATGCCGACCTTGATTTTAAGGCTCAGATTGAGCAGGAAATCAATAATTGTAGAAATGCCAAAGTGTTTTTAGCTAATCCTGTGCAGCTAACTATTACTAATCTGGGGGAAGCTGTGAATAGCAGGTATGATGATCATAGTCCGTTAGTTAATGTGTATGAAGATGTATTGTTGTTCACATCACGTCGTCCTGAAGCCAAGCTGCCGGAATTAGCCGATGGTCAGTTTCCAGAAAAGGTATATGTATCGGCCAATGAAAAGGCACATTGGGAAAAGGCCAAACTCCTGAATGTTTTTTTTAAGAACCCGGTGCATGAGTCTGGAGTATCCTTGTCGCCCGATGGTAATAGCCTGTTTATTTACCGTAGCGATAATGATGGTAAAAGTATATATGTAAGTTATCTGGAAAAAGGAGAGTGGACTGAGCCTGTGAAATTACCATTCCCTATCAATACGCCAGCTGATGAAACACATGCTTCCTTGTCGGGTGACCGGAGTACTTTGTTTTTTACAAGTGACCGTGAGGGGGGCTATGGCGGCCTGGATATTTACATGTGTAAAAAAGATGCCTATGGACGATGGGGAGAGGCTCGTAACCTGGGGTCATCCATCAACACAAGATTTGATGAAGAAACTTCCATGATACATGCTGATGGCCGTACTTTGTATTTTGCCTCGGAGGGACATAACTCTATGGGGCGACTGGATGTGTTTTATGCCCAAATGAATCCTGATAGCACATGGTCATTGCCAGTTAACCTGGGATACCCGATAAACACCCCCGACGATGATTTCTTTTTCCTGCCCAGTCTTGATAAGAGCCATGCTTATTACGCATCGTCACGCTTTGATGATAATTATGGTGGTTCAGATATTTATAAGGTGGAGTTTGATGCGGCCTTTGAAGGTGAACTGGCGGTTATTGAAGGGCAGGTGAGTAGTGCCGATATGAAACGTGGACCCATTCGATTAATGGTAACCCGCATGACCGACCGTCAGTTGGTTGGTGATTACCGCCCTGATGAACAAAGCGGGAAATACACAATGTTTCTAGAAACAGGTCATGAATATTCCATTGAGCAGATGGCCATCAACCAGCCAATGGGCGAATCAGTAATTGCAGTTGAGCCAGAGATGGCCTACCAAAAGGAACCCAAAGTATATTCTTTTAGTGAGATACAAATGACACCGCCTCTAAAAAGAGTGATTGTTGCCAAAACACTCTCTGAGCAGAATATTGCAGCCGTGGCAGCTATTGAAGCAGACATCAAACGCATAGAATACACCCCCTATTTCACGCTTCAGGTATTGGCTTTGAAAAGGCGTCCCCTGTTTGCATCGCTCTATCTGAAAGGTCTTGATGTGGATGACATCCGTACGATCAAGTGTAAAGATGGTTATACCCGCTATTTGTACGGGGCATATATCGATTATCCAACAGCCAAGCGTACACAAAAGAGAATTCAACAATCGGGTAAGTTTGATGATTCGTTTGTGAGGCGATTGAGTGAGGTGGAGGCTTTACAGCTCAAGTAATTCTCTTGTGATATACAATAAGGTTTGGATTGGCCTCTAAAAGCTGTGTAAATAGTGATTTAGGCCTTGTTCGCGACTTAGTCCCAACTTCTTTTTCAGTCGGTACTTTTTAAGGTCTACACTGCGGGTTGTAATCTGAAATATTGGAGCCAACTCTTTTGATGACATATTCACTTTTAGGTAAGCACTTAGCTTTAAGTCCTCATCCGTCAGTATAGGGTGTTTTTCCCGGAGCTTTTTAAAAAAGTGATTGTTTGCTTCGGAAAAGGCTGCCTCAAACATCAACCAATCCTTTTGCTCATTAAAATTGCTTTTTATCATGCGAGTCAGTCTATCAATATGTCTTGAGCTCACATACTTCTCATTTTGCCTTATTTGTTTAAGCTCTTGCTGAATGCTATCTATTATTTCCTTCTTCTTACTATTTTGCAGCAGTAGGTTCGAGAGCTTGTCATTTTTGAGTGTGACTTCACTTTGCAGTTCTTTTACTTCTTCATCCAGCTGTTTTTGCTTTAGTTCCATGTTTTGTTCATGCAACTTTTTTCGTTTAGCAATTAGTTGTTTATACGTTTGTTTCCTGATAAAATGACGATAAACAGAAATACTGCTTATATATAAACCAATAATTAGTAAGCCATATGCAAAATAAGCGTAGGTTGTTCGATAATATGGTGGAGCTATAATAAAGGTATGTGCGGCATACACCGAACTTCCTTTTTGTTTCACTTTAAAGGTGTATTGTCCTTCTCGCAGGTCCTGAAATACGACCTCATTACTGCTTGCTAAACGCTGCCAGTTCTGACTATATCCATCCAGGTAAAACTCATAAATAGCATCTGATTCATAATTCAGTGCTGTAAACGTGAATTTAATCGTGTTGTAAATGTACGGAACCGTCGATTGGAGGGTATCATACCGGTTCACTTCTCCGGTTCGGTTGTTGCTGTATTCAATATTGGTGATGAGTGTGGGTTTCTGTTTAGTATTGGCCGTTGTTAAATTTTCGATGTTGGCATAGGCAATCCCTTCAGACAGGCAAAAGAAACAGCTATGCTCCCTGATTTTTGTAATGTTCTCGTATTTATAAACCAGCTCATTCTCAATATGGGTTAAGTTGTAAGGTATTTCAACCAACTCATTCTTTTTAAAATCAAATAATTCCAGTGCTCCTTTCTTTCTTATAAAGCAGTAGTTGCCTACTGCTTCGGAGATGTAACTTATTTTGTCAAAAGCTTTATGTGTTGGTATGAGTAGTCCTTTCTTAAATTGAAGTGTGGTGTCACTGGCCACCAGGTAGGTTTGATTATCTAAGTCAAAGGCACGTATCCAGTTAGAACTATTAAAAGCAGTATGCTTGCTGATGTCTTCAATCTGTACTTTCTTACTATTATGGTCAACGGTAATATGATAAGCCTCTTTTAATGACCCTGTAACTATTAGGGAGCCGTCGTTCTGCTCTACCACATCACGGGTCAGTCCTTCCATATTATTAATGTTAAAATCAAACTGCCATTGGCCTTGCTGTTTGGTGTAAACTGCTAAACCGTAATAAGATGTTTCATACATTATGCTGCTATCTGATTTACTTTGTAAAAAGCTGTAGCCACCGGCAACATCGGCTATTTTCTTTAATCGCTCATTTACCAGCTGAAATGTGCCATTGTTGTGACCAACTAATAACTCATTGTCGATGATGTCCAGATTCCAGGCTTGTCCCTCTGAGTTTCTGACTATTTCAATATCAAAAATATTTGTATGAAGGGTATCTGGTTTAGCTACATACACGCCTTTGTTAGTGGCTATATAGTAGTTGCCGTTATATGCAAGGGCGTCATAAAAAGTGCCTAAGGGATTGTTTTTATAGTTAAGGAATAGAAAAGGACTCTTTAAATCAATAAACGCTGCGCCATTGTCGCTTGCTATCCACAGTTGACCATCACTCTGGTGATGTAGTCCATGAATTCGGTTGCTGTTCAGGCCATTGCTTTTATCAAAAATGTACTTAATTTCGCCCTCTAAATTTCCTATAATAACCCCACCGTTCATGCTTGCAAAGGCATAGTATCCGTCATATAGGTATATGGCCTTATTAAGCTGGTATTTAATTAAAAAATCATTGAGTACCGATGGAAGGGGAGTTAATTGCCCGTCTTTTAGTTCAAAAAGGCCATTGTTAAGGGTACCCAGCAAATAAGTATTATGAGCTGTTTCGCTAATGAACTTTATCATGAGCTTATTAAGAACAGGACTGGCTAATATAGTTCGTTCTTTAGCGTTGGGCTTAAGAGCTATCAGATTACCATAACTGTGCTGATAAAAAATCTCGTTATCAATGGGGTAGGCAAAGGAAGTATTGCCTTCTTCGATGCGTTCAATGCCTATATGACCATGCTCATTAACGTGATACATCCTATTAAATGCCTGGAATATGATGTATTTATCCGATGTGAATATTTTCCAAATGTCGCTATAAATAGTTGCCAGGGCATGATAGCCGGTATTCAGGTCGTTTTCTAAGAAAAAGCCCATTATACCATTCCCTCCAACATAAATGGTGTCACCACTGCAGTAAACAGTTCTTAAAATATTGGGTGTTTTAAATAGCTTCCAGTTTTCACCATCAAAGCGCAACAGACCCATTGAATTAGCAAAATAAACGGCACCACTTTTCGAACTGCAAACACTCCAGTTCTGGTTCTCGGCGCCATAATCATGCTTTGTAAAACTAGATATCCTGGGGGTTATAATCAATCTTTGCGAAAAAGGTTTGGTAATATCTGTCGCAAGGGTATTAATTGAGTATACTAAATGCAGAAATATGATGGCAAATCTAGTCATTAAGTTGATGTTAAATGTGGCTAAATGGCCACTTAATTAATCGTATCAATATTATTCAAATTTTAGATTATACACAATTTTGTGATGCATTCAATGATGTATTTGCTCCTATCAATTCAATCTCTGTAAGTTTTTTCAACAAAGATGATGGTGTGTCGAAGTATAAGTAATACAATGAGATACGTTAATTAGTCGGTGGGTGATGTATATATGATGTATATATAAATCAGGCATATTGTACCCATTTCGAAATATTTGTGAAGCTAAAAACTTATTTAACTCCAGGCAGATGAAAAATGCTTTATTGTTGCTTCTGGTCTCACTCATTGGGCAAGGTATTAGTAATGCCCAATTACAAAAAACATCCTTCAACGAAGGATGGAATTTTAGTTTATCAGGTAGCAATAATAAGACAGATCAGGTGGCACTGTCTCATCATTGGAATAAGGACGTCCATACAAGGCATGAATACTTCAGAGGTGGAGCAATATATCAGAAGGTGTTCTACATGAATTCGGATGGTGAAAGGCTTGAGAACTTCTTCTTTTTTGAAAGCGTCGTCTCAAGGGCAACTGTTACTCTAATTGGCAAAACACTGCACACGCACAATGATAGTTATACAGGATTTAATATTGACCTATCAGTAGCCTTGCTGTGTAATTTGATTAATAAAACAAAGGTAATAGTTGACAACAGGAATACAGGTATTCCACCATTATTGGATAATTTAATGTATTGCTCAGGTTTTGAGATTAGTACCAACTTTATTTCTTTTCCTTTTGCCGATTTGCAATATGCCGGCAAGGAGTTGATTTTGTCAATGGATAAACAGTAATAACTAAATAAATTTCAATTATTATGATTAAACGATTGTTAATAGCATTTTGGATGATTGGCCATATAGCCTTAGCCCAAGATGCCAAAACAGTAACAGGCGTGATTCGCGATGATGCAGGTTTTGAACTGCCTGGTGCCAGTGTGCTTGTGAAAGGAACACTAAAAGGTACAGCCACCAATTTTGAAGGCCAGTTTGTGCTGGAAGATGTGTTGTCTACCGACATCCTGGTCATCTCATACATTGGTATGCAAAGCCAGGAGGTAAAGGTTGGAGATAAAGATTATTTCGAATTTACCCTGGCCCCGGATGCCAGTGATTTGGAAGAAGTAGTGGTGATTGGTTATGGTACCAGTAAATCAAAAGATTTGACTTCGCCAATTGCAACCATTTCGGCCGAAGAGATTACCTCAATGAGTGCATCTTCAGCCATGGGTGCAGTGCAGGGGAAGGTAGCCGGTGTAACCATTGTTAATTCAGGAGTGCCGGGAGAAGGACCACAGGTAAGCATACGCGGTGTTGGGTCAATTCAAAACTCCAATCCGTTGTATGTGGTCGATGGCATGTTCTTAGATGATATTAACTTTTTAAGTCCGAACGATATTGAAACAATGTCGGTGTTAAAAGATGCATCGGCAGCTGCTATCTATGGTGTTCGTGCTGCCAATGGGGTGGTGCTTATCACCACCAAAAGCGGTTCTAAAAATCGTGAGATGCAGGTAAGCTATGATGGCTACTATGGAGTGCAATTGGTTACACAGCGCCTGGATATGGCCAACTCTGAGCAGTATGCCACTTTAATGCGTGCGGCCGGTAACGAACAATATGTTGATGCGGCTATCGCACGATGGGGTGGGACCAATGGTATCCCTGCTGTTTCGACCGATTGGTACGATGAACTGATACGAAGCTCTGCGCCTATTCAAAATCACAACCTTTCATTGAATGGTGGAAATGAGAAGTCGGCCTACTCTTTTAGCTTAGGTTACTTTGGCCAGGATGGTATTATGAATTCAACAGGGTATTACGATCGATTTAATCTTCGTGGTAAAGTAGATTACGATGTGTCATCAAAGTTAAAAGTCGGATTTAGCACCATCTTAACCAAGGAAAAGCGCATGACTGATGATGAGTCAGCTTGGTTTCAGGCCTATGTCAATAATCCAATGTATGCGGTTTATGATGATAACTTAGCCGATGGTGAATCATTTCCTAAGCCATATGGTAACCCTCATAACCTGGGTTACGACACGTATTACACCAATCCTGTAGCACGTGCCTACTATCATAGCGACAATCAGTCAGATATTACGCGTTTTATGCCTAATATTTATGCTGAGCTACGTCCTTTTGATAGCCAGGATATTGTATTTCGTTCGGCTATGAATATGGATTTTCGTTATGGAGCTGCCTCCGCATATATTCCAGATTATAAAGTGGGCAATACTCAGCAGGTATTGAATTCACTAAGTAAAACAACCAACTGGAATTACGATTATGTGTGGGATAACACTGTAACATGGCGCAAGAGCTGGGGAAGCCATAATCTGACATCAATGGGTGGATTATCGGTACGTGAAGAAAATTATCGTTGGTTAAATGGCACAGCTCAAGGAGTCACTAACAAAGACTACTTAAATTCGGGTATTGCTGATACAAGAACATCTGACGATGGAGGTACGCGTTTTAGAGGCATGTCAGTTTTTACACGTTTCTCATACGATTATCAACACAAATACCTGCTGTCACTTACAATGCGTGCTGATGGCTCATCAAAATATCAGCAAAAGTGGGGTTACTTTCCTTCATTAGGAGCTGGTTGGGTTGTTTCGCAGGAAGATTTTGCATCTGGTTTGACAAGTGCTAAGATTGATCACTTAAAAGTACGTGCATCGTGGGGATTGTTAGGTAACGACCGCGTACCAGCTAATAGTGCTTTTGGTTCAATTGCCGGTGGCGATTTAGGTAGCTCTGGTATTTTCGGAGGTTCCTTAGTGCCGGGGATGATTAACAACCGCATCTTCACCGATTTGGAATGGGAGCTAGTGGATGAGAAGAACATTGGTATTGAGACCAAAATGTTTGACTACCGACTAAATGTTGAGGCAGATTACTATAATCGCGAAACACGCAATATGGTAATTTTAACCACTTTGCCAATGGGTAATGGTAATCTGTTGCAAAATGCCGGTTCGGTTCGAAACTCTGGTGTTGAGGTGATGGTAAACTGGTCTGATAAGATTGGGAAGGATTTTCACTATTCAATTGGCGGTAATATCACCACCATTAAAAACAGGGTAACCGACCTGTCAGGCGAACCTTACCTGCAAACCGGATCTGCTGAATTTCCTCAGCGTTCATATGTAGGTGGTGCTCTGTACTCTTTCTATGGATGGAAAACTGATGGCGTGTATCAGACCCAGGCTGAAATTGATGCTGATCCAATCGCACGTGCCAATGGCTTGAAGCCTGGTGATTTCAGATACGTTGACACCAATGGTGATGGAGTGATCGATGATAACGACCGTGTTTTGTTAGGTGATCCAAATCCTGATTTTACCTATGGTATCAACATGGCTGTAGGGTATAAAGGCTTTACACTGGCAGCTACTTTCCAGGGCGTACAAGGTGTAACTATCTTTAACCGCCGCAGAGCCGATATTAATAAGCACGGTGCCAATAATGTTGATGCTAATCTGGCTAACAGTGTTTGGACAGGTCCTGGCTCAACTAACAGTACCCCTTCGGCCGAAGGTTTATATAATCCTTGGAATACAGGTCGTTTAAATGATTTCTTCCTGGAGGATGGTTCCTATTTCCGTATTCAGAATGTACGTTTATCGTATGATATTCCAAAATCAGTGATGAATAAATTCGGATTAGGAGCTTCGCAGGTGTACCTGAATGCCGACAGACCTTACACTTTCTTTTCATCAAACGGTTTTACACCTGAAGTACCAGGAGGTATTGATGAATCAGTTTACCCTATTCCTGCCATCTTTTCATTAGGGTTACGTCTTAATTTTTAATGAAGCTAAACATAGATATTATGAAACCGATAACTAAATATATTGCTCTGTTCATGGGACTCTTTCTATTGAGCTCATGTAACGATTGGCTGGATATTGTCCAGGAAGGTGAAGTACCAAGCGACGAGATAGATTACACCGATAGTAGCCAGATGTACGGCCCCGTTTCAGGTGTTTATGCCATTACTCGCGAACGATTGGCTCAATGGGAAATGTGGCCACTTTTAAACATACGTGGTGACGAAGTAACTAAAGGAGGAGGCTCAGAAAGTGATCAGGGCGAATATTTATACCTCGAAGAGTTTAATTATAATCAGGCAAAGGGCTTTTGGGCCTTAAATAATACCTGGGTGGCCTTGTACAAGATTGTGTTTGCAACACACGATAATCAGGAACTGATTGAAAATTTCAGAGAGCATTTGGTATCTGAAGAACAGTTGGCATTAGCTGACCAGTACGATGCCGAAATTATATTTCATCGTGCATTAGCTTACTACTTTATAAGCAACTTATGGGGGAATGCGCCTATTATTAATCCTGATGATATTACTTATGGTATCCCTTATCAACCATATCGTAATAGTGTAGAATCGTTGAGAGCATACATCTATGAAGAGTTGGATTTCTGTATTGAGCATTTGCCTGAGACGCAAAGCAGCAGGAAAGGCGCAGTTACAAAATATGCAGCTATGGCTTTAAAGGCGAAAGTTGCTTTGATGGAAAGTGATTATAATATGGTGGCTTCACTGACGGATGAAATCATTGATAAAGCCGGCCTCTACCTGTATGAAGATTACTATAACTTATTTAAAGTACCAGGTAAACTAGCTTCTGAATCCCTTTATGAACTGCAGTATACAGATTTTGATACAGGTGACGGGCAACAGGTATATGGTGGAGCATGGTTTCAGCACCAGGGACCACGAAACAACCCGGCACCAATTAGTGGTTGGGGATTCATGTTACTACGTCCCGAATTTCTTGACTTCATGAAAGACCGTAATGAGGAAGTTCGCTGGGATGTAGCTGTTTTAGAGTCTGGAGCAACAACACCTGCTGGTGATGAAATTGAAATATTTGAACCAAATTATATGGATATTAAAGCTCACTATAATGGGAAAGCCTATTTGCCAAAAGACCAAATGACACCTGGTCGTAACGATTATGGTTCAAACAATAATATCAGAGTCTTGAGATACGCTGATGTTTTACTGATGAATGCCGAAGCGAGATTGCAAATTGGTGGAGATGTGGCAACGCCATTTAATGAGGTAAGGCGAAGAGCCGGTATGGATCCAATTTCAGGAATCACGCTTGATGATATCCTTGACGAGCGCCGTGCAGAGCTTTCAGTTGAGTGGGGTAATCGCTTCTTCGACCTGGTGCGAACTGGTAAAGCAGCCAGCGTGTTGGATGGTTTTGAAACGGGTAAGCATGAGTACCTGCCAATCCCATTGTTTCAGGAAGATCTGAATCCAAATTTGGCAGGGCCAATTAAGGACGAATAACCAGACAGGATGGGGGGAGTTATCCTTCTCCCAGTTTCCTAAGTTGATACGCAATAAATAAAAATGTTAGCACATTAAAATATAGAGTTAATGGGAAAGGTGAAAAAAAATATGATGCAATTGGGCGCAATGGCTTTGTTTGTAAGTACATTGGCTGCCTGCTCTGATGCAGGTGGCACCAAGGTGCCCGGTTGGAAAAGCTTCAGTGGCGACCCCTTAATTGAGGCTAAGGTCGACTCAGTGTTGTCATTGATGACACTGGAAGAAAAAATAGGGCAGATGAATCAATACTCCGCCAATTTTGCACCAACTGGTGAGGTGGCAGATAATCAATCGGGCGAATACCTTAAGAGAGGGATGATTGGGAGTACATTCAACGCCTTTGGTGCGGAGAATGTGCAGATGTTACAGGAGCAAAACCTGAAATACTCACGCCTGAAAATCCCCATGTTGTTTGCTGCCGATGTGATTCATGGTTTGGAAACAACCTTTCCTATTCCTTTGGCAGAGGCCTGTTCATGGGATTTGGATTTGATGGAGCGAACCGCCAGGGCAGCAGCCGACGAAGCAACGGCATCGGGTGTAGCCTGGAATTTTGCACCTATGATTGATATGTCAACTGATCCGCGCTGGGGCCGTGTTATGGAGGGAGCCGGTGAAGATGTGTACCTGGCATCATTGGTAGCCAGGGCGCGTGTTAAAGGTTTTCAGGGCATTAATGATTATACTGATCTGAATAAAAACAATACGCTGATAGCCACCGCTAAGCACTTTGTGGGCTATGGAGCCGGGCAGGCCGGACGCGATTACCATACGGTTGATATCTCGGAGCGTAGTTTGAATGAAACTTTTTTTCCGCCGTTCCAGGCGGCTATCGACGAAGGTGTTGGTTCGTTTATGACCGCTTTTAATGATCTAAATGGTATTCCTTGTACCGGCAATAAACATTTGTATACCGATATTCTTCGTAACTCATGGGGTTTTAACGGATTGGTAGTGACCGACTATACGGCCATATTGGAACTGATTGCCCACGGTTATGCCCAGGATTTAAAGCATGGAGCACAGTTGAGTCTGGATGCTGGCATTGATATGGATATGATCAGTGAGGCTTTTGTTACGCACCTACACGAACTGGTTGAAGAAGGAAGTGTTTCTGAAAACCAGGTGGATGTCGCTGTGGCGCGCATCCTCGAGATGAAGTTCTTACTGGGGCTGTTCGACGATCCCTTCCGCTATTGCGATGTGGAGCGCGAAAAGGAAGTGGTAATGAATGAGGAATACATTCAATTGGCTCAGGAGGCAGCTCAAAATTCAATTGTACTGCTGAAAAATGAGAATAATGTGTTGCCACTTAAGAAAGAAGACAAGAAGCGCGTAGCTCTTATAGGACCTTTTGTTAATGAGCGTAAGAGTTTAAATGGAGAGTGGGCCATTAAAGGCGATCGCAGTAAATCAGTTACTCTGAAAGAAGGTTTGGATGCCAAATATGCTGATTCGAACGTGAGATTTACCTACGCCAAAGGAACAGATTTACCTCTTATCGACCGTAAAACCCAAAAGGTATCAACCGTGAATGTGCCGGATAGGAGCGGATTTGCCAAAGCTGTAAATGTAGCGCGTAACAGCGATGTAATTGTAGTGGCGATGGGCGAAAATTACCATTGGTCGGGCGAGGCGGCATCGCGCACCGATATTACCTTGCCGGGTAACCAGCGCGAATTATTGAAAGAGCTGAAGAAGACTGGCAAGCCAATTGTTTTGGTGGTATTTAATGGTCGTCCGCTTGATTTATCATGGGAGGCTGAAAATGTAGATGCCATTGTGGAGGCCTGGTATCCTGGTTTAATGGCCGGCCATGCGGTGGCTGATGTTTTATCGGGCGATTATAACCCATCTGCCAAGCTGGTGATGACATTCCCTCGCAATGTTGGACAGATACCCATCCATTACAATGTGAAAAACACAGGGCGTCCGTTTGACGATGCACATCCTGCCGATTACCGCTCGTCTTACATCGACGTTGCCAATTCACCATTGTATCCGTTTGGTCACGGATTATCCTATACAACTTTCGAATACAGCAACCTGAAGTTGGATAACAAGACCTTCTCTAAAGGTGGTGCCATTAAGGCAACAATCGACATTAGCAACACCGGTAACTACGACGGTGAAGAAATAGTACAGCTATATATTCAGGATATTACAGCATCGGTAACACGACCTGTGAAAGAGCTGAAAGGTTTTGAAAAAATAGCGCTTAAAAAGGGTGAATCAACAACCGTGGAGTTTACAATTGATGAAAAAACTATTGAGTTCTTAGGGGTTGATATGCAGCCAATAGCTGAAGCTGGTGATTTTAATCTATGGATTGCCACCAGCTCCGATGATGAAAGTAACCATACAAGGTTCACCTATAACTAATCATGAAAGCACCCCTTCGGGGGTGCTTTCATTCCCTTTACTGCTTATCCGAAAACCCGTAATCAAGGCATAAAACTTAACTACATGAGACTACTTTTTAAAATATTATTCCTTTTACTGGCCGGAAAGATTTTGACTTCGTGCACCAGCACTAATACCGGGGCTAATAATAAGCCAACCAATATCTTATTTATTATGACCGATGACCATGCCATGCAGGCCCTCAGTGCCTATGGTCATCCTATCTCCAAACTGGCTCCAACGCCTAACATCGATCGTTTGGCCGATGAAGGAACCCTGTTTCTCGAAAACTATTGTGCCAATTCTATTTGCGGCCCGAGCCGGGCAACCGTTCTAACTGGAAAGCATTCGCATGCCAACGGTTTTATGAAAAACGATGGTACCAGGTTTAATGGTCACCAGCTAACCATTCCTAATATTCTGCAAAAAAATGGTTATCAAACGGCAGTCATCGGCAAGTGGCACTTAAACACCGATCCGGTTGGATTTGATTACTACAAAATATTAAGCGATCAGGGCGAGTATAATAACCCTGATTTTATAACGAAGGATACCATTCAGCAGGAGATGGGCTATGTTACCGAACTAATTACCGAATCGACCATTGACTGGTTGGAAAAGCGCGACCAAAGTGAGCCTTTCTTCCTGATGATGCAGCATAAAGCACCCCATCGTAACTGGGTGCCGGCCGAAAAGTATTATCGTTTGTTCGAGCATGTCGAATTTCCGGTGCCCGATAATTATTTCGATAATTATGACAAACGCATTGCAGCGGCTGGTCAGGAGATGAATATCTTTCAGCATGCCTACGAGGGGCACGACCTGAAAATGGTGACTGGTATTGATAGCGATACCTTATTGTACGACCGCTGGCCACAAGTGTTTTTTGGCAGAATGACCGATGATGAACGTCAACGCTTTTTGGAGGCTTACCGCGAACGCAATAATGATTTTTATCTGACCGAAAGAACAGACGAGGAAAAAGCAGTCTGGAAATTACAGCGCTATCTGCAGGATTACCTGGCCTGTGTGCGCTCGGTGGACGACAGCGTTGGTGAAATCTACGAGTACCTGAAAGAAAAAGGGCTTTTGGATAATACCATCATTGTGTACACCTCCGATCAGGGCTTCTTTTTAGGTGAGCATGGCTGGTTTGATAAGCGTTGGATGTACGAAGAATCATTCCGAATGCCCCTTGTTATCAGGCACCCGCAGGTAGGACATTCTCCAGAGCCCATCGCTGCTTTAACGCAAAATATCGATTTTGCACCTTCGTTTCTGGATATGCTCGATGTGGAGATACCCGATGAAATGCAGGGCGAATCGTTTTATCCGTTAATGAAAGGTGAGGAGTTAGATGAACCATGGCGCCAGTCGCTCTATTATCATTACTATGAGTATCCGGGTTTTCACAGTGTCAAAGCACATAACGGCGTGAAAACAGCTCGCTATAAGCTGATTCATTTTTATCAGGATAATGAGTGGGAGCTATACGATTTAGAGGAGGATCCGAGCGAAATGAATAATGTGTATGATGATGTAAACTATGCTGATGTAAGAGCAACTTTGCACGCCCAACTGGATAGTTTAATACTTAAATATCAGGTGCCGGATAAGTATTTGAAATAGGTATTAAAGAGTGAGCTTCTGTTTATAACAATTAAAACCAAGATGAAATATGAAAAGACTAATAACAATCAGTACAGTAATCGTACTGATGCTCCTACATTTCAAGGTGTCAGCTCAGGATGTGCAGCCGCAGACCTACTGTAATCCAATCGATTTGGATTATACCTACATGGTTTATAATTCGGCTAAGAATATATCGTATCGCTCAGGAGCCGATCCGGCTGTTATTGAGTTCAGGGGCGAATATTACATGTTTGTAACGCGTTCTTTTGGCTACTGGCATTCAACAGACTTGGTCAACTGGGAGTTTATTAAACCGGCACAATGGTTCTTCGAAGGTTCTAATGCACCAACTGCTTTTAATTATAAAGATTCCGTGGTTTATTTTGCCGGAAACCCGGCCGGCTACGGTAGTATATTGTATACTGATGATCCAAAATCAGGCAAGTGGACACCAACCGCTTCCATTACCAATAACATTCAGGATTCGGAATTATTTATCGATGATGACGGAAAAACCTATTTGTACTGGGGCTCATCCAACGTGTATCCTATAAAGGTGAAACAACTCAATAAAGATGATCGGATGCTGCAGATTGGTGAGCCCAAGGAGCTGATTAACCTAAATGAAGAGGAGCATGGCTGGGAACGCTTTGGCGAAAATAACTTTCATCCAACCATAAAAGAGGGCTACATGGAAGGGGCGTCGATGACCAAGCATAATGGTAAGTACTACCTGCAATATGCGGCACCGGGTACGCAATTTAATGTGTATGCCGATGGTGCTTATATTGGCGAATCGCCTGAAGGCCCGTTTGAATATATGGAAGGTAACCCGATAAGCTTTAAGCCGGGCGGCTTCGCCAATGGTGCCGGCCACGGGATGACTTTGAAAGCTACCAATGATCAGTATTGGCATTTTGCCACCATGGCCCTGGCCTCCAACTCACATTGGGAACGCCGCCTGTGTATGTTCCCTACCTATTTCGACCAGGAAGGTATCATGCACAGCAATACCCACTATGGCGATTATCCGCGCTTTGCACCCAGTCACCCAACTAAAGCAGGTGAGCATAACGGATGGATGTTGCTATCTTACAAAGGCAAAACGACTGTATCCACATCTGAACTGCAGATTAAGAAGAGCACGGCAACCGATGGCGATTTTGATATTGAAGAGATGGGCAGAGAATACACCGCCGATGGCCGCATCTTATCGGAGGTGTTAACCGATGAAAGTCCGAAATCTTACTGGGTGGCCAGTGCTAATGACAATAGCCAATGGGTGGAGATAGAGATGAACCACATGGGCACTATCCATGCCATACAGCTCAATTTCCATGATCACGAAGCGGGTATCTACACACGTACCGAAGGATTACGTCATCGTTATACCATAGAGGCCTCTGTAGATGGCAAAAACTGGGAAACCATTGTGGACAGAAGCAACAGCTTTAAAGATACACCAAATGCATACATCCCGCTCAACATGCCGGTAAGAGCTAAATATGTTCGGTATAACAACATTGAGGTGCCCGGCAATAATTTCGCGATGTCAGAGATTCGTGTTTTTGGCTTAGGAGATGGTAAAAGGCCGGCTAAGGTGAAGAACTTGAACATCAGTCGCGATAAAGATCGCCGTGATGCCGAGCTAAGCTGGGATAAGGTAAAGGGAGCACAGGGATATAACATTCGCTGGGGTATTGCACCTGATAAGCTGTACCACTCGTGGTTGGTATACGATAATAATGTGCATAAAATTCCTTCGCTGGATAAAGGCACATCCTACTATTTCACCATTGAAGCCTTCAATGAGAACGGTATCTCGCAGCAGAGTGCTCCCATACTGGTTAAGTAATTACATTAACAAATAAGTTATATGAAGAAATTAATAGTATCACTGATTGCTTGTTTAGGCCTGCTAACGGGTAATGCACAAAAAACAGATCACCAAATTCTGGAAAAACTGTTGCACAATACGGTAAAGTTCTACCAAATGTTAAGAGCCGATAACGGCTTGTACCACGATTATGTCAGTACGCATGGAGAGACCAATCGTGGCTCGGCAGCTAATATTGGCATGGGACTAGTAGCGCAGTGTGTGGCCAGCGAAATGGGCTGGACCAACACAGCTGAAGAGGAAATTATCGAAACCTTGCAATCGGTTTTGGGACATAACGAGCAGGGGATACGCCTCGAACGGACAGCACAAAACTGCTTCATCCATTTTTTTGATATCAACACCGGTAAAGCCATTGGCGAGGACTGGAGCCCTATTGATACCGATCTGATGATATCCGGGGCCTTATTTGCCAAGCGCTATTTTAACCATAATGAACAGCTTGGGGCCTATGTGGATGAGTTGTATAATTTAGTGGATCAGGCGCAGTTTATCGGCGACTGGACAAAAGGACAGATTGCCCTAAAGATGACCAAGGAAGGACCCGCCGTTAACAGCTATACATTGCCTTATAATGAATACATGGTGGTGGCCTGGCTGGCTAAGAATCAGGCGAAAAAGAAGAATGCACCGGCCAATAAACTGTGGGATAAATGGTATGGTAACCCAGATGGTTTGCCTACAGCTACCTACACATCAAAGTCGGGCGAAGCGTACCATGTGATGACTGATCATGCGGTTTCGAAAGAGTTTACCTCGAATTTCACATTCATGTTCAATTATTTATTTGTGAACGAATTTACCACCAGCGAAAAGTACCAGGAGGCGATGAGGCAGGCGGCTTTGGCCGACCGTGCCTGGTGGAACGACCGTGATGACTTAAAGCCAATGGGATTGCAACCCTACGAATGGGGTACCACAGCCGGCGTTGGTTTGCGCGATCGTGATGGCGCATTGCACGAGGGCTATACCGTTGATCGTATTTGTCGTATTGAGCACATTGGCACCAATCGCGACCGGAATAAGGGCAAAAATGTAGCATTGAGTGCCATGGCGGGCTACTCGCCGGTATTGCCCGATTTGGTTCGCAAGGATTTAATTGCGATGTATCGCGATCCACGTGGATTGGGTAAGATGACTCTGCCGGCACGTGAAGGTATATCCGATGGTGGCGATTATATTTTGTGGAAATACAGTTACAGTGATTTAAACTGGCGACCATCGAAGGTAGAAGGTGTTGATTATGCCTGCATGCTACTGGGACTGGCTGCTTTACCTGAGCTTTTAGGTGTTGAATTTTTTCAGGAGTACAATGACTTTTTTAACCCTGACAAGCCGCAATACAAACGGGCTCGATAAGAATGTAGCAGTACTAAATATAAATCTGCATCCTTTATTTAGGGTGCAGATTTTTTTTGTTTTTGTAGTTGCAGACTTTGCTAAGTAAATGTATTAGAGTGCCGAGGCACAAGCTGTAAAAGCAATCAATTTATGCGAATCAATAGTTGAACCCACTCCGGAGTTCTGTTTTTAATGTATTAATATGAGGATGTCCGAAAATGAAGAGAGACATTTTTATACAATTAATCTATAACTTCATCACCTCATCCCGGCCTTCTCCTCAAGGAGAAGGTGACATTATCAGAAAAAGGCAACTGTCTCTAGTGTAGGGTTATATATTTTCTATGTAGAGGCTTCCTCTCCTTCAAGGAGAGGATTGAGAAGAGGTGTTTTCTTACGAATTATAAGTTTGTTATTATCATTTTTTGATTTTCGGATACCCACTATTAAAATTAAATCCCTTCGGGATAAAAAAATGTCCTTAGGACATTAACAATAATAGCCCCGTGCGAAGCGCGGGGTTATAAATATGGTGAGAAAACAACCCTGATATGGGTTGACGGTTTATATTAAGCAAGTTTTAACCCGGATTATGTATTAGAACTTCGTTATGAGCGTTAAAAATGCAATAAAACAAGGCTTTACTGAAACGAGGCATAGCATCGTTCTGGAGAGTTGAGGTAAAGCAACGAAGTGTTTTGATTTGAAGCAGTTTAAATGCGTAATAGATTTTCTTATGCATATTGCGGGTTGAACCATTAATTCACATGCTTACAAAAGGCATGAGGCCAAAAAGGCGTTTTAAAAAATAGACTCAACTTTTTGCAGGAATTTCTTTCTTCTTTCAATTTTACCCGATGTGGTATATTCACTATTCAACCATTTAATGTTTTTAAGGCCAATACCTTTCAACGTTTTGTTTATAAATATTCCTTTTATCGGATTGCCTGATAAGAATTTAAGATACCAGGTTGGATATTCAGAGGTAGTTATTACTGTTGTTTTATTGATGTGAGTAAGCATTCCTTTCAAGCCGTACTTAGTTTCTACATACGAGAAGTTTTTGAGCATGACCTTATCAATAAAACCTTTTAATATTGCAGGTATATCATACCACCAAACGGGAAAGATAAATATTAGTTCAGATGTATCCTTAAGAGCCTCCTGATAGCTGAGAACTAATTTATCAGTGGTCTCACCTTTTGAATATTGAGCAAGATCTTTTTCCTCAAGCACCGGATTAAAATTATCCTTGTTCAAGTCAATAATCTGATAATCATTAGAGCTGGCATCCAGTTTTTTAGTGATTGTTTCTAATATGGCTTTGTTAAAACTACCGTGCCAAGGATGGGCAAATACTATTGTTGTCTTCATCATTTAAATCCTGGAATATGAATAAAGCACAAAGGTATTGGCCGGCAGATGATTCAGAAAGGACAAATGTCTAAAAGGAGAGCTCTTTTCTTAAGCGGCTTAAATGCCTTTGCGTAATGCCAAGGTAGGATGCAAGATACTTTAGAGGTACTTTTTGCAAATATTCCGGATTATACTTTAATAGGTCTTCATAGCGTTTTTTTGCCGACTCCATTTGCAGTGCAAGTAATCGGTTTTCCATTTCAATATATGATTGTTCGGCGGCGAATCTTGAAAATTTCAGCCAGTTTATGCTCGAATTCATCAATTCGTAATACTGATTGTATGGGATAATCAGAAGCTCTACATTGGTTAGTGCGTGGATGTTTTCGAAAGTCTCCTTTTGAGTGATAAAAGAAGAAAAGGCAGATATAAATTTATTTGGGAAAGTTAAGCAGTAGGTTACCTCTTCGTCTTTGCTGGAGATGTAATAATTCCTCAAAACTCCCGAATTGACATATCCCATCCAGGTACATACCTTTCCGGCTTCCATTAAAATATCTCCTTTTTTAAATGACTTGGTTTCGAAGTAGCCTAATCCGGTCGATATTTCGGAATCGGTCAGAATATTTACAGTTTTTAGTATGTTCTCCAGGCTTTCTTTCATTTTATCAGCGGCTAATTTATATAGCTAGTATTTGTTTCATGTAAGCAAAGGTTGCGACTTTGTTAGGTGTTTTTTTATCATTACAGACCGATTAAAAATGTAAAAAAAAAGTGGAAATGCCTATATGATATGCAATCCCGCTGGGATTGTTTATTAATAGGGTAGCTTATTATTTCTATAAATATTCAACTTCTCCGAAGTTGTTTTATTATCTCCAGCGGAGATAAATATTTGTAGATAAGTGAAATGTAAATGACCAATCAACCTCAGCGAGGTTGAATATATTTAATCGGTTATTAATATTTTATTATTTATTTGGCCATTTGGGCCGTCGTGCTTTATAGATCTAAATGATTATAGTTGTTTTACTAGTTTAACTCTTTCAGAAAGAAATGCAATCAAGTCATTTAAGGCTCCACTTCTCTTAAATTCTATTGGAGGTATTTTATAACTCTTGTGATTAGTATATATCGAAATTATGGGACCACGCTTAGTTGCCAAATATGTCAATATTGAACCACCAATAAAAAGCAATATTGGAATAATAAATTTGAATGCTAAATATCCTCTCGCATTAGGACCTGATAAGATCTGAATTTCAAAAGTCATAAATGAGCTTATTAACCACTTTAAAGAATAAGCAATTAACAACAAAGAAAGAATTAGTGACAAAATCCAGTTATTTATTAAATGTCCTTTTTAAAATGGATTGTGATTATTTCGCAATAGTCAATGTGCTTGTCAACCTGATAATTCTTTATAAAGTCAATTCCATGTTCGTTGATTTTTATGTAAGGTGATTCAAACATTGTAGTTACTTTCATTACATGTGGCCTAACTAATCAATATCCTGCTTATAATTTAGAGATACTCTATTACCCAACTTCACCCTCTAAAACTAACAAAAATACCAAATCATCCTCTTGTATGGTTAGGAAAATGGTAACATATAGAATATGTATTTCAGCTTGATGAAGCAATCTTCACCTATTGCTGGTAATGGCTTGCAGGCGGCAGAAGTCCATTCGTTGTGCTTATAGTGACAGGAGTGTTTGACCATTCCATTTTCATCGGTATAGGCTTGCGTGTTTACCCACGCTACTATTTGTTATAACAAGGCCTTTGGGGATAATGTAATCGTCATCAATACAGGTTTTAACAATTAAGAGTAGTGCTAATGTAGGTTAATTAAAGCCTGAATGAGTGGTAAAATATTAGCTATAGTAGTTGTATTAAGTGGCATTGTGCAGTGAAGGTGTAATTTTCATCCGCTATACTTACTAAAATAATATCCTTAAAATATCATCAGATTATTGTGGTCTGGCAAATCAACACAATAAGCGACATAATGTATGGATAGCTCTTTTAATTCAGGTTTTACTCTATAAAACCTTTTGCTTCATAGAATGATAAGCATGTATCAAACTCTTTGGCTAATATTTTTATTTCTTGCGATTCACCCAATTAAGGCTCAGGATGCTGAACTGGACAGTTTAATTAATCTTCTTGCACATGAGGATGATAAGCTTAATCGGGGCGAACTTTATTTGGATTTAGCGACTTACTACGAATATAGTGACTTGATAAAAAGTTATGACTATATACTGAAAGTACGTGAGATTGCCGACAAATACAATATTGAGCAACTACACTCCAAGACCAACTTATTTATATCTAACTTATTAATCAAACAAGGCAAGTATAATGAAGCCTTAAGTCATCTTAATAAGGAGCTGTGTCAGCTAAACGAGCAGGAGGCAGGCTTTAAATATGTTGGTCTGCTGATTAATATTGGTGCCATATACTATCAAATCAAACAATACGATAAAGCACTAACACACTTTCATAAAGCAAAAGAATTATTTGAAGCTGGTGCCATTAGTATAGAGGATGAACAGTATCCACAGATTTTTATTGGCATCTATAATAATATCGCCAATGTGTACGACGAATTAAATGATAATCCTCAAGCTTTAGTGTACTATATAGATGCACTTGAAGTGGCAATTGCATATAAGGCCTATGAACACATTGGGGTTATAAATAAGAATATTGGCGATTTGTACATAGAAATGGACCGCCATGATGATGCCTTGCCATTTATTACAGAGTCCATTAGAATACGCAAACAGATAAATGATAATAGCGGCCTGGCAACCAGTTATTACGTGCTTGGATTATATTATTATGAAACTGGTCAGGAGGACAAAGCAATAGATGCCTACAAAATATCATTGGATTTTGGTATAAAAGCTAATGCCTGGTTGTCAATTACTGAAACAGCCAAAACCATATCGGTGTATTATAAATCCAGGGAGTCTTACAAGGAGACGTATGATTATTTTGAGTTATATCATCAATATAATGACAGCTTGTTGATACAGAATTCTGAAAAGCAGAGGCTGGCTACAGAGTTCGATTTTAAGTTGCAGCAACGGCAAAAGGAATGGGATGAAAAGCGAAAAAAGGAACAGTATTTATATATTCTCATAGGTGCCGGATTACTGGTGCTGGCGGCCATCCTATTATTACTTTACTTTTTATCCAAAGCTCGTGAAAAACGTATACGGCTTGAGAAGAAGAACCTGAAGCTGGAGAATGCTAATCTGGAGCAAGACCTACATCTTAAAAGAAAAGAGCTGACGACGAATGTGATGTATCTTGTTCGTAAGAATGAACTCATCAAAGAGGTGTCAAACAGGTTAATGGATACATTGGGTAATTTTAAGCCCGAAAATCAAAAGCTGATTCAGAGTATTATGGTGGAGCTTCAACAAAGTCTCGATAACGATATCTGGGAAGAGTTTGAGTTGCGTTTTAATCAGGTACATTCCGATTTTTATGATAGGCTAAGAGAACGGTTTCCGGATTTAACCCCTAATGAAGTAAAACTATCGGCCTTCCTTAGGTTGAATATGAGTTCGAAAGAGATATCGGCCATTACCCATCAATCCATTCGAAGCATTGAAGTGGCCCGCACCCGTTTGCGAAAAAAACTGGATCTTACTAATACCGATGTTGGTTTGGTCGCATTCCTCAATAAATTCTGAAGTACTCGGTTAAATATTTACAAGAGCCACATAATGAGATATGTAGTTTTTTTGTGCAGGTAATGTAGCACCTGTTTCTCTGTTTGTATCATAAATGATCCGGTGCTTTTGCAGCTTGTATCATTCGTGTTCCGGTAGCAAATTCCGGGCTTGCTTGCGTGGTATTTACTTTTGATTGTAAGAAAGTGAATTGATGATTTTATGGCTAATAAGAAAGCAAAAACAAACCCTCATCAGCGCAATTATCCTGTTGATGATTATTCCAGTTTTCTATCAAAGAATGACGCACGCATTAAGGCGCTAAAGAAGTTACTCAAAGAGTTGGAAGAAGCACCCAATAAACCAAAATCTCAAAATCGATAAATACTAGTATTAATTTAAACTACAGAACATGAAGAAAAATCTACATGTATTCTCTTATCACCTTGGTGTGATTGTTCTGGCTTTGTTACTAAGTTTGAGTACAAAGGCACAGAACTATGAGAATGGCGTTCTGCAAGGAGCGTTCAGAGTAAAACTTAAGCCTCAGTTGGCTGAAGGTGTGCAGCTTAATATCCAAGGCGGGCAGCCGGTTGTAACAACAGGTGTTAGTGATATAGACCTGTTAAACGCACGTTTTTCGGCTGTTAAAATGCAACGGATATTTCCGCTTTCACCAAAGTTTGAAGCCAAACATCAAAAGTATGGCTTACATCTTTGGTATGAGGTCAGCATTGCCAACGAAGCTTCAACACTAAATGCGATACAGGCCTACAGTGCCTTAGCGTCTGTTGAGGTCTGCGAACCTATTCGGGAGGTGAGTCTTATTCACCCCATGAACAGTAAAACAATTGAGAAGAGTCAGCAATTGAAAGCAGCTGCTTCGATGCCTTTTAATGACCCGTATCTGCCAATGCAATGGCATTATAATAATACAGGTCAGACAAATGGAATGTCAGGTGCTGATATGAATGCTTTTGAGGCCTGGAAGGTTACAGCGGGTTCAAATAATGTGATTGTATCAATACACGATGAAGGTGTTGATGTTAAACATGAAGATTTAAAAGACGCTATGTGGGTAAATGAAGCTGAGCTAAATGGCGAACCCAATGTGGATGACGATGGCAATGGCTTTAAGGACGACATTTATGGTTTTAACTTTGCCGATAATATGGGAGACATTGCTCCGGGGCATCATGGATCGCATGTGGCTGGTACAGTAGGAGCTGTCAATAATAATGGTATAGGCGTAGCTGGTGTAGCCGGTGGAACGGGTAATAATGATGGAGCACGAATTATGAGTTGCCAGATACTTGGTGGTGTAAGTCAGGGAAATTTACCCAATTCATTTGTTTATGCAGCTGATAATGGTGCTGTTATTTCACAAAATAGCTGGGGATACAATCAACCAGGTTATATTGAGCAAGCCATTTTAGATGCCATTGATTATTTCATTAAGGAGGCCGGTTCCTATGCAGGTAGCCCTATGAAGGGGGGTGTTGTTATTTTTGCAGCTGGTAACGATAATTACGATGGCCAATTTTATCCTGGTTATTACGACGAAGTCATTGCAGTATCTGCACTTGGTTCGAGCAATGAGAAAGCATCCTATTCCAATTATGGAACATGGGTTGACCTGGCAGCACCTGGTGGTGATACTGGTGATGATGCTAATATGACGGATAATCAAGCTCAAGCTGGTTATTCAAACGGTGTGCTGAGTTGTTATGCCGGTAATACTTACGGCTATATGGACGGAACCTCTATGGCTTGTCCGCATGTTTCAGGTATTGCTGCTTTGGTAGTATCCAAATATGGCAACGAGAGTTTTACCAATAAAGACCTGAAGAGGCATCTTTTAACAGCAGTAAATGATATTTACGAACTTGAAGGCAACACGCCCTATATTGGCAAACTTGGTAATGGTGCTATTGATGCTGCGCTCGCTTTAAAAAACAATAAGGGCAATATGCCTGATGCTATTTCAGACCTTGCAATGTCTGGTCTTGCTCAGGATTTTGCTGTGTTAGAATGGAGCGTGCCGGTTGACAATGATGATGCTAAACCATGGGAGTTTGAAGTTCTTTATTCGAAAGAAACCATTACCCATAGTACTTTGGAGTACGCTCGTAGCATACAATTGCGCAACGAAAATGAACCGGGTGAAAAAGTGAGTATTGAAGTACCCGGTTTGGAGGCCTTAACAGAATATCATTTTACTGTAAGAAGTATCGACCGTTGGGGGAACTATTCCGATTTCTCAAATCTATTAACCGCAACTACCAATGCAGGCCCGGATGCTCAGATTGATCCGACAACAAAGAGTTTGCATTTTGATGTTGACGTCACTACTTCTGCTTTGGCGTCTATGAATTTTAATATTCTGAATAAAGGAGAAGGTTTATTGCGCTGGATGACAGAGAATCATCATGTTTCGAGCATCGACGCTTATAGCTTTGCAAACAATCTGCGTTACCCAAATCTTAAGCAGTTGGCTTTAGGTAAGCAAGCTAATATCCAGATTTATGTGGCAGGCAAAGATATGCCCATCAGCACCTATAGCCAAACCACAACAACTGATCACATCCGGTACTTTGATACCTGGAGGAGTATGTATTATATAGGAGAGGAAGATACTTCATATACCAACTCTGCTGCCATTCGTTTCTTTGCTTCACGGCAAGAAGGATTTAACATGACCCATGTTGAAGCCTTACTTCGCAACGATCCAGCAAGGGGACCGATGATTCTTGAAGTACGCGAAGGATCTGATTTATTGGACTCGAAGTTGCTGTATGCTCAAGAGATTGACGAAGCCAGTGAATATGGATTTACAAATATTCAGCTTGAAGAGCAATTGTTTTTCCCTTATGGGACCCATTTCTGGATAGTGGTGCATGTACCATCGGGCAACCGTTATCCTCTGGGTGCTGGTGTTGAGTTACAGCCCGAATTGTCAGAAATGTGTTACATGAGTTTAAACGGGGGTAAGTCGTGGGCTCGTTTCGAAGACCTTTATTATAATAATCTGGTGGTTTGGGCATTTACGCCAATCAGCAAGTTAAAACCAGAGCAGCAATATTTAAGTCTTACACCATCATCCGGGGAGACTCTGGCCGACGAGGTTTCTACTGTGGATGTAAGTGTGGATATGTCGCAGTTAGTGAATGGAACCTACCGTTCTAATATTGTGGTATACACCAATGAAACAGACTCTTCGATGTTGCGTGTGCCAACAAGCGTTAACTTAAGCGGGCATCCATTTAATTTACAAAGTGAAAGTATTATTGATTGCGGAAGTGTTATTTTGGGTAATGCTAAAGTAATACCGGTAACTATTGATAATATTGGTTTAGGGAATTTCTCATCGGCCTATCTTGAGATTGACAATCCGGATTTTAAAGTAAAGTCCAACTATTTGGGAAAGATAGCGGCAAAATCAGGTGTTCAGTTTAATGTGGTTTTTGAGCCTTCTGCAGCCGGCAACGCTAATGCGGTTGCACGCATTTACAATTATAATGGTCATGAATACACCTTCAACCTGTTTGGTGTAGCTGCCGAACCTCCGGTAATGGAAATCAGTCCGGCCACTATAACATATGATAATCTAACTATTGGTGATGAGGTTCAGGGCGAGTTCACTATTACTAACACTGGTAAATATCCGTTAGAATATTTTTTGCCGGCATTTGTTGAAAGCGACCAAACAGTTACGGTTGACGAAAAAACACATTTGTTTGGTTATGCAGCACAAATAAATGAGGGAGGATTATTACCCAATCCGCCTTATGTTTGGACAGATATATCCAATACGGGAACAAAAGTTGAGGATTATGATCGTACCCGTGATTTCTTTTACTATCCTGTTGAGTTGGATTTTGAGTTCCCATTCTTCGGGAAGCGTGAGAATAGCCTGTATATTACCAACTGGGGTATGGTTACCTTTGACCAGAACAGTTCATTTAATGTGTGGCCACCAAGTTTTAAACTGGCCGATTGTCCTGATCGTTTTATTTCAGTAATGGGGCGCCACTATGATTTGAGTAAAGGAGGTGCTATTTACTATCAAAGTTTTGGCGATAAGTTTGTTGTTCAGTACGATAAGGTTGTGTGGGAAAGCTTCGACTGGTGGTCTGGTGAAAGCTTGATGCACGAACAATCATTCCAGATTGTCATCTATAATAATGGAAACATTGAATTCATTTATAATACATTGGATGGGCTTGATGCCGGAACATTGTCGCAATCGTTTATTGCCATTGAAGATCAGCTCCAAAGCGATGGGTATTTTATTACAGATATTGATTCACCTGATTTTGTAGTAAGCGATCAAACGGTGATTCGTTTTGTTAATCCCGGTTTGGGACTGGTTACAGAACTAACCAACCCACAAGGAAAAATACAGGTTGGAGAATCGGTAACATTAGCTTTCAAAGCATCAACTGACGTGCTTAATGTAGAGCGTCATCTTGAAAAATTATCGGTACTTAGTAATGATCCCCTGAATAACCCTGGTATTTTCACCATTGACATGAATATTACAGGAGGCGGACTTCCTAATGTAGAGGTGAGTCAGGCAGCTATTAATTTTGGTCAGGTATTTCAGGGAGCAGTTGTTAATCAGCCTGTCTGGGTAATTAATAATGGCCGCGCTACATCCAGCATTAATTCAGTTGTATCAAGCGATGTGAAGTTTACCATTGACGGAGTGACGCCACAAGAAATAACACCTGGTCGTAAATTACCTTATGTTGTTACATTTAATACCAGTGAATTAGGCGTATTTAATGCCAATGTTGTTATTACAACCAGTGAAGGAGATGAACTAACTGTTGCTGTTACCGGAGAGGTGATTGAGGCACCTGTGATGGAAGTGTCTATCTCTTCGATTAATGAAACAATAGCTGCCGGGAACCAGGTTACTGTGCCATTCAACATTGCAAATACCGGTGGCAATGACCTTAATGTAGCAGCAGTGGGTGGCGATTGGTTGACGATTGATAAGAAGGTGGCTCCAATGAGTGAAATAAAAGATTTCACTTATTTCATAAGCACGAGTGACGAGGAAAATGGCCCTGACTACAATTGGGTTGATATTGTGGAAACAGGGGTAGCAATTCCTAAAGAAACGATATATAATCAATACTGGGTTGAAACGATTCAATTGCCATTTGAGTTTAATTTCTATGGTCAGGCTTACTCGTCTGTTTATGTTGGTGGCAATGGAGTATTAAGTTTTAATGAGTACACTGAGGATTACTGGTTTGGTGGTGATTTAATGCCAAGCGCCAACGAACCTGACAATCTTGTAGCAGCTTTGTGGGGGCTGACCGGACCAAATATGGAATTCTTCGAGGATGCAGGCATCTATTACCAGGTGGCTGACGATAAGCTGATTGTGCAGTACCACATGATGGTTGATGGTTTTGGCATGAGCGATCCTACATCGTGTCAGATTATACTGTATGCCAATGGTAATATTAAGTTGCAGTATGAATGGCACAATGCCTGGGTAACTCATGTGGCCAGTTATTCGCAAGCTGGATTGGAGAATGCAGACGGAACAGAGGCAGTGGTTTATTCAGCCTATGAAGATAGTCGTATCCATGATGATTTAGCTGTTGTGTTTACACCAGTTGAAAAGCATGTAATTGCCCCTGGTTCTTCAATGGATTTTGTGGCAACATTAAATGCCGCTGAGTTATTTGCAGGTACTTATACTACTAATTTAGGAGTACTTAATAATACACCCGGAACAGGTAGATTTGATATACCCGTTACTTTCAATGTAACCGGTGAGGCATTGCCTGTTGCACCATCATCAGTTGATTTTGGTTCGCCAATGGTGATTGAGCAGCCTAATGCACAATGGTATGAACCGCCATTTAAAGCTTATGAGATTGAGATTGAGATTAAGAATGAAGGAACCAAGCGGTTCGAGATTCTTGGGTTTGACCTGTCGAAGGTGAGTAAAATGATACAAGAGAATTCAACCTATGATAAAATCCAGGCCTATACATTTGCATCTTCAGGATGGGGTGAGCCAATACTGCAATGGGTTGATATCTTCTATTTGCCTCAATATGATTGGCAGACAGGTAGTATGGTGCCTATTTATGTTGAGCCAATGTCATCGCTGAAGCTAAAGGCCAACTATATGCCAGACGAGACATTAAATGCAGAAGGTACTGCATTGTTGCCATTGTCAGATATTCTGGTAATTAATACTGACATGGCAGAAATGCCAGATATTGAGATTGCCTTTACGGCCAATCCGGTTTTACCGCCGGTGATGTCGGCTGGTAGCGATTTAGTTACTGTATATGCCGAAGATGAGCACGTAGTGGAAACCCATACCGTAGTATTGGATAACACACAGGGAAAATCTGATCTGGCATATACCATTAAGATGGACTATGAGCGCAACGCGGTTACATCTTCAGCTGTGTCGCCATTGGCAACTAATGAAGGAGACAAGCCTGCATTGATACAAAGTACCCATGAGCAATCAATCATAGCGCCTAATGCCCATAATGCCGACGAATACAATCGAATTCTAAGCTATTCAGATGCTACCGAACCAGAATCAAAGCTGGGACTTGGAGGCAGCTATCAGTTTGGTGTTGCTACTCGCTATATGGCACCAGAGAATGGCTTTAACCTGACTCATGTTCAAACCTGGTATACACCTGAAGAATGGCTGGATTCAAAAATCACTGTTGATATATTGGCTGGTTCTCAATATATCTCTCAATGCGAGGTGATCTATACGGAGGACTTTCAGCATACCATTGAAGAAGCTGATTTTATTGGAAAGATGCTCACCTTTGAGTTAACACAGACGCAGATTTTCTATCCAAATGAACCATTTTTTGTGGTCTTTAAATATCCAACAGCAGTTAAATATCCACAAGGAATTGTAGAGATAGGCGAAACTGTTGATGGCCGCTTTGCCTACAATGCTGCTGATGTCTGGTATGACCTGGGCGGTACAGATTTTGCCACCAAAGGGTGGATGACAACAGCCATTGAAGCGGAATATAAAACAGGCCTTTGGGTAGAATTGCAAAATCAAATGCAGGGGACTGTGCCTGCCGGACAGTCCGTTGATCTTGACTTTTTATTCAGTGCTATATATGCGGATAATGGTGATAACCGCGCAGTGGCTACCATTAGCTCAAACGACCCGTTTAATTCCATGGATAAAATCAACTTGCACATGTTGCGTAACCGTGCACCCGAAATTATCAGCCCTGATGATAAGGTGTCGGTAATTGAAAATGAGGTGATGCAACTTGAGATAGCTGGTATTGATCATGAGGGGAATGATTTTGACTGGCTGCCAAACCAGATGCCGGAATTCATCACTTCGCAGGTTATTGAGGGCAACAAGTTAGCACTTACCATAGAGCCTGGTTACGAAGCGGCAGGTGTTTATCAGTTTAGTATAGAGGCCACTGATGCCTTTAATAATTCTGCTACCTTACCTATGACTGTTAATGTTATCAACAATAACAGGGCACCAGTTGTATCAAAGGAAATTGGTGAGCAGGATGTCATCATGGAAAACGGTGTAGTGGCATTAAACCTGAATGATTTTATTGGCGATCCGGATAATGAACGACTAAGCTTCGAGCTGATTAATAGTGATAATGCTGTCATTGAGGTATTTGTTGCTGATAATCGAATTATGCTTAATCCATTAACGATTGGACAATCGCTTGTGTCAATAACAGCTGCCGATCCGCACGGTGCTATTGTTACACATGAGTTTACTGTAACTGTTCGTAACCGTACCGGTATTGATGATAGCCTCAATAACCGTTGGATGCTTTATCCAAATCCGGCAACCTATCATGTAACTGTGTCATGGGGAGCTGATGTCACAACTGATGTGCAGGTGAGGTTATTGAATGTATCTGGTAATGTAGTTGCCAATGAGGTGGTTAATGCCTTGATGCAAAGTGAGCATACAATAACACTTGATAAGCTTAGTCCGGGAGTTTATTTTGTTGAGTTGATCGAAGGTCAGCAGACATTTGTATTTAAAGTGATTAAGCAATAAATGTGAGTTAGTTATTTTTCTTCGACTGGTTGTGACTGTCTGTTTGCAACCAGTCGATAACTACAACTTGAAAAACAAATAGTATTATGAAGTTATATATCTTTTATTTCTACCTGATATGCACTTTAGCAACCTGCTTCTTGTTGATGGTGAGTTGCTCAAAGGATGATCCGGCCGATACAACAGCACCGATGGCCAGTTTTTCGTCACCAGTAGAGGCAACGAAATATGTGCGTGGGCAATCACTCATTTGTAACGCAGTATTTGAGGATAATGATGAACTGTCGCATGTCGATATTTCCATTAGTTCTCTAAAAAGCTTAAAGGGCTATAATGATCCCTGGTTAGCAAGTGAATCTGTTGAACTCACAGGTAAAACCAGTGAGCTCTCTGCCTACCAGGTGTTTGGAGAGGCTATTCCTTTTGAAATTATGTCAGGCGAATACATGTTGGAGTTTACTGTGTTTGACAAAGCCCTGAATTATTCGACTTATAAGTTTAATGTAACTGTAGAGTAGGTTATATAGGTAGGTATATTATTGAGGCAGGTTTTAAGCCTGTCTCAATTTTTTGTTTGTAGATGCTATTAATGAAACTCTTTTTACCTCAGAATTAACCTTGAAATATAGATTGGAGGGCAAAGGTCATATGCAGTTGAACTAAAGGGACCGAATTAAGTTCATCCTTTAAAAAATATTTAAAACGCAACCATTTAATTAAAAATACGTCAAGGTATTGGCATTGCTTTCTATGCCATGGGGAATTTGAACATGAATATAAAATCTCAATAAGCTTTATGCGTATTCAACTATTATGCATTGTTGCTATTTTATCAACGAATGTACTGGGACAAGATGTTCTGCTGCTCGATAGCCTGAATGTCCAGCTTAACTATGCAAAACAAGATAGTAATAAGGTAAAAACGCTTTGGGAATTATCTGACTATTATTGGGCAGATGATTTGAGGCAGGCTTACCGATACTCCGAAGAAGCCTTGACACTGGCCAAAGAACTGAAAGATGACAGGTTAATTGCTATCTCATACCAGAAAGTGGGAGATGCACTTGTGTTCAGAGGCGATAAAAGTAATGCACTCAAGCACTACCTGGCAGGTCTTGAAATAGTTGAGCGGCTAAATGATGAGACCCTGCTTTTTACTTTATATCATAATATGGGGGTGTTGTTCGATAGGCTTGCCGACTACGATCAAGCTTTAAGTTATTATGAGAAGGCACTGTATGTATATAATAATGCAGCCGATAAATCGGATGCCATGCAAAGTGTGCATACGCTTTATAATAGCATGGCCAATATCTATGATGAAAAAAATGATACCGCCACAGCTATTAAATACTATCAGAAGGCACTTAAACTGGCTACTGAAAAAGAGGATTACCAGGCACTAGGAACTATATACAATAACCTGGGAAAAGTATCTTTGGAAGCCAGGGAATGGGAGGTTGCATACGAATATCTGACCAACTCGTTAAAGTGCCGCCAAAAAATTAATGATCTGAATGGAATGGCCAAATCCTACAATAACCTGGCCACGTACTATCTGATGCTTAATCAAACAGATGATGCTTATGCCGCAGCCAGACAAGGCCTTGAACTGGCTCACCGGGCAGGTGCCATGCTCACACGGCTGACAGCGCTGCAAAATATGTCAACCATATACGAGAATAAAGGTGAATTAGACCTGGCACTTGATACGTATAAGCAATATAAAGCCTTAAATGATAGCCTGATAAATGAAAGTTCCATAAAAAAACAAACTGAGCTTCAGATTAAGTATGAGTATGAAAAGGAGCAAAAAGTAAAAGAAGCTGAGCAGCAAAAAAGGAATTTTCGTTACATATTGGTTATTTCAGTCTTACTACTCGGCTTAATTATCTCCATATTATTGTATCGTTTAACACAGAATAGGGCAAAACGCGTCAGGCTCGAAAATGAGAACCTTGAGAAGGATCTGGAAATGCGTAACCAGGATATTGTAGTCAAGGATAAGGAGCTGGCTTCATCAGTGTTATATCTGCTAAAAAAGAATGAGCTGCTTAATAATGTATCTGAGCGATTACTCCAGATCAAAAAGAAAATGAAGGCAGAAAATCACAACGCTATTCAGAAAATAATACTGGATATACAGGAAGGTGCCAAAGAGGATATGTGGGAAGAATTTGAAATACGCTTCCAACAGGTGCATGATGATTACTTTAAGAAACTTAAAGAGCATGCCCCTGACCTGACCCCTGGTGAGATTAAAATTTGTACTTTTCTAAAACTAAATATGACGAGTAAAGAGATCTCTGCCATTACCAGGCAAAGTGTGAAGAGTATTGAAGTAGCTCGTACCCGCATTCGCAAAAAAATGCGCTTGACCAACAAAGAGGTTAACCTGGTTAATTTTTTAATGGATTTGTAGGTTATTTCAGTAACTCAACGGTAGACATCTGAAGATGTCTTATCCATTGTTGGACCAATTATTATCAGACTCTATATTAGTTGATTTGATCGCTTATGAATCTGACTGCATCGATTCATGATCATCTCAATCTTCAGGTGGACGTATCATGTATTAACCCCGGTTCAAAATTTTACGTCGAACCCGGGTTATTAGTTTATCATTAATACATGGCAGGTTATCCTACTTTCTAAATGTGAATAGCTATGCAATTCCTGATGTGAGAAATACATTCATACTATTGCTAATTTATAAAATAAACTAAAGGCACTCTGTCAATCTGATTCTATTCTGAATATGCCTCATTAAGTTTCGTCGTTTGTAAATGCCTCTGGATAAAGGGCCCTTAAAAGGCAACGAAAACAAGCAATTCTGGTCTTGAATATTAAAGGGAGTAATACGATGTGTGCCATTGGCTTGCGGAGTGTAATGTGCAGGTAATTAAATTGATGCTGATTTTTGTAGTGCCGTTGAGGTAGTACAAAAAAGCTCCTGAGTGTTTATTTATCAGTGTTTGTAGTTGTATTAAGTGGACTCCAATATCACCTCCTGTTTTCATATATCATAAACTTGTCGTCATGTAAAAATCAGAGTCAATCATCAGCTGACACAAGGAGTATGAACGATAAGAAAGATAAAGAGATTGAGAAGCTAATTGCCAAGAAACGATTAGAAAGTGAGGCATTGAAAAAAATATTGGATGCCATTAATGCCAAGCGTGAAGCTAACGCTCATAAACTAACGAAATCCAAATAATGCCTGAAGGATAATTATCCGAGGGTGCCAATAATCACATTTATTGTATAAATAAAAATCTATGATGAAGTTATTACAAATGAAACAAGTCATGCTTACAGGGCTTTGCTTGATACTGCTGCTTGGCAGTCTTGCAGCACAAGTGCCTAATGCAAGTATGCACGATGGTGTTGTAAGGGTAAAGTTCAAGCGCGAGCTTTCCACAACACTTAAAAGTCTGAAGTCGACCAAACAAGCCGGTGTACTATCAACCGGTATTGAAGCCTTTGATGCGGCCAGTCAGCAAGTGCAGGCATCAAACATGAAGCGTGTATTCCCTTATTCAGCAAAGCACGATGCAAAGCATCGCAGGCATGGATTGGATTTGTGGTATGAGGTGCGTTTTGATAACACCGTTAATCCATTGGAGGCGGTTGCAGCTTATAAGGCGAGTGCCGAAGTGGAAATAGCAGAACCTGTTTACCAGAAAGTGCATATCAAAGGCGAGGCAGTACCTTATAATGGTTCATCGTTAAAAAGCACAGCCAATGCGCCATTTGACGATCAGTTTTTGGCTGAGCAGTGGCACTATGAAAATACCGGTACGCTTACTCCAAGCATTCCTGAAGCCGATATTAATGTTTACGAGGCCTGGAAAACACAGGCCGGTCAACCTAACGTTATTGTAAGCGTGGTTGATGGTGGTATTGATACAGAACATGCCGACCTGAAAGATAACCTGTGGGTGAACCAGGCTGAGCTGAATGGTACAGCCGGTCAGGACGACGATGGCAATGGTTATGTGGATGATATATATGGATTTAACTTTGCTGATGCAACAGGTTCAATTACTGCGCACGACCATGGAACTCATGTAGCTGGTACAGTGGCGGCAGTAAATAACAATGGTATTGGAGTAGCCGGGGTAGCCGGAGGAACAGGTAACGGTGATGGCGCACGTCTAATGTCGTCGCAGGTATTTACTTCGGCCGGCGGAGCTGGTGGATTCGCATCAGCCATTGTATATGGTGCTGATAATGGTGCTGTTATTTCTCAAAACTCATGGGGTTATAAATCAGCCGGAGTTGTTGAACAAACAGTATTAGCGGCCATCGATTATTTTATTGCTGAAGCCGGGATGTACGAAGGTAGCCCCATGAAGGGGGGTATCGTCATTTTTGCAGCCGGTAACGATTTTGTAGATGCCGAAATGTATCCGGGTTACTATGACAAAACATTCTGTGTGGCAGCTCTTGGTCCTGATAATACCATAGCGCATTATTCTAACTATGGAACATGGGTAGATATTGCAGCACCTGGCGGTGACCAAATGGTGAGCCAGGTAGCAGGCGTGTTAAGTACGGCGCCCAATAACTCATACGCCTATATGCAAGGTACTTCTATGGCTTGTCCGCATGTGTCGGGAATCGCAGCTTTGGCGGTATCTGAACATGGAGGGCCGAATTTTACAGCTGACGAATTACGTTTATACCTGGAGAGCTCAACTCACGATATTGATCAATATAACCCAGACTTTGCAGGCAAATTAGGGGTGGGGTACATTGATGCCGCCATGGTATTAAAGAAAAATGAAGGTGTTACACCCGACAATGTTACTGATTTAGCACTCGCCGGAATTGCACAGGATTTCGCGACTCTGACATGGAGTGTACCAGCTGATAGTGATGATGGTTATCCTTCTAATTTCCAGCTATTCTATCATACAGAACAGGTGACGGAAAGTAATATTGCTGAGGCTAAGTTGGTTAGTATTAATAATATTGATGCAGCAGGGACTTTAAAGCAGTTTGAGGTAACAGGTCTCGAACCGCTTACTACCTATTATTTTGCCATTCGTTCGATGGACCGATGGGCCAATAAGTCGGCATTATCGGCCAATGTTTCAGGCACAACCAATGCCGGACCCGATATTAATATACCAACAGCACCGATCAGTTACGAATTGAATCAGGCCAATAGCTTTACCGATAATACCGGCAGCTTTGTTATTGAAAACCATGATGAAGGATTGTTAAAATGGGAAGGCGTGATGCGTCATAAGTCACATAACCTTGATTTTAATGCCCTCAATATCAATTATCCGGTAGCCAACACTTTGGCAGGTAAGTCCTCTTACAATGTTCGAAAGGTACCTTCTCGTACAAATCAATCAGAGGTATCAGCTTTAAGCGCCGTTGAACTGACAGGTTTTAAGGATGAGATACGATTTGCTGATGGTAATATTTACATTATCGGCGAAGGAGATGTAACGTTGACGAATTCATCGGCCATGAAATTTTTCGTAGATCGAAAAGATGGATTCAACTTAACAAATGTTGAGATGTATGTACGCCATGATCCAGAGACAGGTCCTATGGTGATGGAGATATATGAAGGAGAAACGCTGGACAATGCTCAGCTCATAATGGCGCAGGAGGTGGAAAGTTATTCGCCAGATCCTTATGATATGAATGTGCAGTTGATGGAGCAATTGTATTTCAGCTATGGACAGACTTTCTGGGTAGTGCTGCATGTGCCGGTGGGTAATACCTACTGTTTAGGTGCCCAGGTAGAACTGGATCCTTCTTATTCAGATTATAGCTTCATGAGCTTTGATATGGGAAATACATGGCACCCATTGAGTAGCCTGATTGATGACTTTTATACCTGGTCAACTGTTGCAGTAAGTAATAATAAATACCTGGGAGAGTACATTACATTAACACCTGCATCAGGAAGTGTTGAACCAAATCAATCTCAGGAAGTGAACCTGAATGTAGATGGTACTACTTTAATTAACGGAAACTATAATGCCAATATTCTGGTTAAATCGAACGATAGCGATGAGAAAGAATCACGATTAGGCATTAGTTTAAATGTTTCGGAGCAGCAGCCCGACTTACGTAATCTTGATGTAATTGATTATGGTAGTGTGTTTAATGGTACTTCCAAAACACTGATTATCCCGGTTACTAATTTTGGATATGGTAACTTCTTTGGTATATCAACAAGTGTTTCTGATGCGACTTTTGAAGTAGTTACCAATGATTACTCCATTAATGCACGCGATTATGGCTATATTACGGTTAAATACACACCTAACGGGGCCGGTAACAACAATGCGATTTTGTCACTGACCGATCAAAAAGGTCATACGCATGATATACGACTGTTTGGCGTGGGTGTTAATCCGGCTAAAATAGAAGTTACCCCAGCTGAGCAAGTATTAGCAGATATGGCCATTGGCGAAACAACTACCACCACATTCAGCATTGCCAATGTGGGCGAATACCCGTTAAATTATAAAATAGCCGCCTATGATAATCAGCCTTTGACACGTCAGGATAGTTTGCGTCATAAGTTTGGTTATACCTATGAGACTAATAACAACGGAAATGTAGCGGTGCCTTTCGAGTGGGAGGATATTACAACTACTGGTGTTGATGTATCTGATTATTTCAAGGATGTACATCCGAATTATACCTATAAAGAGTTGGAGCTAGGTTTTCAGTTTCCATTCTATGACGATAAGATTGAGCGTTTGTATATTACCCGAAACGGGATTTTAACCTTAGACAAGAATGGACCATTTGGCAATTGTTCGCCGCCCAACTTTGACCCGCGCTGTTCGCCTAAAGGTGCTATATCAATATTAGGCTGGCCTTTTGATATTAATCGTCGGGGTTCCATCCACTATAAAAAGTATGGTGACAGGGTGATTGTGCAGTATACTGATGTCTTCTTTGAAGAGGCCTGGAGTATTTATGAATCGGGAACATTCCAGATTGTACTTTTCAATAACGGCGATATTGATTTTCGCTTCAAAGACATCGAGAATATGTCCCATTGGGATACTAATGAGGCCTTGATAGGTATTGCTAATCCGGCGTATGATGATGAATTCCGCATTAGTGGAGCTGATTTTCAATTTGGTTACGATCGCTATGGTGTCTTAACCAGCAACGAGACTATTTTTAAGGTAAAATATCCTGGTACAAAATTAGTGGAAGCCTTGTCTAAAACATCTGGTTACATAGCACCAGGTGAATCAGAAGTGATAACGGTCGACATTAATACATCTGCTGTGAACGAAGGCCAGCTATATCAGCATATATCCATCTTAAGTAACGACCCATTTGCCGAAGCTACGCCTTTTACAGTGAAAGTAAATGTAAACGCCGGAGGGGTAGCTGAGCCAACCATTGATCGGACGAATGTGAATTTCGGACAGGTCTTTACTGGTGCAGTTGCAGAGCAGATTGTTACCCTGGTAAATAGTGGAAATAAAGATGTTGAGATAACGTCTGCAACCTTTGCAGGAGCAGGTTTTGCCATCGAAACGACTTACCCTAAAGTGCTGAAGGCAAAAACATCAGAATACATCAAAGTGAGTATGGTAACTGATGCTGTTGCTACTTTAAGCGATGAACTGACCATTACCTGCGCAGATGGTACGGTCTTTAATGTTGCATGTACTGGTGAAGTGCTGGATGCACCTCAAATAGAGGTGGATGTAACCGAGTTTTATGAAGTGCTGGATGCCGGACAAAAAGTGGTACGTCCGTTGACCATTACCAATAATGGTAATAGCGACCTTGAGTTGTTGATTAGTGGAAATGATTGGGTATATGAGCAGGAGACAGTGGCGCCACTGTCGCTACCTGAATTCGCTTATAGCTTTGCTACATCCGATGAGTGGGAAAGTGGGATTGTCTTCGATTGGGATGACATTGTGAAAGATGGTGTCAGAACACCTATGTCATGGTATTCGGAGCATCAGCAGCTTTGGAGAGAAGTAGAGTTGCCTTTCGAAATAAAGCTCTATAATCAGCCAACAAATAAACTATGGATTAGCTGGCAAGGCCTTATAACAACTGTTGAGCCGCGAATTAACCCACCATACATTGGTCCTGATATTTTCCCGAATACAACAGAGCCCAATAGCTTGATAGCACCATATTTCGGCATTCATAACTACGATAGAAATGCTGAAGAAGCCCTGGTGTCGGGTGTATACCACAAATTGTATGAAGACCGCATTGTGGTTCAGTGGAACGAGTGCTTCGATAAGTATGGATTGGGATCAAACTATAGTTTCCAGGCCATTATATATACCAGTGGTGTTATCAAATACCAGTACAAGGCCGGAGGTATGGATACATGGTACCACCTGGGTATTGTAGGCTTAGAAAATGCAGCCGGTGATGACGGAGTGCTTGTGGCTGGTTATCAAACTTACTTAAAAGACCAACTGGCCGTGGTATTATCACCAGCAGAAAAGCGTGTGGTACCGGCAAATAGTGCTGTAACATTTGATATTGCATTGGATGCAGTGGCGCTCAATGAAAACTGGTATGGCGGACAGCTTAATATCATTAATAATACACCGGATCAGCCAAAGATTAGTATTCCTGTAAATCTGGATGTTATTGGTCAGGCAGCTATTGAAGCGCCAGCAACGTTGGAGTTTGGCGAAGTAATGGCCTATGAAACGGAAGATAATTATGGGCAGCTCAATCCGGTGAGTTACTATAAGGAATTTGAAGTAGCCAACCCAGGCACTAAATCGTTACTCCTGTACTCAATCTTCTTCGAAGATGCAACAGAGTTAGCCGGTCAGGTGTACTCCAGTCGTTTCCCTGGAGCCCCTATGTATTGGCAGGATATCCAGTACGCGCGCTGGGTTGAGATAACTCCTGGTACATCAATGAAATTCAGGGTAGCTTTAACGCCTGGTGGCGACGTAGCAACCATCAATACCAACTTAGTGCTCGATACTGATTTGCCTGAAGGACAAGTGCTAATCCCTGTTACAGCAAGCGTATCTAAAGCACCGGCTGCTATTATCGAAGGAGCCGACATTAATATTCTGGCCAACACGAAGGCACATACAGAAACAGGTAGTTTAACCTTATCGAATGTGAATGGGCAGGGGCCGCTTGAATATCGTTTGTCGATTGATTACAACCGGACAGGCGAACCTGCAGCTGTTGTATATAGTCGTGTGACTCCAATGGCGCAGTTGCAGTCAGTAGAAAATAGTGTGCCTGTGGTGAGTGCATATGCCCAGAGCAATGAAGCTTTTGATACCACACTTGAATATGATACAAATGCTGCTGCCGATATTTTTACCGGTTATGGCGAAGGACAGGCCTTTATGCCGGGTATTGTTTTCAGTGCACCAGCCGAAGGGTTTAAGTTGTCGCATATTAAAACATGGTATGCGCCTGGTGAGGTATTAACATCTGATATGACAGTATATGTATTGGCTGGTGGTACCGGGTTTGATGATGCAAAGTTACTAACTGAGCAAACCTACACACATAGCGTTGAAGAAGCTGTTGAAGGTGGCGGTTTTGTTACCATCGAGTTGGATGAGCCACAGCAGTTCTATCCGAATGAGAAATTCTATATTGCGATTGCTTACCAGTTGGGTATTGCATATCCGCAGGGGACAGCCACAGTGGAGGAACCAGTGGCAGGCCGTTTCTTCTTCCCAACCGATGAAGGCTGGCTGGATGTAACTGACATTGAAAGCCTGGCAGGATATGCCTGGATGATTAAAGCGCTTGAAAAAGAGCATGTCTCAGCTTCGTGGGTACGCATTACTTCGCCGTTAACTGGTATTGTAGAGGCGGGACAGTCGCTGAATGTTGAGATGGATTTCAACGCGGCAGGAGTGATGGATGCTGATAATTATGCGAAGCTGATAGTAGAGTCGAATGACCCTGTGAGTCCGATGGTTGATCGCTCAATGTACCTGAGATTGAACCAGGGACCATCATTTACCATTGACCCGGATGCTGTGTTGTCTGTTGAAGAAAACGCATCCATAAGTTTTGATGTTACAGCAAGCGACTACGAAGGTGATGCCTGTACTTTTGAACTGACGGAAGCCAATGAGATGGTTACCTTAGCTGTCGCAGAGAATACGATAACAGTGACTTACTCGCCCGATTATGTTTCAGCGGGAGTTAATGTGATTTCTATTACAGGTACAGATGTTCACAATAATGCCAGCATACTGGAGATACCAGTAGAAGTTATTAATGTAAACCGTGCACCTGAAATGACAACCATGCTTGATGATATGCAAATGGTGTGGGAGAACGGGGTGGTTGATTTTGATCTGGATGCGTACTTCACCGATCCGGATGGCGAAGCAGTAAGCTATGAGGTGTATAGTGCTGATTTATCAATCCTCGACGTATTCCTGTCAGGCAACAAACTAAAGCTGGAGCCACTGATGGTGAGTGAACAAGGGATTGCTGTTACAGTAATGGCAACGGATATTCATAATGCACTTACTGAGCACGTATTCAATGTGAAAGTGATACACCGTACCGGGTTTGATGACATGGATGCTGCACAATGGGAAATTTATCCAAATCCGGCCTCTTCGGTTATTAATATTAAGTGTTCAGCTAATGTGGAATCAGTTCGTATTCGTATCATGAATGCCGCAGGAACACTGGTTAAGGAGAAGGAGTTTAACTGGGGTGCATCACAAAAGCACACAGTCAATATTGATGACTTGTCGAATGGTATTTATCTGCTGGAGATTTACCATGATTCAGAATCAAGTGTTTACAAGTTAATTAAGAAGTAATTGGGTTAGGTTTTTTTTAATAGTTAAACCATTGGAGTGCCTCTTTGGGTACTCCTTGGTTTAAGAAAAAATGCAATCAGATGAATAAAAAAATATATAGAACCACTTTATACCTGATAATGGTGGTTGGCCTGCTAAGCGGGTCTTGCTCTAAAGATGAACCCGGCGATAGTATGGCACCAACAGCAGTTTTTACAAGTCCGTTAACAGAAACAGTTTATCAAAGAGGACAATCCATAATTGTTAATGCTTCATTCGAAGATGATAAAGAGCTGTCGCATGTGGAGGTATCCATAGAAGAAGCACAAGTGTTGAAGGGCTGGAATACGCCTTGGGAAACAAGCGAAGTCATTGAATTATCAGGCAAAAGTCAAAATCTTTCGGCATACGAATTATTTGGAGAAGCTATCCCGATGGATATCAAATCGGGCGTATACAATCTGGAGTTTATGGTGGTTGACAAGCAGTTTAATTTTGCCAATTATAACATGGTTTTAACCATAGAGTAATATCTCAGTATAAGTATTTATGAGGGTGTCCGATAATGAAGAGAGACATTTTTTATACTAATAATCTATAACTTCATTACCTCATCCCAGCCTTTCCGCTCTGGCGGAATAAATCCTCCTCAAGGAGAAGGTGACATTATTTAATAAGGCAACTATCTCTAATGTATGAAGATATCTTTATTTATTAGTGGCTTCCTCTCCTTGAAGGAGAGGATTGAGGAGAGGTGTTTTCTTATGAATTATAAGTTTATTATTGTGATTTTTTGATTTTCGGACACCCACGTTTTTTCATTAACTCTTAGCAGCTACCTTTTAAACGTTAGATGAAAGGTGGTATTCGAGCTGTACGAAACCTATGATACAGCACCTGATAATGAGGTGCATAATAAATTCAACTATTAATTAATCTATTAAATCTATGAAAAGATTTTTCGTATTCATGGCTTTGCTGTGCTGCGTGAGTATTGGCTTGTTGCAAGCTCAATCGCGCACCATCACAGGAACCGTAACAAATAAAGATGACGGATTTACCATGCCGGGTGTGTCTGTGTTGGTAAAGGGTACTACCATTGGTACTGTCACCAATATTGATGGGCAGTATAATCTGTCGGTACCGGCAGATGCCGGCACACTGGTTTTCTCTTTTATTGGGATGTCGAGCCAGGAACAAGTCATTGAAGGAAGAAATGTCATTAATGTAGTACTGGAGAGCGATAGCAAAGACCTGGATGAAGTGGTTGTAACGGCCTATGGTAGTAAAGGTAAAGTAGGCCTGAAAGGTGCTATCTCGGTAGTGTCGGCCAAAGAGCTGGAACAGATGCCCGTTGCTACTTTTGACCAGATGCTGCAAGGTAAAACAACAGGTCTGCAAATATCCAGTGGTTCAGGGCAACCCGGATCGAGCAACACCAAAGTACGAATTCGTGGTACGGGTTCTATTATGGCCTCCAATGAGCCTTTATATGTGGTTGATGGTGTCCCTATTGAGCCGGGTGTATTTGGCAGTTTAAATGCCAATGATTTTGAAACGGTAAGTGTATTGAAAGATGCTGCATCAACAGCCATCTATGGTTCAAGAGCCAGCAATGGTGTCATCTTAATTACTACCAAAAGTGGTGCTGAAGGCACTTCAACAGTTAATGTGCGTCACCAGTCAGGTATTTCTATCAAAGGTGTTGAGAAGTTTGACATGATGAATTCATCAGAAAAACTGTGGTTTGAGCAGATTGCTAAAAAAGGTCCGGGCTGGGAGTTAAGTCCAATGAACCCAAACTACGAATTATTAAGTCCTGAAGCGCAGGCAGCTCAAGTGGCCGAATTAAATCGACTACGCCAGATTAATACCGATTGGCAGGATCAGTTTTACCGCAATGGTAAAACAATGAGCAATGAAGTAAATTTCTCGGGTGGTAATAAAAAGACTAAATACTATGTGTCTTACCAGAACTATTACCAGGAAGGCTTATCACCTCGTTCTGACTTAAACAGAAATACCGGGCGACTTAACCTGGATCATCAGCTGTTTGAAAATATCAGAGTGGGTATTAATACCACCATTGGTCAATCAAAAATCAACCATATTGAGAGTGAAGGAGGCGTGGCGCTAAGTAATCCTTATGCTGCCGTTTATTTAGCTAACCCGTGGGAAGAGCCTTACAATGCAGATGGCGAATTAGCAGCCGGGCATTATCGTTACGTGAACCCACATTTAACTGAGGACGAAAATAATAGTTTGTACAACCCATATAGTAAAACAGGAACCAATGCCTTGGATATGATGGCCAACTCTACCAATAAGGAGGAAGAAACAAAGTTTATTGGGGCCTTTACACTGGAGTGGGATGTGTTACCCTATTTAACGGCTAAAAGCCAGTACGGTATTGATTATCGTCACAGCCTGTATGAACGTTGGGTGAGTCCTGATAGCTTTTACTCAAACAGTCTGGGTGAAGGTGCTCCGGGACGCGATGGATCCATCAGTGAAACCTTTAGTCGTCGCACGGCCACCAGTTTCACCAATACACTTGATTTCAAAAAGGTTTTTAATGATATCCATACCATATCGGCCGTTGTCGGAACAGAATATTTAAACAGGGAATATTTCAACTTTGGTTATACAGGTTATGGCTTGGATCCTAAATTGCCTGAAACACCAGCAACTATTACGCCTGGTACCGATACCAATGGTTATATCCCAACAGTAAGTGGTTACAAAAGTGAGCGTGCTTTGTTCTCATTGTTTTCATTGGTTAACTATACCTACGATGGTAAATACACTTTTTCAGGAAGTTTACGTCGCGATGGTTCTTCTGCTTTTGGTACGAATAATCAGTATGCTGTGCTGTATTCAGCTGGTTTTACCTGGGATGTGGCACGCGAAGGCTTTATGAGCCAGGTTGATTGGGTGAATAATCTGAAGTTCAGAATCAGTTATGGTACCACCGGTAACCAGGAAGGCATTGGCAATTTTGAATCAAAAACGCTTTGGTCAAACACAGAGTATGCCGGTAATCCTGGCTATTACTTAGCACAAGCCGGAGACCCGAATATAAAATGGGAGGTGGCTCACAAGTTCAATGTGGGTATTGATTACAACCTGTTTAATAACCGCTTAAATGGTTCGATTGATCTGTATAATGACAGAACCTCTGATTTGTTTATTCAACAAACCTTCTCCGCATGGGATGGTGTTCCGGGTAATATCCAAACCACCAATGCCGGTGAGATGCGTAACCGTGGTGCCGAGTTACTGATTAATTACGACATCATTCGTAACCGCGATTTAACATGGACGGTAGGAACCAACCTGTCATACAATGCGAATGAGATTACTGACCTGGGGCAGGTAAAGGAATTTGAGCAGGGAACATCCATCGTTCGCGTCGGTTTGCCTATTAATTCGCATTATATTGTGCAGTGGGCCGGTGTTAATCCTGCAACCGGTGATGCCATGTATTATACCAAAGATGGACAGGTTACCACCGACTATAGTGCCGATAATAATGTGGCAGACTTTGGTTCATCTGAGCCTCCATTCTTTGGCGGATTTAATACCTCGGTGAGTTATAAAGGATTTGAGTTGAGTGCTCACTTCACTTTTGCGCAAGGGTTTTATCGTTTCAACAACCAGTCATTCTTCCAGGAGAATCCCAATTTTGCGCAGTTCAATATGTCTTCCAACATGTTAGATATCTGGCAAAAACCAGGTGACATGACCGAAATCCAGGGGGTTCACTCTCAGCGTGAGTTTTCTTCAAAAGATATTGAAGACGCCTCTTATTTACGTTTCCGCAACCTGATGATTGCTTATAATGTGCCTAAAACGGTATTGAGTAAAGTTGGATTTATAAGGAGTATGCGACTGTATGGACAAGGTCAGAATCTGTTTACCTGGACAAAATGGACTGGTTTTGATCCTGAGGACAGCAATAATATTGCCCAATATGAATATCCAACTCCCCGAATTTTCACACTTGGTCTTGATTTGACCTTCTAGGATATACATATCTCAAGCTAAAATTCACTGGGAGTTCCATGTGACAATATGTAATAAAATTTAACACATGAAAAATAGAAATATAATCACTGCTTTTTTGGCAGGAATGCTGTTAATGTCAAGTTGTTCTTTAGATATAGAACCAACTGATTCAATTAGTAGCGATAAAGCATTTGAAACAATTGAAGACCTTGAAAAAGGCCTTGTTGGGGTTATGGGTACTTACGGAGGTCATGGTATTGTAGGTATGAGTGACTGGGCCAGCGACGATTTACGCTACTCATTGAGTAACACTGGCCAGGGAGTGCAGGTTCATAACTGGACTTATAATGCCTCAACTGGTGATTTAAGTGGCACCTGGAACGGCAATGCTACTTTGGTAGACCGTGCTAACCGCATATTAGAGGTGGCAGAGCGCTTCGATGCGGAAGATGAAGATGTTAAAAGAATCAAAGCCGAATTAATTTTCACACGCGCTTATGCGCATTTCGAAATTGTACGTCTGTACTGTAAAAACTATGATTCGAACGATCCGCTGGGTATCCCTTATAAATACGAAGCAGGTGTAGAGTCTCCTGCACGTTTGCCACAAGGGGTAGTTTATGAGAATATACTGGGTGATATTGACGCAGCACTGCCGTCTTTACCTGATGAAGCTGAGGGAAGCTATTTTGCAACCAAAGCAGCTGCCTATGCATTAAAAGCCCGTGTAGGATTATATATGCGCAATTGGGATTTAGCCATTGAAGCCGCTGATAAATGCCTTGAAACAGGTGTACGTCTGGCTAACCGTGATGAATATACAGGCGTGTGGGATGATGCCGTTACTGAAGGCGTTGAGGTTATTTTCAAACTGTTTCGTGAGAACGGTACGCTTGGCGATTACTATACACGTAGCTCAAATGGTGATATCTTCTTTCATCCGTCATATGATTTGATGAATCAGTATGAAGAAGGCGACATACGCGCTTTGGCCTTCTTTGGCAAGAATTCAGGAGGGCAGGATGTCGTTATCAAGCATGATGGTCGCCCCAATGATAAGCCAAACGTAGTAGACTTAAAAGTTTTTAGGGTATCAGAACTTGTATTGATTAAGGCAGAAGCATACATCGCCAAAGATATGTTGGATGAAGCGGCTTCAGAACTTAATAACCTGCGCAGTCAGCGTATGGTCAATCCAGTGTTATTGAGCTTTAATACTGCCGCAGAGGCCATGGAAGCACTGCAGCTGGAAAGACGCCGTGAGCTTGCTTATGAAGGCCATCGTTTTTACGACCTTAAACGCTGGAATTTAGGTGTTAGTCGATTAGATGAGGACTCGGAAACAACCGCAAAGAATCTGCCGGCTGGCGATTATCGATTTGTATTTCCCATTCCTCAGCAAGAAATATTTGCCAATGATAACATGGTTCAAAACGGAGGTTATACAGAATAGTTAGTAGTTATCTGAAAAGACAATAAATTATGAATTACATAGTGAAATATATATTTCTCGCCATTATTGCACTGCTCGTTGTGGCATGTGGCGAAGCTGATAAGCAACTGTTTGATGACCAGGATGCCTACTTTGCTTTTGAGGCTGAGAGTGCGTCCATAAGCGAAAACTCAGAAGACAGATTAGACTTGAGTCTGTACATAGCCAAAAGCAAGGCTATTGGTACGGTAGTTTTGGAGGCAGACAGTGAAGGATTGGATAATCCGGCAATAGAGGGCGTTGACTTTGAAATTGTGGGGGATGAAACGATTACATTTCGTGGGGAGTATTTCCAGGAAGTTTCGATTAAAGTGATGGACAATGACGAGACAGATGGTGATAAGCAGTTTTACCTGACCATGGTTTCCAATGATATTAATGCTGACCTGGGACTGGCTGATGGTAAGCAGTCAAAAGTATTAGTAACCATCATTGATGATGAACACCCGCTGGCATCAGTGTTAGGCTCCTATACACTGAATTATGATTCGCCATGGAATGGCAATGGTCAGCAGGAAGTCAATCAAATATTCTCTGTTGAGGGCAGTGATACTGAAGTAGGTATTGTGCTTGGGTATTATCGCGATAATGAAGATTTTGCCTTGTCAACCAAAGTAAAGGGAACAGTTGATTTAGAAGCCATGACAGTTAGTATTGCTTACGGTCAGCAGACCTACAATGACGGTACAAATGTGCTAACCATGTTTGGTGACGATGAGACACCAGGTGGAATTATCACCGAAGGTTATTTAATAGGGGATATTGATCCCGTAACAGGAGATATTGTTTTCCGCAATCCGTTTGCCATCGCGTTTACAGGTGGTCCGAATGAAGGGTATTATGAAGACCTGTACATTAACCCAGTACTGAAAAAGTAAAGACCAAATAATATAGACTAAAGGTTTTGGTTTTTGTATAAAGCCACTGCAGCTAACGAGTTGTGGTGGCTTTTTTGTTTGCTGGTTCTGAATGAGTGCTGTCTGGTTTTTCGGCTGTTTGACCCATAGGCTTAGAAGCTAAGGCCTATGGCAATGTTGTGAAATTATTGATACATTTAATTTGCTTGATGGCGTAAGTAATACCATTTAAATATTAAAATGCGCTTGTATAATGCCGATACATATTCATAGTGGCTTTAGGAGTGAAACGCACTAAAGGCACATTTTGAATAGTAATTGGTATAAAAACTACCGGTTTATGGAAAAAATGGCCCAGACACAAAAATCAGTGCTGCTTGTTGTGACGCTTACATCATTTATCGGGCCATTCATTATCTCGTCGGTTAACATTGCCCTGCCAGATATTGAAAGGTATTTCGCTATTGATGCCATCACCTTAAGCTGGGTCATTACTTCCTTTTTGTTATCATCGGCTATATTTCTTTTGCCAATGGGGAAATGGGCCGATATAAAAGGCGTAAAGCGTATTTTTAAGCAAGGTACCGTTGTTTTTGTGGTGTTCACGTTCTTATGTGCTATTACCAATAGTTCAACCATTCTGATTGTTGCCAGGTTCCTGCAGGGGGTTGGTGCAGCTATGCTGATGGCAACGGGACCCGCTATCCTCATATCCGAATTCCCGGTGAATCAGCGGGGCAGAGTATTGGGGATAAATGTTGCCGCCGTATATATTGGTCTTTCGGCAGGGCCGCTGGTTGGTGGGTTTGTTACCTATTATTTTGGATGGCAGGGTATTTTCTGGATTTCGGGTATACTAGGACTAGCAGTCATGCTGGTTGCTTTTCTGTTTCTGGGAGAGGATAAAAACAAATCCCCACAATCCGGGATGGATGTGTGGGGAGCTATTATTTATATGTTGGCTCTGTCGTGTTTGGTGTATGGTTCTTCTAAAATTACCAGCTTACAGGGGCAAATACTTATTGGGCTTGGTGTGCTGCTCATCATTGGTTTTCTGTTTTATCAGACGAAAGTTGTCTTTCCTGTATTTCCTACACATCTGTTCAGAATAAACAAGCTCTTTGCCTACTCCAATGCAGCAGCGCTAATTAACTATAGCGCCACCTTTGCCATCGTTTTCCTGCTAAGCTTATACCTTCAGAAAATTCAACATTACAGCCCCCGGGAGGCAGGCAGTATATTGATAGCTCAACCTGTTGTTATGGCGCTTCTTTCGCCATTAGCGGGCTATCTGTCTGACCGAATGGAGCCGCGCATCCTGGCATCTGCAGGAATGGCCATCTGTTCTCTCGGTTTAGCCCTTCTGGCTTTTATAGGGGCCGATACATCAACAATAGCTATTATAGGTATTCTGGGATTTATAGGTATTGGTTTTGCCCTTTTCTCTTCTCCCAACATGAATACCATCATGAGTTCAGTCGACAAAACAAAATCGGGCCTAGCCAGTGGTATGGCTGCAACAATGCGGGTGCTGGGACAAATGGCAAGTATGACGATTGCCACCGCCATATTTGCCATCTTTTTTAAAGGCGAGTCGGTTGAAGGTGTTTCAGACCAGCTGTTTATTAAAAGTATTCATTATGCCTTTCTGGCTTTTGCAATGATCTGTGCAGGAGGAACCTACTTTTCAATGGCCAGAGGCAGGATGCATACTGACAGCGACAATAGGATTGATTAGTATGACAGCGAATTGCTCTTAGTTACTGATATGCCACGCCCCTTAATTACCACAATGTCATTAAGTTAGTAGCCTCCCTCACGCTCACCCTTTGCTTCCCTAAAGGGAACAGCGCGCGGGGTAAGCCCCTTTAGGGGTTTGGGGTAGTATCTGGAGGTGTATAGCGGCACGAAAAACCCTTAACTTAATGACATTGACTAATTACCATGTCATTCTCCGGTAATATTGGCGTATAAATTGGAGGTATGATAGGCCATAATAAAGTCGTTTTTGTGAAGTCCATGTATTTTATGCGTCCACCATATAACCGTTACCGATGAGTATTCAACAATCAGCTGAGGATGGTGATTGTCTTTCTCCGCCTGTTCAGCAATAGCATTGGTCAATGCCATGGATTGAATAAAATTATCGGTGCGAAATACCCGTTTCAACTTTTGAATAGTCCCATCTTCAATCAATTCCCAGTGGGGTACATCCGGCATCAGGGATGCAATTTCATCAGCTGATAATCGATGCGCATTAACACTGCATGCCTCGCATTTTAAATTGTGTAAGGTACCCATGTGTGTAGTATTTAAAAGTAGTAATGTTGTCAGTTGCGTATTTGTTAATGGAAATAAGCCGCTCCAGGTTAAGAAATGAATAGTTTATGCACTTGTCAAGAGGGGTGAACACCTTCAATCTGAAATGGCATAGGATTGGAGCAGGTTTTTTTATTTATGACGGACGAGGCTATGATGAGTTGCTTGTGTTTGCGGTTTGCGATGTATTATGAGCGGCTCTTGAAGGGCTGTTAAAAACTCACCTCACTTATATCAATCGCCATACATACTAATTTCTATCCGGTTGTCGTCAATCCCGAATTACTCGGGACGCTCAGACTCTGGTTTTCAACCAGCCATAACGCTTAGTTATTAGGAGCTGGGCTTTCTACAATTTTGTTCATCTATAGTTAATTGTACAGGTTCACCACAACTATTTATACATTGAGAATCATGTGTTATACACTCAGATTCCAGTTCTTTTACATCTGTAATTTCAAAATTAGATGGAGGATAAGATTTTACAGAATCTAATATTTTCAAAACCTCTTCATAAACCTTTGAAGGCAACTCTGATGCCATGTCAAACCTTTTACGGCTACTATACATATAAACAAAAAGGTGCGGGTAATGATAATTTATTTCCTCACCTTTTTCTTCAAACAATGCAAAATGAGAAAAAGCAACATAATTACCTCGTTTGGATTCTGAGTTAAATCTTTGGGGTTTCAAACCTATCCAGTTGATTTTGTATTTTATGTCTTCATCCCCTTTAAATGTAGTTTTACCTCCAATACCAATAACCGCATCATAATCCCAATTTCGAATCCTTCCCATACAATCCTGATTCCCAAATACCCCTTTGTCATCGGGGTCGCCTTTATGAGTTCTTTTATAAATTAATACACGCATATTTCCTAATTGCATATTCTATTACAATAATCAATTTGTCCTTTATACTTCGATTCTATATACTCAATTAGAGTAGAACATATTTCTGTAAAATCATCATCCGTAATTGGGGCTTGTTCTGAGCGCCAACCACCATGTGATAAATCATTAATCAAGGTATAAGCTCTTGTATCTGATGGGATATTATCTCTAATATATTCAGCAATACTTTCTCTTGAAGTATCTATTTTATCAAATTTTGTAAGTGTTTCAATAATATGTCTGATTGAATTTGCTGTTGTGTGGTTAGGAATGCCACCATTGTTAGCAATATCATAAACGTCCATTAAATGGCTTATGTATGGGACAGTCAGGTTATTATTAAAATCTATTAGTTCTCCATTTTTAAGCAAAAGCTTTTTGTCTAAGATATTATTTGAGGAAAGGACTCTCATAAAATCATTATTGTGTGTAAATAAGATGAACTTAACGCGCAGTAATTTATCTATAATTTTATCAATGTCACGTATCACTCCGCTAAGCGTATAAACATGCGTGAAATCCATACTTGATATTGGGTCGTCAATTACAAAAAATAGATTCTTGTAATCATCTTCACTATTTATCTTTAAATGACAATCTCCAATATAATACGCAAAAGCAACAATGTTCTTTTCACCCTCGCTCAACACATTTTTCGCTTGATTTTTTTCAAGAATATTTCTTTTAAAAATCAACCTAAAAGAATCAGAATCTAAGGAATATTTATCAGCGAAAAAGTAATTCAAGACAGTTTTAATCGTTTCAGCGACTTTATCTTTTTTACTTACTTTCTGCTGTTCCTTTTTCTTCTTTATTTCTTCATTTAGAGATTTATAATCAGTGCGAAGTTTAATAATGTTCTTAATATTTGTCTTGTGAGAACTTACAAGCTGATTGAAAGCGCTATTGCATAAGGCTTTTCTTATGTTTTTATTCTCGTCATTTATACGATTTTTCTTTCCATTTATAGAGTCAATTTCCTTGTTATTTGAATCAATTGTGTTGTTTGTTAAAGCTTGATTCTTTTCTAATTCATCCAATAATGATTCATTAAACTCAACTTTAACTGAAATATTAGAAAGCTTTTTATCGATTAGCTCCTCAACTTTTTTTAGGTTAGATTCAGCTTCTTCGATATTCAACTTATCTAACTCAATATCTGAACAGGATGGAATATACTTATTTTTATAGGTGTTATAATCCAGAATACGTTTTGAATTAAAGACTTCAAGAGCTTTTATTTCAGATATGATTTCTTCTACTATTTTTTTGTATGACTTAAACAACTTAATAGTTTGAGCCTCTGTGTTATTTAAGTATTTCGTATAGTTATCTATTAATGACAAAGCGTCTAGCTTTAGCTCCTGTTCACAGAATGGGCAAATTTTTCTCTCGTCAATTAGTTCCATTCCTGTCTCTATGAAAAGCTGTTTCTCTTTAATCTTTGATTTAAAATCTTCAGCAAGACTACTAAGTGTATATTCTTTTTCGCAATTAACTTTAATCGCATTTAGTTGCTCGAAATTTATATTTACTCTACTGACTGATGAGATATCTTCTAAGTTCTCTGGTACAGATTTTATTTTATTGTAATCATCTAAAAGTTCTTGAAATGACTTTGATACGGGAATAGCTTCCTTGTCAATACTTTTAAAAATCTCATCGTAATTTAGATTTCTGTATTCACCCAGTCGCTTAATATTTTGAATACTATTTATATTATTATTCAAATAACCTGTAATCTCACTTTTAACTTGGTCGGACAATGAAGTTCCTTCTTCTTCTATTTTCTTCAGTTTTTCCTCATCATCTTTTAAATCTATATTAACTTTTCCAAGAATGAATCCCTCAATTTCACTGTCTTTTTCATAACCTAAAGCTCTTATGTTATCTTCAACATAATCTTGATTGAAAGTATGATATAAATAATCGGTTTTAGGAATTTCAGGCAATTCACCTTTAGATAATCTAATATTAAAATCATCTTTTGTATTTCCTTCTTTATCTACAATTGAGAATGAAAATTTTGCATTGTTCTTACCAAATGAAATTAACTTATCTGTTGGACTGGTTCCATCATCTTCTAGCTCTAATACTGTTTGGTTTTCTGTAAGTCTAAATAATCGGCTTATGAATGTTTTTCCACTTCCATTATTCGCAAAAACACCAATTTTTAAAGTACCTGATTTAACTTCTCGATTCAAGTTTTCAATCGGTGCAATATTCTCACAGCTTATATTTGTTTTTATCTTATCTGCCATAATTGTTGCAGTTTTGGTTCTTCTTGCCTTGCCGCCAACTCATTTATCTCCGCACTCTCATACCACTATCAACCACTAAGGCGTATAGCAATTGCTACCGGCACATGGGTACCCATACATTTATTAGTCATTTATGATTTCCTGCCCCTTATTACGCTCACATTATCCCCGGTCAGGGGGGCAGTTTTTCCGATTAGTGCCTGCTAAATTAGAATTTATTTCGGTATGCACATACTTATGTTGATAAAAGATGGGGTGGAGTTGATGAGTGGGAGGTAGTTGGTGGTTAGTAGTTAGTGGTGAGGCAGAAGAGTATAGATAAGAGTGAAGAGTGAAAAGTGAAGAGTGAAAAGTGAAAAGTGAAGAGTGAGTAGTGAGAGATGAGAAGTGAGAAGCCAGTGGTCAGTAGTTGGGCAGAGTTGTGGGTTTAGGGTTGGTTGCTGGTTTCGGGTTTAGGGTCTGGAGTTGCTGGTTGAGGTACTGTATCGGATCGCATCTATATATTGGTTTGGTACATTGAGATGCGATCCTTATAGACCCGGTCATCTCAGCACTCATCAATTTTCACTTATCTCTGTTTGTCTTGTATCTTAGGTCTTGTGTCTTCGGTCTTGTTTCGGGTGTTGTTTGGGGGCAGAAGAGTATGGATAAGAGTGAAGAGTTAAAAGTGAGTAGTGAGAGAGGGTAGGTGGTCATCTTTTTAGGGTGGCAAATGTGGGGGTATAAAGCAGGTTTTTGCCAGGCTTTTAGCTTGTTTTTTTAGGCAAATTACCTTCAGCTACATCTCATTTTGGAGGTTTTGTAATTGATTGGTAATCAGCATCAATGGTTAAAGCGAAAAAACATGCTTATGTTTTGACAAAAACGTAAGCATGTTTTTAGTAAAACGTGCCTACGTTTTTACTAAAACATAGGCACGTTTTTTAGGGCAGGTCGTTGAAAGTTATAAATCTACTTTCTGGTACTCTAAATTATTAAGCATTTGCTTCAGCTTTTTGCCGGGTGTAAAAATGCATTTTGAAGACTTGATGGAATGAGATGTGATATCTTCTTCATTAATTTCACCATTGCTACTGATGCTCACCCTTAGGCTACCTAAATCGCCCAGGCGCACAATGGCTCCTTCTTCAAGGCCATCTGTCATCACATCCACAAGAGCATATAATACAGCTCTAATGTCGGCACCGCCAACAGTACTAATCTTTTCAATGCGTGTGGTTAATTTTTCCAGTGTTAATTCACCGTTTGTAAGGGCGTTGGCATAGAACTTTTTTTCGCCTCCGCCGGCAACACCTGGTTGCCCTCTTTCAATGACTTTGTATTTTACAGCCATAGTTAATTGCTTTTTATCAATAGAATGACTCGCAGTGTTTCATGGCCATCATTTAATTACCTGCCCTATAGGTTGTAGCCATAAATATGAATCAATCCGCCTGATTCTATTGATTTAATCCTATATTGCAAGCTCCGCCGGCCTCCTCTTCCAAAGCGTGACGCCAATCTTGCCAGGTTGATGACCAGCCGGCGGTTTACTTCGCAACATT
>NZ_JAGUCN010000020.1 GCF_018271975.1 Carboxylicivirga mesophila
AGGTTATCGTATACCTCATCATCGGCTTTGTGGTGCTCTGTATCGTGCCCCACTGTGGCAATGGCTTTTTCAACAGCATCCACTGTAGCCTTACCGCCATAATTCAGGTGCAGCATTTTGGTGTCCTTATCCCATTTGGCCGTAGTCACACCTTCCACCGAAAGAGCAGCTTCTTCAATGCGATCCTGACACATGCCACAGTTACCAGCTACTTTAACCATGGCGTGCTTTGACTGAGCTGCAGATGTTTTATTGGTTGCCGATTCTCCCATACGATCATAATGACAGCATCCAGGTAACTTATCGTAAACCGCATCATCAGCTTTGTGATGCTCCGTATCGTGCCCCGCTGCAGCAATGGCTTTTTCAACCGCATCCACCGTTGCCTTGCCACCATAGTTCAGATGCAGCATTTTAGTGTTTTTATCCCATTTAGCGGAGGTCACGCCTTCCACCGAAAGAGCAGCTTCTTCAATGCGCTCCTGACACATACCGCAGTTACCGGCTACTTTAACCATGGCATGCTTCGCCTGACTCGATTGCTTAGCTGAAGACTTTGTAACAGCCTGCTTATCCAAACGCTCGTATAGACAGCAACTGTGTAACGTTTCATAAACTGCAGCATCGGCTTTGTATTTTTCAGTATCATGGCCTACCTGAGCAATGGCTCTTTGAATGGCATCCACATTAGTATGTTCAGGATCAAATACTACCCCGACCTCCTGAGTATCGGCTGACCACTCGGCACTTACAACACCAAACACCGTCATGGCTGCCTTTTCGATACGCTCCTTACACATGTCGCAATTACCGGCTACTGTAAAACTTACCTTATTCTTATTATGCGTTTCTGGGGCATTCATCATGCTCTTCAGTCCCATCAGCTGTGCCGAGGCATCAATCTTAAACACGCCGTTGGTCGCAATCTCTTCACCAACAGATAAACCTTCTTTCACAATGTAATTGTTACCGGCATTGGGTCCAAGCGTAATCTCCCTAAACAGGAAAGTAGGTGTTTCACGCTCCGGCACTTTGGTATACACAACAGCGCGTTTGCCCGTCCACAATACCGCCGACTTTGGAATCACCATCACATCCTCATTTGACAAACGTGCCTCCAGCATGGCATTGGCAAACATCTCCGGTTTGAGCTGCAAGTTGCTATTGCCTACTTCCACCCTCACTTTAGCTACGCGTGTTTTAGCATCAATCATCGGGTCAACATAAGTTACCTTAGCAGTAAACGTTTCACCAGGCAAGGCTTCCAGTGTAAAGCTCACTTTATCGCCTTGCTTCACCCACGGCAAATCGGATTCATAGGCATTAAACAAGGCCCAAACACGCGTAAGATCAGTCACTTTGAACAGCGGCATCCCTTGCTTCACATAATCGCCAAGGGCCACATTTCGCATCATTACCGTCCCTGAGATAGGCGATAAAATATCAAAATTCACCTGTGGCTCACCGCTTTTTTCAATGGTAGCAATCTGCTCATCCGATAAATCCCATGCTTGCAGCTTGGCTTTAGAAGCCTTGTATAATGATGGATTGCTTTCCCTGACAGCAAAAGCTTCAATCAGCTCACGCTGGGCACTTACCAGCTCAGGCGAGTAGATGGTAGCCAGCTTCTGCCCTTTTCGCACATTCTGCCCTGTAAAATTAATATTAAGCTGCTCGATACGTCCACCAAAACGGGCTGTCAACTCAGCTATACGTCGCTCATCTACATGAATCTTACCTTGTAAATAAAGTTCCTTCACCGGTTTTCCCAACTGCACCACACTGGTTTCCACCTCGGCCAGCTTAGCAGCCGCTTCTGTCATAACCACTTCATTGGGATCGGCATTCTCGGCCGATTGCATACCTGCCAGTGGAATCAGGTCCATGGCACATATTGGACATAAACCAAACTCACTCTGTTTAATCTGCGGGTGCATAGAGCAAGTCCAAACCGTTTCTTCTTCGTGCTGATGCCCCTCGTGCGCATCGGCCTGAGCATTTCCATTACCAGATGGCGCAATGGCCCATCCTACCAACAAACCGATAGCCAATGTTATCAGTACCGGCTTGTAATTAGCTTTTATATATTGAAAGATTGTGTTCATCTGTTTACAATTAATCATTAACAATTATTTCCCCATCAGATAGCCAATAAAAGCGATGGCGGCCTGTTTATCAGTGCGAGCCTTTTCCAGCTCCAGCTGATACTGCAACAAGCGTCGCTCCATACGCAGTATCTCTTCGAAATTTTTATTGGCGTAGGCATACTCGGTTTCCAGCAATTTCATCGCTTTACGTGCCAGGCTCAACTGGGCATCAAACAAATCAATACGACGATGGGCATCACTGTAATCCTTCCAGGTATTTTCAAAAAGCACCTCTAATACATTAGCCTTATCAACTCGTTCATAGTCTTTGGCCATCTCCAGGTAAACCACCTCCTGCACCATGCTCTGGTATTTATTCCGATACAAGGGAATAGTCAACCCCACCTTTGGAAAAGCAATAGCATCTTTCCCCGACAGGTTATTGGCTCCTTTACCAATAGCCACGTAATCGATACCCAAGCTAAAAGATGGAGCACCCGCCTTTTTAGCCGCCTGCTTTTTGAATGCCAGTGCTTCTTTTTGCATATCGATACTGAGCAACTGATGGTTCTTTGCTTTGATAGAGTCAAGAGCAGCCGATTTATTCAGGTAAAAATCCGTTGTCCATAAGCTATCGGGCCAGGTAAGCGTCACCGGCTCTTCCACATTCAGTAGTTTGTTGAAAGCCACCTCCTGCACGTATTGCTTGTCGCGCAGGTTAGCCAGCTGATCCTCCAAATCGTTAACTTCCATCTCGATACGATACTGATCCACCGCCGATACTTTTCCTGTTTCCACCTTCACAGCGGCCAGCTTTTTAAAAGTATTGAGAATATCAATGTTCTCCAGTGTGATACCCACCGCCTTGTTGGTAAAGTATAGATTGTACCAGTTGGCTTTGACCTCGTTGAACAGTTTGGAACGTTTTTCCTCAAACAGTTCGTACTGCGCCTGGGCCTGCTGAATGGTTGAATTTTCTTTTGCCTTCAGAGTCCCAAACCAGGGAAACATTTGAGTGGCCGAAAATTTAAACTCCTGGGGACCATTGCGCGTTTCCACGGGCTGAATGAAATAACCAAAAGCCAGTTGAGGATCGGGCAAAGCCCTAACCTGTGGTGCTTTCTCAAGTGCCGATAGATAGTTGTTAAAAGCTGCCTTAAGGCCCGGATTATTCTCTGCCGCAATGGTGAGGTACTTGTTCAGTTCCTCCTGCCCCATTGCCAGAACCGGTAACAGCAGCGCCAGAATATATGTTACTATTGTTCGTTTCATCGCTTAATTATTTTGCTGTTTTACCTTACGTTTAATCACGGTCTCCTGCCAGAAGCTGTAGAGAACCGGCACTACAAACATGGTCAGCACCTCAATGACCATGCCCCCAAACAGCGGAATAGCCATCGGCACCATGATATCAGAACCTTTACCGGTGGACGTTAATACCGGCAGCAAGGCAATAATGGTAGTGGCTGTGGTCATCACCGCCGGACGTACCCGCTTGGTACCTGCCTCAAGCACCAAAGCACGTACCTGGGCCACCGTTTGCGGCTGCCGCTTGTCTTGCAACTGCTTGATGTAAGTACTGATAAGCACACCATCATCGGTAGCCACACCAAAAAGGGCTATAAAACCGACCCACACCGCCACACTGAGGTTAATATTACTTACCTGAAATAGCGTTCGTAAGCTCATACCAGCCAGTGTTCCATCCATAAACCATGGCTGAGCATAAAGCCAAAGCATGATGAATCCGCCTGAGAAGGCCACCAGAATACCTGTAAAAATCAAGCTGGTGGAGATAACCGAACGGAACTGAAAGAACAAGATGAGGAAAATAATGATGAGCGATATCGGAATCACAATCATCAGTCGCTTGGTAGCTCGAATTTGATTTTCATAGTTACCAGTGAACTTGTAACTCACACCGGCCGGTAATACCAGTTTACCTTCAGCTAGCTGCTTGTCTAGGTATTCCTGTGCATTTTCCACCACATCCACCTCGGCGTAACCCGGTTTCTTATCAAAAATAACATAGCCCACCAAAAAGGTATCTTCACTCTTAATCATTTGCGGACCACGTTTATATTGTATCTCAACCAATTGTCCCAGCGGCACCTGAGCGCCCGTTGGAGTCGGAATGAGAATCTTATTTAAATCCTCAGGATTATCCCTGAACTCGCGGGCATAACGCAGACGTACTGGGTAACGTTCGCGTCCCTCCACGGTACTGGTCAGCGGCATTCCGCCAATGGCACTGCCAATAACTGCTTGTAAACTTTGCACACTTAAGCCGTAACGAGCAATCGCATCGCGGTTAATCACCATCTCCAGGTAAGGCTTACCCACCACACGATCGGCAAATACTGACATGCTATTGACACCCTCCACATGTTTGAGTAGCTGTTCGAGCTGGAAACCAACCTTTTCAATACTATTTAAGTCAGGCCCATATACCTTCATGCCCATAGGCGCACGCATTCCGGTTTGTAGCATCACCAGACGCGTTGAAATAGGTTGCAGCTTAGGTGCTGAAGTCAGCCCGGGTATAGTGCTTTGCTCTATGATCTCGTTCCAGATGTCATCGGGCGATTGTATCTCTTTACGCCACTGCCTGAAATACTCCCCATTCTTATCCTCCACCAGCAGTGTTTTATCAATCAGTCTGAATCCATCTTCTTTGGGATTATACACACTGCCATCAGTTAGTTCGTAGGCTCCATCACGGTTGACCTTAAAACGCATGCGGTGCCCTTTCTCATTGAGCATGTACTCGGGCTTGTAGTTGATGACGTTCTCATACATCGACACCGGTGCCGGGTCTAAAGCTGAATTAACGCGGCCCCATTTACCTATAACGGATTCTACTTCCGGGATCGCATTCACCCGTTTATCTAAAATACGAATCACTTCCAGATTTTCTTCAATGCCCGAATGCGGCATGGTAGTTGGCATCAATAGGAATGAACCTTCATCAAGCGAAGGCATAAACTCCTTACCAATACCGGGCAGTTTCTTATCGAGGTAGGCATAGGTATCACTATCTTTTACAAACTGCGGCATAAAACCAAAGAGCTTATCGAAGCCCTGCCAGCTCGTGATACCAAATATCACCACCAAGGCAGGTATAGTCAGGAACTGCCACTTATGATTCAGACACCAATTAAGGATGCGTTGATAAAACAGAACCACCAATGACAAACCACCCAATACTACCGTAACAATGGCAATTACAAACAAAAAGTTGGCAAACATCGTATTCTGCGCTCCCAAAGGCATCCAGGCTTTGGTTAAGAAGAATACAACCACCACGATTGTAATAGCCACATTGATAAAGTTAATCCATTGTTTCTTGCCTTCAGGCCATTGATGCGCTAACAAACCATTTATTCCAAAAGCAGAAATAGACAGGGCTATATAATTCCCTGAGGCAACAGACAGCACCACGCCAGCTGCTATCAGGATGATATTCCCCAATCGCTGGTAGCGTCGTTTGTCAATTTTAATTGAAAATACCAGATGCGCCAAGGTAGGAATGATGATTAAGCCAATCAGCAAAGCCGATATCATTGTAAACGTTTTGGTGAAGGCCAATGGCTTGAACAGTTTACCTTCAGCAGCCTCCATGGCGAATACCGGCAAGAAGCTGATGATGGTAGTGGACAGAGCTGTGATAACCGCCCCAGCCACTTCGGTAGTAGCATTGTAAACCACATGCAGCAGTTCTTTTCCCCTCGCCCCTTTGTTCTCAGGCAACTCAATGTGCCGGATAATGTTCTCAACAAACACCACACCCACATCCACCATCACACCAATGGCGATGGCAATACCCGAAAGGGCCACAATATTGGCATCTACTCCAAATTGTCGCATCGTTATAAAAGTGATGAGTACCCCAATGGGCAACAAACTTGATATCAGGAAAGAAGCACGCAGATTGAACACCAGTACTATCACCACCAGGATACTGATCAGTAGTTCCAGTGAGATGGCCTCCTCCAGTGTTCCAAGGGTCTCTTTAATCAAACCGGTACGATCGTAAAAGGGGACTATAGTGACCTTCGAAACAGTTCCATCGGCTAAGGTTTTGGATGGCAGGCCGGGCGCAATCTCGGCAATCTTAGCCTTCATATTTTCGATGGCCTTCAGCGGATTGGTTCCATAGCGCGCCACAACTACGCCTCCAACAGCCTCGGCACCACCTTTATCCAGCCCTCCTCGACGGGTAGCCGGTCCAAAAGTCACCTTGGCCACATCTTTAATGCGAATGGGTACGTTATCCCTCACCGTCACCACACTCTTTTCAATGTCTTCCAGGTTCTTGATGTAACCCAAGGCCCGCACAAGGTATTCCACGCGGTTAAACTCGATGGTTCGTGCACCAATATCTAGGTTGCTGTTTTTTATCGCACTCATGATTTGCGCCACCGTCACACCGTGACCTTTCATGGCATTGGGGTCGATATCGATTTGATACTCCTTTACAAAACCACCGATGGAAGCCACTTCGGCCACACCTTCGGCCGCTGTTAAAGCATAGCGAATCTGGAAATCCTGAATGCTCCGCAATTCATGTGGATCCCAGCCTCCTGTCGGATTCCCGTCTTTATCGCGCCCTTCCAGTGTGTACCAGTAAATTTGCCCCAAAGCAGTAGCATCAGGACCCAAAGCCGGACTCACATCACCTGGCAGCGTACCTGCCGGTAAAGAATTGAGCTTCTCAAGGATACGTGTGCGACTCCAGTAAAACTCCACATCTTCATCAAAAATAACATAGATACTTGACAGTCCGAAAATGGAGTTGCTACGAATGGTTTTTACGCCGGGAATTCCCAGTAAAGAAGTTGTTAATGGATACGATATCTGGTCTTCAATATCCTGCGGCGAGCGGCCCGGCCACTCAGTATATACAATTTGCTGATTCTCGCCAATATCCGGGATGGCATCAACGGGTACCGGGTCGCTTGGCAGTATCCCTGTATCCCAGCCAAATGGCGAATTAATAATCCCCCAACTGATAAATACGATAAGTACCAGAAAGGTGACTAATTTGTTTTCGAGAAAAAAACGTATTAATGAATTAATCATTTCCAATATGTTAGATAATACATTGCTTTGATTCAAACAACATTAAGCAGGCACTATAAGATAAGCCTGATTAAAGCAGTTAAGCAATATCTAACAAAGAAAGGTTTGCAATAAAGAAAGACGCTCTGCCACCGGGAGCGGCGGCGAAATATCCTCAAACGTTCTCTTTACGGAAAGTATTGATAATTCTTCAGCATCTATTTCAAAATGAAACAGTTCAATCAGCAGGTCTAACTCAATGGCTGGTTCAAGTGCAGAAATTACAGGGCCGGTATAATCTTCCTCCACTTCGTAATGCACACTCTTGTTTTCACAACAGCCACATCCATCACCACAACAGGAATCAGCCTCAACAAATAAAGAGGTGGAAACATATTTACCTCCACAATAATGCATAGAAAAAGTTACTCCTGTGGTTGATACCAGGAGCATCAGGGATAGAACAATATGTAACACTTTTTTATGCATCATCAACAAAGAAACAACTAAATTGGCAAATTGGTTTGAATTGAAAGATGTTTAACATGGTTTTAACAGCCCCATCAATTACACATTGCTCTGTCCTGTTACAATAAATACGGTGCTTACTCGTTTTTTATGTGTCTAATAATTATTTATTTTTGGTTCTTTAATTAATCTCGGACCTAATGCCCACAATGCAAGTTAATTTCAGACTATTCATATATCTATTTGTTGCCTCTTTTCTACTATCCGGCTGTTTAGGAGGCAGTAAACTCGGCAATGCCAATAAAGCCTACCTAATAGGCGAATATGACCGTGCTGCTACCCAGTTTAAAAAAGCCTACCGGAAAGCAGATAATAATTACACTAAAGGAGAAATCTCCTATTACCTGGGCGAATGCTATCGCAAAACCAATAAACCCCGAAAGGCTACAATGCAGTATGCCAGAGCCGTGCGTTATAATTACGAGATGGCTGACGCAGGACTTTACCTGGGCGATTGTTACCTGGCCTCGCAAAAGTACGAAGACGCGATTGAGGCTTATGAGGAATATCTGCAAAAGGTGCCGCGGGATAAACGTGCGCAAAACGGGCTTGCTGCCTGCAAACTGGCCATGAAGGATACTCTTGAAACCCGTTATAACATTGAAAAACTGAAGAAAGTAAACAATACTCGCTACAGCGACTTCTCGCCGGGCTATGCCAGTACCAGCTACGATCAGATCTACTTCTCATCAATGCGCACCGAGAAAAAGAAGCGTAAAAAAAGTAGAATCACAGGTCAGGGAGGTACCAACATTTTTATGGCTAAGATGGATGCCAAAGGCGAATGGACCGATCCGGAACCTCTGGATGAAACCATCAATACTGAATTTGACGAAGGTAGTGCCACCATGTCGGGAGACGGTAAGGAGATGTACTTTACCAGATGCCGCTACGATAATGAGCAACCCCGAAGTGCAGAAATGTACATGGTGAGCCGCTCAGGAGGTAAATGGGGCGAACCTGTTCAGCTCGAAATTGGCGGCGACAGCCTGCTTGTGGCACATCCGGCCATCTCACACGATGGCGAAACCTTGTATTTTGTGAGTGACATGCCTGGTGGCTATGGTGGTAAGGATATCTGGAAAACAACCAAAGGGGGTGAAGGAGGCTGGGGACAACCGGTTAACATGGGCAGTGTGATTAATACAGCCGGCGATGAGGTGTTTCCTTCAGTTCGCATGGATGGTTCCTTGTATTTCAGTTCAAATGCACACATTGGCTATGGTGGACTGGATATTTACCGTGCCGTTTTCGACGAAGAAAAGGAAGACTGGGATGTTTATAACCTTGGCCGTCCGCTCAACAGCGAAGGTGATGACTTTGGCATTGCATTCAAAGGCATGGAAGAAGCCGGGCTATTAAGCTCATCGCGAGGCAGCTCTAAAGGCATTGATAACATCTATGCGTTTAGTTTACCTAAGCTCGAATTTAGCATGAAAGGACTGGTTTACAGCGAAAAAACGGATGAACCATTAGCTGATGCCTACCTGCGACTGATTGGTACGGATGGCACCAATATAAAGCTTAACATACGCAATGATGGTAGCTTTGGCGCCAAGCTGGCACCCCAAACTGAGTATGTGTTTATGGTGGCCTCTAAAGGTTACTTTAATCATAAGCACAAGCTATCAACCATTGGCCTGGGCAATAACAAAGAGTTTAATATTGAAGTAGGTATGCTGCCAATGGAAGATGCCATTGTCTTCAGAAATATCCGGTTTAGCAAGGACCAGTTTGATTTAAACACCAATTCGAAACAAGAGCTCAACAGACTGGCTGCTATCATGAACCTGAACAAGAAGATTGTGTTGGATATTGTTGCACATGCATCGGGTGAAGGATCGGAATCGGAAGCTATCGTTCTATCACAAAAACGAGCCGAATCGGTGATGAGCTATCTTATGAGTAAGGGAATTCCAACAGAACGCTTATCGGCCAAAGGTGTAGGTAGCTCCGAACCTGTTACTGTGAGTAAAAGACAAGCCAAAAAACTCGACTTTCTGAAGGAAGGAGATGTGTTATATGCATCGTTTATTAAACGACTGCGGGGTAATGCGAACAAAGAAGCAGCTCATAACTTGAATCGTCGAATTGAATTTAAGATTAAGGAGTAGTAAGGAGCTATTGGTATTCAGCTTAAAACAACCCTTTCACCAGTTGCACAACAGGCTCAGTCAGATAAGTGAGACCAAATGACCACAACACAATACCGGTCAGCAGGTATAATAGAAACTTTCGTGTATCATCGAGCAAAGCCATACCAATTATTAAAGCGATAAAAGGCCCAAGCAAACCGGTAACCATAAGCCCAAGACCTGGCACTCCATATTTATCCATCCACCTGGAGAACTTAGCTTTTTTCTGCTCAAATGTTTTAGAACCATACTTTTCCAGCAACCACCTACGAAAAGGCTCTCCCGAGAAATAAACCAACAGTGCGGATGACATGGCTCCCAATGCCACTAAAGAAGCGATAAGCAAGGGCTTTAAACCCAAAGCAATGCCAACCGGAATACCTTTATAAATACCTGTAGCACCTGTTAAATAAACAGCAATATACTTTCCAATTTCCTCCATTCAACAACTAAATTGGCTGCAATATTACTAAAAATTGCAGCCAGTCTCAATTAGTCATCAATAGACCTGCACCTCATCGGCAAAAATCCACGATGGCAATCCCACTGCATGGTGCCACACAGGAGGTGTTTTCATATTTTTTGCTTCAATCTTCACAAATCGGGCATCTGTTTCAGGTAACTCCACGGCGAATAGCTGCGTGTCATTTATTTTACTATCCTTCTGCAAAGGTCGTTTATTGAGTACCCTTCCAACCTTTTTGTAATTATTTCCATCAAGCGATACTGAGTAGCTGACTTCTGTTGGGAAAAACACCACATGATTGACCACTTGTAAAAAGCCGGTTGATATGTTCTCAAACTTTTGTACTTCGCCCAAGTCCACAACTGCCACCATATTGTTGCCTTCAAAACCCAACCAGTTGGCATAAAAGCTACCACCACCAAAAGCATTATCAGTTAATGTTTGCGGATCTTCATTGGCATATTTATGTGGTTTTGTCAGCAATGTAACATCTTTCCCGGCAGCCAGGTTTTTAAGTCCAGCTCTTTCAAGATGGCTCTTATATAAAGTCAGGTAGTCGGACACCATAAAACGCGTCTCATTCATCATGGTAATATGCCCGTCTTGGCAACTTTGCTCAAAAGCTGCCAGCTCCTTCTCAACAAAGGTTGTATTATTTAGCGAATAGATTTCTGATAAATTTGCCCGGCAGGCTTCAAGAGTTGCATAACGTACGCCCAATCTAGCTCTTCGAACCCGCTTTAACAGTTCTGCATTATCAGTAACATGGGCTTCGGCTTCGTCAAAACAACGGTTGTAACCAGCAAGAGCTTCCTTATTTAGAAATGAATCAAAGGCCTGGGATGGACCTCCATACAGAAACAGAAAAAAGTCAGGATGGCTTTCCAGTGCCTTATGTATGTCAGTTATATATTCAACCACCTTAGGTCCTGCCTCGCCATAGTACCCATCACAAAATTCACGTATCAACACATCGGTATTCCTTTCCGGATTCCATAGTAAACGAGCCATCAGATACGAACGCAACTCAAATAGCTCACTGGGATTATGACTGTGCTGCTCAAAAATCCATTTGGCGTTATTATCAGCAAAAAACCGGATATTGGGAGCCAGCGTGTAAATATTGGGAAATGGCGCCAGGAAGTTGGTAAACTGTGTGGTATAATCCCAAATACGAATATTCTCTGTCAGATTTTTCCAGGCTTGCAAATCAACCGCAAAATCAGAGCATTTATCTTCAATAGAGGCACTGCGATCACATTCTATAGAACAAAGCGTTATCAGTACATTGTCTAGAGGCTTGGTTTTGCAGGCTTTGCGGGTATACTGATAGGCCAATGTTGAGATTTGCTTATCGGGGAAGTTTTGTGCTACTGCATTCACAAAACGAATCATTGAACCAGAAGGACTGCCTTCCTCCTGGTGGATGGCTTCACAACCCTCACACTGGCAGTACTGCGTATTATCATCCTGGCTAACTGACACAACCGAAGCTTCAGGATGACTGGCAAAGGTTGCTTCTACATCCTCTGTGACTATACGAAGAACATCTGGGTTACTCAAGCAAAGCTGTGTAGGGCGACGCTTGCCATTCACTAACGCATAATAGTCTGGATGCTTATCAAAATATTGGTCGGCAGGTAAAAAGCGATGAAAGGTATGCACCCGCGCTTCCGGGACATACATAGGAAAAGCCTCGTATGTGACTCTTTGCTTATCGGCAAATTCAGGATATTCGTAAAACAATTTGGAATGTACCGTGCGCACATGCACTGGTGGCGAGTAGCGATAATTTATACTCGTTGGCAGTCTCAGTTTATCTGTTCGAGGAATTGTCTCTGCATCAGGCGCCCAAAACCGGCAAGCCAATTCGCGCTCCAGGAATTCATAAACCGCCGAAAGCAGGTATGCCTTATTACTCCCTTCAATCACTAGGGCATTTCCTTGCAAATAATACTTAATGTTAGGTGCAGGCTGGTCAATAACAATCAGCTGGATAGTTTTTTTATCATCTGAATAGCCTGTCTTAACTTCCAATTCGGCACCCGTTGACTGTTGAATGTATTGTTGCAATACCTTTGCCGCTTCCTTTTCATTGACTGATGCATCGGCCGCAATTTCTATATGATAATCTGAGCGTCCGTTATTTGTTATGGTAATGGATGATTGCTGGCATGAGTAGCAACCAATCATTAGTAGCAAAAGAAATAAACTTTGTTTCATAGCTGATTTTATTTGGGTTGCGCCTTCTCATCGAAAGGCATATTACTGTTTGTATTACTCTCCCAAATATATCAACATTCTTAAGCAACTAACGGACAGGTATGTTCAATAGATGCTCTGTCATGTTTAACTATCAGCTGTATGTAATTAGTCTTTTACCTGACGCCCCATGCGCTGAGCAATAAAACTGACGATAATCAGCTGAAACGAATGATACAACATGATAGGCACCAGAAATAGTCCCTGGCTGGCCACATTCTCAAATAAGACCTTTGAAAAAACCGTACCATGCACCAGCGACTTTTTTGAACCGCAAAACAAGGCGGCGATGCGGTCTTCGCGATTGAACCCAAACCACCGGGTAAATAAATGGATTATCCCATAAACCAAGGCAAACAGAACAATGGTAGCTATACCAATGAGCACCATATCAATAAAGCTAATGGTTTCAAACAGGCCTGTGGTAAACGACTTGCTAAAACTGTTATACACAATCAGCAGGATAATCATCTTATCAAACCAGGCCAGGGCTTTCAGATGTTTCTTGACGTATCCGCCCAAAGAATGGTGCAGTAGCAAACCCGCAACAACAGGCAGAAGTATTTGTAAAACAAGGCTTGTGGTGATGTCGAAGAAATCAAAAGCTGCTCCTTCCACCTGCCAGAATAAACCCATCCATAAAGGGGTTAAAACGATACCTATCAATCCTGAGATACTGGCATTAAATATGGCTCCGGCAATGTTGCCTTTGGCCAGCACTACCATCACCACCGATGACGATACGGTAGATGGCAAAGCCGCCAGGAAAAACATGGCCAGCCAAAGCATTTGCTGCTCATCGGTGTTAATAAACGGTTTAAATACGATAACTAACAAGGGAAACAACACAAACGTAGCTAATTGAATAAGTATATGCAGTCGGTAATTACTTAAACCACTCTTAAACTGCTGCGGGCTCAGCTTCAACCCATAAAAAAAGAAAATGAGCGTAATGCCAATGTCGGTAATCTGCTCCAGGTTACCAGGCCCATCGTAGGTACCTAACTGTGGAAATAACCAGGCCGATAACAGCATAAGTATTAAGCCAACAATAAATAGATCTATTTTCTTAAGCATTACGTCCGTATTTTTTTCACAAAAATAATATAAGCTATTAAAATAGACCTTTAATGATTGTTAATCATCATACAGGATGAAATGGGATACTATACATTACTTGCATATCAATAAAAAATGGAGGTATTCGTTACGAACACCTCCATTTAAATCTATGAGAATTTTAACTTAGCCTATTTAGCTGTTAACGAGAGAGCCACCTCTTTAACAATATCGTCATTTACGTATACCATTTGTGGTCGATTACCTGTATCAAATATTTGATCACCCACGGTAACAGTTGCCCCAATATAATAGTTACCACTATTGAGATCGGTAAATGCGAATTCTCCATTGGCATTAGTTGTTGTTGTTTCAGTCAAAGAAGAATCAGAGTTATATAAATTCACTGTAATATTTGATGTAATTACTTCATCTCCGTTTACAGCTTCTGCCTGACCTTTAATTACCCCTTTATCTGCTTCACATGAAGCAAACAAGAGAACTGCAAATACTATATAGATTAATTTCTTCATTATCTCAGTTTTAATGATTACTCTAAAATATTTTTCCACTTAGTTGTTCTGCCTGTTAGCCAAACTGGTTTATCAGGATCATTATCCGGACTAATGATAGCCCAGTTTTCAGGATCCGAAGCCTGAATACCACCAGGGTATGTCATACGCTCTTTCCACTGGAATACCTCGTATGGACCTGCAGGGTTATCGTCAAGGTATTTAATCAGGCGACGAGCACTGGTGTACACGGTTTCAAAATTGAAAAAGTTATAATGCGCCTGTAGTTGCATAAAAATAGCTTTTACCTTTTCCTGGTCTGTCATGGCATCAAAAGCCAAAGCAGCATTCTCTGCATAGGTAGCCGCATCGTACTCCTTTTTAGGCCGATCGTTAACGCGCGATTCAGCACAGTTAGATGGAAATGAAGGAATCGACTGCTTAGAATAAGTATGATCATGCAGGTTATACCAGTATTTGCATGACAGCTCGATGGCATTTTTATAATGCTCGCGTGCTGATCCATTCAGAGTACCAAAACCGCGAACGGCTGCTTCGGCAAGAGATAATTCTGTTTCAACTGCATGTAAAGTTGGATATCTTAAATCAAAGTTATACTGCGGACGAATATTATACTCAGCTACCATATTGTGATCTGTACCAATTGTCCAGTTAATATCTGAATATTGGGCACATCTCTCACGCATCGCCTTTAACAAAAATGCATCACGCAGGGTTATATCGTTTGCTGCCGCATCATTAAGTTTGATTTCAATCTCATCACCGTTATTATAAGTATACTTAAACACGGTGATGGCAGGATCTGTCATAATCGGATCATTGATATAATACCCTCTCATTATTTTACTAAAATAACTATCCGGATCATCAATTTTATCCCAAGTATGAGTGGTTCCGAGATAATCGCCTTTAATACTTTTTGAGAAGATGTAAGCCACACGTGGATCGACAGTTCCGTCTTCAAGTCCGGTTTCTGAATTATCACCATCAAAATACGGCAGGCTCTCACCGTTGATAATAGCGATTTTTTCAACTGGCTTACAGTTCATTAGATCATCCAGGAATCGTTTAGGCGCACGACATTCATCAGCACGCTCCCTAAAAGCACGTGTAATACCTAATTCACGCTGTAGCCTGCTTGGCTCAACAATAGCAATATCTGCCAAACCGGCCACGTCATCGTACTGATCAAACAACGGCTTTCCATTCAACTCCGAAATCACAGTTTGTGTTACAGCCGGCGTCTGTTCACTCACATTCATGGCACAACGTAAACGTAATGAATTAAGGTATTTCCTCCATTGAAGCAAATCACCACCAAATATCACATCCTGATTATTGAAAGAGGCCTGTTCATCATCAGATAATTCTAAATCAGCAATAAACTGTTCAATATTCTTTAGTTCTTCAATAATCACCGGATAAACCTCTTCCTGACCATAATACTTGGTTTTAATACCATCCAATCCGCCAGCTGTCCCGGTTTCAATGTATGGCACCTTGTCATATAAATCGGTAGCCCGCTGATAAGCATATGCTTTTAGCGCATGTAGCAGATTCATATACAGATTATCAAGGTTTGTACGATCAGCTTCAGGGATTAAATTATATTCGCGCTGTCCCCATAAAACTGCTGTTAACCATTCGTTGTTTAATTTATTAAATACAGTATTGTTAAAGCCATTGGTACCCCAGTCATGTTCCACATCCCTTAGGGTATAAGACAATCCATATCCATCGGTACAATAATACAACTGTATTCCCGTACCTGTTATACGAGAACCGCTTCGCATTTGGTGATAAGCAGCACCGTATTCACCTCTTAAAAAGAAACCTCGTGTTAATTGCGAAGTGAAGAAACCAGCAATCACACTCACACCTCCGGTTTTATCGGCCTGCTCTTTTGAGAAACCGTCCGGATCCTGATATAACTCTTCGAGTTTATCTTGACATCCAACTATAAAAGTAAATGCAAGGATGGTTAATATAGATTTTAGAAATATATTTTTCATATCGTTTGCTTATTTAATTAAAACTTAACTTTTACAGCTACACCAATTGAACGTTGAGTTGGCATGGCAGTGGTTCCATATGAACTATTACCCCATCCGGTACCATTTGAAGATTCCGGAATTGTGTTAGGAGCTGCTCTATAGATATAAGCCACATTATTGGCGAAAACCGACAATGTCAGATCCTGTAATTTTATTCTATTTGTAATACTATTAGGCACACGATAATCAAGAGCAATATTTCTTAATGCTATATAATCGCTTTTGAAAATCCGATCCTCAGGAAAGAATCCATTAGAAAAATATGATTCGTAATAGTAATCTTCAGCCGATACTACTGTGTTATTTACAGTACCGTCAGCCTTAACACCATCCAATATTACACCGTCCCAATACGTTGCAGAACCATCAGTTGCTTCTCCGGCAACTTTTTGTCCATCTACCATATGGTAAGCACTACCTCCATGCTCTTTATCGCGGTACTTTAATGTTTCATCAAGTACACCTGCCGCCATCATATAAGTCTCAGTTTCCGATATAAACGTTGCTCCGAATGAATAATCGAAATTGGCGATTAATCTGAAATTTTTATAGTCGAACGACGTGAAAACACCTCCTACAACGTCAGGCAGAAGTTTACCAACCACCTTGTTACTTGTTGCACTGTAATTATAGCTAGCGCCATTAGAAGCAACAATTCGTTTTCCATTATTCGGATCGTTTGGATCAGAAGGATTAATATAGTGTTGCCATCCGCGTTGCTGATAAATCAAACCATACTCGCCTCCTACCTCAGCAACAGCGTTTAATCCGTTGGTTGACCATAAAGTCAGTGAACTTAGATCGCCGCCCAGCTCTTTAATCTTGGTTTTATTACCCGAGAAGGTGAAATTCAGGTTCCACATAAAATCATTGGTCACAACCGGCTTGGTTTTTAAGGTTAATTCCCAACCTTTATTGGCCACATCACCGGCATTCATGCGAAGCGTAGAAACTCCTAATCCTGGAGGTGCTGTTACAGCCATAATCTGATTATAGGTATTTGAAGCGTAATAAGAGAAATCAATACCAATGCGTTGCTGAGCAAACAAATACGCTTCTAGTCCCACCTCAAATTCACGCTTACGCTCCGGTTCCAGATTTGGTACACCATCGGCATCCATAGGAGGTAAGTGGGAAGGAGGTGTAAGAATATAACCATTTCCTGATGCAGAAGTAGCATAGTTCACATTACTAAAGTAACGCGGACCTGGACGACCTACATCGGCCCATGATGCTCGTAGTTTAGCCATATTGACCCACTCAGGCAATGTTAATGTCTGATCCATTAACCAGGATACACTGACTCCAGGATAAAAGTAACTATTGTTTTCAGGAGGCAGGATAGATGACCAATCCTGACGGCCTTGTATTTCAACATATACTTGGTTATCCCATGCAAACTGAACAGAACCTAACACACTATATAACACATCTTCTCCATTATCATACTGGTATGTAGGCTGTACACCTGATGGTAAGTTGCTAAATGAGAAATAGTTCGGAATTACCATGTTGCCAATTTGGCGTGCTCCTTTTTTCTCCAGGTAATTATCGCGTATTGCACCTCCTACGAAACCGGATAAGTTAATCTTGTCAAAATCCGTATTGAAATTAAGCACTGCCTGGCCATAAGTTTTTCGAATAATTCGGCTTTCATCAACATAAGATGAACCACTATTTGGACCAATTAGTGAAGGATCCATCAGTTTCCCTTTATATTCGCTTCGCTCATTGGTTAAGTCCATACCTCCCAATACGGTTGCACTAAAAATTTTATTAATATTCACGTCCAGCGTTAATGATTGGATACTGTGCAAACGCTTAAAAATGGACTCATTTTGTTCCTGATCCCAGAAGTAATTGGCTACAGCCGAACGCCCTGGAGAGAAGAAGTTGGTCATATTGGGGTTGGCATAGTAATTGTAACCGGATTCTGTAAGCATATTCTCACGAATTAAATCGACATCAATATCGGCACTATAGGCGCCTAATCCGGTGCGGTTACCCTGTGCGTCAAACGAATTGGCATTCGCCGAGTTAAGGTTTTCTGACATAAAGAAGTTACCGGCATAGGTAATTTTCACGAAGTCGTTCATCTGGTGCGAAGCACTTAAGCTGAAGGTATTTTTATTGTACTTACCACTCACGGTTGTTGGTGTCAGGTGCATATTGGTATATGAAAAACGCATCGTTCCTTTTTCACCACCAGAGCTAAGAGCCACATTAGTAGTGTTTTGATGACCAATATCAAACATTTTGTCATACACTGTACTTCCTGATGGTGCCCAGGCACGTTTACTTCCATCCCACCAATTAAGCGTTACATTAGGGTCGAATTTTGGTCCAAAGGCAGAACCAGTATAATCAAGTGTTCTTTCGCCATTCTCATTAAGAAAATAACCCTGATCATCTGTTTCAGTATTACTTGGACTTCTACCTGTTCCATATTGATCCTGAATTTCAGGCAAGAAGGCTACCTTATCCCAGGTTGTTGTAAATGATGCACTTACGCCCAAGCCTTTGCCCTTTTTACCTGATTTAGTGGTTATAAGAATAACCCCATTAGCTCCCTCACTACCGTAAAGTACTGACGCCTTCGCACCTTTTAGAATTTCAAATGATGCAATATCATCCGGGTTGATATCATTAATACCAGTACCATTATCACGGCTGGTTGCATCATATCCCATTCCGGTACTTTCATCATGGATAGGCACTCCATCCACAACGATTAAAGGGCGTGTGGTTGAACTGGCATCAAACGAAACTGCATTACGAATATTAATCTTCATACCACCAGTAGGACCCGAAGCGGTTGCGGCTACCTGTACACCAGCAGCACTACCATACAACGATTGCAAGGCATTACTCGGTGTACCACTTGCCAATATCCGCTCAGTATCAACTTTCGAAACCGCATACCCTAATGCTTTGGCTTCTTTCCGGATACCTAAAGCCGTTACTAATACCTCATCCAGCCCTGTTGCTTCCTCAATAAGGGTAACATTTATTTCACGTGAAGCACCTACAACAATTTCTTGATCCTCAAACCCAATATATGAGAAAACCAAGGCATCATTGGCATCATCAACCTCAATATCATAGGTTCCGTCAATACCGGTAATCACGCCGTGCTGAGGATTTGTTTTTTCATATACATTAACGCCCGGAAGTGGTTCTCCATTGATATCAATAACTTTTCCTGTAATCCTGAATGTCTGCTGCTGATAAGCTGCTTTATCGTTAAGGACAGCAGATAAAACTACATGGTTTTCAATCATTGAATAACGCACATCACTGTTTCTGAATACGGTGGCTAGTAATTCTTCCAACGATTGGTTATCTGCTTTTACGCTGACACCCTTATTCACATCAATATTAGAATCGCTGTAAATAAACGTTACGTCAGTTTGCTTTTCTATCTCCTCCAAAAGTTGTTTGATACTAACATCTTTTAGGTTTAGGTTCACTTTTGATTGCGAGTAAACATTGGCTGATAACTGCAATGTACCCACCAATACAAATAGTATCAGTAGTTTCATAATTCTTAATGTTTGTAGCCAGGAAGCATACCAGCCTCCCGTACAGGCTTTTTCTGCACTTTTTTTCATAGTTTTGTAATGAATGTTAATGAATATCCAACTGCAATTGGATGTTTTAATGCTTATCAGGGATATGTTGGCGCATATTCCTGATTTTGGTTAACAATCTCTTTTTACGGATGTTACATAGGCTAAGGGTTTAGAATTGTTATAGACACCTGTTCTCCGTTTATTTGATAATCAAGTGGTTGAACAAGCTTCATAATGGTTAATAATTCACTCAATGATTCTGATTTGACCGTAAACGTGAAACGCTTCTGAGCCAACAGCTCACTGTTTTTTAGTTCAATTTGCACACCATACCACTTACTCAGTTTCTCTATCACCTCGCTTAATGGTGTGTTATCTAATTTCAACACATTATCTTTCCAGCAAATAATATTCTGAATATTGCCTTCTACTACTTGTAGTTTTCCCTCCTCACTGTTGGCATAGGCTAATTGTCCGGGTTTTATCTCAGCTCTTGTCCCATCAAACAAAGCTACATCAACCCGCCCTTCAAGTAGTGAGGTTTCTGTCACCGGAGCTGTTTCATAAGCCATTACATTAAATTTAGTGCCCACTACCTTTACCTCACAATCTTTGGTTAAAACTTTAAATGGTAAAGCCTCATTAGCAGCGACTTCAAAATAGGCTTCTCCATCCAGTTTTACTTCCCGGTTATGCCGTCCATAATCGGTATTATAGCTTAATACCGATTCTGAGTTAATCCACACGCTGGTACCATCAGGTAGTTCGAGCTTACTCTTTTCACCACTAGGTACCACGGTCTTGACTATGAGGCTACCTGTATCTGCTTCGGTCTGAAAAAACATAAAAAAACTGACAGACAGCAACAATACAGCGACAACGGCAGCAACCGATTGCCAGATCCGCAGTACTTTTTTAAGTTGCGAAGCTGACTTAATCGAAACGTCCTGTATATGCGTTTTAAACCTAATCCATTCATTCCCGGTATCAGCAATTTCACTGGCATTGAGGCACGAGCTTTCCCATACATCCTTCACCTCGGTGTAATAACGGGCATTACTATCCTTCTCCTTAACCCAGGATGCCAGGCTAATCTGCTCGCTTTTCGACAAATTACCTTCCAGGTAATCAATAATTCTGTTTTCAATCGACTGTTTACTCATTTTTTCATGCTTCATAGCTGTAACACATCAACCTCAATTTACCCTACCACATTTTTTGATTTTTTTACACTTTTTTGCAGATGACTTTCTAAACAGAAGGCATTCCACTGTATTTCTGACATTTAAATTGGGATGTTTAAAATAGAATAGAAAGGAGTTCGGCAAACTCTTTCCTGAAAAGTCGTAATGCCTTTGTAATGTGTTTTTCAACCATTTTAACAGAGATCCCCATCTTTTCCGCAATCTCTTTGTTCTTCAATCCATCATTACGGCTCATCTTAAATACTTCTACGCAACCGTGGGGTAGCCGATTCATGACTTGCTCGAACTGCTCTTCAAGCTCTAACTCCAATAAACTAACAAAAGGATTGTCTTCATTGCTGAGAATCACACGCTCAGCCTCATCTAATATGGCTGCCGGACTATCTGCTTCATGAAACAGTTTTTTATTATCACGAATAACATTTAAAGCCTTATTTCTTGCAGCCTGAAAAAGATATGCCTTAGCATTGCCGATAAATTCCTGCCCCTCCGTCTGCTTCCAAAAAGCAGTAAATGTTTCCTGAACAATATCCTTTGCCACCTCAATATCATGTACGTACTTATTAGTATACAATACTAAGCGGCCATGATACTTGGTATAAAGCTGTTCAAAAAAATCAATCCTACTATAAGCTGTATTATTCATGTGCTTACCTATCTTCTTTCACACTTACCGATTAAAATCTGATTTTTCATCTTGATTATGGGACACTTCAAGATGTAGTTCGTTATTTCATATTACATTTTGCACAAACATGCAGCACTTTGTGAAAATAAATATCAACACATTTTAATCTTTATTAACACTTCGGAAAAATAGGTATTTCACCTTATAAAACCAGCAGCTTATTTATTTTGAATAGTAAAAAGAACATGAGTCCTCTTATAAGAACATACTTTCAAGTTAAAAACCTACTTCCATTAGACTCATATATGGTAGTAGAAATTAGGATTTCTGACTCTAACACTACTCTATAGACGCTTTTTTTGACGAAGCCGAAAGATTGTGCTATTTTTGCACTCCAAAATAGGGTAAAAAACTGATAAAATAATACTTGTGAGCTCAGATTCGAGATACAACCTACGCGGCGTTTCGGCCTCTAAAGAAGATGTACACAACGCTATTAAAAACATTGACAAAGGCATATTTCCTCAAGCATTTTGCAAAATTGTTCCTGATATTTTAGGAGGTGACGAGGACTACTGCAATATTATGCATGCCGATGGCGCAGGCACCAAATCATCATTGGCTTACATGTATTGGCGTGAAACAGGTGATTTATCTGTGTGGAAAGGAATTGCTCAGGATGCTATTATAATGAACGTGGATGACCTGCTTTGCGTAGGTGCTACCGAAAACATACTGGTATCATCCACCATTGGCCGTAACAAAAACCTTATTCCGGGTGAAGTCATCTCAGCCATCATCAATGGCACTGATGAGCTGTTGGCAGAACTACGTGACATGGGCATCAGTATTTACCCTACAGGTGGTGAAACTGCAGATGTGGGTGATCTGGTAAAAACCATCATTGTTGACAGTACGGTAACCTGTCGCATGAAGCGCAGCGATGTTATCTCAAATCACAACATCCAACCAGGTGATGTTATTGTTGGACTATCATCATCAGGACAAGCCACCTACGAAAAAGAATACAACGGTGGAATGGGAAGTAACGGACTAACCTCAGCCCGCCACGATGTATTTGCGAAGTACCTGGCAGGCAAGTATCCTGAGAGTTACGACGACTCAGTACCTGAAGATCTGGTTTACTCAGGAAACTATGAATTAACCGACAGCGTTAAAGATTCGCCACTTGACGCAGGCAAACTGGTCTTATCTCCAACCCGCACCTACGCACCTGTGATTAAAAAAGTGCTGGACGAAATGCGTAGCGATATTCATGGCATGGTACACTGTTCGGGAGGTGCCCAAACAAAAGTGCTGCACTTTGTGGATAACGTTCATGTGATTAAAGATAATATGTTCGATGTGCCTCCACTTTTCAAAACCATCCACGAAGAATCGGGGACTGAATGGAAAGAGATGTACAAAGTTTTTAACATGGGCCATCGCTACGAAATATACCTTTCGCCAGAAAAAGCGGAAAGAATTATCGAAATAGCCAAATCATTTAATATCGACGCCCAGATTGTGGGACGTGTTGAAGCTCATGACGGCAAAAAACTAACCATCGAAAGTGAATTTGGTACGTTTGAGTATTAAGCACTTTTAATGGTTTTATTACGGATAGAGAAATAGCTATCCTTTTGATTAATTAACGGTATTCAAGAATAAAATATGTCGCAAGCACACGATTTATTAGAAAAACTGGAAGGTATTCGACTTCGTTTCGAGGAAGTATCGGAACAGATTACCAATCCGGAGGTTATAGCCGACACTAAGCGATACGTAAAGCTTAACAAGGAATATAAAGATCTGCAGAAAGTAGTTGAGGCTCGTCATGAGTTTAAAAACACTTTAGACAACATTGATTCGGCTCGTCAGATGCTTAAAGAAGAATCTGATGCTGAGATGCGCGAAATGGCTAAGATGGAACTGGATGAGCTGGAAGACAAGCTGCCAGAAATGGAAGAAAACATCAAGCTTCTGCTGATTCCGGCCGATCCTCAGGATGCCAAAAATGCGGTATTGGAAATTCGTGCCGGAACAGGTGGCGATGAGGCCAGTATCTTTGCTGGTGACCTATACCGCATGTATACTAAATATTGTCAGGAAAAAGGCTGGCGCATAGAAGTAACAAACAGCAATGAAGGCACATCCGGTGGCTTCAAAGAAATTGTGATGAATGTGACCGGCGAAGGTGTTTATGGTATTCTTAAATATGAATCGGGCGTTCACCGCGTACAGCGTGTTCCTCAAACCGAAACACAAGGGCGTGTTCACACTTCAGCTGCCACAGTAGCTGTATTGCCCGAAGCCGAAGAGTTTGACATTGAGTTGCGCACAGAGGATATCCGCAAAGACACCTACTGTTCGTCAGGACCAGGTGGACAGTCGGTAAATACTACCTATTCAGCTATCCGGCTCACTCACATTCCATCAGGCATTGTTGTAACCTGCCAGGATCAAAAGTCACAGTTGAAAAACCTGGACAAGGCCATGGCTGAATTACGTACCCGCTTGTACAACCTGGAATATCAGAAATACCTTGATGAGATTTCATCGCAGCGTAAAACCATGGTATCATCAGGTGACCGTTCAGCTAAGATACGTACATACAACTATCCGCAAGGCCGCGTAACCGACCACCGCATCAACCTAACGCTCTACAACTTGCCAGCCATTATGGATGGTGAAATTCAACAAATCATTGACAAACTAATTGTTGAGGAAAATGCTGAGCGACTGAAAGCAAGCGAATTGTAGGAAGCTCAAAAGAGCTTCAGGCAGAAGTTTATAAGTTATAAGGCAGAAGAAGAATAATAACAAGCTAGCAGCTAACAGCTAGCAGCTAACAGCTAAATAAAATGACATCACAAGAGCTTTTTGAAAACATTAAAAAGAAGAAGAGTTTTTTATGCGTTGGGCTTGATACCGATATCAATAAAATTCCTCGCCACCTTTTAGACACGACCGATCCTATTTTTGCTTTCAATAAGCAGATTATTGATGCAACACACGATGTAACCGTAGCTTACAAACCCAACCTGGCATTTTATGAGAGCCTTGGGGTAAACGGATGGAATTCACTGGAGAAAACAGTTAACTACATAAAATACAACCACCCGGATATTTTCATCATTGCAGATGCCAAACGTGGAGATATTGGCAATACATCAGCCATGTATGCCAAAGCCTTTTTCGACCACATGGAGTTTGACTCGGTAACAGTTGCACCATATATGGGTGAAGATTCGGTAAAACCTTTCTTAACTCATGTTGATAAGTGGGTAATACTGTTGGCACTTACCTCTAATAAAGGCGCTTTCGACTTCCAGTTTATGGAAGAAAACAATGAAAAGTTGTACGAGAAGGTCATTAAAACAAGTGCCCAATGGGGAACCGAAGAGAATCTGATGTATGTGGTTGGTGCTACAAAAGCAGAGATGCTCGCAGACATACGTAAGCTCATTCCTAACCATTTCTTATTGGTACCTGGCGTTGGTGCACAAGGGGGCAGCCTCGAAGAAGTGGCCAAAAATGGCATGAACAACAAGTGTGGCCTGTTAGTAAACTCTAGTCGTGGTATTATTTACGCCAGCGATGCTGAAGATTTTGCAGCTAAAGCCCGTGAAAATGCCATTGCAGTGCAGCAGGACATGGAAAAACTTCTAAAAGAACACGGCTTAATCTAGATTGGCCGGAATAACATAAAATGAAAGCCTGAAGCGACAACCGTCCTTCAGGCTTTTTTGTGAGTTAAGCGCTGTATTTGCACTTATTAACAATAAGATTTAAATTCATAGTCCAAACCTATGTGCGATGAATGAAGATCTCTTACACTACATCTGGCAATATAAGCTATACAAACCCGACTTACGCACCACCGACAATAAACCGATAGAAGTTATACACCCGGGCATAAAAAACACAGACGGTGGCCCGGATTTCTTCAATGCCAAAATCAAGATTGATGGCACCTTATGGGCCGGCAATGTAGAAATACACCAGAATGAGAAAGAATGGTACCTTCACCAACATCATCAAGACCCAAGTTATGATAATGTGATACTCCATGTTGTAGAGGTCAAAAATGAGACCACCTACAATTCGAAGATGAGATTGATCCCCGCTTGCTGTTTACCTGTTTCCGAAACGCTTAAAGATCGCCTTAAAAAACTGTACACCAGCAGCAACTGGATAGCCTGTGCTCAAAACATTTCAAACATCAATGAATTTACACTTTCGCAATGGATGGAACGAATGCTCATAGAGCGATTAGAGGAGAAAAGTCATCTGGTAAACAACTTACTGAAAGTAACTAATAACAACTGGGACCAGGTATTTTTTATTCTGCTGGCCCGCAGCTTTGGCTTTGGCATTAATGGCTTGTCTTTTGAGCTAATGGCCAAGCAAACGCCTTTAACCATCCTTTTAAAGCATACCGACAATTTGTATCAGATGGAAGCTCTGCTCTTCGGTCAGGCAGGCTTGTTACATGAACCAGAAGAACAGGATGAATACACTCTATCGTTAAAAAAAGAATATGAATTTCTTCGCAATAAATATCTACTCAAGCCAATTTCGCAAAGCCTTTGGAAGTTTCTTCGGCTTCGACCTGCTAACTTCCCCACCATCCGAATCGCCCAGTTAGCTTACCTGATGTGCAATATCAAAGGAAGCTTTGAGCAATTATTAAACCTCAGTCAACAACCACTCCTCTTAAACAAGATGAATATTGGAACCTCAGACTACTGGAAATCACATTACGTATTGGGAAAACAATCAAGTAAATCATCGGTCAAACTATTGGGAAGCTCATCCAAGCAGCGCCTTATCGTCAATACGATCATCCCTTATCTCTTTATTTATGCAGCTAAACACAAAGACGAGCAACAAAAAGAAAAAATCATTGACTATCTTTATCAACAACCAGCAGAGAAAAATAAAACACTTGAGCAGTGGAACAATTTAGGTGTGCCTTCAAAAAATGAAGCACAAGCACAGGCACTACTTTATTTAAAGAGTAATTATTGCAATCAGAAAAAGTGTTTAAATTGCCACATCGGACACGAGGTACTATGCAAAAATTAGATAATAATACAGTTTATCACGACACTATACGAGCCCTGCTAACAGCTGGAGGTTTATTGGTTCTAACAATTGCCATTGGCTCAGGTGGTTTTATGATGATTGAAGGTTATCGTTTCGTTGACGCCGTATACATGACTGTCATTACAATGGCCACTGTAGGTTTTCGAGAAGTAGTGCCATTAACCGATCCCGGAAAGATTTTTACGGTTTTTCTTATTATTTTTAGTTTAGGAATTTTTGGTTATGTAATAACTCAGGTAACACGTATTATATTTGAAGGCGTATTACATCAGTCATATAAAGCTTATCAGTTGAGAAAGAAAATTGTCAAATTAGAGGATCATGTAATTGTTTGCGGCTTTGGCCGTAACGGATACCAGGCATGTGTTGAACTGGCTGAGCATGGCGAACAGTTTGTTATTGTTGAAAAACGCGATCATGTGGTTACACGCATTCTGGAAGACCCTGAACTGCTATACGTACAGGGTGATGCCAGTTCAGAGGAGGTATTAGATGCTGCACAAATACGAAAAGCCAGAGCGCTTATCACAGCACTACCCAATGATGCCGACAATATGTTTGTAGTATTAACAGCTGCAGAGATGAATCCGTCGCTTAAAATAATTAGCCGGGCAAGTGATTTCAGATCAGACACAAAACTAAGACGTGCAGGCGCCACAAACGTTATTATGCCCGATCGCATCGGCGGACAGCGAATGGCCAAATTGGTAACCCAGCCTGATGTGGTGGAGTTTGTTGAATACATCCTACTGCAACGCTCTAAGGATGTGCAATTAACCGAAATCAACTGTAACAAACTGGCTGTATCCAACTATAAAAAAACAATCAGAGAACTGAAACTGCGGGAAAAATCAGGGGCCAATTTAGTTGGCATCAAAACAGCTGAAGGAGCTTACCTTTTTAATCCCTCACCGGATATTGAAATAACACCGGCCGATAAGCTGTTTGTTCTAGGCTCCCCTACTCAAATTGAACAATTCAAAGCTATATTAACAAGCACACCACAAACCATAAACAACTAACAAACAACAACCTCGATAATACGAAAGCTAAAAAGCACCAAAAGCTAAACCTTTTTCCATCAAAACAGTATAAAAGAAATTTGGCGTAACTAAAAAGGGAATTATTAAGCAATGTTAATTTTTGGTTCGCTTTTTGATAGTTGTTGAACGTTAGAATTTAATTAGAAACCCAAATACGAATAAATTATGAATACGAAAAGATTTTTTGGAGTTGCACTTTTAACCTTATCCATTGTTGTAGGATTATATAGCTGTAAATCGAAAGAGAAAGTTTCTACTAATAATGAAGTTGGAACAATTTTGGAAGATATGCCATGTGAGGATGCCGGTCGTTCTGACAAAAAATTCTTCCGCGCTAGCGCGATGGCAACAAGCTCCGATCTAAGCTTAGCAGAGGAGAAAGCACTACTAAATGCCAAGCAAAGATTGGTAACTCTAATTAGCTCAAACACCAAGTCAGTAACCGATCGCTATGTAAACGAACGTGAATTTGGTGATGCAGCAGAGTTTGAACAAAAATTTGAAAACCTGACGCGTGAAGTAGCAGACGAGACCATCAACAATATTGTGGTGGCCTGTCAGAAAAAAAGTGTACTACCTAATGGCAAATACAGAGGTTTTATAGCGGTTGAAGTGAGCAAAGATGATGTTTTAAATGGCATCAACAACAAAATTTCTCAGAACCAGAAATTACAAGTTGACTACGACAAAGCAAAATTTGAAGAAATCTTCAACCAGGAAATGCAAAAGATGGCTGAAGAAAGAGGTTTCTAAGAGCTATTGAGAAACAGAATAAAAGGCAGTCTGACATATCACGACTGCCTTTTTTATAAAAAACTAGTTTTCATACGCTTGCCACATCCAATTAATTACGTATCTTTGCACCCGCAAATATATTTAAACAAGAGTTATGTACTTAACAAAAGAGAAAAAGCAAGAAATCTTCGAGAAGTACGGAAAGTCGAATTCTGATACTGGTTCTACAGAGGGCCAGATTGCATTATTTTCATACCGTATCTCTCATTTGACTGAGCACTTAAAGTCAAATCGTAAAGATTATAGCACACAACATGCTTTGATTAAGTTAGTAGGTAAGCGTCGTAGCTTATTAGACTACTTAAAGAAAAAAGATATCGAAAGATATCGTAAAATTATTGCTGAGCTTGGAATTCGTAAGTAAGCAATTAAGAAACGTATTAGAGAGCAACTATCTATCGGTAGTTGCTCTTTTTTTTGTTAAAAATCGTAACACACACCCCTATTGGCGATCATTTTGCTTAATTTATCGCTTATAAATTAAAACATTCCATCCCAATTTTATCGTAATCAAAGTTTAATACATATCTTTGGCGGTGATAAAAGAAGGATAAAAAAAGATAAGAAAATTGTCATGATTAAACCATTTGAAAAAGTTATTGAACTGGGTGATGGCAGAACAATTACCATTGAAACAGGTAAGTTAGCTAAGCAGGCTGACGGATCGGTAGTTGTAAAAATGGGTAATACCTATCTGTTAGCGACAGTTGTTTCTGCAAAAGAAGCAAAGCCTGATGTTGATTTTATGCCGCTAACTGTTGAATACAAAGAGAAATACGCAGCTGTTGGACGTTTCCCTGGCGGATTTCAAAAAAGAGAGGCTCGTCCATCAGATTACGAAATATTAGTATCGCGCTTAATTGACCGTGCTTTACGTCCTCTTTTCCCTGATGATTACCACGCTGATACATTTGTTACAGTTAACCTTATTTCAGCTGATGATGAGATTTTACCAGATCAGTTAGCTGGTTTGGCGGCTTCTGCTTGTTTGGCTGTTTCTGATATTCCGTTTAACGGACCAATCTCAGAAGTAAGAGTTGCGCGCGTTGGCGGAGAGTTGTTGGTTAACCCAACTGCAACTCAATTAAAAGAAGCTGACATGGATATCATTGTTGCCGCTACCTTGGAAAACATTATGATGGTGGAAGGTGAAATGTCAGAAGTTTCGGAAGCAGAACTACTGGAAGCTATGAAGGTAGCTCACGACGCTATTAAAGTACAGTGCCAGGCTCAAATTGAGATGATGGAAGCACTTGGTAAGACTGAAAAGCGCGAGTACTGTCACGAAGAAAACGACGAAGAACTTGAGAAGAAAGTTTGGGAAGCTACTTATGACAAAGCTTATGCTGTTGCCAAGTCAGCTAACCCTAACAAGCACGAACGCATTGATGCATTTGGTGCTATCGTTGATGAGTTTATTGCTGAAAATTACCCGGAAGATTCTGAAGAAGAAGCTCCTGTTGGATTAATTAAAAAATATTACCACGACGTTGAAAAAGAAGCGGTTCGTAAAGTAGTATTAGATGAGAAGTTCAGATTGGATGGTCGTAAGACTAACGAAATTCGTCCTATCTGGAGTGAAGTAGATTACTTGCCAGGACCTCACGGTTCAGCTGTCTTTACTCGTGGTGAAACTCAATCATTAACAACTGTTACTTTAGGTACCAAGTTAGATGAGAAATTGATTGACGATGTAATGAATAAGAGCTATGAGCGCTTTTTGTTACACTACAACTTCCCTCCATTCTCGACCGGTGATGCCCGTCCCGCACGTGGAATCAGCCGTCGCGAGATTGGTCACGGTAACCTGGCTTTCCGTGCATTGAAACGCATGTTGCCTGAAAACTATGCATACACGGTTCGTATCGTATCAGATATTCTGGAATCAAACGGTTCGTCATCAATGGCTACTGTTTGTGCCGGAACACTTGCTCTGATGGATGCTGGTGTACCTGTTAAAAAGCCTGTATCGGGTATTGCAATGGGTCTTATCACGGATAAGGAATCAGGTAAGTTCGCTGTGCTTTCTGATATTTTAGGTGACGAGGATCACTTGGGTGATATGGACTTTAAAGTAACCGGAACACGCGACGGTATTACAGCTACACAGATGGATATTAAGGTGGATGGTTTATCATACGAAGTATTGGAGCAAGCATTAAACCAGGCTAAAGCAGGTCGTATGCACATCCTTGATAAGTTAGAGGAAACCATCACTGAGCCACGCGAAGATTACAAACCACATGCTCCACGTATCGTTAACTTCGATATTCCTAAGGACATGATTGGTTCTGTTATCGGACCAGGTGGTAAGATTATCCAGGAAATTCAAGCTACGACTGAAACCGTAATTACCATTGAAGAAGAAGGTAACATTGGTAAAGTAGCCATCTCTGCTTCCAATAAAGCGTCAATTGACGCAGCTGTTGCTAAAGTAAAAGCGATTGTTGCAGTACCTGAAGTTGGCGAAGTATACCGCGGTAAAGTCAAGTCAATTGTTCCTTTCGGGGCCTTCGTTGAGATTCTTCCAGGTAAAGATGGTTTGCTTCACATCTCTGAAATTGAGTGGCGCCGTCTTGAAAAAGTGGAAGATGCACTTAAAGAAGGTGAAGAAGTTGAAGTGAAGTTGATTGAAGTTGATCAGCGCACTGGCAAACTGAAGCTTTCGCGTAAGGTATTGTTACCAAAACCTGAGCGCAAAGAAAAACCTAAAAAAGACTAATCAGTTAGTTCTATACAATTCTAAAAGCCGTCTCTTAAGACGGCTTTTTTTTGATGCACTCACTTCTTTTTTCTATTTTACACTTCCGAAAACACCTAAACACTATTTCATGAAGCAACAAGAAGCATTTGATATACTTAATGCTCAGCTTAAGGATATACCTAAAGTTCAGATTCGTTCGTTAAGTTTAGCCGTTCTGCCAAGGTTAATTAATGTTCTGGATACACACATGGATAAATGCCCCCATTGCCGTAAATTCAATACTGAGGGCGAAGCTTTTATCAACAACATCGCCCCCCTTTTCAAAGACGATATATCATCCAGAAAGCAGTTTGAACAATGGGTTGATGAATCGCAGAAACACCTGAAGACAGAGCATAAACTGCAGGTTAGCGGACGAATCACATCCGCTTACACTGCAATAGGAATGGCTCTAGGCGCTATAATTGCCTTTGGGGCTAGCTTATTACTGGAAAATGCCAACACCCTGGCAAACGTAAGTATTGGCTGGGCACTTGGTATGCTCACCGGTTATATGACAGGCAAAATCACCGAAAACAAACTCAAACAAGACAATAAACTCTATTAATTCTCCCCATTATGAAACACCTTTTTCTTCTCACTCTGACAGCTATGTTAGTATTAAACGCATGTGATTGCAACAAAAGTCCGTATGAATACCCCGAAACTAAGAAAGGGGACGTGGTTGATGAATACTTCGGTATAAAAGTAGCCGATCCTTATCGCTGGTTAGAAGATGACCGCTCAGCAGAAACAGCTGAATGGGTCAAACAGCAAAATGAAGTAACCTTCTCATATTTGGAATCTATCCCTTATCGCCAAAAGATAAAAGAACGACTAACCGAAATCTGGAACTACCCAAGAACCTCAGCTCCTTTTAAAGCCGGTGGCAAATATTTCTTCTCTAAGAATGATGGCCTACAAAATCAAAGTGTTTATTACATGCAGGAATCGCTCGATAGTGAGCCTATTCTGTTTTTAAACCCAAATACTTTGTCCAATGACGGTACTGTTTCGCTCACTAACTTTTCGGTGTCTAACGATGGTAAATACCTGGGATATGGAATTTCAAGAGGCGGTTCTGACTGGCGCGAGTTTTACATTAAAAACATCGAAACTGGCGAAACTCTGTCAGATCACCTGAAATGGATTAAGTTTTCGGGTATAGCCTGGTATAAGGATGGTTTTTTCTATAACCGTTACCCTACCCCTACTAAGGGAGATGAATTAAAAGGTGAAAATAAGAACAGTCAGATTTACTATCATAAAGTAGGCACTGCTCAGGAAGCCGATCAATTGATATATGAAGATACCGAAAATCCTGATTGGAGCTTCAGTGCTTCTGTAACAGATGACGAAAAATTTCTCATCATTAGCGTTACGGAATCAACTTCAGGCAATGCCTTATATTTTAAAAGCTTAGAAACAGATTCACCGGTTATTAAGGTTATCAACTCTTTCGAGAAAGATTATTCGGTGATTGAACATGTCAACGGGAAGTTGTGGGTTTACACCAATGACGATGCTCCAAAATACCAGGTTCTCTCCTTGGATACTGAAAAACCTGAACGCTTCAACTGGACAACATTAATACCTGAAGACAAGCACAATGTACTTGAAGGCATTTCATTAACAGGTGGTAAGGTATTTGCCAACTATCAACAGGATGCACATTCCCAAATCAAAGTTTTCAGCACTGAAGGAGATTACTTATATGATGTTGAATTACCATCCGTTGGCACAGTTAGCGGTTTCAGAGGCAAAGCCGATGATCCGGAAACATTCTACACATTCTCTTCATACACATACCCATCAGTGGTATACAAATACAATTCTGAAACCAATGAATCAGAACTTTATAGTCAGACCGAGATCGATTTTGACATTGACCAGTATGAGACCAAGCAAATTAAATACCTTAGTAAAGACGGTACAGAGGTACCAATGTTTATTGTACACAAAAAAGGTCTTAAACTGGATGGTAATAATCCTACCTGGCTATATGGCTACGGCGGCTTCAACGTTAGTTTAAACCCGCGCTTTGATGTACGACGTTTATTATGGCTTGAGAATGGCGGTATTTATGCAGTAGCTAACCTGCGCGGTGGCGGTGAATATGGCGAAGAATGGCATAAAGCCGGAACAAAAATGCAGAAGCAAAACGTATTTGATGACTTTATAGCAGCTGCCAATTATTTAGTAGATAATGGCTATACCAAACCAAAATATCTGGCCATTCAAGGTGGTTCAAATGGTGGACTGTTAATAGGCGCTGTCATTAACCAAACACCTGACTTATTTAGAGTTGCCTTCCCGCAGGTGGGTGTTATGGATATGCTCAGATATCAGCACTTTACCATTGGCCGTTACTGGGCTACCGATTACGGCACAAGCGAGGACAGTAAAGAAATGTTTGAATACTTGCGGAAGTACTCGCCTGTACATGCCATTAACCCCAAACTAAACTACCCGGCAGTATTGGTAACAACAGCTGACCACGATGATCGCGTGGTACCCGCCCATTCGTTTAAATACATTGCCACGCTACAGAATGCCTACAGAGGCAAGCGCCCAATGATGATACGCATTGAAACAGATGCAGGCCATGGAGCTGGCACACCTACATCAAAAGTTATAGAAGAATGGACGGATTTGTATTCATTCACATTCGACCAAATGGGATTAATCCCCAACTTATAGTAAATAACAAGGTGGCTATTTTAGCCTCCAATTGTTTCTTTTAAAAAGATTTACAAACAGTACAACACAATAGTTCTACTGGAATATCAAAGTCAAAAGCATATTTAATTTACGTTATTTTGATGGATTATTTCCTCAAAAAACATTTAACAATATTTGACAAAAAAGGCATTTACTGAAGATTAATGACATGTTTTTAGTGATTAAACTGTTTATTTTCGGTTATTTCTTTATCTTTAAAGAATGATTATGTCATTTAATGGTATATCACTATTTAATTTTTTAAAAACATTTATAATTTTGCAGGAAACACTGTAGATTAAAGTCAAAAACAAATAATTGGGTAAACATTATGAAAAGAATTAGAATTTCTCTAATTGCATCTCTAGCAGTGGCAGCTTTGTTAGCGAGCTGTTCTGGTTTAGACAAGATGAACAAAGGTGCTAAAGACGTTAGTTATTCAGTCAATCCTCCAGTATTGGAAGCTCATGCTGGTCAAGTTAATCTTGATGTGACTGTTCAGTTCCCTGAAAAATACTTCGACAAAAACGTTAGCATCGAAGCTACTCCTGTATTAGTATACGAAGGAGGCGAGACTGCTTTCCCATCATACCGCGTTCAAGGTGAGAATGTAGAAGGAAATGATAAAGTAATTTCAAGCGCAGGTGGTACTTACACTTACAGCAATTCAGTACCATACAACGAAAACATGAGAGTTTCTGACTTAGTTGTTCGCATTAAAGCAACTAAAGGCTCTACTACCAAAGATTTTGAAGATTATAAAATCGCCGAAGGTGTTATCTCAACTTCTGAATTAGTGGCTGACCAGGGAGCTCAATCAACTATTGGTGATGATGCTTTCCAAAGAATCATTGCTCAATCTAAAGCTGCTGATATTTTCTTCTTAATCCAGCAATCAAACATTCGTGGTTCTGAATTAAAGAAAGAAGACATTGCTGCTATCAAAGAATACATGAAAGAAATTGAAGCTGCTGAAAACATCAACTTCAAAGGCATTGACATTTCTGCTTATGCGTCACCAGACGGACCAACTGATTTAAACAGCAAATTAGCTTCTCGTCGTGAAAAAGTAGCTAAAGATTACTTGGTACGTGAGATGAAAAAAGCTAAAGTTGAAGGTGGAACAGACGAAGCGCTTTATACTTTGAAAAACACTCCTGAGGATTGGGAAGGTTTCAAAGAGTTGATGGAAAATTCAAACATCCAGGACAAAGAGCTTATTTTACGTGTTCTTTCTATGTATAGCGATCCTGAAGTACGTGAGCGTGAAATCAAAAACATGTCAGAAACTTTTGACGTGATTGCTGACGAGATTCTTCCTCAGTTACGTCGCTCTAAAATGTCTGTTAACGCAGAGGTAATTGGTAAGAGTGATGAAGAAATTTCTGAGATAGCTGCTAATAACCCTAGCGAACTTAATATTGAAGAGATTCTTTATGCTGCTACTTTAACTGACAATGTAGATGAGCAATTAAAAATTTATGAAGCTGCTGCCGCTAAATACCCAAAATGCTGGAGAGCTCAAAATAACATTGGTTGTGCTAAATATGTAAAAGGCGACTTAGCTGGTGCTAAAGCTGCTTTCGAAAAAGCTAACAGCCTTAAAGGTGGTGTTGCTGAAGTTAACAACAACCTTGGTGTTATTGCACTTCGCAAAGGTGATATCGCTAAAGCTGAAGAGTATTTCGGAGCTGCTGCAGGTGCAGGTGCAGAACTTGACAACAACTTAGGTATCGTGGCTATCCACAAAGGTGACTACGATGCTGCTATCCGTTACTTCGGTAACAGCACAAGCTGCAACGCTGCATTAGCTAAAATCTTAGCTACTAAATACGATGCTGCTTTATCTACAATCAATGCTAACACTATGGAAGTAGGTTTCAAATACTACCTGAAAGCAATTGTTGGTGCAAGAACTGCTGATAATGACATGATGTTTGACAGCTTGCGTAAGGCTTGCGAATTAGACGCTAAATTCAAAGGTGCTGCTGCAACTGATATGGAATTTGCTAAATTCTTCGAAGATGCAACTTTCAAGTCAATCGTTCAGTAATTAAAGACTATACGATATAGAAAAGGGGTAACAATAGTTACCCCTTTTTTTGTGACTTAAACCAAACAAATAGTGATTAATTCAACTTACGAAAGAGTTCCCAAAGCACAATGCCTGCACTTACCGATACGTTAAACGAGTGCTTTGTCCCATACTGAGGAATTTCGATACAGGCATCACTCATGTTAACAATTTTCTGTTGAACGCCCTTTACCTCATTGCCAAGTACAATGGCATATTTGGCATCATTTTCGGGCGCAAAATCAATAATTGAAGTACTGTTCTCAACCTGTTCCAGACTGCAAATAACCCATCCTTCAGACTTCAATTGCACAATAGCATCCTCTGTGTTCTCAAAATATTGCCAGTCAACAGCATCTTCAGCACCAAGGGCCGTTTTATGTATTTCTTTATGAGGAGGTGCGGCTGTAATACCGCACAACACAATTCGCTCCACTTTTAGCGCATCAGATGTGCGAAAAACCGAGCCCACATTATTCAAACTTCGAATATTGTCCATTACAACTATGACAGGCATTTTTGAGCTATTCTTAAACTCTTCAATGGATAAACGATTCAGCTCACTTGTCCTTAATTTTCTCATTCTCGCATATTTTGACAACAAAAATAGCACTATTCCTGTTTTTATAGGTAATTGTATAATAATGAAACCCTTTATTGGATACTAAATCCCTCTGATTATGAACATACACGAGTACCAAGGAAAGCAAATACTTAAGTCTTTTGGCGTTGCCATTCAGGAAGGAATTGTTGCAGACACACCAGGAAAAGCCGTTGAAGCAGCCAAGCAATTGCAAGCTGAAACCGGCACAGGATGGTGGGTTGTAAAAGCCCAGATTCATGCAGGTGGAAGAGGCAAAGGTGGTGGTGTTAAGTTGGCTAAATCTTTGGATGAAGTGAAAGAACTGGCCAATAATATTATTGGCATGAACCTGGTAACTCACCAGACAGGACCTGCCGGTAAAAAAGTAAACAAAGTACTAATTGCTCAAGATGTATACTATCCGGGCGAGACCGAAACGGATGAGTTCTATATGAGCGTGTTGCTTAACAGGCAAACAGGTAAGAACATCATCATGTACTCAACCGAAGGAGGAATGGATATTGAGGACGTGGCTGAAAAAACTCCTCACCTTATTTATAAAGAAGAAGTTGATCCTGGCCTAGGTTTATTGGGTTTTCAAGCTCGTAAAATTGCCTTTAACCTCGGATTATCTGGTCAGGCTTTTAAAGAGATGACCAAATTTGTTACCGCTCTGTATAAGGCTTATGTTGAAACAGACTCTTCCATGTTTGAGATAAATCCTGTTCTTAAGACATCGGATAATAAAATACTGGCTGTAGACGCCAAGGTGAACCTCGATGACAATGCATTGTTTCGCCACCCGGCCTATGCTGCTATGCGCGATCTGTCTGAAGAGGACCCTGCAGAAACAGAAGCCAGCAAAAGCGACCTTAACTTTGTTAAGTTAGATGGTAATGTAGGTTGTATGGTGAATGGTGCCGGTTTGGCAATGGCAACCATGGACATTATTAAACTATCTGGTGGCGAACCTGCCAACTTCCTGGATGTAGGCGGAGGTGCCAATGCCACAACAGTTGAGGCCGGATTGAAGATCATCTTAAATGATCCTAATGTAAAAGCTATCCTTATTAATATATTTGGTGGTATTGTGCGCTGCGACAGAGTAGCAAATGGAGTTGTTGAAGCCTATAAAAACATCGGTGAGATTGATGTGCCGATTATCGTTCGCTTGCAGGGCACCAATGCCGAAGGAGGTAAAAAAATCATTGATGAATCGGGGTTAAAAGTCTATTCTGCCATAACGCTAAAAGAAGCATCCGACCTGGTTCAGCAAATTGTGAACTAATTTAATTGAAGCCATTGTTATATACTAAAAGAGGGACCTGTTAATTTGGCCCCTCTTTTTTTTAAATTCATTCTATTCTACCACTTTACAGGCTTCCGGCGAACTGGCATACTCATGCATCGTGCTCCTCCTCCACCTCTTGACAGTTCAGAACCACCAATGGTTACAACATATTTTTCATACTCAGCCAAATCAACCTGTCCACTAATAACATCGTTGGCCTTAATAATTTCAAATCCGTTCTTATTCATCTCCTCCATGGTATAAACATTGCGCGCATACCCCAGCACCTTACCCGGTCCCATTGCAAAGAAGTTCGCTCCACTATGCCATTGCTCACGCTCCTGCGTCCAGATATCACTTGAGCCACCACAGCAAATTGGTTTCAAATCCATACCCAAATCTTTTAGGCAGCTAATAAGATTAGCTTTCTTTTCAATGGAGGCTACTTCGCCATTATCAATGGTAATCAGGATGGTACTATAACGGCTATCCTTAAGGATAAGTGGCTCGTATACCATACAGGCATCTTTATCAAGAAACGTAAAAACCATATCCAGATGAATGAAAGACTCAGGTGTATCAGGCAATTGCTGTACCACCACATAATGACGTTCTTTCTTCTGCTTTAATTGATTAACGATAAAATCGATACCTTGCGACGAGGTGCGGGCGCTATTACCAATGACCAATACATCCTCACGGGCAATCTGAACATCACCACCTTCTATCATCGTTTCGTTTCCAACATTATAGAAGTTTAGTGGATTAACCGTTTGTGTTTTAAAGCGCGATGAATGGTTAAAAATGGCTTCCATCACAATTGCTTCCCGCTCACGTACCTTATTCGCCATTTTCGAAATCAGCACCTTATCATACATGGTTACACTGGCATCGCGTGTAAAAAAGAAATTGTGCAGAGGACGAAGTGAGTATCTGTCATCTGATAAGAAGGTAGTTAACGAATCTGTCTTAAGATTAACACCCTCAATTAATTGACGCGCCAGTTCTGTTGCCGGCAATTCTAATAAATCTTCTTTAATATTTAGTACCTGCTCGTATGTACAGATTTTCTCAATCAAACTGAGCTTAATTTTTGGCTGTTCCAATATCTCGGCCAAAAGGTCCTTCACCTGATAGGTTTGCGTCACCTTCTCTAAAACACCTGAAAACTGCTGATATTCTTCTACGGCAACCGACAAGTTGAGAATATCACTATACAAAGCGCGTTCTGCATTTGACGGTGTCATGTTTTCCACTTCCTTGCCCGGCGTGTGCAATATAACACCCTCCAACTCTCCTATCTCAGAGAATACACCGGTATCAATGGTTTTAATCATGAACTAATGGTTTAAATTATTTGGTTTTTCTTCTTGTCGCAAATTTAAAAACCAAATGCAATTAAAAAAATGATTGAAGACACTTCTTTAATTTCTTTAAAATAAGCCACTAAACAAAGTACCGTTCAATACCAGGCATTAGCAATCAACCAAAAGAAAATGTCATCTTTGGAGGCAGAGGCAATTCATCCTGGACCTTCTCTTTACTCCATTGCTCAAAAAGTGCTTGCTGGTAGATCTTAGCCCGTGGTCCGTCATTCAGAAAAACCGCAGCTTTTAAAGCATTATCGTTGTAATACATAATGCGCCGTATATCACCATCAACTTCTTCAACCTCTTCATCCACACCCGGAATTACATACTCATAAGCTCCTGAAAACATATATAATCCGAACACCTCTGTTTTTAATCTGAAAGGCGGCAAAGTGTGTTCCTCTGGTTTACCTAACAATGTTAATGCAGCCAGTTTACCCTGATGTTCGGCCGCATGCCACAAACCTGTAACAATGCCCTGCTCGTGCTGTGCAACATCACCTGCCGCCAGAATATCGGCATCTGAGGTTTGCATAAAAGCATTAACAATAATTCCTCGCTCAACCTTCAGGCCCGCTTTAATACCCAACTCAATATTCGGGACGGCTCCAGTACAAGCTATTACTTCATCAAACTCCAATTGCTGCCCCTGTAGATTAACAGTGTAATGCCCATTGTGCTCATGGATAGCTGCAACACTAACGCCCCTAAACAACTTCACCCCCTTATCCATCATCCTTTGCTCCAGTTCGTTCAGCAGACTAATCGGAAACAGCTTCTGAAGCGGATATTTCATCCGGTTCGCCAAAATAACCGTTTTTCCTTTTCGCACCAGCTGATCTGCTGTCTCAACGCCTTCTACACCTCCCCCAATAATTAAAAAGCGGTCTTTATTTTTACATGTCTCCAACACACGATCAACATCACTGGCATTTTGAACACTATGCAGATTTTCTGTGGCAATTCCAGCAATTTTAGGTATGACCGACACCGCTCCTGTTGCTAACATCAACTTCTCGTAACTGCAAACCAAGCCACGTTGGGTACTAATCACCTTTTCGGCACTATCAATATTTATTACACGATCATATATCAGGTCTACATCGTTATCCTTATACCATTCTCTGTCAGCTATTTTAAAATCATCCTTATCAAATCCACGCACCATGTTCTTATTGATTTTGGTACGTTTATATGGCAATCTGTCCTCACCATGTATCAGTAATATTTTTCTTTTGTCATTATTGGCACGCAGTGTACGTACAAAACTGATAGCTGCAATACTAGCCCCAACCACTATTATTGGGTAATTATTTCGATTCATATCTGGTCAATATTATAAATTACAAAACGATAATTAATATCTTTGCATTTCTTACTATCTATAACAAATCATAGCTATTTGGGTTGAATGAGGCAATACAGAATGAAAGAAATATTACTACTTTTTATATGCATCATAATACCGGTTGTGTCCATTAATTCCCAACAACATGCTGACTTACACATCTTCAATGGAGAAGGTGAGCTGCGAACGATTTATGTACAGCGCCACCGCTTAAATGAGAACTACACTCTTAACCTGGATGGAGGATCGTATATAGGTATAGGAACTAACTTTTGGACACGATGGGGCTTTCGCGGCAACATACAGCGTACACTTAACCATAACACGAAAGTTGATATTGGTTTTATGTACAACCGGGTACACCTATTTGATAAAACAAACAGCGATAACCCTGAAGAGTCTTTTGATGTAGTGCGACACGAATACCGTCCACACCAATCATTAAACGTTAACTACCCTCGCTTTGCAAGTTCCGCTCTTCAGCATCGCTTTCGTTTAGAGGAACGTATTTTTAAAACAGCGCATAATGATAAAACAGACTTTAGAATGCGCTTACGATATCGACTGATGCATCAGGGACGATTCGATGGCAAGCCAATTGCCCCCAAGTCACTATTCTACAGAACATTTGCTGAGTTTAATTTCAACATATACGAAGAAGCTGATGATGTATTCTGGGTGCGTGGTCGATATTGCTTGGGCATTGGCTATCAGTTTAACTCACGCCTAAGTGCAGACACTAACTATTTCTTTGAACACAATAAAACGTCCAGTAGCGAGCCCACAACAAACATCCATATCTTTCAGATCACTCTGAGACATACAATATATTGGCAATAAAGCGCGTTGATAGATTTAATTACAGCTATATTAAGACAACAGGCATGAATGAACCAGCAACACAAAAAGCGATAACCAGGTTTTTACTACACCTTCACCCGCCCAGAGTTAATTCGCAATCCATAAAATATACTCGCACATTCGGCTTGGGTGGTATTGCTGCATTGCTCTTTGTGCTCCTTTTTATCACAGGTATGCTACTACGCTTTATATACGTACCATCAGAAAAGGGAGCATATGACTCTATCAGCTATTTGCAAAACGAAGTGTTTTTTGGCCAGCTATTACGCAATATGCACTATTGGTGCGGAATGCTGTTAGTTGTTGTGTCTTTTCTCCATGTCATACGCGTTTTCTATAGTCAATCGATATACAACGAAAGACGAAAGAACTGGCTGTATGGGCTACTCATCATGTTCCTGGTAATTATGTCTAACTTCACCGGCTATTTACTGCCCTGGGATCAGTTGGCTTACTGGGCTGTTACCATCATGACCAATATGTTGAGTTATATTCCTGTAATTGGCGATGGATTAGCAACCCTGGTTCGTGGAGGAGCTGAAGTAAACGAGGGCACTTTGTTAAGGTTCTACCATTTTCATACAGGCCTTTTACCATTACTGATGGTGTTTACCATGAGCATCCACTTTTGGCTGGTTCGAAAAGCTAAAGGGGTAACCGTTGCCGATTCCAGTAAGAAAGAAATGGTAAACACCAATCCTGAACTGGTTTATAAAGAAATTGTTGTGGCCCTCTCGCTCATACTATTGCTAATTGCCTTTTCCATGCTGGTGGATGCACCGCTGTTAGACAAAGCCAACCCACTGGAAAGCCCCAACCCAAGCAAAGCACCCTGGTACTTTATGGGTTTTCAGGAGTTGCTGCTGCACATGCACCCAGGCTTTGGTATTTTTATTGTACCTGTTCTGGTAACAGCATTTCTCATTTACATCCCCTATGTAAAAGGCCTTAATGCGAATGTTGGTGTTTGGTTCAATTCGGCTGTTGGCAAACAAGTAACTATCTGGTCGGCCATTTATGCCATTGTATTTACAACGCTAATGATAGTGGGCACTGAATACTTCTTTAAGTTCCAGGAATGGATGGTCAACCTACCTGTACTTATTACAGCAGGATTGGTGCCTTTTATCATATATATTCTACCAACCTACGGATTTATATTGTTTATACAGAAGAAATTAAAGGCTGGTAAAATGGAAGTCTTAATTAGCCTGGTCACCATTTTGCTAACTGCCTATCTGGTAATGACCATAGTTGGAAGTTTATTAAGAGGCGAAGGAATGCATCTGTTTGCCTAAAAGTAAGTGTATGAGTTTTATAGAAAAGATAACAAGACGCAGTTTTATAAAGAAAGCCATTATTACAGCTATATCGCTCGAACTAGCATATGTATTTATTAACCTGCTGAAAAAAGGTAGTGAAGCCGATGTGCCTGCTAATCTGTATGAAGCTGGCGATATCGAACTGTTTGAAAAAGGGAAGATTTACCCCTTCAGTGCACAACGTTTCTACTTGTCGCGCCTTCAGGATGGTGGTTTTATGGCCATTTCAACCAAGTGCACCCATCTGGGCTGCACCGTTCAGTTCAAAAACAAGGACAATAAGTTTATGTGCCCCTGCCATGCATCTGCCTTTAGTGTGAATGGAGAAGTATTAGCACCGCCTGCCACAAGGGCTCTTGATCTGTTTCCCATCACCATTGTAAATGATAAAATTTTGGTGGATACCAATAATCCACAAAGGCGTGATAAACACAATAAATCACAAATAACGTACGCTTAGATGATTAATACCCGATTATATAATAGCCTGATGCTGGTACTGGTAGCAGTACTTATATTGCTTTTTCCTATATACCTTCTGTTCCAAACCTATTCGGCAAAAAACATCTCAGAAACAGATGCTGCTCCACACTTTGTAGGTCATGAAACGTGCATTGAGTGTCACCTGCCGGAATATAACGATTGGCTTGGTTCGCATCATGAAAGAGCCATGGATGTAGCTAATGACTCAACCGTTTTAGCCAATTTCAACAACGTAAGCATTGATGGCAATGGCATGACGCATCGTGCCTTTATGCAGGATGGCAAATTCATGGTCAATACCGACGGAGCCGATGGCACCATGCAGGATTTTGAAGTGAAGTATGTCTTTGGGTATACACCTTTGCAACAATACCTGGTTGAGTTTGATGGCGGACGTCTTCAAACACTCGCGCTTACATGGAATACACTTGACAATGTTTGGTATCACATGGTCGACTCGGTATATAAAGACCAGAATATCCATCACGATAACTGGCTGCACTGGACTAATCAGGCACAAAACTGGAACAGCATGTGTGCCGACTGCCACTCAACCAACTTGCAAAAAAACTATGATCACATCAACGATACCTATACCACTACCTGGTCAGAAATAAATGTGAGCTGCGAAGCCTGCCATGGCCCCTCATCGAACCACTTAAAATGGGCCGCACTGCCTGAGTATGCGCGTGATGAGTACCACAACTTTGGTTTACCAATCAAAACCAGCGGCATTAATAATGAAGAATACGTAGACAATTGTGCCCGGTGTCACTCTCGACGAAGTTCACTGAGTGATTTTGACTATACAACACAAAATATTCATAACCATATTATCCCCAACCTGCCCGATGTACCAACCTGGCACCTCGACGGGCAGATTCAGGATGAGGACTATGTATATGCATCATTTACCCAAAGCAAGATGTATACCAAGCACCGGGAGGTGCAGTGCAATGACTGCCATAATGTGCACAGCGGCAAACTACTGTTTGATACCGACTATAACAGACTTTGCCTGCAATGTCACTCAGCCGATGCGTATGATTCATATACACACCATTTTCATAAAGAAGAGGGTATGCCTGGCGAGGCAGTCATTTCCGACTCTGGTGTTAAGTTCGATGTGGGTTCCGGCACGCTATGTATTAACTGCCATATGCACGGACAGTATTATATGGGTGTAGATTACCGCCGCGATCACAGTTTTAGAATACCACGCCCCGACTTATCGATTAAATACGGCGTGCCCAATGCCTGTAACCAATGCCATGCTGACAAGAGCAATCAATGGTCTGAAAACTATGTCACCCAATGGCATGGAGAAAGCCGCACCTTCCATTTTGCCGAAGCATTTGACGATGCGCGTAACAGTAAGGCGGAAGCTCTGCCTCGTTTAAAAGGCATTATTGAGGATGAACTATATACGCACAATATCCGCAGCTTGTCAATTCAGTACATGGGCAACTATTTTCAGGACTCGCTTAAGAATGAGGTCGAAAACTACCTGAGTAACCTCTATCCTGATATGCGCTTGGCAGCTGTACGTGCCATTCAACTTAACAGCGAAGCAGATGCGGCTTTGCTATATCCTGTTTTATCGGATGATACAAAAGCCGTGCGCACTGAAGCAGCACGTATTTTATCAACCATGGGAGCTGAGCAAATTCCAGCCAAATACAAAAAAGCATATGAAACGGCCATTAAAGAATATGAGCAGATACTGATTTATAATGCTGATTTTCCATTGGGTAAGTTTAACCTGGCCAACTACTATTACAACCAGGCAAATTACACCGATGCAGAAACTTTCTATCTAAGAGCCTTAAAGCAGGATGAGGAGCTTCATTTCATCAAGCTCAACATGGCCTACCTTTACAATAAAATTCAGAAAAATGACAAGGCAGAGCTACTATTCAGAGACTATCTAAAACATGAGCCTGAAGATGCAGTGGCCATGTATTCATTCGGCTTGTTATTATCCGAAATGCAAAAATATGATGAATCGTTAGCTTTTCTTGTAAAATCATACAGCCTGCACCCAGAGAGACCAAGGATTGCTCACAACATTGCCATGATGTATGATTTCAGGGGTAACAAGACAGAGGCTGAGAATTATCTTATAAAGGAAATTGCCCTCATAAACAACTATAACTCCAATGCCGAGCTATTGCGATTCTACCTCAATAACAGCATGAATTCCAAAGCCTTAAAATTAGCTAAACAAATGCAACAGGACTACCCTGAGGCAAAGGAATTAGAGCAGGTAATTGAACGCTTAAATTAAATATAACGTTTTAAAACATAGGCCGTCAGGCAGATTCACCATGAATCTGCCTGACGGCTTTGTTTTTGCCGTGCAAATAATCATGTTTTCTGTCTATCTAAAAAAGATATATTTGTTGCCGTCAAGCAGTTGACTGATTCTAAAAAGACTTGTCCCATTGCAGTCATTAACATTATTTTCCCATCTAACTTGCTATGGGAGTTTATAAAAAACTAATCAAATGAAAAAATTAGTACTACTTGTTGCAGTTCTAGGTTTGTTTGCGAGCTCAACAATGGCGCAGCAGTATGACCTGAATGCTCCTGTCCCGGTTGACCCGGATGTAAGAACTGGTGTATTAGAAAATGGCCTGACTTACTACATTCGTCATAATCAGGAGCCCAAAGAACGCGCCAGCTTCTACATTATCCAAAATGTCGGAGCCATTCTGGAGGACGATTCACAGGATGGACTCGCTCACTTTTTAGAGCACATGGCCTTTAATGGCACCAAACATTTTCCTGATAAAGGAGTAATATCTACACTTGAGAAACATGGTATTGCCTTTGGACGCAATATCAATGCATACACGGCTCAGGACGAAACCGTATACAACATTTCCAATGTTCCGGTTGGACCGACAGGCCTGATGGACACATGCCTATTGATATTACATGATTGGTCGAATTACCTTTCACTGGATGAAGAAGAGATTGATGCCGAGCGAGGTGTAATTTCTGAAGAATGGCGCACACGCCGCGATGCTGGTTTTAGAACACGTGCGCAAATGATGCCAGCCCTGTTAAACAATTCTAAATATGCCGAGCGTGACGTAATTGGTGAGCTGGATGTGATTAAGGGTTTTGAGTATGATGAATTGCGCCGTTTCTACCACGACTGGTACCGTACCGATTTGCAAGCCATAGCTATTGTGGGAGATTTCGATGCAGAAGAAATGGAACAAAAGGTTATCAAGTTATTCTCAAAAATACCTGCAGTAGACAAAGCATTGGAACGTTACGAGGTGAAAGTAGCTCCCAAAGCCGAACCTACTTTTGCCTTAGCACTTGATAAGGAAAACCCACAATCAAGTATATCAATGTACATCCGCCACGAGGCGGTGGCAGCTGAATATAAAAATCACAACACGCTTAAAACAAACTACAAACGCAGCCTTATCCGTAGCATGATTTCGGCACGTATTAGTGAACTACTGCAAAAAGGGAATCCTCCATTCATTAATGGCTCAGTAGGCTTCTCTGATTATCCGCGTACAGTAAGCCTGATGAGCATCAGCGCCACAGCCAAAGAAAATGAGGAGGCGATAGCATTTGAATCCATCCTGACTGAAGTAGAACGAGTAAAGCGCCATGGTTTTACCGAGGGTGAGCTTGAGCGTGCCAAAGCTTCCATGCTGCTGGGATATGAAAACTATTACAAGCAAAGAGATAAAATCAACCATGACAGCTACTGTAAAGAAATAGCTAGTTTATACCTTGAAAATACGCCAATGCCGGGCATTGAGTATGAATATAAATTTGCCCAGGCTGTTATCCCTTCTATCACAGCAGATGAGTTATCAGCTTATTTCAACAGCCAGTACACTGATGAGAACCGCGTTATCATCGTATCAGGTCCGGACAAAGAGGGTGTACAGCACCTTAATCAGGCAGAAGCATTTGCTATCATTGAGAAGGTAGCCAACAACAGCAACATTGAAGCCTATGTTGATGAAGCAGTTAGTTCATCATTAGTTGAAGAGCTTCCTGTAGAAGGCAAAATCGTTTCGGAACGTCAGTTGGATGATTTTGATGCCGTTGAATGGACGCTAAGCAATAATACCAAAGTGGTGTATCGCTATGCCAACTATAACAAAAACCAGGTGGCCCTATCGAGCTATAGTAAAGGAGGCTCATCACTTTACGGAGTGGCAGACCTGCCATCGGTAAATATGACATCGGACTTTGTACCAGCCTTTGGTATTGGTAACTACGATGCAATTGCACTAAAAAAAGCACTTACCGGCAAAAAAGCCAGTGTTGGTTTCAATATCGGCGGACTATCAGAAGGCATCAATGGTAGCTGTCGCACCGAGGATTTTGAAACCATGATGCAGCTGGCCTACCTGCACTTTGAGCAACCACGCTTCGACGAAGAAGCATATAATGCTTTAATGGCACGCTATATGGCGTATGTAGCCAACATGGGCGACAATCCAAAGAAGATAATGCAGGACAGCATCAGTCAAATCAGAAGCAATTATCACGAAAGAAGTTTGATATTTAATGCCGACTACCTGCAAAAGGTTTCATTTGAACGCATGGAGGAAATCTATAAAGAGCGCTTTAACAATGCTGCTGACTTCACTTTCTTTATTGTGGGTGATATAGAGAAAGAAACAGCTAAAGAACTCGCCACAAAATACCTTGGAGCCATTACATCAAACAACAATACCGAGAACTGGGTGAACAATGAGGTAAACGGCCCCAAAGGCACTACAAAGAAAACCATTCCTTTGGCCTTGTCTGAACCCAAAGCTACTGTTCAGATTTACTATAACGGAAACCTCAAGTATACACCTGAAAACCGCATTGGTATGTCATTTATCAGTGCCATATTGCGCTTGCGCTACACCGAGAGTGTCCGCGAAAAAGAAGGTGGAACCTATGGTGTGGGCGTGCGCGCATCCACCAACCAGTTCCCTCAGGCAGAAGGCGATGTGAGCATTCAGTTTGATTGCGACCCAGAACGGGCCAACGACCTTATTCCACTGATTTATGTAGAAATTGAGAACATGATGAAGACAGGTGCTTCGGATGAGGACATCACCAAAACCCGTAAAAACATCCTGAAGAGCCGTGCTGAAAGCAAGGAGCAGAACAGCTATTGGATGAACAACATCTACAGCTACTATGTGAATGGCACCAACATGGCACTGGCCGAAAACTATGAGGATATTGTGGAGAACATGACATCGAAGGACATTAAAAAACTGGCTAAGCAGTTCTTTAAGAAAGCCGATAAAATTGAAGTGGTATTTGTTCCAAAAGAGGACTAAGTCCATTTCTCAACAAAAAAAAAGGCAACTCGCACATGGGTTGCCTTTTTTGTTATCGCTTCCGACGATAATGAGTCTGAATCACATTATCGAGATAAATCTGAGAACTGACCAACTCAAAATTTAATGCTTCGCTGGTAGTGCCAAACAATGGTGCACCTCCGCCCAAAACTACCGGAATGGTAGAGACAATAAGGTCATCAATCAAATCTTCATTCAAGAAACTCTGGATAGTTTTACCGCCATCAATATATAGACGCAGATAGCCTTTATTATTGATTAGCCGAACAACATTCTGCAAATCACCACTAACTAATTGGGCGTTTTCCTTGTATGCTTCAGGGATTTCTTGCAGAGATTGGCTCAAAACAAAGACAGGTATAGGATAAGGCCATTCACAATCAAAGCCGCATACGGTTTCAAACGTGCTGCGCCCCATGACAATGGCGTCCACACCACTGATAAAATCATTATAGCCCATATCCAATCCTTCAGGATTGGGCACTGCATACAGCCAATCAAGCCCTCCACTACGGTCGGCGATAAAACCATCGATACTCATTGCAATAAATACTTTGTTGCGTGTTTCCATTACCCTACTGTTAAAGGTGTCAAAAATAATCGTTTTGTGCCTGATTGTAAAGCTCCACCATAAACAACAACTCGCACACTCCCAATTTATAAAAGCTTTAATGAAGTAAAATAATCATCCTTTTGCACCTTAGCTTAACGATTCGTTGTTGCAGTGCATCTGTATAACTATTGAACACATTCGCACAGATGCGTTATTTATTGTAAATTTAATTCCCAAAAACAGTTTAACTATGACAACAAAAAAGCAAGTAGCTGTCATCCTTTCGGGATGCGGCGTATATGACGGGGCTGAAATTCACGAATCGGTCTTATCACTACTGGCCATTGCCAAACAGGGTGCCGAATACACCATTTTCGCACCAGATGTAGACCAGTACCATGTCATTAACCACCTGAAAGGTGAGCCAAGCGATGAAACAAGAAATGTACTGGTAGAAGCAGCTCGTATTGCCCGTGGTTCTATCAAGCCTTTAAGCGAATATGCAACCAAAAATTTCGATGCCTTGCTTCTGCCTGGTGGTTTTGGAGCTGCAAAAAACCTGAGTACTGTGGCCTTTGATGGTCCTAACTGCACCGTTGAAGGTGAAACGCAACGAGCAGTGAAGGAAACGCATGCAGCAGGTAAACCAATTGGTGCATTATGCATTGCGCCGGCTGTAATTGCAAAAATATTGGGCGATGTAACAGTAACCATTGGGCAGGATGAAGGTACTGCACAGGCTATTGAAGCCATGGGCGGTAACCATATGACCACTAACCACGGAGAAGTGATTGTTGATGAGGCCAATAAAATTGCCACAACCCCTTGCTATATGCTGGATGCGAATATTTTGCAGATAGCCGAAGGTGCCGATAATGTAGTAAGAGCAGTATTAGAAATGGCTTAATCAAAGGCTACTGATAAAGTGATAAAAAAGGTCGCAACCAAAGCTGCGACCTTTATTTTTGTAGATTCTCTTTCTGGAATTATCTATTATCTGAAGAATAATAATTCGCGGTACTTTGGTAATGGCCACATCTCATTATCAACAATCAATTCCAACTTATCGATGTGGTAACGAATCTCATCCAGATAAGGACGAACTTCTTTGTCGTAAGCATATGCTTTCTCTGTTTCCGACTCAATAACGTTGCACTTCTTGCGCGCCTCAATCATATCCGCAGTTTTAGCTTTTATGGTTGAAATATGACCCGAGATAGTTTTGATCAGTTCTTTGCGTGCACCCGCCAACTCTTTGAACTCTTTCTCATCAAAGATATCGCGCATACCCTGCACATTATGAATAAGTTCAGTTTGATATTGAATACCCGTTGGTACAATGTGGTTAATTGCTAAATCACCTAATACGCGTGCTTCAATCTGTATCTTTTTGGTGAATTTCTCCATCTCCACCTCAACGCGTGCTTCCAGCTCACGAGCCGACATCACACCTGTTTCTACCAGAATATCTTTTGATGCTTTATCCAGGTATTTTGATAAAGATTCAGGCACTGAAGTAATATTTGTTAAGCCACGTTTTGCTGCTTCTTCTTTCCACGCATCAGAGTAACCATCACCGTTAAAACGGATTGGGTTCGACTCAAGAATCACCTTCTTAATAGTCTGGAAGATAGCTTCGTCTTTCTTAACACCACTTTCAATAAGCGCATCAACATCCTTTTTAAATTCTTCAAGCTGAACAGCCATGGCTGCACTTAAAGCAGTTAAAGGTGCTGCACAGTTGGTCATAGAACCTACCGCACGGAATTCGAAGCGGTTTCCTGTGAAAGCGAATGGTGAAGTACGGTTACGATCGGTGTTGTCCAACAAAATCTCAGGAATACGACCAATACCTAATTTAAGAGCCGTTTTCTCATCTGGCGTCATCTTCTGATCTGTAATTCGCTCAGCCAGGTTATCCAGCATATCAGCAATTTGAGAACCTGTAAATACTGAGATAATTGCAGGAGGCGCCTCATTAGCACCTAAACGGTGGCTGTTAGAAGCTGTTAAGATAGAAGCACGCAATAAATCCTGGCTCTTATAAACAGCTGCGATGGCATTTACCACAAAAGTTAAAAATTGCAAGTTTCCCTTTGGATTCTTACCTGGGGCCAATAATACAACGCCCTTATCGGTTTGTAACGACCAGTTATTGTGCTTACCAGAACCATTAATACCAGCAAATGGCTTCTCGTGTAAAATAACTTCGAACTTGTGGTGACGAGCCACTCGCTTCATCACATCCATTAACAGCTGGTTGTGGTCGTTGGCAAGGTTGGCCTCTTCGTAAATAGGTGCCACCTCAAACTGGTTAGGTGCTACCTCGTTGTGACGAGTTTTAACTGGTATACCCAATTTATGACATTCGATTTCCAGTTCAATCATAAATTTACCTACGCGCTCAGGAATCGAACCAAAGTAGTGGTCATCTAACTGCTGATCTTTTGCCGATGAGTGCCCCATCAACGTACGACCGGTCACCATTAAGTCAGGGCGTGCCTGATATAAAGCCTGATCAATCAGGAAATACTCCTGCTCCCAACCTAAGTTTGTATGTACTTTTCTAACATCCTTGTCGAAATATTGAGCCACACCAACAGCTGCTTTATCAACTGCTGCCAAAGCTTTCAGGAATGGTGTTTTATAGTCTAATGCTTCACCTGTATATGAAATAAATACCGTTGGAATACAAAGAGTGGTTCCGATAATAAATGCTGGTGATGACACATCCCACGCTGTATAACCGCGCGCTTCAAATGTTTGACGAATACCACCTGATGGGAAAGATGATGCATCTGGCTCTTGCTGAGCAAGTAATTTACCTGAAAATGCTTCAATCATATTACCATTGTCACCGTAGTCGATGAAACCGTCATGTTTTTCTGCTGTTCCGTCAGTTAATGGCTGAAACCAGTGCGTGTAATGTGTTGCACCACGCTCCATAGCCCAGGCTTTCATCCCTGAAGCAACATTATCTGCTACTTTTCTATCAATAGCATCCCCCTTATCAATAGCTTCTTTAACGGCTTCATAAGCATCACGCGACAAGTACTTAGACATTGCCTCTTTGTTAAATACTAATTCACCATAGTAATCTGTTGCCTTTGCTGAAGGAAATGTTACTTCTTTTGGCTCTCTGTTCATCATTTCTGACAGCGCCCGAAATCTTAATTGTGCCATAATCTTTTATTTTTTTATCGAGTTAGCAGGAGCAAAAATATACTTTTTTCTTATTCAACCATCATTTTTCAATGCTCAAAATGTATTTTTTATTTTTTTTAGAGGTTTTAGTTGATTTTTCAGGGGTTATTAGCGACATTTTAAATAGCAACACCTTTACACCCCCAAATAAAGCATGTAAAAATGTCTTTTAAAGAACTACTATAAAAAAAGGCTACCCATTACAAAATGGATAGCCTCTCTAAAAAAATCAATATTTATATAACAGCACCCCTAAGGAACACCATCAATCCTCAAATAATTATTTTCCTGATTCTGCAAAATATTTGTAGAAATACGGAATAGTATTTATACCATTAAAGAATTGCTCCAATGGGAAGTTCTCGTTAGGGGAGTGAATAGCATCAGCCTCTAAACCGAATCCCATTAATACAGATTTTACACCTAAAATACGCTCAAAATCAGAGATGATTGGAATCGACCCTCCACTTCGCACTGGTACAGGACGTTCTCCATATACTTCTTCACAAGCTTTTTCAGCAGCCTGGTAGGCTGGCAAATCAATTGGGCAACCATAGGCCTGTCCACCGTGAAGGTGTCTGATATTGACTTTAACACTCTTTGGTGCTATTGATTCGAAGTGTTTACAGAATAACTCTGCAATCTTTTCATGATCCTGATCTGGCACCAAACGAGAAGAAATCTTAGCATAAGCCTTAGATGGCAATACTGTTTTTGCTCCATCACCTGTGTAACCGCCCCATATACCGCAAATATCGAACGACGGACGAATACCTGTACGCTCATTAGTTGTAAAACCTTTTTCTCCAGCCAGCTCCTCTACATCCAATGCTTTTTTGTAAGCCTCTTCGCTATATGGCGCTTTTGCCATCATGGCTCGCTCGTCATCAGAGATTTCAACAACATCATCGTAGAAACCAGGAACAGTTATATGCCCGTTCTCATCCACCATCTGGGTAATCATTTTAGCTAACACATTGATAGGGTTAGCCACTGCACCTCCAAATAAACCGGAGTGCAAATCACGATTAGGACCAGTAATTTCAACTTCCCAGTAACACAGACCACGCAATCCAGTTGTAATGGTAGGCACATCAGGCGCAATCATACCCGTATCCGAAACCAGAATTACATCTGACTTCAACAGCTCCTTATTCTCCTCACAGAATTTTGGCAAGCTTGGCGACCCTACTTCCTCTTCTCCTTCAATCAAAAACTTAACATTACACTTCAGCTGGTTAGTTTTTACCAGGTACTCAAATGCTTTTGTATGCATAAAGCCCTGTCCCTTATCATCATCAGCTCCTCGTGCATAAATTTTTCCATCGCGAACTTCCGGTTCAAAAGGAGGTGTTGTCCATAACTCTAATGGTTCTGCAGGCTGCACATCATAGTGAGCATACACCAAAACAGTAGGATATGATGCATCCAATATCTTTTCACCGTAAACAACAGGGTTTCCTTCTGTCTCCATTATTACTGCCTTATCAGCACCACCCTCAAGCAATAACTTTTTCCACATCTCAGCACAACGGTACATATCATCTTTATGTTCCGGCTTCGAACTAATAGAAGGGATTCGAATTAGTTCAAACAACTCATCTAAAAATCGCTGTTTGTTGTCTTCAATGTATTGTTTTAAATCTTGCATGGTATAATAATTTTATTTGAATTTCTGATTGAAAAGTACATATCTCACCATCAATATGCAAGAACATATCTCATGCTTTACAGCAATACTATCACATATTGATTAAACTCATTAAAATAAAAAGCGGTAACCCGAAATGTTCAGATTACCGCTCACTATTTTTTTTAAAAACTATCTACTTTATGTTATTGAAGACGTTGGTTACATCATCATCTTCTTCAAATTTTGCCAGCAACTTATCAATCTCCACCATCTGCTCTGCAGTCAATTCTTTTGTATCCTGTGGTATACGCTCAAACTCGGCATTTTCAATTTCAAACCCATTATCCTCCAGGTACTTTTGTATAGGCCCAAATCCCTCAAAGTCACCATAAATCATGATAAATCCTTCATCCTCAAAAATCTCCTGAACACCAAAATCAATCAGCTCAAGCTCCAACTCTTCAAGGTCAACTCCTTCTTTCATGACCACCTTAAAGTTGCATTTGTGCTCAAACATATAATCTACGCAGCCACTTGTTCCAAGCGAACCGCCATATTTATTAAAGTATGAGCGAACATTAGCAACAGTGCGGGTTGTATTATCAGTCGCTGTTTCAACCATAAATGCAGTTCCGAAAGGCCCATAACCTTCGTACACCACCTCTTTATAATCTGCTGTATCTTTACTAGTTGCTTTCTTAATGGCACGCTCAACATTATCTTTTGGCATGTTAGCGGCCTTGGCATTTTGAATTAACACACGTAATCGCGAATTACTTGACGGATCCGGCCCGCTTTCTTTCACACACATGGTTATTTGTTTTCCGATCTTTGTAAAAGTCTTGGCCATCGTTCCCCAGCGCTTAAGCTTCGAGGCCTTTCTGTATTCAAACGCGCGTCCCATTTCTTTAATTATTCTTAATTGTAATAATTCGCAAATTTAGATGGTTTTTTGATTATTCCATCATTCCATCCAATTTAAATAATGGAGAGGGTACTAATACTCAATCTTATATTTTCATGCTACCACATTAATCGACTCCTTTCTCGGGAATACAATTAAGTATTTTTATTATTTTTGCACTGGTAATCACTCCTTCTGAATGGCAAAAAAGGCAAAAAGACAACAACAGAAAGCAATCTCCAGGGAACAAGCACTTCGACGTAAACACAGAGCAACATTTCTGCTAAATGACAAAGAAAAAGATGCCGTTAGTGTTTATTGCAAGAAATATAAAATTGGCAATAGATCTAAATTTATGAGAGAAGCTGTGATGCGTGTCGTTATGGAGCAGTTCTTAGATGATTACCCCACACTTTTCGAGAAGCAGGATTTAGATCGACTAATATCGGATTAGGCATTTCAATTTATCGCCACTCAGGCATCTCTGCATTTTCGAAATAAAGCTCCCGGTTAGCACCGTTAACATCCATAACATAGATATCTTTCTGACCGGTTCCTGTATTCGAGGTATTCACAAATATAATTTTAGATCCATCTGGTGAAATGCGTGGCTGGATATCATTTGTCCCATCAGGTTTTCCGTTTCCGGAAATATCTGCAACTGCAGCAGATGAAATATTATAGGTATATATCCTGGAGTCATACATTCTGCCATACGGATCATTCACATTAGCATTATCATGCGTGTAAACAACCAGTTTACCATCTATACTAAAAGTAGGATATTCTGTTCGACCATTAGCATTATCGACAATCCTTGTCATCCCACTCCCATCCGGATTCATCAGGTAAATCTCACTATCATAGATATTAACACCTCTTGTCTGCATAACAATTTTGCCGGCTATACCAGACCAATCGACAAATACATAATTTCTTCCGGCAGGCGCCGTTGATACTGTAAACAAGCCACTCCCATCCTTATTTATTCGATACAATTTATCATAGTGACAAAAAAGCACCTGATCACCAGTTGGCGACCAACAGAACCCTTCTCCTGAATGATGATTTCCATCAACAGGCAAAGGTGATATCACATCAGTTACCCTATCCTCACCATAGGTTAAGTATATATGATTCTTGGAATTATAACTCGCCGAAAAAATAACCTCATCTGTAACCGGATTAGCTCTTGGGAAGTTGTTAAGAATTGTTTCTTGTGTCATTCGGTGTTTTGTCCCTCCCTTACCTGCAGATAAATAAATGTGAGCATCATCCGGCTCTACGAACATAAAAGGCAAACTGGCACTACTGACCGTTCTGAAATTCCAGAAATCACTTTGTCCAATCTTTTCATCGTTTTTTTTTGCTATAACAGTCCAGGTGTGATTTTTAGAGTAACTCAGATTTTGAGCAATATAGAATGTATCAACTAAATCCTCAACAAAAATAACGGGTTCAACAGATTCAGGCGTACGAACTTCTAGCTCGAAAGAAATATCACTGGAGTCACTAACACCTGTATAAGCCCACGAAAAGGTTATTGGCACACCAACATCTTCCTGATTAGGGCTTGGCGTAGGACTACTGAATTTCACTGTATTGGCAGCCAGATCACCATCTTCCAACTGAATAACAATATCTGTCACCTTATCCTTTCGCACATTAACTGCTGAAGAACCATTAGCATACTCATGTTTGGATGCTGTAACAACGTAATCACCAGCCTCTAGCTCATCGAGCGTAAATCTTCCATCTGCGTCTGTTTTAACAGAGCGACTGGCAGGATTAGTGCTTATCAATGCTCCTTCAAGCGGCATGCCATTGACCTTGCTTTCAATAATGCCTGTAATAGTTCCATAGTTATCCGAAACAACCGCTTCTTCGCAGGAAGATACCGTTAACAGCAAGGAGATTGCAACTAATTTAAGTGAAATATATCGTATCATTTGATTAATTATTTTCGTTTAAGCAATGTTTTATTAAACCACCCACTACCTATCTGATAGCTGATTCCGAAACTCCCTTCCCAAATCATATCATGATAACTGCCATTTACCAAGCCGTCCAAATCATCATTTAGAAAGTACTTATTGGAAATGGCCACATTCATCTTTACCCTTTTGGAAAGAACATACTCAAAACCAAAAGCACCACTCCCATACGAATATCGGTGCTTAACATTTGTTTCATCCGTCAAGTACTTATTGGTCAGCAAACCATACCCAACTGACAGATAAGGCGAAATACGTTCGTTTGGCAACAAATCGAACCTGAGGGAAGGTGTATAAGCCAGATACTGGTTATTTCCTATTACATCACTATCCAACTGACCATATACCAATTCCTGGTTGAATGATATAACCGGCGATAATCGCAGGTTCAGATTCAGTCCGGTACTAAAACCTGCATTAGAACCTTCTATATCAATATCCGAATATGAAAATCCACTTATCAACCCGATTGATAACACACTTCTGATATCTTCAAACTGTCGACCAAGATGATCAATTTCTGCATTCTCTTCTTTCTCTTCTAAATAATCACTAACAACATTTTCAACTTCAGCCACATTTGCATTTGATGCCCAGAGTCCATCAATCATACCTTCTACAATAAGACTATACACGGCTTTCTCAATTGCTTCTGTCACGGCCATTTCTGATGGTTCATTATAAGTTATTCCCGTCTCGGCCTCCAGTAGACGCTTGAACTTGACATATCTGAAGACTGAGAAATCAATTTTCTGAGATAGAATTGACTTGGTACTATATACAGTTTTCAGGATTTCACCATTCTTTGTCGACACAGCCCGAAGATAAATACTCACCCTATCTTCACGATACTGACCTGATGCTCCTGCTCCAAAATAACGTAAGCCTGCACCGCCAGTCCTTACGTTGGTTTCATAGGAAATAATGCCACCTTCCAAAATAATACCTGCAAATAAGAGCGGACTTAAGGCTGTTTGTCCCTTTCCTTCATAGGCTGCCAGTGTATTTGTAATAATCTGGCGCTCTGCACTTAAGTTCCCCAGATTTTCACGCTCAAGCGGACGGAACCAACCCGACTCTTCCAATGAGCGTATTAAAATGGTGGTAGCGCCTTGTGTTACTGCAGTCGACCAACTTGATCCGTAGTCAGTTGGCTTGTATTGCCCGGTCTGATCCCTGAACTTATAGACTGCAGCAATTAATTTTTCCTGAGGAGGAGGTAAGTCTTTTAATTCTGAATGAAATGGTGTTTCAGCACCTAACCTGGCCGGTTCTGTCTTATGTGTTTGATGAATTGTCGGACTGCACCCCCAAAGAAGCACGACAAGCATAAAGAAAGAGAGGTATATTTTCATGCCTCAATATTTTAGGTTTAGGTTAATTCTGTGGAACCGTCACGCTGGTTTGGCTACCATTTAAGGCATCCAGTATTGAAACGTTCAGCCCATCAGCCCCATCTGTAACTTCAATATGATATGAGCCTACATCATATGTACCAGGTAATAGCTCACCGTCACCGAATTGATCGGATACTAACTTTCGACTAAGCTGATATAATATTTGCCTGTTAAGGTCTTCCTGAAAGCTTGCAAGTGGATCATTTTGCTTATTATTATCGGCTTCAGGATCTTTAAATGTATCCTGGGCTTGCGCCTGACTGAGCAGCCAGGAATAGTTATATGTATCTCCACCAAATGCCGGATTAACAGGCTTATATACAAAATCCTGAGCCTCTGCCATAACTGACAAAAATATACAGCCCACTAATATTAATAATGCTCTCATTTTCCCTGGTTTAGTTTGATTATCTATCTTGATTCTGATACCTTCTCTGTTGCTCTAAAATTGCCCTCTGCGCTCTTATTTCCCTATAAATTTGTTGCTGGGCAATACTAACTGCCCCTTTTGCCATTTGTTCAACTTCATCATAACGCCTTCTCATCATCTGCTGATAAATCAGCTGCTCTTTCAGGTACACCTCAATTATAGTGTTGTTAAACTGAAACGGCTTCTCCTTTATTTTTAAATAATAATTGGAATAACCCGTTGGCTTACTCCAATTAGCGAAAAATATTTCGTAAAATTCCCGACCCGATTTCGACATCGTTTCGTCCATTATAATACCGTCAATCTCCAAAGTCGGTGGCTCAACATTTTGTTGTTGGACCCTGGCTTCCTTTACAGCCTTATCGTATTGCCTAACTAATTCTAAAATAGCTTCCGGCACTTCTTTTTGAGTTGAGTCAACTACTGTTGTATCAGTATTCTGACCATATAAACTAGTGGCTAACACCAGCTCAAAAAGAACAACCAGAAAAAACTTATTTTTCATCAAAATGAACCTATTCTTCCCTGCTTTATCAGCACAGTTCCTGCATTTCCTTTCTGCTCTACCTTAACTCCGGGAGCTCCTTCATACTGCACATATGTCACAGAATGTCCATTGCCCCTTTGTATAAACATAGAATTTGCATTCGGATTTGCATTACCAAACTTAATTGTGCTTTTTGTGTTATTATCACCTTGCTGATTTATATTTTCATTTTGTCCATAACCAACAAGTATTGAATTTGCAGAGTTGTTATTGCCATTTTGCGTAACAGTTGTAGTATGTGAATTACCTAACTGCGTAACTAGTGCTTCATTATTTTGACCATTCTGATAGACAGAAGCATCATTGTCAACCCCTATCTGCATAATAAAAGCAGCATTACCAGAGTCCTCAACTTTTGCCTGAGGTATCGTCAACAGCCCCTCTTTACTTTGGCTGTGAACCGATATCCCAATCACAAACAGAACAGTAAGCAGATTAACAACCTTCTTCATTTGGTCTTATTTTTTTGGTAATTACCAAGTTATACTAAGGTAAGTAAAAATAACTGTAGGCTTTAAAAAACTTGATAATCTACTATTTTTCATAGATTAACACATATTTTCGTACAGTTAATGAACAAAACGGAGAGACTAAATCAGCCTCTCCGCTATTATTATTTTAGAAATTCTGATTAATAGTGGAATTATTGCCACTACCTGCCTGATTGATAGCACCATTATTGGCAACACCACCACCTTGATTAATGGTAGCTATATTACCCGTTCTTTCTGACATCATATCAACACCTTGATTAATTACTGCATTGTGAGCAGCTGTACCTCGTTGATTTACATATGCCTCACTGGTAATTTGACCATATTGATTAACTTGAGCTGTTGCTCCATCAACATTACCATACTGACGAATCTTAGCATAGTTCTCTTCACCTGTCAACATAATAAAATCAGTTTGATTAATTCCAGCCGATGAATTAGTTACATTCTGAGCTTGAACAATAACAGCTTCAGAGCCATCTTCCATGGTTTGACCAATACCTGCGAAATTATTATCACCAATTTGTCTTACACGGGCAGTGGCTTCATATGTACCAAATTGACCAACCAAAGCAATATTGTCATCACCTTTTTGTACAACACGAGCTTTTGACATTTCGCTATCATACTGACCAATGGCTGCTGCAGAATAATTTCCTTCTTGCTTAACAACAGCTCTATTCTTTTCGCCACCAAACTGACCTATAGCAGCTAAATTAAAAGTTGATCCATTAGCCTGCTCTACAAAAGCCTTGTTTTTAAATCCATCTTCCTGACCAACAAGCGCTGCACTTGCATAACCCCTTTGATCAACGTCTGCATTGTTCTTTTCACCACTTTGGTTAACCATGGCTGCATTATATGTACCTCTTTGAAGTACATCAACATTGCCTTTTTCTCCTGTCTGGTTTACATATGCTACTTGAGTATAGAAATAAGCATTTTGCTCACCTCTTTGTCTTACTTTGGCGGTATTTTTAAATCCATCCTGATTTACCCAGGCGCCTAATAAGTTACCGTCCTGCTTGATGGTTGCCTTATGCTTATTACCATTTTGATTGATTACAGCCAGATTATCATGTTCTTCATAAGCTGCCCATGTATTCTGGTCAATTTTTGCATTATTTCTATTACCAGTTTGAGTAATCCAAGCCTCGTTATCACTTTCGGTTTGATCAATGGATGCTTTATTCTTATTACCAACCTGCAATACATCAGCATAATTATTGCCCTGAACAATTGGCTGATCTTGTTTCACTGTTGCCAAGTTATCATTTCCATCCTGAGTTACATACGCCACCTGCATATCTCCTGCCTGATCAATTGTGGCATTATTCAAGTCTCCTGCTTGATTGACATCTCCGGTATGATTTGTACCTGTTTGATTAACAGTTGCATTATTTTGCGCAAATGCAACAATTGTTAAAGCGCTAAGCGCCAAACTAAAGAGTAACTTTTTCATGATTGTTTGTTTTAGGTAAAACATTAAAAATTATTTGAATTATTTTATTTGCTCGACCAAAGCATTGTTTTTTCTTCCTTGCTGAATTACGAATGATTGGTTACTATCACCTTGCTGATTAACATTAGCCATGTTTGCATTACCTTGCTGCAGAACAATGGCCATATTATCAGCTCCTTTTTTCTGCACTATCTTAGTTTCATTTTCTCTACCAGATTGTTGAACCAGTGCAGTCTGATTCTCTTTATACTGGTCAACATCAACCTTATTTTCGCGTCCTTCCTGCATAATGTATGCTTCATTATTGACATATTGGCCGCCTCCGTATTGATATACATCCGCCGCATTACCCTCACCCACCTGCGCAACAAAAACACGGCTATTTCGTAGCCTTTGATTAACATTCACCATGTTTTCTTGTCCTTTTTGCAGAACTACTGCCTCATTCCCTCCTTTGTTATAACTATCGTTTTGTTTGATCTTTATTTCGTTACTCCGCCCCATTTGAGTAGTAAGAGCCAAATGATTATCATTTGACTGACTAATATCCAACATATTCATCTCTCCAACCTGAATATGAACGCCGATATTGTTTTCACCAATAAACTCACCAACAATCTGATTGCCTTCTCCTATCTGATACAAATGATGTATGCTATTAGCAACATTTTGAGTTACTAAGGCATCATTACTAATTCCTAGCTGAGTGGCTGTTAGTTGATTATTTTCTCCCTGCTGATTAAGAACAGCCGTATTCTGATTCTGAGCTAACAATTGACTACTTAATATCAATCCAAGAATAAGGTTGGCAATAAGAAATGTGTGTTGTTTCATATTTTGAAAACATTTTAGGTCAAATGCTATTTAGCAATAGAAATACCAAACTCTCTATAGTTCTGATTTATAGCGCATTAAACAAATTAACAATAGCGAATAAAAATTAGAAATGACCATTTTCGTCCATCTCCATATGATATCACTCACAATACAAGTACATTAAACACTGATTTACTGCGTCTTAACAAACATAAATACTGCAATCAATATGGTGCCCCATAATGGCCACCTTTGCGAAATAATTTGGATGATGAATTTTTGTTGAATGATTCAAGATAAACTCGAGACAATTCACTTTGGACAGAATCACTTAATTAAGAGACGAAAATGATTTATTTATTGACGAATGACCTTGCAATATTTAAACATTATCTTTCGATCGTGGATACTCAAATCAAGAAGCGAAAAAGTGGAACAAAAAAAAACGACCGAAAATGGTCGTCCTTATTCGATGCCATGCTTTTTGAGCTTACGATTAAGTGCCTGGCGAGTAATATTTAGCTTTTCAGCTGTATGGGTTTTATTATGACTACAAGCCTTCATGGCTCTTAGTATGGTTTGTTTTTCTATTGCCTCAAGACTATAATCAACGTCTCCACCTCCCGATCCATTAGTATACTCTGTAAAGATGAGATGACGTGGCTTAACCACATTGGTATCACACATAAGAATAGCACGCTCAATAATATTCTTCAACTCCCGGATATTACCCGGGTAATGATGATTGAGCAACAAATTCATCGCCTTTGAATGCAAGCTGACTATACCCTTGTTATGTGTTTCAGAGAATAGTCTCACAAAATGATTCACCAAAACCGGAATATCCTCTACACGTTCTCGCAAAGGAGGAATATGAATATGGAAGGAATTTAGCCGATGATACAAATCAAGCCTGAACTGCCCATCTTCAATCATCTGCTTTAAATCCTTGTTTGTGGCACACACAATTCGGGTATTTACAGTAACAATATCGTGCGACCCTATCCTATTTACCTTGCGCTCATCAAGCACCCTCAGGAGTTTCGACTGCAATGCCAGATTCATATCTCCTATTTCATCAAGAAAAAGAGTTCCACCATTAGCCCTTTCGAACCAGCCTTCGTGATTGGATAACGCCCCAGTAAATGCTCCTTTCTGATAACCGAAGAATTCGCTTTCAAATAGCGAATCGGGGATAGCCGTACAATTAACCGGGTAAAAAGGCGCCCCACTTCTATCACTCATACTATGAATACCTCGGGCAATCAATTCTTTTCCACTTCCACTTTCGCCAGTAATCATCACCGAAGTTGCATCAGCCTGTGCCACCCTTTTCATCAGAGTATTTATTTCTTTAATGGCCTGACTTACTCCGATAAATTCAATCCCCCAATGTGCCTCAAATTTCTTACGAGACTCTTCTAACTGCCTGTCTACAACATAGTTTTTAACTCTAAACTGCTTATAGCTTTCACATTTTTCAATTGAACTCCTTAGCTCCCTGGCTCTAAATGGCTTTTCAATAAAATCGCGTATTCCTAATTTGAGTGATGCGATTGCATTTTTCAGGCTAGCCTGCCCTGTGATTATAATACCCTCAATTTCTGAGTAGTGCTCTTTGAGCTCATAGAAAATAGTTAGACCATCCTTATCAACTAAATTAATATCCAAGATGGCTAAGCGTGGCACACTATCTAGTTTTACATCTTTAAAAGATGCCCAAGAGTCAAACGCCAAAACCTCAACTTTATCCAGCACAATACTATCCTGAATTTCCTGGCGAAGCTCAGCCTCATCTTCAAATAGCAAAATCGTATATTTCATTGATGGTTTTATTTATTGTCCGCTAATCCATTGCCTTTAGCACAAATAAGCTAACTATAGTTAATGTATTGAATCACTCTTCTTTAATTATAGGAAACGACAGAGTTGTTTTAAAAAACTTTCCTTCCTTTGAGTCAACAGTAACCCGCCCATTCATCTTTCTCATCAGATTATTAATAATGAATAAGCCTAATCCGGTTCCTCCAACCTCCTTCTTTGTTGTATAAAATGGTTTAAACAATTGTTCCATTTCAGCATTGCTAACTCCAAGCCCATTATCAATAAAAATGACCGTAATTAGCTCTGATGTTTTTTTGAGAGTCACTTTTAATTTAGGCTTAAAATCCTTATTTAACGACTGTTTCAACTGCAACGATTGAATACTATTAGTAAGGATATTTACAAAAATCTGCTCCAGTTCATTGGCATTTCCATGAACATTAATATCATCCACATGATTGACCACCAATATAAGACCGCTAACTTGCATATAGCTAACATCCTCAAGCGCACAGTTAAGAACAGTCTTTATATTTATCACCTCATCTCTGCTTTCCGGAATTGTAGAAAACTGCTTCATCTCGTCAATAATTCCGCGCATTCGTTTTATTTGGCGCTGAATCTGCTCCCCTTTATTCATTAAATATTCTTCTGTTACATTCCCACGCTGCCAGTTTTCCAGCATATTATCAATCTTCAAACTCAAGTGTGTAAGCGGCTGATTCAGCTCATGAAAGATACCCGAAGCGATTTCACCCAAGGACTCTAAGCGGTTCTTTCGCAGTAATTTTAGTTCAAACGAGCGATTGAGTTCGAATTCATCCTGCACCTGCTGGCGCAACTCCTGGTTCTGGTCTTCGAGGTTTTGCTGCACCTCAATAAATTGCGTTAAATCTTTAATACTGGCCAGGTAAATCCTCTCAGTGCTGGAGTCTACCGGAATGAGATTTAGTAAAAAGGTCTGGTTATTTTCTGCTCCTTTAAAATGACAAAAAACAGCCCGTGAATTGGCATCCGACTTAATCATTTTCCGATAATCGAATGTTTCAGGCGAGAGAATATTGGTCTTAATAATATCCTGAATAAACAAAGGCTTGGCAATAATTTTGCTTTCCAAAAAATAATCAATAAATAACCGGTTGAGTTGAATTATTTCTCCATCTTTTTTGACCAATGCAATTGGCAACGGCAGCTTGTCAATTGGAATTAAGCCTTCCGATTTATAGCTCTCATCAACCAATCCTTTTAGATCAATATTGCCTTGTGCATTTTTAGTAAAACTACACTTAACAGCATATACCTCATTAGCACTGCATACGAGCATGTTGCACTGGAAACGCTTCTCAGCACTTTTAACAAATTGGTAGAACCTTTTTAATACAGTCTCAGGTAATAGTTCAGAAATCCGCTCGCTACTATCGAGCAAACCGCTGGCAATAAAATCGCCATAATAGCGAAGAATAGTACCCTTATTGTCCAGTAAAAAATAAAAAGCTTCCCGAAATGATGTTACACCGCTTGCTATCTGCTCATTAAGATACATACAATTCTCTCATCTGTTCATGAACAAATAAAAGTATGGCGAATTAATCAATTTTGCCTGAAAAATTGATTTACGACCTGTTTACTAAGACTATCGCGGGATATTTTTAGACTAAATCACATATTAGGCTATAAGTCTAAAATGCCAACTGCTGGAGCCAGTTATGTATGCGCACATCAGTTAAATCAGGTTCATTATCTTCATCCAGTGCCAAACCAACGAAATAATCACCAATTTGCGCCTCTGAATCGGAGAAATCGTAACCTTCAACCGATGTTTCACCAATCACTTTACAACCTTTTTCAGCAAGCAGATGATACAGCTTGCCCATGCCGTTACAAAATGTATCAGGATAAGTATGCTGATCGCCTAATCCGAACAATGCAAATGTTTTACCGGATAGATCCATTGACAATAGCAGATCAACGAAAAGCTCAAAGTCATCCTGCAAATTTCCAACTCCCCAGGTTGAAGTACCCAGAATTATATTATCATACATCTTGATATCACTTACCCCCAGATCGTTTACCGGCAAGCAGGTAGCTGTTGGTAGCTGCTGATGTATTTTTTCAGCAACAAACTGAGTGTTTCCTAGTGATGAGCCATAAAAAATTGCAGTTGACATGAGGCGTAAGTTTTAAGTTTAGCTAAGAAACATCTTCTCTCGCAAAAAGTTCTATTTCTTGCGGATGATTGTTATACCATCTCTAATGGGCAAGATAACCTTTTCCACTCTGTCATCTTCTTTAATCAGCTGATTAAAAGCTAATAACTCCTGAGTATAAGCATCATTTGCCTGAATTTCCTGTATCACTTTTCCATCCCACAACACATTGTCGGCCAAGATATATCCACCCGGGTTCAGTCTATCAAATACTAATTTATAATACTGTCGATACTGTCGCTTATCTCCGTCCATAAATACTAAATCATATTTTTTATTGAAGGACGGAATAATGTCAATAGCACTGCCTATATGAAGTTTTATCATCTGATGCATGCCCGCCTTGTCAATAAAAGTCTGTATAAACTCTTCATTCTCATCATTAATTTCGATAGTATCGATACGCGCACCTTCACGACGACAACCTAAAGCCATGCTAATGGCCGAATAACCTGTAAACGTACCAATTTCCAGCACATTCAATGGATTTATCATGAGGCAGAGCATTTTAAGTATCTGCCCCTGAAGATGACCACTTAACATCCTCGGTTGTAACATTTTAATGTGCGTCTGCCGGTTCAATTCCTGTAGAATGGCATTTTCATCATCAATGTGATTGAGTATATAGTGTTCCAGATCTATGGAAATATTAGTCATTACTATTTATAAATGAGGTACGACAAACTGTTAGGATTGAGCATTTCATTGGCAACATCCTGCAATTCAGATGCCTTAATAGAATCTATTTTGTTACAGATTACATCAAGCGGGTCTACCTGGTCGTATAGCATAAAGCTTTTACCCATCGACAACATAAGGTTTTCGCGATTATCGGACGATATAGTGAGCTGCCCTTTCAGTTGCCTTGCCGCCTTATGTAACTGCAATGCTCCCAATTGCCTATCACGCAACAACTTTAGCTCACGATCAATAATACTAAATGAGCGAATCAGATTCTCTTCGTCGGTGCCAAAATAAATATTGAAAACACCTGTGCCAAAATAAGGAGCATAGCTGGACTCCACATTGTATGCTATACCATTTTTCTCGCGTAAAGCCATATTCAGTCGCGAGTTCATACCGGGTCCGCCAAGCAGGTTATTAAGTAAATGAAGGTGCAATCGCTTGTCGTGCCTGAAGTCGTAGGCCACATTACCTATCATTACATGGCACTGATGCGTATCGCGCTCAATGGTTTGCGATTCGGGCACATACTTATTAACCTCAGGTCGGCTAAATGAACGGATATTTTCCTCGACATCCCCAAAATACTTTTCGGCCCATTTAACTATTTTCTTGAAAGAGGCATTACCCACCGAGCAGAACACCATCTCATCAGTATTATAGTTGGCCTGCATAAACTGACGAATCATATTCTCATCAAATGTTTTCAGTTTTTTCTCCGTTCCCAGGATGTTGCGCCCCATCGGATCACCTTTGAATAGCATCTCTTCAAACTCATCAAAGATATACTCGGCCGGACTGTCCTTATAAGAGTTGATTTCATCAACAATCACCTCTTTTTCTTTGGCCAGCTCTTTAGTTGGAAATGTAGAATTAAAAGTGATATCATGAATGAGTTCTATGGCTCGTTCATAATCCTGCTTTAAAAAAGAAGCATAAATACAGGTCTCTTCTTTGGTGGTATAGGCGTTCAGCTCCCCTCCTACATCATCCAAACGGCTCAATACATGATAAGCCTTCCGCTTTTTGGTCCCTTTAAAAATTACATGTTCAATAAAATGAGCCATGCCATGCTCCTCTTCCTTCTCATCACGCGAACCAGCATTGATAATTAACCCACAATACCCAACTGCCGACTTATCCTGCCGATGAATAACGCGAATTCCATTTCGCAAAGTATATATTTGATATTCCATTAATTTTTTTTGAGGGTGCAAAAATACTAAACATCAGGCAAATTCACACACCCATTAAAGAAAAGCAACACTAAAAGTTGAAAAATGTTTTTGTGGTATAAAATCTTTGCCTATATTTGCAACCGCAATTCGGAAGAGATGCAACGAAAAGTCCCGATACGCGGGGGTTTGACACAGATTGGTGCCATAGCTCAGTTGGTAGAGCAACGGACTGAAAATCCGTGTGTCCCTGGTTCGATTCCAGGTGGCACCACCAGTCGTAAGGCTGATTTTAGGGTTTATTAATAACCTGTGGGGACAGGTTATTAATCCAAAGGGTAAAGGGTTATTGTTTATGTTATTTTTACTTTGTAAAAATAACTCGGTGCCATAGCTCAGTTGGTAGAGCAACGGACTGAAAATCCGTGTGTCCCTGGTTCGATTCCAGGTGGCACCACAAGAAAAGATTGCTTAAAGAGTTAAGCAATCTTTTTTTTTAACCTTGATTCAAATTTTCCTCTCCTCTCAAATCTCTCGAATAAAATCTAATTATCATTACCCAATTGAATGCTGACGTTTGAAAAAATGTGGCAATCATATACTAATATTAGATAAAACAATGCGTATGAGAGGTTTTATTTTAGCCCTATTACTCCTGACTACCAGTTTCACATATGCCGGTAATAACAAGCAAGACACCATTACAAATGTCACTAATCAGTATCCTGGACTGGGTAAAGCAGCTTCTAGTATATTCTATTCAGATAAGCCATGGTCAGTAAGCGGCTTTGGGGAGATTAATACTGTTACAACACCCGGCTATACCCCCAACAAGGATGCATTGGGCGATATCGAGCTATATTATAATAATCTCTACCGCCTTGCCACATTCTTTGGCTACAGATTCAATGATAAATTGATTATTAACTCGGAACTGCAGGTTGAATATTTAAGCTCCGGACAGGAGAGCCATACCGAGATAAACTTTGAACTCTTTATGGACTATCGCTTCAATAAAGCATTTAATCTGCGTGCCGGTTTCCATCCCTTAGGTATTGGCTACATCAATAGCAATGACGAGCCAATTTTGTTTTACTCTGTTAACCGGCCCGAAACCGAACGATTGATACTTCCATCAACCTGGATTGAGTTGGGGCTGGCTGCCTATGGACAACTATCACCCAGCATCAGCTACTTTACCAGTATTGTTACCGCTTTGGATGGACAACACTTCAGAAGTGCTACATGGGTAAGAAATGGTCGCGAAGCATTTGATTTGAACTCGCTTGCCTGGGTAGGTCAACTGAATTATACTAACAAATCGGGATTAAACCTAAACATATCGGGCTATTACGGTTCAAACGGCAATGATGCCTATCAAATAGAGGATGCACCACAGCAACTCAATTCAAAACTATCACTACTATCTGGCTATGCACGATATACCCGTCAAAATTTCAGAGTACTCGCTGCCGGGACTTACGGCTGGCTGTCAGATTCCTATGGCGTTTACCACCTTACCAGTCAGGATGGAGGCGACGGACAGGTTCTGGGTTCACAAGTATTTGGCGCCTATACCGAAGCAGGCGTTGATATTCTTCACTGGCTCTGGCACCACCGGAAAGACATCAATAAAACAATATTGGACACGCATGAAATGAAATGGTCATTCTTTGTCAGATATGAACACCTCAACACACACCACAAGGTGGATAGCCGGCTAAGCGAATACCCTCGCGTACAAAACTATATGAATATACTGGCATTAGGCACGAATATTAACCTTACCGAAGATATTGTTATTAAAGCCAATTACCAGTTCAGGCAGAACCTTACTCCTTCGGAGTTCTCGATACCAACTGGTAATTGTTTTGAATTTGGTCTCGGTTTTAACTTTTAATTCTTACTCTCATCAGTAATTCGTATTCCCAGGTTGGCTGTGTTAACAATAGCTGCTTCATCAAACGATGTCATTTTGTTTAACATAGCCACCGCACCTTTCACAACAGTATAAGCTACCGCTGCACCCGTTCCTTCTCCTAAACGAAAGCCTAAATCCAAAATTGGCTCACCCCCAAGATAATCGACCATGTGTTTATGCCCTTGCTCCTGCGACTGGTGAGAAAAAAGCGCATAGCTGACCACATTGGGTTCAATGGCATGCGCTGCCAGCAGAGCCGAAGTTGTTATAAATCCATCGGTAATAATAATCATACGGCGGGCAGCCGCTTCAAGCATACCTCCTGCTATGGTAGCAATCTCAAGCCCACCAAAGCGTGCCAGATTCTCAATGGCATTATCCGAAATACCATGCTTCTTGATAGCATCGCCCAGCACCCTGGCTTTATTCTTAACACCCTCTGCTGTTAACCCTGAACCCGGACCAACAGCCTTGTCCACATCCAGCCCGGTAAAAACTGACAACAAAGCAGAAGCCGGCGAAGTATTTCCAATTCCCATCTCCCCAAAACCAACTACATTAGTGCCTTCATTCGCTAACTTCGCTACAATATTGCGCCCATTATTCAATGCCTGCAAACATTCATCGATGGTCATCGCCGGTTCTTCTAAAAAGTTACGGGTACCCTTCCTCACCTTAGCGTCTATTAGCCTCGGGTGAGGCTGAAAGTCAAAATTAACACCCGCATCTACCACTTTTAAATCAAAACCATACTCCTGCGAAAAAAGGCCTATGCCTCCACCTCCATTAAGAAAATTCAGGCACTGCTGCCAGGTTATCTCAACCGGACAAGGGCTTACTCCCTCATCGCAGATGCGATGATCGGCTGCCACGGTTAGCATCACCGGTTTACTCAATTGAGGCGTTAAAGAACCTTGTATCAGGCCAATTTGCTTAGCCAGACGTTCCATCTGCCCCAGGGAACCAACAGGCTTGGCTTTCTGATCAATTTTATATTGAAGCTGTTCGGCCAATTCATACCGAAGTGGCTCAATGTTAAGGTCATCCAGTTTAATCATTACTGAAGAATTATATATCTTATTACTATACACAAAAGAATACTGCAAAAGCATACCCAATGATTCACCCGGGCAGTTTTATATACATCATGCAATTTCAATGGACGCTCATTGATACCAATAAATGGTTTATCTACCATCCGACCATGGTAAATATTTGGCCCGCCAAATTTGACATCCAAAATACCTGCCAGCGCTGCCTCGGGATACCCAGCATTGGGGCTACTATGTTTATTACCAAACATGACAACAAACCGCATGGCACGAACTGACCCTCGAACTACTGACATTAATAAAGCCGTTATGCGAGCCGGCAGATAATTAGCCGCATCATCAATATAAGCAGCTGCCCGCCCATACAACAGGTAACGCTCGTTCTTATAGCCAATCATTGAGTCAAGTGTATTAATCATCTTATAAGCCATCATACCCGGAACGCCTAATAAGATGAACCAAAAAACAGGGGCAACCACCCCATCACTCAGGTTCTCTGCCATGGTCTCAAGAGCAGCCTTTCTTACTTGCTGTTCAGACAGTTGAGAAGTATCCCGCCCCACTATGCGACTCAACTGCCGGCGACCGGCCTCTATCCCGCTTTTTTCCAGGACCTTAAACACATCAACACCTTCCTTAATAAGCGTTTTGTTGGCCAAGCCGTAAAAGAAGAAAAGCATAGTCAGCAAAGCATTTAACCACATACCAACTTGTTGAGACCAAAACATAAGCCAATAAAACCCCAGATATACTAACACTATTAGCCCGACACTGGAGAACAAACCTTTAAGTAAACGATGGCTACCTTTATTTAAACGATGCTCTGAGAAACTAATCATCCGCCCAAAATAAACCACCGGATGCGGTAACGCTATCGGATCGCCCAGTAATAAATCAAGCAAATAGGCCACTACAACGGCCAATACCAGCCATAAATCTGCATATTCAATCATTGGAATATACTTTTAAAGGCTGTTATCAGTCTATCATTCTTTTCTCGCGAAAGAGTAGCCAGCCGTATATGGTATTCGCACAAGGTTCGGAAATTACTGGCATCGCGCACCAGCAAACCATACTTTTCCACTAATAATTGCTTTAATTCAGCTGCTGGCATAGGTGTTTTAACCAGAAAATAGCCTGTTGAAGAGGGATAGACTTCAATTCCAGGAATGGCTGAAATCTCAGTCCTGAAAGTCTTTGACAGACTCAGATACGTTAATAATTCAAGCTCATCAATAATTGGTTGACGAAGGGCAAATTCACCTGCTTTAAGCGCCAGACTATTAACCGACCAGGGCGGCCTATAGATGGATAATCGACTAACAACAGCCTGATGCCCTAACACATATCCCAGGCGCAATCCGGGCAAGCAATAGTTTTTAGTCATCGATTTAAGGATCAGCAGGTTCTTAAACCTGCCAATATATGGAACCATAGAGATATCCTCGATGCAAAAGTCAGCATAGGCTTCATCAATTACAAATGTGGTCTGAGGATTATTCTTAATGAGATCAAGCAATAGCTCTTTTGAAAACACTTCACCGGTTGGATTATTGGGGTTACATAACCAGAATAGCCCTTCAGGTGTATTCATTCCATCTGAAAGGAACCCTGCGCCACAATAACTAATCTGATGATTGTAAACCTGGCATGCATGCTCATATTCAGAAAAAGTGGGGGTAATAATGCGGCTGCCGGCATTAGCAAAGCCCTGAGCAATGTAAAATATAGCCTCAGCGGTTCCGTTACAAACCAACACCTGATCTTCAGCCACATGATGATTATCAGCCAATGCAGCAGTAAGTGATTCACACTGCAATTCAGGATAGTTGGCAATGCAGGACATATTAGCTTTAAGGAAGCTATCCAACTCAGGATGAGGTCCTTTATACCAGGTATTAGTACTAAAATCGGCAATTATATCATGACAATAGCGATAAGCATCATTACCATGAGCAAACTGACTGCTTCTACTGATTAAGGATACCGGCATTATCATATATGGTTTTAATATTAATGTGCTGACGCAAATGTGCTGCCAGACGATCGTATTCGTTTTCTTTAAACTCATTATACGAAAACAATGCACCTGGTTCATTGGTATAAGGAGCTACCAGCCGGTCAATTACCTCCTGGTTATCAAGTATCCCATGCATATAGGTTCCCCAGCAATAGTCATTCAGGTAAATTCCATCAGTATGCCCGTCATTAGTGGTAACCAATGAGCGCACATCATCGTGTATAGTACTTTCACCCATATGTATCTCGTAGCCGGCACAAATACCCCTGCCATCAAGAAAAGTAAATTGTTGCTGCACCGTCTTTTTATGACTCGTAATCACTGTGGTCATCGGCAGCAGTCCTATGCCTTCAATAGTGGATACAACGCCCTCGATATTATGCGGATCATCAATACGCTCACCCAACATCTGGTAACCTCCGCAAATACCTATAATTGTTTTATTAGCCTGTTGCATTTGTTTTAACAAGGCAGGAATACCTTTTTCGCGGATATAAAGTAAATCTTTGATTGTGCTTTTTGAGCCCGGGAGAATAACAATATCGGCCTTTTCAATTTGAGATAGCTCTGTTGAATAGTATACATTTATGCGTTTATCAAACTGCAAAGCATTAAAATCGGTAAAGTTTGACATCTGTGGCAACTTTACAACAACTACATTCACTTTGCCCTCTGCGGGTATATTATTCCGGGTTTCAAGCGCCACCGAATCCTCGTCCTCAATATAAATATCTTTAAGATAGGGTACTACACCTACTACCGGAATACCAGTGAGGTCTTCAATTATCTGTCTGCCTTCGTCAAACAAACGCACATCGCCCCTGAATTTATTTATGATTATGCCCTTCAGCAAAGCACGTTCCTCTTCATTAAGCAGCATTACCGATCCATAAACACTGCCAAACACACCACCGCGCTCAATGTCGGCTACCAAATACACATCTGCGCCAGCCCTAGCAGCCATGCGCATATTAACTATATCACGTTTTTTCAGGTTTAATTCTGATATTGAACCTGCCCCTTCCATAACAATGGGTGAATATCTTTCTGACAGTCGACAGAAAGCGGCATAGGCCTCATCAAACAAACGAACATTGTCATCCTTACGGAAATACTCATAAGCCGAACGATTGCCAACAGGTTTACCATTCAAAATGACTTGTGACATCATTTCACCACTTGGCTTTAACAGAACAGGATTCATATCGGTATGACAGGCTATTCCGCATGCCTCGGCTTGCACAGCCTGAGCACGCCCAATTTCATAACCGTCAGGCGTAGCAAAGCTATTTAAAGACATGTTTTGTGCCTTAAACGGAGCCGGAAGGCAGCCATCCTGTTTCAGAATCCGGCAAAAACCGGCATTTAAAACACTTTTACCGGCATCGGAGCATGTACCAACAAACATTATCGGTTTGTGCATTTTCATAAGTAGGGGTAAAATTTTGCCAAATATAGCAATTAAAGATCAGGCATCGGGGACTTTCACTACTTATTAACCTAAGACTTATACACAGTTTTTGTCACCCAACCAATAAAAAATTATCTTTAGGACCAATTCTAATCCCAGTTATAAACCTATGAGTACGGCCGAACACCAAACCGAGAATGAGCTAATAATTTGTAAAAACTGTGACAACCAATTTAGTGGCAAATACTGTTCAAACTGCGGACAGTCAGTAAAAGAGCTCGAACGCCCCATTCGCTTTATGATAGCAGATTTTATGGGCACCATCATTACATTCGACACCAGACTGGTAAAAACCCTGGTGACCATACTTTTTAAGCCCGGCCGACTGACGCTTGATTACATAGCTGGCAAAAGAGCCAGGTACATGCCTCCTTTCCGCTTTTACTTGTTTATCAGTTTTGTAATGTTCTTACTCATGTCTATTGTCACTAACAATTCGATACATGACAATTACGACAATACCAAAAATAAAGTAGAAACTGGTAAAGCAGAAATAAGTGCTATGGTTGATTCGGTTAAGCATAGCAACGATTCCATTTATGTAGCCGCACGCGAAGCCATTAAGGCAGAATTGGATAGCGCACAGATTGATTCGATAAAAATGGACAAAATGGACTCATTTATTGCCGACATTGAAGATGCAGTCGAAGATGTGGATGATAGTGACTCGAAATATGCGAAAACAGCCAGAATGATAAAGGACTACCCCGAACTGTACATTAACAAGCTCTACCAGTTCACGTCGTGGTCACTATTTCTTTTTATGCCAATTTTTGCTTTTTTTCTGTGGATTAGTTTCTTCAGAACCCGCAGGCTGTATATCGGACATTTAATTTTTGCGCTCAATATCCATTCATTCATTTTTACCATTACTGCCATCGTCATTGCTGTCAATATCATTTTCAAAAACTATTCGGTTGGTTGGATTGGCTACCTGTACTTCCTGGTGCCTCTCTATCAAATCATTGGAGCAAAGCAACTGTATCATCGCAAGTGGATAAACACCTTCTTTAAAATGACACTGGTATGGATGATGTATAGCTTTGTATGGCTAATTGGGCTGATTTTACTTGCTACTTTAACATTCTTTGGCTTAAATTCATAAACACACATTGTGAGCTATTTTTCTATCTTTGCAGCGCTTTATTTAAAACAAGGATAGATGATTCAGATTGATGATAAGATAATTAGCACTGATATATTTGAGAAACGGTTTGTTTGTAACCTGGACAAATGCAAAGGTGAGTGCTGTGTTGAGGGCGAATCGGGTGCACCGTTGGAAGACGACGAAACCACAATTCTGGAGGACATCTACCCGGTTATTAAGCCTTACCTGACCGAAACAGCCATCTCAGAAATTGAGAAACAAGGCAAATGGATAGTTGATACCGATGGAGATAAGGTGACACCCATTATTAATGGCAAAGAATGTGTGTATACTTATTTTGATGAAAAAGGCATCTGTAAATGCGCCATTGATAAGGCCTATCAGGAAGGTCTGATTGACTTTAAAAAACCAGTTTCCTGCCATTTGTACCCCATCAGGGTAACCAAATACCCCGATTTTGAAGGCTTGAATTATCACACCTGGCCCATCTGTCATCCAGCACGCGAGTTAGGCAGCCAGCTGGGAGTTCCTGTCTACAAATTCTTGAAAGAACCAATTATACGTAAATACGGCGAAGCGTTTTACAATGAGATGGAAGATGTGGAAGAAACACTGCGCAAACAAGGCTTACTTAACAAATAGCTGGTGGCATGCAGCAGCATAACACCACCAGCTTATCATTTTAAACCTCATTTAACCGGAATATAAATGGCCGTCAGCCAGTTGGCAGGATCTGTTTCATTGGATGGATCATTCAGATATATTTCAATTGGGTCTATCTTTTTATTGACCTTGAGGCGCTTATACCTGGCATAACTATAAGCAGCTGCCCAGCCATTTCCCAAATGCTCGTAATCACCTTTAAAAGTCACTTTAACCGCCTTTATTGTCGGATAGGTTTCTTTATAAAACTCGCCATCTAAAACAATCGCCTGATTAACAGGCACACCAGATGAATATGTACATTCAGGATCAGTAAAATCAAATTTGTGATAGATCGAAAATGCTGAGTCACTCTCAACACCTTCCTTTTCGCACAGTTCGTTGATTTTTGCAAATGTAGCTTTCATTGAAGGACCAACTTCGTACATAGGGCAAGTTTCTCTGATGGCTATATAATCAAAGCCATCAAGCGTTGCTACGCCATCAATCTTCACTTCCGAATCGATTTTACCTTTTTCTATAAAATCCTTAATCATCTTCAGCCCGCGTTCATAATCCATTCCTATCCATGGCTCCATCTGCTTGGCCATGAATTTGAAAAAGAATGGCATTTTACCTCTCATTCCCCAGGTTACTTCACATCCTCCATCTACTTCGGTAAACCGCCAGTAAACCTCCGACTTTGACTTAAAAGGTTTTATAAACCTTATTTCCTGCAAAATAGATGCATTTTCAACAATATCCAGATGCTCTATCTCTCCCGTACCTACCAAATCGCCCACCCAGCTATTAACAGCTCCAGTTCCAAGGCCTCCGTTAGTTACATTCACCTTAGCATCAGGCTCCATACAAAGCCATGGCGACCAGGTTGGCCAGGTTTTGAAATCAGCCACCAACTCAAAAACCCGCTCACGCGAAGCCTCCACCACTTGCGATTTATTAACATGATAGGAACCATCGATACTGAACAGCCAGATAAACACACCGGCAAAAATTACGGCAAGAAGAATTAAAGCTATTTCCATAACATAAAGGATTAGTGATTTTTAAAACATGGAAGATAACGAAGTTTTTAGGCGAACGCAAACCCCTTTAAGTTCGCTTAGAAATAACTTTGCAATGCCCAAAATCTGGCGTTTAAAACTCTACCACCAATGGTTCACTTAAAGTTCCTTCGGTATTACCTGCTCCCAAAGCCGCTACTCGTATTATATATTGCCTGACAAAACCATTAGTGCGCTTCGGTATTCTATACTTAGTATCATACACCACATCCAATATGAACCTGGCATCATCCGGCGAAAATGCATCAAAAGCCTGATATCGGTAGATAATGTATTTCTCAGGTGCTGCATTGTCGTTATTGGTGCTTTTCCATTTTATCTTTCTCCTAGTCGCTTTAAGCTTTTCAACATCTCCAGCTAAAGCAGCACTTTGACTATTAGCACCATAGATTGCCAACGCTTTGGTCTGATAAAAGTTATTTATCAGCGAATCTTGTAAACCCAGCAAATCGCGTTTCAGATGTTTATAACTAAAGAACACACTGCCATTAAGGTTGCTGGAACTTCTCACTAATCCAAGTTGAGACGGCAATTGCTGAACATCCTGCCAATCGGCCTTATCCGAACCAATCTTGTAAATACCATGACCAATATAAACTGGCAGACCACAACTATTCTCATTCCACCAATTAACTAATACGAGATAGTTGGCAACCGGATGCGACGTTCCCCAGTATAACTGTGGCACCACATAATCAATCCAGCCATTCTGCATCCATTTCAGCACATCGGCATAAAGACCATCATAATTCGTAGTTCCTGCTTTTGTATCTGAACCTAGCGGATCATCTGTTTTATTACGCCAAACACCAAAAGGACTTATACCAAATTGCACCCATGGTTTGGTTGATTGTATAGTTGCCTGTATCGACCGAATGGTTTGATTGACATTTTCTCTTCGCCAGTCAGCAATATCATCAAATTGCATCTGTCCATAACGCTCATAATACATAGAATCAGGAAACACCTGTCCGCTAACCGGATAAGGATAAAAGTAATCGTCCATATGAATCCCATCAATGGCATAATTTTCTACCAACTCCTTAACCACCTTGTTAATATGCGTATTGGCATCAGGGTGTCCCGGGTTGAAATAAAGCTTATTCCCATATTCTACAAACATTTCGGGCGTATCATGGTATGGGTGCTTTGCAGGTAACTCATCCCGCATATTCATAGAGGCTCTGTAGGGATTAATCCAGGCATGCAGTTCAAGTCCGTCAGCATGTGCCAGCTCAATCCAATACTTGAGCGGATCATACTTTGGTGACTTACCTGCCTCACCTGTCAATACCTTTGACCATGGTTCATAAACCGATTTATACAAAACATCTGAGGCCGGCCGGACCTGCAGGAATATTGCATTAAGTCCCAACTGTTTGCTATGCCTAATAATTTGCAAAGCCTCTGCCTTTTGTTCTTTCACCTTTAGTCCAGGTTGGCTGGGCCAGTCAATATTTGCAACTGTAGCAACCCAAACACCTCTCATCTCATTTTTGGGTGCCAGAGACGCCTCTTGTGCTATTAATAAACAGGGAGTAATTACATACAAGACAAAAATGAGGCTAAGCTTTGTGGCATTATTTATGTACACGGGCATTTAATATTATATTATGAAACTCAAAAATAGTAAAGCCAAATAAATTACAAACTTAATATTGACGAATCTGTTATTATCAAATAACCGTTTTTCAGGAGCTTAAAATGTTCTTATCTTTATAAGCTCAATATTATATCAGAAAACTAAAACCATATGGGGCTACTTAAACTGGGAGGAATGGCCAATTCTATTCAAAGAAAAGTTTCTATTGCATTTGTCATTATCATTCTTATAATGTCTGCCGTATCTTTTCTTAGTATCAGGGGCATTCGTCGCCTTTCGAATGTAGTGGAAAGCACAGAACAGGTTAATCAGCTTCAAAACAGCATATTTCACCTTCGCCTATATGAAAAACGGGCTTTTCTATCGGGCAATACCGCTCTTATTAATAAAGTTGATTCCCTCACATTCAGCATTAGTTCGCGCCTCCAAAATATCAGTCAATCAGAAGCTAACCCGCAAACAAAAGAATTACTGGCGCCGATGCACGATTTAGTAACCGCCTTTAATAAAGATTTCAAGCTCTATGCCTCCTTACATAACTACCAAAATATTTTATCGTTTAAAACGGATAGTATTTATGATGTTATTGAAAAAGAAGAGCTGCGCCATCAGGAGCTCATTGAAGACTGGATTGCAAAAAAACGAACTATACAGCAGACAACGCTTGAATACTACAATAAAGCACATGCCCTGCTAATAGCGATACGCTCTATGCAAAATCGCATTGAGATTGACTACTTGGGACAGGCTAGGCGCGACTCCATGGAAACCTGGTTTGACAACACCATAAACCTCACGTTTACCATTGAGAATCAGGTTAACAACATTGAAGCTCGCAGCCATATGAAGCAGTTCAGAGCTGACTTGCGTCACTACGAGCAAACCATCTTTAGAACCTTAGATTTAATAAATAACCTCAATGCCGTTCAGACATCATTAAAAAGCAACGCCAGCACCTTACAGAGAACTGCTGAACAAGCAGCAGCCATTCAATCGCAAATGCTAAGTAAGTGGGGCGTACTTAGCCTGCGCTTTTTAGTAATTCTGGTGGCAGTTGCAATCATTGCAGGTATTTTAGTTTTACGCTTTTTTGTTTTTACCATTACATCGGATGAGCGTAAAAGGCGCCACGCCGAAAATGCGATTGAAGACAACAGACGCTTGCTCGATGATATTATTAACAACTCAAAAGCACTCATATACGTCAAAGATCTGGAAGGCAGGTACTCCCTTGTTAACCAAAACTGGTGCGATGAGGTTGGCCTTAAAGAGGAGGATGTGATTGGCAAAAAAGCAGAAGTCCTGTTTGCCAAAGAACCCGTCGAGCAATGGCGCGAAGTGGATCTGCAAGTAATTAACAGTGGTATCCCCATCCACTATGAAGAAGAAATCGAGTTACGAACCGGGAAGCGCTACTTTTTATCCAATAAGTTTCCGATCAGAAACAAACGCGGTGAGATACAAGCCATTTGTGGCATATCAACTGACATTACAGAACTGAACAAAGCACTGCGTGATTTGGAAAGAAGCCGTGAGAACTACCGTAACATTGTAACCAATGTGCCTGGTATCGTATACACCGGCCTGGTGGATGACAGCCGAACCATGCTGTTTCTAAGCAGTGGTTTTAATAAGGTTACTGGTTTCGAACCTGAGAATTTCCTGGATGGCGTTCAGTCATTTACCAACCTCATTTTTGATAATGACAGAGAGCGGGTGCTAGATACAATTAAACAGGCTGTTGCCCAAAACCGCTCGTATGAAGTAGAATACCGCATAACCGATGTGCGCGGTGAGATGCGCTGGCTGCATGAGAAAGGCATGTCGGTTAAACAAAGTGAAGGTGGACATTACCTGCAAGGTGTAATGATTGATGTTACCGCTACCAAGGAAGCTATCTCGGAAGTAATGATGCGCGACCGCTTTCTGGAAGGTGTTGCTGAAGCCGTTAAGGAACTGATTGCCAACCAAGACTCTACAGAAGCTATCCGTAAATCCTTACGCATTGTGGCGCAAAGTGCAATGGTTGATCACTCATTTATATTTAAAAACGATGAGCCATTAGGCGACAACCAGCCTTCAGCATCGCATTTATACGAATGGCAAAAGGATCAAATAAAGCCAATTGAACGCACCAAGCTTCAAAATATTAAATACAGTCAAATTGGATCGCGCTGGTTCCATTTCCTATCTGACAAAAAAGACATCACGGGTTATAAAGATGATTTTGTTGAAGAAGAGCAGTTTTTATTCAATGAGTTAGGGCTGGAAAGCTTGCTGGTGGTACCTGTATTTGCCCGTAATACATTCTGGGGATTTATTGGTTTTGGCAACACCGACAAAGGCATGCCATGGGTTGAATCACACCGGGCCATTTTCAGAGCATATACGGTTACATTGGGTATTGCAATTGCCAAAGAGAAAGATGCAGTTCTATTGAAAGAAGCCAAGGATGATGCCGAAGCAGCTACAAAGGCGAAAAGTGATTTCCTGGCCAGAATGAGTCATGAGATCAGAACGCCTATGAATGCGATTGTTGGCTGGACACACCTTGCCATTGAGAAAGAAGTCAATCCGGGACAAAACGATTACCTGAAAAAAATTCAAGGCAGTTCTAAATCATTACTTGGCATTATCAATGATATCCTTGATTTCTCGAAGATTGAAGCCGGCAAGCTCAGCATTGAAACAATTGACTACGATCTGGAACAGGTATTTGACGACCTGAGTAATATGGTGGCCTACAAAGCCCATGAAAAAGGCCTCGATTTTATTTATGCACTGCACGCCGATGTACCACTTAACCTGATTGGTGATCCACTGCGCTTATCGCAGATATTGGTCAACCTGGTTAACAATGCCGTTAAATTCACCAATAAAGGTGAGATTGTCACAAGTGTTCTGGTGCTGCAGGAAGACGATAATGAAGTGGAGTTACTTTTCGAGGTGAAAGACACCGGCATTGGTATTAAAGAGGATCTGCAGGAGTACCTGTTCGATTCATTCTCACAGGCTGATGTGTCAACCACACGTAAATACGGTGGCACCGGACTAGGATTGGCTATCTGTAAGCGCCTGTCTGAACTGATGGGTGGCAGAATCTGGGTAGAAAGCACCTATGGCGAAGGAAGTTCATTCTTCTTTACAATGAAGGCAGGCAAACAAAAAGCCCAAAAACGCGATTTATTAATTCCACCTGAAGACCTGGAAAATAAGCATGTATTGCTCCTTGACAACCATCCGGCCACCTCTTCCATTATTAAAGACATGCTGGAGCTGCTTAAGTTTAGAGTGACATTAAAAAGACGTTGCGATTCTGCGATGCTCAAGCTTGTAGAAAGTCATCAGTCCGATCCTATCGATTTGATCATTGCCGACTGGAACATCCCCGGCAATAAGTTCAGCCATGCCATACAGGAGCTATACGTTAATAACACTAGCAAAGTACCAATTCTTGTTCTCATTAACGACTTCGGTCAGGACCATGACCTTCAAACCTTTATAAACAACAAGGCCATCGGTTCAATTATAAAACCGGTTAACTTCTCAACACTACACGATGCTTGCCTGGAAGCATTTGGTAAAGAAAAGACCAAATCGGCATGGCGCAAAAAAGAACCCGGGTTATACCTCAATGAGCTCAGACAACAGGAAGAAGTAAAAGTACTGTTGGTAGAGGATAACGAGACCAACAAACAAATCGGAATAGAATTGCTGGAACTGGCAGGTTTAAATGTGGATGTCGTATCAAACGGCAAAGAAGCTATTGCTGCTGTTCGCGACGGAGGCCCCAACTTTTTTGACCTTGTTCTGATGGACATCCAAATGCCTGTGATGGATGGGCTTGATGCCACTAAAGGCATATTAGCCATGGAAGAACATGCCAGCTTGCCAATTATTGCCATGACAGCCGATGCCATTGGTGGTATTAAAAAGAAATATCTCAATGCAGGCATGGTGGATATGATAGCCAAACCCATTGATCCTGAACAAGTTTATAAAAAAATTCTGAAATGGGTGGAAAAAAGAAGAGGCAGTAAGCGCCACAAACGTAAACCCATTGCAATTGTTGAAAAACCAGTAATAGAAATAAAACCCGACAGTAATAATTTGCCAGAAATAAAGGGAATTAATGTTAATGAAGGAGTTAAGCGATTTGCCAACCGATGGGACTTCTTCAAACGTCTTTTGCAACGTTTCTATTTCGACCACACCAATTTTGTGTTGGAATTTAATGCAGTAAGAGAATCAGAAAGAGATGCTGCAGAGCGCATGCTGCACTCTTTTAAAGGTATTTCGGGCACTATTTCGGCACCTAAACTCTATGAATTAGCCATTCAAACCGAGCAGGATTTTAAAAATGAAGAGCCCAAGTTTAATGAGCATTTTAAAGAATTATCTCAAGAATTAGAAACTATTTTGAAAGAATTAAGTACAAATAAAGCAGTTGATGTTGAGGGGTTTGAAAAACCAAAATAAGATGCATGATACAATATTGTAAATGGATAGTTTCCGGGCTTCTGCTAATCGCTCTGATGGCTTGCCAGGATGTAGAACCTGTTAGCAAACCAATAATTGCTTATCACTTTAACAATACGTTAAAGAACTCGGGAATGGTAAAAACAGCCATTTACGGACCCCAAGCAGCATCTTTTGCCTATTCAAAAAAAGACACCAGCCTCGATTTATCGCTCAATGCCTCAACACGCCAGCCACTTGCTATTAAACTGAAAGATAACTTTTCATTGAGCGACTATAAAGGTTTCACGGTGGCCTTTTGGGTCAAGAAGTTCCCATCCGATCCTCAAAACTATACTATCTTATCACATACTTATCAGGATTCAACCTGTGTGCAAGGCTGGAAAATCAACACACCCGCCAATGGCGCCTGGGAATGGCATCTGTCAGACGGCTGGGATGACTGGTACTACCAACCAACAGCCAAACAAACCATTAACGATGGTAAATGGCATTTGTTAGCTTTCTCCTATGACAAAGAATTGCAAGAAGCCCGCTTGTTTTACGACGGCAATAACGTTGCTGTCATCTCACTCCAAAACAACAAATTATCACTCAATAGCAGCCTGATTCATTTAGGCATTGCCGATAGTAATCAGCACAACATGGATCTATTCAATGGCGAAATTGATGATTTGCTTATTTGGTCGAGAGTAATCCCCGATAAAGAGATACAACTGCTGTACCGTCAAAAGGCCAGGCAAAAGTTGCAAACAGACAACACAAAGGAACAGTTTAAAGTAATGACCTGGAATATTTGGGATGGGGCTGTTCACGATGGCCGATTTGTTGGCGTTAAGCGCATTACCGAAATTATTGAACAGGCCGACGTTGATATTGTCGTATTGCAAAAATCTGGACAAGCAGCACCGTTTATTGCCGATGCATTAAATTACAAACTGTACCAACGAAGCAACAATTTAACTGTACTTAGTCGGTTTCCAATTATAAATGCGCACAATGTATTTCAACCCGAAACTGTGGGATGTATTGAACTTTCATTACCTAACGAAAAATCATTATTCATCTGCCCGATAAACCTGAACGCAACACCTAATTTGTCTGCATATATTCAATCAGGCGTTGCAGATACAGACTCGATCCTGCAATGGGAATCGGCAACAAGAGGTAAGGAATCTCAGTTTATCTTAAGCGAGCTCAATTATCAAATTACCAATGCCAATAAAAAACCAATAATAATTGCAGGCGATTTTAATTCAGGCTCCCACCTTGACTGGACAGCCAAAAACGCCCGCCATAACTATGGTTTGACAATTGCATATCCAACAACTCTAAATTTTGAGAAGAACGGATTAATTGACACCTACAGAAGGAAGCACCCTGATGAAACCAAGCACTTTGGTTATACCATTTCGCCTCGCTTCGATAGCATCATGAAAAACAGAACCAACTTCATTTACTACAAAGGCCAGCAACTTAAGCCTGTTGATAGCTATTTAATTGATGAACATCCTCAAACGTTCCCTTCTGACCATGCAGCTTTGGTGACCACATTTACATGGGAGGAGTAAATACTTTCTACCTAAAACCATTGGTTAGCAATTAAAAAAGGACTGGTACTAAAAAAATATGTAAATTGGATAAGGGAAAAACCTATTTGGCATGTCCTTTAATAAACTAGTTGTAAATGACTGTACAGTTAGACCCAAATATCCAGGATCGTGTGCTTTTGGAAAAAATTAAAGCAGGTGACGAACGTGCTTTTGAGCTGGTTTTTAAGAACTACTACCCGCACTTGGTGCTACTTGCCCAAAAATACCTTGGAGATAAAGATCTATCTGAGAGTATTGTGCAAGGTGTATTTGTAAAAATGTGGGAAAAAAGAAGGGAAACAGATATCAAATCACTGAAAGGCTTTTTGGTGGTAGCCGTTCGAAACAAATGTACCAATGAGCTTAAACACCGTCAGGTCGTTTATCAATACGAGAAAAATCAAAGCGAAAAGCCTGAGCCTGTTTGGATGTCGTTTAATGAAAATGTGTACCTGAATAAAATTAATAGTGTTATTGACGAATTGCCCGAACAACGAAGGCGCATATTCAGAATGAGCCGGATGGATGGACTTAAGTACAAAGAAATTGCCGAGAAACTAAATATATCGCCAAAAACAGTTGAAGTGCAAATGGGAAAAGCACTCAAATACCTGAGGGAACAGTTGCAACCTCTTAAAAAGCAAATGTTGGCAACCTTACTATTATTGCTAATGCTTTAATTGTGTGAATGATGAACAAAGAAAACGAAAATATTCGCTGGAGCCTGTTGGCTAAAGATGTGTCGGGAGAGCTGAGTGCCCAGGAGCATGAACAACTTCATAATGAGCTTGCCAACAATCAGGATATTGAAAAACAGGTGAAAAAGCTATGGGGCGATGCACACTACGCTCAAGCCCTTAAAGATATTAACACTGATAAAGCCTGGAGTAACGTTAAAACGCAAATCAACTCCAATAAAAAAGGTATTTTATTTAAACGCTACATGGCCATTGCGGCAACGCTGGTAATTATACTTGTTTCCAGCCTGTTTGTAGGAATCATATCAAAACAACAGACCTCTGTTATTAGTACAACACATAGTATTGAAAAGGTGGTTTTGCCTGATGGTACCACAGTTGACCTTAACCATGGAAGTACAATTACTTTCCCAAGAAAATTTAAGGGCAATACACGAAAGATACAATTGAATGGTGAAGCATTTTTTGATGTTGTCAGAAACGAAGCCATGCCATTCATCATAGAAACCGAACAGATCAATATCAGTGTACTTGGCACATCTTTCAATGTGAAAGCCTATGAAGGTGCAACAAATACTGAGGTTATTGTAACAAGTGGCAAAGTAAAAGTCGACTCAAAACTTAATAGCGAAAATGTTATACTTGAAGCTGGAGATGCTGTTAACTACTCAGTAAACTCAAATACTTTAGAAAGACACAAAGTATTTACTAACAATTACAAAGCCTGGAAAACGAAGGAACTGGAATTCAACAATACCAGCCTATCTGAGGTTATTCAAACAATTGAAGACAGCTATCATATATCAATAATTGTTGGCGACAGTATTTTCACTGAAAACAAAGTTTTGAATGCAACCTTCAGCAAATATTCTCTCGAACATGTACTGGAGTCTGTTTGTACATCATTTAACTTACAATACTCTAAACAGGGCGAAGCATATTTTATTGAAAACAGGCATTAAGCCAATATTTAAGGTTTAAAACAAATAATATCTGCAAAGGATTTGAAAAGAAAATGATACATTGTAATGGAATAATCATCTAAATCTAAACCATAACTGCTCCATTAAAATGAACAGGCACCTTCTAAGTAAATTTTGGCTTATCCTTTTTTTCATTTGCTTATTGCCTGAAACGCATGCACAGATTACATCAATTAATCAACAAGGCATCACCATAGAGGCCTTGTTTGATTCGCTAACCAATCAAACGGCCATCGATATCGCATACGATGTTAGCGCGATTCCATCAGATAGTGCTGTTAACGTGAATTTTCAGAATAAACATGCCCTTCAAATAGTTCAGGAAGTTTTGAGGAATTGCCAGGTTGACATTACCTATCTCAATGGTCAGATAATAATTAGCAAACAGCTCCCTGCACCTCAAAAACCCCAACATATTGTACTTACCGGAACCGTTCTGGACCAGTCAGATGGTAATGCACTTCCATTGGTTAACATCTCTGTCATTGATAAACCATTGGGCTCCATTACTAATTCCATTGGGCAATTCGAATTTAAATTGCCACATAGCTATGCAGGACAACAACTGGCGTTTTCTTTCTTAGGCTACAACACAACTTTCTTAGCCATACCAAAGGAGGACTCTATCATTGATATCCGCCTGACACCAACGTCGGTGAGACTCGATGAAATAGAAGTGACATATAAAGATCCACAAACAATTGTAGAGCAACTTAGAACACATCATCGCAACAATTATTTTGATGCCCAAACGGTTCTTGAAGGCTTTTTCAGGGAGTCAATAAAACAAGATGAATCATACGTCCAGGTATCCGAAGCAATTATTGAAATAATAAAGCCCAACTACTATAATCCGTCTAACCTGGAACGTGTAAAATTTATCAAAGGTCGTAAAAAGAACGACCTGCGCTCGATGGATTTTATTGATTTTAAGTTAGAAGGTGGGCCATTTCAATTCTCACGTATTGACATAGCCCGCTATCAGGATTTTTATCTGGAAGATAAGCAACTATATAAATACACCTACGATGGCATTGCCATTTTAAATGATGAGATTGTTTACAAAATCAAATTCAGACCAATAAATGACGATGGCGATTTGCTTTATAACGGCACACTTTTTATTCATTCCGAAAGCTTTGCACTTGTCAGAAGTGAATTTAAACTAACCAATAAAGCCCTGAAGACGAGCGGTAAAACATTAATCAGAAAAGCATCAAGAAAGATTAAAGTAAAGCCATTGGCTGCCACATACTATATTGATTATCGCTATTGGGAAAACAAATGGATACTTAACCGTATTAAAGGTGAAATTGTTATTCGAATCAACGATAAGAATCAGAAAGTCAACTCTGTATTTACAGCAACCACCGAACTACTGATTAGTGATTGTACCATCAACGAAAAGTACAAACTTAGGCCTTCAGAACTATACAAATCAAAGTATGTTCTGGCCGATCAGATTAAAGAAACCGATGAGGAATTCTGGAAAGACTATAATATAATACGTCCCGACGAGGAGCTGGAGAAAGTATTTAAACAAACAAAGGTTGTTTCCAAATAAGTTGATGGGACGATAAAATGAGTGGTTTTATAGTCTTGTTTGGAAACAACCTCATGGGATTGGTCATTGAAAAATTTTATGCGCAATGTTTCTGAAGGTAATCAATAGTCGATTTTACAGAAGTCAGTTGCGGTATCTCGTCATTTTGAATAGCCACATCAAATCGTGTTTCTAAATAAAATAAGAAACAATTCATATCTAAATCATCAACAAAAAGTTCTTCACGTAGCGAGGCTTCTTCACTGATTCGGTTCTTCGGCACACCAGTTTTTCTTAAAACTTTGTACAAATTACGCCTTATCGCTTTAGCATTCATATCAAATTCTTTTTTGTTTACATTCATTAGACAATCCAAAGACAATATGGACGTATCTTTTTTTTGAATTTTTTTGAAAAAAATTCAATTATCCACTAAAAACAAGGCTTATCAACTGATTACCTGCTATTTAATAATTATATATTTTTTCACTTTTTTCTCCTTAACTTTGTTAATTGTAACGCTAGTGAAATTATTATTGTGAGAAAGCACATTCTAACCCCCATCTTATTCCTATTTACGGTTTTAACGAGCACAGCTCAGGTTGATTCTTTAGGCAATAAAATCCTTAATAATCTTGATTCATTACGATTTGCCGAGATAGAAAGAAGTTCTTTCAAACTAATGCCATACATAGCGCCCAGCTATACTCCAGAAACTCAATTTTTATTGTCAGGGGGCGGACTTATCACTTTCAAAACTCATAAAGACAAAATCTTAAACCTCTCATCCATTCCGTTTTCGGTTGGCTACAGTTCCAATGGTTCGTTTTCGGTGCGTGCCATAAATGTGATTTACTGGAAAGGCGATAAATTACGGTCAATAGGCGAGTTTCAACTGCGTGATATGCCAGATAACTATTGGGGCGTTGGATATGATAAGGCTAATTCGGTGCCTAAAACAGATACCACAACAGCTTATTCACGCAACTATTGGCGCTTTTATCAGCGCTTCCTAGTCAGAACTCATGAGAAAATATTTGTAGGATTGGTGGTAGACATTAATCGCACCAGGGCAATGGACCTGAATCAACTAATGCTACAGGATGAAGATGTGTTACATGACGGGACTGACATTTTTAACACTGGTGTTGGTCTGGAGGTTAGTTACGATACTCGTGACTTTGTCCAAAATGCCTATAATGGCGTTTTTATTAGTGGGATATTTACAACATATGCCAAATTCTTGGGAGGCAATACCAACTATAATATTATTGACCTCGACTATCGGCAGTACCGGGCTATTCAGCGCGAACGAAGAACACTTGCATGGCAGGTTAAAGGACGTTTTACTTTTAGCGGCAATACGCCCTGGACAGACAAATCGATGTTGGGTGGCCTGGACAATATGAGAGGCTATACAATGGGACGATTCCGTGATGATAACATGGTTTTTTCAACCCTTGAGTACAGGCATATGTTTAAGCGAAAAAAACTAAATAAAAAAGGTAATTATAACAGCCGTTTTGGTTACGTTGCGTGGGTAGGTGCAGGTTCGGTAGCCCCGTCTGTCAATAAACTTAAAGACTGGCTACCCAATGCCGGTTTAGGCCTCAGGGCCGAATTGCAACCACGAATGAATATTCGTGTAGACTATGGATGGGCCAAAGGCGAAAATGGTGTTTACATTACCTTTGCTGAAGTTTTTTAAGTTCAATCTCACTGTTAATAAGTCACTTTAACAGCTGATACGACTTCAACAATTCCCTTTTATCAGATATTGCTTTGGCAAATAGCAATCTATCTTATCTTTGCCCGATAAAAGTATAGTATCATGCAGAACTTATTTGAATGTAAAGTCAAATACGAGAAAATTGACGAACAATCGGGCAAAGAAAAGAAAGTAAGCGAAACATACTTAATTGATGCTGTTTCATTTACCGAAGCTGAGTCTAGAATATATAAAGAAATGGAATCAATGATTCGAGGCGAATTTGTTGTTACCAATATCAGAAAGGCCAACTACACCGAGATATTTGAAAATGAAGACGGGGACATCTGGTATAAGAGCAAGGTTTCTTTTGCTTCAGTTGACGAAAAATCAGGCAAAGAAAAAAAGGTAAGTAATCAAATTCTGGTATTAGCAAGTAATGTAAAAGATGCCTATGATAAAATTCATCAGGGCATGGGCGGTATGACCGTTGACTTTGACATTAATGCTATTTCAGAAAGTCCTATCCTGGACTTCTTCCCATACTTTAAAGGTGATGAGGTGAATAATGACATCCCTGCCAACCTGAAACCATTGGCTGAGGTAGCAGAAAGAGATGAAAGCCCCGTATCAGATACTGAAACAGAAGAAGAATAGAGTTCTTAAGCCTCGGACCTGAGAAATCCGAGGCTTTTTCTTACAACACACTACTTATCTTAGAATCCAGCTGTTGCTGGTCGTTCATAAACGATAGCAAGCCTGCCTTATTCATTAAGGTATCAATCCCCACCTGATAATTTTCGATTTTACCGGCCCATTTGTTGTGAACAGGTATCTTACCGTCATTTTTTAAATGCTGAATTTCATTATTGTCAAAATCAGGAAAGATATCGTGACAACCATAATCGTTAAAAAGCTCTATCAAGGCATCTGTTGTATCGGGTGTTTTGTGAGCTAAACGCATGGCTACTTCTTTCTCCTGCTCTCTGGCCTGCCAGAGGTGCTTTAGATTAAACTGCCTAATCAATTCAACAGGTATATTAAACGCAGCACCATTAATATGTGAGCCGGTTGGTACATTGCCATTTTTTTGAGCATCAGCAATTACTTTCACAGGTATAGTCAGCACATCAGTACCCGCCAAACTTAGCAGCTGGGATGCTGATCGTATGCTGGCACCAATAAGTTTGGTATTAGCCAATCCTCTCTCATTAATCTTACGCATACATTTTTGGGTTTCAATGGTCACCTTTTCGCCAATTCCAACACCATCGCTCAGATTATTATTCACAAAATAAGCGCCCAGCCTTCCAACAAAAACATTACAATAAACAGGCTTAGCCACCAAACTGGCTATCACATTTTGACGCACGCTAAAACCTAAAGTCATATTCACCGGGATGCCTGTCTGATGAAGTTTCCTGGCCGCTATAAGTCCTGCAGCCGTAAATGGCACCTTTATTATAAAAGATTGTGGAGCTATAGCATGTAAACGCCTTCCAACCTCCACTGTCTGCAAAATATCATCGGCATAATCAGTATGCAATTCAACACTCACTTTACAGTTAAATATGTGAGCCAGGCGCAATCCGTGAATGGCATTGATACAAAAAGCAATCTCTTTCACAATTACCTCGTGCTCGTCCATTTTCAGTTCTTTCGACAAGTGCACAAACGCCTCATCATAAACACCCTTCTGAACTTCCAGGTTAAGCAAGGTATTATTGGTGGTAAGTGCCGAATATTCAGAAGTCCACAGCTCTCGTGCACTATCTATATCACCAGTATCCATCCAAAGATGACTGCCGGAAGTTAAATAATGCGACCAATATTCAGAATGCAATTGTTTAAGATTAGTATTGTCAAACTGATTGGCCAGATGGTAGATTGAATGGTTGGATATCGGATATTTCATAGCATGGAGGATTGGTTACTATAAAAATAAGCGATAGAATTCTGTATTTCAAGATGAAAGGCCAATAAAATAATTGACAAAAATCACCATTTATTGAATGCAATAACAAGAAAAGCAATCATGCACTTCACTACCTTTGTAACACTTAAAAAAGCAGGATTATGATGGAGTCAATCAAAGAAATATATAAAATTGGCAGCGGCCCTTCCAGCAGTCATACAATGGGACCTAAAAAGGCAGCTGAGATGTTTATTAAACGTCGGCCTGATGCCGCCCGGTATAAAGTTACTCTCTATGGAAGCCTGGCTGCTACAGGTAAAGGTCACCTTACCGATTACGCCATTGAGCAAGTATTTGAAAAGAAGAACTACCCTTTAAGTGTGGAATGGAAGCCTGAAGAGTTTTTACCACGCCACTCCAATGCCTTAACTTTTTATGCCTACAATAGTAATGATGAGGAAATTGACAGGTGGACGGCGTACAGCGTTGGAGGAGGCACAGTTGTTGATGATTTTACCAAAGAGGAAACAAAATCGATATACGAACTCACTACCCTTGAAGACATTCTCAAATGGTGCGAAGAAAATGGCAAACAGCTTTGGGAATATGTTGAAGAAGTAGAAGGGCCTACCATTTGGAAGTACCTTACAAAAGTATGGAAAGTAATGAAAACTGCCATTGATAAAGGGCTTGACGAAGAGGGAGTTCTTCCCGGCTCATTAAAGTTACCCCGAAAAGCAGCCTCATACTATATCAAGGCCAAAAACTTTAGTGGTAAAATGGAGCGTCGATCAATGATTTTTGCTTTTGCACTGGCCGTTTCTGAGCAAAATGCATCAGGTGGTAATATTGTGACAGCACCTACCTGCGGCGCCAGTGGGGTTTTACCAGCCGTACTAAAGTTCGTAGAAACCTATTATAGTGCTTCCGATAAGAAGATTCTCCGTGCACTTGCTACAGCAGGACTAATAGGAAATTTAGTTAAATATAATGCTTCAATTTCGGGTGCTGAAGTTGGATGTCAGGGTGAAGTTGGTACAGCATGTGCCATGGCTTCGGCTGCTGCCACGCAACTTTTTGGAGGAACTATCTATCAGATTGAATATTCGGCAGAAATGGGACTGGAGCACCACCTAGGGCTCACCTGCGACCCTATTGCAGGCCTGGTTCAAATTCCATGCATCGAGCGAAATGCCTTTGCAGCTGCGAGAGCATTAAATCACAACACCTATGTGCTATTATCCGATGGCAGACACCGGATAACATTTGACGAAGTGGTAAAAGCTATGAAACAAACCGGTCACGATTTGCCAAACATCTACAAAGAAACCTCCACGGGTGGTCTGGCAGTATTTCATCAAGCACGCAATATCATGAAGAACTCATAAATCATTAATAATCTGAGAGGTTAATTACTAACCTCTCAGATTATATTATATTTCCATGTAATTATGTTGGTTGAACTAATAGTTATGTTTATATTTAAATTACAAAACCAAACACAACAAAACATATGGAAATCTTATCCAACGAAGCAGTTATCTGGTTCATTGCAGGTGCTGCCCTACTACTACTCGAATTTGTTATTCCAGGTGTATTTATTTTATTTTTCGGAATTGGAGCTTGGGTAACTGCCTTGTGTGTGTATCTCTTTGAGCCATCATTGGCCATGCAGTTTCTGATTTTCAGTAGCACTTCAGTGTTATCGCTAATCTTACTCCGCTCATTTTTACTTAAGAAACTTTATAAAATGCCCGATCCGGTTGTTGATCCTGATGAAGAGTTTATTGGTGGTGTAGGCGAATGCATCGTCGATATCAGGCCCGATGCAGATGGTAAAGTTGAATTTAAAGGAACAAGCTGGACTGCTTCAGCTGGAACTGAAATAAATCCGGGAACGAAAGTCAGAATCATCAGAAAAGTAGGCTTACTTTTGGAAGTAGAACCTGCCTAAAATTTATTTAACCTCTTATTTTATTTTACTTATGGATGCACAAAGTATAGTATTTATTGTTATCGGTGTTATTGTATTCTTTATTCTACTCTCTTGCATTAAAATTGTACCGCAACGCTCTGCATATATTGTTGAACGACTGGGTAAATACAATGGCACATTAACTGCAGGATTCCATTTCCTGATGCCAATCATTGATAAGGTTTCATACAAACACACACTAAAAGAGGCAGCTATTGATGTGGCTTCACAGTCGTGTATCACAAAAGACAACATTGCAGTGGAAGTAGATGGCGTGTTATACCTGCAGGTAATTGACCCTCAAAAAGCTTCTTATGGAATTGACAACTATGGATTTGCGGCGATACAGATTGCTCAAACAACCATGCGTAGTGTGATTGGTCGCCTTGACTTAGATAAAACATTTGAAGAACGTGAAACGATTAACACCAGTATTGTTGATGCTGTTGACAAAGCCAGCGATCCTTGGGGAGTGAAGATCACCCGTTATGAAGTAAAAAACATCACTCCGCCTCAGAGTATTAAGGATGCAATGGAAAAACAGATGCGTGCCGAACGTGAAAAACGCGCAATGATTGCCGAATCGGAAGGTCAGAAGCAAGCTAAGATTAATGTAGCCGAAGGTGATAAGCAGGAATTGATTGCCCGCTCAGAAGGGGAAAAACAGAAACGTATCAATGAAGCTGAAGGTAAGGCCGCCGAAATTGAATTTGTAGCCACAGCAACCGCAAAAGGAATACGCGAGATTGCCACTTCAATCAATGAAAAAGGTGGTATTGATGCTGTGAACCTGCGGGTGGCTGAACAATACCTGGGAGAATTTGGCAAATTGGCTAAAACCAATAACACCATGATTATTCCATCCAATATGTCCGATATATCAAGTATCATTGCAACGGCCACCTCCGTTCTTGATCAAACCAAAAAATAATCTTTTAGGAAAGCGAGTCAGAAGGCTCGCTTTTTTTTAGCAAAACACCTTGCAAATAAATTGTTATTAGAATCAACAATAACAACTAATAGCAACACAACCAAAGACTGTTACAACAATAATTCCCACCTTCTATTCAAAGCCAATCACAACCCAATAAAACAACTTATTAGTTCTTTCCTCTTTCTTTTTTTTTACTTTTATCCCGAAAATGCACTGATAAACATTTACCCTAAATAATATTGCTCGCATGGATAGGGGGGATAACTTCCTGATAAAGGAGTTAAAAAAAGGAAATAAAGACGCTTTTGAATTTGTGTTCAAACAATACTATTCGTCGTTATGCTTGTATGCGGCAAAATACACTTCAGATGATTCAGGGGCTGAAGATATTGTTTCTGGTTTCTTTCTCAATTTCTATAAAAAGCGGCAAATACTGCAAATACATACTTCATTAAGAGCCTACCTTTATCAATCAGTCAGAAATCTCTGCTTAAACCACTTGCGAGATTTCAAAAAGCAGGCGACTCTAACTAATCAGGAAGATCAAGTTCATCTACATGCCTTTGAATACAATGAAACAGTATACGAAACGCTTATCGGAAAAGAAGTAGAACAGAAGATTACAGAAGCCTTGGAGCAGCTACCTGAACAATGCCGCATTATATTTGAGATGAGCCGTTTCAAAGGAATGAAATACAAGGAGATTGCCGAAGCGCTGGACCTTTCTGTCAATACCATTGAAACTCAAATGTCGCGTGCCCTGAAGAAATTAAGAGAAGACCTAAAAGAATACCTGCACCTAGTCGTTGGATTCTTATAAAGTTTCAATACATAACGGATGCTTACTAGCAAAATTCTTTCTAACAAACGCATCTTAAATCTCATAACTAGTAAATTCCCTGTTTAAAACACCTTACATCTAATCCCTCCACTCCTATCAAAATCGGTTCGGATATTATCACAATCATTTATACACTTCAATAACAAATACAAAACATCACCTCAAGCATTGAAATTAATAATCAATCGCATCTCGTTGAATTATTACCAATTACGCCCCTCAACACTAATTTTTGAGGTAGAATATTAAAATAATTTAGTTTTCATGTGGCGGTAAATTGTTTCTCTCGTGTCTTAGAGTTAAAATACAATATAATGTCCGAAGAAGATAAAATCAATCATATAGCCCGTTACTTGAATGGCAATAGAGACAGTCTAACCCTTTCAAATATAAACGAATGGCTGGAGGAGAATGAAACAAACCAGGTAATCTTCGACGAAATACGGGAAATCTGGCATTCACTTGATGCAGAAGAGGAAAAGAAGCGCTTTAATGTTAATGAAGCATGGGCAAAATACAGTTTATGGATTGATCAGCAGCAATCAGATAAAAACCAATCTATATTTAAACGGCATCTTATACAAGCCGGTAAATATGCAGCCGTAATACTGATCGCCATTATGAGCACTTGGTTAATTTTTGATTACAATTCCAATAATACCCAAGATCAATCTTTTATTGCTGATATACCATTAGGTCAAACAGGTACAATTACCCTTAATGACGGAAGCCAGGTAACTCTTAATAGTGGTTCAAGACTTACTAGCCTCTCAATGGGTAAGAATAATGAAAGAAGAGTAAGACTTAGTGGGGAAGCATATTTCAAAGTAGCACATAATCCAGACCTTCCATTCTATGTTGAAATAAATAATATCAATATAAAGGTATATGGTACTGAATTCAATGTGAATGGATATAATGAGGACAACTTTACAGAAACAACGTTAGTTAAAGGTAAAGTAGGCATTCAATTAAATACAGGGACAGAATATATTCTTAAACCTAATGAAATGATTCGTGTTGCAAGAGACAATAGTACTGAAATTGTAACAGTCCCATCTGCAGCGCAAGAAATCAACTGGTTGAAAAACATGTACAAGTTTAAAAATCAACCACTCAATGAAATTGCCAAACACATTGAACGTATGTACGGAATGAAAGTGATAATAGAAGATCAACAGCTAGCCAAAGAGAAATATACAGGGCAGTTCGCTAAAAACGAATACATCGATATCGTGCTGCAAAGATTGGTTATGACCTCTCCATTTAAAATAGACTATGACATAAAGGATGAACAAATAACAATTTATAGAAACTAAATTTTAACACTATAAAAAACAACATATGAGATAAACCAAGAAATTGAAAACAAAAAAGGGAATGCTCCAACATTCCCTCATTGACGAACATGCTCCAACATGTTCAATAAAATGTTATAGCCTGCTACTGGCACCAAACACTTTAATATTTCAAAAGTATGAAAAAAAATTCACCGGACAGGTATGTCCTGTTTAAATCATTACTAGTCATGAAGCTGACAGTATTACTCCTACTGGTTTTTACCATTAACGCTTTTTCTTCTGCCTACTCACAGAAAAGCAGGGTAACCATCCATTTGAAAAATGTATCCCTCGAAAAAGCACTTGAAACGATTGAAAAAGAATCTGATTATAAATTTTTCTACCACAACGAAAGAATTGATTTGTCAGAACATGTATCTGTGGAAGTGGAAAACGCAACAATTGAGGATGTACTATCCAAAATTCTGGATAGCAACAATGTCGATTATAAAATTATCGATCAGAGCATTATCCTAACGGAACCCGCTCATTATCTACCCAATGGAGCCCAACAACAAACAAAGACAACTGTTACAGGTGTTGTTAGGGATGCTGCAGGCGATCCACTGCCTGGAGTAACAGTACTTGAAAAAGGCACCACAAATGGTTCAATAACAGGCATTGACGGCTCCTACTCTATAACCACCGATAACCAAGATGCAACCATCCTATTCACATTCATCGGGTTTGAAAAGCAGGAAATCAAAATAGCCGGTCGTACTTCTATTGATATCACTCTTATGGAAGAAACAACCGGCCTAGATGAAGTGGTTGTGGTAGGTTTCGGAACCCAGAAAAAGTCCAATGTAACAGGCGCAACAACAACTGTTGCGATGGAGGATGTACTTGGCAACAGGCCAGTGACCAATACCATGCAAGCCATTCAAGGTACAGTACCAGGCATGCAAATTACAGTTCCATCCGGAGAACCAGGTGCTACTACAAGTATCAACATCAGGGGAACCACGTCCATCAATGGAGGTAGTGCATTGATTTTAATGGATAACGTACCGGTATCATCTGAAGATGTCAATCCTCAGGATGTAGAGTCAATTACCGTACTTAAGGATGCTGCTGCTTCATCCATTTATGGTGCCAGGGCTGCCTTTGGAGTTATCTTGATTACCACCAAAAAAGGAGGAAAGGACCAACCGGTAAAGTTTAACTATTCAAACACTTTCAGTTTTGGTACGGCAACTGATATTGCTGAAAAGGAATCGACCTACAACTTCGTTAACGCAATGAATGACTGGGGAGTAACTTCGTACTGGACCAACCAGGACATCCCAACCTGGGTTAACTTTCTGGAAGAATATAAGAATGATAAAGGACTTTATCCTGAAGGCTATGCCACTGATGAGTATGGCGTAAGATATCCCTTGACCAATACAGGAACTATCGATGAGTTAATTGGCCAGGGATCATTCTCTCAGATTCACAACTTCAATTTTAGTGGAGGAGGAAAAAGATCTCAATACCGCGTATCACTGGGTTACAGTGATGAAAACGGTATCATGGTATCTGAAAACGATCGCTATACCAAGTATAATTTTGCCACCTATTTAAGCACTGACTTAACCGACAATTTAAAGGCATCTGTTAATATTGCCTATCGTAACAGCTCAAAACTGACTCCGAGGACAAGCTATTACAATGCAGTTACAGCCAAACCATGGACACCGGCATCAGGAAACCACATTTTTGAGGATGGAACTGCAGTGCCTTATGATGCTCCTTCCAATCTGGCAAAGTTGCAGCAGCCAAATGAAGAGACACAAGGTAATATGCGTTTATTAGGTAAATTAGAATATGAGCCATTCAAAGATTTGATTTTGACAGGAGAATACACCTATGAATCAAAGAATCAGAATAACTACAGTATGGATGAGCAGTTGGACTTTGTGGATGCTAACCGCTATACCTTAAAAGAAGGAAATTCTGAGAGTACTTTTTATCGCAAATCGAATACACAAAGGACTTATAACGCAAGTAACTTCTATGCTAAATATAAGAAGCAAATTGGCAATCATCATTTTAACGCCTTAGCTGGTATCAACAAAGAAGAATTTCATTCTGAAAACTTTTGGGCCAGAAAAGCAGAGCTTTTAAATGCAGACTTACCAGCCTTATCAACAGCTACAGGAACGATTACTGCCGACGACAGCTTTGGCGAATGGGCTGTATTGGGTTACTTTGGACGTATCAATTACAACTATAAAGAGAAATACTTTGTTGAGGCCAACGGACGCTACGATGGCTCCTCGAAATTTGCAGCACGTGAGAAGTATGGTTTCTTTCCATCTTTTTCAGTGGGCTGGAATATGGCAAGGGAAAACTTTATGTCAAACTTCGAAACCATTTCGCATCTGAAGCTGAGGGCTTCATGGGGAGAAATAGGTAATCAGGAGGTTAATGGTAATTACTTATCCATACCAGGTATGCCTATCACAAATGCCAATTGGATCAATCCTGATTCGGGCTTAAGATACAATACCGTTAACCCACCAAGTTTAGTAAGTCAGACTTTTACCTGGGAAACGGTTCAAACCCTTAACTTTGGATTAGATGTAAAATTGCTTAACAACAGATTGAGCACTTCTTTCGATGTTTTTAACAGAAAAACATTAGGCATGATTACGGCTGCCGTTAAGGTGCCAGATGTGCTTGGTACAGTTGCTCCACCTGCCAATGCAGCAGATTTGGAGTCACGCGGTTGGGAACTAGAGATGTCTTGGAATGATCGCATCAATGAATTCAAGTATAACGTAGGTTTCACACTATTTGACAATAAAGCTGAGATCACAAGGTTTGATAATCCTGCCGGGCTAATCAGCACCTATTACGAAGGACAAATTTTAGGTGAAATTTGGGGCTATGAAAGTGATCGCTTTTATACGGTTGACGATTTTGTTGAAGGAAGCTTAAATGATAATTTAACAGGAGGAACCTTAAATGAAGGTGTTCCTGCATTTATTGGTCGTAATCCAAATCCGGGTGACATGATGTACAAAGACCTGAATGGCGATGGAGAAATCAGTCCGGGAAGCAGCACACTAAGTGATCCAGGAGACCGAAAAATTATTGGTAATAATAAGCGTCGTTACCAGTATGGTATTTTTGGTAATGCATCCTACAAAAACTTTGATTTCTCATTCCTTCTGAACGGAGTTGGAAAACGGGATTTGTATATCAATAACAACATTCGATTCCCTTATACCGGAGAATTTAATACCATGCATAAAGGTCAGATGGATTATTGGACACCTGAAAATACCGATGCTTATTTTCCAAGAAACTATGACCTGGGCGGTGTTAACTACGGAAACAGCCGTTTAACACAAACCAAGTATCTGATTGATGGCTCATTCCTGCGTATCAAAAATATTACACTCGGATATACATTGCCACAATCACTATTGAGCAAAGTAAACATTGAAAAATTCAGAATTTACGTATCCGGAGAGAATCTTCACAGTTTTGATGATATGCCTGATGGTATTGATACCGAGCTGCAATCAAAAGACCAAGGTTTTTACTATCCATTGATAAGAAGCTTTAACGTTGGTTTAAATGTTACTTTTTAACTTAATAAAAGCTACAGAAATGAAAAAAACATATAGCGTATTATCGGTTTGCATGATCCTGCTTTTAGTAGGGTGTAGCGATGCATTTTTAGATAAAGCCCCACTAGATCAGCTTTCAGAGCCAACTACTTTTACTACGGATGCTAATTTTGAAACCTATTGCTGGGGATTTTACAATACTTTCCCTGGTTTTGATCTTACCCCAACCAATAATGAGTGGAATGGTGATTTGATGTGTCAAGGCTCTGGCAGTATCGGTCGTGATTGGCTCTGGCAAAATGTAGTTGAGCCGAACAATGCTGATAGTTGGACAGAGCCTTACGAGAGAATTCGTCGAATTAACCTGATGTTGAGTAATATCGAAGGCAGTCAGTTGGATGAAGAAGGACAGAAGCACTGGCGCAGTGTCGGATACTTTTTCAGAGCCTATGAGCATTTTCAATTGTTGATTAAATATGGTGAGTTCATTTATTTGGATGAATTAGTTAATGAAACAGATTTGGATGTATTGTATGGACCAAAAACATCACGTGATGAAATTGCTGCTAAGATGTTAGCGGATTTGGAATATGCAGAAGCTAATATCCGAGCTGAAGGAGCTAATGTAGTTGACCAGAGTGTTGTACAAGCATTAATCTCACGTTTTGGGCTGTTTGAAGGTACTTGGCGCAAATACCACTCACTGGGTGATGAAACTAAATACCTGCGTGCCAGTGCAGATGCTGGCATGGCACTTGCCCAGTCATTTCCTGATTTGCATGGCAATTACGATCAGGTGTTTAATAGTACTAATTTGAATGGAACAGATGGCATTCTACTATATAAGGCCTATGAATTTGATGTAATGATGCATATTCACACCTCACGCCATCGTAACTCGGCAGGAAACTGGGATATTACCAAACGCGGTATTGACAAATTTTTATGCAAGGATGGTGAAACCATATGGACCAGTGGCATGTTTGAAGGCGATGTAAATGCACCAGAGGATCCGTACGCTGAATTCAGAAACCGCGATGAGCGATTGTATTATATGACTCCTCCACCATATCAGGTCGTGCCAACTGGTCAAAAGACCTGGGAATACGATCCGGATCCAAAACACCGTGAGTATATTGATTTAATGAGCACTTTATCGGATGCCAATCATAAGCCATTGCCTTTAAGCAACTGGCAGGGGATTATCTTAAAGCAAGAGCCACATTATCGTAAAAGCAATAAGGGCCAAGGCTTTATGGTGAGCTATACTGGCTACCGATTTCATAAGTATTACAATGAATTTCATACCGGCATACAAAACAAAGAATACACCGATTTTCCGGTATTCCGCATGGGTGAGGTATTGGTTAACCTGGCTGAAGCTCTGTTTGAGTTAGGTGAATTTGATCAGGATGCTGCCAATTTAACGATTAATAAATTACGTGCTCGTGGAAATGTAGCAGTTTTAGATATTGCTAATTTCGTTGATGACCCAACGCGTGACGCTGATGTGGATCGTGTACTATGGGAAATCAGGAGAGAACGTGCAGTTGAGTTAATGGGTGAAGGTTTCCGTTTCGATGATATCAGAAGATGGAGAAAAGCCCATGAGTATGGAGCACTTGAAAAATTAGGCAGGTATGTCAATAATGCCAACTTCGGTAACAAACTACCTATTCAGGGTGGCGCTTCTGTTGGTTTTGTTTCTCCATGGGGCGTGCCTCCAGGATTCCCGGAACACTACTACCTATATCCAATTCCATTGGAAGAATTGGCATTGAACGAAAAACTGGTTCAAAATCCAGGTTGGAAAAGAGCAGAATAAGAAACCTGATGAAAAGTTCATAAATGCATCACATTTAAATAAGTCAGCCTGTTTTTTAATACAGGCTGACCTTTAATTTTAATAAATTATTATCGCTAACAATTATTCACCAGTAGAGACCTAAAGATTTAGGTTAAATCTATAAATCTGAGAAATGTAATATAAAATCAGCCAAAATGAAAAAGCAAATAATCCTCATAATTGTCTTAATTGCACTAATGAATACATTCTTTGGCTGCGTTAATAGCTACTCTTTAGAACGTTCAAAGAAAAGTCCAAACATTATACTTATCAATATTGATGACATGGGTTGGTGCGATGTTAGCTTTATGGGTTCTCAGTATTATGAAACACCTAACCTGGACGCACTGGCTAAAAACGGTATGATCTTCACTAATGCCTATGCTTCGGCATCGAACTGTGCCCCCAGCCGAGCCAATATGATGAGTGGCCAATGGCCTCAACGCCATGGGATTTATACTGTAGGCTCGTCTGAAAGAGGAAAAAGCGCTACTCGTAAACTAATTCCAACCAAAAACAAGGAGTCTATACCTGAGGATAATATTCTCATCCCTGAGGTTCTGAAAAAAGCCGGGTATATTACTTGCCACTCAGGCAAATGGCATTTAAATGACGATCCCACTACCAAAGGTTTTGACATCAATATAGGTGGAAATCATTCAGGTAATCCCGGCAGCTATTATCCACCATACAGAAATGTAAATTCATTAACAGCTCCGGACGATGATTATTACCTTACCAATCTGATAATGGATAAAACGCTTGAATTTCTTAACACAGTATACGACCAACCGTTTTTCCTTTACTATTCACCCTATGCGGTCCATACACCAATACAACCCTATAAGCCTTTGCTAGGAAAATATGAAGATAAACCTGAATGGAACGGACAAAATAATCCCAGCTATGCTACTATGGTTGAAAATCTGGATACTCAGATTGGCCGAATGATTAAACAGTTAAAAACATCCGGACAACTAGATAATACCTTCATCCTGTTTATATCTGATAATGGAGGACACTATGGTGTCACTAAACAATGGCCCTTGAGATCAGGTAAAGGAGCTTACTACGAAGGAGGAATACGTGAACCAATGTTCGCCTATTGGGAAGGCAAAATTCCGGCAGGCACAAAATCTGAAACACCAATAACTAATCTGGATTTCTACCCTACCATTTTGGATGTTGCAGGAATTTCCAAACCTATCAATAAAGTGCTGGATGGCCAATCCATACTACCATTGCTGACAAAACAATCAGAAATGCCTCATAGACCTTTATATTGGCATTTTCCAATATACCTTGAGGCTTATGCAAAAAACGACACCACTACCTTCGATCCTTTATTTCGCACTCGCCCGGGTTCGGCTATTCGTTATGGAGATTGGAAACTCATTCAGTACTTTGAGAATAACGACTTTGAATTATATAACCTGAAAGATGATTTGCGTGAGCAAAATAATCTGGCTACTACTAATCCGGAAAAACTAAATGAATTACTGGAACTGCTTGAAAAATGGCGAAAAAGCACAAATGCACCAGTTCCAACTGAATTAAATCCGGAATATATACCAAATTAAAACATCATGAAGCTTATTGGAATCAAATACTTTAGCTTGCTTACACTTGCTCTTACTACACTTATAGCAGCATGTGGGGACAGACATCAAAAAGAAGGTGAAAGTCAACAACCTAACGTCATCATCCTTTTCTCTGATGACGCAGGTTATGCCGATTTTAGCATGAATGGGAATCAGCTTATCAAAACTCCTAATATAGATGCCATCGCTAAAAATGGAATCACATTTACCAATGGGTATGTGAGTGGACCGGTATGCAGTCCTTCCAGAGCAGGTTTAATGACCGGACGTTATCAGCAGCGCTTTGGACATGAATGCAACCTGGGAGGTAACTATACTAAAGTTGATGAAGAGCTATTAGGTCTGCCCGTTGGAGAATTAACCATTGCCGATTTAATGAAACAAAGCGGCTATTGTACCGGCATGATAGGCAAATGGCATTTAGGTGAAAAACAACAGTTTCATCCTTGTAATCGTGGTTTCGATTACTTCTTTGGCATGCTTGGTGGCAGCTCGGCTTATCACGCAGGTAAGGCAAGCTCAATCATTCGAAATTTTGAACAAGTCAACTATAAAGCTTTACCTTATTTGACCGATGCCTTTGGTGACGAAGCATGCAGTTTTATAGCTGAAAACAAAGAGCATCCATTTTTCCTGTATGTATCCTTCAATGCACCTCATACGCCAATGCACGCTCGCCCTGATTACCTGGCAGAGGCTAAAAGCCTATTCGAAACAGAGCAACGGGCAGTTAACGCCGCTATGACACGATCACTGGACGACAATGTTGGAAAGGTGATGACTAAATTAAAACAACTGGATTTGGACGATAACACCTTGGTTTTCTTCACCAATGACAATGGAGGAGCCATGCCCTATAATGCTTCTTGTAATGATCCATTCTCAGGAACCAAAGGCACCTTTCTCGAAGGGGGAATTCATGTACCTTTTCTGGCCCAGTGGCCGGAGATGATTCCTGCAGGTGCCAAGTATATTCAACCTGTTATCACGCTGGATATTTTACCTACTTCAATAGCCGCTGCAGGGGGCGAGTGCCCACCTGATAGAAAATATGACGGTGTTAACCTATTGCCATATATTACACAAAAAAGTAATAACATTCCGCATTCAGATTTATACTGGCGTTTACAACATCATGGAGCCATACGAAAAGGAAACTGGAAACTTATATGGTTTGATGATAAAGCTCCTTGCCTGTACAACCTTGATACCGACATCTCTGAACAAACTGATTTAGCTGAGGAATATCCGCTTAAAACTAAGGAGCTATTGGATGATTTTAACCGTTGGCAAAAGGAGCTACAGGCACCAATATGGGTATCTGATCCTAAATGGAAAGAGCATTCAAGGCAGCGCTATGATCAAAGCTACGTTAATTCATTGAAGAAGAGATAGAATGTTCTTTATCATACAGATAAACAAGTAAATGACATATATTATCATATAGGAACAGAGTAATTTATAGACTAAAATACTAAATACACAAACAGTGAAACTACATCCTTATTTTAAAACAGCAATAGCACTACTAACTATAGGTGCTATGATGACCAGTTGTGCTCAAAAGACTAAAAAAACTCAACAGCCAAACATTATTTATATCCTGGCCGATGACTTGGGATATGGTGATTTAAGCTGCTATGGACAAACCAAATTTGCAACGCCAAACATTGATAAGCTGGCTGAACGCGGCATGCGTTTCACACAGCATTACTCTGGCAGCACCGTTTGTGCGCCGTCGCGCAGTGCCTTAATGACAGGCCAGCACACCGGGCACACTTACATCCGAGGTAACAGAGAGCGCCAGCCCGAAGGTCAGCACCCATTAAAAGGTGATGCAGTTACCATTGCGGAGTTATTTAAGCAAGCGGGGTACGCCACCGGTGCATTCGGTAAATGGGGATTGGGTTACCCAGGCTCAGAAGGTGATGCCAACAACCAGGGCTTCGATACCTTTTTTGGCTACAACTGCCAAATGCTGGGCCACCATTACTATCCTTATTTCTTACGCTCCAATCAGGATAGCCTTGTGTTGGAAGCCAATGCCGGACAGCAAACAGGTATTTATGCTCCTGACCTGATCCACGAAAAAACTCTTCAATTCATTGATGACCATAAGGATGCACCATTCTTTTTGTATGTACCATCAATTATTCCTCATGCCGAATTGTTTGCGCCGGAAGAATACATGGAACGCTTCCGTGGACAATTTGAACCTGAACACACTTATAAAGGGGTGGATGATGGTCCTCGATTCCGTAAAGGACCTTACGGCTCTCAGGCTGAATCACACGCTGCATTTGCAGCTATGATTACGCTATTGGATGATCAGGTAGGTGAGATAGTGCATAAAGTAGAAGAACTGGGTTTGGCTGATAATACGCTCATCATCTTCACATCCGACAATGGGCCACACATTGAAGGAGGCGCGCAGCCGAACTATTTCAATAGCAACGGCCCGTTCAAAGGCTATAAAAGAGATTTATACGAAGGTGGCATCCGTGTGCCGTTTATTGCCAGCTGGCCTGGTGTTATTGCTGAAGGTACAACTTCCGATCACATCTCTGCTTTTTGGGATATGATGCCAACATTTGCCGATATCACAGGTCAAAAGGCTCCGGAAGGCATCGATGGCATTTCGATGCTGCCTACCTTAACCGGTGAAGGTGTGCAGGAACAACACGAATTCCTGTATTGGGAATTTCATGTTTGGGGTGGCCGTAAAGCTTTAAGAATGGGCAATTGGAAAGCCGTTCAGTATGGCATCTCTAAAAACCCTCAGGCGCCAATTGAGCTTTATGACTTATCGGTTGATCCGGGAGAAACAAAGAACGTAGCAAACGAACATCCTGAGATTATAAATGAGATAAAGACTATCCTTAGTACTTGTAGAGTTGAATCAGACATCTTTAAGTTCTGACAAAAGGCAATAACACCATCGGAACACTAGCTGTGAAGTACATTTTTCGAATAATTTCACTAAAACACAATGAGAAATAAATAAAAATATAACGAAAGAAGCATTGTTTTCATTTCGTTTTTAAAGAGAAGAAACGTATTTTTGATAAAAAATAAAAGTACATTATACTTTTATATAACTAATAACCGGAAATAATGATGAAATATATTTTAATATTAAGTGGGATCATTTGTATGGCCATCTTTAATTCATGTTCAACACCTTCCAAGCAAAACCCTAACATAGTAATCATTTATGCCGATGATTTAGGGATTGGTGATGTAAGTTGTTATCAACAAGGCACACTTAATACACCAGGTATTGACCAAATGGCAGCCGAGGGCTTAAAATTCACAAATGGATATGCAACTGCGGCTACCTGTACGCCCAGCAGATATAGTTTATTAACAGGTGAATACCCATGGCGAAATAACCGAGCTGCTGTTCTGGCCGGAAATGCTGCTTTATTGATAGATCCAAACTCCAACACCTTACCCAAACTTCTAAAAAATAATGGATATACTACAGGAGTGGTAGGCAAATGGCACCTGGGGCTTGGCGATGGCAACATTAACTGGAACGCACCTATCACATTGGGTGCTAATGAAGTTGGTTTTGACTATTCATACATCATGGCAGCTACCAATGACAGGGTACCAACGGTTTTTGTGGAAGACGGTGAGGTTGTTAATCTGGATAAGAACGATCCGATACTGGTAGACTACCGGGAAAACTTCGAAGGCGAACCAACCGGAAAAGATAATCCTGAGCTATTAAAAATTCATCCAAGCCATGGCCACGATATGAGTATCACCAATGGCATATCGCGCATTGGATATATGAAAGGTGGAAAATCAGCCCTATGGGTAGACGAAAATATGGCTGACAACTTTTTGGAAAAAGCAAAGAACTTCGTTAAGCAAAATCAAAGCAAACCCTTTTTCTTGTTTTATGCCCTGCATCAACCACATGTTCCTCGCGTTCCACATCAGCGCTTTGTCGGTAAATCTGGATTGGGACCCCGCGGCGATGCAATTTTAGAAGCCGACTGGTGTGTGAGTGAGTTTCTTAAAACGCTCGATGAATTAGGTTTATCCGAAAACACATTGGTGATATTCTCAAGTGACAACGGACCGGTTTTAGACGATGGCTATCAGGATGAGGCTAAAGAACTACTTGGAGATCATACACCATGGGGAAACTTGCGTGGTGGCAAATACAGCTTGTATGATGCCGGCACACATATTCCATTCATTACCCGATGGAAAGGGCAGATTAAGCCAGGTGTATCAGATGCTTTAATATCACAGGTTGACCTTTATGGAAGCCTCGCAGAACTTTTACAATCAGAAAACAAACGGCCTGATAGCCATTCCTTATTCGATGTACTCATTGGCAAATCAACAAATGGACGCAACCATTATGTAACAGAAGGCTTACAAGGCCGATTAGCCTATCGCGAAGGCGACTGGGTAATGATTCCGCCGCACAAAGGAGGGAAAAAAATAAGCTGGGGTGTGGATATGGAAACTGGTTTCTCAATGCAATCTCAACTATACAATCTTAAGGACGATCCAAGTCAACAAAATGATTTGGCAGAAGAGTATCCTGAGAAAGTTGAGCAAATGATGAAAAGCTTTGAAGCAATTAAATCGCGTAAATAAATGGGACTATATCATTTATTAGAGGTAGTAATCATACAAAACGAACTAAAATGAAACAACTCATTTCAATTCTTCTGTTTCTTATCGGTATTCAGATAATAGCTCAAGAAAATATAGCCAAACCTAACATCATCCATATTTTGGCCGACGATGTTGGTTATGATGATTTGAGTTGTTTTGGTTCAAAGGATATTTCAACGCCCAACCTGGATGCATTAGCAGCCAAAGGAATGAAATTTACCAGCTTTTACGCTCCTCATGGCACATGCACCCCTTCCCGGGCTACTTTGTTGACTGGCCGCTATTCGCCTCGCATAAATAATAACCAAGGGCTATTTGTGCTCTTTCCACACTCTAAACACGGCCTTGAAGATGAATTGGAAACAACCATTGCTGAGCTTTTAAAAGAAGAAGGTTATACCACTGGATTGTATGGCAAGTGGCACCTGGGGCATTTGCCACAGTACCTGCCTTGCGTGCATGGGTTTGATGAGTTTTTAGGCATCCCCTATCCCAACGACCATGGACCGGAACGGATTGGTAACAGCGGCTGGCGGCCCAATGGCGTGAGCGATCCGGCTATTCCGTTGATTGAGCAGGCTCAAATCATTAAGCGTTGCGATAACAATGATCTGGCTGAGCTCCCTGCTTTATTTACCCGTGAAGCCTGTAAGTTCATTTACAGAGCAGTTAAGGAACAACAGAAGCCTTTCTACCTTCAATATGCCAACATTGAAACGCATACGCCCTGGTTTGTTCCCAAAGGCTTTGAAGGCCGAAGCAAGGCAGCAGCCTATGGTGATGCGGTAGAATACCTTGACACCTCTGTTGGTATTATTATGAACACACTAAAACGCTTAGGTATCGAAGACAATACCATCATTGTTTTTTCATCTGATAACGGGCCATTGGTACACCGCGACCAGGAACTGGAGAACTGCTATGGAAAATTTGGATTCACCGATCCTGAGAGAAAACATATACTGAGAGAAGGTAAATACCAGGAACGTTACGATGGCGGCATCCGTGTATCGTGCATCATGACCTGGGAGGGGCAAATACCAGCCGGTACAAGCTGTAACGAACCTATTGGTGCAATGGACTTATTCACCACTTTTGCGGAACTTGCAGGTGCTTCAATTCCTGATGATCGGATAATTGATGGCAAGAATATCTGGCCACTGATGAGTGGTCAGCCAGGTGCAAAAACACCACACAAAGCCATCTATGGGTTTAAGCCTAAAGGTGGAATATCCAGTATACGCTACCAAAACTGGAAACTGGTTTTGGCAGGTAAGCACTGGACTGGCGAATTAAAGGAACATCACTTGTTTGACTTAACGACTGATATTGGCGAAACGACCAACGTGGCTGAACAACACCCTAAACTGGTAAATCAATTGGTAAAAATGGCTAATGAGGCTGCCGAGGCAGTTCAACATGATAAAAAACTAAATTAAATTCAACGATTATGGCATCCGACAGACGATCATTTCTTAAAAACATGGCCCTTGGGGCCGGCGTTGTTACAGCTGCTCCTTTAGCGAGCTGTGCAACAACAGGCACCAAAGAAAAAGAACAAGTAGCATACATACGAGAAAATGCAGAGCGAGTACCTAAAATGAACTTTAATATGTGTGGCTATGCAGCGCCAAAACTTAGTACAGTGCGTGTTGGTTTCGTTGGTATTGGCGATAGAGGTACACCGGCAGTTAAACGCATGACGCACATCGAAGGCGTTGAAGTGACTGCCATCTGCGACACTCGTCAGGCAGCTATGGATGGTGCACAAAAGATTTTGAGCGAAGCTGGATTACCTAAAGCGAAAGAGTTTACGGGTAGTGATACGGCCTTTAAAGAGTTATGTAACAGCGACCTCGTGGACCTGGTGTACATTGCTACTCCCTGGGAATGGCACGTACCGGTAGCTATTGCCGCCATGAAAGGCGATAAGCATGCTGCTGTAGAGGTATCTACCGCCAAAACCATGGACGAGTGCTGGGAGATGGTGGAAGTATCGGAACAAACCAAGAAACACTGTGTTATTTTGGAGAACTGCTGCTACGACTTTTTCGAGCTGTTAACCCTTAACATGGCTCGCCAGGGCGTGTTTGGCGATTTAGTACACGGAGAAGGTGCTTACATCCACGACCTGGATTACTGGCATTTCAATAAGCCCCAGGATGACAAGCCGGGTGGCGATGGAGCCTATGATAAGCTGTGGCGTCTGCACGAAAATACCCGTAAGGCCAATGTATATCCAACACACGGTTTAGGCCCTATCTGTCAGGCCATGGACATCAACCGTGGCGATCGCATGGATTACCTGACGGCCATGATGTCTGATGACTTTACCCTGGCCAATCGCATCAAAGAATTAGCACCTGACCGTCCTGACCTGCAACAATTTGTTGGCAAACAAATGCGCGGGAATATGGATATGCAGATGATACGCACCGTCAAAGGACGCACCATCATGATACAGCACGACATTAGCTCACCACGCCCCTATTCACGTATTCACATGTTAAGTGGTACTAAATGTTTTGCACAAAAATGGCCACTTCAACATATCGCATTCGGCCACAATGTAGCGGACGATGCTAAAATGAAAGAGCTGTGGGATACCTACACTCCTGAAATTGTGCGCCGTGTGGGTGATATGGCTAAGCAAGTAGGTGGTCACGGAGGTATGGACTTTATCATGGACTGGCGCCTGATTGACTGTTTACGCAACGGCTTACCAATGGATATGGACGTGTATGATGCGGCAGCCTGGAGTTGTATCACGCCGCTGAGCGAATGGTCCATCGCTAATGGGTCAAAACCCATTAATGTACCTGACTTTACACGCGGTGCCTGGAAAACCAACAAGCCGGTTGAATTAACCCTTAAAGGTGGTGGTACCACAGGTGTAAGAAACCTGGCTGAGGCAGACTCAAAAGGACAATTATCTGTACATTAATTTAATAAAGCAGCAGGCTGCATAAGCCTGCTGCCATTCTCCAAATAATTATATTATCCATGTCATCTGGTAATAATCATATACTGGATTAATTCATTACTATGGCTAAACACTTTTTCGCATACTTATTGGTATTTGTTGGTATTTCAAACTTATGCCCGGCATTAGCCAATAAATCAAACGACTGGGAGAACCCCAAAATGTTTAATCAAAACAAAGAGGCTCCCCACGCATCATTCATGACCTTCTCGAACCTGCCAGATGCTTTAGCTAAGAAGCACGAGGCATCGGTTTATTACAAAAGTCTGAATGGCACCTGGAAATTTAACTGGGTAAGAAAACCGGCTGACCGACCTGTCGATTTTTACAAACCATCCTTTGATGTCAGCACGTGGGATAACATAAAAGTTCCGTCCAACTGGGAGCTTGAAGGCTATGGCATACCTATTTATTGTAATCATCAATACGAGTTTGCCAGCTATAAAGCGCCTGTTTCAGACGAGATCAAATATGTAGAAACCATCTACCCGGCTAATCCGGGCCAGGTGCCTCATGATTATAACCCGGTTGGCTCCTACCGACGTTCATTTACTGTACCTGAGAGCTGGGATGGCCGCCAGATTTTTATTCAGTTTGGCGCTGTTAAATCGGCCTTCTACATTTGGATTAATGGACAGAAAGTAGGCTATAGCCAGGGTAGTAAAACCGAGGCTGAATGGGACATTACCAAGTACCTGCAAAAAGGCGAAAACACCGTTGCCATTGAAGTATATCGCTGGAGTGACGGCTCCTACCTGGAATGTCAGGACTTCTGGCGCATCAGCGGGATAGAACGTGATGTATTTATCTACTCGACCCCTAAAGTGCGTATTCGCGACTTCTTTGTCAAAGGAGATTTGGACGAGAACTACACAAATGGTCAGTTAAAGATTGACGTTGACCTGAAAAATCACATAAAAGGACTTCGTGCCGGCAACTACAAGCTGACTTACATGCTGTTTGATCACAATCAGAAGGTAATAGCCAGCGAAACAACCACAGCTAAAATCAATAAAAAAGCTGATTTAGAGCTGCATTTTGAAAAGGCCATCGATAATCCGTTAAAATGGACTGCCGAAACGCCTAACCTTTACACCGTTGTATTACAACTTGAGGATGCCAAAGGCAATAAGGAATATGTATCAGCCAAAACAGGTTTCCGGAAAGTGGAGATCATTGATGATATTTTCTACATCAATGGTGTTGAAGTATTGATCAAAGGCGTTAACCGTCATGAGCACAACCAAACGACTGGTCATGTGGTGAATGAGGAAGACATGCTTCACGAAGTAAAACTCATGAAACAATTCAACATCAACGCGGTGCGCAACTCACACTACCCTACTCATCCACGTTTTTACGAGCTTTGCGATGAATACGGCCTGTATGTAACCGACGAGGCCAACATTGAATCACACGGCATGTATTACGGCAAATATTCATTGGCTAAAAACCCTGAGTGGAAAGAAGCTCACCTCGACCGCAATATGCGCATGGTTGAGCGCAGCAAGAACCACCCATGTATCATTGTGTGGTCAATGGGTAATGAAGCTGGCGACGGCGAGAACTTCACCGCTGTGTATGACTGGATTAAGCACCGCGATCCTTCACGACCTGTACATTATGAACGTGCTGAGATGCGTGAAAATACAGATATATTCTGCCCACAATACCCGGGCGTTCGCTATCTGAAACACTATGCTTCGAAACACCAGACTAAGCCAATGATTATGAGTGAATATTCTCATGCCATGGGCAACAGTACGGGTAACCTGGCTGATTTATGGGACGTAATTTACGACCGCAACAACCGCCAGTTGCAAGGTGGCTACATTTGGGACTGGATTGACCAGGGCTTACTGGAGCACGATGAAGAAGGACGTCCCTACTGGACCTACGGAGGCGACTATGGTGAGAACATGCCAACTGACGGTAACTTTGTATGTAACGGCATCATTTTCCCTGATATGACGCCACAACCAGGCATCTGGGAAGTAAAATACGCCTATCAGTATGTGCGCTTCTCCAATGAAAATCTGCCACTTGGTCAATACAAAATCTCCAACTATCATGACTTTATCAGTCTGGATAATTATGATATTCGCTGGAGCATCTCCGAAAACGGAAAAGAAATCCATCATGGTTATGTGGATGTTTCATTAAATCCGCACCAAAGCCAGGTAATTGAAATCCCTTCTGCCCCAATTAAGGGTCTACCGGAATGTGAGTATTTCATCGATTTCTCGGTACGACTGAAGCAAGGTGTTTCACTACTTCCGGAAGGTTTTGAAGTAGCTCACGAGCAATTTACCTACCCGGTTCCTGTGCACCCAATTGCTCCTTTTGAGCAATATGCTAAGCTTAAAGTCAATGAAAATGACGCGCTGATTAGTGTTGATGGACAAAACTTCAGCATTGCTTTCAGTAAACAAGAAGGTACCATCTCACAATGGACTGTTAACGGAACCGACCTAATTCAGAAAGGTCCGGCCATTAATTTCTGGCGCGCTCCTAACGACAACGACAAAGGCAGCAACATGATTAAGCGTCTGGGCATCTGGCGCGAGGCAAGCCAATCGGTAAAAGTGACTAACATCAATGTTGAGCAAGCAACCAACTATAAGGCCGTTGTTAATGTAAGCTACTCAATTGAAGCCATCGCATCGACGCAAACGGTGAGTTACGAAGTATTGGGCAATGGTAAAATCATTGTTACCAATAAGCTTCAATTAGGTAAAGACGACTTGCCAGCTCTTCCGCGCTTTGGCATGCGAATGGAAATGTCTGTTGAGTTCGATAATCTGAAATTCTTTGGACGTGGCCCACACGAAAACTATTGGGACCGAAACCGTAGTGCATTTGTTGGCTATTACGAAAGCAAAGTAGCTGATCAATACGTGCCCTATGTTCGTCCGCAGGAAAATGGCTACAAAACTGATGCACGCTGGTTTGAGTTGCGAAACAATAACGGTTGGGGTATAAAAATCAGTGGCATGCCAACCTTAGGTTTCTCGGCACTGCACAACCCAATCGAAGATTTCGATCAGGAAACACACGATGAATACAAACACCTCAACGACATCGTTAAGCAGGATGGCGTATACCTCACATTCGATTTGAAGCAGATGGGTGTGGCAGGCGATAACTCATGGGGAGCTACTCCATACGAGCAATACACCTTACCTGCCGAAAACTATGAGTTTAAATTCAGTATCGAACCTGTTTTTTAATAAATAGACAAAAGGTTATATATTTCACAAAAGAGTCTGGTTATTATTAATCAGGCTCTTTTGCCGTTAATAATTTAGGGGATATACGACAATTGGGTGTTATACTTTTAAAGTCCTTCTCGAATAAATACTATTTTTGAACGGAGATAAACAAAAAATAATGAAAAAGGGGGTAGTTCGACTTTTATTATTGAGCATTGTGCTTGTTTTACTAAGCTTCTTATTAAAGAAAGCCGACCATTACACCTCTACCGACTCCTATTGCAACAGCTGTCATGTGCACGAGCATGCTCATAGCTCTTGGCTGCAATCGCCACACAACCACTCTGCCGAACAAAAAGTACATTGCATCGATTGCCACCTGCCACCCAAAGGGCAAAGTTTTTATAAGGAAAAAGCAAAGGCTGGTATTCGCGACATCTATGCCTTTTATTTTAAGGACTCAACTGATATTAATTGGCAGCAAAAGTCGCAGGTTGAGTTTGCAAAACATCATACCTACAAAGAATCCTGTATCCACTGTCATCCCAAATTATTCCCTGTTGAGCTGTCAGAAAACGGTGAGTTGGCCCATTGGCATTATCAGCAGAATGAAAAGGAGATGCATTGTATCCAGTGCCACATGAATGTGGGGCACGGAACCGATAAAAAAGCCAGTCATAACTACAAGCTATTAACCAACGAACATAAGCAAGACACCATCTACGCTAAGGCTGCAGACATTCATTCATTCCAGGCGTTTACCGAAACCGTACCCGGAAGTGATGTTTCCTTCAGGATGCTGCCCGTTCAGGGAGAAACCAAGCAGGACAACAGCTCCACCTCTATCGAATCCTTTTTTATAGGAGAGATGGAAGTCAGCTGGGACGAATATCTGCTATTCCTCTCCGAAACCGAATCAGAAGGACGCTCTGACCATACCGAAGTGGATGGCATATCCGGAGCTACACCGCCGTGGGGCAATCCCGATCAGGGATGGGGTTTAGGAGCCCGACCAGCCATTACCATGACTCATCATGCGGCCACGGTTTACTGCCAATGGCTATCGCACAAAACAGGTAAAAACTACCGACTGCCTACCGAAGCCGCATGGGAACATGCTGCCCAAAAGGCAGTTGAAAAACAAACCCTGAACCATCAACTCGTCAATACAAACAAAACAAAAACTATAGAGCCGGATGAAGTTCAACCCGATGGCATTGGCGCACGTCACCTGTTTGGCAATGTAAAAGAGTTTTGTTCCGACCCGTTTGAAAATAACAGTAAGGAATTTGTTATCAAGGGCGGCTCATTCAAATCGGATATTAATGAGTTAGGCCCGACCTATCGTGAATCGACACAACACGACAATTGGTTGAAAACCGATCCGCAGATACCCAAGAGCATCTGGTGGTATTCCGATTGCAACGATGTGGGATTTAGAGTTGTACTTAGCTATCAAGCAGAATAAAACAGTTAGATATGAGCAAGCATTCACGTCGCGATTTTATCAACAAAACGGTTCTGGCCGGAGGATTTGCTTTGGCCGCTGGTGCAATAAGCTGTCGTAAGCAAAAGCAGACCTTTGATTTGCCCCTTACTGCGCCGGATGGACCGGTACTTAAAGCAGGCTTAGTTGGTTGTGGTTCCCGCGGAACAGGTGCAGCTCTTAACTTTTTAGATGCCGGGCCTTCGTTGGAACTGGTGGCTCTGGGCGATGTGTTTGACGACAAGCTGCAAAAGTGTCGTGCCAATATTAAAAAAGAACGAGGCATTGAAATAGACTCTGAGAAATGCTTTGTGGGCTTTGATGCATTTGAAAAAGTGATTGATGCCGGGGTTGATATTGTTCTGTTAGCAACACCTCCCTTCTTCAGGCCAGAGCACTTTGAGGCAGCCGTTAAAGCCGGCAAGCACATTTTTATGGAAAAACCGGTTGCTGTAGATCCCAGCGGCATTCGCTCCATTCTTATTAATGGTATGCGCGCCAAAGAGATGGGCCTATCGGTGGTGACAGGCACCATCAAAAGACACCAGGTCGACTATTTAGCGACTTATGAGAAAGTATCGCAGGGAGCCATTGGTGAGATTGTGGCCGGCAACTGCTACTACAATCAGGGCAAACTGTGGCACGTTAACCCTCGCGCCGAATGGAGCGAAATGGAGGCGATGATTCGCAACTGGGTGAACTGGTGCTGGCTATCGGGCGATCATATTGTGGAACAACACATTCATAACCTCGACCTGATGAACTGGTTCATTGGCACTCATCCGCTGAAGGCAACAGGTTTTGGCAGCAGGCAACGTCGCACTACGGGCGACCAGTACGATAATTTCAGTGTTGATTACGTCTATCCTGATAATGTGCATGTGCACAGCATGTGCCGCCAAATAAATGGTTGCTCTACCAATGTAAAAGATAGCATTAGAGGAACGCATGGTTACACCAATTGCGAAAACACCATCTTTAATCCTCAGGGCGAAGTACGCTGGAAATTTCCATTGACCGAAGATCAGGAACAGGATCGCTGGCATTTCTTCTGGCGTGCATTTGTGCAGGAACACATCGATTTGGTAACGGCTATCCGCAACAAGCAACCTATCAACGAGGCACAGCAAATAGCTGAATCCACCCTCACCGCCATTATGGGGCGCATATCGGCCTACACGGGTAAAGTGGTTACCTGGGATGAACTGCTCAACAGTGAGCTAAAGCTCGGCCCTAAACATTTTGTGATGGGTGATGTGAACATCAGTAAAACCATACCAGTACCCGGTCAATAATGGATAAGCAAACAATCACCTGCACACATTGCAACTCCAGCTTTGATAAAGATGAATTACAAAGAAGCTGTTGCAACTGCTTCTGTTGTACCGCTTGCGAAATATACATATGTGCCAGCTGCCAGCAGGAGATAGTTATAACCCCCTTAGGTCAGCCACCAGGCTACACAAGGAACCCTTCTCCGCCAAACACCTCCTGTCCAAATAATTAATAACATTTTGCAAAAAATGTTAATCCTCTTTTTTTGGCACATTTTTTATTGATTCATCACCAAACAATTAAAACAAAACAATGATGAAGTCAATTCAAAGTATTTTTATCGCACTGGGTATTTTAGTGAGTGTGTCGGTGCAAGGAGGAGAAAGAGGTTTAATTGAAGTAAACAATCACAGCCTTAGTGGACAATCAATTATTTCAGTTATTAATACAGGTTTCAACTATAACAGTGTAAAACTCGTCTGTAATCTAACTGGTGAATCTTTTATCCAGGAATCAATTGAGAACACAGCAAATTTCCAAAAGCTTGTTGATCTTAAAACCTTAAACGACGGCGATTACACCGTTGAACTGGAAGGCAACGGGGAATTTGTTCAAAAGAAGATTAATATACAGTATGGCGAATTAAGAAATGCCGACCTGGCCAAAGATATTTTCGAAGAAACCAAGAACATGAAGTTCTTCCTGGATGACAAGAAGGAGAAACTTACGGTAAGCTACATAAATCCGGATAAAGATGAGCTAACCATTAAGCTTGTGAACCTGGATACCAACAAGGTAGTTGACCATATCAAAGGAAGCAGTAACATCGCTTACTCAAACATCATTGAGCTGGATCACCTAAGAAAAGGAAATTACAGAACTACACTTATTTCAGGTGATACTTCTTACCATTTTGATTTTACTCGATAAGCTTAAATACACTTTTAACAGAGTATAAAGAAATATAAAAACCGAAACAGCATTGTTTCGGTTTTTTTGGCATTCATAGCAAATGAAATCATCAGCTGCGAAATATTAAATCTTTTTAACGTTTATCGCAATCCCAGCAATAAACTAACTACACCTTTGCTTGTTTACTTTTAGATAGTTAAATATCAACCACAGGAAGCGCCAAACCTTTTAATTTCCTGTTAATTTATCTATTTTTGCGCCGTTTTATTCGACGATTGTAAAGTAAAAACAGAAAAAGATTTAAATATTATCACATGAGCAAGAAAACGATTTTGATTATCCTTGATGGATGGGGATATGGAGACCATTCGAAATCAGATGGTATCTTCACTGGTGAAACACCTTATTTCGATAGCTTGGTTAAGAACTATCCAAACTCCAAACTGCAAGCTTCGGGCGAGAACGTGGGTTTACCTGACGGACAGATGGGGAACAGCGAAGTGGGTCACTTAAACATTGGTGCCGGACGCGTTGTATATCAGGATTTAGTAAAGATTAACCGTGCTTGCGCAGACGGAAGTATTGCTCAAAACCCTGAAGTGGTTAAAGCCTACTCATATGCCAAGGAAAATGGCAAAAAGATTCACTTCTTAGGTTTGTTATCTAAAGGTGGTGTACACTCAAGCCAGGAGCACCTGTATAAACTGATAGATATTGCTAAAGAATATGGCATTGAAGAGCGCGCTTTCGTGCATGCTTTCATGGATGGCCGCGACACCGACCCTAAAAGTGGAAAAGGCTTTATGGCTGAGTTGCTTCAGCACATGGAAAAATCAGGTGGACAAGTAGCTTCTGTAATTGGTCGCTACTACGCCATGGACCGCGATAAGCGCTGGGAGCGTGTAAAAGAAGCATACGACCTGATGGTGAACGGAACAGGTAAAGCCACTACTGATATCATCGCAGCTATTGATGAATCATACGCCAATGGTGTAACCGATGAGTTTATCAAAGCGCTTAGCCACGTGGATGCTAACGGAAAACAAGTTGGTACTATCCAGGAAGGTGATGTAGTGGTATTCTTTAACTTCCGCAACGATCGTGCCCGCGAAATCACTCAGGTGTTAACACAGGAGGACATGCCTGCTGAAGGTATGAAAACCATTCCATTGCATTACTGCACCATGACGCCTTATGATGCAACTTTTAAAGGTATGCATATTTTATACGATAAGGATAATGTAAGCAATACCATTGGTGAGGTGGTTGCCAATAATGGCTTGAAACAACTACGTATTGCCGAAACAGAAAAATATGCTCACGTAACGTTCTTCTTCTCAGGTGGTCGCGAGGCTGTATACGAAGGAGAAGACCGCATATTGGTGAATTCGCCAAAGGTAGCCACTTACGACCTGCAACCTGAAATGAGCGCCTACGAGGTAAAAGATAAGATCGTAGCTGAGCTAAATCAGAACAAATACGATTTCATCGCATTGAACTATGCCAATGGCGATATGGTTGGTCACACCGGTGACTACGATGCGATTATGAAAGCCGTTAAAGCGGTTGATGAGTGTTTGGAAGCAACCGTAGAAGCTGCTAAAGCCAATGGTTACGAAGCCATCATTATTGCCGACCACGGTAATGCTGATAACGCGATTAACGCTGATGGTTCGCCAAATACGGCTCACTCATTAAACCCGGTTCCTTTTATTTGGGTAACCGAGCGTCAGGGTGATATCAAAGACGGTATTTTGGCCGATGTGGCACCTTCATTGCTTCGCCTGATGAACGTGGAGCAACCAGAAGAAATGACTGGTGAGTCACTGATTGAATTGAAGTAAGACTCAACAATTGATATAATATAAAGGCAACTCGTAAAGGGTTGCCTTTCTTTTTATCTATTTAGGCAAACAATAGGTGTTTAATCGTGTTTCATACAAAAATCGAGTAATGAATCAGCACAAACGTAAGGAGCTTCAAGCCGTAAAGGTCATTAGCAATCAACTATTGGCAAAGGATGTTCATCATATTAAACTGGAGAAACCATTTTCATTCCTGGCCGGACAAGTAGTTGCCCTTGCCATGCATCCCACTGATGAGCCCCGCCTCTACTCCATCGCCTCCGGAACCAACCAAACTTTCCTGGGCATTCTGTTCGATGTGAAGCCTGACGGTGAATTAACACCTCCATTATCAAAGGTGAAGCCCGGCGACACCCTTTACATATCAGCACCCTTTGGTAAGTTTTTATGCAAAGAGCAGCCCGCTACCTGGATAGCCACCGGCACCGGCATCGCCCCTTTCATCTCGCTGGTTGAATCAGGGTTATCCAATAATATTACCTTGCTGCATGGCGCCCGCACCATCGATAAATTCTATTTCCAGGATGAGCTTCAGGATAGACTTGGTGAAAACTACCTTAGATTTTGCACCACCGAATCGGGGCCACAGATAATGGAAGGCCGGTTGACCAGCTATTTGGAAAATGCCACCAACCTGCCAACCAATAATAAATACTATCTTTGTGGTGGTTCGCAGATGGTGATTGATGTACGTGAAATACTGATTGCGAAAGGCGTTCCTTACGACAATATTATAGCAGAAATTTATTTTTAGAGATGAGCAAAGAGGCACTATACGGTAAAACACTGAGTGAGTTAAAGGTTTGTGTGACAGAATTGGGTTTACCCGCATTCACCTCCAAGCAAATAGCCGATTGGTTGTATAAAAAACATGCATCCTCGATTGAAGACATGACCAACCTGTCGAAAAAAGCCAGGCTTCAACTAAGCGAAAACTATGAAGTGGGCTTAACGCCTCCTCAATCTTTTCAGGAGTCGGTGGATGGAACCAAAAAGTACCTGTTTCAGACCCATAGTCAGCAGTTTATTGAAGCGGCCTACCTGCCCGAGGAAAACAGAAATACCCTCTGCATCTCATCTCAGGTTGGCTGTAAAATGGGTTGCCTGTTCTGTATGACGGCTCGCCAGGGCTTTCAGAAAAACCTGAGCAGCAACGAAATACTCAATCAGATAGCCAGCCTGCCCGAGCGCGATACCTTAACCAATGTGGTGTACATGGGCATGGGCGAACCAATGGATAACATCGATAACGTACTGAAAAGCCTGGAAATAATCACTGCCGATTGGGGCTATGGTTGGAGCCCACGCCGCATCAACGTGTCCACCATTGGAGTAGTGCCTGCCATGCGCCGTTTTATCGAAGAGTCCGAGGCTCACCTGGCCATCAGCCTGCACTCACCTTTCAACGAAGAGCGTAAGCAGTTGATGCCCATTGAGAATGTTTATACAGCCGAAAAAGTGATTGAAGCATTGCGTGATTACGATTTTGGCCGTCAAAGACGTATATCATTTGAGTACATCATGTTTAAGGGCGTTAACGACTCACCTCAACATGTAAAAGGCCTGCTACAACTACTCAACGGAATAAAATGCCGTATTAACCTTATCCATTTTCACCCTATTCCTGACTCACCACTTAAAGGAAGTGACTATAAAACCATGGAGATGTTTCGCGATAAGCTTTCGCAGAAAGGGATTACCACCACCATCAGAAAATCGCGCGGTGAAGATATTTATGCCGCCTGCGGTTTATTATCAACCAAGAAACTGGTTCAGAAGGATACAGAACAAGACTACTAACCTAAAGCATTTTCCTGCAAGCTATTGACATTCATAATTAAGCTTTTTAGATTTATCAATAATTAAAATTCCAATAACCAAATCTAAAAAAAATGCTTAAACTAATTTTGAACGGAACAGTCGGAAAAGATGCCGATGTAATAGACGTAGGCAACCGAAAAGCCATCAATTTCAATGTAGCCGTTTCAATGGACTACAAAAACACACAAGGTGAAAAAGTGGAACGCACCGAATGGGTGAAAGCCGTGCTGTGGCGAAGTGAAAAACAAAGTATCAAAATTGCCGATTACTTAAAAAAAGGTCAAAAAGTATTGATAGAGGGTGTTCCCGGAAGCGAAGGCTACCAATCTAAAGATGGACACATCAAGGCATCATTGCACGTTAACGTCAAAGATATTGAACTCTTAAATTAAGTCATTAACGAATCGCAAAGGTTGCACCCATTGGATTGTGCAGTCTTTGCTATTTAATGTTTCCAGCCCATTCATACCAGCTCTTTCATAAATCTTTGTATTTTTGAATACAAAACAAATTGTGGTATGAGGATCCTATCGTTTACATTATTTGTGGCCCTTTTATTCGCTTCGTGTGGCCCCAATAAGCAAGAACTGGCTAAAGCAAAATATAACAGAGCAGAACAACTGTTTGCTGACAAGAATTTTAACGATGCCAAGCTGGAAATTGATTCGATTGCCGAACTCTATCCTGGACAAATTGAATATATCACACGTGGCAACGATCTGTTACGTAAAATTACCATTGAAGAACAAAAGCAGAATAAAGTATTTTTAGACAGCATGCTTCAGACAAAACAAGCAGAGCTGGAACCATTAATGAAAAATTTTATTGAATCATCAGATTATGGCGCAAAGAAAATTCTCATACACAAACGCCAAAAGCCCGAAAATTCATACGGAAGAACCTATTTAAGGGCGCACCTCGACCTGGATGGCAATTTCTATATCTCCAGCAGATACACTGGCACTGATAGAATATACCATGATCAGATAAAAGTATATTTCAGCGGTAACGAAGCACAAAGTGAAGTAGTTCCTGAGGATGGCTTCAACAACCGTCATTTTGAGGACGGCGAAAACCAATGGGAAGTCATTAATTTTAAAGATGGAAAGGATAATGGTGTCATTGACTTTATTGCACAAAATGCCAATCAATCAATTAAAGTGCAGTTCAGAGGCAAAAAATACTACTACATTGTGATGGAGAAATTTGACAAGGAGGCCATACGCGATGGCTACGAAATTTCTTTCGTATTAAAAGAAATCAAACGAATTGAAGAAGAACTGAACAAAGTAAAAGCTGAACTAAATCGCTTAAATGCGTAAATTAAGCATAAGATAACTATACTGCTGCAGTTAATTGCAGCAGTTTTTGCACACTCATACTGCAATTAATTCCCTAATTCACAAGCGTTACAAATTACAAAAGCTACAATCCTATACTTTCACAATCATTTTTAGTCCTTTCATCAAAAAAGTAGGCCAAAAGGTATAAACCTTAATAACTTTAGCTAATTAGTTTTACTCACAAAACTACATTAGCATGCAAACCACTACCCCATCTAGTAAGTTATTTAAAATAACTTGCTTAGCTTTTTTCGCCATATTATTGCCAGCTTTGGCTGTTGGGCAAGATCCTGTTGCCAATGATGATGCTGCAACAGTAAATGAAGGTGCTGCCGTCACAATTGACCTAACTGACAATGATACGGATGCTGACGGAATTAATGTTACAACCGTATCATTAGGAGCTGCCACAAACGGCAGCCTCTTAAACAATAATGACGGAACTGTTACCTACACTCACGACGGCTCTGAAACTACAAGTGACAGTTTTACCTATACGGTTAATGACAATACCGGAGCTACTTCAAATACCGCAACTGTTAACATTACGATTACACCTCAGAACGATCCGCCGGTAGCCAATAATGATGCGGCAACGGTGAACGAAGAGGCTTCGGTCATTATCGATCTGACGGTCAACGATACAGACGTGGATGGAACAGTGAATGATGGAACTATTGTAGTAAGCGCAGCTTCAAATGGCTCTATTACAAATAATAATGACGGAACGGTTACCTATACACACAACGGTTCGGAAACAACCAGTGACAGCTTCACTTATACGGTTAACGACAATACCGGAGCTACTTCAAATACCGCCACAGTCAGCATTACCATTACGCCTCAGAACGATCCGCCGGTAGCCAACAATGATGCGGCCACTGTGAACGAAGGAGCTTCGGTTACCATTAACCTGACTGGCAACGATACAGATGCTGATGGCACCATTAACAATGCCTCTGTTTCTGTGGGAACGGCCACAAACGGAACCATAGTCAATAATGGCAACGGTACAGTAACCTACACACATGACGGTTCGGAAACAACCAGTGACAGCTTCACCTATACGGTCAATGACAACAACGGAGCTACTTCAAATACCGCAACTGTCAACATCACCATTACGCCTCAAAACGATGCGCCGGTAGCCAACAATGATGCGGCCACAGTTAACGAAGGAGCTTCTGTTACCATTAACCTGACAGGCAACGATACAGATGCTGATGGTACCATTAACAACGCCTCTGTTTCTGTAGGAACTGCAGCCAATGGAACCATAGCCAATAATGGCAACGGCACAGTAACCTATACACACGACGGCTCTGAAACTACAAGTGACAGCTTCACTTATACCGTTAATGACAACAACGGAGCTACTTCAAATACCGCAACTGTTAACATTACCATTACGCCTCAGAACGATCCGCCGGTAGCCAATAATGATGCAGCCACTGTGAATGAAGGGGCTTCGGTTACCATTAACCTGACAGGCAACGATACGGATGCAGATGGCACCATTAACAACGCCTCTGTTTCTGTAGGACCGGCCACAAACGGAACCATTGTCAATAATGGCAACGGTACAGTAACCTATACACACGACGGCTCTGAAACTACATCCGACAGTTTCACTTATACCGTTAATGACAATACCGGAGCTA
>NZ_JAGUCN010000021.1 GCF_018271975.1 Carboxylicivirga mesophila
AAAGGGTAGTTCTCCAAGGGGGAAATCTGTTAGCCACATTAACCAGGCAGCGAATAAAATCTTCCCCTTGGGGAAGTGGCTGTAAGCCGATGGGGAGGCATTACTTCGGAAGAATAGTATTAAACAGATGCTGCTCCATAGGATATCATCTTTCATCTAAAACTAATTTTGTATTTTGCATCTTCATCAACTAAAACCCGAGATATGGTAGACCCTTTAGTATTTGATTTCCTGACGCAGCTTAAGGCGAATAACAACCGCGATTGGTTCAACGACAATAAGGCTTTCTTTAACGAGGCCAAAGCGTCTTTTGAACAGTCGATGCAGCAGTTTATTGAAATTGTGCACACCATCGATCCCAGTATAGGTGATTTATCGCCCAAGGAATGCGTGTTTCGTATTTATCGCGATACCCGTTTCTCAAAGGATAAGACGCCCTATAAAACCAATATGGGTGGCTTTGTGGCAAAGGGTGGCCGCAAGAGTACGCTGGCAGGCTATTACCTGCATGTTGAGCCGGGTGCCAGTATGGTGGCGGGTGGCAGCTACTGTCCGCCGGCCGATGTGCTAAAGGCCATCCGTCGTGAGATATACAACTTTGCCGATGAGTACAAGGCCATCATCCACGATAAGACCTTTACAAAGGTGTTTCCCGAGATGTTTGAGGATAAGCTGAAGATGGCACCCAAAGGTTTTCCGAAGAACTTTGAAGATATTGAGCTGCTTAAATACAAGTCATTTGCACCCCTGCATGCCGCTGCTGATGAGGACCTGACAGGGCCGGGTGCTGCAGATCACGTGCGCTACATTATTCAGGTGCTCGAACCGCACAATACGTTTATCAACCGGGGTATTGAGGCCGAAGAAGATGAAATCATCCTCTAAGCCGGTAAATGTTCTAAACAGATTAAAACATAACAGAGCTAACAGTTGTGGCTGATAGCTAAAGCTTAAAACAATATGCAACTATTAATTGACGCAACAGGCGGTATTGCCGGAGATATGTTTGCAGCCGCTCTTATTTCGGCCGGTGCCGATGAGAAGCAGATGCTGCACGCTATGCGGCTGGCTGCTGAAAAAATAGGGAAAGCCAGTATTTCCACTTCACTCACCCACGATGGGGCACACCGTCTGCATATAGATATTTCCCATAATCACGGGCATTTGTCGGGTCATAAAGCCTATCATTTACTTGAGGATATTTTTGAGGTGCTCGGCATTACTGAAACCTACCGGCAGTTTGGGTTCAAGGCCCTGAATGTATTGGTTAAGGCCGAAATAAGAGCCCATAAAGAGAATACCTTCCTCACCGACCATATCCATGCGCACCATCACCATCATCATGACGACACCGATCATCATCATGAGCATCACGAAGATGCCTACCTGCACGAGGCCCAGGATATATTGATTGACATCACCGGTGCGGTCATGGGGCTGCAGCTGCTCAGTGCACCTGCCAATGCGAGTCTGCTTAATCCGGTGAGTTTTGGCGGCGGACATATTACCTTTTCGCATGGGCATCTGCCGGTACCGGCCCCGGCTACGAAAATTATATTTGATACCTATCAACTGCCTTGGGAGATGGGACCCATCGAAAAAGAATTGTGCACACCAACGGGCTCGGCCTTACTGGCTGCCCTGGATGCACAGCTAAGTGCCCACAATGGTGCTGCTATCATCAAGGAAGGCACCTCAAGGGGAGGCAAGGATTTTCCCATACCCCCGTTAAAAATACAATTGGTTTAGATTTAGATAAAAACCTTCATGATATTGGGAAATACCAACAGATAAGCAAGTCGTTAAGACTTTCGGAAAAAAGAAACGCCTGAGTTCGAAAGAGCTCAGGCGTTGTGCTTGTTTTATAAAGTCTTAAATCTTATGTCTTGCATCTTGATACTGCATTAATAAGCTACTGACTAAATATACACGTTACCAATCTTAATCAGCTTAGGGATATTAATCAGCTTAATCTTACGACCGTTCAGCTCAATCAGCTTATCTGATTTAAATTCCGATAGCAAACGAATCACCGATTCGGTGGCGGTACCCACCATATTGGCCAGTTCTTCGCGTGTTAAGGAGATTTGCAGTGTGCTGTCCTCGTCCAAATCGAAGGTGTCCATAAGCAGTAATAATACCTCGGCTAAGCGTTCACGCACTGTTTTTTGCGCAATGTCGGTTAAGAATTTGTTCGACTCACCCAACTCACGACAAGTCAGTTTCATCAACGACATGGCAAATTCAGGGTTGACCTTAATCAGGCTGGTAAGTACTTCTGATGGTAAATAACACAGCACAGCATCATTTACTACTTTGGACGTGGTACACGCCAATTCATCACTCACAACCGATCTAAAGCCTATTAAATCGCCATCTTTTGCAAATCGGATGATCTGCTCTTTCCCGTCAAAACCTGTCTTGTAAATCTTCAAGATCCCTTTGATTACTACATAGGCACCATTGATACGACTACCCTCGTGGTAAAGAATATTACCGCGTTTGTGCAGGGTACAGCTCATCGACTGCGTCAAAGAGTCTAATTCCTCTTCCGTTAAACCGCTGAATATTTCATATGACAGCAAATCTACCTCGTCGCTGAAAGGGACACTTTGAATATTTTTCATAACTTGACTACAACTGAATGAATAAAAAAGTGATAAATGTCATCATTTGAAGGCAAAGATATAAAAAGGTCAGATAATTACTATATTTGAAATATCTAAATAGTTAAATACATGAAAACATCAACGAGCATTAAGTGGACAGGTAACATGTCTTGGGAAACAGAATTATTCGGTCATAAGTTAGTTTTAGATGCCGGAAAAGAGAACGGGGGAGAGGATAAGGGACCTCGCCCGAAGATACTTATGTTAACGGCTTTAGCTGGTTGCACGGGTATGGATGTGGTGTCGATACTTAAGAAGATGCGTGTGGAAGTTGAAGATTTACAGATAATTGTAGAGGGTGATTTGACTGAGGAGCATCCTAAATATTACGAAAAGATGCACGTGATTTATGAGTTCAAAGGCAAGGATTTACCTATGGACAAATTGGAAAAAGCGGTCAACTTGTCGGAAGAAAGGTATTGCGGTGTATCGGCCCTTTATAAAAAAGCCATACCTGTTACAACCGAAATACGAGTGATTGAATAGTTTAAAAAATGTTATTAAACATCAATTTTTGAGCCTGAGAAGGCTAACAAAACAAGAAACCCCTGCTCGAATAGAACAGGGGTTTTTGCTATTTTATAGGGGCTTTTTACTCGGCCGACTTAAACTGGTCGAGGAAGCGTTTATCGTTTTCAAAGAACAGTCGGATATCCTTAATCTGGTACTTCAGCATGGTAATACGTTCGATACCCATACCAAAGGCAAAACCGGTATATTCGTTGCTGTCAATGCCACTGGCTTCAAGTACTGCCGGATCCACCATACCACATCCAAGAATCTCTACCCAGCCTGTGTATTTACATACGTTACAGCCTTTGCCACCACACAATGAACATGAAATATCCATTTCAGCCGATGGCTCAGTAAACGGGAAGTACGACGGACGCAGGCGAATCTTGGTATCTGCACCAAACAGCTCCTTAGAGAAATACAGTAAGGTCTGCTTCAGGTCGGCAAACGATACATTCTTATCGATGTAAAGGCCTTCTACCTGGTGGAAGATACAGTGAGCACGGGCCGAGATAGCTTCGTTACGGAATACACGTCCGGGGAAGATTGCACGGATGGGCGGCTGTTGCTTTTCCATCACACGCACCTGCACCGATGAGGTATGCGTACGTAACAGTACATCCGGGTTGGTGGCGATAAAGAAGGTATCCTGCATATCACGTGCCGGGTGTTCTGGCGGGAAATTAAGCGCTTCAAACACGTGGTGATCATCTTCAATCTCCGGTCCATCGGCAACAGTAAAGCCTAAGCGGGCGAAAATATCAACAATCTCGTTCTTAACAATTGATAGCGGGTGACGGCTTCCCAGTTCAAAAGAGGTACCAGGCAATGTAAGGTCGGCACCTGACTCACCCTGTCCGTTGGATGCAAAGCTTTCTTTCAGCTCATTGATTTTGTCCAATGCTTGTGTCTTCAGTACATTCAGTACTTTACCAACTTCGCGCTTTTGCTCGTTCGGAATCGTCTTAAACTCATCAAACAGCTGAGAAACCAACCCTTTTTTACTTAAATACTTAATTCTTAGTTGCTCAGCCTCCTCTGCTGTTGATGCAGCCAGGCTCTTAATCTCTTCAGCTAATTGATTGATTCTATCTAACATGATTGTTTAATTACTTTAGTATAGCGACTTGCAAAATTAATAAAACGATTGGGATGACGGATGTATATTGTGTTTCTTTTTTCGCCTGGTGGTTTGGAAACGCTCACTACCGATAACCAGTCATAATTGATACAGCCTGTGACTGGACTTCCCGGACTCCTATTTTCTGATTATCTCAATGGTTTTGATACGTATTTCATTTACCGGCCGGTCAATGGCGTAGGTTTTAACACCTGCCATCTTATCCACCACATCCATGCCTTTGGTTACCCAGCCAAACACGGTGTAGTCACCATCGAGGTAGGGGGCACCGCCAACGCTGGTATAGGCTTTTCGTTGTGCAGTTGTGTACTTAATGCCTTTCTCAGCTTCTAAATCATCCAGTTCGGCATCACTAAAGCGGCGGCCGGCTACAATGTAAAACTGGGAGCCATCGCTGCGGTTATGCCGGTTGCGATCTTCCGGGAGCTTAGAGGCGGCAATCATCCCGCGCTTGTGAAAGAGCTCTGGTACAATATTCATTTTTAGTGTGTAGCCCGGGCCTTGCCAGCCTACTACATCGTCCTTTTTAGCATATTTGGAGTCGGCCGCACCCGTTTGCACCAGGAAATCTTTGATGACGCGGTGTACCAGCAGACTGTCGTAAAAGTGGTCACTCACCAGCTTAATAAAGTTATCGCGGTAATCAGGTGTTTGGTCCGATAGGGCCAGTTCAATATTGCCCATGTTGGTGATGATGCGAAAACCTTTCACTTTGGTGTGCGAGATGTAAACTTTATTGGATTTGTTACGGAGCTCGTATATCGATTCGGGGCTGGATGACTTTTGCTCAATAAGCTGGTTGATCCATTTGGCCTCCAACACCCGTTTACTACCGTCTGTTTCCTGCACCAATCCTGCCAGGCGATGGCTTTGGGCAAAGACCGGGTTACCGGGTTTAAAATCACCATCATATGGTTTATAGGTGATGGTATCACTGACAATGCCGGTGCCCAATGCATCTTCGTTGAAATAGAGCTTCCGGTTATTCCTGTAGAGCTGGTAAACCGAATCAGCTTTGAAGGTTGCATCTTTAAGGCTCAGGTAGTTGAGGTTACGGCGGGTCACCTTTAGCAGCACAAGGTCCAAATCCACATCGTAGGCCACATAGCCTTGTACCGAGGAGAAATCTTCCAGATCCATGGGGGAGGCTTTCACTTTATAGGCGCCTTTTATAAAACTCAAGTTGGTCACCACCAGGTTAGGCGCCACATAAAAGCCATAGCCATCATTGAGGCGGCGTGTATAGTGATCGAAGGTGCGCAGGCTGACAATGCCCTTCACATTATCCTGGTACGAACCCTTGAATGTATCAATGGCTTTCTCTTTTCTGGAATTGGTGTTACAAGCCATCAGGCTGGCTACCATCAGGCATAACAACAGTTTATATATTTGCTTAAGACGTATTGGATTGATAGATCTTTGGTCTTGCATGTGTTGACAGGTTTCTTTTTACTGGGTTACAATGCTTACTTTGATAGTCACGTCGGTTTGCGGACGGTTATTTTTATCAACCGGTAATGAGGCAATTTTATTAATCACACTCAGGCCCTCTACCACCTCGCCAAATACGGTGTAATCGCCATCCAGCTCAGGTGTTCCACCAATGGTTGAGTATTGCTGACGTTGCTGTTCCGAAAACTCAATTTTATCGGAAATGCTGTAATGAAAGTTGATGTTATCCTTTATTTCGCGCAGCAGCTTGTTAAACGCCTTGGGGTCTTCCTGTTTCAGTCGGGCCAGCTCCTCTTTGTGAGGAAGATAGTATTGTCTTTTTAGCTCAATTTTAATCGGGTTATTGGTCGCCTTTTCAATCATGTCCAACTCCTCATTGGTGTATTTGCGGCCCTGCACAATATAAAACTGCGATACATCCGACATTTTGAAATGGTTCACTTCTTCGGGTTGGCGTGGGGCACAGATGGCTCCGCGTTTGTGGAAACAATTTTCGTGGTATTCGGCATCTATATTAATGGCTTTGCCGTAGCCAATGGCCCTGCCTGGTGCTGCATTGCGCGAATCGGATGAGCCGCCCTGGATAACAAAACCTTTTACGACCCGATAAAACAAGGTGCCGTTAAAATGCTGATCACCCACCAGCTTCAGAAAGTTATCGCGATGATTAGGCGTCTCGTTATAGAGTTTCACCTTCATGTTGCCCATGTTGGTGGAGATATTAACATAGTACACCGGCTCCTGGGCATTCATCAGTGAGAAATATATTACGCTTATGGTAAGAAAAAGTAGTCTGTGCATTGCTAAAACTATTTGAACCTGCAAGATATAAAAAAAGAATCCGGTAGCCGAAACAATGCGTTCAGCTACCGGGTAGGTCTTATCATCTGATTAACTCAGGATTTACTTCAATACCTTAACTTTTACAATGTAAACATCTTCCAGTGGGCGATCCATCTGGTTAGTATTCACTGTTGCAATGGAATCGATCACATCCAGTCCTTCAACCACTTCACCAAACACCGTGTAATTATCATCGAGGTGAGGCACACCGCCAACCGTGCGATACACTTCTTTTACTTCTTCCGGAATAGTTTGCTTGGGTTCATTGGCCAGTTTTTTCTCCACTTCTTCCTCAATCAATACACGCATATCCATAAAGCCTTGCTGGTTACCGGCCTGCTGTAATATCTGAAGCGTATCTTTATAATCCTCCAGGGTTTGATAAAAAAGCTGCTGACGTTTCATGTCTTCGTAACGCTTCTCAATGGCAGTAAATCCTTCGTCGTTATAGGTTTTGCCTTGTACAATGTAAAACTGTGAGCCCGATGACTTACGTTCAGGATTTACATTATCGCCCGTGCGTGCTGCAGCCAATGCACCTTTCTTATGAAAGAGTGTTGGGTAGTTGATTTCAGCAGGAACCTGGTAGCCTGGCCCGCCATTGCCCAGCATAGCACCTGATGCAGCACCTTTCGATTCGGGGTCGCCGCCCTGAATCATAAATTCATTGATAACACGATGGAACAGCAGAGAATCGTAGAAGCCTTCTTCAGCTAGTTTTACAAAGTTATCGCGGTGCTGAGGTGTTTCATCATAGAGCTTTATTTTCATATTGCCTTTTGATGTTTCCATTAGCAACATAACACCCTCTTTGGGCTGAGTGCTACAGGCAGACAATACGATGATGGCCAGAGCGATTGATAGTAGATGTTTCATGTTAATATTGTTAGTTCAATTTGTTTATGCAAATTCCACATTTTTAAAGTACTCAATGAGTCCCTTTTTAATGAGTTGGTTTTGATAAGAAGGCATCATGGACTTCAGTTTGGGGCTGCTTTCAAATATCGGGAATCCATCGGCATCAATTCCTGTTTCCTTAATAATGCCCTGACGCACCAATATGCGACAGCGGGCCACGTTGATGAGGTCCATCTTTTCAGTTTTTGAAAATTCGCGGAAGCCCCAGCCCATTTCCTGTATGCCCAACACAAACAGTATAAATTCGTATTCGGCACTCACCTTAAAGTGCTTACTGACTTTCAGGATCAGTTTATCCCATTCTTGCTCAAATTCTTCAGTTGTCATCTCTGCCATGTTTCAAAATTAATCAATCGCTCGTAATGCACAAGAGCTTTTCGACCTGTTGAAAGCTAACAACACCTGCTGTAAAAAGTTGAGTTATGAGCGCAGATGTCTAAGTGTTGTATCTTTTAAACTAATAACCTGAGTTCGATTTAAATTTTAAAACTCAGATTAGAATCAGGATAAACTCGATAAAATGTTCGTTTAGTTGTAACTTCTTCGAATGTGTGAGCGTCCTATTTTTTGTAGGGAATATTGCGTCCTATACATAAGTAAATGTTTTACCCAAAAGATACTATGATGAAAGTAATTAGAAGAAGTTTTTTAGCGTTTGCAGCCGTCTTGATGCTGGTACCGGTCGTGCAGGCACAGGATGTCATTGATAAGGTGGATGAAACCTATAGTAATATTACTTCTGTGGAAGTGGAAGGCTCGTTTTGTGGTGTTCGCATAAACGGTGGCACTGGCAATGACGTGCACCTGACTGGAGAAGTAAATGGTTCAAAGCAATATGATGTCAAGATACGTCACAATGTGAGTGGTGGTACCTTACGCGTTTGGATTGACCGTCCGAATTCATTACGTAATGTAAAAGGTAAACTGGAACTGAATGTGCCGACCAATACCAATATCGATGTAGAGAACTCAAGTGGTAGTGTTTATGTCTCAAATATTGGCCAGGTAATGGTGAAGCTAGAGGCATCAAGTGGCAGTGTAAAAGCCGAAAACATAGATTCTAACCTGACTATATCCGCTTCATCGGGAAGTATTTCAACAGCTGATATAGCTGGTGATGTGCGTGCCACTACCTCATCGGGTGGTCAAAAGCACATGGCTATTGGTGGAAGTCTGAAAGCCAAAGCTTCCAGTGGCAGCATAAAAGTAGAAGGTGTAGAAGGTGAAGCCGATGTAACGACCTCATCGGGTAGTCAGTCGGTTAGTTCTATTGGCAGTAACCTGTATGCACAAGCTTCATCGGGAAGTGTTAAAATCAGTGATGTAAGAGGCGATGTAAAAGCTGGTACATCATCAGGGGGCTTAAGCCTGAGCAATGTAACCGGTGCGGTTAACTTGTCATCTACCAGCGGCAGTCAGCGTGGCAGTAATATTAAACTGACAGGCAACTCTACCTTCAAGTCATCATCGGGCAGTGTATCCATGGATTTGACCAACGATACCGAGGAATTAAGTTTTGCCTTAACGGCTTCATCGGGCAGCCTGAGTGCCAAGGGCAGTAGTGGACGTAAGAAACTGATCATCGATCGCGGGCCAATAAAGATAACAGGCACCAGTAGTTCAGGCAGTCAGTCATACAGATAAGAAAACGGTTCAGAGGCCGGTTTTGACCGGCGATATTCAAAATAAAGCCGATTAGTGAGTGCATCACTAATCGGCTTTTATATTTTCAAACAATATCCTGGATTACAGGATGGTTTCAATCACTTCAGTTGGGCGGCCAATAACTGCTTTGTCGCCATTGACTACAATAGGGCGCTCTATTAAACGCGGGTGCTCCAGCATGGCCAGAACCCACTCCTCGTCGGTTAGCTCCTTATCTGCAAATTCATTTTTGTACACTTCTTCGTTTTTACGAATCAAATCATGTGCACTGATGCCCAGCTTTTCTAAAATGCTTTCCAGTTCATCCGGCGTTAAAGGATCATCAAGGTATTTAAGAATTTCAAATTCAACACCTTTCTCTTCAAGCAATGCAACGCCTGCGCGGCTTTTTGAGCATCTTGGATTATGTAATATCGTAATCATACTTTTTGAATTTTAATGCAACTATTTAACTGTTAGGTATCAGCAATTGTTTAAAAAACCTCTTCGGCACCAAACTCCATCAGGTAGGCCTTGATAAAACCATCAATATCGCCATCCATTACGGCCTGTACATTGGATGTCTCGTGATTGGTACGCACATCTTTCACCAGCTTGTATGGCTGCATCACATAAGAGCGTATTTGTGAGCCCCACTCAATCTTCTTCTTTTGTGATTCCACCTTATTTTGCTCTTCCAGTTTCTTACGCAACTCAATCTCGTACAACTGCGATTTCAGGAGGCGCATAGCGTTTTCCTTGTTGCCCAGCTGTGAGCGCGACTCGGTGTTTTCAATCACAATGCCCGATGGCGCATGTCGCAAACGCACGCCTGTTTCCACCTTGTTCACATTTTGACCACCTGCACCCCCAGAGCGGAATGTTTCCCAGGTGATATCGCTGGGATTGATGTCAATGTCAATGGAATCGTCAATTAGCGGAATAACAAATACCGATGTAAAGGACGTCATACGCTTATTGGCCGCATTAAATGGCGATAAGCGCACCAAACGGTGAACGCCATTCTCACTCTTCAGGTAACCATAGGCAAAATCGCCCTCAAACTGAAGGGTCACAGTTTTAACACCAGCCTCATCGCCCGGTTGGTAGTTCACCTCCTTAATTTTGTAATTGTGAGATTCACCCCAACGGATGTACATGCGCATCAGCATCTCTGCCCAATCCTGGCTTTCGGTGCCTCCTGCACCAGCATTGATTTTTAGTACGGCACCCATTTTATCTTCTTCGCGACGCAGCATGTTTTTCAGTTCCAGCTTTTCCAGGAGCTCTTTGCTCAGCTCGTACTGCTGGTCTACGTCATCCGCATCAGCTTCGCCTGCTTTATGAAAATCAAATAGTACCTGTAAATCTTCAACAGCTGAGGCTACTTCCTCGTAGTCGTTTACCCAGCTTTTAAGTTCGCGCAGTTTTTTCATCTGAAGCTCTGCCTTTTGGGCATCGTTCCAGAAATCAGGAGCCTGCGAGCGCAGCTCTTCTTCTTCTATCTCAACCTTCTTACGATCGATGTCAAAGATACCTCCTTAACGCTAACTCGCGTCCTGCTAAATCTTTAAGTATTTCTTGTGTTATCATGTTCAAAAATTAAAGACACAAAGGTACTAATAGTTCTTTAGTTTCGTGTCAGTGGTCAGTAGTTTGTGGCTAGATGGCAGAGCTTAGAAATATAGAGTGGTGAAAGCTGATGTTTCCTGTTTCGGCTTTAGTGTTGTGGCGCAGATAAATTGGAATTTAGCATTTGCACAAACGTTAAACCTGGTCTCTGGCCACCCATCATCGGCCGTAAACGTTTCGCTTCACATTTTTGCAATAGCGCGAAATGTACTTAAACGCTTCGTAGTTGCCCAGCTTACCCGCTTTATCCCAGTCGTAACAGGCTTTTTGATGCAGGCCAATGTTATAGTGGGCCACCCCGCGGTTAAACCAGGCGTGCACATCTTTTATATCCCGTTCAATGGCCAGGTCAAAGTCTCTGATGGCCGGCAGGTAATCCTGCTTAGAAAAGAAGATGGTGCCTCTGATTGAATAGATACCCGGCAAATCGGGATCCAGGTAGATGGTTTTGTCAATATCCTCCAGTGTGGCTTCTTCATCAGACGAATGCCGGAGACGCAGGCGGGCTCTTTCGTAATAGGCTTCGGCCAGCAGTGAGTCGGCATCAATGGCAGCCGTAAACCAGTCGAAGGCTGTTCGTACATCGTTGTTATTCTCAAGGTTGAGTTTAGCCAACTGGCAGATGGCAGGTCCGAAATCTACCTTATTATCAAGGCACAGCTCCAGATTGATGCGTGCTTCATTATCTTTCTCAACTGCCAAATCAAACAAGCTTTTAAAATAGTATTGCAGGAAGCCATGGGGGTTAAGCTCCTGACAGATGTCCATATCTTCGCGGCTGCCCACCAGGTTCTGGTAATGATAGCGGGCATAAGCTCTTAAGCAAAACGCCTGATCATCCTCAGGGTAAAGACGGATGTATTTACTTAGGTTTTTAGCCGCCTCAATGTATTGCTGGCAGGTTATATTGAGCAAAGACTGACTGAACAGTGGATTCAGAACATCACGTTTTTCCTTGTAAAATGTATTGTTTTTAACAGGCTGATTAATATTCACCCAGTTGGAATCATTGAGCAGGTAGGTATTGTAAAGTAATTTATGCATGCCATTGCGCGACATGTTAATAATTCCGCATAATTGGCCTTTGTTGTTGATGGCAGGTGCTCCGGCTGAGCGGGTATTATATTCACCGCTAATAATGCCTGCCCGGGATAGATATGGGAAAAAAGCCAAATCGTTAACAGGGGCCAGGGTCATGCCATCTTCCGATTCAAGTGGGTGAGTGAAGAACAGTAGTTCCTCATTTTGCTTAAAAGACTGCTTGGCCGGAAGTAGAAAGTTGAAGGTTTTTTGACGGTTCTGTTCTATCTTAATCAACGCCATATTGGTTGGCGGATGAATAGAAACAATGCGCTCCACCTCAAATGTTTTTCCACTGCGTAAGGTTACTACGGCTGAGTCGGCCTTCTCAAAAATATAGCCCATGGTAATAGCCAGTCCATCGCTGCTTAGGAGAAAACCGGATACAGTACCCGTTTGTAGCCTGGCACTGTTATAGGCCCGTGCTTCAAATACAGCCTTTTCGGTACTGTTGATAATGTCTACAATCGATTGGGCATTCAACACAAAAGGCCATATCAGCGATAGTAATAGTATTTTGAGTTTGGTCGTGGTCATTGATGATTTTGATTAGTCTCTTCAAAAGTAACAAAATTGACGTTTATTGGTTGATTCTCAAATTAAGAAGATGAACACCTATTGCGCTTATCTGCCCGTGCATGCTACTTCATGGCTGTTTATTGTCTTATTGGAAAAAAATTATCGTAATTTTGCTTGTTCAGGTCTAACTATTTAAGATATTGGATTGTTAGGTAATCTGATAACAATTGACTGCTCTTAAGAGTTGAAGTTAAAACCATATACCATAAAACATTAACCACATTTTTCAAATTGATAAGATCAATATGACGCGAACAGAATTGTTGTATAAGGTCATTAAAGAACGTGTATTGCTTCTTGATGGCGCCATGGGAAGCCTTATTCAGACCTATAAACTGGAGGAAGATGATTACAGGGGCGAACGCTTTAAGCATCACCACATGCCCATCAAAGGAAATAATGATATCCTTTCATTGTCCAGACCTGATATAATTAAAGAAATTCATGCCAAATACCTGGAGGCTGGATCTGATATCATTGAAACCAATACATTTAATGCAACGTCTATTTCACAGGCCGACTATGACATGCAGGAGGCCGTGTGGGATATTAACTTCGAATCGGCACGTATTGCACGTGAAGTGGCGGATGAATACACAGCCAAAAATCCGGATAAGCCTCGTTTTGTTTGTGGGTCCATTGGTCCGCTGAATAAAGCACTGTCGTTATCACCCGATGTGAATAATCCGGGCTACCGTTCAACCAGCTTTGATGAGGTAAAGGAAGCTTATAAAGAGCAGGTGAGAGCGCTGATTAAGGGCGGGTCTGACCTGTTGATGATAGAAACCGTTTTTGACACACTAAATGCCAAAGCGGCTCTGTTTGCCATTGATGAAGTGTTTGAAGAGGAAGCTTGTAAGTTGCCAATTATGGTATCAGGTACTATTACTGATGCCAGTGGACGTACCTTATCAGGTCAGACTTTGCAGGCGTTTATCGATTCTATTTCGCATATGGATATTCTCAGTATCGGTCTTAACTGCTCATTGGGTGCTGAGGAGCTGGAACCATATGTAACCGAGCTGTCCAAGAATGCCCCTTTCTATATAAGTACACACCCCAATGCCGGTTTGCCCAATCAGTTTGGTGAATATGACCAAACCCCCAATCAGATGTCTGCGTTGGTAGAGCACTGGATGGCCGATGGTAAAGTTAATATTATTGGTGGCTGCTGCGGAACAACACCCGAACACATTGCGGCGATGGCTAAGGTGGCTGCCAGGTATAACGGGCACCAGAAAGTACAGCCTCCAACCATCACTCATTTAAGTGGTTTGGAATCGTTGCAGATGCGTAAAGATGCCAATTTTGTGAATATTGGTGAGCGCTGTAATGTGGCGGGCTCTCGCAAGTTTTTGCGCTTAATCAAAGAAAAGCAATACGAAGAGGCGGTTGATATAGCCCGTCATCAGGTAGAAAATGGCGCCCAGATAGTGGATGTGAACATGGATGATGCCATGTTGGATGCCAAAGAGGAGATGGTCACTTTCCTCAATATGCTCATGTCTGATCCGGATGTATCCAAAGTACCGGTGATGGTGGATTCATCTAAATTCGAGGTGATAGAAGCCGGTCTGAAGTGTCTGCAGGGTAAGTCTGTGGTGAATAGCATCAGCCTTAAAGAAGGGGAAGAGCCGTTTTTAGAGCATGCCCGTATCATCAAAAAGTACGGAGCAGCAGTGGTGGTCATGGCTTTTGATGAAAAGGGTCAGGCCGATACCTTTGAACGTCGTAAAGAAATATGTGGAAGAGCATACAGGCTATTAACAGAAAAGGTCAACTTTCCGCCACAGGATATTATTTTTGACCCCAATGTGTTGGCCATTGCCACAGGTATAGAGGAGCACAATAATTATGCAGTTGATTTCATCAAAACCTGTAAGTGGATAAAAGAGAACCTGCCACATGCACATATCAGTGGAGGTATCAGCAACCTGTCTTTTTCGTTCAGAGGGAATAATGTGGTACGTGAGGCCATCCACTCGGTATTTTTATATTATGCTATCCAGGAAGGCCTGGATATGGGAATTGTGAACCCGGCCATGCTGCAGGTTTACGATGATATACCCAAAGAACTGCTGGCATATGTTGAAGATGTGGTGTTGAATAAACGCAGTGATGCTACTGATCGTCTGGTGGAGTATGCCGAGCAAATTAAAAATACGCAACAGACCGAAGGCGAAATCCAACAAGCTGCCTGGCGCGAAGGAACACTGGAAGAACGCCTGAGTCATTGTCTGGTGAAAGGTATCAGCGATTATCTGGATGTGGATATTGCCGAGGCCCTGGAAAAGTATCCAACAGCACTCGATATTATTGAGCAGCCGCTCATGGACGGCATGAATGTGGTGGGCGAGCTCTTTGGAAGTGGCAAGATGTTTTTGCCTCAGGTGGTAAAAACAGCACGCGTAATGAAAAAAGCTGTTGCTATTCTTCAACCAATTATTGAAGAGGAAAAAGCCTCAACCGGAGGTGCTAAAACCAATGGGAAAATAGTAATGGCCACCGTTAAAGGTGATGTACACGATATTGGTAAAAATATTGTGGGCGTTATTTTAGGATGTAACAATTATGAGGTGATTGATTTGGGGGTGATGGTGCCCACCGAAGAGATTTTGAAGAAAGCCATTGAGCATGGCGCTGATATCATAGGGCTGAGTGGTTTGATTACACCTTCGCTGGAAGAAATGGTGACGGTAGCTAAAGAAATGAAACGTAATAGTTTCAATATTCCTTTGCTGATAGGTGGTGCTACCACGTCAAAAATACATACCGCTGTTAAAATTGAGCCTGAGTATGACAATCCGGTAGTGCATGTGAAAGATGCCTCAAAAAGTGCACAGGTGGTGAGCGCCTTATTATCTGCCAAAGAGAAGGATAACTTTGTGCAGCAGGTTAAGCATGAATATGCAGGCCTTCGAGAGCGAAATGCGAGTAAGAAAACAATTAAGCTGATGCCAATAGAAGAGGCACGTGCCCGAAAGCATCAGATTGACTGGTCTAATACAATAACGCCACTACCGGCAGAGGCTGGTGTGCGTGTATTGGAAGACTATCCGATAAGTGAGATTCGTAAATTTATTGATTGGACATTCTTTTACCAGGCTTGGCGTTTAACCGGTAACTACGACCATATGGAGTCGGTGGTTGATAAGGCTTCAAAAGCCAAATGGCTGGAGCGTTACCGTACCGATGATGCTAAAGCTAAAGCAGAAGAAGCATTAAAGCTGTATCGTGATTCACAAGCTATGCTCGATAGGATAGAGCAAGAGCATATGCTGCAGGCTAATGCGGTGTTTGGTATATTTCCGGCTAATAGCGTAGGCGATGATATAGAAGTATATACGGATGAGTCGCGTCAGGAAGTTATGGCCACTTTCCACCATCTTAGAGAACAGCAGGATAAACCCGGCAAAAAGGTATTCCACTGTTTGAGCGATTACGTGGCACCTAAAGAAAGCAAGCGCTTCGACCATATTGGTGGGTTTGCCGTAACGGCTGGTGTTGGTATCGAAAAATGGCTGGAGCAGTTTGAAGCTGATCATGATGATTACAGCAGTATCCTGTTAAAATCATTGGCCGACCGATTAGCCGAAGCTTTTGCCGAGTTGTTGCATTATCGCATCAGAACAGAGTTTTGGGGTTATGCGCCTGAGGAGGTCATCGACCATGAGAACCTGATTCGTGAGCGTTACAGGGGTATTCGCCCCGCGCTTGGCTATCCTGCTTGTCCCGATCACAGCGAGAAGCGCACGCTTTTTGACCTGCTGCAGGCCGAAGAAAATGCCGGCATTACCTTAACTGAGCATTACAGCATGTATCCTAATGCGTCGGTGAGTGGTATTTACCTGGCGCACCCCGATGCCATCTATTTTGGTTTGGGTAAGATTGGTAAAGATCAGGTGCAGGATGTGGCCCGTCGAAAAGGCTGCACTGCTGAAGAAGTAGAGAAGTGGATTCCTTTAAATCTGGAGTATAAGTAACAATTAGGTGTTGAATCGGATATTTGTTGATTTGAAGACTTTGGTTTGCAAATCAACAAATGTCCAAATCAACGATTCAACTAATCACCATTGATAGAATGACTGTAGCAGAACAAATAAAATCAACCACTAAAACCGGCTTTTCCTTTGAACTACTACCACCACTCAAAGGCAATAGTATTGACAAAGTATTTAATACCATTGAGCAACTAAAAGCGTTTAACCCGCTCTATATAAATATCACGTCGCACAGGGATGAGATGCAGTATAAAGATACTGCCAATGGGCTGTATGAGCGGCGCGTGATTCGTAAACGACCAGGTACTGTAGCCGTGGCAGCATCAATCCAGCATAGTTACGGCATTAAGGTTGTACCACACATCATATGCAGTGGTTTTACAAAAAGTGAGACCGAGTACGCTTTGATTGACCTCAATTTTCTGGGAATTCATGATGTTTTATTGTTGAGGGGTGATAATTCCAATAAAGCGCGATTTGCTTCCACATCAGAGGAAAGTAATAATTATGCGCTTGATTTGGTCAATCAGGTGAATGAATTAAATGCCGGACAGTTTCTGGATGGCACATTACTCGATGCATTTGATACGCCTTTTAGTTATGGTGTGGCCGGTTATCCTGAGAAGCATGAGGAGGCTCCTAATATGGAATCTGACCTGTACTGGTTAAAACAGAAAGTTGACGCTGGTGCTGAGTACATAGTTACCCAAATGTTCTTTGATAATAGTAAGTACTTTGAGTTTGTTAAGAGAGCTCGTGCAATGGGCATAACGGTTCCTATTATCCCCGGTTTAAAGCCTGTTACGTTAATGAACCAGCTTACGGTGCTGCCAAAAATTTTTCACGTGGATATCCCGGAGGATTTTGCCAAAGAAATCAGGAAATGTAAAAATAATGATGAGGTGAAACAGGTAGGGGTAGAGTGGTGTATTCAGCAGGCAAAAGAACTGATACAGCATAATGTACCTATTCTGCATTTTTACACCATGATGGCCACAGCAAGTACCCGCAAGGTGGCGGAGGCTATCTATTAAGGGAATTACCTTTATTTTAATTGACCATTTAACATCAAAATATCAGGATGAAGAAATTAGTAACATTAACAAGTGTGGCAATAATGATAGTCACACTGGCTTGTCAGTCGACGGCCAAAAAGGATAAACAAAAGGAAAGTCAGTCAATTCAGGAAACAGAAGAGCAGGCAGTAACGGAAAGTATCAATATGCCAGCTTATTTTCAGGCTGCTTTGGAGGGCGATTTAGATAAAGTCAAGGAAGCAATCGGCAATGGCATTAATATCAATGCGATGGACGAAAATCAGCACAGTGCTTTAATGCTGGCCGCTTATAACGGACATCACCACATTGTTTCAGTATTGCTTGAAAATGGAGCTGAGGTTGATGCTGTAGATGGCATGAACCGCACGGCGCTGATGTTTGCCTCTACCGGTCCTTTTACACAAGCTGTCGAAGTGTTGATACAAGCCGGAGCCAATGTGAATGCCACAGATAATGAGGAGCAGTGGACACCCGTGATGATGGCGGCTTCAGAAGGTCAGCTGGAAGTTGTTAAGCTATTGGTAGCTAACGGAGCCGATCTTTCCATGGTGGATGTGGATGGTGAATCGTCACTGGATTTTGCCCAATCAAAAGGCCACCAGGAAGTGGTAGCCTATATTCAATCGCAAGTGAAATAATTAAAAGTCAATTGACTTAGCAACTAATAGAGGGGAGATGTCCATGAGGCATTTCCTCTCTTCTTTTATCTTGCATTTGGTACTGCCATCTTTGGTACACGGTCGACAAGGTAAATCCACCTCCATTATTTTCATCTTTGGGTTTGATGGATAGCCGAAAGCTGTTGGGCCAATAATCGCCTGTCCGGGTTTCTGAAACAGGTCAGCTGCATGTAAGAAGCCGGTATCGCCACTGATAACATATGGTGAATGCCACACGGCACAGAAGCTTTCCATTAATGAGGTTTGACCTGCCAGGTTAATCACACGCTCAGGAGCAGCTGCTTTAATTTCCTCACAAAATGTATCGCCGGGCCCTCCTAATACCACAAAGTGCAGGTCTTCTCTAATTTTAACCAGCTCTTGCCAGTATTTAACCGGCCAACGCTTCAGTTCCCACGCAGCTGATGGTACAAGGGTCACAAACTTCTGGCCTTGGGGTAGCCGATTTAAAACCAGCTCTTCTATCTTTTCTTCTGTTTCACGTGGAAAACGCCAGTCGTTAAAAGGTGTGTTAAACTCATTTACCTGCCATTTTTTCAATGGCTGACGAAACGAGTCTAGTGCCTTAAATGGTTTTGGAAGCAGATTAACACCAAATTTAAACAGCAATAAGCGCTTGAGGCGATCTTTATGTCGCGTTACCAGCTTGTTTCTTTTAAATATGTTACAAATACCAAAGGGGCACAACACCAGTTTAAGGATGTTTGAGCGAATATTACTATGGGCATCATAGATTAGGTCAAATTGCTCCTTTTTAAGTTTCGAACCCAGCTTAAAAACGCCTCCAAATCCTTCTTTCCTATCAAAGGCCCAAATGCGGTCGATGCGTGGTTCGATCTTAACCAGCGACTCCATGTCGGCGCGCACCACCCAGTGAATTTCAGCCTGTGGAAATTGGTTTTTAAGGCCAGTTACCACCGACATGCATTGAATGATATCACCAATTGAACTTAATCGTATAATAAGGATCTTCATGCTTTAAAAAATATAGTAAAAGAGGTGTATAAACCGCTTCGTTGAGATGTAATTAAAGCGCAAAAATAACAAAATCCCGGTGTATTGCCGGGATTTCATTTGTGTTATATCGTAAACTGACTATTAGCTCTTATGGATTAGGATGGTCACCTTATTGTTTTCACATTCTAACACGCCACTTTTGCAGTCAAAATACTCTTCGCTACCTGTTTTACTAATCACCCTAATCTTCCCTTCAATAAGCACGGAAATGATGGGTGCGTGATTCTTAAGCAAGGTAAATTGCCCTTTCTCACCAGGCACGGTCACCAATCCAACCGGTGCATCGTAGATGACCTTTACTGGTGTCACTATTTCGCAATGCAGATCTTCCATTAGGCTGATTTAGCTTGTTTCAACATGTCTTCACCTTTGGCAATAGCTTCTTCAATGGTACCCACCAGGTTAAAGGCTGATTCGGGGTATTGATCCACTTCGCCGTTGAGTATCATCTTAAAGCCTTTGATGGTGTCTTCAATAGATACAAATACACCTTTCAGACCGGTAAACTGTTCGGCCACATGGAATGGTTGCGACAGGAAGCGTTGTACACGACGTGCACGGTGCACTACTAGTTTATCTTCCTCTGATAGTTCTTCCATACCAAGGATGGCGATAATATCCTGTAACTCTTTGTAGCGCTGTAAAATCTCAATAACAGCCTGAGCGGTATTGTAATGTTCATCACCAACAATTTCAGGCGTTAGCATCCGTGAAGTTGAATCCAATGGATCTACAGCGGGATAGATGCCCAGCTCAGCAATCTTACGGCTTAATACTGTTTTGGCGTCCAGGTGAGCAAAGGTTGTTGCAGGAGCCGGGTCAGTCAAGTCATCGGCAGGCACATATACAGCCTGTACCGAGGTAATTGAACCATGCTTGGTAGAAGCAATACGTTCCTGTAAGGCACCCATCTCAGATGATAGGGTTGGCTGATAACCTACTGCAGAAGGCATACGGCCTAATAGTGCAGACACCTCTGAACCAGCCTGCGTAAAACGGAAGATGTTATCCACGAAAAGAAGTACATCGCGTCCTGAACCTGTGCCGTCGCCATCGCGGAAACTTTCGGCAATGGTTAAGCCTGACAAGGCCACGCGTGCACGTGCACCAGGAGGCTCATTCATCTGACCGAATACCATGGTTACCTGTGATGTATCCAGCGCATCTTTATCTACTTTCGATAAGTCCCAGCCACCTTTTTCCATATCTTCTTTAAAGGCATCGCCATAATTTACAATGCCTGATTCAATCATCTCGCGAAGCAGGTCATTACCTTCACGGGTACGCTCACCAACACCGGCAAATACTGATAATCCATCGTGTCCTTTGGCAATGTTGTTGATTAGCTCCTGAATTAATACGGTTTTACCTACACCAGCACCACCAAACAAACCAATCTTACCACCTTTGGCATATGGTTCAATCAGGTCAACTACTTTTATACCTGTAAAAAGGATTTCGGCCTGAGTAGATAGTTCCTCGAATGATGGCGGATCGCGGTGAATGGGTTTACCACCTTCTTTGGTTACATTACCGATGCCATCAATGGCATTACCCACCACATTAAGCAGGCGGCCTTTAACGTTTTCGCCCGCTGGCATGGTAATAGGACTTCCCAAATGGGTCACTTCCAGGCCACGCATCAAGCCGTCTGTTGAATCCATCGCAATACAGCGTATGGTATTTTCGCCAATATGCTGTTGGCACTCAATAATAATTGAAGGATGACCTTCGCGCTTAATTTCTAAAGCATCTAAGATATTAGGTAGCTCCTGATCGTTAAGGTCGAAGCTTACATCTACAACCGGACCAACTATTTGAATGATGGTACCAACCAATTTTTCCATATTATGCGTATTATTCTCGCGTTGATAATGTTCCTTTATCGGGAACGCTCAATGAGCTTAACTGCGAAATGGCGCAATTGCTCTTTCATGCTTTCACGACCATTGACCTTGTTAAGGGCGGCAATGGCTTTATCAAAATAGAAGTTCATTTTTTCTCTGGCTAATTCGTCTACCTTTAGTGTGTTGTAGATGGTTTTAACAGCTTCTATTTTTTCCTGAGCATCAAAGTCGACAGCGTTTATCCATTTCAGAAGGTCATTGCGCAATGAACCCGACGCCAATTGTAACGCATTAAGTAGTAAAAATGTTTTCTTGTTGGCAACAATATCTCCCCCAATTGCTTTTCCAAAAGTTTCGATGTTACCATACACATCCAGGAAGTCATCCTGTAACTGGAATGCCAGGCCAATATTCTCGCCAAATTCATATAGCAAATTTGCGTCGTCATCACTGGCACCACCTATGATAGCACCTGTTTTCAAGCTGGCAGCCAGCAATACGGCTGTTTTCAGCCTTATCATATTCAGATAATCCGATACCTCCACATCGTCGCGGGTCTCAAACTCCATGTCGTACTGCTGACCTTCACATACTTCAATGGCTGTTTGACTGAATAAGTCAATTACTTTTTTAAGGTGGTGCCCATTAATTTCGGAAGCGTATTGGTAGGCTTTGATCAGCATGGCATCGCCAGAGAGGATAGCGGTATTCTCGTCCCACTTTTTATGCACAGTTGCCTGGTTGCGTCGCACATCGGCATTATCCATTATGTCATCGTGCAGCAAGGTGAAGTTATGAAATATCTCCAGTGATAAACTGGGCTTCAGAGCTGGCTGAATATCATCGGTAAACAGGTAGCAGCCTGCCAGGCACATGGTTGGCCGTATGCGCTTACCGCCCATTCCCATTACGTATTCTATCGGCTGATACAGGCCTTTGGGCTCAACCACAAATTGTTGTTTGCTGATTTCTTGCTCTACCAATTTTTGAAGGTCGGTTATTGTGTACATAAATTGATGTGTGTTATTCTGATTTAAGCTCGTGTTTCTTTTCTATTCTTAGTTCTTCCAGTTCAATGTCTTCATCTTCATCATAAATATGTAATAAAGGCTCTTTGAACGATTGATTAGTAATAGCCTTCTCTAACGTTAACAACAACGCCGGCAGAAGAATAAGGTTTGAAAACAGAGCTATTAAAAGCGTAACGGCTACTAATATACCCAATGCCACGGTGCCACCAAACTGCGATACACTGAAGATTCCAAAACCGAAGAATAGAATGATGGATGTGTAAATCATGCTCACACCGGTTTCCTTTAAAGCCAATACCACAGCTGCCCGGATGCTCCAGTTGGTCTCTGATAGCTCTTGCCGGTATTTAGCCAGGTAGTGAATTGTATCATCGACACTGATACCAAAGGCTATACTAAAAACTAAGATGGTGGATGGTTTAATGGGTATATGGAAAAAGCCCATGAGTGCTGCCGTCATAATAAGCGGAAAGATGTTTGGTATTAAGGATACCAATACCATTCTTTTGGATGAGAACATCCAGGCCATGAAGGAGGCGATTAGTACAATGGCTAATAGCAGACTGGTAAACAGGTTGCGTACCAGGTAATCGGTTCCCTTGAAAAACACTACGCTGGCACCCGTTAGGGAGGTGTAATATTTATCTGAAGGAAATACACTATTGATGGTTTCTCGGATTTTTTTATCCAGAACAGCCATCTCAGTGGTGCCAATATCCTTCATGCGGAAGCTTAAGCGCGCCCGCTGCTTGGTTGAGTCAATAAACGTAGTGACCAGTCCGTTGTTGGCTGTTGCCTCCGTATCGCTTTTATTGACATACGAAAGAATAAAATTACGCTCCTGGTTACTGGGCACTTTGTAATGTCTTTCTTTACCATTATAGAAAGCCTGACGTGCAAACTTCACCACTTCAACCATAGATAAGGGATGTGAGATGGCATCAAATGCTTTCAACTCTTCCTGCAGCTTGTCCATGCGTTTCAGGTTACTGCCCGATATGGCGCCATTGGCTTTCTTTGTGTCAATCATCAGCTCCAGTGGCATTAAGCCATTAAAGTTTTCTTCAAAAAATTTGAGATCGACATACAAAGGATCATCATGGGGGATGTCATCAAGCATAAAGCCCGTGGTTTTAATCTTCGAAATTCCGAAGATACCCATTAGTAGCATGATTCCGGCTACCCAATATACTTTCGTTCTGTGATTTAATGAGATGCGCACCAATCCGTTAACTGCTTTGCCTACCAGTTGATTATCGAGGTGATTGAGGTGGCGCTCCTTTGGTCCATCCAGGAAACTGAAGATGATGGGGATTAAAAGGATGGACAGGACAAACACGACCATAATGTTGATGGCTGCAATCACACCAAATTCAACCAGGATTTTACTACTGGTGAAAATAAATGTGGCAAATCCCGATGCAGTGGTCAGGTTGGTAAGAAATGTGGCGTTACCTATTTTGCGGATAACACGCTGCAATGCCTTGATTTTATTTTTATGCTTTCGGTATTCCTGATGATACTTGTTGAGAAGAAATACTGAGTTGGGGATACCAATGACAATAATCAATGGCGGAATCATACCGGTTAGGATGGTGATTTTGTAGCCGAAAATCCCTTGAATACCTAAGGCCCAAATAACAGCAATGCCTACCACCAGCATGGAAAACATCACCACCTTAAACGAGCGGAAGAATAAGAAAATGATAAGCGCTGTAATACCTAAAGCGAGGAAAATGAACATGTTCAATTCCCTCTTAATCATTTCGGCTGTTACCACTCGTATAAACGGAAGTCCTGAATAATGTATATCGTGTCTGCTGTTCTCAACAAATTGCTGCCCTGCTTCTTGAATATCTTCAATCAGTTTCACCCGCTTTTTGCTGTGCAGGAGCTCATCATCAAGCGTAATGGCCATTAAAAAGGCATCTGTGTTTTCGTTGTATAAAAGCTCTTTGTAAAATGGCAGTGAATAAAATACTTCTTTAAGTGAGTCTAGCTCAGTTTGGTACTTGACCTTTTCAGGAAATATAGGCGCTATTTCAAAGCGCTTCTCTTTGCTATTCTTTTTAAGGTCATACGATTGTCCCACTGAAAAAACGGAGGTAACTCCATTGATATCAAGGAGTGATTTAGATAGTTCCTGCCAATTATTAAAATCACTAAGCTCAAAAAAATCTTCGTTCTTAATACCAATAATAACCATGTTTCCTTCATTCCCATAGATATTCAGAAACTCTTCATACTCCAAGTAGGTTGGATCATCTTCTGGTAGCAGGGGGGCATATTGGTACGACATTTCAATCTGTCGCGACATGATGCCCATGAAAACGGTTACTATAAATAATGCTATTAGAATGGCTATTCGGTTACGCAGTATGTAGCGTGCAATATTAATCCACATCTCTTAATCTTCTCCTTTTTTGTGATTGTGCGAAAATAGGTAAAAAGGGTTTGTTGGGCAATGATTTATTTGTCGCAGGTAACCGAGGCAATAACTTCAATGTCAAACCAATGTTCTGCTTTGTTCGATTGGGTATGAAATACGCTTGTTTTATTTTGGTGCAGAAGATTTGTCAGCTCATCTTCTACCAACTGTGCCAAATCGGGGTTAGTGAGTAAAATCTTCAATTCTTCGATAAGTATTTCTGATGAACTATAGTTACTGATGACTGCTTCAATAGCTGTTTTGTAGAAGTCTATTTGCTCATCAATGCTATTGGCTTGTTGAGTACTAAGGTTGCCGATTAAGACTTTTTGCAGACATGGCAGATAGCACGATTGTGTCAGACCATTCGTGTTTTTTTGGTACTGGGCAGTTGGAAAACCATCTTTTGATGCTGCTATAAAGTCAATGCAAAATGCGCCTGTTTTGATGCTGTTATTCAAGAGTAGTGGGTAACCATGCTTAAAAAGGGTGGGATCGAAATATAAAGATCTCACTTCTTCAAGTGTTGCCAGGTTGCTCCACCCGGTAGAAGCAATATTTTTACCTTCCAGATCTTCCATGTAGTTGGAGACGGTTGCCAGGTGACCCATGTGCATCTCTTCATGGTCGAGTAGCTGTTCTGCAAAATCATAACTCAACTGGATGCTACGGAGAATATCCTTCTCCTCAGTAAAATGTATCCCGCCTGAAAACACCAGTTTATCATCGTTAATGGTTACAACGGTGTAGGGGTGTTTCTGAAACTCTTTGCAGCTAACTACTGAATCGGGCTCGTCAAATAGTGTCAGTTTTAAAAGTGCTTTGTTGCTAATATCAGCAGCTTGCTGATTAATCAGTGAAAAAGCTGGTATGTGTTCCCCAAACAGTTGTTTGAAACTATCTGTCAGATGAGTCTGACAGCTGATGATATCATCGGAACTGTCCAGCGAAATATAGCACTCAAGTTTGGCTATGCAGGCTTTATTAAGGTTTAAATCGGCAATGAATGATGACAGCTCTTCGCTAATCTCCTTTGTTTTGCCCAATAATAATAAGGATGAGTCTATTTTTAGTGAGGTATGTTTCATTTGTTTTGTGTTGATGTTTTGGAGGTGTTTGACACCTATTTATTTAGCGTGGTTGGACTAGAAAAGTTGTGCAAAGTTAAGTGAAATGGCTTAATTTTTAACCCGTCATTTTGGATTCTTTTGTCCTAAAAATCAAAATTATTAAGGTAAAAAGAAACAATATAAGTTCTGGTGCGTACCAAAGCGCATTAAGATGTTGAATTTTGTAGGACAGATTTATTATGAAAAAGGTTTTATTCTTTTTGGCTTTAATTGTTTTACCTTTAGCCGGAAACGCTCAGGTAGCCAAGTTTAAGTCAGTATTTACATTGAGTTTCATAAGGCACATTGGCTGGACTGAATCAGCCAAACAAGGGGACTTTGTGATAGGAGTTGTGCGCGACAGGGAAATCGCTGATTGGATGACGAAATTGTCTGCAGGTAAAAAATTCGGATTCCAGAATGTTGTTATTAAAGAGTTTAAATCTCCGGAAGAAGTTGTAGATTGTCAGGTGGTTTACGTTTCATCCAACGTTAACTTCTCGAAACATGCCGCAACTATTGTAAGTAAAGTTAACGGCGGAAGCACGTTAATAATTACCGAAGCCGAGGGTGCATGTAATTCGGGATCGATGATTAACTTTGTGGTTAGAGATGATAAACTTAAATTTGAGATCCATAAAGGCAATGCTGCTAAATTTGGTTTGCAAATTAGCTCAAAGCTAGAAGGGATGTCAAATGCAATAAGCTTATAACAAGTAATCATGAAAAACATCAAACTGAATATTGCCCAAAAATTGTTAGCCGGGTTCGGACTTATCCTGTTGTTAATTATAGCTAACGGAATCTGGACTTATTCTACGCTAACAAGTAGTAAAAATTTGAATCGCAAATTAACAGGTCTGTATTCTCCCTCAACTACTAAGCTTGAGAGTCTGGCTGATGCTGTTAATGAATCTAAAATGCTTATTCGTAGCTGGGTATTTATTGATACACAGTCCGGAACACCTGATAAGGTGCGTTTGGGTGAATTGCATTCCACCGAGTACAAGGCTTTGAAAGAAGAATTACTTGCCTTAAGCAAGCTTTGGATTGAAGAAGAGGGAAATGAGGAAGATGTGGAGACATTAAACACTATCTTCCACGATGTTGATTCTTTATTTCAGATGCAGCAGTACGTGATGAGTAGCCTGAATTCATTTGAAGCTTACGAAGATGCCATGGTGCTGTTCGAAGTGGAGCCAATGGTGCAGGAGGGTGGTGAAATTATATCATTGTGCGAGTCAATTGATACTACAATTCGTGAGTTAACAACTAAATATGATGAGGCAACTAATGTAGCCTTATCTGGTAGTAACAGAAGTTTTACCGTGTTGCAGTGGGTTATTATTATTATGAGTTTGCTGGTTATTGCCGGTGCACTTGTTACTGCCTACATGCTATATAACTCCATTATTACGCCGCTTAACAAAGGTGTTACTTTTGCACAGGCTATTGGGCAAGGTGATTTAACGGCCACAGTTGATGTTGAACAGGATGATGAAATTGGTGATTTGGCCAGAGCTTTGGTTAGCATGGCTGAAAACCTTAAAAATACAGTGAATACCATCAAGTCAAATGCCAATGATTTGGTGACTTCAAGTACACAATTAAAGTCAAGCTCTTTACAACTGTCTAAAGGTTCTGCCGATCAGGCTGCTTCTGCCGAGGAAGTGTCAACTTCTATTGAAGAGATGGTAGCTAATATTGATCAGAATACTGATAATGCCATTCAAACAGAGAAGATAACTGTTGAAACAGCTAAAGATGTAGGTGTTGCCGATGAGCTTTCCTCACAGGCTGCTAAAGTGATGAAGGATGTTTCTGAGAAGATCACCATCATCAGTGATATTGCCTTCCAAACGAATATTCTGGCGCTGAATGCTGCTGTTGAAGCAGCCAGAGCAGGTGAGCACGGAAGAGGATTCTCTGTTGTGGCAGCCGAGGTGCGTAAATTGGCCGAGCGCAGTAAAACTGCAGCTGATGAGATCGTATCTCTTGTTTCTACAGGTCTGAAGGTATCTACTGAAGCCGGCGAAAAATCAAAAGCGCTGGTGCCGGATATCGAGAAAACCACGCAGCTCATTAAAGAAATATCTGCTGCAAGTATGGAGCAAAAAACAGGAGCTGAGCAAATTAACCTGGCTATGCAGCAACTCAATATGATTACGCAGGAAAATGCATCATCATCTGATGAGTTGACACAGAGTTCTGATTTGTTGGCTAATTTAGCCGATAACCTGAATGAAGCAGTTAGCTATTTCAAGCTTGATAAAACATTTGCTAAGGCGACCGATAAAACAGGTAAGAAAGTGGCGAAAACGCCTGTGGAAAATACTACTGAGAAGGTAGCTGTTAAGTCTGAGCCAAAGGCAGCACCAAAGCCAACAACTGGCAATGGGCAGAAAAAGGCCGATAATCCATTCTCTAATTTCGATAAGGATTTTGACCTGGATAATTACGAGAAATTTTAAGGTGTAGACCATGGAGAATTTACCATATTCAGTACTAATTGATGAATTGCCTGAGAAAACAATGATGCGCTTCTCAGGGCAGCTAATCATTAATCACATCGAAAAAATTACAGGAACTGTAAAAAACGGTTTGATAACCGATAAGGATTTACAGATCGAAGTCGATAATCCTGAGAGTGTTGATGTAACTTTTATACAGCTTTTATTGGCATTAAAAGCAACATTAAGTGCCAACGGAAAAAAAGTAGAAGTAAATGCTGAGTTAAGTGATGATATAAAAAAGCTTATCTTGAACTCAGGTTTTCAGTATGTTCTTAATTAATCTATAATAACTAGAATAATAATTATGGCTAAAACAGTTCTCATCGTTGATGATTCAGAAAGTATCCGCGAAGTAGTCAACTTTACCTTGCAGAATGAAGGTTATGAGGTATTGGTGGGCGTTGATGGTGAAGATGCTCAAAAATTCCTGGACGGCAGAACAATTGATATTGTAATAACCGATCTTCATATGCCAAACCTCGATGGCCTTGGGCTGATTCGTAAGATAAGAGAGATTGAAGCATATAAGCATATTCCAATCTTATTCTTAACAACCGAATCACAAGCTTCAAAAAAGATGGAAGCTAAGCAGGCTGGCGCTACCGGGTGGATTATCAAACCATTTGTTCCAGCTAAGCTATTGAGTGCAATTTCTCGTGTCTTAAGATAAGATGAGAGTTAAAAATATTTTCATTAAAGAAACTTCTGATAATCTGGCTGTTCTTGAGGAAGAACTGACTAAGCCTGTTAACCTGTCAAAAGAGGCTATTGAAATGGTTGTGCGAACTATGCACAATATCAAAGGAACAGCCCCTATGGTAGGCTTTACAGCATTACCCGAAATTGCCACACCGGTTGAACAGGCCTATAAAGAAGTTCTTGATAACAAATTGGTGGTGAGCAATCATATGGTTGAGAAAACCAAAACGGCGGTGTCGGTCATTCAACAACTGCTTGTTAATGAGGAATCGCACACGCCACAAACAGAAGAAGAGCAACAGCTTTTGATTGACTATTTTAACGCCATCACAGGTTAAACGCGTAAACAATGATTGACAAGTTTAAAGCAAAATTCGTAGAGGAGTCAAACGATAATGTTCATGACTTAGAGGAAGCGCTGTTGCTTCTTGAGAAAGATACGGGCAACAAAGAGATAGTTGAGCGGATCTTTCGTGCTATGCACACGCTTAAAGGTGGGGGAGCAATGTTTGGCTTTAATCAGTTAAGTGAATTTACGCATCACCTCGAAACGGTGTTTGATCTCGTAAGAAACAATAAGCTCGAAATAACCGATGATATTATTTCACTCACCTTCGAATCAATTGATCATATTAAGCACATGCTTGAAGTGGGCGATGTTGATGATGAAGAAGAACTGGATAACCAGCAGTCTTTTATTCAACGAGTACAGCGCGTGGCAAATCTTGAAGGTGCAGTAGTAACTAAAACACCGGCTAGCAAGGAAGTGGCAGTTAAGGATGACGGTTCCAAGACTTATCTGATCGACATCAAGCCAAATGAAGAAATTCTCCGAAATGGAACCAATCCATTTTACCTGCTTGATGATTTGCACGCTATGGGTATTGCCAAAGTTGTGGCCTACCATGAAAAGGTACCCGTATTAAGCAGTTTTAATCCTATTAGCAATTATTGTCATTGGCAGGTGGTGCTAAACACATCTGAATCGATAAATGACATTAAAGATGTATTCATTTTTGTTGAGGATGAGTGTGATATAGCCATTAACGAAATTAGTGCAGGTAATTTGCTGACTTCAACTGAACTGGTCAATAAAATTGATGAGGCGGCTCGTCTTCAGAAACCATTGGTGAAAGATGAACTAGCAGGATTGGCTGCAAGTACAAGCGATAGTGAAGCTAAGAAGGATGCCCGGAAAAAGGTGCAGTTAAAAGAGCATAAAATATCAAGTATTAGGGTTAACTCTTCAAAGATTGATGAGTTGGTTAACCTGGTGAGTGAATTGGTAACCATACAGGCACAGCTCAACTTATTTGCCGAAAACGATGGTAATCCGGCTGTATTAGCTTTAGCCGAAAATATACAGAAGCTCAGTCGTCAATTGCGCGATAATGCTTTTTCTATAAGCCTTATACCACTGCAAAGTGAACTAATGCGCTTCCAGAGACTGGTGCGTGATTTGTCCAAAGAACTACAAAAAGATATTGACTTTGTGATAGAAGGTGGTGATATAGAGCTAGACAAGAATATCATTGAGCACCTGACCGATCCTCTGTTACATATTATTCGTAATGCTGTTGATCATGGTATAGAACTGCCTGACGAGCGCATTGGTAATGGAAAGTCACCTAAAGGAACCATTCTTTTCAAAGCATACTACTCGGGTGCCAGCGTTATTGTAAAAGTGATGGACGATGGTAAAGGAATTGATCCTGAGTTTATTCGTAATAAGGCCATTTCAAAGGGACTTATAGATAGTTCAACAGAACTGAGCAGAAAAGAAATATTTGAGTTGGTCTTCCTAAGCGGATTCTCAACTAAGGACGAAGTAACCGATGTATCGGGTCGTGGCGTTGGAATGGACGTTGTGAAGAAGAAAATTGGCGAAATCCGTGGTGAAGTATCCTTAGATTCTGAAATAGGAAAAGGGACCACGCTTACGCTTGAGCTACCAATGACACTATCAATTATTGACGGTTTATTGGTGCGGGTGTTTAATAATCAGTATGTGATTCCAATTGCCAATATTGAAAAGATTTATGCGATTGATTCGGTATCATTCGGTAAAACATTTAATCATGTTGTTAATATCGATAGTGAGCAATATCCGTTTATTGACTTACGTGAAACATTTGAAACAGACCTGGTAAATAAAGGAACTGAGCAGCTGATATTGGTCAAATATGAAGATCGCAAAGTCGGACTGTTGGTAGATCAGGTAATTGGTGAATTCCAGACAGTGGTGAAACCTATGGGACGCTTCCTGAAAAAACAGGAAAATATTTCAGGTGCATCAATTATGGGCGACGGAACAATTGCAATGGTTATTGATACCAATCGTTTGATTCATAATAATGCCACTAAAAAATATCGAACCAAAAATTAAAAAAATGACATCAATTATTTCGTTTTTAATCAATGGAGAAGTATTTGCGTTCGATACATTGAAAGTTCGTAATATTCTTGAATTTGATAAGGTAACGTGGGTGCCAAACACCAAAAACTACCTGCTGGGAGTAATTAATCTGCATGGTAACATTATACCAATTGCCGATTTAAGGATGATGATGGGCACTGAGAATGCTGAAATCGGCCAGGATACTGCTATTATTGTTGTGTCTGATGATGATAAAACAGATTCTCTTATTGGTTTGGTGGTAGATGGCGTCAAAGAAGTGTTTGACCTTGATGAAGCCAGCCTTAAAGAATCAGTAATCAACGGTAATACTGGTCTGGTTCATACGTTTACCGGGAGCATATTTAAAAATGATGAGTTTATTCACATCATTGATTTATCAGAAGTTGTACAGGAAATAGAAAAATAAAGATAGATGAGTCAGGAAGTTAATGCCTATCTAACCTTTGCTGTAGGGAACAATATTTTTGGAGTTCACGTTGAGAAGGTTGTTGAAATAAAGGAATATGCAGCACCAAAGTCTGTTCCGGAAAGCATGAGCTATGTAAAAGGAGTGGCTGACCATCGTGAGCAAATCATTCCAATTATCGATGCAGCAGCTAAGTTCAACCTCGGAGAAATCAATATTACACCTCAGTCGTGTATTGTGGTTTTAGAAATAGACAAAGCCGATGGCAGTGGGATGATGAGCATTGGTGTATTGGTTGATGCGGTGTCTGATGTGTTCGAAACTGATGAATCAAAACTTAAGGCCATTGAAACAGATTATAAGCCAGGATATATTTCAGCTTCTTATCAGAATGGCGATGACCTGGTGATGATACTAAATGCAGATAAGATATTTAGTGAAAAAGATATAATAAACCTTGGGGAAGTAGTGAAAGCTGTAAAGTAGAGATGACCGGATGTTTGGAGTAGGTAATATAGGTAAAGAGAAGGAATTGGATGCGTTTAAAGCTGAGCTTTCAGAAAAGGATTTTCAGGCATTCAGCGATTTTATCTATAACGAATATGGTATTAAGATGCCACCCGTTAAGCGGGTGATGCTGCAGGGAAGGCTATTAAAGCGTATTCGTGAACTCAACATGAAGTCATATACCGAATACAAAGAATACTTCTTCAGTAAGGAAGGGCAGGCGAAAGAGATATATAATTTTTTGAATGTAGTAACGACTAACAAAACAGACTTTTTTCGCGAACCGGTTCATTTCGATTTTTTACGAAATGAGGTACTGCCAAAGCATAATGGAAATGGATTTTTTAAAGTTTGGAGCGCAGGCTGTTCAAGTGGTGAAGAGCCATACACGATTTCGATAGTGCTTAATGAATATAAACGTGAGTCTCCGTCCTTTAATTTTTCAATACATGGGTCTGATATTTCAAATAAGGTATTAACCTCAGCTGCAAAAGGGGTATATGCCGAAAATAAGATAGCCATCATTCCGTTGGAATTGAAAAAAAGATATTTCTTAAAAAGCAAAGATCGCTTGAACCCAACAGTAAGGGTAAAGCCAGAATTGCAACGAAATATTGCCCTGAAGCATGTTAATTTAATGGATAGTCATTACGACATGAATGAAACCTTTGATGTTATTTTCTGCCGTAATGTGTTGATATATTTTGACAGGGCAACACAAGAAAGAGTAATAGGGAAACTATGTAATTACCTGAAACCCGGAGGGATCTTTTTTATTGGTCACTCGGAGTCATTATCGGGGATGAATGTGCCTTTAGATCATATAAGGCCAACAATTTTTAGAAAAATATAACTAGTCCGGAATATAAAAAAACAATTATGAGCAATTTATCTGACAAACAACTTTTACGCGAACTCAGGTTACGACTTGAAGAAAGGAAAAAGTTAGATAATGAGATGAAGGAATTATCAAAGGATTTTCAGAGTGTAACTAAAAAGCTGAAAGAGTCTGAGGCGTTGAAGAGCCACTTTATCTCAAATATTTCTAACGAAATAGTGAATCCATTTACATCGATTCTTGGTTTATCAAAAGCCATCCTTTCGGTAGAAAAAAACGACTGGAAAAAAGTTGTTTCAATGGTAGCGCTTATTCATAGCGAGGCTTTTAACCTGGATTTTCAGTTACGCAATATATTTGTGGCCGCCAAAATTGAAGCTGGCGAGATAGCTCCTAACATTACCAAAGTTAATATCCGAAGCCTGGTACAAACGGTCGTTGATTCGTTCAACATCATCTCGCGTAAAATGGGTATCGATATTAAAATTGAATTCAATATTGAGCATGGCTTTGGTAAGAATTTTTACTTTAAAACTGATTCAGAGAAGCTGAAGCTTATTTTAAGTAATCTATTGAATAATGCTCTGAAATACAGTTATAAGGATAGTCAGGTGATTCTGAAAATGTGGGTGGATGAAGATGTGTTACACGCTTCAGTGCAGGATTTTGGTACTGGTATTTCAGAAAAGAATCAGAAAATTATATTCGAGCGTTTCAAGCGTCTTGACTCAGGTATCAACTCAATCAACCGTGGCCATGGTCTGGGATTGTCAATTACCAAAGCATTATTAGATGTGCTGGGTGGAGATATTGACATTAAGAGCCAAAAGGGTGAAGGCTCAACCTTCTCAATTGCTCTTCCAGAGGCGCGAAACATCGTTGAAGGATTTAGTGGCGATGGCAATGATGTGTTCTTTGATGATGATGATGAGATTTTTTAAGACAGTGTTAGATGGAAAATAGATATTTGCAACATTTTCTATACCCCTCTTCACTGTTCGCAAGCAAAGAACCGTATGTGATAAAAACCATACTTGGGAGTTGCGTTGCTATCTGCCTGTGGGATCCAAAGCTGAAAGTTGGTGGAATGAACCACTATATGCTTCCCAACTGGAATGGTAATGATTTAGCTTCGCCAAAGTATGGTAATATTGCTATCGATAAGCTGGTTGAACGCATGCTATATCTGGGTAGCGATATTAAAAACATACAAGCCAAAATATTTGGAGGCGGCGAATTGCTAGAGTCAGCTACCGGCAACTCCAATATGATTGGTGAGCGTAACATTAGGGTTGCGCGTTTGATGCTTGAGGAGAAGAAAATTCCGATTGTCGCATCAAGTACAGGTGGAAGAAGGGGAAGGAAAATTATTTTTTTCAACGATACAGGGGAAGTAAGGCATAAGTTTCTGGAAAAAAAGGTATATTAAACCTGTGTTGTAAGGGCCATGGGGCAACAAGAAAAAGGTGAAGCTGGACAATCAAGTTAGTTGAGTAGCTAATTGGTTGAGTGAATTGGGAATAATAAAAGAGTGTCTTGATTATTGTAAGATAGTAAGAGATAAGAATCGGGTTCTCAGATAAAATATTTTGCGCATGAAGAAAAAGATTCGAGTACTAGTAGTTGATGATTCTGCGGTTGTCAGGCAGAGCTTGTCATCCATCCTTGAATCTGATCCGGGCATTGAAGTCATGGGCACGGCGGCAGATCCAATTATCGCCGTTAAAAAAATCATGAAAGAAATTCCGGATGTTATAACACTTGACATTGAAATGCCCCGTATGGATGGATTAACCTTCCTGCGTAAGATCATGTCGCAACACCCAATCCCGGTTGTGGTTATCTCCAGTCTTACCACTGAAGGAACGGAAGTGGCCATGAAGGCACTGGAGTATGGTGCCAGCGAAATCATTGGCAAGCCGGCGATGAATGCCGCTCAGTTTATTAATGAATCGAAAATTATGCTCTGCGATGCCGTTAAGGCAGCTGCTCAGGTAAAGTTGAAGCGTCGCACCATTGCTGCGCCTGTGGCACAAGTGAGCGTAAAGCCTAAATATTCAGCCGATGTCATACTTGATAAGCCTGCCAGTTTTAAGCAGATTATTGATACCGAAAAGATTGTTGTGTTGGGTGCCTCCACAGGAGGTACAGAAGCGATTCGTAACTTTTTAAAGGCATTACCTGCTAAGGTGCCAGGCATTGCTATTGTGCAGCATATGCCCGAAGGATTTACCAAGTCATTTGCCAATAGTCTTAACAATATCTGTGGACTGGAGGTGAAGGAAGCCGAAAATGGTGATAAACTCTACCAGGGACGTGTGTTAATTGCACCTGGTAGCAAGCATATGCTGCTGAAAAGGGTAGGCAAAGAATATACTGTAGAAGTGAAAGAAGGTCCATTGGTCAATCGTCACAGGCCATCAGTTGATGTATTGTTTCGATCAGCAGCACGTTATGCCGGCAATAATGCTACCGGGATATTATTGACCGGGATGGGTAATGACGGAGCAAAAGGCTTGTTGGAACTAAAGGACGCCGGTGCACATACAATTGCCCAGGATGAGGCTTCATCGGTAGTGTTTGGTATGCCCAAAGAGGCTATTAAATTAGGTGCCGCCAGCAAAGTGTTACCACTTGATAAAATGGCTGCCTATTTATTGTCGCGTCTCGGATAACAGCAATAATTACTATTTTTACCACTCGTCTATAAAATAAGAATTACACATATGGCAAAGGTCAATATTAAGAATATCAGAAGCAGATATACTTTAAGAGGTTTTATGCTTGGATTGGTCATATACCTTTTTACAGTTTTTCTGAGCAACAGCATTTTTGATCACGTTAACCAACAGCCTACCTTTTATAATCTTTATAGTTTTTTCCCAGGCTTGTGGGTTATCACGTTTCTGCCCTTCATTACTGCGTTAGCCGGTTACCTGATAGCAGGTAACTTTGCTGTTTTTATTCGTAAACAACGCAAGCATATCAAGCAAGAGGCCAGTAAAAGTGAAAAAGTGCTCGAATTTGTTGATAACCTGCGTAAAGATAATTTCGAATCAGATCTGAATCTTAATGACAGAAAAGATAAACTGGCTCAGTCATTACTTCGCTTACGCGATTACCTGATTAAAAGCAAAAAGGACGAGGAACAACGACGCATAGAAGAAGAGCAAAGAACGTGGGTAACTCAGGGGTTGGCTCATTTTGGGGAGTTGTTGCGTAAGGAAAATGATAATATTGAAGATTTAAGCTACAATATAATCAGGTACCTAGTTGATTATATGAAAATTAATCAGGCTGGTTTCTATTTATTGAATAACATCAATTCAACCAACAAATTTTTCGAACTGACTGCTTGCGTAGCTTATGATCGCAAAAAGTTTGCCGATAAACGCATTGATTGGGAAGACGGACTGATTGGTCGTTGTGCCTTGGAAAAGGAAACGATACACCTGACCGATGTACCAGATAACTATCTGAATATTACTTCCGGATTAGGTGATGCCAATCCAAGAAGCATCTTAATTGTACCTCTTAAAACCAACGACGAAATCTATGGTGTCATTGAAATGGCTTCATTTAAGGATTTTGCAGAGTTTGAAATTGAGTTTGTTGAGAAGATTGCTGAAAGTATTGCTCTAACTATCTCTTCGGTACAAAACACCATACGCACCACAAAACTGCTGAAGGAAACACAAAATCAGGCTGAAAGAATGCTTCAGCAGGAGGAGGAGTTGAGGCAGAACCTTGAAGAGATGCAGGCAACCCAGGAAGAGAGTGATCGTCGCGAGGTGGAAATGAAAGGTATTCTGGAGGCAATTGATCATGCTGCTATCAGCTCAGAGTTTGAAGTAGATGGTACATTGATTAACGTTAATCAGAACTTTCTAAGAACCTTCCGCTATAATCCTGAAGAAATTGAGGGACAAAATATCAAGATTTTCTTTTTCAAAGACGATGCTGAAGGCCTTGATCAAATTCTGACTGATCTGAGAAACGGTCATAACTTTAAAGGACGTGTGCGTCGTCGTACCAAGATGGGAGACGAAATATATCTGTTGACCACTTACACGCCAGTTATTGATCACGAAGGAGAAATTATTAAAATTCTCAGCCTCGAAAATGACATCACTGAACAGGTAACCATGGAGGAAGAGCTGAAACGCAGTAAAGATGAGCTGGGTATCATGCTTGAAGAAGCCAAAAAAGAAGTGACCGAGCAGTTTAAAGAAGTGGAGGCTGTTAAGATTAGAAATGAGAAAACTTTAGAGGGAGCATTAGATGCCATTATAACCACCAACAAAGAAGGTATCTTAGAGTTCTTTAATGCTGCAGCTGAGAAACTATGGGGGTACGATAGAAGTGAGGTATTAGGGCAGCATGTAGCTATGTTATTTTCTGAATCAACTGTGGCCAATGACGAGTTTATCTCTGCTTTTGTATCTAATGACAAAACCAAGATAATTGGTGAACGTCGCGAGGCTCCAATCAAAAATAAGGTAGGCAGTGAAGAACCTGTGCTGTTTCTATTGTCGGAGGCTGAATACGGAGATGATCATTCTTATACAGCATTTATTCAGCAGGTTGAAGTTGAGTTGTTTTAGATAATCTGAAAAGAACCATAAGAATGGATTTTAAGCATTATCTGCAAGTGTTGAAAGAGAATACGCCTTATGATTTTAGTAATTATTCCGATAATTCAATCAAAAGGCGTTTGCAGAAGGTGATCGCGGATAATGATCTGACCATTGACGAACTGCTCGAAAAAACTCAGAATGATAAAGGTTTTATCGAGCGTTTGGTAGAGGATATTACCGTTAATACCACAGAATTATTTCGTGATCCGGAGTTATGGCCGGCTTTTTACGAAAAGTTGTTGCCAATGCTAAAAGGCAAAAAGACCTTTAACATCTGGCATGCAGGTTGTAGTTCAGGTATGGAAGTATATTCCAATATGATTTTGTTGAATGAGCTCGGGTTGCTCGATAAGGCACGCATCTTTGCTACGGATATCAGTGCTAATATGGTACGACAGTGTAAAAACGGCAATTATCGTTATGGTTTTAATAAGAGGCAGTTAACTGATTTCAAGGCAGTACTTCGAAAGTATCCACTTAATGGTATAACGGCCATTGACTTTTCTAAGTACTTTGAAATTGATGAGGCATCAGACCGTATTACTGTTAAAGAGTTTCTGAGAGACAAGGTTGATGTACGACAGCATGATTTGGTGCAAAGTAATCCGCCTTTTTATCACAAGTTTGATGTTATTTTTTGCCGAAATGTGTTGATATACTTTAATGCCAATCTGCAATCGAAGGTATATCAGATGTTCCATAAGCAATTATACCCTAAAGGTGCTATGATACTAGGAAATCATGAAAGTCTGACTGGTTTTTATAATACCAAGTTTAATAAAAATGGGCCCGTATATACCAAAAGCAACTCCTTTCATTTTAAATATCATTAATATGGCAGTTAATTTCAGTATTAGTGAAATAAGGGAGCTATCGGAGCAATTAAGTCTAAAACTTAATCTGCCATTCAGGTATATGACGCATTCGTTTCTTAAGCGCAGGCTGGGTATGTTTTTTGATAAACAGGGCATCCGTAAGCCTGCTCAGCTTATCGAGCAGCTTGAAAATCGAGATATGTCGGATGAGTTGTGCTATTTCTTCTCGGTTAATACCACAGAGCTATTTCGTGATGCTGGATTTTGGCGCCATCTGAGGAAGCTGGTTTCTGCCAACTATTGTGGCAATTCATTTAGAATTTGGTTGCCCGACGTGGCATCAGGTGAAGAGCTGTTTAGCCTGTTGATTCTGCTCAAAGAAATTGATTGCCTTGATAATGCTCATATTGTGGTTAACAGTACCTCAGATAAGCGAATTGAGCAAATAAGTAAAGGTTGTTTATCCGTTAAAAAGATGGATGTGAATGCTTACAACTATAAACGTTTTGAAGGGCATGAAAATCCGGAGACCTACTTTATTGATGGTGACAATGGTTTTATGTTCGATACCACTTTAATGCACAATGTTAGTTTTCAGAAAGGTGGTATTGAAAATGCTCCTGACGAAAAAATGGATATCATCTTGTTGCGTAACAGCTTACTGTATTACATACGTGATTACCACGAAACAATTAAGGATATGGCTGATAAGGCATTAGTGAGTGGAGGCTTAATGTGTCTGGGGGTGAAAGAACAGTTACCGGCACCATATAACGAGCGTTTTGAGTGTCTCGATGAAAAAGAAAAGATTTACAAAAAATTCAGGTTTATAAAAGACTAATGGTAAAAGGTGCATATAAAGCAGTAGTAATTGGTGGATCGGCAGGTAGTTTTTCGGTCGTTTCAAAATTGTTGTCGCAACTACGCGAAGACTTCCCCTTGCCCGTTATTATTTGCCTGCACCGTCTTAAGCATGTGCGTTCTGGATTGGTGGAGAGCATCAGGCTTAAATCCAAATTAGAGGTAATAGAACCTAATGATAAGGAGCCGATAAAAGGAGGTAAAGTATATTTAGCACCATCCAATTACCATATGTTTATTGAATACGATGGTACCTTTTCATTATCAACTGAGGAACCGCTTAATCATAGCCGGCCATCCATCGATCACACACTCTCGTCAGCTGCATACGTCTATCGTAATAAGCTGATAGGTATTGTACTGACAGGAGCTAATAAAGATGGAGCGAAAGGCATGAAAGATATTGCTGATAAGCGCGGCCATACTATTATCCAGGATCCAAAAACCTGTGAAATGGATACCATGCCCAAAAGTGTTGCAAAATTAATAAAGCCTAACGAGGTATTGACGCCTGAGGGAATAGTAAAATTTTTAAACCAATTAGCGTTATAAGAGTATAAACAAAGAGGCCGGTTTGGCTTTTTTAAACAGATAAATGGCAAGGGTGGCAGTGTCATCAGGCTATTGAAAGATAATTTTAGACACATGAAAAGAGGTAAGTATATTTTCTGGTTAGGAGCATTATTTTTTGGATTATCATTAGCTAAGTATGCTTTTAATATGGATCTGATGCCTGCCACATTTATTGTGTTTGAAGTACTTTCTTTTTTAGTTGTACTGTTCATGATCTATTTCGTTCAGAACTATATTGATACCTGTAAAAGTGGTGTAGGTAAATCTGAAGAGGATAAGGAATGTGTAAAAAAACAAGCTGAAATTGAGCGATTAAGGCGCCGGTTAAAGTCCTTTGAAAATTCAAACGATTTAAAGGAGCAACAAGTACATGCTAATAGCAATGAGCTGGTAGGCCAGTTAAAGAAGGCCTTTAAGGGGTATGATGGTCAAACTGGCGATGCTTTAATGAAAGAGCTTATTAAGCATTATGAAGTGATGGCTGCCGTTGCCTATTGTAAAGATAATGATAGTTACTCTGCCGTAAATCGATTCGGAATCGATGATGAATATATTTTACCTGATTTAAAGGCAGATGATGGGCTGCATGCACAGGCTATTGCTGACAAACAAGCTATGGAGATTGCTGATATACCAGCTGATTACTTAGAGGTTGGCTCAGCTACAGGTAGTACTCAACCAGTGTATCTTTATATTCTTCCTTTAATTCAGGATGAACAAAAAGGATTGGTTCTCGAATTAGCTACCTTTAAGAAGAATGACCTGGTTGAGGTGTGGAATAAATTTCAATCAGCGCAATAAACCCAGAGAATAAATAGATATGGCTAAAATAACCAATAAAATCAAGCAATTATTATCCATGTCGGTACTAAGTGAACGCGACTGGTATTTGTTGTCCATGGGGCTATTGTGTATACTGTTACTCATTTGGTCAGGTTTTCTATCGTTCAATAACCTTCATTTTTCAATGGGTAATATTGCGGTCATACACCGGTCGGTATTGGTATGGGCAATTGATTTATTAGTTATCTCTATACCAGTGGTTATCTTGTCAATCGTCAATTATAACAAAGGACAGCAAAGGAAACTTCAGAATGAGAATCGTCTGCTTAAGGAGCAACTCGATAAAAATGTGGAGCTGGCAGAACAAATTGGTCGTGGCGAACTGGATGAAATTGAATTGGTTGACGGACATCTTTCAGAAGTACTCTATAATTTAGGCACCAACCTTAAAAACACAAAGCATAAAGAGGAGGCCTATAATTGGATATCAAAGGGTAAGGAAAAAATCTCGGATATACTGCGAACGCACAACAAGGTGCATATGCTGGCTGACGATGTGATTCGTGGAATTATTGATTATTCAGGCGGTGTTCAGGGGTCGTTATATCTGCTAAAGGGTAAGGAACTCGTAAATATTGCCACCTATGCCTATAATCGTAAGCGGTTCGAAAAGCAAGTGGTACCTCTTGGCAAAGGATTGCTGGGAAGTGTGGCTTATGAAAAGCAGATGGTGTATCGTACCGAAATACCTGATGATTACTTCTACATTACCTCTGGCCTTTTAGGTGATAGAAAGCCCAGGAGCCTTCTCATAGTGCCACTTTTGCAAGAAGAGGAGTTGCAGGGAGTGTTTGAAATTGGTTATCTGCATGAAAGACTGCCCAAGCATGTATTAAAGTTTGCGGAAGAGCTAAGTAGTGTTATCGGACGAACGTTTTATAACTTAAAGATTAATGAGCAAACCGAAGTACTTCTGAAAGAATCGCAGGAGATGACGGTGACGCTGAAGGAAAACGAGAAGCAGTTGCAATTGAATGCTGCTGAAATGCTGGAAGCACAAGAGGAGTTGGAAAAGTCTAACAAACTGCTTGAAGGGCATATTCAGGAAGTTGAACATGCCCAGCAACGTCTGGAAGCTCTTCTGACCAATGCGTCCGAGTTTATTTCAATCTATAATGAGAAACAGGAGCTGGTGTTCGAGAGCCCGTCGGTCAAGCACATTCTTGGTTATGGGCCAGAGGATAAGGTATCGGGAATGGATCCTGAACTGATGACACCTCGAGGTTACAAAACCATCAATAACCTGTTTCAATACCTGCTTGAAACACCAGGAGGCGAGCAATCTGCGCAGTATACTTACCTAAAAAAGAGCGGGGAGAAATTATTCCTCGAAACCACCGGTAAAAACCTCTTACATGACCCGGCCATTAGAGGTATTATTTTTAACACCCAGGATATTACTGAACGTAAGCGTGCGGAGAAGGAAGAGCGAATGAAAAGTAGGATGCAGTCGCTTTCAGAGAATTCACCAGATATGATCATCCGTATTAATACCGGAGGAAAGTTGGTGTATGTCAATCCTAAAGTGGCTGATTTTATTGGTTTGCCTGCGGCCGAACTAGTGAAAAATCGCGTTAATGAGTTGGATATTGATGAGCGATTCAGAGATTATATGCTGGACTCACTGAAGCAGATTAGAGCCGAAGAAAAGCAAGTTATATCCGAGGTGGAGGTGCAGGCTGGTGAGCAAACCTTAATCATGGAGATAAAGGCTATTCCTGAATTCAATGAGGACAGGGATTTAGAATCGGTTTTGTTTGTAGCACATGATATGACCGAGTTCAAGAAAATTGAGCAAGAGATTAAGGAGAAAAATAAAAAGATTTCTGACAGTATTAACTATGCTCAGCGTATTCAGACAGCTATTTTACCTGATACCAAAGTACTACAGCAATTTTTTCCACGTTCATTTATCTTTTATCGACCTAAAGATGTGGTAAGTGGTGATTTCCCCTGGATGTTTAAGAAGGATAACTTCTTTTATATTGCAGCAGTGGATTGTACGGGGCATGGTGTGCCGGGTGCTCTGCTGTCGTTCATTGGTTACTTTTTGATGAATAATATAGTTAATGCCAGTGATAGTGTAACGGCGTCTGAACTACTGGATAGCCTGCATCTTGATGTGCGTCGAACCCTGCGTCAGGATCAGGAAGGTTCGAACGGTCGTGATGGTATGGATTTGGCCTTGGTGAAGATTGATCTTGAGTCGGATGAATTACAATTTGCTGGTGCGCATAACCCACTTTATTACCTGAGTGATGGTGAATTGTCCATATACAAGGGGTCCCGCAAAGGCATTGGTGGAAAACCATTAGCGAAAAAGGTGGAGAAAGATTTTGAGAATAATATTATTCAATACAAGAAAGGTGATCAGTTCTTTATCTTCTCCGATGGGTTACCTGATCAGGTGGGAGGACCGAAGGGACGTAAATATCAATCTAAACGTATCAGAGAGGCTCTGGAGGCTGAGCCGAATCAAACAATGGCACATTTCGAACGCCATTTCTCCAATGATTTTTATGATTGGATGGGCGAATATAAACAAGTTGACGATGTACTGTTAATAGGTATCGAGTTGTAGCCTGATTAGCTACAACTCATGAGTTTTTAAATTAATTCAGTTGCCAGAGTTTTAAGATCGACACCCGATAAGTTACCTGATGTCATTATTAGTAGGTTAGAGTTGGTATAATTCTGTTGTTTAAGCCATTGTACAAGGTTTTCAGAATCAGTCATTACCAATAAATCTATACGTCCAAAAGCAGCTAGTACCTCATCTGGTGTGATAGCCGGTAGTTTCTTATGCTCCAGCACTTGTGGATTATAGTACACCACTGCCGTATCCGCTTCATCCATTGTTTTATTGTACTGTGGCAGGAAATCCTTGTTCAGGCTGCTAAACGTATGTAGCTCCATCACTGCAATTAGTTTACGATCTTTAAACTGTTGCTTCATGGCATTAGTGGTAGCCTGCAGTTTACTAGGTGAGTGGGCAAAGTCAAGGTAAATGCTTGTATCGTCATTTTTAGCCAAGAGTTGAAGGCGTTTGGCTGCTCCCTTGAAGCTTTGCATGGCTTGTAAAAAGGCATGATTTTCGATGCCAAGCTGTTCACAAACCATGCGTGCACCATTCATGTTTTGCATATTGTGATCCCCAAATACTTCCATGGGATAGTGCTTACCCTCCCATTCAACAATAGCTAGCCCTTCATCATTAATATTAGTGATGGTGTTGTATGGAATCGCCTTGATTCTAGCGGTAAGATTCGTTGCTAGTTTACACAGCTCATTATCACCATCGAAATAGATGAGGGAGCCTTCATCAGTGATACTTTCAGAAAATTTAACAAATTGACTGATGTAATTCTCCCAGGTGGGAAAAACATTCATATGATCCCACGCTATACCTGTTAGCATCGCAATATGGGGTTTATACCAGTGAAATTTCGGTGTTAAATCAATGGGTGAGGACAAGTATTCATCGCCTTCAAATATGGCAATAGGGGCTTCCGTAGTCAGTTTAACCATGGTATCAAAACCATCCAGTTGAGCGCCTACCATGTAATCAAAATCTATTTGCAGCTCCTTTAGCACGTGCATAATCATAGCTGTGGTAGTGGTTTTACCATGACTACCGCCAATCACCACACGTTGTTTATTCTTGGTTTGCTCATACAAATACTCCGGGTATGAATAAATTTTGAGGCCCAGCTTCTGAGCTTCTATTAATTCGGGATTGTCTTTACGTGCATGCATGCCAAGAATAATGGCATCCAGGTCAGAAGAAATTGCTTCTGGATGCCAACCTTCTTTTGCAGGCAATAGGCCATGTTGCTTTAGTCTTGATTTGGACGGTTCAAAAATTTCATCATCAGAACCTGTTACCTGAAAACCTTTTTGATGTAATGCGATGGCCAGATTGTGCATGGCACTGCCACCTATGGCAATAAAATGGACTCTCATAGAAATACTTTGTTTTGCTCTTTTGTTTACCCTTTAGCACCTGCGGAAACCCTTTTGTCATTTGGCAAAAGCGTATCTTTGGCGGCTTGAGTACTTTGGACAAGTAAATGTAGTTATTATTAAGAGAGGATGAGTGGAATGAAGCTGGTAAAAATAGAAACTGGTAATTTTATGGCGGATGGAGGTGCACTATTTGGTGTTATCCCTAAAGTGATGTGGCAGAAAAAGTATCCGGCCGATGAGGATAACTATTGTAATCTGGCCATGCGCTGTTTGTTGGTCGATATGGGTGACCGAAAGGTGTTGATTGATACTGGTGCTGGCGCCAAACAAAGTGATAAGTTCTTTTCGTGGCATCGTTTGAATAGCGAAGCCAATTTGCTGGATTCATTAACCTCGGCAGGTTATAAACCCAGTGATATTACAGATGTCATATTAACTCACTTACATTGGGATCATTGCGGTGGCTGTGTGTATTACGATGAGCGAGATAAGCCTATGGTGAGGTTTGAAAATGCCAATCATTGGGTATCTGAAACTCAGTGGCAGAATTATGTTGCCCCAAATAGTCGTGAAGGCGTCGTCTATTTCCGTGATAATATGCAGCCCATTTATGAAGCTGGCTTGCTTAAGCTGGTTGAGAAGGATGGAATGATAATGGATAACATTGAGCTGCGTATCCTAAATGGCCATACACAAGGTAATATGTTACCAATTATTCATTCGCCCAATGGATCTTTGGCTTTTATGGGGGATGTCATCCCGGTGTTGCCGAGTATCGGTTTGCCATGGGTATCAGCCTATGATACCAAGCCTCTTGAAAGTATTGAGGAGAAACAAACGTTTTTAAAAGAAGCCGTAGAAAAAGAGATATGCCTGTTTTTTGAGCACGATTATTATACCGAGTGCGCCACAATTACTTATGGTTCTAAAGGTTTTGAAGCCGAGAATCTATTCACCCTCAATGAATGGAGTCATCGTAATTCAGGTGTTTAACAGCAGCTAAAATGTGTTGTGCAACACTTTCACCTTAAATACAGGTCAATTATTTATTTAATGTAATATAAATGTTAACTTTGTGTTAATACAATGAGGTTTTCGTAGTGACATATCAATGCGAAAAGTAAACACACAGGACTTTTGGGAGTTGGTATAAACGTTTAAAAAGGAGGCCTTATGAACAAGTTAGTTTTAGTAATTCTATTGGTTTTAGGGGTTGTGACAACCAGTGCACAACTAAGTGAAAAGGACGGTAAATATTACGATCAGGATAACAAACTCTATTCGGGAGTCTATGTCGAATATTATGATTCTGGCAGTAAAAAGTTTGAGATGAATGTGGTGAATGGCGTGAAAGAAGGTCTCACGACTATTTATTTCGAAAACGGTAAAACAAAAGAAATTCGCTCTTTTTCAAATAACCAAATGGATGGCACCTGGTTGACTTATGAATCAACAGGTGTAAAAACAGGTGAAGCCAACTACAAAGACGGGAAGAAGCATGGCAAATGGTTTATTTGGGATGAGCACGGCGTTAAGCGCTATGAAATGTCCTACAACGACGGTACAAAAGACAGTACCTGGACTATTTGGGATGGAAATGGAAAAGTAGTTGGAAAGAAAGAGTATTAGAAGGAAACTTCGATAAAGCAATAAAGGCGACCAAAACGGTCGCCTTTATTGCTTTGTTATAGGTTAAATCTTACTATAAATCAGCTTTCAGGCTAATGTCAAGTGCATTTGATTTATTAGTATCAATTGAAAGTGATTCGCATGTTTTGTATGAAACATAGTCAGTTGATACAGTGTACTTACCTAAAGTAACATTTGGAAATTCATAGTTACCATCAAAGTCGGTGTAAACAACTGTATTGAGCTCTTTTAAAACTACCTTAACTCCAACAAGGCTTTCACCTGTTGCAGCATCCGTAATTGTTCCAGAAATAGAGGTAGTTAATGTTGTTGTCGCTTCTTTTGAGTTTTCCTTCTCTTCAGCTGTGATGTTTGAAATACCAACCATCAAAAGTGCCAATAATATAATAACCTGTGTTTTCATAATCGTGTCGAATTATTTTTTAGCAAATCTAAGGGAGTAATGTTACCTAATCGTTAAATGCATTTTATTTGATGATTAAGGCTTTGTTAACTTGATGTGCTTGACCTTTTAGTCAGGAATGGATATATTCGATAAAAACCTGACATCATGCACATTGTCGCTAATATTATGGACGCTTTATCTACCTTGGGTGAGTTATTCTACCCACCAGTTTGTTCTTCATGTGGCAATCACCTGTTTAAAAACGAAGCAGAAATATGTCAGATGTGCATCAGGAGACTACCGCGCACCTATTTTGAAAAGCAGCCATTTGAGAATCAGATCTCAATTATGATGTGGGGGCGATGTAGAGTAGAATGTGGTTTTGCCTTATTCTATTATCGGAAAGGTGAGCGTGTGCAACAACTTTTGCACGATGTGAAATACCGGGGTAATCAAAAACTGGGTGTGGAACTTGGCAAGCAATTGGGGAAATTAATTAATCAATCCAGGCCCAGTGAGTTTGATGAGCTAATACCTATTCCACTGCATCCGCGCAAAAAGCGGATAAGGGGATTTAATCAGGCCGAGGTGATCTGTAATGGCTTGGCCGAAGCTCTGAGTATTCCTGTTAATAGTTCAGATGTTTACCGTAAAACACACACCGCTTCACAAACCAAAAAAGGGCGTTTTGAACGTTGGCAAAATGTCGAAGATATTTTTGGAGTAACAAATCCGGAATATCTTAAAAACAAACACCTGCTTGTGGTGGATGATGTGATTACAACAGGTTCCACCATGGAGGCCTGCATCAATCAGCTTACAGCTATTGAAGGCGTAAAGGTAAGCATAGCCACTATAGCCTGTGCTGCATTATAATAGTTTATCGAACTTATAGTACAAACTCACGACAAAGTTATTATTGTATTGCCCTGGTTTTCGGCTAATCCAGTGTGGTTTGGGATTATAAACCGGTATTTCACCATCATATGGTATGCGGATGCGATTGATGGAATAGAACCAACGGGCATTCACCCATAACTTGTCAGTAAAATGATAGTTTAAGCCAAAAACGGTGGCCCACTCAATATCCTGAAAGGGAACAACGCTGTGCGATGGAAGTTCATCAATGGGCGTTCCGTCAATTTCTTCTTTACTACTCAAAAGTGTGCCTACCGATAGCCCTCCTTCAGCTGAGAATTGTTTATACCTGTATCTACCTACCAGTGGAAATTGTATGTAAGTGAGGTGTATCTTGTAATCATCATACTTGCCTTTTTCGGGATTGGGTGCTTCACGGCTACCCTTCTGCATATAAGCAATGTCTAGCTGGATATCCCAATGTTCTGTTATAGTTCGGCTGACAAAAGCACCCAGGTTGATACCTACTTTGTTGTAACCTCCAAAGTTGTCGCCATCTACCTGAGAAAAGGAAGTGCCTAATAAAGGTCCTGCACTAAATTCCTGAGCAACTATGGTTATGCCAAAGGATAAAATGAAAAGAAGTATGTATAATTTACGCATGTATGGTTTGTGTTAACAGGGTTATTAGTTTTGGTACGCCGCTTGTTGCATTTTCCTGAATGAAAGTAATCTGCTTAGATGGAGTAAATGCCGGTTGATGTGGATCGATTATATATACTGGCGATCTGCCGGGTACATAGTTGAGCAGGCCAGCCGCCGGATATACGTTTAAGGAGGTGCCAACTACAACAAAGATATCGGCCTCATTAACCAGATCTATGGCTGGTTGAATAGCCGGTACTGCTTCACCAAACCAAACAATATGTGGCCGTAATTGTGATCCTTTCTCACAAGTGTCACCCCAATTAAGCTCCCAACCATCCAGTTCGTAAACGAGTGATTCGTCAATGGTGCTTCTCACTTTCTTCAATTCACCATGTAAGTGTAATACGTTTGAGCTGCCGGCCTGCTCATGCAGGTCGTCAATATTCTGGGTAATAACTGCTACATCAAAGTACTTTTCCAATTCAACCAGGCCTTTGTGTCCTTCGTTGGGCTGACATTCGTATAATTGCTTACGTCGTTGATTATAAAATTCAAGAACCAGGTGAGGATCCTTTGCCCAGCCTTCGGGACTAGCCACTTGAGTAACATCATGGTTTTCCCATAAGCCATTGTTATCCCTAAAGGTCCTAAGGCCACTTTCTGCACTGATCCCGGCACCGGTTAATACCACTAACTTCTTTTTAGACATAATTGCGGGTATTTGATGAATACAATCATTGTTAGAGAAAGTAAGTTGCTATTTAGACTGCTTACAATCGAGGTTTTTATATGGATAAATGTAAAGGAATTGGGCGAGTATTCAAAAAAACCAATTGGCTCCATTGAAGGTTAGGCGCACCGAATAATGTGTTATTTTTCTATCTTTGTGAACCGCTCAAAACGATAAGATAATTCCGTAAGATGATAGATCAGGTAACAGTAGATAAAGTGTTGGAAACAGCCAATAGCCAAATTATTGAGGTTGTTTCTGATTACGTTACCCTAAGGAGAAGAGGAATTAACTACCTGGGTAATTGCCCGTTTCATAATGAGAAAACCCCATCGTTTACCGTTTCACCACATAAGGGGATATTCAAATGCTTTGGGTGTGGCGAAGGAGGTAATGCGCTCAACTTTGTGATGAAGCACGACCAGCTTTCATTTGTTGATGCCATTAAATACCTGGGTAAAAAATTCAATATAGAGATTGAGGAAGAAGAATACTCACCTGAGCAGCTAAAGCAAAAGAATGAGCGGGAGAGTATGATGGTGTTGAGTGAATATGCCGGGCATTTCTTCAGCAAAAACCTGAACGAAACAGATGAAGGCAAGTCGGTAGGTTTAGGCTATTTCCGGAGTCGTGGTTTTCGGGATGATATCATTGAGAAGTTCCAGCTGGGCTATTCGCCCGAGCAAAGAGATGCTTTTACGCAAGAGGCGCAGAAGCAAGGCTATAAGCTCGAATACCTTGAAAAAACCGGATTAACGGTGGTGCGCGAAAATTACCAGGCCGATCGTTTCAGAGGTCGTGTGATGTTTCCCATCCACAGCCTGGCCGGTAAGGTAATTGCCTTTGGTGGGCGCATCCTTAAGAACGATAAGAAAACGGCTAAATACCTTAACTCGCCCGAATCAGAAATATACCATAAGAGCCGGGTGTTGTATGGTATTTATCATGCCAAACAGGAGATTACGCGACAGGATCGTTGTTATCTGGTGGAAGGCTATACTGATGTGCTGGCATTCCATCAGTCGGGTATTAGTAATGTGGTCGCGTCATCCGGTACTGCTCTTACCTCTGATCAAATTCGACTGATTGCCCGTTTTACTAAGAATATTACCATTATTTATGATGGCGATCCGGCTGGTTTAAAAGCGTCATTACGTGGTATTGACCTGGTGTTGGCCGAGGGCATGAATGTGAAAATTCTTTTGCTGCCCGATGGCGAAGACCCTGATTCATTTGCTAAAGGCAGAAATGAGGAGCAGTTAACGCAATACATTGAAGCGCATCAGCAGGATTTTATCAAATTTAAAACATCACTGCTGCTGGAGGATGCTCAGAATGATCCTATCAAAAAGGCACAGCTGATTCAGGATATCGTGCGCAGCATATCCATTATACCTGATAGTATTACGCGCTCGGTGTATGTGAAGGAGTGCAGTACACTGCTGAAAGTAGATGAACGTGTGCTGATGCAGGAGACAGGTAAGCTGCAACGAAAGAAACAGGAGGAAGATTTCAGGCGAAATGCCCCACGGCCCGACAGTAGTATGCAGCCAAGGCCTGCCGAAACAGCTCCTCCACCAGAAAAACGTACACCAAGCAATCCGCTTGAACTGGAAGAACGTGAGATATTGCGCTTCCTGGTAAAGTTTGGTGAACGCCCGGTTAATCCCGATGAAGATGAGAAAGTGACCGTCGGTCAGTATATCTTGCATGAATTGCGACAAGACGACCTGCTAAGTGTTAATCCCATCTATAATAAAATGATGGATGCTTATGAAGCAGTGAGTGACAAAACCGAATTGCCAGCGCTGAAGTTTTTTGTGAACAGCGCCGATCCGGATTTGAGCCGACTGGCGTCTGACCTGGTTGGTAAGGAGCACGACCTGAGTAAGATTCATCATAAATTTGGTATAGTGACTAATGCCGAAGAGCTATTGCCCAACCTGGTGCCCAAGATTGTAATGGAGCTGAAATGGAAAAAGGTGAAGACGGTTATTAAAGAAAAGCGGCAGCAGCTTCAGCAGATGGAAGTAAACGGCAACATGGAAGGTCTGATGGAACTGATGAAGGAGCTCAATACCTGGCAACAGGTACTAGCCCACATCTCCAAAGAACTTGGTGGAAGAACAATTGTGTAATCTATATATTAATGCATAATGCAAACGCTTAATCATACCGATAAAGAGGTTATTGAAGCCATTATACTCAAAGCCAATATTTGCTTTGTAGGCGTGGTTGACCAGAACAACAAGCCCTATGTGCTGCCAATGAATTATGGCTATAAGGATAATGTGATTTACCTGCATTCGGCACCCGAAGGACGTTTAATCGATATCGTCAACAACAATCCAAATATCTGTATCACTTTTTCAATTGATAATGACCTGGTGTTTCAGCATCCTGAGGTGGCATGCAGCTATCGGATGACATCTAAAAGTGTGGTGGCAATGGGGCAGGTGCAGTGGATTGAGGATATGGATGAGAAACGCGAGGCCCTGGATATTCTGATGAAAACGTACAGTGAGAAGCAGTTTAACTACAGTGATCCGGCCGTTCGTAATGTGAAGATGTGGAAGATACCTATTGATGAGGTGACGTGTAAAGAATTTGGGGCGCCTCATGATGAATACCGCCTGAAACGTAACCTTGATGAACTGAAAAATGTGCCGGGTAAATAAAGTTTGTTATTTTAGTAACTGATTATTAAGAATTACACCATTAGTCAATGAAGCAAGTTTTCCTTACCTCCATTGTTGTATTTTGTTTGGTAATGGTTGCCAGTGGGCAGACAGATACATATAAAGATTATAAAATAGTTTACTCCCAGGGCTTTAACAAAGAGAGTTCGACTAACGACTTTGAATTCTCCGATGCATCAAAGTGGCTGATTAGCAAAAACGGTAAGCCCGGCAAGACCCTCAAATGCCTGGGGAAAGGGACATATGAAAGCGCACATGAAGGCCCTGCTGTAGTGGCCGTGTTAAAAGATTATGAGCTGAAAGATTTTGTGGTAGAAATGGATGTGGTGCAGAATGGTAAAGACTTTAGTTTGCTCGATTTTTGCATTTTTTTCGATATAAAAGATAAGAACAACTATTGTTATGCACAGATAGCCAGTAAGGCCGATAAGAAGAGCCACAATGTATTTGCTGTTAATGGCGATCGTCCCAAACGGATAGGAACCATTTGTGAAGAAGGAATTATCTGGCAAATGAATGAATGGCAGCATATACGCATGGAACGAAATACTTCTGCCAAATCGATTAAAGTGTATTTTGATGGAGAACTCGTGCTTGAGGTAGCCGATGATATGTTAGCTGGTGGTTATATCGGCTTTGGATCATCGCATAGCGCGCTAAAAATTGATAACTTCAAGGTGAGTGCACCCACCTTTGAATCTAACACAAAAACTATTTTCTAAACGCCTATGGCTCTTAATTATCTCTGGATAGCTTTTTTCCTCATCGCTTTTGTTGTTGGACTGGTGCGTCTGATCTTCTTTGGCGATATGGAGGTGTTTCCGGAGATGATGAATGCTACTTTTGATAGTGCCAAAACGGGTTTTGAAATATCATTGGGACTAACCGGTGCTCTTACGCTCTGGATGGGGCTTATGCGCATTGGTGAGAAGGGCGGCATGATTAATGTGATGTCACGATTGATTGGCCCCTTCTTTAGTCGTTTGTTTCCTGAGTTGCCCAAAAACCATCCGGCCTATGGCAGCATGATGATGAACATTGCGGCCAATATGCTGGGGCTTGACAATGCGGCCACACCCGTAGGGCTTAAAGCCATGCAGGAGCTGCAATCAACTAACAAGAGTAAGGATACAGCCTCCAATGCCCAAATCATGTTTTTGGTACTTAATACCAGCGGGCTTACTATTATCCCCATTAGCGTTATGGCCATACGGGCTACAGAAGGCGCATCTAATCCATCTGATATTTTTCTGCCTATTCTGTTGGCTACATTTTTCAGTACCATTGTGGGTATCATTGCTGTATCTATCGTTCAACGCATCAATTTATTCGATAAAGTGATACTGGCATATTTAGGTGGCTTTACGGTATTGATTGGTGGGTTTATATTTTACCTGAGTACTTTAACTAAAGCTGAGGTGAATATTGTCTCTTTACTTGTTGCCAACCTACTTTTGTTTTCCATTATTGTCACTTTTATCCTGATGGCCATCAGAAAAAAGGTAAATATTTACGACACTTTTATTGATGGTGCCAAAGAGGGGTTTAACATCGCTATTAAAATCATTCCATTTTTAGTAGGAATATTAGTAGCAGTTGCTGTTTTCAGGGCGTCCGGCACATTAGATTTTCTGCTTGAAGGAGTGCGGACTTTCTGTGTCTTTATAGGTGTTGATACTCGATTTGTCGATGCCTTACCAACCGCTTTTATGAAGCCTTTAACCGGGGGTGGAGCCAGAGCAGTCATGGTTGAAACAATTGATGTATTTGGAGCAGATTCATTTGCTGGTCGCGCAGCTAGTACCATTCAGGGTTCTACCGATACTACCTTTTATGTTTTGGCTGTATACTTCGGTTCGGTGGGTATTAAAAAAACGCGTCATGCTCTGTCGTGCGGTCTCATAGCCGATTTTGCCGGTATAGTGGCCTCCATTCTGCTGGCATACCTGTTCTTTGGTTAGGATGAAGAAAAGCTATAGTTTTAGATAACTTTTAAAACCATACGTATATCCTGATGAAATTTAATATTGCTGTTATTGGCAATTATGCCTATTTATGGACAAGAGGTATCTAGCACGAGTCGCATACGAATACTGGATTTTCATGTTGGAGCTGGCTTCAGTAATTTTTTGAATGCAGAAGCACCTCATAAAACCTTTTTGTTCCTTAGCTCAGATGAGTATTATTTAACGCTTGATCCCGCCTCACTCGAGCGGAATTACAGCACAAGCCTCACAAAAGATATTAGGTATAGTGTGACTTTTGGTGTGGGCTTTGAGTATGAGCTAGAGAAGAGTTGGGCGTTATTTGTCGCTCTCAATTACGAAGGCAAAGGTATTAATTTAGAAGACCGTTACAGTCATCATCAAGAGCATTGGGGGCTTGATCCCAATACAGGTGAACAGGTTCTATTTTCCGAATCTCTAACCGAAGAATCAACAAAGGTGGAGGTGTCCAACAACTATCTGGCAATGCCCATTCTATTGCGAAAATACTTGACGGTGAACCGGGTGTTTTATCTGCAGGGAGGCTTTTATATGGCTTATTTATTGAAGTCGGAAGGCAAGATAGAACTATTTGATGCCTATGGCTCTACATTAGGGGATAATAACTTTTCATCCATGTCCATAATCATTGATGATAAGGATAAAATACACACTGCCAAATTTGATTATGGGCTTTCATTGGGTACCGGGATAACAAAAACTTTGACGAACAAGTTATACCTAAAAGCTGACTTATTAGTAAACATTGGCCTCAGATCGGTTGATAGCTTGTATGATAATGAATATGAAGAGGCGGCAATAGGTGGGGCAACTGGCTTTAATAATGCAGTTAAATCGAACAATTATTACGGGTTAAATTCAGATGCTAAAAACATAAATGTTGCATTAACTATTGGTGTCGGCATTCAATTGTAAGGATTGATAAGCACAAATGCCACCTTGCGGTGGCTTTCTTATATCTCATTTTTTAGAAATTACTTCTTTAACGCTTCAGCTCCTCCAACAATTTCAAGTATCTCAGTAGTAATAGCTCCCTGGCGCGCTTTATTGTACTGTAGTTGCAGTTCGCCAAGCATATCAGTGGCATTATCGGTGGCTTTATGCATCGATGTCATTCGGGCACCATGCTCCGATGCCAGCGATTCTAGTATTACGCGGTAAAACATGGTCTTTAAGGCATCGGGTATTACTTTGGTAATAAAAGTGGGAACATCTGGCTCAATGATAAAATCTTTGTTGCACGATGCAGCCTTTCCACACTCCGGTAATTCCATTGGCAGGAACTGAGATGAGCGAATAATCTGTACGGCCGCATTCTTGTATTCGTTATACACGAGCACAACCTTATCATAATGTCTGGCTCTAAATGCTTCCATTATTTCATGTGCAACATCTATTGCTTTTTCGTAGCTAAAGTCGGTATATAACTCATTATAATCTTTTACCACATTATAGCCCCGCGATTTCAGTATTTTATGGGCTTGCTTACCGATTGGCTGAATATCTACATCGCCCAATGCATTTTGAAGCTTAAAATCAACTTTGCAAAGCTTCTCAACTTCTTTAATCACATTGGTATTAAAGGCACCACACAGTCCTCGGTTTGATGAAATTGGAATAATCAATATTTTACGCGGCTCCCTCACCTCGGCCCATTCGAGTTGAAATCCTTCCTCCAGAGCTTCAGACAATTTCCGGATGATATTCGCCAGCCTGTCTACATAGGGGCGGATATAAGATATATCGTCCTGTGCCTTTTTAAATTTGGCAGCCGATACCATTTTCATGGCACTGGTTACCTGCCTGGTGGTTTTAACCGAGTTAATGCGAATACGTATGTCCTTTAAACTTGGCATAGTTAATTATTCTTCGGTTATGTATTTGTCAGCTGTATCATTGGCTAATGACTCAATCTGGCCGGTGATTTCATCGTTATAATTACCTTGCTTAATGTCATTCAATAGGTCTTGATGACTTATTTGCAGGCTTTCAATAAATTCCTTTTGCCACTCTTTTACTTTATCGGCTGGCACATTTTTAAGCAGACCTTTTGTACCACAATAAATCAGCGCTACTTGTTCTTCAACTTTAACTGGTTGGTACTGCGGTTGCTTTAATAGTTCAACATTTTTACGGCCTTTATCCAATACCAGCATGGTAGCCGGGTCAAGATCTGAACCAAATTTGGCAAATGCTTCCAGCTCGCGGTATTGGGCCTGGTCAAGTTTCAACGTACCAGCAACCTTTTTCATGGGTTTAATTTGCGCACTACCTCCCACACGCGATACAGAAATACCAACGTTAATCGCCGGGCGCACACCTGAGTTAAACAGGTCACTTTCCAGGAATATCTGTCCATCTGTAATGGAGATAACGTTGGTTGGGATATAAGCCGATACGTCACCCGCCTGGGTCTCAATAATTGGTAATGCTGTCAGTGAGCCACCTCCTTTTACTAAAGGTCTTATCGATTCTGGAATATCGTTCATTTGTGCTGCAATCTCATCCGATTCGATGATTTTTGCGGCGCGCTCCAATAAACGGCTGTGCAAATAGAATACATCGCCTGGATAGGCTTCACGGCCCGGTGGACGGCGAAGTAACAAACTCACTTCACGATACGATACGGCCTGTTTTGACAGGTCGTCATAGATGATTAATGCTGAACGGCCTGTATCTCGGAAGAATTCACCGATTGCGGTACCTGAAAACGGCGCATAGAACTGCATAGCCGATGGGTCAGCAGCCGAAGCCGCTACCACAGTGGTATATTCCATGGCCCCATGCCTTTCAAGGGTGTTCACAATCTGTGCCACTGTACTTCCTTTCTGACCAATGGCCACATAAATACAATACACTGGCTCGCCATCGTCGTAAAACGAACGCTGGTTAATAATTGTATCGATCGCAATAGCCGTCTTACCGGTTTGTCGGTCGCCAATGATCAGCTCGCGCTGTCCCCGTCCAATAGGTGTCATAGCGTCAACAGCCAACAGACCTGTTTGTAAAGGCTCTTTTACCGGCTGGCGATAGATTACCTGAGGCGCTTTACGTTCCAGCGGCATTTCATACGTTTGGCCTTGAATAGGGCCTTTGCCATCGATGGGTTCACCCAGGGCATTAACAACGCGACCAACTAACCCTTCACCTACATTAATGGAAGCAATACGCCCGGTACGTTTCACTAAATCGCCTTCCTTAACAGCTTGTGATGAGCCAAATAGTACGACCCCAACATTGTCCTGCTCCAGGTTAAGTACCACACCCATACATGATTCCAACTCAACCAACTCGTTGGCTTTTACGTTGGTAAGACCATATACACGGGCAATACCATCACCCACCTGCAAAACAGTTCCAACTTCTTCCAGGTCGGTTGATGTTTGGAAGCCTGCTATCTGTTTTTTTAATAAATCCGATACTTCAGCCGGTTTTATTGTGTCCATCCGAAAATCAATTTAGTACGTTTAACTAAGCAATTGCTTTTTTATTTGTTTCAACTTAGTGCTCATGCTGGCGTCGGCCATTTTACCATCTACCTTTAGTATAAAGCCACCTAGTAGTTCGGGCTTTACTTTGATGGTGAGCTCAATGGGTGCCTTAAATTGCTCTTTTAAAAACTGATTAAGTACATCGTGTTGCTGGTCATCAAAGTCAATGGCAGTGTATACTGTTACTTCTTTGATGCCTTTTTCATTTTTGTATAACCAGATAAAGCGCCTGTTGATATCTGCCAGAAGAACCTCTCTGTTATTGGTTATCAGTAAGTCCAAAAGGTTGAGCGTGCTCCTGTTAACCTTTCCTTCTAAAACCGAATGAAATGCCTGCTTTTTCTGGCCGGGCTTAACTACCGGGCTGTTCAGCAAATCGGTAAAGCCTTCAGCATCGTTGCAATAGCTTTGCAGCATATTTACATCCTGGTAAATCTGCTCCAGTTCTTTTTGCTCCATAGCGAGCTTAAAAAGTGCTTTGGCATATCTGTCGGCTATTAAGCTTCTGTTCATTCTCTTATATTCAGAGGTGTTCTACCTGTTGTTGATTAGTGCATAAGCGCACTAATTAAAGTTTACTTCCTGCAGGTATTTATCGATGATAGCCTTTTGCTTATCAGAAGTCTGTAACTCTTCTTCCAATAGCTTACCGGCAATATCAACCGAAAATTCTGCTACTTTCTCTTTCAATTGAAGGATGGCTTCGTTCTTTTCGCGCTCAATCTGAAGGCGGGCAGACGCAATAATTTTGTCTGCTTCCTGCTGCGCTTTTGATTTAGCATCATCCAGCATTGATTTTTTTAATTCCCGCGCATCTTTGATCAGCTTGTCGCGCTCTTCTTTGGCCTCGTTCATAATCTGAACTTTAGTGGCATTTAAATCTTCCACTTCGACTCTGGCTTGTTCGGCTGCAGCTAATGCATACTCAATGGTCTCTTCACGAGATTTAACAGCTTGCAGAATTGGTTTCCAGGCGTATCGACGCAATATGAAAACCAATATACCAAACGTAATGGCTGACCAAAAGACTAAACCGGGATCTGGCGTTAACAATCCCATAATCGTTGAGTTTTATCCTTTCATCAAAGCCACCACAATTGCAAATAAAGCAGCACCTTCAATAAGAGCAGCAGCAATAATCATGGCCGTCTGAATTTTAGAACTTATCTCTGGCTGACGTCCCATCGCTTCCATAGCGCTTTGAGCAATTCGACCAATTCCATATCCGGCTCCGATAATGATTAAGCCTAAACCGATTGTGGTTAATGATAAACCTTCCATTGTATTACGTTTAAAAATATTAACTATTAATGTTCTTCACTTTCGACTGCCATACCAATAAATAGGGCAGATAATAAGGTAAATATATAAGCTTGCAATACTGCAACTAATAATTCCAACATAAACATCATCAGTGCCATAGGAACTGATACAAACCCTATGTACGCACTTTTCATCACAAAAATAAGTGAGAATAAACTCAGGATAATGATATGACCTGCTGTAATGTTAGCCAATAAACGAATCATTAGCGCAAATGGTTTTGTGAACAGGCCGATAAATTCGATAACAGATAACAGCAGGCGGATAGGTACTGGTACGCCCGGCATCCAGAATATATGTCCCCAATAACTTTTTGTACCACTGAAATTGGTTACAAAAAAGGTAATAAGGGCTAATACCATAGTTAGGGATATGTTACCGGTAAGGTTACTGCCTCCCGGGAAGAAAGGAACCAGTCCAATCAGGTTATTTATCCAGATAAAGAAGAATAGTGTTAACAAAAAGGGCAGAAAGCGGTCTGCCTTGTGTCGGTCAATTTGTGCATAGGCAATATCATCGCGCACAAAGAGTATTAAAGGTTCGAGGAATGATTGCAGGCCTTTAGGCACAGCCGGTGGGCCCCGGTATCGTTTGGCAGCGCTGGTGAAAAGACCAATAATCAGTAGGATGCTCAGCCACATTGACGCTACATTGCGGGTAATGGAAAAGTCGATTGGTTGCGCATTAATCACCTCATGATGGTCGTCATACTCAATTGTTCCTTCAGCATCAGTCACGTATATTTTGCCATGATACAGCTTATAGTATTTTTCTCCTTTACGAACTAATGTCTCTCCATGATGAAAGGCAGATGACATAAATATGTGCAGTCCATCGTCAATTAAAATAACCGGAAGTGGAATAGTGATGTGTTGTTCCTGACCTTGCTTGTTTGTATAGGAAATAACGTGCCACTCATGAGCATCGGCAATGTGATGCATAATCATTTCCATTGGGTCAAATTCAGCATCAGTGCTTTCCTGGTGCTGATCGGTAGCATGTACGCTAATTGTTAATGCCAATGCGGCTATCAGTGCAAGCAATTTCTTAATAAGTTGCATCAAATCTCAAGTGCTGTTATTATGTTCCTTTTTTACTTTATTAAGCGCAGCTTAACAACGATGTCTACGATTAAAAGCGCGAAATAGTTCATTAAGAACAATAGTATTTCTGTTTTGTTTTCGCTGTCCGTTGGATTTAAGAAAAGAAATAAATAGGAAATGATGAAGGCTAGTTTTAATCCCATTAATATCAGAAAGATAAAAGCGCTATTATCGGGGTGCTTTTTTTGTATAAAAACAAACAGGAAATAAAAAAGAAGGTATAATCCGCTGAGAAACAGGAGTGCGGATGATACCTTCTTGATTGATATTGTCAGCCATTCTGTCAACCACCATTCTGCGCCCAATAGCACTGTTGCTAAAGTAAGGTATACGAATGATGAGCGAATGGATTGGATAGCCCAATTACTTTTTGATATTGGCATTCGCAGCAGGTGGTGTTACCTTTTCATCCATTTTGCAGGTGCCGGTAAAGATGGCGCCTGGTTCAATTGAAAGCTTGCTGGTTTGAATGTCGCCATGCAACTTACTGGAAGCTTTGAGCGATAATAGTTCCGATACTGTCAGACGGCCATCGAAAGTACCATAGATATCGCAGTTAGTACATTTTACTTCGCCTGTAACGGTACCATTTTGTCCAACAAGTACTTTTCCTTTTGAGATAATATTTCCTTCGATTGAACCATCGATCTTAATATCACCGTTTGTTTCTATGTCGCCTTTGATTTTTGTACCCGGACCAATCATGTTGGGTAGCTTATTTTCAGGTTCGAAATTTTTAGCCATTTTCCAATTGTTAGTTTTAAGAATATAACAAATATAGATATTTAAATGCTATAACCATAGCTAATTTGTCACCAGAACTTTTAATTTTTGTAATTGACGATCCTTGTTTACCTGTCTTAATCTGCGTGCTGTATTGGTATAGTAGGTGTGCTGCGAAATAAACTCATATTGCATTTTATTCCATTCGTCCATTGACATTTTACCATTGTGCCGGTTGAGTTCTTTATAGAGATTGTCAGAGATAGAGATGAAATCAGCCCTGCCTAAATAGTCAAGGTCAGCATCTTTAAGTATCTTTTCCATGTAGTTCTTGGGCTGATGCCCGACTCGCGTGACATTAATCAATTCAACTATTTGATCTATTTGATAATCCTGGTAGTAATATTGAGGTAGTATTTCTTTAGCGAAACTGATGCTGTTATCTTCATGATTACTGTATTCAACCAGAAATCCCACATCGTGAAGCAAAGCTGCTGTTTTTAATAACAGGAGATCTTCAGAGCTGACTTTCTCTCCCCGTCCGATGATTTCAACCTGTGTAATCACATCTTTAGTATGGGCTTTGTTGTGATAGAAAAGGTCAGGCATCAACTCGTTTTCCAGTTTGTCTAAAATAAACTCTTCAATGTCACCAAAACGAATATGTTGCAGCTTAACGTTGAATTGCTGGTTAGGAAATATGCCATTGGTATCGGCCGAAAGTTCAGGCTTGATTCTGCGTACATAATACATGTCTGTTTCACCTTTGTATTTTATGGGCATCTTACCCCTGTAATCGCATTCAAAAAAGTCTCTGATAAGCTCATAGGTAACGCCCGTTATATTAATCATGCCGGCAGTTCCAGAGCTTTCCATCCGGGATGCTATATTAACTGTGTCTCCCCAAATATCAAATGTAACGTTTTTACGGCCTATCTCTCCTGAAATAACTGGTCCGGTATGAATGCCAATGCGTAATTCCCATATTCCCAGCTCGGTGTTTTGTTGTTGCTTGCTATCGTGCATAAATTTTTGCATTTCCAGTCCTGCCAAAACAACTTCAATAGGATTGGTGCGGTTGATGCTGGGTATGCCACCTGCGCACATGTATGCATCACCAATAGTTTTAATTTTTTCAATATTGTACTTCTCTACAACTCCATCGAAGTAAAAGAAGAAGCGATCCAGCTCATCGATTAAAGTTTCCGGATTAATGTGTTCAACTATTTTAGTGAACCCTTGAATGTCAGCGAAGAGTACTGTTACTTTTTTGTATTTCCTTGAGCGTATGCGTGCTTGTTCTTTCACTGCCAGTGCGGTAGTGCCAGTATTTTTCTGTTGTGCTTTCTGTTTTATCCTAAATGCTTTACGAAACTCATCTTCAATGTTATGGGTTATTTTACGGATGCGCTGTTTAAATAATATAACTATTAGTACAAATGCCAAAAAGCTGATAAGAACAATACTTCCAATGTAAAACAGAGTGTGCTGCCAGATGGGTAAATCAATGTCTATGCTAATTTCTTTGGTCTCACCATTAGGCAGTTCTAGCAAAAAAAAGTAGGTGCCTTCTTTTAAATTGAAAAAACTGGCAGAATTTCGGGGTGACCAGTTACTCCAATCCTCAGAATAAGGAATAAGGCGGTACCTGTACAATGGCTCTATGGTACTATCGGTTTGCCAATATAAAGAGAAAGTTTTGCTTGATAGGGTGAGATTATTTTCAATTGAGATGGGGTGGTTGTCAGGAGATTCAGCCAAAACTTGTATATTATGTACTTGTGCCGGAAGAATATTTGGAAACAAAAGTGAAAATGTTACGTATACAACGGCGTATGAAAAGATCTTCTTGGAAAGTAATAGCTTCACAGCCCTTATGTTGATTGCTCCCTTCGGCATAATAGTTCTGGTATCGTTCCCTTACTTGCAATTAGAATCAAAAGTACTATATTTATTCCGTTAATAAAGAACATTCAGTATAGCTTTTTATGGACACATCAAAGAACACAATTCTGGTTCCCTGCGATTTCACCGAAGGTGTAGATTTTGCAGTAAGACATGCCATTAAGGTTGCTAAGGAATTAGATGCAGGCATTCACCTGTTGCATATTGCGAAAAAAGAAGAAGAGATTTCTGCACTTGAAGATCGCTTGACCGCATATGCCAATGAAATCCATGAACGCATGGGAGTTCTGCCAACAACATCGGTAAAGGAGGGTACTATCTTTAAAACAATTAATGCAGTTGTTGAAGAGCTAAACTGCCTTTTGGTGGTGATGGTGACTCATGGTATGAAAGGATTGCAAAAGCTAACTGGTAGCTGGGCTTTGAAAGTAATTGTTGGATCAAAAATTCCATATCTTGTTGTTCAGTCTGCTCCCAAGCGCGATGATTATCAGAAGATAGTATTCCCAATTGACTATAAGGCTGAGAACAAGGAAAAGCTGAAGTGGATTCAGTTCTTGTATCAGTTCTCGAAGCCAAAAGTTTATATATATGCTTCGGCCACCAAGGAAGGAATTATCGATAGCCGGACAAAAGCGAATGTTGTGTTTTCTAAAAAGTACCTTGAAGAGAAAGGGATTGATTATGAGTTAGTCTTATCTGAAGGAGAAGCATCCTTTTCTCAGGAAACTATTCAGTTCTCAGAAAAAATAGATGCTGATTTAGTGTTGGTGATGACTACGCGCGATATTGCTTTTCATGACTATGTTTTAGGTGCCTACGAACAATATATTATTGCTAACAGTGCGAAAATGCCTGTATTGGTAATAAACCCCCGTACTGACTTAATGAAGTATGGTTACGGAGGTTTTGGTTGATAAACTTTTCAAATAGCATATATAAAAAGACGATCTGGGATGATCGTCTTTTTTTGTACCATGTTTTTTTACGCGAATTAAAATACTTTTGTCTACAAATCGTTTTATTAAAAAACAATAACATCATGGAACTGGTCTTTGCTACGAATAATGAGCATAAACTTCGGGAGATTCAACTGCTTTTGGGCTGTAGTTTAAAACTATTGAGCTTAAAGGATATAGATTGTAATGAAGAGATTCCGGAGACAGGGACCACTTTGGAGGCTAATGCAAGGCAAAAGTCAGAATATGTATTTAATAAGTTTGGCCTCAATTGCTTTGCCGACGATACAGGATTGGAAATTGATGCCCTTAATGGTGAGCCAGGTGTTTATTCTGCCAGGTATGCAGGTACAGATAAAGATGCCGAAGCGAATATGAATAAAGTGTTAGACTTAATGAGTGAGGAGAATCATCGAAAGGCACGGTTTCGTACCGTTATTTCGTTGATTATCGATGGCAAAGAGCATCAGTTTGAGGGTGTTGTTGAGGGTGAGATTCTCAGGGAACGTTCGGGGAAAGAAGGCTTCGGATATGATCCTATTTTTACGCCAGATGGCTATCAGCAGTCCTTTGCTGAAATGGCTATGGAACTCAAGAATGAAATTAGTCACCGTGGAAGGGCTATAAAAAAGTTAATTGATTTTTTGAAAGAGCACTATGGGTAAACGCATATTATTTATTTTTCTACTGGCTTTAATCAATGCTTCTTTATTAAGTGCGCAAAATTCGGGATGGAGCGATCATTTCTCGTACCGAAATGCATTGCATGTAGCCGAAACAGAAAGCTATGTAGCGACAAGCTGTGAGATGGGCATAATGCTGCTGGATAAACTAACAGAAGAGTTGACTACATATAGCCGGGTAAATGGGCTTAGTGATACTGATATTACAGCTATAGAATCAATAGCTAATGATGTTTTTATTATTGGGTACGGCAATGGTAATATCGATATCTTGTCAGAACGAGGAATCTTAAATATTCCTGATTTTAAGCTTAAACAGATAGTAGGGGCCAAACGGATTAATCATTTTTACAAGCACGAGGACAAAGTGTACTGTAGCACTGACTATGCGCTGCTCGTGCTTGATCCTTCAAAAGGAGAGATAAGTGATACTTATTTTCTTGGACTCAATGCCGAACGATTAAAAATATATCAAACGGTTGTTTCTGGAGATTCAATCTATGCCGCCACTGAGAGGGGATTGTTAACAGCCAGCTTATCAGATCCTCGAATTGTATTTGATGAGGCGTGGAAAAAAATATCATCAGGTTCCTTACCTTCTTTTGCTGTAAATATGCATGGTGGTGAAATAGTTTTCGTTACCAAAGAGCAGAATACATTTAAAATAATAAGAGGGAATGAGAATAGTTGGTCAGATTTATTAAGTAGTTCAGGTTATAAAAGTCTTCATACCTATGGAGGTAAACTGGTTATCTCCCTCACCTCTCAGGTGTTAGTGTACGATGAAGGTTATAATAAAGAGCTAACTATCGATGAAAACAAAATAGAAGATAAACTTTCTGTTAATGGAGCACTCTATTCGAGTTTTGAGGGAGCTTTTTTTATGGCTGATAAAAACTATGGTCTGGTCAAATATATAGGAGAGAATAATTCAAGTTTTTATTTGGTAAACAGGCCATATTCCAATTATTGCTTTGAACTTCATTCAACAGAGTATGGGATTTATTTAACGGCTGGTGGTTTAAATGAGATTTACAATAACCTAGATAGAACTATTGAATATTCATACTATGACATAAATAAAAATGAATGGGGTAGTTTTAAGAGTTCCGTTCCTGCTACAAGCAACACAAGTCGTGATTTAATAAGAATATGCTCCAGTCAGACAGATGAGTATAAAGTGTACATGAGTAGTTGGGGTGGAGGTCTTTATGAGGTACAAGGCCTTGATTCGATTAAGTATTTTGGCGAGCAGAATGGAGGATTACAAGATATTTACCCCGATAATAGAATGTATGTGAGAGTAGGTGGTGTAGCCAGTGATAGTCAAGGAAATATATGGATGTCTAACGCAGAGGTAGAGGGGGGTATTGTAGTCAAGTCAGGCAATGAATGGAGGCGGTTTGATTATGAAACAACTAATAATCTACATAGTGTAGGTCAGATGCTTATAACCAGGGATGACTATGTATGGATGACAATACCGATGTATTTTGTCGGCGATCGGCAGGGGATTATGGTTATTAATACCAATGGTACATTATTGGATGATAAAGATGATGAGTATAAAAGTCCTGCCCCAGTTAATAATAGTAGTGATGAACGGCATGTAGGACAATTAAGGTTATGGGATGAGAATAGAAAAGAAATAACAAAGGTTGTGTTGAGCATGGCTGAGGATAAGAACGGCTACATTTGGTTGGGAACTGATAAGGGTGTTTTGGTGTATTATCGGCCATGGGCCATTTTTTCTGAAGATTACCCGGTTGTTAGCCGAATAAAAGTACCTCGCAATGATGGTAGTAACCTCGCAGACTACCTATTGGAAAATGAACGAATATCTTGTATAGCTGTTGACGGTGCCAACCGAAAGTGGATTGGTACCGAAGATGCGGGGCTTTATTTGGTGTCTGAGGATGGTTTAAAGACGTATTATTCATTTAATACTGAAAATAGCCCTTTACCATCTAATGCCATCAAAAGTATAGCAATATCACCAATTACTGGTGAAGTATTTATCGGTACTGAAAAAGGAATACTTTCCTATAAAGCAAAGGCGACTGAGGGCAATACGGCTTTTGATAAAATTTATGCCTATCCAAATCCTGTTCGCGAAGATTTTGCTGGCGATATTACTATTACCGGATTAATGCAAAACAGTATTGTTAAGATAACGACAGTGAGTGGTAAACTGGTGCATGAAACCAAGTCATTGGGAGGTAATGCCCATTGGAATGGTAAAAATTTTAGAGGGGAGAAAGTAAAGACCGGAGTTTACATTGTGTATGTTAGTAATCAAGATGGCGAACAGTCAGGTGTAACAAAAATTCTGATTGTTCGTTAGAATTCATCCTATTTTTTTGTCCGTTTAGCCTTTCAAAATTAGTTTTGTAACGAGGTGCTACTATTGTGAGTTACTTGCTTGTTTAATCGAACTATCAGAAAAATGAAGAAAGGCTGGGTTGTTGCTACCATTGCGATTAGTTGTTTGTTATTGGGTTATATCCTTTACCAGGTAAGCCGCGTTAAATCATACGATAACACACAGTCTTTAGTAGCCGTGCCTGCTGATGCGGCTGTTATTATTAAGGCTGAGAATGCTGATTGTATCTATAATGCTCTTTTTAATACCATTGATTATAAAGAGGAGCTGCAAAACTCTCAGGTGCTTAATAATGCCTTTAAGCAGATCCTTGCACTTGACTCGATAACCTTTGAAAATGGTGTTAATGTATACCAAGAAATAAACGGATTACCGGTCTATTATTCATTTCATGCTCAAGGTAAGGAGAGCGTAAGTCAGCTTTTTGTTTTTGAGCTGCCTAATAAACGGGAAGAATCTAAAATAGCAAGACTCATTAAGCAATTAACAGAATTGGGAGCCAATGTGTCGGTAAGGAAGTATAATTCACAATCTATCTATAAAATTACGGCCAATAAGCAGGAATGGTTTGCCAATATCGATAATGGAATATTACTATTGAGTCAGTCAAGCCTGTTGATAGAGACTTCCATTAGGCAACAGCAAAGCCCTGATTCATGGGTGAATGGTGCAGATTTCAAGCAGATTTATAAGACCATTGGTGCAGGCTCCAAACTAAATGTGTTCATCAATTTTCCGCGATTGCCAGATGTTATGAAACCTATACTTGGTGATGCTTTTCAGAAAAACGCAAAAATTGTTGGAGACCAAAGTAAATGGGCTGAGTTTGATGTTGAAATTAGCAACCAGGCTATTGTACTAAATGGTTTTATGAGTGCTTCTAATACTGGTGTCATCAGTAAAATGCTTGAGAATGCGCGTCCGCAACGCACACAAATACAATATGTGCTACCTAGTAATACGCGTGCTTACCTTTCGTATTCGTTAGAAAGTGCGTCTGATATGAGAAAACGTATTACTGGCTTGCATAATGCGAATGTGGATTATCAACGAAAACTGGAGCAGTGGCAAAAGAAATATGGTTTCAACCCTGAAGAAGAATTGTTTAGCCAGCTTACCGGTCGCCTGGCATTGGTGTATAGCGACTACAATAATCTGCAGCCCGAGGCAAATGGGTTATTAGTGCTTAAGCTAAAGAGTCAGTCATCTGGCAAAGAGATGCTATTGGAGATGTTGCGTAAGATGAGTTCAACATCGAGTAGTAGTATGGTTGTTAAAACCTATCAACCTGATAATGGGGTCAGCTATCCTGTTTATCATGGATTTGAAGAAGGTGTTTTGGCTCACTTTTTTGATCCGCTGTTGCCAAAAGTACCCTATAAATACCTGGCATTTTATGACGATAATTTGGTTGTAGCCGATGCACCTGTGCTGCTTGAGCAGTTCATCTACAACAATATGCTTAAGAAAACATTGGGTAATGATAAGGCGCATCAACAGTTTCTGAGTAATTTTTCGAGCCGCGAAAATGTGTTTGCCTTTTGTGAAACTGCACATCTGGCTGCTTATTTCGGAGAGACTTTTCAACCTCTTTTAGGGCAGCTTAATGAAGCACAAAAGGAGGCATTCAATAATTTTTATGGTATTGGTATGCAGCTTAGTGGTACTGGCAAAATGATATATACGACCTCCTATTTGCAGTACATGCCAAGTCGTGAGTCGGAGCCAAGAACCGTTTGGCAAAGTCTACTCGATTCCACTGTTAGCTTTAAACCAGTACTGGTCGACAATCATTACACCCGTGAAAAAGAAGTTATTGTGCAGGATGATGCTCATAATCTCTATCTGCTGAGTAATACTGGGCGTGTTTTGTGGAAAAAGCCTTTGGATAGTGAGATTTTAGGCGATGTGATTCAGATCGATTATTACCGAAACAACAAGCTGCAATACCTTTTTAATACCCGCAAGTCTATTTATCTCTTGGATAGAAATGGTAACCATGTTGCCAATTTTCCGGTTCGATTGCCATCGGATGCTACCAATGGAATGGCTGTTTTTGACTATGACAATAACCGTAACTACCGATTTTTTATCGCTTGCGAAAACAGACACATTTACCTGTATAACAATAAAGGCAATACCGTATCGGGATGGAAATTTGATAAAACAGACGGCAGGGTGATCATGCCAGTGCAGCACTTTCGCTCCAATGGAAAGGACTATATTGCATTTGCCGACGATAAGCGCAACTATATCTGCGATAGAAAAGGAAATATTAGGGTAAAACTGAATAAGCAATTTGCCAGAAATCGTTACTCTTCCTATTATTTATGTAATCAGAACCAGGCTGACGATTGTCTGGTGACAACCAACTCAGATGGTTTGCTGACCAAGATTAAACTATCCAGCGGTGAAGTTAAAACATCGGCTCTCAAAACAATTAAAGAAACGCACGCTTTTAGCGCATTTGAGCATAATGGTAAGCTGCATTATCAGTTGGTAGAACCGCATTGTGTAACTTGTTTCACCAGTGATGGTAAGGAAGTATTAAAAAAGGAATTTGATAATGAGATTAACCTAAATGTTGATTTATACAGGTTTTCTGCACAAAATATTAAACTAGGTGTTTCTGAAAAGGTCAACGGCCATATTCATTTGCTAAATGCGGATGGCAGGACCTACAAAGGCTTTCCTCTGAAAGGCAACTCCAGATTCAGCATCGGCTTTCTCAAGTCATCTGCTTCCAGGTTTAATTTAATTGTCGGAGGTGCTGATAACTACATATATAATTACCAGGTAGATTAATAATTGTAATAATGATGAAACTGAAAATTGGTGTACTGGGCGTGTCAAATCACTTTATTAAACGAGTGGTTTTACCAATGCAGGAATTGAGCAATATAGAGTTGTATGCCATCGCTTCGCGCTCTTTGAATAAATCAGCTGAAGTAGCTCAGCAATTTAATATTGAGCACTACTATGGTAGTTACGACCAATTGCTTGCCAATAAAGAGGTGGAGGCTGTGTATATTCCGCTGCCTAACCATATGCATGCCGAATGGATTAAAAAGGCAGCCAATACTGGCAAGCATATTCTTTGCGAGAAACCAATGAGTATGAATGCCGAAGAAGCCATGGAAGTGGTTGAGTATTGCCAAAAGCGAGGCGTCATTCTGATGGAAGCATTTATGTATAAGCACCATCCGCAATGGCTGAAGGTGCGTGATATTATCAGAACCAACAATATTGGTAAAATACAATACATCAACACTTCTTTCTCATACAATAATGCTTCAGCATCTAACATTAGAAATGTGAAAGAATATGGCGGCGGCGGATTGCGTGACATAGGTTGTTATGCTATTTCTGTTCCGCGTTTTTTGTTGGGTAAAGAACCTGAAAAGGTAGTTAGCCTGTTGAGTTTTCATCCTGAATTTGGCACAGATATGCTTACTTCTGCTATCCTTGACTTTGGAACGGCTCGTGCTACTTTTAATGTGTCAACGTGCGCCAGCGCCTTTCAAACAGTTGATGTTGTTGCTTCAGCTGGGCGAATAACTATTGATTTACCTTTTAATGCCTATAATGATGTGCCAGCTAAAGTAACTGTTGAATCAGCCATTGGCACCCGCGAAATATTAATAGAGGCAGCTGACCAGTATGGATTGATGATAGCTGATTTTGCTGAGATGGTAGAAGGAAAGCAGCAAGTGTCGGTTAGTGAAGATGATGCCATACTGAACCAGAAAGTGCTGGATGCGGTAATCAGATCTTCAGAAACTAGTTCCTGGGAGTCAGTCGTGTAAGTCGTTTTTTAAGGTTTTTTAAAGAACTTTGGCATGAATAATGCGTAACACCGTCTGGATGAAATAAGGGTGTTATGAAAAAACGTAATAGCTATAATGTGCTTGAATTAACAAGCCGCAGTCAGTTTGTGCCGGCAAAAGGATATAACGAAAAGATTGAACTTGTTAAGATTCGGAAAAATAATGAGTTCAGTTTTGCATTGCCGGATGTGCCATTGAAAAAGGGTTGGTGGGAAAATCTGGCAGTTAGTGGAGATATTCTGAAAAGTGTATTAATACACCCTGAAGTGCATTTTTTTATAGCATTACATAATGGCGAAGTTATCGGCTCGTTTGATTTAATTGTGCTACCCGACCGTCAGGTGGAAATACGTGATTTGGGAATCTCCAGTGATAGCCTGGATTTTGAAATTCGGGCATTGTTTCTGTCCAAAGTGGTTGATTATTGTTTCCAGTTTGAGCCAACGCGCATCTTTTGCCATGCCAGCGAATTTGAGAAAATGTCTGCCATTTCCAATTATCTGTCGCAAGGGTTTACCATCAACTCTCAAAATAATGGCGCGAGTACCGAAGATGTAGTAAAAGAAAAAACTCACCTTCAATCCGGTTTTCTTCTCAATTTGAATTAACGACGTTGTTGGCCATATAGCTTATCAGCCTCTTGTTAATCAGGATATTTGAATCGTTTAAGGGGTATATCTGTTATTTGGCGTAATTTTTCAAAACAATTCTGTCGTTTCTCCGTACTACCACTGACGTGAGAAGTAATTAGTTATTTTATTGTTCTATCTTGCACATGCTGCTCGATAGTTGAATGTGTAGTTTTAAGAAATTCATTAATGGAAAGGTGATGATATTGTATTGTTCTTTCTACTTTTGTATTTCTTGCTATATTGCAGTAAGATAAGAAGTCGTAAGTCTAACACACTTCAAAATATGGATAAGAATAAAGAAAATCATGGGTTTCTGGACTTTGCATATCAGATGTACAAGACCATGAAAACCAATGAAATTAATTTGGTGTATGAAGGGGAGGTAACCCAGGAAATTACCAAAACATTTACTTCGTTGACAGAGCGAAGTCTTGAAAAAAGTCAAGAGTCTAATACTGTTCAGCGTAAGGTGTTTAATGTAATGGTGGAGTGCCTTCAGAATATTAGTAAGCATGCCGATTCATTGGATGATGATGAGGATGAACGCAGGGGAATTGTTATGGTGAGTCATGGTGAAAGCAGCTATAACATTATTACCGGTAATGTTATAAAAAATGAAAAGGTGCCTGAGTTGAAAGCCAACCTTGAACTTGTTAACAGCCTGGATAAAAAAGGCCTGTCTGAGCTATACAAAAAGCAGATGAAGGAAGGTAGAATTTCTGATAAAGGCGGTGCCGGTCTCGGGTTTATCGATATCGCTAAGAAAACAGGCAGTAAACTTAGCTATGAGTTTAAGAAATTAAATGAAGACGTTAGCTTTTTTATCTTAACATCAACTGTACAACGAAACTAATTAGACTATAAAATGGAAGTAATTAATATTGTAGGTACTGACGATACACCTAATGTAATTCTGGATAAAGACAACGGTAAATTTGAAATTTCGGGGCGTTCGTTACCTGAAGATGTGAACATGTTCTATGAGCCAATCCTTGACTGGATTGATGCATATGCGGAAGCGCCTGCCGAAAAAACTGAATTCAACTTTAAGCTGGAGTATTTTAACACTGCCTCATCAAAAGTGATTCTTGATATACTGCTTAAGTTCGAAGAAATTGTTGAAAATGATCATGATGTTGTCATCAAATGGCACTATCACGAAGAAGAAGAAGATATGCTCGAAGCAGGCGAAGAATACGCCGATATAGTAGAGATACCTTTTGATTATATTTCATATACCGACTAATTAAAACTGACCTCCCAGAAAGCTAAAATATGAGTGAAGAAATTCTGAAGGCACTGATGCAACTGTTTGGTTTAATTGCCAAACAGGACGGTGGTGTTGAAGCGAATGAGACAGAGTATGTAAGAACTTTTCTTGAGCAGCAGTTAAATGCCGAGGCTGTGGAAGAATATTATTCGCTCTTTCTGAAATTCTCAAAAGATTCGAAACTTGGCAAGGGAGAGCCGGAAGGTAAGGTAAAACTAACGTCGATGAAAGATTCCGTGAAAATCCTCGGAATCTGTAAAAAAATCAATAAGCAGCTAAATAAGGAGCAGAAAGTGGTGGTTTTGCTGCGTTTGTATGAGCTGGTTAATGCCGACCGTAAGTTTACTGAACAACGCATGGCTATCATCAATACGGTGGCCGATGTATTTAAATTGCCAAAAGAAGAAATTGAAGCTATTGAGACCTATACGGTTAATAATGCTGTTCAAGAACTTGATTTGGAGGACGTACTCATTGTCAACCACAATGTAGATGAGTTTACAAATGCCAAGCATATCCAGTCAGGCGAGCTCGATGGGGATGTGCTAATCTTACGAGTAAACAGTGCTGGCTTATATTTCGTAAGGTATACAGGTAATCAGGATCTGTTTCTGAATGGCTTGTTAATTAATAATCGTCGTATCTATCTGTTTCCTAAGGGAAGCTTCATAAAACTGCCCAAAGGACAGCCAGTTTACTATACCGATGTGGTCTCACGGTTTATGTCCGATTCATCGGTGTCTAAAATCTCCTATGAGGTAAAAGATGTTGGTTTTCAGTTTAAGACAGGCGGTATCGGTCTGCGTAACGTCAACATCTCAGAAGAACAGGGTAAGCTCATTGGTATAATGGGTGCCAGTGGGGCTGGTAAAACAACGCTGTTAAACGTTCTTTGCGGGAATGAAACGCCTACTAAAGGAGAGGTGTTGATTAATAGCTATAATCTACATCAGGAGCGTGATAAGGTGGAGGGCGTGATTGGCTATATTCCACAAGACGACCTGCTGATTGAAGAACTAACTGTATACGAAAACCTCTATTATAATGCTAAGCTCTGTTTTAAAGATAAAGATGAAGCAGAAATAGAGGAGATGGTGAATAATACGCTAACGAGCCTTGGCTTGTATGAGCGTCGTAACCTTAAGGTGGGTTCACCACTTAATAAAATGATTAGTGGTGGGCAACGAAAGCGATTAAATATTGCTCTTGAGTTAATTCGTGAGCCAGGCATTTTGTTCGTTGATGAGCCTACCTCAGGATTGTCATCACGTGACTCGGAGAATGTTATGAACCTCCTGCGTGAGCTGGCTTTAAAGGGCAAACTCATATTCGTGGTTATTCACCAGCCATCGTCAGATATCTATAAGATGTTTGATAAGATGTATATCCTTGATACAGGCGGCTACCCGGTTTACTATGGCAATCCCAGCGAATCATTGATATATTTCAAACGGCTGGATGCGCAAATCAACAGTGACCAGGGTGAATGTGGTACATGTGGTAACCTCAATCCGGAGTTAATTTTCAATATCATTGATGCCAATGTAATTGATGAATATGGAAATTACACCAACAAAAGAAAAACCTCACCTGAGGAATGGCATGAGCATTACAAAGAAAACATTGAATTGCCACAGGTGGAACAGGTTAATTCTACACCGCCTAAATCATTGAATATACCATCGTGGTTTAAGCAATTCTTTATTTATACGCTTCGCGATTTTAAATCGAAAATCAGTAACACCCAGTATATTCTGCTCAATTTGCTGGAAGCCCCCTTGCTAGGGTTCATTCTGGCCTACCTCATTCGTTACATTGTCGATCCTGAATCGGATATCTACGTTTTTCGTGAGAATGAAAATATTGCACCGTATATCTTTATGGGTATCATTGTCGCCCTTTTCTTTGGTCTGATAATCAGTGCAGAGGAAATATTCAAAGATGCAAAAATATTAAAGCGGGAGAAGTTTCTGAATCTGAGTCGCTCGAGCTACCTGGCTTCCAAAATTCTGATATTGTTTGTGATGTCGGCTATTCAGATGACCCTTTTCGTAGTTGTTGCCAATAGCATTTTGGGCATTAAAGGGATGAATTTTGAATTCTGGCTGGCACTCTTCTCGGTATCTGCCTTTGCCAATATCCTGGGCCTGATACTTTCAGCATCATTCAACTCCATTGTAACCATCTATATTTTGATTCCACTGGTAATGATCCCTCAAATGGTGTTGGGTGGCGCGATGTTTACATTTGATAAGCTGAATAAAGACTTTACAAGTGTTGATAAGGTGCCGTTAGTGGCTGAGGTGATGCCTTCGCGCTACATTTACGAAGGATTAATTGTTCACCAATACAAGCACAACAATTTCAAGAAAAACATTTTTAAAGTGGAGCTGCAGCAAAGTAGTGCTGACTTTAAGAATGTATACTACCTGCCTGAATTGGAAGAAGTTATAGCCAATTGCCGTATAGCAGATAAATCAGGTAAGAGCTTTTCTGATGATATTGCCTTATTGCGCAATGAGTTGAGTAAGGAACAGAAACGGGTTCCATCTATTGAATTCGAAGGGATGGATAAATTAACAGTGAACGAATTTGATGAGCATGTTGCCAGTGATGCCAAAATGTACATTGAGCAATTGAAGAATCACTATCGCGATTTGTTTAATACAGCTGATAATACCATCAACCGTTTTATGTCAGATAATATCAGAAATAATAAAGATCGGTTTAATGTCATACGCGATGCCTATTTTAATGAAAGCATCTCTGATATTGTTCGTAAAACATTTGATAAGAATAAGATGCTTCGGGATGGTGATAAGCTGATTCAGGTTGTTGATCCGATTTATCAGATACCTGAGCCAGAGACAGCCATTTCATTCAGAACGCATTTCTTTGCACCACAGAAGCATTTTGCAGGGCACTTTTTTGATACTTTATGGTTCAATATAATGGTGGTTTGGCTCCTCACTATTTTGATGTATATAGCTCTGTACTTTGATCTCCTGAAGCGGAGTCTGGACTTCTTTGGTGAATTAAAACTGTTTAAAAAGTAACCTTTTACTAAATAATTGAGTATAATTGCTTCAATCGAAATTAAAAACGTACTAAAATGTTGAGAAAATTTAGTTACCTAGCCTTGATGGTTGCCGGAGTATGTATCATGTCAGCATGTTCAGGATCATCGAAAAAAAGTAGCGAGTCGGATGAATTGACACTTGCACCTGCTACAGAGAGTGCAGCTCTTGAGCTGTCAGAGGAAGTGATGAGTGATGTCATTCAAAATATTTCGTCACCAGTTGAAATGGCTTCAATAATCAAAGCAACAGGCGTTGATTTCTCACAAAAGATCCTCAATAGTACCGATAAAGTTGATGCTTACAATACAAGTTACAAGCGTGCGTTGAACCTGGGTGTGTACAGTGCTGATTTAGGTTATATCAACACCTTTGATAAGAATAACATTGTTGTATCCTACTTAGTAGCTATTAAAAGCTTGTCTGAAGGAATTAAAGTTGGTCAGTTTTTCGATTTTAATGCTCTAAAGCGTATGGCTACCAATAGCAATAATCTGGATTCGTTGATGCAGATTTCTATTTCTAGCTTTAACCAGATGGATTCATACCTGCGCAGCCAAAAGCGTAGTAATGTATCTTCATTAATTGTAACCGGTGCTTGGATTGAAGGTTTGTATATTACTGGAAATGTTATTGAGCAGACCAATGATGAGGGCTTAATCAACCGTGTTGCTGAGCAAAAAGATATCATTAATATTATTGAAATCATTCTTAAGAACTATAGTCAGGATCCTGATTTTGCGGAGTTGGCGCAGCGTATTGGTAAGCTAAAAGCGGCATACGATCCGGTTAAGATAACCACCGAGTTTGCAGAACCAAAAACCATTGAGCAGGATGGTATGCTTATAATTGTTCAGGATGAGATTAGTCATGTTGAAATTACTCCGGAGCAGGTGACAGCTATCATTGAAGAGATCAAGGCATTAAGAGAATTCATAGTGTCGTAGTCTGTGTGTTTGAAAAAAAGTTATTTTTGTAATTATTCTTACCCGGACCAATTAAAATTGATACCATGAAAAAAATATTTTATAGCTTCTTTATCCTTTTTATAATGAGTGGGCTAAGTGCGTCAGCGCAATGTGGCGATGATCTGCTTAAGACAGCATTAAAAGAGATGGGAGCCACACAGTACATCAAAGATTTCACTGTAGAAATGGTGAAGGAGCGTAAAGATGTTAAAACAGGCTACGTAAAGTTTTCTGTTGTTTTAAATAGTAATACGCAATACAAGTTTAATATTGTGAATGGTGCATCGAATGCTGAGCAGATGATAATGCAACTAAAGCAAAACGAGAAACTGATTAGTAGCAACTTTCACAATGGCAAAATGTACGATGAATTTCAATTCATTTGTCGAAAAACAGGCGTTTATCACCTTTATTTCTCCTTTAAAGGCGGACAGGAAGGTTGTGCAAAAGCTGTTTTGTCGCTTGTTAAGCAATTATAAGAACATATAATCATTTTATATAAAAGGGTTACTCAATATTGAGTAGCCCTTTTTATTTGTATCGTTTGCTATACCTCTTTTAAATGCTAGCAAGCTTTCGTTTATAACTGTTGGTGATTTAACTCTATCGCTACTGTTTTTGTTATTACGGAAAGCACATTGTGTATAATCAGGTTTTGAAATGACTGATGCCATAATGCGTATGTTGAGATTAGGTGCAAAAAAACCGCCCCAATTTGCTGGGGCGGAGAAATCTAATCAATGGTATACAGATGATAATTACATCTGTTTTCAATGTAGAAGTGGTTCTAAAACAATGAATAAATAACGGTTAATCCTGACATAACCACTGATACCATGGTCATTAGCTTAATCAGGATGTTTAATGACGGACCTGAAGTGTCTTTGAACGGATCACCCACTGTATCACCCACAACCCCGGCTTTATGTGCTTCACTGCCTTTGCCGCCATAATTGCCTTTCTCAATGTATTTCTTCGCGTTATCCCAGGCTCCACCCGAGTTATTTAACATTACAGCCAGCGTAAAGCCGGTTACAAGACCTCCCATGAGTAAGCCAATAACGCCTGCAACACCAAATACCAAACCCACAAAAATTGGGACAGCAATAGCAAGGATAGACGGTACCATCATTTCGCGTTGAGCACCTTTTGTTGAGATAGCTACACATTTAGCATACTCAGGTGTGCCGGTTCCTTCTAAAATACCCGGTATCTCTCTGAACTGGCGACGTACTTCCTCTACCATGGCACCAGCTGCACGTCCTACTGCTTTCATGGTCATGGCACAGAATACAAAGGCCATCATGGCTCCAATAAATAGTCCGGCCAACAGCAGAGGATTAAACATGTTAAGCTCATAGTAGTCCACAAAATTCTGGATGGTTGCTTTGGTAAGGCTTTCAGCACCTGTTACCTCCAGGAACTTATTACCCAGTTCTGGTACTTTTTTCAGCCATATACGCACTTCTTCCATGTATGCAACCAGCAAGGCCATAGCGGTTAATGCAGCCGATCCAATTGCAAAGCCTTTGCCGGTAGCTGCAGTGGTGTTTCCAAGCATATCCAGAGCATCAGTCCGTTCACGTACTTCTTTCGGTAGTTCTGCCATCTCAGCATTACCTCCTGCATTGTCGGCAATAGGACCAAACGCATCAGTAGCTAGTGTTATGCCAAGCGTTGAAAGCATACCAACAGCTGCAAATCCAATTCCATACACACCTTCGCTAAAGTCGGTAAAACCACCTGCAAAGCCAAATGCTGCAATAATACCGGCAACAATTGTAAGCACAGGTATCCATGTTGAATACATACCAACAGCAATACCATCGATAATGGTTGTTGCAGGACCTTGTTGTGCTTGTTTCGCAATACCCTGAGTTGGCTTATAACCATCAGAGGTATAATACTCGGTGCCTTGACCGATGATAATACCGGCAATCAACCCGGCTACAACAGAGCCGAAGATGCCCCATCCAAACCAACCTAAATAGGCCATAACTGCTATTGCAACCAGTATGAGTACAGATGAACCGGCTGTGCCAACAAGCAGTGAATTTAATAGGTTCTTGGCGCTGGCATCCTCTTTGGTTCGCACCATAAATATGCCTAATATTGAGAAGATAATACCGATGGCTGCTACAATCATTGGCGCAATAATGGCTTTCTCATTAAATGCACCTGAATTCATGGAGATGGCAGCTCCTAATGCTGCCGTTGCTAGGATAGAACCGCAGTACGATTCGTAAAGGTCGGCTCCCATACCAGCTACATCACCAACGTTATCACCAACGTTATCTGCTATCGTGGCCGGGTTACGCGGATCATCCTCTGGGATGCCTGCTTCAACTTTACCAACCAGGTCGGCACCAACATCGGCAGCCTTGGTGTAAATACCTCCGCCAACGCGGGCAAATAAAGCTTGTGTTGATGCACCCATACCAAAGGTTAACATGGTAGTTGTGATATGCACCATTTTAGCATGTGTCCACTCTCCATTAGCTACAAAATCAGCCGACCAGGCGCCGGTAAGACCTACCTCCTCGGCTACTTTCAAGCCCAGGCCAAAGATATTATGATCGTAAATGTTGTTTAATATCAGATACCATAGTGCAATATCAATTAAACCAAAACCCACTACAACCAGACCCATAACAGCTCCACTTCGGAATGCCACTTTTAAACCTCTGTTAAGTGATTGTGACGCCCCGTGTGCTGTACGTGCCGAAGCAAAAGTAGCTGTTTTCATCCCCAGGTAACCACATAGACCTGAGAAGAAACCACCTGTTAAAAATGCGATCGGTACAAAAGGATTCTGGACACCCAGAAACGCCAGTATTGTTAATATCACCAGCAGCACCAAAAAGACAATGCCTACTACTCTGTATTGTCTCGACAGGTATGCCATTGCTCCTTCTCTTACGTGCTGGGCAATTTCTTTCATTTTGTCAGTACCTTCCGATTCTTTCATCATGGATTTGAAGAATATCCATGCAAAAACCAATGCTAATAATGAAGCTATTGGTATAAACCAAAAAATTGAATCCATAGAAATTTTGTTTTAGTTAGTAAATGAGTAAGGGTATGTGAAGTACTTGAAGGGCACACATGATAAACCTGTCGAAAACAAGTGTTCTTTCGACTAACCAGAAGTGTAGAATAAGTCGGTTTGATCCGGCTTAGATATCCCATGTGGCTTCGTTTTTCAGGATTCTCTCCAATTAACTTTTCTCACATAATTATCTGTCCCCGCAATCACAAGATAATGATTTTAAGATGCCTGATGAATAATAATCAGAAAAATATTAGTGATTTACATCACCATCCGGCAAAGATATTAATGCCAAATTCACCTCTTTTAAGCTGATTCTGATGGAAGGGAAAGCCATAATATGGTTCCAGGATCATGGCTCCAAAGAGGTTGATGCGGTAGGCTACACCACCACTAAATACTGGTATGCGTTGAGCATTGCTGTTGGTAGTTAATTTAGCTACCGGGTATGAGTTTTTATTCCAGCTGACGCCGCCATCAACAAACAGTGCCAGTTCGCTAAATAAGAAATTGGAGCGGAACCAGGCAATTTCTTTCGGTCCGGTGAAAGGGATGCGCCATTCGAGGTTGGTAACAAGTAGTCGTGTGCCTATCAGTTGATTCATGCTGATAGTATTGGCATTGGTTGTTTCATCCCCGTAGAAGTCGCCCATGTCATATCCTCTCACAAACCAGGGAGAGCCAAGAAATAACTCACTCATGCGGTCACTGTCTGAATCTTTCCCGTAACGGCCATAGTGGTAGAGCCGAAATGCCAGGCTATAGGGCTTAATAAACACGTAACGCCTGAAGTCAATTAGAAGTGTCTGCATCTGAAGCTTATGCAGGTAGTGCTCCACCTGTATACGCAGTCTTTTACCCTCTACCGGTGAGGCAAGTCCCATTTTGGCATTGTCAATAACATATGCAGCATCCAGAATACCGGTACCGAAACCATCAGGTGCAGGAAGCTTTTCTTTTTCTGCCGAATAGATTTGTGAATAAGAATTGATGTTTTTAATCCGTTCAATTCGATAGTTGTAGAAGGCATAGGATGCTCCCACCTCAAATCGCCTGGTTTTGTTTATCGGAATAAATGTGAAGACCGATAGCTTATCCTCAAAGGTTCTTCGGAAAAGGTAATGAAGCGAACGTGCAGTTGTGCCGTCAGCCAGCGAATCGGTCTGATATTGGTACGTGCCTGTGCGATACGGAATGTGCGATAAAGCCACTCCGAATTTCATCCTTTTTTGCTGGGTAATATAGGCGATTTGTCCACCAAAATCATAAATCTCGCCATTAATGCTCACGGCCGTATATAGCATGTTTTTGCTGAGTATATCGCTAAACATTGCCTCAATGCTACCTGCCATACCAGTACCGAAGCGTCCGGTCATCACGCCTGCCGATGCGTTCCCAATATAGTCGAGCTTAAATTTGTTTCTAATTTGATCGGTAAAGAAGCTGTCTGCCTGCAGGGCGTATGATTGCCGGTTAAAATAGAGGTTGGTTTCTATTTGTGAAGGGATGGTGGAATGCGGTAATAATCGCGAAGCACTTAAATTAGTCTCGCGCTCAACCACCAGTTGCTTGTTTTTCCGTATGTTTTGTAAAGATGTTTTAAAAATGTTGTATTCGCCATTCCACAGCATAGTGTACAAAAGTGTGTCGCCAGTAAGAGTTAAGGCAGGCGAATAATCGGTCATGCCTGTTATGCCTGTTGGATAATTGGTAATTTGATGAACCTGTGCGTTATTGGTGTTAAGCAGATACAGGTTGCGCCGTCCGTCGCGGTTGGATAAAAACAGTATTTCATGCTTGTTGATGGTGGCAATTGGGTTGAGGTTTTTAGCGCCATCAAACGTTCTGAAGTACTCGGTTTGTCTAGTATCAACTGATACACGGGCTATATGCAGACTGCCTTGACTGCTGAGTTTAGTTGATATGGCTTTGTCGGTGACGTAATAAATGTATTGACCGTCTGGCGACCAGGTTGGCTGAATACAAGCAAACTCATTTTTCGTTATGTTTTCAATAGCATTGTCATCCAGGTTATACAGAATAATGTCTGAAACACCTTCTTTAAGTGCTGAGAAAGCGATGGTGTTATTGTTGGTTGACCAGGCCGGCCATGAGATTTCATCCATCTCATTAATTTGGATCTCCTTGATAAGATGCTTTCTTCGTACATCATAAATCTGGCAGGTTGACTGCCCTTGTTTGAAAGCAATAAAAGCAAAGTAGCGGCTGTCTGGCGACCATGTGCCCGATGTTTCGAGGTAATTCAGTGCATCAATTTCATCGTGGCTTGTAGCGGTATAAAGCCTGGAAACTACCTCGCCTGTTTTGCTGTCGGCCATAAACAGGTCGATATCATACATATCCCTTTCGGAAAGAAAAACAACATAGCGGCCATTGGGGCTGATGGACGGATTAAGGTTGTAGCGTCCGCTGTTTTTCTTAGATATAATTCTTTCGCCAACAATTGTAAATGTAGAGTCTATGCTTTCTTTCAGCAGATGTTCTTTTAATGTTTGCTGCCACATCACTGAAAGTGAATCGTCAGATAACATTAATACATCGCCTATAGCCTGCTCATATCCAACCCTTGCAGTAGCCTTAAACAAGCGAGGTATGTATTGCTCACCATACTGATAGGCAATATATGCCCAAAAGGCATGACCGTAGCGATAGGGAGAATACCGATAGCTAAAAGTCATTTCCCTCAGTGTTGGAAACGTGTTGTTTATTAGGGCATCGCGCATCCACAGTGCTGTATGGCTGTTAACACTGCCCAATGACAAGTATTCTGCCATACCTTCAATCATCCAGAGTGGGATATTATTAATGGCCATCAGGCTAACCTCCTCATCGGTAGACAGCATGTGGTACTGAAATGCATGTACCAATTCATGACCAAGCACATGGTCTGTTTGTCCGCCGGTGAATGAAACAGGCATTACCACCCTCCGTTTCATCCCTTCGGTAACACCACCTGTGCCAACATCAATGCGACTGCTTACGGCGGTTGTTTGCTGGAAATCGGCGTGGTTAGAATAAAAAATGATTGGATTTCGGGTTTGAAACGTATCTAATAGCACCTGCTGGTGGTAGAAGTACCATTTTTCGGCTTGCTTGCCTAACTGCTCGGCTAATTTTTCATCTTCAAAATAGTGATAGAGTTCAAAGTTGGGTGTTTTGTACAACTGAAAGTTGAACTTCTCGTAGGAAGGTTTATTTTGTCCAAAGTATTGCGCATGAAGCAATGGTATACTCCATCCACATAACACTAATATGGTGAATACGAATCGCATATTGGACACATTAAGGGCTGTTTTAAGATACGCATTTCAACCAATAATGTTGTCAATATATGATATTTGTTGTGTTTTGTAAATTGCTTTTTAACCTTCCTTTTTGCGTAGCAATCGTATACTACCAAAACCAGCGATAATGGAAATGTAAAAGCCAAAATCGTACCACCAGCCCGTATTAAATGACTCGTAGATGGTGATATCTTTATTGAATAATCCAAGAATTAGCGAGATGGGTGCAATCCAGCCATGCCAGATACCAGTGAAAAATCCTGCCGGAGAATCAGGAGCATAATTGCCTCCACCAGGTAAACATGAATTTAGTAAAAGGAGAGTAATAACGGTAGCGATTGTAAAAATACTTTTTTGCTTCATGACTAAGGTTAATAATGTATTCCACTAAAATACAGAAGTGTAATTAATATTTCAATGACGGACTTTGGCACAATGCCTTTAAAATTGCGGAAAATATTAAAATATCTATTTGATAATATAAAATTGTTAGCTATTTTTGCATCCGCTGAAAAGGTAATAACCTTGATAAGCCGGGCCTATAGCTCAGTTGGTTAGAGCACCTGACTCATAATCAGGGGGTCCCTGGTTCAAGCCCAGGTGGGCCCACCCCTTAAACGAAAGCCACTTACATCAATTTGTAAGTGGCTTTTTTGCACCACATTTTCTTGCAGTACTGATTTATAGGGACAACTCGCCCGCTAAATAAACGGAATGTTCGCAGGAAATTAAGAGGATTATTTGATATGTGGTTACTCAGCTCCACCTTTTTTATTTCAATAAAATAAACAAAATATATAATAGGAATGCATTATGGTATTTCTTTAAGTATCATGTATTGAGTGATATATGTGTAAAAACAAAAAAGATATTGAAAATATGTGTTACGAAATAGAATTTCTGCAATTAATAGGTGGGATTGTTTACTTAAAAATGAAATAACGCCTGTGAGCATAACACGCAGCAAGTGTGGTTTAGTGGCTTACGAGGTTGTTAACTGATGTTTTAAAATTAGAGATAATTAAAAAAAAGCTGATAAGATAAAGATTTATGAAACAACACGTATTTTTAATTGCACTATTATTAGTAACCCTTTGGGCATGTGAAAAAGATGAAAATAAATTACCTACCGAGCCGGTTCTGCTTTCACCTGCCAATGGCAGTGTGGTCGATCTATCAAAGCTGGAATTTGATTTTTCCGGAGGAATCGATCCAGAAGGCGCTTACGTTGCTAATAATTTAATGGTTAGTGAAGATTCAATGGCTTGGTACGAGATTAAAAATCATGCCAAAGTATTTGATTGCGAATTGGAATTTAGGGAAGGGCAGAAGTACTACTGGAAAGTACAGAGTTTCGAATACGATGAATCGGCTACTCAGGTTATTGCGGGCCGCATGACGGAAAGCAAGGTCTTTCATTTTTACACCAATGCGCCCAATGTGTTTGAACTGAAAGCTGAGTCGAGCTCACACACCAACTGGACCGGCCATAACTTTGTAAAACTTAGCTGGCTCGAACCTGAAAATACCGACTATGTGGAAGTTTCTTTTGAGCCACAGGTGGATGGCATACAACAACCCATACAAGTACCGGCAGGCCAGGGAGAGCTCTTGCTCGAAGACTTTTTTGACAACTGGGTGCCGCTAAAACAGGAAGATGCCAAAGTATACACATTTGAAGTAAAGGCGGTTAGTACCGATGGATTGCCCTCTGTGCCGGACACCATCAGAGCCATGCCACTGGATAAATTGCTGGTCCACGATTACGATTTTAATGTGTATGGCATCGTTATTATTGATATGCAAGCCTGGCTCGACAGAAACCTGATGACCACGCATTTTAATGATGGAAAGCCTTTAACTAGAGGTGTGATTGTTAAAAGAGGGAAAGAAATTCCTGAGTACGGGTATTATTATACCATATTTCCAAGTTATGATCCTGTTAACCATAACCCTTGCCCTTGTGGGTTTCATATACCAACTCATGAAGAGTGGAAGCAGTTAGAATTGGCTATTGGCATGCCGGCTGATAAGATTGATGAGCAGACTGCTGAATTAAGAGGCGCAGATCGTTCTTTTGTTCTCAAGTCAACTACAGGTTGGTTACCAGGTCCTAACGGCGAGAATTATAATGGCATTGATCAATATGATTTTAATATGAAACCAGCAGGAACTTTATCCTATAATTCTACTACACATCTTTATGATTCAAGACTTGATAGTGTAATGACCAAATTCTTGACCAGCACCAGAATCCCAAACTCTGATGAATATTTTTACATTAGACATATTTTTGAGAATGATGGCATAGGTGTTGGCAATTATTCTTCTTTTTGCAGCATTCGCTGTATCCGCGATAATTAATCTTTTAAATATTGTCATTTGCTGTCAATACATATGGCACCACAATGTTGTATGTACCTATAGCCCAACAATTCTATAGGTATATACAATTTCTGCCGGACAATCAATAAACCAAAACATGCTTCTATGAATAAAAAGTTACCCCCGTTTGGCGTAGCGTTTTTCATATTAAAACATAGCCCGACATAGAATGCATCCTTATCCTAACTAAAAGTTAGTTTGCAATTACCCAATACAACTTAAAGCCACGTAGTAATGCGTGGCTTTTTTTGTACTTCCGTTTAGCTTAGCGTCGCGCTGTTGCTGGCAGGCTGTATGATTAGGGCTTGATGGCAGAGTGGCCGGGTCAGCACCAAGCAGAGTCTTTTTATTTACGCCAGTCATACTCAGCCTTGCGCAGGCGATCCATGATGGCAATGCCAATGCCTGTTTCAGGTACCGGTTCAGCAATAATCAGTTCAATACTATCATCGTCTTCAAAGGTGTGCATGGCTTCAAACATATTAACTGCATAATCTTTCAGCTCTTCATGCTGCGATATGCGTATCACCTTGTAGAAGCCATTCTCCAGCTTACCGGTAAAAGAAATCAGTCCGGCTTTGCTAAGGTCTGCCTGCCAGTTAGCAGTATCATCTGCCAGCAGCAGCTTTTTACGGGGGCTGTAATGTGATTTGAGCATGCCGGGTGCTTCCATGCTTTCAATGGCCGATTGTTCGTCGCACGGCAGAACCGTTTCCAGCTCCTCGCGGGTGATAATGCCATTGCGAAGTATCTGAAAACCCTTATCGGTCAGTCGGATAATGGTTGACTCAATGCCCACAGTGGTTTTGCCGCCATCCAATATATAATCCACATCCGGCAGTTGCTTCTGAACATGAGCTGCCGTGGTTGGGCTGATACGACCAAATTTATTGGCACTGGGGGCGGCAATGGGGCAGCCTGACTGGCTGATTAATTCCAGAGCAATGGGGTTGGCCGGCATGCGGATACCCACAGTAGGTAAACCTGATGTGACCAGGTCAGGAACCCGCTCGCTTTTGGGCAGAACCATGGTAAGAGGTCCCGGCCAGAATTTCTCAGCCAGTTGATAAACCCGCTCATCCGTCGTTTTTATCAGCTCCTTTAGTTGATCCAGGCTGGCAATATGCAGTATCAGTGGATCAAAAGACGGACGCTCTTTCAGTTCAAATATTTTGGCCACAGCCATAGGGTTCAAACCATTGGCCCCAAGGCCATATACGGTTTCGGTAGGAAAAGCAACCAATTTGCCTTCCTGAATATATTTGGCAGCAGTTTCGATGTTATTTGTTCGCTCCATTTTTGCCCGATGTAATGTCATTTGATTTCTTATTCACCTGCTCCTTCATTTCCTGCTTATATTCCATCAGTTTGGTCTGAATGGTTTTATCCATCGCCGATACAATTTGAGCAGCCAGTATGCCTGCATTTTTGGCACCATTCAATGCTACTGTAGCCACAGGTACACCACCGGGCATTTGCAGAATTGAAAGGACAGAATCCCATCCATCAATGGAGTTGGTCGATTTGATGGGCACACCAATAACCGGGAGTGGTGAGATGGCTGCTATCATGCCCGGCAGATGAGCTGCGCCACCGGCACCGGCTATTATTGCCACCATACCGCGTTCATGGGCCTTACTGGCAAAGTCATAAAGCTTTTCGGGTGTGCGGTGAGCCGAAACGATGTCAATTTCGTAAGCGATATCAAATTTATCCAGCATTTCTGCTGCCTGTTTCATCACCGGCATATCCGAATCAGAGCCCATTACAATGCTCACTAGTTTTTTGTCCATGACTTAACTTTTATTAATTGTTTTACTTTTTCAGCTTTTTTCAATGCACATTCAAGCGAAGGTGAAAGCACGGTAATATGTCCCATTTTGCGATAAGGCTGCGTGATTTTTTTACCGTACAGGTGAATTTTAACACCATCAATGGCCATACTCTCAGTTAAACCCTCGTATAAGACATTGCCATGGTGACCTTCTTCACCTAAGATATTAATCATCACCGAAGGTAATTTAAGCTTGGTACTGCCCAATGGCAGGTTCAATATGGCGCGCAAATGCTGCTCAAACTGCGATGTTACTATGCTTTCAATAGTATGGTGACCGCTGTTGTGCGTACGCGGTGCCACTTCGTTAACGATGACTTCCCCTTTGCTATCGATAAAAAACTCAACCGCCAGCAAGCCTTCCATATTAAGCAGTTCAATTATTTCACTGGCAATGTTTTTGGCCTTTTCTGATTGCTCAACAGTAATAGATGAGGGGCAGATCAATTTATCCACCAGGTTGGCCTGCGGATCGAACAGCATCTCAACAATGGGGTAGCACTTGATTTCACCTTTGTTGTTGCGGGCTACAATCGCAGCTATTTCTTTGTCTATTTCTACTTTTTCTTCAATAACCGATGGCCCTGGCAGCAGCTTGTTTAAATTATTCGCACTGTTGATAACAGCCACGCCTTTGCCGTCATAGCCGCCTTTTCGTAATTTCTGAACAAACGGAAAGCTAAATTCCCCGTTGTCAATGCCTTTCAGAATATCCTGTTCCGACTCCACAAGCCTAAATGGCGAAGTAGGTATGTGGTTGTTCTGGTAGAAGTCTTTTTGAAGTCCTTTATCTTGTATAAGAGCCAGTATATCAGGGTCGGGCAGTATTCTTACCCCTTCCGATTTCAGCTTGTTGAGCGCCTCAATATTGACATTCTCAATCTCAAAGGTTAAAATATCCACCTGCTTACCAAACTGGTACACATCATCGAAATCGAGGTTACTGCCTTTGACAAAGTGCGATGCAATTTTACCGGCAGGGCAGTCTTCGTCTTTATCCAGCACGTAGGTGATAATATTCCACTTGCTAGCCTCCTGTATAAGCATTTTACCCAGCTGTCCGCCAGCTATAATTCCCATTTTTAAGTTTGATGTAACCAGTCTTTCCATATCATCTGTGTAGCAAAAGTTTCCATTGATGGCTTCAGAGTACAAAAGTAGTCTAAAGCTGACAAACAATCGACATTGCTTTTAATTGGCTGCAAAAATAATCAACTCTTTTGCATGTGCCAGCACTCACCATTGTGTTTGCAATTACCCTTGTCTGTCTGGTGTTTCACAAAACACTAGGTAAACCAATGGTTATGAAAAAAGTTTAACCTGTCTGGCAGAGTCTTTTTATTTGGTTTTCTGTTCGTCATTGCCTCTCGCTACATGGTATAACGGCAGTTCAGTTACCTCAATTGATAAAATTGAGTTATACCTTGCGATTAACCCCAAAACCGATCACTATCGGTTTTTGAGCACCTTAAATCCCTTATAAAATGCGAGGTACAGATACAGTGATAAGCGGGGGGAGCCAATAAAAAAACCCGGTACATCAGTACCGGGTAGTAACTATTGTTTTGACTGGTTTTAGCCTATACCAGTTTGATGGTACCAAAATATTGCGGCAGATGAAAGTTAGGTGCTTCATGACCGATGGGGTTCCATGACAGGAAATGCACCTGCTTTTGTTTATCGCCGCATTTGTAGAAGTTGGCTTTGTAGCTTTGGCCGACCTCGAACTTCTCAATGTTATCGCCAAACAATGTTCTGGGGATTTTAATCTTCATCGTCCATTGGGTTGGTGTGCCTTCCAGATCAATAGATTGCCCGCCCAGTGATGGCATTGTCTCAATGCTTTCAACCAGCCCGGTGGCTAGCCACTGACGATCTGTATTACTGGAACCTAACCCTGCTAATCGTGTGCCAATGCAGTTAAACTCCAGGTTATAGTATTTATCGTCATCAAATGCAATAAAGAACTCTACGCAACTGTCTTCCCACACCGGACCATTGGTGGTGGTGCATACCGCTTTGGGGTGATTTTCATTCACGGCATAGTGCAGGTAAAGATGGCTATCGTCATAAGCCATGCCAAATTTCACCTTCACATCGGCCGGGTAGTTCCAGTTATCGTTATCAATTGGGTGGATGGCCTCAGGGTAGCTGATGTCGCCTGATGCACTTTGTTTAATACGTTTAATCTCCAGTTGCTTCATTTCAATAAAGGTTTTTAACAACGGGGTCTTCGGTAGTTTGTCCCCATTGAGTCAATAAAGAAACTAATTTCTTTTTAATTGTCTGCGTATCGCCATGGTCAATCAGGTCGTTCATTTCACCCGGATCATCTGACAGGTTGAAGAGCTGTTCACGCTTCTGGCCTTCAGAGTAAATAATGTACTTCCAGTTGTTGTGGATGATACAGCGTCCAGAGATACCATAGTCTTCCTTGCCATTGGCAAAGGTGGTTTCCAGCACAATCACTTTATTTTCATCCCTTGCCTGCGGATGAAGGGCATAGGGCTTCTGACTTTGTCCGGCCATACTGGCGGGTTGCTCAATGGTTGCATAGTCGCACATGGTCGGAATCAAATCCAGACCAATATTGATGAGTTGTGAAGAATTTACACCAGACTGTTTCACTCTGAAATCAGCGATGATAAAAGGTACGTTGACAGATTCCTCGTAAAGTACCTGCTTCTGATTCCACTGGTGGCTGCCCGCTCCATCACCGTGATCACTCAAAAAGAAGATGACCGTATTATCCAGTTTGCCAAGTTTATCCAGGGTATGAATCACATGACCTACATAGGTATCCACCCGTTCAACCAGGCGGTAGTAGGCCCAGCGGTACTGGCGCCAGTCGTCTTTATCCCAGTCGTTGGTGGGGTAGGTTCTCCATGAAAGACTTCGTACGTGTTTCAGAATATCGGGCTGACCGGGTGGTATCGCATAGTTAGCCGGTACATCCGGGCATTCAGCCGGAGCAGGTGCTTCAGCAATTGGCTCCATACGCAAGCTCTGTCGGCGGGCCCATTCGCATATATCGTGCGGATTAACAAGGGATGCCACCATCAGGAATGGTTTATCTTCGCTTTGTTGCTTAATAAAGTCGTAGCAGTCGGCCGGGATGGAGGCATCCTGCCAGTCGCGCTCTTTTGTATTGGTGATGAGGTCAAAACCATGCAGCTCCTTTTCTTTAACAGGCACAGGCAGATGCCATTTGCCAATGTAGCCTGTGCTATAGCCCTGCTCTTTGAATACCTTACCCATCAGGTCAACTTCCATATTGGCCCAGTAGTTATTGGTTTCGGGGAGGTTGATGGAAGCATCTATCTGATGTGGGTACTGACCGGTAAGCATTGATGAGCGACTGGGACCACACAAGGGTTGCGGACAATAGGCACGCGTAAAGCGTGTGCCATTAGATGCCAGCAGATCCATAGCCGGAGTAGATAAGTCAGTATTACCGGCGCAGCTCATGGCATTAGCTGTTTGCTGGTCCGTCATAATTACCACAATATTGGGTTGGGGCGATTGGGCTGATACCAGACTGGCTGCTGTAAACATTACAGCAGCCAAAAATATGGTTTTTAGCATGTCCCTGTAATTATTCACCATCATAATTAATCCAGTCGTTTAGTATCTTTTCGTTGTACCAGGGGTCATCACTGTGTTTCAGCCAGTAGGCCATTTCTTTTAACAGCGCCTGTATCTCCGGAGTACTTTTATCTACCGGCAGGTTGTTCAGCTGGTAAGGATCGGCATTATCATCATAAAAACGTGTAGCTTTCAGCTGATGTTCCTTATCAATCACCAGTTCCAGTGTATGTTGGTGTGTTTTAATGCCTCTGGCAACGGGGAAATAGCTTTGAACAAGGCCATCCTCATCTTTTTTTCCATTAACATTTCTGATGTAGAGTGCCGATTGAGGTCTGTGTGCATTATCCACTAAAGTGAGCGCATCGGCATAGTTATGGCCTTGCATCTCAGCCGGAATCTTTTCTCCAAAACCCATCAGTCCCAGCAGCGTTGGGGTAATATCGGGCGTTCCCATAAGCAGATTATCGGTACGGGCATGAGACATGTCAGGCCAGCGAATCATAAAAGGCACATCAAAGGCCTCGGTAAATATATTGTTTTTGGGATCGTTAGTATTCTGGCTACACATGGTTTCGCCATGGTCCGAGGTAAATATCACAATGGTATTTTCATATTCACCCATCTGTTTCAGTTGCTCAATAATGCGACCAAATTCGCGGTCAACACCTGTTACATTGGCAAAATAGAAAGGGGCCGATTGGGCCTTTTTCATGGTCGGGTTGGCATTGTGCCTGTGCAGGAGCTTGCTCAATGGCTCACTATCGTATTGCCTGTAGTCCTCTTCCAGGCAGTCGTCCAGTGAATTGTACGGATTATGAGGCGGATTCATAGATACAAATATGGCAAATGGCTTTTCTGTATCGCGTTGTCCTTTCTCATTTTTCAGGTAGGAAATAACCTCATTGGCTTCGTGCTGTGGCGACCATTCTTTGGGGTCAAATCGATTGCCCTTGTTGTCGTAGTAATGCGGTTCTTTGTGCACGTCCCAGGTGCCATAGGAGTACCAGTAATCAAACCCATGGCGCTTTTCTTTGGGCGTATAGGTGTCCCAGGCAGGTGTGCGCGGATCCACATAGTTACCCGGATTAGCCGGGTCATTGGGTGTTGGAAAATCGAGGTGCCATTTGCCAAAATAGGCCAGGTTATAGCCTTCGGTACTCAACACATCGCTGATGCACACGGCATCATCGCGTAATGAGCTGATGGGGCGGTCGGCGTTACAGTTGAGCGGTACGCCCGATGAACCGGGGTATAAGCCGGTAAATAGGCTGCCACGGTGAGGGCTGCAAAGCGGACAGTTGCTCACAGCATTGGTCAGAACAACCGCCTCTTTGGCAAAACTGTCGAGTTGAGGTGTCTTTACCGGGTCAGCTTTGGTGCGTATGGCGCCTTTGAACTCAGGTGTGTCCCAAAAGTTCATGGCTTGCTTTCTGAACTGGTCAGGAAAAACATAGACCAGGTTGGGCTTTTTAGACTCTTTCTTAACCGGACTGCTACATGCAGCAAGTGCCATTATAAGCATAATGGCACTGTTTATATATCTGAATTTAATCATATTATAGCTGTTAATTGACCTGGGCCAGTTGGCCTGTTTCATTCTTATTTACATCTTTTAGGCGTAACAAGGCTTCCACATAATAGTAATCGGCATAGTTTAATGGTACATCAATCTCATTATTGTGAGGAATACTGCCTACACTATGCTTTAATATAAAGTTATGGTTGGTGCCCAGTTTGGCCTGGTAATTATCTGACGAAAGGCTGCTGATAATGGCCTTGGCTTCGCTCAGGTAATCGTTCTGCGAATATTCATTGAGCTCGATTAATGCCGATGCTGTAATGGCTGCGGCAGAGGCATCACGTGGCTCATTCGGGATTTTTGGCGCATCATAATCCCAGTAGGGAATACGGTCGGCCGGCATATCCTGATGGTTCATAATATAATCAGCAATCTTTTCAGCCTGCTTCAGATAGCGCTCATCTTTAGTATAACGGTAACAGATTGTATAACCATAAACACCCCAGGCTTGTCCTCTGGCCCATTCCGACTCATGTGCATAGCCCTGTGCTGTGTGTTTGTTTCTTACCTCACCGCTGATGCTGTCATAGTCAATCACGTGGTACGAGCTCATATCCTCTCTGAAATGATGTTGCATGGTGGTGTTGGCATGTGCTATGGCCACCTCTTCGTATTTCTTATCGCCGGTAATTTGTGTTAATTCAAACAGCATCTCCAGATTCATCATGTTATCGATAATAACAGGAAACTGCCAGCCCCGCTTTGATTGCCATCCCTTATCTACATCCCACGAACGAATACAGCCTACATTGGGATTAAAACGTGTGATTAAGGTATTACCGGCTTCAATCAATACCTGTTTGTAGTGCTCATTGGACGTAAGGCGGTAACCGTTACCATAGGAGCAGTTAAATACAAAGCCCAGGTCGTGGTAATAAGGAAGCAGACGATGGTCCTCAAACAAACTCTGGAATTTATCAGCTGCTTGCTCCCATTTCTTATTATTGGTATACTCATATAAATACCAGCAAGTGCCCGGGAAAAATCCTTCTGTCCAGTCAAATCCTTCAAGTGTCCAATGCATTTCTCCTTCAGCAGTGAGCGTGCGTGGTATTTTGTTAGCTTGCTCGGCGTCCTCCAAAAGCAAATTTATTTGCTTGGTGGCGAAGTTCAGATTCTCTTCACATAAGGGCTCGGATGTTTGTGTTTGCTGACAGCCACCAATGGTCAGTGCAAAAACTGCGAGTCCTAGATTTTTGATTAACGATGTTGTCATATCTCTTTTCAATAAGTTCAAATTAGCTTTTTTATTGTTGTTTTCCCTAACTGGTCTAACACAAAAATAACTAACCCTTTGGTGTAAAAAAGGCCTAACTATCTGGCCTTTAAACACTAAAATTGTACAGAAAAAGCAAAAACAATTGACTGTCAGTAGCAAAGAGTTGAGTAATAAATGTTGGGGCGTACGATATTGTACGTAATGCGAACTATTTTGGATGAATATTTTTGTGAGTGAAGTTCCTTTGTAAATGTATTAGATTTGCCTTGTTATAGATAGGTTTTTGCTGTGTTTCATTTTAATTAATTGAGGGGATTATGAGGATGAAGAAAACGATAGTGATGGCATTTATGTGGCTGCTGGCAATAGCATCCAATGGTCAAAAAGTAACCTTTGACTACCTGGGGCTGAAGGATGGACTATCGCAGGTAACGGTTACTACCATGCTGCAGGATAGCATAGGGCGGATATGGATTGGTACACGCGATGGCTTGAATGTGTATGATGGGGCACAAATAAAAACATTCAGGCCGGTGAGGGGTAATACCAACTCATTGCTGGGGCATAATGTCAGGGATTTGAAGCGGGACGGCAATTATATATGGGCAAGCACCTACGCTGGTGTGTCCCGCCTCGATATTACTAGTCTTGAATTTCAGCAGTTTCCATTCGATGGTATATTATCCATATTGCCTTTTAAGGGTAATTTACTCGTTGGTACCAACCGAGGTTTGTTTGAACTGGATCGGAAACTGAATGCCTTTAAGCTCAAGTCGGATATATTCAATGAGAATACCCCCATAAATGAGCTGTACCTTGATAACGCCGGTATGGTATGGATCTGCAGTAATAAAGGGCTTTATAAATATAACCCGAAGAAAAATGTGACGGCTCATATCCTTGATAATACCATAAACACCGTATTTACCGATTCACGCAAGCACATATGGGTAGGTACAAACGGGCAGGGCGTGTACCTGCTTAATCAGCATCACCAGGTCATTAAACATTTTAAGCATCATGACGAGGATAGCTCGCTTGTCAATGATATTATCAGGGATATTAATGAGGATTCTAAAGGTAATGTGTGGGTAGGTACCTTTCTGGGCCTCAGTATTATTGATAGCCGAAATCACACAATTACTAATTATAAACAAACCGATGAGGGCAGTAAAACCTTATCGCACAATAGTGTGTACAGTGTGATGCGCGACCATCAGGGGACCATGTGGGTAGGCACCTATTTTGGGGCTATCAGTTATTATAACCCTGATTTTCAGATATACCAGGAATATGCCGTCAGAGCCGATCATCCCGAAGGAATTGGCTACCGTGTGGTGGGTAAGATGATTGAAGACGAACAGAATAACTTATGGATTGCTACTGAAGGAGGCGGGCTGGATTATTTTAACCGTAAAAGCAAGACCTTCAAACATTATAACTACCGTGAAGGAAAGGCCGGTTTATCGCATAACAATGTGAAGTCATTATTAAAGGTAGACAAAAACACCTTATTTATCGGAACCCACATGGGGGGATTTAATATCCTTGATTTAGAAAGTGGCAAGTTCAAGAACTTCCTCCATAATCCGGAAGATACAACATCACTGCCATCAGGGGTTATCACCGATATCATTCCGTTTCATGGCGACTATTTACTGGGTACTCACGAAGGGGTTGTCCGATTTAGTCCTGTTAATCAGCAGTTTTCGCATTTTTTTGATGATGCCGAAACACGAGCTTATATTGGTAAGGTTATCTATTGCCTGTTCGAAGATAGCTTCGGTAAATTATGGATAGGAACTGAAAAGAATGGTCTTTGTGCTTATGACATTCAAAGTGCCAAGCTTAACAGGTATCAATATAAAGCAAATGATATACATGCGATTAGCAGTAATACCATTTATACTATTTTTGAAGATCACCAGTTCCGCCTTTGGATAGGGACCTTTGGTGGCGGACTTAATCAGTATATCCGCGAAAAGGACCACTTTGTCAATTATTCACGTGCCACTCATCAGTTACCCAGCGATTTTGTGTATGGTATTCAGGAGTCACGCTATGGGAATCTTTGGATAGCCACAGGAAAAGGATTGAGCCGTTTTGATATTGAGAATAACCGCTTCTATAACTATGACCGGCACAATGGTTTCCCGCTGGAGGAACTCAATGAGGGTTCTCTTTATGTCACCAGCGATGGCGAAGTGTTTGTTGGCGGCATCAATGGTTTAATTTCCTTTAAAGAAGAGGATATCCTGAAGAAATCGACCAACTACAACCTGCTGATGTCGGCCTTGTGGGTGAATAATAAAAAAGTAGTGCCGGGCGATAATACGGGCATCCTGGAAGATGATTTACCATTTACCGATCATATTGTATTAGAACCCGATCAAAATATTTTTACCCTGCACTATTCGGCCTGTAATTATATATCCACCAATCAAAGCCGCTACCAGTACCAGTTAGAGGGATTTAATGAGGATTGGGTGGATGCCGGTGAGCAAACATCTGTGACTTACACCAACCTGGATGCCGGCACCTACACGCTTAAGATACGCGGACTAAGCGGTATTGAAAACAGTGTGGTTGATGAAAAGCTGTTGCACATTACTGTCAATCCACCTGTTTATCAAACATGGTATGCTTATATCTTTTATTTCCTGGTGTTGCTGGCTATCATATGGTGGCTCAACCAGATATACCTGTCGAAGGTGCGATTGGTGGATAACCTGAAGGCTGAACAGCGCGAGAAAGAACAGATTAAAGAGCTTAATCAGTCGAAGCTCAGGTTCTTTACCAATATTTCACATGAATTTCGTACACCTCTGACACTTATTACCGGAACGCTTGAGTCTATATTAGAGGATACCAAAACATCGGCACGTAACTACCGGAAGTTGCTGACCATTAATAATAACGCCATCCGATTGAATAACCTGATTACTGAATTGCTTGACTTCAGAAAGCTGGAGCAAGGCTTTTTGACACTGAAGGTTGCTGAGTTTAGACTGGGTGAATTTGTTGATGAAATTTACCAGTCGTTTGTTGAATATGCCCATTATCATCAGGTTGATTACAGCTTTAAGACACCACCCGAGTCGCTGGCTCTTTGGTTTGATAAGTCACAGATGGAAAAGGTATTTTATAATTTGATATCCAATGCATTTAAGGTGGTGGATGAGCAAATTGGCAAGGTGGTGATTGAGGTAATTGAGCAGCCCGGATATGTGGATATAACCATCTCGGATAATGGGCCGGGTATGCCACCCGATAAAGTGTCAAAAATCTTCGATCGGTTTTACCAGATCGATCGCGTGACCGGAAAAACAAGTGGTCAGGGTAGTGGAATTGGTCTGGCCTTATGCAAAGGGATTATTGCCGAACATGATGGGAAGATACTGGTCAACAGTCAGGAAGGGGAAGGTACTTCATTTACTGTGAGGCTTCAGAAAGGGAATAAGCACTACAGCGAAGAGCAATTAACACCTGCTGAAGAGATACTGCAGACCATTGAACCACCGGTGATAATGCCGCATGAGATTGAAGAAGTGGGCGAAACAGTCGAATTGCCTGAGAATGCGCCGACTATCTTGTTGGTGGAAGATAATGCCGAGGCGCGTCACCTTTTGGTCGATATCTTCAGAACGAGTTATAAGCTTATTGAGGCTGAAGATGGCAGCGAGGGACTGAAGGCGGCATTGGAGCATCAGCCTGACCTGATTATATCGGATGTGATGATGCCAAATATGTCGGGTACACAAATGTGTGCCAAAATAAAGCGTAACGTACAAACCAGCCATATTCCGGTGGTGTTGCTGACGGCACGCACAGCCCTGGAATACAAAATAGAAGGCATTGAAACAGGTGCCGATGATTACCTGACTAAGCCCTATAATATTCGTTTACTGCGTACACGGGTGAAGAATTTACTGCAGAACAGGGCCATTATGCAGCAGAAATTCAAGCAGGACCCCCAGGCAGAAATTAAAGAAGTGGCTACCAACACCCTTGACAGGAAGATGATGGAGCAGGCGCGTGATATTATTGAGAAACACATGGACAATACCGAGTTTGATGTAAACGACTTTGCCCGTGAGATGGGCTTGGGTCGAACACGTTTATATGCCAAAATTAAAGGTGTAACAGGTCAAACACCCAATGATTTTATCTTGTCGACCCGATTGAAGAAGTCGGCGGAATTGTTAATGGGCAACCCTGAAATGAATGTGTCTGAAATAGCCTATGCCGTTGGTTTTAGCACACCCCGGTATTTCAGTCGTTGTTTCCGCGAGCATTTTGGGGTGTCACCTTCAAAATATGGCATTAAACAAGGCGATAGTGAAGAATCAGAAAGTGATAAATTAAATAATGAAGAAGAATAATGTAATGCGTTTTAGCATCGTATGCTGTTTATTGGGTGTACTGTTGTGGCAATGTAACAGCCGCAGTGATAATGAACTTTATGGCGATGAAGTGTTGTTCGACCCTGCACAGTGGGTGGTAGAGCAGCAGCCGGGTGGAGAGGTGCTTTTTACAGAACAGGGCATCGAAATATTGGATTCATCGGGTTGTACAGTTTGGTTTAAACACAAATTGGAAGGCCCACTGATGATTGAATACCAGGTAACAATGATTGATGAACAAGGGCCCTATGATCGAGTGTCAGACATGAACGTATTTTGGATGGCAACAGACCCGATTGACTCATACAACCTGTTTCATGCCGAAAGCCAACGCTTTGGCCAATTCCGTCAGTACGACCGGCTCAACCTTTACTACGTGGGCTGCGGTGGTCATAATAATACACGGACACGCTTTCGTCGCTATAATGGAACTGATAATCGGCCATTGGAGGAAGCACATGATCTCTCATCATCTGAGGTATTGCTCACACCTAATCATAAGTACACCGTGCAGTTAATAGCGAACAAAGGACATGTTCAATACATCCGAGATGGAAAGGTGATATTTGATGTTAAGGATTCTGAGCCGTATACGTCGGGTTGGTTTGGACTGCGTACCTATAAATCACATCAGCTGTTGAGTGGATTGAAAATTAAAACACTACATTAAGATTAGTAGCTTTTGCATCTGTCGTTTCTGAAAGATTTTAGCTGTGAAACGGACGATTTTTCACATGGTTTGATTCACGGTAAGCTATTTTGCAGCAGAAATTGAATCCAAAGATTTATGTATAACAAGACATTATTATTAGCAGTTCTGGCCATATTGTTTTCAGGTGCGCTCAATGCACAGGACAGTCAGTTATGGGAGAACTTTAAGAGCTGTTCTCAACATGGTAAGACAGCCGAGTTGCCGGATTTCTCCTATGCCGGATATCACCATGGCGAAAAGGCAATACCCACTGTTGAGCACAAAGTATTTGATGTAACACATTTTGGGGCTGTACCCAATGATGGAAAGTCTGATAAAAAAGCTATTCAGATGGCCATTGATGCGGCTGTAAAGAACAAGTCGGGCATTGTTTTCTTTCCCAAAGGTCGATTTCTGATAAACGAAGATACGGATGATACTACACCAATCGTTGTCAAAGGGAATAACATCGTATTTCGGGGCAGTGGCTCAGGGGAGGATGGTACCGAATTGTTTATGAAGAATCATTTGCCGGCTAAAGACCCGAAGAAGCTATGGACAACGCCCTATATGATTCAGTTTGTAGGTGGAGGTAGCGAAGATTTGCTGACCGATTTAGCGGCCGATGCTGTGCGTGGTACTCACACTATAAAAGTGCGTAATACAACAGGTATAAAGGCAGGTGACTGGATTGTTCTGAGAGTGAAGAACAATGCAGCAGATTTGATTGAGAAAGAAATGTGTGGCTGTCATGCTGATGAAAAGTGGACATCAATACTCAACAAAGGTGTGTATGTAAATGCCTATCATCAGGTACTTGATGTGAAAGGTAAAGAAGTTACTCTGAAAGAACCCTTGTTGCGGGATATCGATAAGAAGCACAAATGGCAGGTGTATCGCTATGCGCATTTTGAAGAAACAGGGGTTGAGGATATCGCTTTTGTTGGTAACTGGCATGATGAGTTTGTTCATCATAAGGATGATATACACGATGGTGGCTATTCGTTGCTGAAGTTTCAGCGTTTGGCCAACAGCTGGGTGCGTAATTGTCGTTTTACTGACGTAAACAGAGCTGCGAGCTTTACCTTATGTGCTAATGTTTCGGCATTAAACTGTACAGTAACAGGTACGCCGGGTCATAGTTCCATCAGTTCTAATGCGTCTACCAGGGTATTGATTGGTAAAATTTACGACAGCTCATCGCAGTGGCATGCTCCCGGAGTTACGGGGCCTACTTTAGGTACGGTAATTTGGCGCGTGAAATATAATGAAGACACCAGCTTTGAAACACATGCTTCGCAACCACGTGCTACCTTGTTTGATTGTGTTGAAGGTGGTTTCTTTATTGGTCGTGGCGGAGGTGCCCGTCAGAATCTGCCTAACCACATGGAGCATTTGGTATTGTGGAATTACAAGGAATTAGGCGAGCCTGAGGTGGATTTTGAATTCTGGTCGTCAACCACCTGGTTCTGGAAAATCATTCCTCCTTATGTGGTGGGTTTCCACGGTGCAGGTACCACATTTAAAGAAGATCAGGTTAAAGTGCTTGAATCCTTGGGTACACCTGTCAATCCGGAGTCTTTATACGAAGCACAACTGGAGCTGCGCTTAGGTGAACTGCCAGATTGGGTTAAAGAAATTAAAAACAACTAAAATCAATATATTATGAAGGGATTAACAACATTTTTACTAGTAATGCAAATGGCAGGAGCAACTGCTATGAGTGCTATGGCCAATAAGCCTGTTAAAGTTAAAGTCAGTCAGGATGCATTTGTACAGGGTGGTAATACGGCCAATGAACCAATGGGGGTGACTGAGTCGGGAGAACTTCGTATCATGAAGTCGGGCGGAACAGATAAGTATTCGCGCACATCCTACCTGCAGTTTAACCTTAAAAAGGTAGAGGATTTTACGAGTGTTGATTTAAACATTTGTGTAAAAGTATACGAGAGCAAAGAAGATGCCTCGGCTGAATTTGAGATGCAGGTATATGCTTGTGATGATAATAAATGGAGTGAGTCATCATTGGCATTTAATAACAAGCCTGAGAAAGGTGATTTACTGGCTACGCAAACAATGGGTGTTAATGAAAAAAATGAATGGGTGAAGATTAGCCTGCCGGCCGATAAGGTGAAGCAATTGCTAAAGAAAAGCAAGAAAGGAAAAATAACGCTGGTACTAAGTAATGATAATTTCAATAAGACCAGTGCAATTGTCATTTCAAAGGAACGCCTATGGAGCAATGGTACTCCAGCCAACCGCGAAGCCTTTCTGCAGTTTAAATAAGCTGAAAAACAATAATATTAACTGGTCGCCAAGGTTATTTGGCGACCTTTTTTATTTTTGTCACTGAATAACCAAACTAATCTGATTGGTGTGAGGTGAACTGAATGAATTTGGCACTTGTTTGTACGTTTCTGTCCATGGACAGGCCTGATGATGAGGTACATTTAGTCCAGATTTATTTAAAGCGTAAATGATGAAAAAAAATCAGATTAAAAGGGTCAGTACCCTCTTTCTAATAGCAACTTTGGTTTTAGGCAGTAGCTTCAGTGCATTCGGTCAGGAGTTCAGGCATGAGCAGCTTTGGTCGTTTGAAAACGTTAGTAAAAAGCAATGGACCTTTGATAAGGGGCATAAGCTATCAACCTCAGATGTGCACTACAAGCATGGTCAGAAATCCTTGAAATGGGATTGGCAAAAAACAGGTGCTATTACCTTAAACCATACCATTGGTTTTGTGCCTTTCAATCCTGAGAGTGAAGATAAATCCATCCCATCTTTTGCCGTTTGGGTATACAACGAAAAACCCATGGATGATGACGCCACTTTTGTGTTTGGCACTGATGAAACCGATAACTGCAGCTTTAAATTCCATCTCAACTTTAAAGGATGGCGTGCAGCATGGGTAGCTTTTGAGCGCGATATGGAAGGAACGCCGGTGAGTACAATGAACCGCTTGCGCATTGAAAGTCCGCAAACAGCTCCTAAGGGACAGCTCTTTTTCGACCACATGTTTTTATGCATCAATATTGATAGCCGCCATCATACGCCCGACAGGCAAGTGCCATTTGTTAATAAAGGCACTGATAGTCACTGGTTAATTCAGGAAGAAGCCAGTCATATGCAGCCCGACCTGCCGGCCCCAGCCGAACTATCAAAGGAGCAGCTGGCCGCCTTCAGGCTGATTGAGCAGCGTTTTGAAGCAGATATTCTGCGTCGCCAGAAAGTGAATACATCCACCGTGGACAACTTATACAAACAAGTGTCACGCTACCAGATTGTTCGTCGTAAGGGGCAAATCAGCGGACTACCAGTCTGGTTCGGCCGTAATGCTGAGTTGTATATCCCTTTGGCCGATCATAGCATTGCTAAGTTATACCGTGAGAATAAGCAGGATATCAGAAGCTATTTTGATTTAATGCTGAAAGTAGCCACTGCGTACGCCAACTGTGAAGAGTCCGGTCTGAAGGAAAACCTGAGAACGATGTACATGGATATGTATGATCACATGCTGGATCAGGGTATCGCCTTTGGCAGTGGTTTGGGTACCATTCACCACTATGGCTACAATTGGCGAAGCTACTACCGGGCATTGTTTATTATGCGCGATGTATTGCGTGAGGAAGGACAGCTACAGGCGGCTATTGATGGTTTGCAGTGGTTTGCCGCCATTGGCGAAACCTTCAATGCTCCAGTCATTAACGGAATGGATATGGATGCTTTCAATACGCAGGTAATAGGACGTTTGGCCAGTATCCTGATTATGGAGGATACACCCGAGAAGGCACAATACCTGGCGTGTTTCGCCCGCTGGATTGATAATGGTTTATTACCGGCTCCGGGCCTGAACGATGCTTTTAAGGTGGATGGCTCAGCCTACCACCATGCTAATCACTATCCGGCTTATGCGACTGGCGGATTGAATGGGGCCGTTCGTATGGTGTATTTTATGAGTGGTACTCCTTTTCAGGTATCGCAATTGGGGCACGAAACCATTAAGAAAGCTTTGTTAACCATGCGCTTCTATTGTAACCACACGCAGTGGCCTGTTTCTATGTCCGGCCGTCATCCTGAAGGACGGGGTGCTTTACACCCTGACCATTTTGCCATTCTGGCTAAGGCCGGATCACCTGATGGTAGCTCGGCCATTGATACAGAGTTGGCTGCTGCCTATTTACGCCTCATCCCTGAGAATAAGAAGAGCTCTTTCAAAGATGAGTTTCTGGCAAAGGGTATTTCAGCCGAGGCAACACCTAACGGACATATCACCATGCCTTATGCATCATCGTCGGTGCACAGGCGTGCCGAATGGACAGCCTCTGTACGTGGACATTCACGCTACTTGTGGGCATCAGAACACTATTTGGGAGCTAACTTGTATGGTCGATACCTGGCACACGGACAACTGCAAATTATGGGAGGTGGTCAGCCAATTGATAACAGAGGCAGTGGTTTTGTGCAGGAAGGCTGGGATTGGAACCGCTTTCCGGGTACCACAGTTATTAATCTGCCCCTGGACGAACTCAGAGCAAATATCTTGAATGTGGATCAGTTTTCAGGCTATGAAGAGATGCTGTTTTCCGATGAGGCTTTTGCCGGTGGTGTGCACGCCAATAATCAGAATGGAGTTTTTGCTTTTATCTTGCATGAACACGATAAATACCAGGGTAGCCTGCGAGCGCGTAAGTCGTGGTTTTTCTTCGATGATCAGATTGTGTGCCTGGGCTCTGGTATTGAAAATATCAATTCGGAACATCCAACTGAAACCATTTTGTTTCAAAACCATATAGGTAAAAAGGATGATGAGGTGCTGATTAACGGGCAACAGGCCGGAACCGGGGAACACGAGTCAAGCTATAAGGCAGATAATATGTGGATGATTGATAATAAGGGAAATGGTTACTACCTCCCATCTGGTGCAGTCTATTTCCGACAGGGAGAGCAGCATTCAAGGGATGAAAGTAGTGAGAAACCAACCAAAGGGGTGTTTGCTACAGCGGTGTTACAACATGGGAAAGCGCCAAAGGCAGCCGGTTACCACTACTGTGTCATTCCTGATGCCAATGTGCAACGCATGCAAACAGTAGCTGGCAAACCTGCTTATGAAGTGCTGCAACACACTGAGGAGTGTCACATGGTCTATAACACGGCCACCAATGAAACCAGTTATGTTTTTTTCGATGCCGCGAAAGATAATCAGAACGGAATTATTACCAATACCAGCCTGCCATGCATTGCTTTAACCAAAGAGTCGGACAAGGAACTGGAATTAAATATTACCAATCCTGATTTAGCCTTGTACGAAGGACCGGCCGATGAAATTTATAAAGATGGCAAGCGCGTTGAGCGAAGCATTTATTCGCGACCATGGCGTCCGGCTGAAAGCAAAACGACCTACCTGGAAGTGGAACTGAAAGGAAAATGGGCATGCAATAATAAAGTTGAATCAATAATCATTACTGAAGAAGGAAATACCATCGTTAGATTCGCCTGTAAGGACGGACTGACACAACAGTATTCTTTTCAAGTGATTGATTAATAAGTGAATCCGGCTAAGTCCATAATTGATTAGTAGAGTTAAAATACGAACGATTTAAACCCTATTGCGGAAGATTTTACACATATAATGGCTGTATTGCAGATACATTTGCAACGTTAAGAAGTGTAAAATTTTCTAAAAATTCGAGTATATGAAAAAATTCCGGCTACATCTCATTCTGTTAATTCTTGCTTTTGCAGGGGCATGTGCAGATGAGACGTTTTTATCAGATAACAAAAAGGTGGCACCACCGGCTGACTTAAGTTATGCCGAAACTGGTGAAGCCAGAGAAGGGAAAGCCATTGAAAGTGGACGCCCTTCAGTTAATACCTTTGGCGCCGAGCCTACTTTTACGATCGGCTCAGGTAAAATCGATGGCGCAGCTCTTTCTGAAGAATTGTTACAACAGTTTAATATTGTTGACACAACAGGTTTAGTGTTTGTCAACAACGGCAATATACTTACTCCGGCTACTTACCTTTTGGATGTTAAAGTAGAAACCATGGGTGGTATGACTACTTTCACAAATGGCTATAGTGTAAAAGTACTTCCGGCTTTAATTGAAGGACTGGCTTACCAGCCAAGCACCGTACAGTTTGAGCGAGGAAAAGATAATGCGACTAAAGAACCGGGTTTCGCTGGTAATGCAGAAGATGTGTCATTTGCCTTTGGTGAATTCGAAGGTTCAGAGTTCTTTGCCATTGATGCTTCTACAGGTATTATTAGCATGTCGGCCAAACAAGAGCCTGAAGTTGGTTTATTCAAATTGCATGTGGCGGGTAATAACCTGGCAGATTCGGTAATCATGTTCAATAATGCGTTAACAGTTAACGTGGTATCAAAACCATACCGATTGGTGTATGATCCCGAGGTGCAAACCAACGTGCAGGAACTGGCGTCACGCACATCGCAGGAGCCGGTGGTTACCGCTTCTAATCCGGGAAGTGTTAAATACAGGTTGGCTGATGGTACTTCTGAGTTTTTCGCTATTGATGAAAATACTGGTGCAGTAACCTTAAAGGCGATGCATACTTTTACAGCTGGTACTACCCAATATGTGGATGTGATTGCCGGTAATGATTTGGGCGAAACATTATTTGTAAAGGCGCTTGGATTCGAGATAGTGCCTCAGGATCCTGTTCCGCCTAACAACTTTATGTATGCCGACGGTAACGAAGGAACCGTGATGGCTTCATTGGCTTTTAGCAGTGCGATACCATCAGCAGAAGGTGCCTATCCAATTGCATTCGCCATTACATCAGGTAATGAGTCAGGTGAGTTTACCATTGACCCTTCCACCGGTCAGATTTCTCTGGCTAAGGGTAATACTCTCCCTGTTGGCGATTATCCGCTGGTGGTTGAGGCAACAAATGCTTATGGTTCAGCTAATGTTACTTACACAGTGCATGTTACTACATTGATTAAGAGCGTTATTTTCGATGGTGGATTTAACGTTGGCGGCGCGGTAAAAGATGGGGCAACAGGTAACATGGTATCAGTCGATTTGGATGGCAATGGAACGGGCACTGATGGTGGTCTTAAAAAGGCATGGTATGGTAAATACAATACTTTCTGGACCAGGGAAGGTGTGAAGCGTAGCGGCGCCCAAATGTTTGGACAGAAATCGGAAAATAACGACTGGCTGTTGGCTGAAAACATTAATCTATTGGCCTTTGAGTCGGTGGAACTATTCCTTGAATACTATATGCTATACGGTGGTGGACAGGACGATGTCAATGTTATTACCGTTAAAGTATCGGAAGATTATGCAGGTGATGTGACGAGTGCCACCTGGGTAGAAGTGGCCAGACTCAATGACCTTTTTGATAGCAAAGATAACATCCTGGCTAGTGGACGTGATGTAACTGCTGAATATGTGGATCAAGATATAATTGACCTAAGCACGTATAGTGGTAAGACCGTTACCATCGCTATTCACTCTTTGCATTCACTGGCTCTAAATCCTGCTAAAACAACTGATAATTTAAGCCGCGCAACCTTTATTCCTTATTTCACTGTTCGCGGATTAGAAAAATAATATAAATCAGGATGCTCATCCGTGAGTATCCTGGTTCAATAAGACACAAATCATGAAAAAATTAATTTCAATCGTATATTTTCTCCTGGTGGGAATGGGGGCTCTTTTGGCCCAGCATACCATCACCGGTAAAGTGGTTGATGAGCAGGGAGAAGCCATTCCTGGCGTTAATATTTTGCTGAAAGGGAGTTTAAAGGGAACCATTTCTGATATGAATGGTAGCTATACTCTTACTCTGGATGATCAGACCGGAACGCTGGTGTATTCATTTATCGGGTATAAAGACCACGAAGAGGTGATTAATAAGCGCAAGGAAATAGATGTTATCCTGTTTCCTGAAGTGGAGCTGCTGGATGAAGTGGTAGCTGTTGGTTATAATGTGGTGAAGAAGAAGGACCTGACCGGCGCCGTTGCACAGGTTAAGCCATCTGATATTGTGAAGAGTCCTGTTACCAACTACGACCAGGCCTTGGCCGGTCGTGTGGCCGGGGTGCAGGTATCAGCAGCCGACGGTACACCCGGCGAGGGCTTAAACATTGTTATCCGTGGTGGTAACTCTATCACAGGTGATAACTCGCCCTTGTATGTGGTGGATGGTATACCTTTGGAAGACTTTGACCCGGGAAGCATCAGCTCACACGATATTAAGGATTTTGATGTATTGAAAGATGCGTCTGCTACGGCCATCTATGGTTCACGTGGCGCCAATGGTGTTATTATCATTACTACCAAAGAAGGTCGTTCTGACGGTAAAACCCAAATCAGTATGAATACTTCCTTGGGTGTGCAGTGGGTGCCATCGCGTTTAGAAGTATTATCGCCCTATGAGTATGTGAAATACGAAAAGGAAGTTGCCTACAATAAAGGGGATACCTATGTTGAGAGCTTTAATACGCACTGGCAGGATCCTGAACTTTATACCAAGGAAGCACTGGCCGAGCGTGGTGAATCAGCTACCAGCTGGCAGGATGAGATCTTCCGTCAGGCCATGGTGCAGAATTATAACTTCTCGTTAAACGGAGGTAATAAAACATCCACCATTTACCTATCAACTGATTATACCGATCAGGAAGGTACACTGCTTAACACAGGCTTTCAGAAGATGAATAACAACCTGAAGTTTTCGCACCGTATTAACTCTAAAGCGCAAATGGGAGGATACCTTAACTACTCATACATTAAGCGTATTGGTCAGAATGTATCTGGAAATAATCGCCACAGCGTGATTAAAGAGGCGGTAACTTTCCGTCCGGTTAGTCCGATTGTTGACGACGGACGTGATGGCGGTATTGATTACGATGCCGACCCGAATGAATTACGTTTTAACCCGGTGAAATCATTGGAAAACACTGATCGTTATACGCGTCAGGATGTGGTTAGAGGTAATCTTTATCTGAACTATGATATTATTAAAGGCTTACGTCTGCGTGTAACAGGCACCTACCAGGTTGATAACCGTAAGGAATCACTGTTTTACAAAGAGGATACCTTCTCGGGAACACGTGGTATTGACGGTATCAACGGTACCTTAACCGATCGACGCTACCAGACATTATCGACGTCTAATACCTTGACCTGGAAGAAAAAGTTCAAATATATTCATAGTGTTACTGCCCTGGGAGGTTTTGAAGCTCAGCAGAGACAATCGGACTATTTCAGAGCTAAGAACACCAATATGCCGGTGGATATTTTCGGAACAGACAAGTTACACCTTGGTACGCAGCCAACCATACCTGAATCAGGCACCACCATGAACACCATGTCTTCTTTCTTCGGAAGCTTTAACTATGGCTTGAAGGATCGTTACCTGCTAACAGCTAACTTCCGTGCCGATGGTTCGTCCAAGTTCAGAGGCGATAATAAATGGGGCTACTTTCCGTCATTTGCAGCAGCATGGCGATTGATTGAAGAGAATTTTGTGCGCAACCTGAACGTATTTAGTAACCTTAAATTACGTGCCGGATATGGTATTACAGGTAATAACCGCATCAACGATTTTGCTGCATTTTCACAAATGGAGACCAGCACATCCAGCGGTTACGTGTTAGATAATATCTATTATGCAGGTGCCTATCATTCCAACCTGGCTTCATCAGATCTAAAGTGGGAAACTACTAAACAAATGAACGTAGGTATTGATTATGGATTCCTGAATAACCGTATCTCGGGTGTGGTTGACTATTACCGTAAAAATACAACCGACTTGCTATTATATGCCGAAATGGCACCAAGTTCGGGTTATAACCAGGTGTTCCAAAATGTTGGAGAGGTACAAAACGAGGGTCTTGAGTTTTCAATTAGCACGGTTAATATTGATAAGCGAGACTTTAAATGGTCAACATCGTTCAATATCTCTTTTAACAAAAACAGAACCATTGGCCTGAATGATGGACAGGACTTTATGCTCACTAATCCTGATTGGTATTTTAAATATAACGAGTACCAGTACATCACAAAGGTTAATGAGCCGGTAGGTATGTTCTATGGCCTGAAGTTCGATGGCGTTTACCAAATGGATGATTTTGTGTACGATAACTCGCAAAGCAGATATGTGCTAAAACCGGGTCTGCCTGATAATGGTGGTAATGTAGCGCCGGGAAGTATTAAGTATAAGGATTTAAATGGCGATGGTACCATCAACGATAAGGATAGAGCAGTTATTGGTAATCCTCATCCAAAACACTTTGGTGGTTTTACTAACGATTTCCAGGTGAAGAACTTCGATTTACAGGTGTTCTTTCAGTGGAGCTATGGCAATGAAATCTTAAATGCCAACCGTGTAGAATTTGAAAACCCGGGTAACACAACCGGTTACAACTACCTGTCATCGGTAGCTGATCGCTGGACTCCTGAGAATCCATCAAATGAGATGCATGGTATCTGGTTCGATGGCGTATATGGTGCACCGCCAACTGGTAATCATGTGTCAGACCGCATTGTGGAGGATGGTTCGTACCTGCGATTGAAAACCGTTTCATTAGGTTACTCACTAGGTAAAAAAGCACTCAACTTATTAGGCTTAAGCGCTTGTAGAATTTATGTGGCGGGACAAAACCTTTACACATGGACCAACTACAGCGGATTCGACCCTGAGGTATCAGTAGGGAAATTCGGCGCTCTAACACCAGGTCTGGATTATTCAGCCTATCCGATGAGTGCAACCGTAATGGGTGGATTAGAAATTAAGTTTTAATCAGGAAAAGTGAAAATGATGCAATTAGTTAAAAAGATATCAAAAATAGCGGTGGTTGCTGCCATCATGTTCGGTGGAGCAGCCTGCAGTCAATTCCTGGATGTGGAACCGCAAACCAGCTGGGATAGCGATAATTTCTATAAAGATGCCAAAGAAGTGCAATTGGGCCTTGTGGGTATCTACAATTACCTGGGCAAGGACGAGACCTATGGTTCGTATTTGCCATCCAACTATCAGGCTGGTACTGATGAGGCTTTGTATAGCCGTCATTACAACGAAGGCTGGCCCGTATCACTCTATCGTCATACATCAGCCACACGCGATATTGAGCAAACGTGGTATGCACTGTACCGCGGTATTGATGCGGCTAACAAGTTCATAGTAACTGTGCCCAATACGCCAGATTTGGATGAAGCAACACTCAACCGTGTGTTAGGAGAAGCACGTTTCTTAAGAGCGTTATATTATTTTGACTTGGTACGTTGGTGGGGTCCTGTGCCTTTGCGTTTGGAGCCATCTAAAGATATTGATGCCAATAATGTGGCAGCCTCATCCATTGAGCAAGTGTACGAAGTAATTGTTGAAGACTTGACCTTTGCCAGTGAGAACCTGCCACGCGTGCAGGACCCTGAAATGAACAAACAAACCGGCCGTGCTACTAAAATGGCAGCCCATGGGTTATTGGCAAGGGTGTACCTCACTATGGCTGGTTATCCGCTGCAGAATACCGCTATGTATGAGCAGGCAGTGGCACAGTGCGACTCAGTGATTGAAGATGGGTTCCATGGTCTGATGGATAACTACGATGAGGTGTTCCGTAATTATATTGGTAATATCCACGATGTAAAAGAAACCTTGTTTGAAGTGAATTTTAAAAACCTCAGAGATCAGGGCTTGAACGAGCATGGCCGTCATGGTAATGTTAATGGTGTTCAGTTTACATATGGTGGCGAGGGCTATCCATACTCCTATGCGTTTATGCAGTTGAGTATTAAGGTGAAAAACATTTATGCTACAGGCGATACCCGATACGACTGGAACTGTGCTTCATACACCTACGATAAGAAAAAGCATGAGATCAAGCGCATCACCAATGAATTGAAGTGGTGGCCTGGTAAGTTTCGCCGTTGGGAGCCTACCAACTGGGACGATGTGGATACACCGGGTGAAAACGAGTCGTATGAGATACTTGAACCAATTGCTTCACCCGATAAGAATTTTACTGGTATTAATTTCCCATTATTAAGATATGCTGATGTATTGTTAATGCGCGCTGAAGCTGAAAACGAACTGAATGGGCCGGCTAATGCCTATGCTTACCTTAATGCTGTACGACACCGTGCCGGTTTAGGCGATATTGATCAGAGCCGCGTATCGGATGAGGTTTCTTTCCGCAAAGAAATACAGGATGAGCGCTTGCGCGAACTGTGCTTCGAAGGTGTGCGTCGTCAGGATCTGATTCGTTGGGGTATCTTAGGTCAGACCTTAGAAGAGCTAAATATGCAAACGGAAGCATCAGACGACTATAACCCATCAAATACAGGCTATACACATTTGTTAAGAGCCGGGGACAACTTCGATGAATCTAAGCACCTGGTATTACCATACCCTTTGCAGGAAATAACCATCAACAAGTTACTTGACCAGCATCCCAATTGGTAATTTATAGACGATTTAATTGTTGAAGAGAGTGCCCTTGCGGCACTCTTTTTTTGTCCTGTTTATTGGGAAACAAACTATTTTGGAAGCATCCTGAATGATTTGGTCACATAAGCATTTGTGCAAGCTTTATTTTTGAACAAATACTAAATACCAACGAATATGAATCTTTTACGGAATACTGTTTTGATGATGATTGGGGCTACATTATCGCTGTTAGGCGCATGTAGTCATGGCACATCAAACTCGCATAACAAACAACAACCCAATGTACTGTTCATCATCACCGACGACCAGGGCTACGGTGATTTTAGTGCCTATGGTGGGGCAAGCGATGCACATACACCTCACCTCGATGAATTGGCTCAGAAAGGTATACGTTTTACCAATGCTTACGTATCCATGTCGGTTTGCAGTCCATCGCGTATGGCCATGCTAACTGGTCGGCAGCAGCAGCGTTGGGGCGTATATAATTTTGGTGCTCAACTGCCCGAAAGTGAAATTACCTTGGCTGAACAATTGAAGGAACAAGGCTACCAAACAGGTATGGTGGGTAAGTCGCATTACGGTCCGGTGAAGGGGCCCGGTGTACCAGAGTTCCCCACCTCACATGGCTTCGACTACTATTTTGGTAAGGAAGGTGGGACTATGGACTATCTGCGTCACAAGGCGGGCGATCGTGAGGGCTTTACTGAGAAGATGGCTAATCACCTGGGCATTGGTCCTTTCTGGGAGAATGACAAACAGGTTGATATGGAGGGCTATTCAACCGATATTATTCTCGATAAATCGCTTCAATACATAGAAGAGCATAAGCATCATCCGTTTTTCCTGATGGTTTCCTTTAATGCGGTTCACCTGTTCACGCATCAGATACCTGATGAGGATCTGAAGCTGATGGGCATCGACAAGGTGCCTGATTGGGATCCGGCAACCGGCGATTGGGACGAATACCTGGAGTGGTATGTCAACACTGTTAAGCCGCATACGCCACAGGGACGCCAACGTTACCTCTATCATCTAAATAAGCTGGATGATGCCATCGGGACCATCACCGCTAAGCTGAAAGACGAAGGATTGGATGAAAATACCATTGTGGTGTTTATATCCGATAATGGGGGTTCACCGCGCACTTATGCTGATAATACACCGCTCAAAGGGAATAAATACATTCTGGAAGAAGGCGGTATCAGGGTGCCATTTGTGTTGAGTTGGCCGGGGCATTTGCCACAAGGTAAGGTGTTCAATCAAACGGTAAGCGGCATGGATATTTTTCCAACACTGCACGCTGCTCTCGATATGCCCTTGCCGGCAAATACGGCGATGGACGGTGTAAACCTTATGCCGTACCTTTTAGGTAAGGATGACAGCAACCCACATGAATGGTTGTTCTGGACAGGTTTTCATTTAAAAGGAAAGCCGCGCACCTATGATGATCCTAATAGCGCTTTGGCCCGACACGATAAAACCTATTATGGCGATGAAACTGGCTGGGCTGTGCGTTACCAAAACTGGAAATTGAGATACTATGGTCGTGCCGATTCATATGGCTTGTTTGATCTGACCAATGACTATTCGGAGGAATATAATCTGGCAGCTGACCATCCTGAATTGGTTGAGCAGATGAAGCAACGCTTTTTTGAGTGGAACGAAAAGATTAAGGAAGATCACGTAAAATATGATCTACCTGAGTCAAGTGAATTTTAACCTGGATTATCGTATTAGAACTTCGTTATGAGCGTTAAAAATGCAATAAAACAAGGCTTTACTGAAATGAGGCATAGCATCGTTCTGGTGAGTTGAGGTAAAGCAACGGAGTGTTTTGTTTTGAAGCATTTTAAATGCGTAGTAGATTTTCTAATGCATATTGCGGGTTTATCAACTGACATGTATGTTTGATTTGTAACTCTAATGATGGTTTGAAAGCTGCTCTTTCTAGGGCAGCTTTTTTGTTGTTATGGTGGTTGAATGCTTACATCAGGCAAAAAGTGGATGGTACAGGTAGAATAAGGCAAGTGTACAATTGTATACATCATTTGTGACAAATTATGAGCATGTTACCAATAAGGCGTGTACGATTAGCACACCTATTGCGAACGTTTCAGCACATCCGGACAGGCCGTCTGACCTACTTTCGTTCCCAATCAATTCACTTAAATCTGATGATTATGAAAAAAAGTTTACTATTACTATTCACGGCATTGTTCCTGATTAATATTAATGGAAGAGCACAGGAGCAAGTTATTTTTTATCCTGATTTTCGTTATGATAATAACAGAGGTTTTACCAAACAAACAGTTTTGTTTGAAGGAACAGAAAAAAACAATATCTGGTATAGAGTATCTACCTTACCAGATGCAAGCCTGCTTGGGTATACGCGCGAAGGCGATCAAAAATCTTTAAAAGTAGTAGCTACTCCTGCTACTGTAGCTCCAAATCCGCCAGAAACAAAGTTTTATGCTACCGAAACCTATGCTGTAGTTGATGCTATAGATTTAAGTGGTTTCACTTCTGTTTATGATCTTCAGATGACATTTTTTAGTCTGAACCAATTTGGTAGAGGAGATGTGTCGAAGATGGAGGTAATACTTTCTACCGATTATGCAGGTGATGTAACTACTGCAACATGGACCGATGTAACTGGGTTACTTGATCAAATTGCAACAGGAGGAGCAGATTGGGTTAAGTCTACTTTAAGCTTGAATGATTATGCCGGCGAGGGTGCAGTGACCATTGCATTTAAATACACTTGTTCTAAAACAGCTGAGATTTCAGATACAGAACAATCAGCCACATGGAATATTGCCGAAGTACGTTTTACTGCTTCCCCCATTCAATTTGAAACAAAAACCAGTTGGCAGTTTGATGATGCGACTTCCTTTGAGATGATAAATATTGTTAGTACTAATGGTCAGGGATGGAAGCAGGTAAATGCTCTTCGTCCTGGATTGGTGAGTGATACCTATAAGTCTTTGCAGATGTCGGCAGTGTACGATGATGGCGGTACTAAGTATGTGTCACCAACTGAATCATGGGCTGTGCTAAATGCTGCTGATTATAGTGGTTACAGCAAACTTTATTTGTTCTTCTGGAACATTAGTCAGTACAAATTGGGTGGCGATTCTGATTTAAGCATCAAAATGTCAACCAACTATATTAAAAATGAAAATGATCAGGCTGGTGCTATTTCATCGGCAACATGGACTGATATCACCAGTAGCTTTAGTTTAGATAAAGCTTTAAAATATGATAGTGAGTGGATATGGAGTATTGGAGAAATTCCAGTTGACCAGTTGAATCCGAATATGACTATTGCATTTGTTTACAAAAGCACAGATACAGGTGTAGCAGATAATACAAATCGGGCTGCAACATGGCGAATTGGTGATGCAAAGATAGGTGGAGAGCAAATACCAAATAGTATTGACGATGAAAGTAAATTATCTGTTCAATATTTCTTCCCTAACCCTGTTTCAAACTCTTTGAATCTGTCAAATGAGGTGGCTTGGGTTGAGTTATATAATATTAATGGTAGCAAGGTTAAGAGCAAAGCTAATAGTTCAAATAATATGGATATCTCAGAACTTTCTTCAGGCATTTATATTCTCAAACTAAGCCTTAAGGATGGTTCAAATGTCACAACTAAATTAATCAAACGATAAATTAACAGAGCCCTGCACTAGCAGGGCTTTTCTCCCAAATCAGCCCAATTACCTTAAAAAGAATAATAGTTCAAACAGTATCTATGAAAGCACTCCTGTTTATTTTGTCATTCTGTATCACTGCCTCTTTGGGTGCTCAGAATTACCTTGGGCTTGAAGGCAATGTACCTGACAACTGGAATCCAAAAACCAACTTGTCCATATCATCGGCTCGCTATAAAATGGGCACTCAATCGATTAAATGGGAGTGGACACCGGGTAGTCAGATCGCCATTGATAACCCATCAGGTATGGCACAAGCTTGCCAAACCTATAAAGGAGGAATGATCCTTTGGATCTACAATGAAACAGCAAAGGATGGCGATCTGAAGTTTGAGTTTCTGACCAGTAATGCCGCCGTGCAATACTATTTTACCTACCACCTCAATTTTACAGGCTGGCGAGCCTGTTGGATCAGGTTCGATGAGGATATGATGGGCTCTAAATCCAGTAAGAACCTGACTTCTATGCGTATCAAAGCGCCTTCAACCTCCACAGGTGGCGTTCTCTATTTTGATCGTATGCGCTTTCCTGCTACCCGTATCAATGATAGGGTAACACCTGATGCGCAACTGTCTTATATCAATCCGGATATGAATGCCAACCATTGGGCTGCCTTGTGGCATTGGCACAGCACTTACTCCTATGAGTTAGAATTACCGACCAACCTTACCAATGAAGAAATAGTAACTTTTGCCAATATCCGCGAACGAATTACTGCTAACATCGCAGGAAGTGCCCCATCAGCCAGTCGTGTGACAGCCATCCGAAATCAGTATGCTGCACTCAATATTCAACGCAATGGAAGCAATATTACAGGTGTTGCCTTTGTGTCGGCTGACGAATACGTGTCTGCCAACGGCGATAAGCGTTTTAACGATCTGGATAACCTCATGTATGATATGGCAAAAGCCTGGTATCATAATAAGGAACAGGGCTTTGATGTCATGTTTTGTGATATACTGGATTGGTTATACGACCAGGGACTAACAGTAGGAAGTGGTATGGGTACCAACCATCACTACGGCTATTATTTCCGCGGGTTTCCCAAAGCCATTTGGTTGATGAAGGATGCACTCGTTGCCCAAGGGAAGTTTCAGGAAGCCTTCGAAATGATCCAGTACTGGACAGGTGTGCCTGAAGTACGTCAGTTACCACAAGTTGATAACTTCCAGGGGCTAGTAGATGCCTGGAATACCATCATACCCGGCCGATTAACGGCCATAATGCTGCGAGATGATTCGCCTGAACTGGCTCGCGACATGCAGGCGTTTACCAACTGGATGGATGGCGTGATGCAATACAGTGTTGGCACCATTGGCGGGTTTAAACCCGATGGCTCTGGTTTTCATCACGGTATGTTGTATGCTGGCTATATGAATGGTGGTTATGCAGGATTAGGAGAGGTGTTAAATTATGTGGGCAATACCATCTATAATTTATCGGCAGAGTCTAGAGAGCGTTTCAAAAAGGCATTGATGGTGCATGCCGGGTATGCCAACTATCGCTCTTTTGTTAATAGTGTTTGTGGTCGTAATCCAATGAATCAGGAATTGGGCACAGGTGCCATTAATGCCTTTGCCTACCTGGCTAAAGCTACTGAACCCATTGATGTGGAATGTGCTGCGGAATACATGCGATTGACTAAATACAAGAAAGAACTGTATGATGAGTTTGCAGCGCAGGGTATTACACCGGCAGCTGCCCCAACAGGTAATATAAGTGTTAATTATGGGGCATTGAATATTCACCGCCGTGATAACTGGTTGGTGGCTATCAAAGGATTCAATAATATCGTAACCGGAACAGAGATATATACCAGCAACAACCGTTATGGGCGTTATCAAAGCTATGGTACGGTTCAGATACTTGGTTCAGGCCAACCAGTGACTGCGTCACAAAGTGGCTTTGAGCTGGCAGGATGGGATTGGAATCGTTTTCCAGGGGCTACCACCATTCATTTGCCCTACGAAGCCCTTAATTATGCAGGAGGTAACATCAACGAACGTTCAAAAAACTCAAGCTTTGCCGGAGCCTGCTCGCTTGATGGTAATGGTGTTTTTGGTATGATACTCGATGAAAATGATTACACCAATTATACTGATGATTTTGTAGCACGTAAGTCTGTTTTTGCTTTTGATAACCGCATTATCTGCCTCGGAAGTAATATTTCCAACAGTAATGATCAGTACCATACCGAAACAACACTGTTTCAAAATGCACTATCAGTACCATCTGACAATATTATCGTGGATGGGTCAGTAATAGGGCAGTTTCCTTATAGCCAGCAACAGAATGCTACCGAAGCCATCACTCTGATGGATGCTAAAGGTAATGGGTATTTCATTCCGCAAGGCAACATACATGTGATGAAGAGTAACCAGGAATCGCGTGATAACAAAAACAAAGCTGTTAACTACGGGGATTATGCCACAGCCTGGTTAGACCATGGAGCCGCACCTTCTGATGCAAGCTATGAATATGCCATTCTTGTGCAAAGCAGCAGTGACGAGCTCGATAGTTTTAAACTGGATATGGATTCGGAGAGCCAACCTTATCAGGTACTTCGTAAAGACGAGGTGGCACATATAGTTTATGACAGAGCGTCAGCATCAACAGGGTATGTCATGTTCGAGGCCAATACAGATATTGAGTCAGCACACATTGTCAACAGCTCATATCCTTGCATCATGGTGGTTAATGATCAAAGTGAAGAAGTGATTAAGCTGGCTTTTTCTGATCCTTCTATTCATATGGAAGCGCCCACAACACTTATAGGTACTGCAATAGCTGAGGAAAGGCTGGTGCAGGTGAAACTAAATGGGCATTTTAAATTGCAAGCCTCCAGTGATAAATGCCGATTAGTTGAACAGGGACAAGACTACACCATCCTTGAGTTTACTTCTATTCATGGCTTATCTGTCGAGGTAGAACTAATTCGGAATCCTGCATCTACTAATGCAGATGGTCCCCGGGACAATCAGGTGAAAATATTCCCTAATCCGGTGCATAGTTTTCTCAACTATAGCGGTCCGGCCGGCTTGCAGCGGGTAACAATACTGACACTCGATGGTAAACATCTGTTGCAAGGCCAGCCAGGTAAGCCTATTTACGTTGGGAATCTTTCTGCAGGCGTGTACCTGATGCAATTAAATTATCAGGACAGGGATGAGTTAGTCCGCTTTGTAAAAGCTTAACAAGAACTGAAATAATAGTATCAAATATGACCAAAAAAGTAATCACTTTCGGAGAGATAATGCTCCGTTTGTCAACGCCTGGTTACCAGCGTTTTTCACAGGCAAGCGAGTTTGAAGTATG